>JBAYTR010000021.1:0-5027 GCA_041675505.1 Bacteroidia bacterium | reverse complement strand
TTCAAGAGCAGTGATTTGATATCCAGGAGCTGATTGATTAGAAATAGTAATTGTATTGGTTCTGCTAATAGGCTCGCCAGGGTTGAGATCTCCAAAATTGATTGTTAGGTCCGAGATGGTGAGACGGAAAGTGTCCGTAGGGCGCAAATATTGAAATCCTGCGCGCACTTTGTAGTTGGTACCAGTATATAGACCAACTGCAAACTCACCCCCCGTAAAACTTAATTTATGAGTCGAATCTGATGCGCTACCCGAGAAGTCATTAAAATTTCCACCTTTCAGAATCCAGTTGTCGTTTGTCATGGTAATAGCAGAAGCTCTTTGTGGCACAGACAGGATAATTATAAATAACATTAAAAGAAGTTTTAGATTCATATTTTTCTGTTCTTTTGTCCGCTAAAAGAACCAAAAGCTCTTGTCGAGTTGTGCTCATGCTTTCAAAGCCTCACTCATTTGTCGGGTGATTTCACCCCCTCCGAATTCTCGGAATCCCCCTGACCACTCGTTCGGCTTTTCATGCATTACACTCAAATCGACAAAGTTTAGTCATTTATTTATAGCTAAACGCTAATAACTAAACCCTTTACCTGTCACCTAATATCCTTTTTTCAATTCGCTTGCTGTTTCGATAATTTCATCTATATCTTCTTCCTCTTCAGGTGATTTTGAACCTAGGCGAGAGCGCAAGTCTTCAGCGTCTTCCAGAATGATTTCTGTTTGTTCGTCAATTGCTCTTCTTTCGTTTTCCCTATTTTTGAGTTCTTTGCTAAAGAAAAAGGCTATTGGTGAGAGAAGTAGGACAGAACCAAGCTTAATGAAGTTATTGAAGACATCGTTTAGCAGTGCGTCCTGCAAAAATATTGCGCCAATTCCAAGCACAAAAACAAAGATTATTACAGGTTCAAAAAGAAATGCGATTCCAAAGAGAAGAAAATAGAGAAGAAAAAACAAGTTGCTTTGGATGCCGCCTGTTATAGATATAGCTAGTACGAGACAGATAATGATAGATGCAATTTCTGGATATGATCCAATAAATAAATCAGTGCCTTTTCTTTTTCGGCGCTTGAAAACAAGATATAAGGCTGAGAAAAAAATAAGAAATCCCAACACTGGTATTTTATAGGCATAAAGAGGTGTATTAAGAACAATAAAAATAAAAGCGAAAGAAAAAATGATAACAAAAGACTCTTTAACAGTATTCATTCTAGTTTTTATGATATCACTTTGCAGATAAATGGACAAGGAATGAATTAATTGTCAATGGGCAATAGCTAAAAAGTTATTTCACAGGCTTTTCACGCATTGACATGAGCGTAATAATGACGTTAACTTAATATATATTATATATAAGCTAGTACGGTGAAAATATTTCCACACAGAGTCAAATGGCAGGCAAAGCGTTTTCTCAGAGCGTGTTTGGTATGGTTTATTATTCTCTCCTTAAATTCAAGCTTTGCATATCCTGTTTTGGCTCAAAGTGTTCTCCCCAATACGTCTTCAGATATTCCCTTAATTTCAAAACCGTTTTCTACATCTGGTGGTGAGTATCAAATAACCCAAAACTTCGCAGACTTGGTGGATGATAAGGTTTTGGAGCTAGTCAAGTCTTTGGAAAGCCAGCTTGCCTCTCCTTCTTCGATTTTAAACACTGCTACCCAAGATGCAGTCTTGGGGATCTCAACGAGCCAACAAAGTGCTTCAGTAGTATCGGAAATAAACTTACCCAAATACCACAACGGTATTGACTTTGCTATGCCTATTGGTACGCAAGTTAGTGCAGTTGACGGGGGAGTAGTAACCATAGCCGATATGGGAGATTACGGGCTGACAGTTATTGTGAAACACGCTTGGGGAGAGTCTATATATGGCCATCTTTCAGAAGTAAAAGTAAGCGTAGGTCAGAATATATCAAAAGGAGACATTGTAGCTCTTTCAGGCTCAACAGGTACTTCCACCGGCCCTCATCTCCACTTTGGTATTAAACCCAATAACCCAGACCTTTCAAATGACTACTTTGGCTTTGTTGACCCAGCTCAATATTTAGGCATAGATTCAGTGACACCGGCTAAAAACCAATTGTTTGCCGAAGCTTCATCGAGTGCAAGTTTTGAAGACGTTTCTGCCAATTCTGACTATCTTTTTAACTATAAATTCAACTTGGTAAATGGGACCAGCGCCCACTTTTGGGATAAATCCGAAAACAGAGCCGGTTTTACGGTAGCAGACGCCAATTACAATTCCAAGATACGTTTCTTCCTGAAAGAGAATCAGAGGGCAAGTGAGAGTGCTAAATTTGAAGCTAATTATGTAGATTTTCCGATCAGCGTCGGCGGAGTAGAGGCTACGCTTCGTTATACCGTTACGCAGGGCAAGGTTAAAGAAGAGATTATCATTGACCAAAAGCCAAACCTACAAAGCGATGAATTAACCTGGAACTTTGAAATGCAGGTAGATGACCTGGTGATGGAGAAGCAAGGAGCCGAATATCTCTTCAAGTCTCCCAATGGTTCAACTTGGACGCTTCATGAATCAGTATACGAAGACGCAGCAGGCCAGAGCGGCAAGGTTGAAATGAATATTACTCAGACCCCCGGAACGTGTCTTGTAGAAAGTGCCAATTGCCAAGTCTTTAATTTGTCTCTGTCACTGGACAAAAATCTCTTGGAGACTGCCGCTTACCCGCTTATTATCGACCCGACATTAACGGTTACCAACAACGGCGCGGCCGCCGCCAATGATATTCCTTCCCAAACAAACGCCCTTGCAATGGATTTCTCACTGCCGACACCGCTTACCGACACATTCGTCGATGGTGACGGAACAGGTACAACAGGAGCCGGTTCTGCTGAATCAATTTCGGCAGGAAATGCTTTGACACCATTTGTCATGACTGCAGGATCCGTTCTTTGCGCAAATACGGACGGAACAACTGCACCCACAAATATTGTGCTTGATAATAGTGGAAATTGCGACGCAGCAGGTGTTAGGACAGTTGTTCTGGGTTCTGATTCAGGCGCGACTTATAATTTGGCGGCAAATGATGGAATTCTCTCTGTTACATCGGGAACAACAACGATTAATCAGACAGCAACAACCCAAAAATCAGGGAGCGATTCAAGCAGCACTACAGTCAATGTGGTTTCCACAACGGGTTTTGCGGTAAACGACATCATTTTAATCATGCAGATGAAAGGCGGCACGCCGGGCAATTATGATTTTGTTAAAGTATCCAGTGTTGTATCGGCCACTCAACTTACGGTTGCATCAACTCTAGCTAATATCTATACACAAACAACCGACAGCCGATGCATTGCTGCCGACACCAACTGCGCGCAGATTGTAAGAATTCCCAGATACACCACTGTTTCTGTTTCCGGCGGAACCTTAACAGCCCCGGCATGGAGCACTTCAACCGGTGTTGGCGGAATTCTCTGGTTTGAGGCAATTGGAGCAGTTAGCATTTCCGGTACAGGCGTTGTGGATATGAACGGGAAAGGATATGGGGGTGCAGCTACGGTCTCCGGGGGTACTGGTGGAAATGTTGGAGTTGCTGGTAGTGCTGGTAATGGACCTGGTGCGGGTGGTGGCGGTGGATTGGGTGGCAACATGGGTACTGGCGGCGGTGCCGGCTCTGGCGGCGGTTCCGGCGGTGGCGGCGGGGGTGGTAACAATGCTGCTGGAACAGTTGGTACTGCAGGAACCTCCGGTACTGGTGGCAATGCTCCGGGTGGCGGTGTTGGTGGTACTGGTAGTGCCGGAATTGCTGGCACTGCCGGGTCGAGTATTTCCCCAACCATTACAAGCAGAATTGTAATGGGTAGTGGCGGTGGTAGTGGAGGTAGTGGTCATAGCGGAGCTGCGAGTGGCGGTAGTAGCGGCGCTGGTGGTAATGGAGGGGCGGGGGGAACAGGAGGAGGAATTATTGTACTTCATTCAGCAACATCCATAAGTAATTCAGCCACAATTCAAATAAGTGGTAACAATGGAAGCAATGGAACTAATGGTTCAGCGGGTGGCAATTCACCTGGCGGATTTGGCATGAATGGTGGTGGCGGTGGCGCGCCCGGTGCTGGCGGCGGCGGCGGTTCCGCTGGTTCTATTTGGCTCAACGCACCAACTGTTACTGCTGGTACTCTTACTGTAGCTGCTGGAACAGGTGGAACAGGTGGAACAATCGGTGGAGCCGGAGGCACAGGAGATTCCGCTTGCGGAGGTTCAGGTTTTGCTGCTGGTGCAGCTTCTTCCGGTGCTGGTGGAGGTGGAGGTGGAAGTACCGGATTTTGTGGTAACGGTGGCAATGCTACCGGCGGTTCTGCCGGAGGCGGCGGTGCGGGGGCTTCGGGAAGAACTGACAGTAGTACAAATAGTAGTTTAATAACTACGGTTTCTCCCTCAATTACATTCCGTGACACTAATGCTAATAGTGTCTGGGATTCCGGGGAAGATTTGTATCTGGATGCGGATCTCTCCGCCCTTTACAACGCAGACACTCTGGACGCCGTGACAGTTGCTAATACAGGAACGGCTGTTAACAGTACTGATATTTCACTTGTTAAACTCTGGCAAGACAATGGAGACGCAGTGTTTAGCGCTTCAACTGACACTGCTATTGATTCAGACTGTACTTACAATGCTTCTACATCAAACTGGGAATGTGACGTCAGCACCCAATACACTGCCGCGCCGAGGTTTTTTGTAACGGTTAACATTCCCGCCAGCCCGACTAACGGTGCGACAATTAAGATGAGCATCCCGACAATTTTGGACGCCGGAACAATTGGCGCATTTAATACGGGTGACAAAGGAGTATTCCTGGCCGGCAACTACGATGGGCCGTCTTCGGCGGTAACTAATGCCAATATCCAGACCATAGTTACAAACCAAAACCCCAGCACCCCGACTTCTTTGGGGCCGACAACCTTGGTCGACGGTTCAACAGGCAACGATAACACGCCGACTCTGACCTTTACTCTGGCTGACACGGACGGAGCCGATACGGTTAAGTATCAAATTCAGATTGACGACAC
>JBAYTR010000020.1:0-27706 GCA_041675505.1 Bacteroidia bacterium | reverse complement strand
TGGTATTAGATTGAGTAGCTCATTTAACTGCATAAAGCAATTTAGTAGAGGCAACTACTTTCTTAGAACCACATTTTCCCCAACAAAATCAAGCTCTGTACAGTGTTTCGAACACTAATGGTTTGCAACGCGTGCGCCTAATGTTTGTTTGCATGAAGTATTCAATTTTTCAGACTTATGTGCTTGGTGTTCCACCATCAAATATACAAAATTTCAAAACACACATGTTGCAAAGGGAGAAAGCACATTCTCCCTCTTTTTATGTATCCTGATTTTCCAACACTTTCCTCATCAATAAACTAGAGGAATTTAATAAATTGTAAACCTAATTAAAAAGTATGCGTATAAAATTACTGTATGTAGTAATGCTGGCAACACAGATGTTGGTTGGGGCAAAATATGTAAAGGCGCAAAATGGCACCATGCTGGTAAATGTGGATTTAACCTCATTAAACAAAAACACCATTGCGGTAGAGGTATTCCCTCCCGCAATTCATACCACATCTGCCACTTTTGTTATACCCAAAATTATTCCGGGCACATACATGAAGGTGAATTACATCCGCAACTACAGTAATGTGGTTGGTTATGATAAGCTGGGCAACAAATTAAAAGTTAAGCAGATAAAAAACACTTTTGTAATCGATAATGCAGCCGCTTTGCACCGTATAACCTATCAGGTCAAACACAGTTTTTCGGGTAAACGTTTTTGGGATAATATTCTGGCTTGCGGAGGCACCATTTTTTCCGATAGTGGCTTTTTGCTTAACTACCAGGTGGTAACAGGCTATTTTTTAAGTCACGTCAACACACCCATACAAATTACAGTTAAACACCCAGCACATTTAATAGCATCTACCCCACAAAAAAATATCAGCCGTAGCAGAATGGTGGATGTGTTTGCCGTTGATAATTACGAGCAACTTGTTGACCAACCTGCGATGTACCACGTGCCCGATACCGCTTCGTTTATGGTTGGTGGAACGCGCATTAATATTGCTGTGCACAATAAAAATAACTTACACTCAGCAGATAGTTTAAAACCACAGCTAAATAAAATTATGGACTCCCTGCTGTTATTTATGGGTAAATTTAGCATGAAGGAATACCATATTCTATTCTTTACTGTAGATGATGCCAAACTGGGCTGGATAACAAAAGCTATGCTGAATGCGGCTTTAGAACATAAACAATCGTATGTGTTAACCGGTGTTGAACCTAAAGATTTTCAGTCCTTAACTCCGTTTCTAAATTACATTACCGCACATGAGTTCTTACACACTTGGGCTCCTTTGCATATTCACAGCCAAAAAATTGAACCTTATCCTTTTGATAAACCTGAAAATTTATCCGCACACCTGTGGCTGCATGAGGGAGTTACCGACTACCTGGCTGCTCAGTTTTGTTCAAACTACAACTTTAAGCACAGAAACAATTTAGCTAACCATCTGAGTGGTGCACAAAAACAAAAGCCACGAAGTTTTGCCAGTAGCAGCAGACACATTGCCGAATCGAATATCTTTAATTTTATAAGCAAAGTGAAGCAAATAGGTAATGCCTATTCACGAGGTCAAGTCGTGGGTTTTTGTTTGGATATGGAGCTGATAAAAATTTCAAATGGGGAACAGAACCTACACGGTCTGATGCATAAAATGTCAAATACCTATACCTATGGGAAGCCCTTTTCTGAAGATAGTCTGTTTTATACCTTAGCTCAATTTAGCCAACCTGAAATTGCTACATTTCTAAACAACTACATCAACGGCAAAACGCTTCCTCCATACCAGCATTACTTTGATTTATTAGGTTGGGCCTATTTCGGAAAAAATCAAAAAATTAATTCTTTTGGCATACTAAAACTAAAGTACGACAGAAAAACTAATCATGTATATGTATACAAAAATGCCAAAAACAGTTTGGGCTTGCAGGCTGGCGACAGTATTGCTGCATTGCCCTACAGCAAAATATATTACGAACTTTATTGGCCCTCCAGTGCAAATGATTCGCTTACTTTTATGGTGAATCGCAACGGCACTTCAATTCAACTAAGCGGGTTGCCTGTTTACAAACAAAAAAACAAATATGCCAGAATAAAACAATTGAAAAACCCTACTGCACAACAAATGCAATACCGCATTTGGTACAATCGAAAACGTTTGGTCGAAGCAAATTAATCTGATATTTACTTGGAATGTTTCATGAAAGAAGGGAGGGTGAATACCCTCCCTGACAAGTACTGGATAATTTATATCAAGCTATCATTTATCACAAATCATATAAGTGGCTTTTCCTTTTTACTCGAATAGATTAATATTTCGCCACCATAATTTTCAATATACAAAAATCTTCCTTTTTCCAACTTAACAGACTTATTAAATATTGTTGTCCCTTTATTGACTATTCTTACACTTATAGAATCCCTGAAATTGACCGGGACCAAAGCAACAACACATTGACCTGACATATTTGCCCCACCTACAGATCCTAGAAATAATCTTGCACTTCCATTTCTGACCTCAATAACATCATAATACTTAGTTTCTAGTAGTGTTAGCTGGACGTGCTTTTTTGAACACGAATAAAAAAGTCCTATAGCTAGAGGTACAGCTATAACCTTAATAAGCAATCTAAAATTCATTTATATGATTTTTGTGCTGCCAGTCTCTACAACTAACAACAAATTAATTCTTTAAACAACCTTCCTGCAATATACTACGTTTCATTAAATATGCTGAGCAAGTGTCGTTTCTCAAAAACTTGTGTTCAGGTTTGTGTAATTGCGTTCAGGTAATTAATTTCACCCAAAAAATAGCGCATTGAAAATTATAGGCATTACAGGCACATTGGGTGCAGGCAAAGGCACCATTGTGGAGTACCTCACTACTCACCACCAATTTAAACATTTCTCGGTGCGCGGGTACCTCACCAACATTATTAAGGCACAGGGTAAGGAAGTGAACCGCGATTCATTAACCCATACCGCCAATGCACTCAGGGCGCAAAACAGCCCCAGTTTTATTGCAGAGGAGTTGTTTAAAGAAGCGCAGGCCAGCGGCACCAACTGTATTATTGAAAGTATACGTACGGTAGGTGAAGTAAATGCCTTAAAGGCCAAGGGTAATTTTATTCTGCTATCTGTTGATGCTGACAGACAGGTGCGGTATGACCGTATTTTAAAAAGAGGATCAGAAACCGACCATGTTTCCTTTGAAACTTTTAGTGAAAATGAAGACCGCGAAATGACCTCTACCGACCCCAACAAACAAAACCTGAGTGCCTGCATGCAACTGGCTGATTACAGCCTTTTAAATAACGGAACTTTCGATGAACTTTACCGGCAAATTGATGCGGTAATTAAACACTGACGCCATGAGCACAACTACAGGAGAACACTACGTTCGCCCCACCTGGGACGAATATTTTATGGAAGTAATGGATGCCATAAGCAAGCGGGCAACCTGTGGCCGTGGCCGAAGCGGCTGTGTAATAGCCCGGGGCAATCAACTGCTGGTTACCGGCTATGTGGGCTCACCCATTGGTTTGCCTCACTGCGATGAGGTGGGCCACCAGATGAAAAAAGTGATTCATGAAGACGACAGCATTACAGAACACTGCGTACGTACCGTTCATGCTGAGCAAAATGCCATCTGTCAGGCCGCTAAAAACGGTGTGTCGCTGGATGGGTCAACGCTCTATTGCCGCATGACTCCTTGTCGTGTTTGCGCCATGCTCATCATCAATTGCGGTATTAAGCGGGTGGTATGCGAGCGCAAATATCACGCAGGGGGCGAAAGCGAAGAAATGCTCAAACAAGCCGGTGTTCAACTGGAGTTTTTTCATGAAGAGATTCAGAAATACTGATTCCCAACGGTAAGTAGATTTTTTAACCCGGCATACCTGCACAAACGGACTTACTCATCAGGCTTTATTGCTGCTCAACCCTTGCTGCATCAGCACTTTTCTATAATTTTCACCCTTTATTCACACAGGGCTTTTTCATTGAGTCAAATCGCTTACCTTTGCCCAATTTATATTTAAAGGTCATCCTTAATTGTTTTATCCGTGCCAAAAGACAACAGCATAAAATCAGTATTAATTATCGGAAGCGGTCCCATCATTATCGGACAAGCCTGTGAGTTTGACTATTCGGGCAGTCAGGCTGCGCGTTCGCTCAAAGAAGAGGGCATTGAGGTTACGCTCATAAACAGCAACCCCGCTACCATTATGACGGACAAGGTAACTGCAGAACACATTTACCTGCTGCCACTTACTACCGATTCAATTGTACAAATTCTCGAAGAACGCCACATAGATGCTGTGCTGCCTACCATGGGCGGGCAAACAGCCTTGAACTTAGCCATTGAGGCGGAGGAGCTGGGCATCTGGAAAAAATACGGAGTACGTATGATTGGTGTGGATGTACATGCCATAGAAACTACCGAGGATCGTGAAAAATTCCGCCAGTTAATGGTGGAAATAGGCATTCCCGTAGCACCTTCTAAAACAGCCAACTCCTTTTTGGAAGGAAAAGAAATTGCACAGGAAATAGGTTTCCCGTTGGTAATTCGCCCTTCCTTCACTTTGGGTGGATATGGAGGTGGTTTTGTGTGGAAAAAAGAAGAGTTTGAAGCCGCGTTAATGCGCGGATTACAAGCCTCTCCCACACACGAAGTACTGGTAGAAAAAGCAGTGCTGGGTTGGAAAGAATATGAACTGGAACTGCTGCGCGATGGTAATGACAACGTGTGCATTATCTGTTCTATCGAGAACTTTGACCCTATGGGCGTGCACACAGGCGATTCCATAACCGTTGCACCGGCCATGACTTTGAGTGACACGTGTTTTCAAACCATGCGCGACATGGCCATACACATGATGCGCTCCATAGGCAATTTTGCCGGTGGGTGTAACGTGCAGTTTGCGGTAAACCCCGAAAACGAAGAACTGATTGCTATAGAAATTAACCCGCGCGTTTCGCGCTCATCAGCACTGGCATCAAAAGCCACCGGATATCCTATTGCTAAAATTGCCTCTAAACTGGCCATTGGTTACAACCTTGATGAGTTAAAAAATCCGGTTACCAAAACCACGTCAGCCTATTTTGAACCGGCACTGGACTACGTAATCGTAAAAATTCCACGTTGGAACTTTGATAAATTTAAAGGGGCCGATAAACAACTGGGCTTACAGATGAAATCTGTAGGAGAGGTTATGGGAATTGGTCGCACGTTTATCGAGGCCTTACAGAAAGCTTGCCAGTCGTTGGAAATCGGGCGCTTGGGCATGGGTGCTGATGGGTATCAACTGCGCAACCTGGAAGAGATTGCGCACAGTTTACAGTTTCCATCGTGGGACAGGTTATTCCACATCAAGGATGCCTTTAACATGGGCGTGCCCATTTCCAGTGTAGAAAAACTTACGCGTATTGACCGTTGGTTCCTTACCCAAATACAAGACCTTGTGCGTCTGGAAACAGAACTCAAACGTTTCAGTTTGAATAATATTCCTCATGACTTATTTGTAGAACTAAAAGAAAAAGGATTCTCTGATGCCCAAATTGCCTGGGTACTGGGCAACAATACCTCAGAAGATGAGGTTTATGAGCGCAGAAAATCCATGGGCATTCGCAGAGTATATAAAATTGTAGATACCTGTGCCGCTGAGTTCCCTTCGCCTACCAACTATTTCTACTCAACGTTTGATGGAGAAAATGAGTCAATAGCTACCGACCGCAAAAAAATTATCGTATTGGGTTCAGGACCTAACCGCATTGGACAGGGAATTGAATTCGACTACAGTTGTGTGCACGGATTGCTTGCTGCCAAAGAATGCGGTTACGAAGCTATCATGATTAACTGCAACCCTGAAACGGTTTCTACAGATTTTGATATGGCCGATAAACTTTACTTCGAGCCTGTATTCTGGGAACACATTTGGGAAATTATTGAATTAGAAAAACCTGAAGGCGTAATTGTACAATTGGGCGGACAAACCGCATTAAAATTATCAAAACGTCTGCATGAAAAAGGCATAAAAATAATCGGCACCTCCTATGCTGATATGGACCTTGCTGAAGACCGCGGCTTGTTCTCTGACTTACTTAAAGAACTTGACATTCCTTACCCGATGTATGGAGTAGCTGAAACTGCTGAAGAAGCCATTGTAGTGGCGAAGAATGTGGGTTACCCCGTGCTGGTTCGTCCGTCATACGTATTAGGTGGACAGGGGATGAAAATTGTGATCAACGATGAAGAGCTCGAATCAGCCGTTATCAGTTTGTTGGGCGACTTGCCCGGCAACCGTGTGCTGATTGACCATTTTCTTGACCGTGCCGAAGAAGCTGAAGTAGATTGCATAAGTGACGGAGAAAACGTACACATTGTAGGCATGATGGAACACATTGAACCAGCCGGTATACATAGCGGTGATTCTTGTGCGGTATTACCTCCTTTCAGCCTGAGTGAAAATGTTAAAAAGGCTATGGCGGAGTACGCAGTGAAGCTCGCAAAAAATATGCGTGTAAAAGGTTTACTCAACATACAGTACGCTATAAAAGATGAAAAAGTATACGTAATTGAAGCGAACCCGCGTGCCTCACGCACTGTGCCTTTTATAGCCAAAGCATACGATGTTCCTTACGTAAACATTGCTACTAAAGTGATGCTGGGAACCCATAAACTAACAGATTTCAAGATTGAAGAAAAACTTCAGGGATATGCTATAAAAGAACCGGTGTTCTCCTTCAATAAGTTTATCGGGGTAAATAAAGAGCTGGGGCCTGAAATGAAATCAACCGGAGAAGCTATTCGTTTTATTAAAGACCTTAACGATCCGTTCTTCCGTCATTTGTACAAGGAGAAATCCATGTACTTAAGTAAATAAGTATGGTAAAGTTTCTGCTGACTACTATAGCGGTAGTCATACTGTTCAGAATACTGATGCGATTGCTGTTCGGCAACTTTATGGTGAAAGTGGAAAAACACTACTACCACAACCACCCAAAGCCGGAAGAAAAAAAAGAAGGGGCAGTAAGAATTGAAAATACAGATGTGGTAAAACGTCAGCGTTATAAAAATGACGAAGGTGATTATACCGATTACGAAGAAGTAAAAGATTAATCCATGAAATTCATTCGTCAGTTTCTTGCATCAGCATTGGGTACAGAAAAGTACCTGCAACTTATCAGCACCACGTATATCCGGATGGTGAATGCAGGGATGTACCGTGAGAAGTATCCCGAATTATTTTACCTCGACACCATCATTCAACCCGATTTCGTTTGTATTGATTTGGGGGCCAATGTGGGGTATTACTCTACCCGAATGGCTCACCTCACCAATGGGAAAATATATGCTGTAGAGCCGGTGGCATTATTCAGAAATATTCTGGAGAAAAACCTCAGCAGATTCAACTGCCCGAATGTTGAAATACTTCCCTTTGCATTAGGTAGTGAAGAGAAGAAAATAAAAATGGGAACGCCTGTTGTAGAGGGTGTATTTCGCCACGGCTTAACCAAGGTGATTGATGCTAACGATAGTTCCATTGAGCATACCTATGAGGTAGACATGAAAGTGCCCGACCAACTCTTTAGTAACCTGCAACGGTTAGATTATGTAAAATGTGATGTGGAAGGGTATGAAATACACATATTCCCGCATTTTCTAAAAACATTGGAGCGGTTCAAACCTGTAATTCAAATAGAAATTTCCTCTGCCGAAAACAGGCAAATTATAGCTGATGCTCTGAAAGCATTTGGATACAAAGCCTACGGTTTAAATGGGGCTAACCTGGTACCACTGGATGATGCCAGCTTATTGAACTACAATAAAGGGGATTTCTACTTTAAAACCGATAAGTAATAACTACTACCAATCGTCCTCGTCCACTTGAACCGGATCACGCATATCGCGCTTCAGGTCTTTTATAAGTTTGTTAATGTCACTATCTGCACCGCGTAAAATAGAATCGGCTGATTTTGGGTTGGTAGTTGTGGTGTTGTAGTACTCAAAATACGTTTTGGTAGGTTCAGTTTTATCCCCGTCAAAAAGTTTATTTACATTGTAGAGGTTGGTGATGGTGTACTTGTATCTGCCCTCTTTAATCCATATTGTAATGGTAAACATATGGTATCCCAAATTCTTTTTGGAATACTTGCTCCCATATACATATGCGTCAATGTACCCTTTTATGACAAGTTTATTGTCCTTTTTATCTACTTCAAAAATCTCTTTTGATTTCTCTCCGTTTTTAGTAAAATTTTTCACTGCCCAACGCTTAGCACGTATATATAAAGAATCAGCCTGAGATTCAGGTTGCTCAACAATCTCTGTATAGGTGATTAAACTGGTAACGGAATCTATGGGCAGCACTAATCTCACAAATGGCTTGGGTGCAGCAGGCTTTTTCTCCCCGTCTTTTAACGGAGCATTCGGGTCGGCAGGCTGTTCTTCGGCAGGCTGAACATCATTAAAAATATCCTGACTTTCTTCATTGTTCTGAGCTACGCCTGAGAGAGACAGTGCTAGTGTGAACACTAATACTGAAAAGAGTTTTTTCATGCAGGTTCGTTTTATTGGCTTCACTATTCTAATATTGTGGTGAAATACTTTTTGACAACAGTTCAAAAATAAGTTTTTGAACAATACTAAAACATAAAATTATTAAAAGTTTATCACATAATGACTGAAAGACAGCGGAAAACTATACACATACCACATTATCAACTATTAGTATTCACTTGCCTGCTGCTTCTGTCAGGCTGTATTAACCAACCCAAGCCCGGCCATCCTGCTGTACTTCAGCCCGATTTCCATTCCTTTGCCAACTACGAACAGAACCGGCTCAAGCATCTTGACCTTTTACTTACTGTCGATTTTACAACCCAACAACTCAAAGGTAATGCCAAATGGCAAATTGAGCGCTTATCCCTTTGCGATACCTTAGTTTTAGACACCAGAGATATCTCTATTGAAAACGTACTCATCAACGATAACGAGCAGGCTGTTTTTCATGTGAAAGAACACGAAGCTCCTTGGGGAAATGCCTTATACATTGTTTTACCTGAACATGCTCAATCGGTTACAATTTCTTACCACACAAATGCAGGGGCTGCGGCACTCCAGTGGTTAGAACCCCAGCAAACGCTCGATAAAACATCTGGATTTTTATACACACAATCCCAGGCCATATTGGCCAGAAGCTGGATTCCTTGTCAGGATGCACCGGCTGTAAGATTTACCTATACTGCTAAAGTTCATGTGCCCAAAGGCATGATGGCCGTAATGAGTGCTGCACACGATACTGTAGTTAACCAAAACGGGGTATATGCTTTTGAAATGGACAAGCCTATACCCGCTTACCTGATGGCACTGTGTGTGGGTGATTTGCACTTCCGCTCACTCGGCTCGGGATGCGGAGTAATGGCAGAAGGAGGAATAATTGAATCAGCCAGCAAAGAATTTTCTGATCTTTCGAAAATGATTGCTTCATCAGAGAAATTATATGGCCCGTATCGTTGGGGCAGATACGATGTGGTAGTCCTTCCGCCCAGTTTCCCTTTCGGAGGCATGGAAAATCCCTGCGTTACTTTTGCCACACCTACCATTATTTCTGGTGACCGTTCTTTAGTATCACTATTGGCACATGAGCTGGCACATAGCTGGAGTGGTAACTTGGCCACCAACCATACCTGGAACGACTTCTGGCTCAATGAAGGTTTTACTGTGTATTTCGAAAACCGCATTATGGAGGACCTTTACGGAAAAGCATTCAGTAAAATGCATGAATACACCGGCTATTGGGAGTTACTTCGCACGTTGGATGAATTCGGGCCAGAAAACGAGATGACCTCGCTGAAACTGAATCTGAAGGGAATAGATCCGGATGATGCCGTTTCAGATATTGCTTATGAAAAGGGACGATTCTTTTTAACCCATCTGGAAAAAATTACCGGAAGAGAAAAATGGGATAGTTTTCTCAGAAACTATTTCGACTCATTTGCATTTAAAACGATTACCACAGAACAGTTTATTGAAACACTCAACAATCAGTTGCTTACTACTGCTGAACTAAAAAAACAGGCCAATGTACAAGAATGGATTTACGGAAAAGGTTTGCCTGCTTCGTTTGAACCACCTGTTTCTGAAGACATAAACAACGCCAGGGAGGCTGCCAAAAAATTCGAAAAAGGAAGCAGCGCTTCGGGATTAAACACAAAAAACTGGCACACTTACCAATGGGTGCAGTTTTTACGCAGCTTACCCAGAAAGCTGACCGCAATTCAAATGAACGAACTTCAAAAAACCTTCTTCTTCAATTCATCCAACAGCGAAATACGTTGCGAGTGGCTGTTGTTGGTTGTACACAATCAATACGAACCCGCCTATCCTGTATTAAAAAAATTTCTTATTGATGTGGGAAGACGAAAATTTATTAAACCTTTGTACACCAATATGGCCTCACAGCCACAGATGAAAAAAATGGCCCAAAATATTTATGCTGAAGCCAGAAAAGGATACCACACTGTTGCCACTACTACCATTGATAAAATTTTAAACACCAACAAGTAACTGATGAAATATTTAAACAACATTCTTTTTTTCGCAACCGTAACCGTTGCTCTAACTGCATGTAACTCTCCTGAGGTAAAGCAAGCCGACAAAGAGAACAGCCACATGAAACTTTTCAAACACTGCCGTGAAACCGGTGACTTACAAACTGCTGCTGTAGCGCTTAACGAAATGTTGCTGGAAGACACGGTCTATTCTGATTGGTATGATACATTAGCTGTACTTTATTACAACATCAACAACTTTCAACCAGCTTCGTGGTATGCCGGAAAAGTACTGGAGAAAAAGCCAAAAGACCTGCGCATGATGGAACTGGTAGCTATGTCAGAGCAACAGCTGGGGCGGCCTGAGAAAGTTTTAAAAGCATACAGTGCTTTGTTTAAAGCCACAAATGATTTCCAATACCTGTATCAATCAGCAGCTGTGGAATTCAGTATGGGTAACATTGACAACTGTAAGAATCTGGTTGATTCCATACTGCACAGTGCGACTATCGAAAAAGATTCCATTGAAATTCAGATTGAGAATGACTACAGTCAACAAGTTCCTTTAAGAGCTGCGGTTTATAATCTGCAAGCATTCCTTACAGCACGTGAGGGAAATTTACCCGGTGCTAAAAAAGATTTTGAAAATGCATTGCGCATATATCCTGATTTTGTTCTGGCACAACGTAACCTGCAAGACTTAATGAGCGGAGGAAGGAGATAACTCCCCCTCTCTTTACATTTGCTTAACTCAAACTTCATGGTGGTTTAACACGTTTGCAGTTTGTATATCGCACATTTGCGATACACATCGCAACTATGGCATTTAATAAGAAAAATCACTTTCACGCAGAAGAAATTTTCCTTTCTGACTTTGCACGTACGTTGGCTCACCCTGCCCGTATTGCCATATTACGCAAACTGGCTGAGAACAATAAATGCATAGTTGGGGATTTGGTGAACGATTTGCCACTGGCCCAATCAACTGTTTCGCAGCACCTCAAAGAGCTTAAAAAAGCCGGGCTGATTAAAGGACATGTGTTCGGCACAAAATCATCCTATTGCATTGACCCGGAAAGTTTGAAAGCTTTTTCGGAAGCGCTGAATGAATTTACAGAAGAGCTGCTGGAAAATCTTTCAGATAGAAAAGAATGTTAACGGGTAAGCATTTGCTGTAAGAGCGGGATATTGTCGGTTTGAATAAAATCAACCCACTTGTTAATGGCCGCAACATGGTCCTCATTCGTTTTTACATTAAACGTAGTTACAAATAATTTATGTTGATGCGCTTGTAACACTTGTTGCTTGTGTAAATGTTTATTTTCTACCACAATCCCATTGAATCCGTTTTCAAGACAAAGCTGAATCATTCCGTTGGCATTGTTTCCGTCCATCATCAGTTTCAACTTGCTGTCTTTTTTACGAAGCAATTTCAAAAAGTCCAAATCAGTGGATTCTACAAATACCCACTCACGTGCGTTATACTGATTTATGATGCGCAGCACTTCATCACTCAATAGTTCAATGTATTGTTTCTGCTCCACAGGTGTTGCACATTGAGGCACAGTTCGCATATCAAAAAATACAATCGGCTTTACGCCTCTGGTATAAAAGGATTCCATTAATGTACTTAACCGAGCCAGCTTTTCATCATGCAACACATTGCCCGTAAAGTGGTTTTTGTAACTGCACTTACGTATCTGCGCTGCGGGCATGTTGTACATACAACCCCAGCAGTTGGTTGATTCTTCGAGTAAATGATCGTGGTACATAAACAATACCTTATCACTGCTCATCTGAATATCGGCTTCCACACCATCAGCCCCGTAAGCCTCCACTGTTTTGCGTAAACTTGTGATGGAATTATGTGGCAACTCATTGTTGAGGGACTGAAAACCTATCCCGCCATGCCCGATAACCCCTATTCTATTGTTGTTAAGATTTTGAACTGGCTCAAGTTTATCTTTTACACAGGCTTGTGCCAAAAATGCAACAGCTGCAAACAGTAAAGCGTTAATTTTATAGTTCATACAATACTCCTATTTTAACCATTCCGTTATAGCCCTTGTAATTATGTTGCTTTGACATAATAAGATCATGATAATTCTCCTTATACCTGCCAATACCTATCGAACCGGTTGCATTTAAACCTTTCAATATTTTTCGTTGTACCCCAAAAGACAAGGACAGTTCACTTATAGAATTTCTCTTTTTAGTACTTATGCCTGTGGGATTATATGGTTTAAGCAGAAAAGCCTGATAGTCGATAGCCGCAAAAGATTTCACGTTTTCTCCGGTAAGGTAATAGTACCGGTAACCCAATTGCCAGCCTCCCACCGGTTTGCTGGGAACATAGGTGTAGTTAAGCGATATTTTGGGTCCTGCATAAATCTGGTGATTACCTGATTCAATGCCCGCCTGCCATATAGAATTAAATCCTGTATAGCTAAGAGACACTTCTTTACTCAAAATAAACTCTACTGAATTGTTGGTTTGTGCCAAGGCAATCATAGTCCATAAAAACGCGCAGATCAATAATAAAATTTGTTTCATCGTTACCGGTTATTGAAGTAGCCGGAGTGATGCTGTATTTTTCTTTTTTTAGGTGGCACAAAGGTAATGCTGGCCCTAACACGCGGGGAAGCTGAACTGCTGAACGGAATATTTATGCAGGTGAAATGTTGAAACTCACACAGCGAAACTACTTATTTTTGCTTCAAAGCATGTAGCATATGAAAGCAGTACTTACCATTTTACTTCTTGTTGTTTCCAACTCATTTATGACATTGGCCTGGTATGGTCACCTGCGGTTTAAAGAATGGAAATGGTTTGAACAAAGCGGATTAATTGCACTCATTTTCATCAGTTGGGGAATAGCACTGTTTGAATACATGTTTCAGGTGCCTGCCAACCGTATAGGGTTTAAAGAGAACGGAGGTCCTTTCACACTTTTACAGCTTAAAGTTATTCAGGAGGTAATTACACTGGTAGTATTTGTATTGTTCTCTGCCATTGCTTTCAAAACTGAAACTTTTAAAACGAACCACCTCATTGGGTTTGTTTTCATCGTACTGGCCGTGTACTTTATTTTCAAAAAATAAAAATCGTCTCCTGTTGTCCATATTCCCTGCTATTTTAGTAGTTTGCCCCTGTAATTTACTGCCGTGAAATTTGCTTCCATAGATATTGGCTCCAATGCCGTCCGTTTACTTATTTCAAGTTGGACACCTGATAACATTAATGAACCCTTTAAGCGGGTGGAATTTGTACGCGTTCCGTTACGATTGGGTGATGATGCTTTTCGGGATAAAAAAATCAGTAAAGAGAAAAAACAACTGCTCTACAAAGCAATGGAAGCTTTCCGCTTATTAATGGATGTTCATGGTGTAGATGATTATATGGCCTGTGCCACATCTGCCATGCGCGAAGCCAAAAACGGGAAAAAAATTGCCCAAAAAATTGCGGAAGAACTGGATATTGAAATTGACATCATAACAGGGAAACGGGAATCGGAACTCATACTGCGTTCAGTAAAAGATTATTTTCCTGAAACCGGCAACTACCTGACCATTGACGTAGGTGGAGGCAGCACTGAAATGACCATTATTGAAGACCATGAACCTATGTTCTCCGCCTCCTTTGATATTGGTACGGTGCGCATGATAGACAGCTCCATCAAAGAAAAAACCTGGGACGAGGCCGAAAAATGGATAAAAGAACATACCTCACATTTGAAAACTGTAACGGCTATAGGCACCAGTGGCACCATGAACAAACTTTTCAGAATGGGCCAGGAACCGGGAGAAGAGTTTATCTCTTACACCAACCTGCTGGAGTTGCATAAAATGCTGAAAAAGTATACCGTGGCAGAGCGAATTGAGAAATTAAAATTAAACCCCGATCGTGCCGATGTAATTGAGCCATCTGCCTTTATTTACCTGAAAATCATGAAGTGGGCAGGATGTGAAAAAATCCATTCCCCCAGTGCCGGCCTAAAAGACGGCATGCTTATGGAGTTGGCCTCCCGATACGACAAAGTACTAAAAGTAGCCTTAGAATCTGATAATTAAGCTTCTAACAGTATTCTAAGAAATAAATTTAAGAGTAAAGTCTTGTTTTTTAAACGAATGCCCTATATTTGCAGTCCTTTTTAAGAAATATACTGAAATGGCAAATCATAAATCAGCTAAAAAACGCATCAGAGGTAACGCAGTAAAACGTTTAAGAAACCGTTACCAGGCAAAGACCACCCGTACTATTGTAAAAAAATTACGCAGTACCGATAACAAGAAAGAAGCCAGCGAATTGCTGCAAAAGGTTTTCTCTATGCTGGATAAACTGGCTAAGAAAAATATTATACATAAAAACAAAGCGTCTAACCAGAAGTCAAAACTGGCTCGCTTAGTAAAAGCATTAGGTTAAGCTTAGGCTTAGCTATTTTTTTTACCCTTTCGGCATTGCCGGAAGGGTTTTTTATTTTATAGCCGGTGTATTCATCCGTTTTCAAAAAAATAGTATCTTGCCCTTATGTCTGATCCATCTGTTAATGTACCTATTAAATCCTGGGCCGAGGATGATCGTCCCAGAGAAAAACTCATCCACAAAGGTAAAAGTGCCCTGAGTAATGCAGAATTACTTGCCATTCTAATCAGCACCGGAACAAAAGAAGCTTCGGCAGTAGAATTGGGGAAACGCATCCTGAAACTGGCCACTGACAACCTGAATGAACTAGGGAAGCTCAGCGTAAAGGACCTGATGAAGGTGAAGGGCATTGGAGAAGCCAAAGCCATCAGCATTGCTGCCGCACTTGAACTGGGTGCCAGACGAAAACATGAAGACGCCATGGTAAAACCATCCATCACTTCCTCTCGTGATGCGTTTAATATTTTACATCCTATACTTACCGATTTAAAAGTTGAAGAGTTTTGGGTACTGCTGCTCAACAGAGGAAACAAAGTCATCCACCGCTTCAGAGCCAGCGAAGGAGGTGTATCAGGTACCGTTGCCGACCCTAAAGTAATTTTTAAAATGGCTTTGGAGCACCTCGCATCTTCCCTTATCCTGAGCCATAATCATCCATCGGGCAACACTAAACCTAGTCAGGCAGATATTGATCTCACCAAAAAAATGAAGGAGGCCGGAAAACTACTCGACATTCAGGTACTCGACCACCTTATTATAACAGAAACAACTTACTACAGTTTTGCTGATGAAGGAATGATGTAAAGCTGCTTGCTTTTTAACATCTTTGCCACGTATGCAACACCACCGTATTGTAATTGCAGGCGCGGGGCCTGCCGGAACAAGTACTTCCCTGTTCTTAGCTAAGGCGGGCATTCCTCACCTGATTATTGACAAGGCCACTTTCCCACGCGATAAAGTGTGTGGTGATGCTTTAAGTGGCAAAGTGGTGGAGGTAATGAAAAAACTGGATGCTTCCATGATAGACGAAATGAGTGCTGCGTCACAAAAATTTATGGGAAGCTACGGTGTAGTGTTTGGTGCACCCAACGGCAAGGAGTTGTCCATCCCGTTCCGCTCAGTTAAAAATACCGATACAACTGCACCCGGGTTTATAAGTAAGCGCGTTGATTTCGATGATTACCTCTTTCGCCAACTCAATCGCACTTATGCTGAGGTTAGAGAAAATGCAACGTTAGAAAAAGTACAGCGCACAGGCACGCAATTGCATTTGGATATAAACTACAATGGAACTTACGAAACCATCTCTTGCGATATGCTTATTGACGCACAGGGCGACCGTAGTATATGCAACAAACAACTGGCTGGTATAAAAAAAGAAGATGCGCACTATTGTGCCGGCATTCGGGCTTACTATAAAAATGTAACCGGCTTTAATGAAGGTAATTTTATTGAACTGCATTTTCTTGAAGAGCTTTTGCCCGGGTATTTCTGGATTTTTCCATTACCCAACGGCATGGCAAATGTGGGTGCCGGCATGTTGAGTAAAACCGTAGGTCAGAAAAAGATAAACCTGCGCGAAGCCATGCTCAAAGCCATTAAAGAGAATCCGCGTATTAGAGAACGTTTTAAAGATGCTGAACTAGTCGGCAAAATTCAGGGATGGGGATTACCGCTGGGGTCAAAAAAAAGAAATATTTCGGGAGATAATTTTTTGCTTACAGGTGATGCTGGCTCTCTCATCGACCCGTTTACCGGAGAAGGTATTGGCAATGCGTTATACAGTGGCATGCTGGCCGCAGCCATGTGTGAAAAAGCCATACAGCACAATCGTTTTGATGCTGCCTTTTTAAAGGAGTATGATCACAATATTTACGATCGTTTATGGGATGAACTCCAGCTTAGTCACACCTTACAGAAATTATGCAAATACCCCTCGCTGTTCAACTTTGTGGTGAACAAAGCACACAAAAGTAAAACCCTACGTGAAACTATCTCGTGTATGTTTGATGACATTGACATGCGCAGCCAGTTCAGCAACCCGCTGTTTTACCTGAAGATGCTGCTGAATAAATAATCCTCTTTTTTGATTAAATTGCATGCAACCTACCTGTGCAATTTTACGTCACAAGGTAATAGTTCTATTTTTTATTGACCTAAAACCTGAGTGCTATGAAAACAAAAACTAACTTGATTATTGGCTCAATCGGGCTGATTTTCTACCTGAGCATGGCTACTGTATTTGCACAAACAACCATCAAAACAGACAAGTTATTCAACAATGGGTGCAAACACCAATCGCTAACTGTTACATTAAAGAATCCTCCCACGGGTGCCACGGGTTATTCCTGGAATTGGGGTGATGGTAATTCTTCATCTAGTTCAACATTACCATTTGCACAACATATTTACAGCAACTCAGGAAAATTCATTATTAGTTGTACTGTTAGTGGGGTTAATCAAACTTACTTTTCAGATACCGTATATGTGAACAATCTTCCCAAGGCAGAAATAGTTACTACGAATGGCAATAAATTTTGTAACGGACAAGCTGTTTGTTTTCAAGACAACTCAACAATCGCATTACCACTCAGCGGGCGACCTGTTGCTCCACTCATAAAAAGGTTAGTGCTTCATGGTGACGGATCAAAAGACGGAAATCCGTTAAGTGTTAAAAATTTCTGCTATACCTACCCCTCTCCCGACTACAATGTATATACCATAACTATGGTTGTTACTGATGCAACAGGTTGTATAGACACGATCAGAAAACCCAACCATATCTACATTGTTGGAAATCTTAAAGCAAAGTACTCTTTTACCGCACCTGAAGGCTGTAAACAAACTCCGATAAGATTTCATACAGATGCCTTTTTCCTTAATCAAACACGATCAGAAATTCTCTATCCCGACTCCGTAAAACGTTTTAGCTGGCTATTCGGAGATGGGACAGTTGACAGTGTGGCTTGGCAAGGAGTGCCACACCGCTATTCTACAAATGGTGTATTTTCTCCTCGTTTGTTTGTAGAAGACTTAAACGGATGCAAAGATACTTTCACCATAAACGGTGCTGTGCGAAACACCAGTTTTGCTTTTAATGTACATTCTATTGTTGATAGCGCCTGTGCCAATCCAGGTGTCATTTGCTGGAAACAAACCCCTGTTGCGGGAGCAACCAAGTTGTGGGAATTCTGGATTAGCCCGAACCCGGCATTTAACCCCTTAACAGGAAAATACACCATCCCCTTTGAAAACGGATGGAAACCTCTTTCCCCTGATCCAAAAATTTTCACAGAAGATGGTAGCTTCGAACCCTGCAGAACCATCCCGTGTGGCTTGGCCAGAGTAAGGTTGAAAATTACAGCACCCGGATGTAAAGACTCTACCTGGTTTTGGGACACTGTAGAAGTGCTTGGCCCCGATGCACATATTGAGGTAGCAGGCATAAGCGGGTCCGCTGTGGCTGATAGCATGCGCTACCAGTGCAAAGTGGTAAACACAGTTCACTTTCCCAACAACTCTTGCCATTACAAGGCATTTCATGTGCAGCGCTTGTGGAACTTCGGAGATAAATATGCCCGTCAATGTACAACTGATACAAAAAACGGAATCAATGTGAACGGCAACGACACACTTAGCTTATTGGATCCCGTTAAATACCCTCCGGGAAGTAACCGGCCTTGTAACTGTAATTTTTCAGTTGATTCACTGCCATCGCACAGCTATACCGATTGGGACACATTGGCCTTAAGGGCAGTAAACGGATTTACATTTATCCAACCCAATCAACCTCCTTACTCTACCAAAAACTTCCCTGAGTATAAAGCGAAGTTGATGTTGTACGATAGTGTAAACAAATGCGGAGATACCGATAGTATATTGTTGTTTTTCGGCCCTCCAAAGGCTGGTCCGGCCGATGCATCCATTACTCCTTCAGGTCATACCAAAGTAGTATTACCATATGTAAACTATAGTGACCCTATAACTTTAAAACGAAACGGCATAATGTGTTTTGGTGCAGCCCCCAACGGAATTATATTTGATCTGAGTGGATTGCAGCCTTCCTCTTCACGCTCCCATGTCTCCATCAACTTCGACTCAGCAGCAGGTATCTACAGTTCCAAATGGACCACACAAGCCGCTTTATTTAAGCAGTTGAACAATCAATCGCCATGGAATATCCTTGCCTCACCTAAACAGTGGCCCAACAGTATTGCAAAAAATTATTATGATCCTCCGGGGCTTGCTGATACCAATGGTTGGGTAACTATAGGTATTGTAGCAGGCAACGGTTATGGTAATAACCGATGCTACGATACAGCATACTATCATAACTTTTTAAGGTTTACCCCAGTCACACCTGCTTGGGACATTGTAGACAAATTGCCAAGCGGACAAGTGAAGAACTTTGGTATGAGACCATTTACATTACGGGGGTCTTTGCGAAAGAATTATCAAGATAGCATTTTGGCCATCGTGTGGAACTGGCAGGATGGCTGGGTTGATGTGGACAGTATACTGAGGCCGGGTTACGTTAGAAATAATCTTCCTCCCGTACCAAGTTACCAGCGGATACGATACAAAATTAATCCGCAGGGAACTGTCGTAGGTCAGTTGGATGTGTCTCACCTGCCTTCAGGAGATGTGGGTTCAGATACCTTAAGTCATACCTATGTTACCAACGGGCGCTATTATCCTAGTGTTTCACTCATCACGGTTTCGGGTTGTTTTCAATTCTCTATCAAAGAAATTGGCGTTGGCAATAACTTGCAAAGAAGTGTAAGTGATACCGTGGTGTGTACAGGAGATTCTGTATTGTTCCGTGATAGCGCTAACTATTACATTATGCCTGAACCTATCTTCCCTCCATATTATTTACGGATGGGTCGTGACCCTTATTTGGGTGGTTACAGAAAAACGCTGCCTGTTGCACCTTATGTAACCGAAGAAATTTATTGGGATATCTATAAACGAAGAGTGAACGGAACAGACTCCTTCATGCAACGTTTAACTGGTCCGTTGAAAAAACATGCTTTTGCTGAACACGGTTTATATATCATCAAAATGCTGGTGCGAGACAGTACAAACAATGTTGATACTGCACAGTTCCCAATGCGGGTAAATGTGGTAGGTGTGGATGCCGGAATATATACTGTAAAAAATCCTTTTGACTGTGATGATACCATTCAGCTTTATGATTCATCAGTGGTATTTGACGCTTTTAAAAACCTGTACGGACAAGAAACCGATCAAGTAAAACCTGAAAATCAATACGGCTATTACTGGGAGTTTGGTGACGGAAAAGCAAACAGCCCGTTAAAAAACCCTTATCATGAGTATACCAGTAATGGCACATTCCGCGTGATGCATGTAGTAACAACCATTCAGGGTTGTACTGATACTGTTTACAAAAACATCAGCATCAACGGCAAAATGCCACTGTTTGACTTTATCGGTGACTCTAGCGGTAAGGCTCCGTTTAAAGTTACTTTAGACAACAAATCAACCGGTACAAATTTCTTCTACTGGTACTTTGGTGATTATATTTTCCCTGAGATTACAGACAATGATTCCAACATGACCCATACTTACAGTGAACCGGGTGAATACTGTATTTATCTTGCCGCATCAAACGTAAATGACAACTGCAAAACAATCATTTACCCCGACAGTATGTCTCCACTTGTTGGTAAACGTTGTGTAAAGGTTTTAGTTGATAGTGTAAAATTAGATGTGCTACAACCTGATTCCAAAAAATCTATCTCAGTATACCCTAATCCTGCAACAAACGTATTAACTATTGAATCACCAACAGACATAGTACAATCCGAGATTTGTATACTGGACATACTGGGCAGAAAGTGGTGTGGAGTGAAGCCAGTAGCTGTTAAATCTAAACAATGTACCATCTCAATAGAACATCTGAAACAAGGGGCCTACCTGCTTGAACTAAAAAGTGGTGATAGTATTTATCATATAAGGTTCATTAAGAACTAAAAATAAAGAGGCTGTGCTGAAAATACAGCCTCTTTATTTTACACTTACCTGTTGCCCTATACTGAGTATAAAATCTGTTTTATTATTCAGCTTTAATAACTCATCAATGGGTACATTGTATTTGCGCGTGCCTGTGATAAATGGTAGACTACCGGTATACACTACCATTTTAAAGGCATCAAATTCAAATCTATCAACCACTGTATTTCATCAATAATTTCACTATGCTCCTTTTCATTAATTTTTCCTTTAATAAATTTCTTATTCTCTTTTATACAATTAAACTCTTTTATTAAATATAATCGCCCATTATAGTAATACAAAGGGATTAATCTAATTTGAGAGAATCTTCTTTCCGAAATAGCAAATAAATACAGCGAAGAATCAAAACCTCTATAACGAGGTATAATTATGGGGTCATGAAGATTAAATCTTTTTTTAATTTTATTGATCTCATTTGAATCTAAACCTAATTGATTTAATTCATATCTTACACTTCTATCTTGTGAAAAAAGTGGTTTACTATTAGTCGTTTTAAAAGCCATATAATGTCTGCATGACATCATCAGAAACATTACAAAAAAGAATGCCAATCTAATCATTTTTTGTTTCCTTCTCTTGTCTTCGCTTATTTACCCGAACTGGTACTCGTTTGCAACGAGTATCTTCTCTTTTTTGCGTTTATTCACTTCGTTCATGAAATCGCTGCGCTAAGTTGTAACGCTCTCTCCAGAAGTTGCCATCTTACTCAAAAGTATGAAATTGTTACCAAACCTTTACAACCCGCATTTTACCTAAAAATGTTGCTGAATAAATAATCTATTTTACTCTTACCTGTTGCCCTATACTGAGTATAAAATCTGTTTTATTATTCAGCTTTAATAACTCATCAATGGGCACGTTGTATTTGCGCGATATGGAATAGAACGTTTCTTTCGCCTGTACTGTGTGGTAAATCGGAACCTGTGGTTTTACCTCCTCTTTGGGTGCAGCTTTTTGGTTCTGAAGTATTATTAACTCCTGACCCACCCGGGCGTTTAAATCTGTTAATTGATTAAGTGCAATCAACTCATCAACCGTTATGTTGTATTTGCGTGCAATACCATACAAGGTTTCCTGTTCTTCTACCACATGAATTCCTGTTTTAATATTGCTGCTTCGTTTAAAACCGCTTTGGTGCTGATTAACGATGAGTTGCTGACCAATTTGAATGGAATCAGTGCTGAGTTTATTCAGGTCTTTGAGCACGGCTACTTTCAAATTGTACTTACGTGATATGGAATAAAGTGTTTCTTTGGGTTGAACAGTATGTAAAAATGTTTCTTCACTGTTATCAATGGTGCTATCTGCTCGTTGGGCCAGAGGCAACTCTTTTAAATCAGCGGCAACTGCATCCATGTTTTCCTGTGGTTTTTCTGAGATAGTAATTTGTTCTTCCTTAAGGTAGGAGGTGGTGGTGTCATTTTGCACCGTAGTATCGCTTGCTGTTTGCACCAACTGCTGCGTTGCCTTTTCAGCTTCTACTTCTTTTCTTACCTGAGCAGTATCAGCAGGCATAGCTTTAATCTGTTCAATTACCGGTTGTGGCTTTACAGTAATGGCTGAGTCATGCACCAGCAAATTTTTCTGCTCAGGTTCTATTTTTTTCTCCTCCGGTTTTACCTGTGTAGGTTGTTGCTGCTGAACCACCTTTACTGAATCTTTCTTTATCACAACCTCTGCAGGTATGGGGGCAGGTGGGGGCAATTGAGGTATGAGCAGCGGGCGGAACATTTCATCCTGACGGGTGCGTAAGCGGGGCATCTCTTTGCGTTTACCCTGTAGATTTAATACCTCACCCCACATTGGTTCAGTGCCAAACTCCATTTTGTTCAGTTTATACAGACTTTTGAGTTTTATGGCAAACCGTTGCGATATGCGGTACATGTTGTCGCCAAACTGTACTTCGTAAGTAGCCACCTTTCCTTTATTAAATTTAGGCTTGAGGTATAGCGTGTCACCTGATCTGGGGTTGGCCCCGCGTTTAATATCGTTGTACTTAAAAATTTGCCACACCATCATATCGTTGCGCAAGGCTATTTGGGCATAACTCTCTCCTTTGGCAGCAATAGTTACGGGCAAATTGTTCCATTCCTTAAGTGCAGCGGGTGCCGGCACAGGTTTAATCTCCTCTTTCTTCTCCGTTACCGGTGCGGGTAAAGCGGGTTGAATATTCAATTCTCCTCCATCGTATTGCTGCAGGTTGTGTTTCTCAATAAAGTTGATGAGCAGTTGCGGATAATTGGGATTGGTGGCATACCCTGCTTTCTTTAATCCTTCAGCCCAGCCTTTGTAATCAGTTGGTGCAAGGTCAAATAAAAAAGCATAGCGTGCAGATTTCACCAGAAAATCCGAATGGTCACGGTACGAATCTTCAGCTGTTGGATAAGCCCTGAAACATTCCTGCGGAGCGTCATCGTCTTCATAAAGCGTACGGCCCGTCCATTCTTTTTTGCATTTTATACCAAAGTGATTGTTGGCCTCTGTAGCTAAACGGCTGTTACCGTTACCCGATTCCAGAATGCCCTGAGCCAATGTGATACTGGCCGGTATGCGCGAGCGTTTCATTTCGGCTATGGCCACATCTTTGTATTGCTGAATGTATTGTTCGGTGGTTGTTTTGGCTACATTCTGTGCTTTGCCCCAAATGGTGAGTGCTGTGAGACAGACCATGAGGGAAATGCTTCTGATAAATTGTACTTTTGGCAAATTCATTGCAGCAAAGTTCTGAGCTCAAACCAAAAGCCGAACACAGGCAGGCAAGGTTTTTACTCACAAAACCATTTAATTTGTACAGTTAATAGTTCAATATGCAAGCATTTATCAGGCAGCTACTGCTCTTTTCATTAGCCCTCGGAACTTTCACCGGGGTAAAGGCTCAAATTCAAACCGCCAAAGCGAAATGGACCTACACGTTTAGCAAAAGCGAAGTAAAAACTGGTGAAGAGGTAGAGCTTATACTGAAAGCCGTAATCGAAAAAGACTGGTACATGTACAGCAACGATATGGATCCGAACCTGGGCCCTGTTGTAGCTTCTTTCACGTTCACTCCACATCCTTCCTACAAAACCATCGGAGCAGTAAAGGCTATCAACGCCAAACACAAGTTTGATGACGTGTGGAACGGTGAGGTATCTATTTTTAAAGAGAAGGCAGAGTTCAGACAAAAAGTAAAAATACTAGCAACTAATCCTGTAATTAAGGGTAACAGCGAATACCAAACCTGTACTGAAGTTTCGGGTATTTGTTTGCCCGGTGAAGAAGAGTTCGAGTTTAAGGGGTTAAGTGTAATCGGAGGAAATGAAAAAAATTCAGTTGTTACAACAAACGAGTCTTTAACTCATACTAATCAAAGCGATGATACTATTAATCATGAAGAGTCTCTAGAACCTAATCCTTCACCTAAACAAACCGAGACCAAGAAAGAGATCTGTGAAAAAACGAACATGTCTGTTCCAAATGATAGTTACATTAAAGATGATTTAACAGGTAACTCTGATGGCAGTTCAGAAGAATCTTTACTGGGTTTCATGATATATGCATTTCTGTTTGGGTTAGGAGCAATTTTCACTCCTTGTGTATTTCCTATGATTCCAATGACTGTTACATTCTTCACAAAAAAACAGGAAAATGGTCGCTTTAAAGCATTTATGTACGGCTTCTTTATTATTGCCATCTACACTATAATAGGCACGCTGGTTGCAATATTTATGGGACCTGACTTTGCCAACTGGCTAAGTACACATTGGTTGCCAAACTTGCTCTTTTTCTTTATCTTTCTAATCTTCGGTGCGTCTTTCCTGGGTCTATTTGAAATAACCCTCCCACATAGCTTTGTAAACAGAATTGATCGAAAATCGGCTATCGGGGGCATGGGGGGTATTTTTTTCATGGCTTTTACAATGGTGTTGATTTCATTCTCTTGTACCGGCCCATTGGTTGGGAGCGTATTAATACAAGCGTTTGGCGGAAATTACCTAAGACCTGTGGCGGGTATGTTTGCATTCTCACTGGCCTTTGCTATTCCTTTTACTTTGTTTGCAATTTTCCCTCAATGGTTAACCAATCTTCCAAAATCCGGAGGATGGCTGAATTCTGTAAAAGTTGTTTTTGGTTTCATAGAACTGGCGCTTGCATTAAAATTCCTATCAGTTGCTGACACTGTTTACCACTGGGGCTTGCTAGACAGAGATGTCTACTTAGCTCTTTGGATTGCAATATTTACCCTGATGGGCTCATACCTGTTAGGAAAATTAAAGCTATCTCATGATTCAGACTTACCTTATGTAAGTGTTCCGAGATTAATGCTTGCACTACTTGCTTTCGCCTTTTCCTTATACCTGATACCGGGAATGATTGGTGCCCCACTAAAGGCACTTTCAGGTTATATGCCGCCACAACATACATTATCAATTGATTTATATACATCGAATGACAAATCTCAAAGTATAGATGAGGAAGTAAAACATGAAAATTTTCTTCATCTACCTCACAATCTTAAAGGGTTTTATGACTACTGCCAAGCATTGAAATACAGCAAAAAAATAGGCAAACCTGTTTTTATCGATTTTACTGGACATGGTTGCGTAAACTGTCGTGAGATGGAGGCAAGTGTCTGGTCTCACCCTGAAGTATTAAAGAGATTGAAAGAGAACTATGTTGTCGTGGCATTATATGCTGATGAGTATAAACATACATTACCTGAATCTGAATGGTATACTTCTCCCTACGATAACAAGGAGAAAAAGAATATTGGTAAACAAACTCTCGATTTACAAATACGTAAATTTAACGCCAATGCTCAGCCGCTATATGTGCTGATTGATGGTGATGAGAATCTTCTGGCAAAACCCAGATCTTACGATAAAGATGTGGATGCGTTTATAAAATTCCTTGACAAAGGCTCTGAAACTTTCAAAAAAATACAGTCACTAAAAGATAAGGAATGAACTCCATCACCAACCATTTTACTGAAGCCCAAAATATACTCGCACAGTTTATTGCCGATGAGAAGAACATTAGCGCAGTTGAAAAAGCAGGTATTATAATGGCCGAGGCAGTACGAAACGGAAAAAAAATTATCAGTTGTGGTAACGGGGGGAGTATGTGTGATGCCATGCATTTTGCTGAAGAGTTAAGCGGCAAATACCGCAACGACCGAAAAGCCCTGCCGGCACTTTCAATTTCTGACCCTTCTCACCTGAGTTGTGTAGCCAATGACTACGGCTACGACATGGTGTTTTCGCGTTACATAGAGGCTATAGGCGGTGCTGGAGATGTGCTGTTGGCTATCAGCACCAGCGGCAACTCAGCCAATGTAATTAAAGCCATAGAAACAGCCAGAAGTAAAAGTATGAAGGTAATTGCCCTCACCGGAAAAGACGGTGGACAAGCCGCCACCCTTTGTGATGTTGAAATACGTGCACCACACAGTGAGTATGCCGACCGCGCACAGGAAATACACATCAAAGTGATTCACGCTTTAATAGATTATATTGAACAACATAGCTAGTCTGCCACATGCTCGTTAAAACATTCGGAAGTGCTGTTTACGGAATAAATGCGGTGACCATAACCGTTGAGGTAAGCGTGGGTCAGGGCATGAAGTATTTTCTGGTAGGCTTGCCCGACAATGCAGTGAAAGAAAGTCAGCAACGTATTGAAACAGCCATCAAGCATATTGGCTATAAAATGCCCCGCATGAAAATTGTGGTGAACATGGCTCCTGCTGACATTCGTAAAGAAGGCTCATCTTATGATTTACCTATTGCCATTGGCATTCTAGCTGCATCAGGACAAATACAGGCGGAAGAAATTGAGAAGTACTTAATAATGGGAGAGCTCTCACTGGATGGTGAAGTAAAGCCCATTAAAGGCGCATTACCTATTGCCATTCAAGCACGCAAAGAAAAATTCAAAGGACTGATTTTACCCAAACAAAATGCCCGTGAAGCTGCCATTGTAAGCGACCTGGAAGTTTATGGCGTTTCACACCTTACTGATGTTATCCAACTACTCAACGGAGAAACAACTCTTGAGCCTGTAGTAGTAGATACGCGCAAAGAGTTTGAAGAAAATCAGATAAAACTCGACAACGATTTTGCCGATGTAAAAGGCCAGGAGAATATTAAAAGGGCCATGGAAATTGCAGCAGCTGGTGGACATAATGTTATTCTCATTGGCCCGCCCGGAGCAGGAAAAACCATGTTGGCCAAGCGACTCCCCTCTATACTCCCGCCACTTACTTTACATGAAGCATTAGAAACTACCAAAATACATTCTGTAGCCGGTAAACTGTCGGGAGGTTCATCTTTGTTACATGTGCGCCCGTTTCGTTCGCCACACCATACTGTAAGTAATGTGGCCTTGGTGGGTGGTGGCAGCAACCCGCAACCCGGTGAAATTTCTCTGGCTCATAACGGGGTGTTGTTTTTGGATGAGTTGCCCGAATTTGACAAGAAGGTATTGGAAGTAATGCGTCAACCTTTGGAAGAGCGGGCCGTAACTATTTCACGTGCTAAATATAGCATTGAATACCCTGCCAGTTTTATGTTGATTGCAGCAATGAACCCTTGCTGTTGCGTTGGTAATCTGGGGAAATATGAGCAAGTGATGGGGTATAACTGAACTTGATGCTGATTTCTTCGCTTCCAATTATCACATTCTTAGTGATTTCCTCTACAATGTATCTTTTAC
>JBAYTR010000019.1:0-47519 GCA_041675505.1 Bacteroidia bacterium | reverse complement strand
TCAAACTCTTTGAGGATGCTGGCAATTTGACTTGGACTGAATTTACTCTTTTTCATTTTTTTACAATTTAAAGTTAGAATTTTTTCTACTTATAAATCGTACTATTTTTGGGGATGCTTACAATTACCCGACAAGTAAGAACTATCATTTGGCTTTTTAAAATGCTTTATGATTTTGCAAAGCAAGGTCAAATCAATCACCATAAAATTATTGATGAACTTTCTTACAATACCAAAAACGACAAGGCATTTGCTGTAAGTGGTAGAATTACACACAGGTATATTACTTGTGCCGAATTGACAAAACCAAGAATTGAAAAGAAAGAAATCAGAAAAATCATACTTGGCGGTGGACAGAATTTATTAAGTCCAGAAAGACGATTTGATGCAATTATTTATAACTCACCAGAACTATTCACATAATGGAAACAGTAGATATATTTTCAGGTTGTGGCGGTTTATCGCTTGGTTTTCAAAATGCAGGTTTTGAAATATTAGCAGCATTTGACAAATGGGAGCCAGCAGTTAAGGTTTATAGAGATAATTTTAATCACCCAATCTACGATACTGACTTAGGAAGTGAAGAAGGACTTGAATTTGTAAAGAACTTAAAACCGCAAATGATTATTGGCGGTCCACCTTGCCAAGATTTTTCAAGTGCAGGAAAAAGAGATGAAACATTAGGGCGTGCAGACCTAACAATTTCTTACGCTAATATTGTATCTTCTGCAAAACCTGAATGGTTTGTAATGGAGAATGTTGAGCGAATTACTAAAAGCCACATTCTTAAAGAAGCATTGCAAATATTCAAGAAAGCAGGATATGGAATTTCTTATCAGGTTTTAGATGCAAGTTTTTGTGGTGTTCCCCAATCAAGAAAACGCTTTTTCTTGGTTGGACATAAGCACTCAATAGACAATTTTCTAAATCCATATTTCAATAAAAATTTGTCAAGCAAACAGATGACTTTGTTTGACTATTTCGGTAAATCATTAGGAGTTGAGTATTACTACCGACATCCAAGAAGTTATGCAAGACGTGGGATTTTTAGCATTTACGAACCAAGTCCGACAATACGTGGAGTAAACCGACCAATTCCCAAAGGCTACACAAAACACGAAGGTGATCCTGTTGATATTTCGGACAAAGTAAGACCGCTTACAACAAAAGAAAGAAGTTTAATACAAACTTTTCCAGAAGATTTTATTTTCAATGGTAGTAAGACAGATCTTGAACAAATTATTGGAAATGCAGTCCCTGTAAAACTTGGAGAATATGTTGCAAACTGTATCAACGAGTACATCAGCGACAGACAAGAAAACAAGCAAATTAAGATTGGACAACTTGAACTAACCTATGACGAATAAAATAGCCCCAGCCAATAGCTGTTTTCAGCAATATGGCTTGCTTATGGTTAAGCCTCCCCTAAGTGAACCACAAAACAGAATACCGAATAGCATAAAAAAATCCCGACCATTTGGCCGGGATTATTTTTATAAGAGTGTTTCGGATTAACGAATCACGAGTTTGTTAATGGAAGTGCGTCCTTCGTTTACCACACGAACTAAGTAAATGCCTTTGTTCAGTGATGAAGTGTTGCAGGTAATGGCTTTTTCAGTTGAAGTGGTTTGGAATATTTCTTTTCCTGAAAGGTCGGTCAACTGAACCAATGTGTTGCTACCGGCAGCAGGCAACTCAACGGTGAATTGTTTATCAGCCGGGTTCGGGTAAAGACTGATCCAGGTTTGGTTCATCACATCATCAATAGAAGTAAGTGAAATGCTTACTGATTTGGTAGCAATATCACTGCCCGCAGCATTAGATACCTGTAAGGTTACGGTATACGTATGTACACCCAAAAACTTCACATCAACAGAAGCTGAAGAAGTAGTGGTGCCGTTCATGTATTGATGGTCGTTGGGGGTAACATCCCAAATGCGGGTAGTAGGAGTGTTGGTGCTTTGGTCGGTAAAAGTCATTACATCATTTACTTTTCCGGCAGTGGCTCCACCACCAATGGCAGCAACAGGAGCAGTGCCCGAAGTAGGAAGTGTAATTACACGGATAAGGTTATTTCCAAAATCGCCTACATAAAGCTTGTTGGAGCCACCGTCATAATATATAGAGTGCGGGTCGTTGAAACGAGCAGCAGTACCTACATCATTGGTGGTTCCGGTGGCACCGTTTTTATCTCCGGCAAAGGTAGAAACCTGTCCGGCTGAAATTTTACGGATGTAACCACCTGCTTGTTGTCCTTCGCACACATATACTGCTCCGTCATTGGCCACAGCTACATCTAAAGGAAATTTAAACTGGGCTGAAGCAGCAGATCCATCCGTGTTACCAAAACTTCCGTCACCGGCTAAGGTAGATACGGTATTGGTAGCTAAATCAATTACGCGGATGCGCATATTGGTTTGATCAGCGATGTAGAGTTTGTTGTTGGCAATAGCTAATCCTGCAGGGCCGTTAAACTTCGCAGAAGCCACAGCACCGTCAGCAAAATCAGCCGCACCTGTTCCGGCATAGTTGGTCACAGCTCCGGTGGTTACGTTGATTTTTTTAATTCTGTTATTTTCGAAATCCGACACATAAAAGGTGTTGTTTCCGTCAAAAACGATATCACAAGGACGGTTAAAACGGGCTGCTGTGCCTGTTCCTTCCGCATCGCCTGATGTACCTTGAAAGTTGGCATTTGGCGCGGCACCGGCAAAGGTAGAAACGTCCTGAGCATTACTAATGGTAGAGAATTTTCCTATTTTACGGATAGCATGGTTTTCCTGGTCTACCACATAAATATTTTCGGCATTATCAAACACAATGCCTGTGGTTCCTCTAAAGCGGGATGTTGGGCTGCCGGGATAGTTGTAGTAACCGGAAACACGACTAGGGTCTCCGCCTCTTACATAAACTTTACCATCGCTGTTCTGCAGCACTCTTAAGCGGTTGCCATAAACTACGGGTGATGCAAAAGTATTTTCTGATTCGGTAAACCAAAAATTGCCTACGTTGTCAAAAGCCATTCCCCAAGGAGAAAAAGTAGTTGCCTGAGCCTGGTTGGGATTAGTAGGATCTGTAGTACTGTTGGCAATACCAATGTACGTTGAAACCGTTTGTGCAGATGCAGAAAATGCACCCACGGCTCCGGATAATAATAAGGTTGTAAAAAGTTTATGCTTCATATAGTTTGTTAATATTTTTATCAAAAATAGAAAAAATTACCTCTTTCGCAAATTTACCCAACGGTATTATGCTACTGCCTCACTTTGCAACCAGTTGTTAATGTTGTTTTCAATGCGGTTCATAATATCTCCATAATCACCTTTAACAAAGGGTTCTCCTAAGAGTTGCTCGTAAAGTTCAATGTAGCGGTCGGTAATGCTGTTAATGATTTCATCGGTCATCTCCGGAATTAATTGTCCCTTTTGCCCCTGAAAATCATTCTCAATGAGCCATTGTCTTACAAATTCTTTTGACAATTGTTTTTGTGCCTCACCTTTCTTTTGCCTTTCCTCATAGCCTTCTTTGTAGAAATAGCGGGATGAATCGGGTGTGTGAACTTCATCAATCAGGTAAATTTTACCGTCTCGTTTACCAAATTCATATTTGGTATCTACCAGTATCAGGTTTTGTTTGGCTGCGAAATTGCTGCCTATTTCAAACAATTTTCGGGTGTATGCTTCCAGTTGCGTGTATTCTTCTTCTGAAACTATGCCTTTTGCAATAATGTCTTCTCTCGAAATGTCTTCATCATGTCCTTCCTTGGCTTTGGTGGTAGGCGTAATGATGGGTTGAGGCAGTTGGTCATTTTCGTTTAATCCTTCAGGTAAAGCTACTCCGCACACACTACGTTTGCCGGCTTTATATTCCCTCCAGGCGTGCCCTGATAAATAGCCACGGATAACCATTTCTACAGCATATGGCTGACACAGTATACCAATGGTTACGTTCGGGTCAGGCGTTATCATTTTCCAGTTGGGAACATCAGCGGATGTCATGTCCAGAAAACGTGCGGCAATCTGATTCAGGACCTGTCCTTTGTAAGGAATAGCTTTGGGCAATACCACGTCAAATGCTGAGATTCTATCGCAGGCAATCAGAATCAGTTTTTCGTCATTGATGTTGTAATAATCGCGTACTTTTCCTCTGTAAAATGTTTTTTGTTTGTTGAAAAAGTAGTTGGTTGAAATTAATGAAGATACACTCATATATAGGCGATTAAGTAAGATAATTATTCTTTGTTAGTATTTTTATTCTCTAGCTTTTCGTAAGCTTTAATAATGTCCTTCACCAAGCGGTGACGAACCACATCTTCGAAGCTAAGGTAAGCAATTTTAATTCCCTGCACATCTTCCAAAATGCGGATGGCTTTGGGTAAACCCGACAGGTCTTTCCGGGGTAAATCAATCTGAGTTAAATCACCGGTGATAATGAACTTGGCATTGGGCCCCATGCGGGTTAAGAACATTTTCAACTGAAGGTCAGTAGCATTTTGGGCCTCATCCAGAATAACAAAGGCATTATCCAGTGTTCTGCCACGCATAAAGGCCATAGGAGCAATTTCAATTACCCGGTTTTCCATGTAAAACTTAAGCTTCTCTGCCGGAATCATATCTTCCAATGCATCATACAAGGGGCGCAGGTAAGGGTCAATTTTTTCCTTTAAATCACCTGGAAGAAAGCCCAGGTTTTCGCCTGCCTCCACCGCAGGGCGAGCCAGTATAATGCGCTTAATTTCCTTGTTTTTAAGTGCCCGCACGGCTAAAGCCACCGCAGTATAGGTTTTTCCTGTACCGGCCGGGCCAATCGCAAAAACAATATCGTTTGTTTCCACATACTCCCGCATTTTACGCTGGTTGGGTGTTCGTGCTTTTACAATTTTCCCGTTAGGGCCGTACACCAGCAAATCGTTGTCAGCTGTAGTTGGTTCAGTTTGATTACCGTTAACGAGGTCGTTGTTTTTTACGAGTTCGTCAAAATAATTCTCATGCAACTTGCCAAACTTACGGATGTGGTCGGCCATCATGTCCAGTTTGTCTTCAAGCAGTTGCATTTCTTTTTCGTCTCCTTTCATCAGGATTTCATGTCCTCTGGACACTATTCGCAGACGGGAAAATTTGTTTTGGAGCTGTTTGAGGTGACCATTGTTCACGCCCAGAAGTTCCAGCGGATCAACCGCTTCGATGAAATAGCTTTTTTCAATCAAGATTCTGTGGGTTATTCTTCTATTTTTGTGGTCGAAATTAGTAAAAAATCACCTTAGTGCCTTTAGTTACTTTAACAACCGATTTTGGAAACAACAGTTTTTACGTAGCCGCCTTAAAAGGAGGGCTATATAAACTGATGAATACGTTGCAGGTGGTTGATTTAAGTAATTCTATTCCGCCTTTTGATATCAGCCAGGCTGCTTTTTTGGTACGCAACAGTTATCCTTCTTTCCCCGAGAAAACAATTCACCTGTTGGCTGTTGATGTTGATTTGAATTTGTATGCACAGTATTTACTGGTAGCCTGTAAAGGACAATATTTCATTGGAGCCGATAACGGTATCTTCTCGCTCATTTTTGATGAAGTACCTGAAGAAGTTTACCGCATCAAGCTTCAGGAGCATGATTTAGCAGGTGCGCATATTTTTGTTCAGGCAGCAGCTAGGTTAGCTCAAAACTGGAACCCGCTGGATTTGGCAGAACCGGGACAGATTAAAAACAACAAGCAGAATTTTCAGCCCATGGTTGATGCTGACAGTATCAGGGGGCATGTGGTGTACATTGATCACTATAAAAATGTAGTTACCAATATATCGAAAACTTTATTTGATACTATTGGGCGTGGGCGAAGGTTTCGTATACGTTTCAGACGTACAGAGGAGTTGGACCGCATCAGCACTCATTACAGTGCGGTGGATGCAGGCGAACGTTTGTGCATTTTTGGTGAAAGCGGATTTTTAGAAATTGCCATGAACAGGGGCGAAGCGGCTCCGTTACTGGGCTTACGCACCGATTCAGTTATTGTAATAGAGTTTGTATGATTATAAGAATAGTGCGCATGACATTTGAACCTGCACAGGTTGAATCTTTTCAGGAATTGTTTAATGCAACCAAGCACCTCATCAGGCATTTTGATGGGTGTGAACGACTGGAGTTATTGCGTGATGTAAATGAGACCAATGTTTTTTTTACTTACAGTTGGTGGCAAAGTGAGGAGCATTTGAATAAATACAGGTTCTCTCCACTGTTTAAAGAGGTATGGAGCAAAACCAAAGTAAAGTTTTGTGATAAGCCACAGGCCTGGAGTCTCACCAGTGAAGTAGTGGCTTAAATTTATTTCCCGAATAAGTTACCCAATCCGGCTAAACCTCCGGGCAACAAATCACGTGCAGCGGCTTGCATCTCTGCTTCCGACACTTTGTCGGCTTGTTCTATAGCTTTATTTACAGCGGTTACCAGTAGTTCTTCCAGCTGTTCTTTGTCCTGCAACAGGGCGTCAACAATTACTATTTCTTTTACCTTTCTATCGGCTGTTGCGGTTACCTGTATGGCTCCGTTCTCTACTTCAGCGCTTACGGATATGGTGGAAAGACGTTGTTTTATTTCCTCCATTTTTCGTTGTGTTTCCTGTAATTTCCCAAACATGTTTGTTGTATTTTTATGTGTGCAAATATAGCCAATTTGTCACTGGCACAGGTATTGACAACACAGCCACACTATGCAGAAAGAGATTGCCGCCATTCGTTCTTCAGCCACTATACCATTTTTGTTTGTGGTGCTGCTGTGGCTCGTTCATTTGGTGCAGGCTATTTTTTCAGTTGATTTCACCACGTATGGTTTGTACCCCAGAACGATGCACGGCTTGTGGGGTGTGGTTGCAAGCCCATTACTGCATGGTGATTGGATGCATCTTTTTAATAATTCAATACCGATTATTTTCTTGGGCACTATGTTGTTTTATTTCTACCGTAAGATAGCCTTTGAAGTATGGTTTTGGATTTACCTGATGAGTGGTGTATGGGTGTGGATTTTTGCCCGTCCTTCATACCACATCGGGGCAAGTACTTTAGTATATGGATTAGCTTCTTTTCTTTTTTTTAGTGGTTTTGTAAGACGAAATTTTAACCTGATGAGTTTGTCATTGCTCATAGTGGCCTTGTATGGCTCACTCATTTGGGGCTTGTTGCCCATACTCGAGCAAATCTCTTGGGAAGGCCATACTGCAGGTGGATTAGCCGGTTTGTTGTGTGCCATATATTACCGCAAATTCGGGACAGCAATAGAGGAACAAACTCAGGTAAATTTTGATGATGACCCTGATGACAGTGACCCGTATTGGCTGGGAGAGGAGCAGGTTAAAAAAGAGGAACAGCCTTCTGTGGTTATTTATCACTACAAAGAGGGTGATAAAGAAAAATAGAACACTGATTTTTAGTGTGATTAAAATTGATATTTTAAGGTAGACGTAACTTTATTAAACCAGTACATAGGCGGAATTGTGCTCTAAATAAGGAGACTGCCGCTCCCGATAGCCATCGGGATCGCAGAGATGTTAACTTATTTTGTCCGTGGTTGGCGTCCCTGCAAATCACGGAAGAGTTCACTTAATGTCCGTGGTTGGCGTCCCCGCCAATCACCGCAGAGTTCACAACATATTACACAATCAGAATTCTAAACAAAAAAGTCCGATGAGTAGCTCACCGGACTTTTTTATGCTATAAGATTTTTAATTACCGTACAAGTGTTACTATACCGTTAAAGAATTTCTTTTTGTTCTTAAGGTCAATAACCCGACAGGTCCATACGTATACCCCATCAGGGCATTCGCTGCCTAATTTATTGTTGTACATACCCAGCCAAGGTTCATTGGGTTTACTTACAAAAATTTCTTCACCCCAACGGTTGTATACAACCAGTTCATAGGTTTTCCAACCTTCACCTACAGGTGCAAAACCTTCATTCAATCCGTCAAAGTTAGGAGAGAAGGCCGTAGGAATATAGAAAGTAAACTCAGGCCATATTACTACACGACCAAAGGCAGAGTCTTTACAGCCAAAATTTGTGGAAGCAATTAAGCGTATTTTGTAAGTGCCGGTATCTTCGTAATCGTGAATAGGGTCAAACAAATTGGAGAAGGCTGAGGAGTCACCAAAACTCCACTCATATTTATCCGCAAACTTGGTAGTATTTTCAAACTTAATCTGTGTCATCAATATAGTTGATGAATCAGGGGTTGGCTTAAAGTTTACTTCAGGTCTGGGGTGAATGGTAATAGTTTTTTGACCTATATCATTATAACTACAGCCCGAAGAAGTGGTTAATGAAAGTTTAACGGTATAAGTGCCGGGTTGAGAGAATACTACTTTAGGTGATTTAACCGTATCGGTTCCGTTCAAATCGAATGTCCAGCCCCATTTAGTAATTACGCCATCGGTTGTGGTACTCTGGTCATCAAAATAAACCGTATCATTTACACAGGTATCGTTAGCTATAATTTTAGGGTCAGGAGCGAGGTTAATCTGTATTTGTTTGGTCACAGAATCACGGCAGTTTTTATCACTTATTACACGAAGAGATACAGAATAGTTTCCGGCAACTCCATACATGTGTTTGGGGTCTTTACGGCTGTCAAAAGTACCATCCGCAAAATCCCACAAGTGATTGGTAATGCTGCCTGAGGTTACTCCGCTCTTGTCTGCAAAAACTGCTGAGTCAGTATAACACGGGCTAAGCAAATCAAAACTGGCTGAGGGTTTAGGATGAATCACCACCTGTTTAATAATAGTGTCTTTACAGCCCGTTAATGCGGTTGCAATAAGCTGCACATTATAGGTATTGGGTGAGCTGTACAGGTGGGTAGGGTTTTGCAGTGTTGACGTATTGCCATCACCAAAATTCCACTGCCAATCAGCAACAGAACTTACATAAATACTACTGATATCAGTAAATGAGGCAGATTCATACACGCACACATCAGCGGTGGTAAAGTCGGCTTTAGGTTTAAAGCTTACCGTAATATTTTTGAGTAATGTGTCGCTGCAATAGGCCGTATTCACTATTAAACGAACTCCGAATGAACCCTCAGCAGTATACAAGTGTTTAGGGTTTTTTACATTACTTGTTTTGCCGTCACCAAAGTCCCACAATTGAGAAACAATAGCATCTCCGTTGGGGTCTGAGAGGTCGGTGAATTGTATAGAGTCGCTGGGGCAGCTTTGTACGGAGAAAGCTGATTTAGGCCGTGGGTATACTTGAATTGATTTGAAAGTACTATCCACACAACCGCTGTCACTAACCACGCGTAAGCGGGCAACATAAAAGCCGGGACCTTTATACAGGTAAGCCGGATTGGTATTGGTAGAAGTACCTGAGGTATCACCAAAATCCCAGAAATAATTTTTGTTGCCGCTCAGAATAGTGGAGGTGTTTACAAAGAAAGCGGAGTCGTTCTGACAAGCCATAGCCACAGTGAATGAAGCCACAGGTTTAGGGAATATTTTAACCATTTTGGTAACGGTGTCTTTACAGTTGAAACTGGTACTTACTACCAGACGAACATTGTATTGTCCTGGATTAGAATAAACGTGCTTTTTGTTTTGTGTAGTGGAGGTGTTTCCGTCTCCGAAACTCCAGTGCCAGTTGGTTATTGTACCGGTAACTAAGTAGGAAGAGTCAATGAAAGAAGTGGTATCCCTTAAACAATTTTCACGTTCATCAAAGTCAGCAACAGGGAAGTGATGCACAGTGGCAGGAGCTATAACTGAATCGGTGCAGCCTTTATCTGTGGTAACTTTTAAGAATACCTGATAAATACCACTCACGGTGATGCTGGTGTAAAGATGTTTAGGATTTTGAAGTGTATCGGTACCTAGATCACCAAATCTCCATTGCCATTGAGTGATAGTGCTTGGGGTATTTACAAAAGATGAATCGGTAAAAGTTGAGCTGTCTCCTTCGCACACACTTTGCACACCAAATTTTGCCACGGGGTTAGGGTCAATAGAAACTGCTTTAGTTATGGAATCAATACAGGCATTACTGGTTGCCGCAATAAGTTGTACCTGATAGGTTCCTTTAGAGGAGAATAAATATTTGGGTTTATCATTCACATTAAATGTCAATACAGAATCTCCCGTTCCCCAGCGCCATAAAAAGCCTACCAAAGTTCCTCCACTCGCTATGGTAGTTTGGTTAGTAAATGAGAAGGTATCTTTTTGACAATTGGATGTGGTAGAGAAGTTAACGGAAGGTTTTGGGTAGATGACTACAGATTTTATAATGGAGTCAGTACACATACCGTTGTTTTCAACCCACAGTTTTACCTGATAAGTACCCGGCCCTGCATATTTCTTTTTAGGGTTACGCAACGAAGAGGTATCCCCATCTCCAAAACTCCAACGCCACTTAGTAATAAAGGAAGTTGAGGTATTGGATGAGTCACTGAATTTTATCGTATCGTTTTCACACTTACCTGTCCAGGCAAAGTTGGTGGAAGGTTTCGCGTTAACCACAAAATCAATAGTTGTAGAGTCTTTAGAATCACAATCACTTCCTCCGGGAATTGTGGTAACAAGAGAAACAGTGTACTTACCCGGAGCTGAATATGTTTTCACAGCATTCTGAGTATTGGCTGTTGTATTATCTCCGAAATACCACTTCCATGAATTCGGGGTGTAAATAGCAGTACCAGAAAATTGCAACGGACTACCTACACAACCGCTATCCACACTGGCGGTAATGAACTGATTGAGGTTTTTAATATTTGCCCCTGATGAATAACCATAAGACTCATACTGCCCCCAACCGTAAGATACAGCAATAAAGCCACTATCAGATGTTAAGTTGTGGATGCCCTGATTCAGATTGCTTGCAGTTGCAGTAGTTACTTGCCTGTTGGCAACAGAGTAGGTGGGATTTGCCGCAACTACTGTAAAAGGTACTTTGTTATTATCCAATCGAAACCTAGAAGTATCGGCTGTTTTTGTTACCACCATTACATAACTGGCGGTTATGCCAAAACGATAAGAAGCAAAAAGGGTAATTTTATTAAGAGTTTGTTCCAGTGGACTCCATACCACCATGGCCGGGTCCCCGCGGTCATTTCCCGCGCCACTCTGACACCCGAGTGACGAGATATAATATTGCGCTACACTAATAGGTTCAGTTGCCGCAATGCTCAATACATTTGTTTCATACCGTAAAATTGATTGGCCGGCATTAATTACTTGAGGGGCACCATTGTTAAACGAAACAGAGGTATTGTTTTTAATAGCTATTACTTTTATAGCTGTTGAACTTCCGTTTCCTGAAGGCCGGCCTAAGACAGGTGGAATAATGTAATTTTTCCATAACGCAGCAGTAGGGTACATAATTTCAAAAAGATTGTCCCCCGAAGTTCCTGTACAACTTTGTCCGTTAATTTCCACCCTGCTACTGCCGGTATACACAGCTATTTTTTTGCAATCTCCTGTATTGCTCGTTGTAATAATTCGTGTACCTGTTAAATCTAAACCTTGTGTTGCATTAGTAGTGGTAGCTGACAGGATTTGGTACATTTGCCCTTGGTTCAGACTAAATGAAAAAGTACTGGATGCAGGGCCGGTATTACCTGAATTAACAGAGACTCCGTTTAATGGATATCCCGGAGGTAAAGTAACTTGTACATTGGTTGTGCCGGGGTCAGTTGCAATAATGCTGATAAAGCTTCTGTGAGGTCCGGGATTCATTCCACCCAAATTTATACCATGTTGTTTTTGAGCATAATTCTGAGTAAAATATTCTCTTCCTAAAGTATTGATTGGTAGTACAAGACTGGCATCAGATTGATTGCTGGAATAGATGTGAGCGTAACAAACAAATGGGGGGAAAGTAGCTTGAAGTGTTTTTACTCTTATAGCTTTGTTATTAATTACACCGGCCACGTTGCCCATATAAGCTACAGAATTGGCTATAGTAACTGTACAGACCTGATTGGGGTTTATTGTAAATATGGCAAACGGAACCAGTGTTCCACCTGCACCAACATATGAATTAGGCGATGCCCCGGGAATTTCTACAGTTACAAAAGTTTGCTTATCTGCAGTTAAAAATAATTGTATTCCGGCTGCGCCTTGGTCAACGTGCACAGGAAAACAAGTCCAAAATTCAGTACCACGATTGGAAAAGTTTTGTCCGTATGATGTATAACAGAAAGTTAAATTTAGGAGTAAGAAAAAAGCTAACGCAATTTTTCGCATGGAATTAGTGTTTTAGGTACTTCAATAATACATATTTTTTAATTGATAGTTCAGATATTTATAAGACTTTTTTGCACCATTTTCAGTAAGATTGTGAATCTTAAATGGCATTTTACGATTACTACAAAATTTTAGGTGTACCACATGCTGCACAGCCTGACGATATAAAACAGGCATTCAAGCAATTGGCTATGAAATATCACCCCGACAGGAACCCGGATAATCCGCAGGCTGAGGAGATATTCAAGTTGATAGTACATGCCTATGAACACCTGAGTGATGCGGAAAAAAAGAAAGAGTATGATTTGAAATTGCTTTTTGCTTTCTCTCAGGCGCAAAAAGATGCCCGTCAATCGGCTGAACAGGAGCAGGTCAACAGAAAAAAGTACGGTATTTCAAGGCGCATGAGAAAGACTCACCAGCAGGATATGGCAGAGCAAATTGCCTATTATGAAAACCGCATAGCCCGATTTTCTTTTTGGCATCGTCTAGGTTTCATCTCCTTGTGTGCTTTTGCAGCCTGGATGCTTATGGTAAAAAACTGGTTCATTAACAATGAAGGCTATGAGTTTGGTTATGTATTTATTGGTGCAGTAGCGTTTATGGCTTTTTGTGGTTCAGCATTTAATGAGTTGTACCTGGAGTTTAATTACCGTGTAAATACCAACCGAACTTTTTTTAACGTTGAGAGCCGGATTGTAAAAGGAGTGGTGATTACTCTTTTGTTCGGGTACTCCATGGTGTATGTTACCTCTCAGGCCCGCTATGCTTATCACCTCAAAAATTATCCGGTAAAAGCCTATGCGAGTTTGGATGGAGGTGACGATAACCACATAGGATTCAGGTACCAAACTACAGAAGGCGAAATTGTTAAATATATTTCAACACCCTACACCGCAGAATGGCTGGTAATGAAGTTTCCTGACAGGATTATTCCCATCACATATTCCAGTGAAGATCCAAGGATTGTTAGGGTTGACGTGGAGTAATATCTGCGATAGTTGGCGCGGACACCAGCCACGGACAAGGCTTGAGGTGGAGTAATTCTGCGCTGATTGGCGGAGACGACAATCACGCACAAGAACTTAGATTTTGCATTAATTAGCGCATTCTTTCCACAATTGTTGCTTGCCTCGTTTTGCTTTTTTACCTTTCGCCTTTATACACTTTTTTAACATGCTCGATTTAACCAACGCTACTTTGCAAGGAATTGCCGTTCACCGTATAGGTAACAAACTCAATGAGGGGGAACTTATTTGTTCAAAGAAAGAATTGAAATTGAAAGATGACTTGAAATCATTGGTGTCGGGTTGGTTTTTGAACGCTTTTCGTAGTCCGGTGTGGTTTCATTTTAACCCCGATAATATTAAGCCTGCGGGTATTCAAGCTGCATCGGAAATATTTGCTAATAAAGAAAAATTACTGTTTCAGTCGGTTAATCTGGCCAAACATTTATTTGAGTGTACTGCTCATCCAAAAATAAAAGAAGGAGAGTTGTATGTGTGTTATTTTACCGGTGGTATGCTGGATGAGGAAGAGTTGGATTTTATAGGAATATTCAAGTCTGAAAGTAAAGATACTTACCTCAAGGTAGGGTTGGAGGAAAGTGTATTTCAACTCACCGCAGAAGAGGGAATTAACATACATAAATTAGATAAAGGGTGTTTGGTATTTAATACTGAAGCCGATGCGGGTTACCGCCTGTGTATTGTAGATACGGTGAGCAGTGGGGAAGAGGCCCGTTATTGGAAGTACGAGTTTCTGGACATAAAACCACGCAACGACAGCTATTTTAAAACCAACAGCCTCATTAACCTCACGCGCGATTTTTGTAAAGATATTCTGGTGGAAGAGAACAATGTTTCTCCTTTGGATCGTATGGCTGTAATGAATGATTCAGTGAAATACATGGAAAAAAATTCCAGCTTCAGTATGGAACAGTTTGAACAGGAGGTGTTGCAAGAACCCACGGTAATTGAGGCTTTTCAGGATTACAAACGAAACTACCAACCTCTTAGGGAGAACAATTATGAGCTTACGGATATTGAGGTAGCACCTGAAGCCATGAAAAAAAACAGTAAGTTTTTTAAACACGCTGTAAAATTGGATAAGAACTTTCATCTCTACATTCATGGTAGCCCTCAAATGATGGAACGCGGTTATGATGAAGAAAAAGGAATGAAATACTACAAGTTGTTTTACACCAACGAAACCTACCCCGAGTAAGCCAGGCATTTCGGAATATTCCAACAACCGCTGTACTTTTCTATGTTAATGGGTTGATTGTCGCAAGTCAGAAATCTGCCCGATTGATCTGTTTTTATGATGCGCAATTCCCCATTTATCAAACTGCGAAAAACCAGTTGCACCATAGCTTGTGCTGAATCCTTACTGTGTTGAAGCCCCAAATCAGCCCCCTTTTGATTGTTGAACACATCCATTACTGAGCCCATAGAGTCGGGGAGTTCTCCGTATTCATTTTTTTTCTTCAGGAAAAACTCATAGTTAGCTTTTTCATGTGCGATGCCAAGTTTCAGGGCTTTTTTGGCGCCTATGTTCTGCGTAAGCAAAGCCATCCACAAAGCATGGCGAAAAGCATCGGGTTTTCCTCCGTTTTCAGGGCCGGTAATCAGGGAGTCCTTTTTCGCCTGCTCATACAATTGTTCGGTAAGTCGGGTACAGCGCATGGCTCTTTTAGCCACAAACAGGTGACAGCGAACCCACCTCTTTTCAGCCTTGGCCAGTTGGCGGTATTGGTGGAACAACTTTTGCGCAGCAACGGTTTGGAAACAGATAAAGAATAAGGTGAATAGTAGAATTTGCCGCATGGGTCAAAAATATTTAATATCTTCGAAATCATGATTACTCCGGGAATATATGAGCACTACAAAGGCAAACGCTATGAGGTGCTTGGTTTGGCTCACCATAGTGAAACATTGGAAGAACTGGTGGTGTACAAAGCATTGTATCACACGCCCGATTTTGGGTATGGAGCACTTTGGGTAAGGCCCGTTTCTATGTTTTTTGAAGAAGTAGTTGTGGGTAACCAACAAATAAAACGCTTCAAGAAGTTGGAGGCTGAAATTTAACCGAACGCTTGTTATTGCTGATATATCAGGTGTTTTATTCAGGTGAGGAGAAGTTCGAGTTAGGAAATATTCCTAATGTGACCAATTTGTCCGACACATTTAATTCCTTGTGTAAAAACTAAGAAAGTTTTAAATTCGTTTATTATAGAGATTTGTGAAAACGACTTACACCTATGACACGTAGAATCCTTTTATTAACCGCCCTGTGGCTTATTTCTTTGGGGCGACCCCTTCAGGCTGATTACACCGATTACCTTCCTTCCAGCTATGAAGCTGAACGCAGTAATGTATATGTAGGTATTGATATATCTAAGTTTCAGCACACTATAAACTGGAAACATGTAGATACCTCACTCCATTTTGTAGTGGTAAAAGCTACTGAAGGCCTCACCCTTAAAGACCGTAAGTTCGATGAGCATTGGGATAATATTCATCCTACCATGCACAAAGGCGCTTACCACTTCTTTAATCCGGTTAGAAGAGGAAAAGACCAGGCGAAATTTTTCCTGTCAACGGTTAAATTCAGGAAAGGTCATCTGGCTCCGGTTATTGATGTGGAATACACCCGCAACTATGGCAAAATAAGTCGTAAGCAAATTGCCCGTAACCTGCGTGAGATGATTGTTCACATTGAAAAAACACTCAAGGTAAAACCTATTATATACACCAATGCCGGTTGCTGGAACAAGTACATTGCACCTTATTTTGGTGGCATGGAAAATAACTACCACCTGTGGATAGCTGATTACGGAGGCTTATCTCAGCCACGTATTCCCAAAAGCTGGAAAACATGGTCCATTTGGCAACATACCGATAAAGCCAAAATGCGCGGCATTAACGGTACCGTTGATATCAACTTGTGTAAGGTGGAAATGGAAAAGTTATTGATTAAGTAAATTCAACCAAACTAAAATATACTACAAGGGCCCTGCAGCAATGCGGGACTTTTTGTTTTAAGGAGGATATGGCCCCACATATTGCATGCAAGGGTTGTCTATTTCATTGATAAAGCAAGGAAAATGTATATTGAATGATTTGCTTATGGCTCTGTCTGCCGTGTCTTTAACAGATATAACCTGCCACCCCTTCAACCACCAGGCTCTTAAACAAGCCTTGCCCAGGTATTCCTGATTTTCTGTTGATTTATATTTGCTGTAATCGGGCTCTTTTAATTGGGTGGGGTAAAGCAAGCAGTATTTTCCGGGTTTGAGTTTAATGCTGAAACAACCTGCGGAATCAGTTACCACTTTTATTACTTTGCCTTTACTGTTTTGTGATCCTTTGCGTAGGTAGAATGTTTTAAAGGCATAAGGCTTGGGTGTTTGCAGTTCCTGTAACATTTCATCACTAGGGCGGGCTCCACCGCAGTAGGATTCAGTTGAAGTGATATACACTTTTACCCACTGAGCTTTACTTGAGGTGGAGGAGAATGATGTTTGCCCCATTACCCCGCTGAAGCCAGCGAGGAGTAAAAGAAAAAAGGTAATCTTTTTCATGGGTTCAATTTAATCCAAATCAATTCAAAATAATGCCAAACGTAAACGTATTTTCGCGGCATGGTGATAATACGCGCAGAAGGAATAGGTCGTAGTTTTGGCGAACGTGTTCTGTTTAAGGGGCTTGACTATACTTTGGCTGAGGGGCAAAAGATTGCTTTAGTGGCCCGTAACGGTATAGGAAAAAGTAATTTTCTGCGCATATTGGCCGGTATAGATGAGCCTGACGGAGGTAAAGTTATATTCAACAGCAATTACCGTATTGCCTTCTTGGATCAGGAGCCGGAGTTGGATGAACAACTTTCTGTTTGGGAAACCCTGTTTCAGAGTCACAATGAATTGCTGGATTGTATTCGTACATATGAAGAAGTACTGGTACAACAAGAGCATGACCACAGCGATGAGCAAACCATGCGCTTGCAAAATGCCATGGAAGAAATGGATCGCCTGCAAGCTTGGGATTATGAAGCTCGCATTAAACAGATACTCTCTAAACTTAACATTGAGCAAACCGATAAGCTGGTGATGAATCTTTCAGGCGGGCAGCGCAAGCGTGTAGCTTTAGCTAAAGTATTGATTCAACAGCCCGATTGTATTCTGATGGATGAACCCACCAACCACTTGGATGTAGCCATGATTGAATGGCTGGAAGGTTACCTTTCCTCCCAATCCATGTCGTTGCTGATGGTGACTCACGACCGTTATTTTTTGGATAAGGTGTGCAATGAAATTATAGAGTTGGACAATGGTCAGCTCTATTATTACAAAGGAAACTATGCCTACTTTATTGAGAAAAAAAGTGAGCGTGAGTTCAAAGAAGCGCGTGAGGTAGATAAAGCCCGCAACCTGTATCGTAAAGAGTTGGAGTGGATGCGCAGACAACCAAAGGCTAGGGGCACCAAATCGAAATCTCGTATTGACGCATTTTATGACATCAAAGAAAAGGCCTCGAAAAAAGCCGATGATCAACAGGTGGATTTGCGACTGAACATGAAACGACTGGGAGGTAAAATTCTCGAGTTTCACAACGTGCAGAAATCTTTTGGAGAACATAAAATGCTGGAACCTTTTACCTACACTTTTAAACCAGGCGAACGCGTTGGTATTGTGGGCAAAAACGGTGTAGGTAAAAGTACTTTCCTTAACCTTATTATGGGCCAACTGGAACCTGATGGAGGTAAAATAGTACACGGAGAAACCGTTAAATTCGGTTATTACTCGCAGCAAGGTTTACAGCTTAAGGAAGACAAGCGAATTATTGATGTAGTAAAAGACATTGCTGAGTTTGTGGAGTATGGTAAAGGTGAAAAACTCTCGGCAACACAGGTGCTGCGTCTCTTTTTGTTTGATGATAAGCAGCAGTACACTTATGTATCGAAACTGAGCGGTGGGGAAAAGCGCAGACTATTTTTACTTACCGTGCTGATGCAAAATCCCAACTTTTTGATTCTGGATGAACCCACCAACGACTTGGATATTGCTACACTCAATGTATTGGAGGATTTTCTCGAAGGGTTCAGAGGTTGTGTGTTGATTGTAACGCATGATCGCTACTTTATGGACAAGTTGGTTGATCACCTTTTCCTTTTTGAAGGAGAGGGGAAAGTAACCGACTTTAACGGCAACTACCAGGACTATCTCGATTTTCAGGAAGATAAAAAAGAAGCTGACCGCAACTTTAACCAAGCAGCAAAAGCTGCACTACCGGTAGTGAAAGAAGAAGAACCAGTGCCGGTGAATGTCGCACGTAAAAAGGTGACGTACAAAGAGCAACGTGAATATGAGCAGTTGGGCAAAGAAGTGGAATTACTCGAACAGGAAAAACTTCAACTCACTGAACAACTCAATGCTGGTAGCAGCTCACACGAGGAGTTAACTCAATGGGCGCAACAACTTGAACAGGTAAATACACAACTGGAAGAGAAATCATTCAGGTGGTTGGAACTCGCAGAATTAATGGGTTAGTTTTTTTAAACCCGCCAATACTTTTCTGCCTTTGGACTGATAACCCGGAGTGCCGTATTCCATATCGGCCTCAATCACTGATTTTAATTCATTGCCCAATTCAGGATATATTTTGCATAACTGAAACAAGATACCCATTGCATACACCCTTATGGCCACAGCTTCTGAGCGGTTAATGAGAATAGGGAAGCATTTTGCTATTACTTGGGCATGCACTTGTTTGGGTAGCGTACTCAGTTCCAAAACCTTCAATGCATTTCTTTTGATGGCATCATGGCTGTTGTCATCCAGCAAGTGAATAAGGGTATTTAAATACGGTTTAAACAAGGAAACATCTGTCACAGCTATATGTGCTAAAGGCCAGGCAGCGCGTTGCTTTTCCGTTGCAGTTCCGTTTTTAAGCAATTGAAAAAGTTCTTTCAGCAACTCAGGTTGCTTAAGTATCCTATCGGTAACCAACATCGTCACGCTTAAAGAATGTTGCTTCCGGATGAGTGAAGTAATATCAGGTATGGAGTGCTTCAAACCTTACACGTGCAATTGAGTATTCTTTGATAAAGTTTTGTAGGCAAAATAGGTGCTCAGTAACGTCAATATACAACCCATAAAAAAGGCAGCACCGGGAAAAAAAACGGGAGCGTCTTTTGCAGAAAATGTAGCGAAGAGGTTGTTCATGAGCAATGGCCCCACAATAGAAGTAAGACTTACTAAGCTGGTGAGTGCCCCTTGCAGTTCGCCTTGTTCATTGGCCGGTACCTGTTCTGATATAATACCCTGAAGAGCCGGTCCGGCAATTCCACCCAAACAATAAGGAATCAAAAAGGCGTACATCATCCAACTTTGATTGGCAAAAGCAAACAAAAACAATCCTACTGCGTAGAGCAGCATACCTATGTAAATGGAGTTTACTTTTCCCCACTTGGGAATTACTATGCGTATGAGTCCACCTTGCACCAATGCTACCATAAAACCTACAAATCCCAAAGAGTATCCTACTTCTTTGGGTGTCCAGTTGAAACGGAAAATGGTAAAGAAACTCCAGTTACTTTGTACGGCATGAGCGGCTATGTATACAAGCACAAGTGAGGTGACTAAACCTGCCACCACCGGATATTTAAACAGGTGTTTTAAAGAACCTGCCGGATTAGCTTTTTTCCAATCAAAAGCTCTGCGGTTTTCTTTGGGTAATGATTCGGGCAGTACAAAGTAGCCATATACAACATTCAATAACGTAAGGCAGGCAGCTACATAAAAAGGCATACGCGGGCCCCATTCAGCAGCTAAACCTCCTATTACCGGCCCGATAATAAAACCTACTCCGAAGGCAACACCTATGAGTCCGAAGTTTTGTGCGCGCTTCTCCGGGTCGCTGATGTCAGCAATATACGCAGTAGCAGTTGTGAAACTTGCACCCATTACACCGGCAATAAGGCGACCGATAAACAACCAGAAAATGGTGGGTGCAACTGCAGAGAGGATATAATCAAGGCCTAGTCCGGCTAAAGAAAGCAAAAGAACCGGTCTTCTGCCATAACGGTCGCTCAGGTTACCTATTATGGGTGAAAACAGAAACTGCATTACAGCATAGCTGAAGATAAGCCAGCCGCCATATCTGGAGGCTTCACTCAATCCTTCACCGGTAAGTTGCTCAATCAGTTTAGGTACTACAGGAATGATGATGCCTATACCAATAACATCAATTAAAATAGTAATGAAAATAAAAGTGAGGGCGTTTTTGCGGGATACGGTCATAATGGTTTTAACGGGTTAGTACAATAAAGTCGTTTATTATGGTTTTTAAAAATTCTTCATTCGTTTGTTTTACTTCAGTAATTTCAAGCAAATCCTGAAGTTTTTTAGCCATCAGGTCCATCGCCTGCAAGTGCGCTTCATTTTTGTACACACGGTATCTGTCAAGTGTATTTTTAATGAGTAAAACATCGGCTTCTTTCAATTTTCTTACTTCAGTATATTTTGGAGAATAAGAATCGATTGAATTTATTTTGAGGAGTTGCTCCAAACGAAGCGATTGAGATAGACGTACACTTATTACCGTAGTATTAGCAACTATGTCTCCTATTCGCTGACGCTTGTCGGAGGAGTTAATTAGAAGAGAAGCGACAGCACCCAAGGAAAAATAGATGTCTATTAAACGAAATGCCCATCGAGCGGTGTAATCACCTAATGATGCTTCAATGCCGTTGAGCTTAACCACTTTAATTCCCATTATTTTTTTCCCGGGTGACTGGCCACGATTGAAGTACTCAAAAGCCAAACTATAAAAGAAAAAAAAGGGCATAGCCACAAAATAGAAGTAACGCTCAAGCAATGATGCGTTGGTGATGCCAATTATAAAACTAAGGCCCCAAATGCTTAAAAATATAAAAAAAAGATCAAGCATTAAAGCCAGAATTCTATCACGTAATGCGGCCAATTCATGTTCAATCAGCACATTTTGAGCAGTGATTATTTCAATGGTTTGCATTTATAGTATTTTTCCTTTTTATTCGGTTTAAAATGAGAGAAACCAATTTCATCAGGCAAAATAAGGAAAAGTGGGAGCAAAGCGAGCAGGTATTAAAAAACAAAACTGCTGATGCCGGCCTGATGAGTGACTTGTTTGTTCAGATTACTGATGATTTGTCTTATTCACGCACTTTTTACAAGAATCGCAGTGTAAGGGTGTATCTGAATAACATGGCTCGCTATTTTTTTCTGGATATCTACAAGAACCGTAAAAAGCCCAAAGGTGCATTTAAGAATTTCTGGCTGGAGGAGTTGCCTCAGGTTGTACTTTATTGTAAAAAAGAACTGCTCTTGTCATTTGTTGTTTTTGTAGCGGCAGTCGCAATTGGCGTGTTTTCTTTCCGACACAACCCTGATTTTGCCCAAACCATACTTGGGGAACACTACATTGAAATGACCAAGGAAAATATTGCCAAAGGAGATCCGATGGCGGTATACAAGTCAGAGAAACAGGTTGATATGTTTCTGGGAATTACTTTTAATAATGTATTGGTCACTTTTAGGGTTTTCCTTTTTGGGTTATTTATGGGCATAGGAACCTTGGCTATGCTGTTTTATAATGGTGTAATGCTGGGTGTGTTCCAGTATTTTTTCTTTAAACAAGACTTACTCATTGAGTCCATGTTAAGTGTATGGCTACACGGCACATTAGAGATTTCCTGTATCATAATTTCAGGAGGAGCAGGCATTACACTTGGCAGAGGTATCATTTTTCCCGGCACCTATAATCGACTTCAATCATTTCAAATGGCTGCAATCCGCTCACTTAAGCTACTCTTGGGTACTATTCCCATACTGGTTTTTGCAGCGTTTATTGAAAGCTTTATCACGCGATATACAGAAATGCCACCATGGATTAAATTATCACTGATATTGGTGTCTTTGTTTTTTATATCAGGGTATTTTGTGTTTTATCCGTTTTACAAGTCAAAGAAAGGTTTTAAAGTTCCCTTACCGGAAGTTAAAGTTCAACCGGATAAATTACAACCCTTAGTTCAAAACGCTTTGCGAACAAACGCTGAAATTATTAAAGATTCATTTGTTCATTTTCGCTTGCTGTTGCCCCGCCTAACTAAAATTATTTTAGCAGGGGCATTATTGATGACAGTGGTTAATTTTTATCTGCTTGAACCTCTAGAATATTATGCAGATCCCAATTATTACAATTGGTTTGTTCATTATTTGACTACTATGTTTAAAGGGTTTCCGGTAAAAAACTGGAGCAACGCATGCTTACATTCTATTCTGAGTACCGGATTGGTAGTGTATATTTTCAGCACATTCAAAGCCGAAGAAAAGTACTCTGTTGGAAAATGGATACTTACCGGCCTGCAGGTGTTTTTATTTGCAGGATTATTTTTCCTGTTGCAGTATTTTAACAGTAGTTACAGAACCGGTTTATTGAATATAACATTCATGTTTGCTTTTGTATGGGTCTTCGTGATATATTATCATAATGAAAATGTGTTTGTGAGTTTTTTCAGAACAATATCGCTTATGTCTTCAGGCTTTGCACAGTTCTTTGGATTAATGGTGCTGGTATGGCTCATTTCTTTCATTTTTATGTTTCTTGTTAATTCACCGCTGTTGTATTTATATCAAGAAATAATAGCATGGAATGCAGCTGCTTCAGACGTTTTGATGAGCAATTGGATGCGCTACACAGATTTTTTCTGTTCAGTTGTGATAGTATATTTTTTATTCAGTTTTGTATGTATCTCAGCGGTACTGCTACATTTTACTCTACTTGAAATAAGTGAAGCAAATATTCTTAAATCAAAAATTGAAAATATGCGACTAAGGAGTTTCAGAGAAACACAATGAAATTTAAAAGCTTACTTATTCTGTTATTCAATTTAGTTCATATGCAAAACTCATATGCACAAAACGGAAACAATTCCTTGCTTCCGGAAGAGGATGCCGTTGAAATAACAGATAGTATGCTTGCAGATACTTTAACAAAAGTTACCTATGAGGGATATGGTGATAGTTCAGTTGAATATTCTGATGAGGAAGTGTATTTTGAAAAACCGGCAGGAACCCCTTTAGTTGATAATTACTTTTCAGATACAACTACTGAAAGCCGACTGAATAAAAGCAGGTTTGATCAGTTGATGCGTAAATTTGATTATGCGGAGAATCCATACAAGAAAAAAGAAAAGAAAAAAGTTGAAAAGCCTGTGAAAGATTCTGATTGGATAGGAAGAAAGTACATTAAGTATGCACTGTTTATTCTAGCCATAGCAACACTTTTTGTTCTGATATATTTACTTTTCAGAGAACAGAAATTCAAGTCACGTATCAGTTTATTGAGTCAGGATAATTTACCTATTGTTTTTGATAAGGATACCGGTGAAACAGATTTTGAGCGAATGTTAGATAAGGCAATCAATGAAGGTAATTACCGTATGTGTATTCGTGCCCAATACCTGATTGTTTTACGTACTCTGTCTGATTTAAAGTTTATTGAATGGAAAAAGGATAAAACTAATCACGATTACCTTCAGGAAACGAAGCACCGTAGTTGGAACAAAAACTTTAAAACTGCTACGTATACCTTTGAAAAGGTTTGGTATGGCGATTGGCCATTAAACTCCGCCTCATACAGTCTTATGGAGCCACTTTTTGCAGAGTTGAATGTTGAAATAAGAAAGGAGGAGCGGGCGTGAATAATCGTTTGATAGCTTTGGTCTTGTTATTTACCATTGCAGTTTTTTTATTCTTCTGGTATCTTCAAACAAATGATAACACTCGTTTTAAATGGAATGAATCCTACGATATACAAAGTGTTGAACCCTTTGGATTAAAGGCTTTCACCACCATTTTACAGGAATCTTACCCGGGTAAGGTAGAACTTACAGATAAACCTATCAGTAAAGTATTTCTGAATCATGATTCAACTCAAAAGGCTACCTACTTGTTTGTGGGAGAAAACATTTTTCTACAATCAACCGATGCATCTGATTTGCTTGACTTTGCTGAAAAAGGTAACATCGTATTTATTGCCAGCAAATACATTTCTTCAGATATAGTGTATTCTTTGTATGGTCAGGAGTGTGCATCCTGGGTGGATGCATATAATGAACATCAGGATAGCGTAGTCAGTTTCACCCTCATTCACCCTAAACTAAGAACTAACAATGAATTTAAGGTTGCATTACTAAGAAAGCAGAAACATTTTAATATGAACTGGCACTTTTTAGATTCTGCTGATTATTTCTGTGATTCAGTATCAAGCTGGACTAAAATAGGGTACATAAATGATGGTAAAGTCAATTTTATTCGCGTTCCGCATGGAAAAGGCTTTGTCTACCTGTACACCACCCCGCAGGTGTTTACCAACTATTGCCTGAATGAACCCGGTGCAGCAGATTACATGGTGGGTTTAATGACACATTTTGAAGGGGGCAAAATTTACTTTGATAATTTCAGTAAAATACCTTTCATATCAAATAATGCCGTAAATCACCAGGGACCTTTATCATACATTTTGTCACAAGAGATGTTACGCTGGGCTTGGTATGTTGTGTTGGGCACTGCATTGTTATTTGTAGTAATATTTGCCCGCAGAAGACAACGCATTATTCCGGTTGTAGAGCCCGATGTAAATACATCAATGGAATTTCTTAAAGTGATAAGTACGCTGTATTATGATGACGCTAATCATAGAGATGCCGCCCGCCACAGAATGAAATATTTTCTTTTGTTTGTTCGAAACAAATTTGGTTTGTCAACGCACACATTAAATAAAGAATTGATGCAGAAACTAAGCAGTAAGTCTAATGTTTCACCGGAACTTGTTGAGTCAATTTTTCACCAGTATGAAATAATTCAAAGCTATCAGGACATAACATCTGATCGACTGCATACATTCAGTTCTTCTATAGATAAATTTTACCAACTCTGTAATAAATAACCCATGCAAGACAACGAAAAATTACCCTCGGCAAATGAACATGTACAAATAAAACCTGAACTGGAACAGGTGGCCCAAAAAATAGAACAGATTAAAAATGAGATAGCTAAAGTAATAGTAGGTCAAGACGAAGTGCTTGAGTTGCTGATTGCAGGTTTATTAACCGGTGGGCATATTCTGTTGGAGGGCGTCCCCGGAATTGCTAAAACACTCACCGCAAAATTACTTGCCCGGTCGGTTTCAGTTGACTTCTCACGTATCCAATTTACGCCCGACTTAATGCCTACGGATGTTACAGGAACTACGGTTTTTAACCTTAAAACTTCTGAATTCACGTTTAATCGCGGTCCTGTGTTCAGCAATATTGTTTTGATTGATGAAATAAACAGGGCTCCCGCTAAAACACAGGCAGCACTTTTTGAAGTAATGGAGGAGTTACAGATTACAATTGATGGTACCTCTCACATACTTACAGAACCATTTATGGTAATAGCCACTCAGAATCCTGTAGAGCAGGAAGGAACCTACAAATTACCTGAAGCCCAGCTTGACCGTTTCCTTTTTCGCATAAAGATGGGATACCCCAGCTATGCTGAAGAAGTATCCATATTGCAACGTTTCAAAGAAGGAGCCAGCAAAGATCATGAGGTGAATATACAGTCGGTAATTTCAGCGGCAGAATTTTCAGCATGTAAAAAGGCCATTCATTTGGTACATGTCAAAGATGAACTGATTGAATACATTGCTCAGATTGTTCAAGCTACTCGTACGTCAGCCGATTTATATCTGGGAGCTTCACCTCGTGCTTCTCTGGCCATTATGAGAGCCGCCAAAACCATTGCTGTTATTAACTCCCGTGATTTTGTTATACCTGAAGATATTCAGCGGGTAACCTATCCTGTGCTTAATCACAGAATAATATTAACCCCTGAAAGAGAAATGGAAGGCATAGCTTCAGAAGAAGTAATCAGAGAAATTATTCAGTCTATTGAAGTTCCGCGATGATGAATCTGTGGAAATCACTTTTTCTGACCTCAAGGTTTTTTTATCTGGCTTTATTTATTGCCATGGTACTTGCGGCAGCTTTTGCCTTTCCGTTTTTATTTGTTTTGGGTAAGACCTTTCTGGTTTTGTTGATTGTATTTACTGCAATAGATATTCTATTGTTGTTTAACCCGGCTCTAAAAGTTGACGTTCAACGATCCGTTCCTGTTATACTTTCTTTGGGTGAAAAACATACCATCGGCTTAAAAATACACAATCAGTCGGGCTTAAATTTGCGCATTCAAATCATTGAAGAGTTGCCTTATCAGTTACAGGACAGAGAAAATTCATTTTATCTCCAACTCCCTTCAGGTAAGTGGTTTGAGCACAGTTATGAAATAAAGCCATTAAAAAGAGGGGAGTATACTTTTGGTGATTCCATTTCATTTATCAGGTCGTTTATAGGCCTGGCTGAAAGAACTATAAGGCAAGGAAATTCATTGGTTGTACCTGTTTATCCTTCTATTCTTCAAATGAAACGTTTTGAGTTAAACGCCTCAAGTGTGCACACCAATAGTACAGGTGTGAAAAAACTCAGACGTATTGGTCACAGTTACGAGTTTGAGCAAATTAAAGCCTATGTGCCCGGAGATGATTACCGGAGTATCAACTGGAAAGCCACCGGTAGAAAAGGTGATTTGATGGTAAACCAGTACGAAGATGAAAAGGCACAACAGATTTTTAACGTGATTGATAAGAGCAGGGTAATGCGTTTACCTTTTAACGGACTCACTTTATTAGATCATGCCATCAATACTTCTCTTGTGCTTTCCAATGTGGCATTAAATAAATCAGACAAAGCCGGATTGATCACTTTTGCTGAAAAAATGGATACACTGTTGCCTGCTCAACGCAACCGTAATCAGCTTAAACTTATTTTAGAGGCGTTATACAAGGAAGAGGAAAGCCGTTTAGAGGCAAATTATGAGTTGCTGTACCTTACGCTCAGAAATGCACTTAAAGGAAGGTGTATGCTAATGTTGTACACAAACTTTGAGAATCCATTTGCCATGCGCAGGGTGTTGCCGGTATTGCGTAAAATTAACCGACAGCATTTACTGGTGGTGGTGTTTTTTGAAAACTCAGAATTACAAAAAAGTTTTTTGGATGGGGAGGATGAACTGGAGAACATTTACCAGCGTATGGTGATGGAGAAGTATTTGTATGAAAAACAACAGATGGTTCAGGAACTGAAACATGTTGGTATTACAAGTGTGTTTACAACGCCTGAAGATTTAACCATTAATACTATAAACAAATACCTCGAGCTAAAATCAAGAGGTTTGATTTAACCCGAGGTATTTGGATAAACATTTAAGATTGTTTAAAATGCTGCTGCCATGATAGCAACTAGAATGATAATGGCATAAATAGCTAGAATAATTATTGTGAAAATCCCCATAAATTTAAAACATGATTTTAAATTCATAAGAGCCAAGGTTATTCTTTGCTCATCCTTACTTTCTAATGCATCTTTACCTGCAGTACCAAAGCGGTATAGATATAGACAGGGAAAGAAATAAAGTGCTGCAACAGCAACATAAATCATTGACAAAGCACCGCCATATTTAGCCATAGGACCTCCTAAAGTTTCCATAGCACTTGATAAAGCAACTCCGGAAAACAAGCCAATAACAACAAATAATCCGCAAAAGATGAATCCCACTATTCCTAAAAAGCGAGCCCATCGTGCTGATTGATGTAGATAGTTAGCACCTTCATTGTTAATGCCGATAGAGTTAGAAGATGCATTTGAGTCAAGAATTTGTTCCATATAAGTTTTGATTAAGTTGAATTTATATGCTAAGCTATAAAAAAAATACAATAAGCCAAATGATTGTGCATTTTTGTACCCTCATTACATCAGGTGAAAGAACTTCTTCAAAACAGAGAATACCGATTTTTTCTAAGTACCAGGGTTATGCTTACCATAGCCCTGCAAATACAGGCCGTGGTAGTGGGGTGGGAGATATACAGCCTTACACACGACCCGCTTTCGTTGGGTTTAATCGGTTTAGCTGAAGCTATACCGGCCATTACTGTTTCTCTTTATGCCGGTCATGTAGCGGATATCTCCAGTAAGCGGAGAATCTTACTAGCAAGTTTGTTTCTGCTGGGTATTTGTTCGCTACTGCTTTTGGCGGTCACCTCACCACTCATCCGAAATGAATGGGGTCCGTTAAGTGTGGTGAACAGCATGTACATCATCATTCTGGTGAGTGGTGTGGCTCGTGGTTTTTATGCTCCTGCAGCTTTTTCGTTTCTTCCTCAACTGGTGAAACGCGAGCAACTCACCAAAGCTGCCACCATCAACAGCTCATCGTGGCAAATTGCTGCTATCATTGGTCCGGTGCTGGCCGGTGTGCTGTATGTGTACATTGGCATTACCTATACTTTTTTACTGGTACTCCTTTTTACACTGCTGGCTTTTTTCTCCATGTGGCAAATTGCGCCCAAGCCCATTATGGACACCGCGCAACAAGATGCCATTGGGAAACGTTTGAGCGAGGGCATAAAATTCGTATTTAACAACAAAGTAATTTTGGGGGCTTTATCGCTTGATTTGTTTGCGGTATTGTTTGGCGGTGCGGTTGCTTTACTGCCCGTCTTTGCTGATGAAATTTTACATGCAGGTCCGGAAGGTTTGGGAGTGTTACGTGCCGCCCCATCTGTGGGTGCAGCGTTAACCATGCTGTGGATTTCCATACGAAAATCCATGTACAAACCGGGTGTTACTTTGCTGTGGTGTGTTGCCGGTTTTGGTTGCTGTATGCTGGGTTTCGGACTCTCCGTTAATTTTTATCTCTCCGTTTTTTTTCTGTTCTTAAGCGGGGCATTTGACAGTGTGAGTGTGGTGGTGCGCTCCAATATTTTGCAACTGCAAACCCCCGACCATATGCGTGGCAGAGTATCAGCCGTTAATTCCATGTTCATTGGTTCAAGCAATGAGATAGGGGCTTTTGAAAGTGGCTTGGCTGCACGTTTACTGGGCACTGTTCCTTCGGTGGTGTTTGGCGGTTGCATGACTTTGCTCATTACCTCTTTCACTGCCTGGAAAGGGAAGGAGTTGAAAAAGTTCAGGTACGAGTAATTGTATTCTTCCAAGTTTATTTAAAAAAGGAATTTACTGACAATCAACCAGCGCCCTGTGCGTGCACATTTTCACTCTTCAGTTGTGTGTTTTTTTTGCGAACTTCGCTTTATGCCTACTTTTCAAGGATCCATCAACAGTAAACTACCTAAAACGGGAACTACTATTTTTGCCGTAATGAGTGCTTTGGCTAATGAACACAAAGCCATTAACCTCGCTCAGGGTTTTCCTGATTTTGCCTGCTCTCCCGAACTTATTGAACTCATTAACCGTTACATGAAAAAGGGCATGAATCAATATGCACCCATGCCGGGTTTGATGAGTTTACGTGAAAAAATTGCAGTGAAAGCCGAGGAACTCTATTCAGCAAAATACAACCCCGATACGGAGATTACCATTACACCAGGTGGCACGTGTGCATTGTATGCCGCTATAACAGCAGTAGTAAAGGAGGGTGATGAAGTAATAGTAATTGAACCGGCTTACGATTCGTACATTCCGGCTATTGACCTGAGTGGTGGTAAAACCATTACCTACGAACTGAAGGCACCTGAATACAAAATTGACTGGAACGCATTTAAAAAACTGGTGAGTTTTAAAACGCGGATGATTATCATCAATACTCCGCACAACCCCAGTGGTGCTGTATTCTCAGCAGCTGATATGCAAAAGCTGGAAAAGATTGTAGACAATACCGATATCATTGTGTTGAGTGATGAGGTATACGAGCACATCATTTTTGACGGAGTGGAACACCAAAGCGTAGCGCGATACCCCAAACTGGCCGATCGTAGTTTTATTATTTCTTCGTTTGGAAAAACGTACCATGCCACAGGTTGGAAAATGGGTTACTGCATGGCTCCGGCCAAGTTGATGACGGAGTTTCGAAAAGTGTACCAGTTTATGGTGTTCAGCGCCAACACACCCATTCAATATGCTTTGGCTGATTACATTGATAACAAAGATGCTTACCTTAGTCTTGCACAATTTTATCAGGAGAAGAGAGATTATTTCCGTCAGTTGTTAAAAGGCTCTAAATTCAAATTGCTCAATTGCGGAGGTTCGTATTTTCAATCGGTTAACTACGACAAGATAACGCAGGAGCACGATAAAGATTTTGCGATACGCTTAACCAAAGAAGCAGGTGTGGCCACCATTCCGGTATCGGTATTTTACCGTAGTATGCACGATGATCATGTGTTACGTCTGTGTTTTGCCAAAGAAAAAGAAACACTTGAAAAAGCGGCCGAACGCTTATGCAGGATTTAACGGTTACCCTTATTCAGACTGCCCTGCATTGGGAGAACAAGGAGAAAAACCTCTCCATGTTTGCGGATAAATTAAACACCATTACTTCAGCAACAGATGTGGTGCTATTGCCTGAAATGTTTACCACAGGTTTCAGTATGCAATCTGCTGCATTGGCTGAGGACATGAATGGCCCTACAGTACAGTGGATGAAAGAACAGGCTGCCCGTTTGAATGCAGTGGTATGCGGAAGTTTTATAGCTAAGGAAAATAACCGCTACTACAACCGCCTGCTGTGGATGCAGCCTGATGGTACTTACCACACGTACGATAAACGCCACCTGTTTCGTATGGGTGATGAGCAGCAGCATTACAGTGCAGGAGACAAACGATTACTGGTGGAGTGGAAGGGATGGCGCATATGCCCTATGGTGTGTTATGATTTGCGTTTCCCGGTGTGGGTGCGCAACCGCAATGAGTATGAGGTGTTGCTTTTTGTAGCCAACTGGCCCGAACGCAGAGCGGCCCACTGGAAGTTATTGTTGCAGGCCCGTGCAGTTGAAAACCTCTCGTATTGTTTAGGTGTAAACCGCGTAGGAGAGGACGGCAACGGCATTTACCACAGTGGCGATAGCAGCGTATTCTCTGCTCGCGGAGAACAACTGTGGCAACAAAGCCACCAGGAAGAAATCAAAACCATCACACTCAGTAAACAGGATTTACTCGACTACCGCAAAGCCTTTCCCGCACAGTTGGATGCAGATGAGTTTGAGTTGAGGTAGGAGCCATTATTGTTTATTTCTGTATATTTGAAATATGATTCCAAAAAGAAGTTTATATTTTGTTATATGTCTTTGCTATTCTAATATTGTGTTATCTAATGATTTGAAAGATATCAAGTTAAAGACAAACTGTACAATTGATTGTATTGCTGAAAAAGATACTATTACAATGTGTACTAAATTGGGTAGTACTGTAAATCTAAAAACGCAAATTCAAGGCAATGTAGGCAAAGTGAGTTATGAGTGGTATGAGTTAACATCTGGTTTAATCTCTGGTGCTCTTCTTTCCTCATATAATGCAAAACTTGACCCTCAAATAGGTGATAAATCATATATAGTAAAGGCAACTGACACAATTGGATGTTTCGATTATGATACTGTTTTTGTTAGGACAGTAGATAGGCCTATAACAGTCATAACTCCATTGACTGCTGCCAGTGTAAGCACTCCAGCAACATTTACTTTTTCGTCTTTATATCCTGCCTCACAGTATTTTTGGAATTTTGGTGATCCTTTCAGCGATTTAAATAATACCTCTAATTTACGAAACCCAAGCCATACTTACCAATCATGGGGTGAATATAATACCACTTTGATAACAGCAAATATTGCGAAAGGAATTACCTGTTTTGATTCAACTGCAGCAAATGCAAAGAGAATCGTAAATGGAATTCAATCAGTAAAATATGAAGATTATCATCCAATGATTGAAAATAGTGTTTGGTATGTTAGGGAATCAAACCCAGCAAGCGCATCAAATTACTATACATATAGGACAGACATTGATACAGTAATTTCAGGGAAGTTTTACAAGAAGATTTTAAAGATTTATTCTAACAATTTAACTTCGCATTTTTTCATTAGGGAGGATACAATAGCAAGACGTGTATATGGTTATAATGGCTCGTCAGAAAATTTGATTTATGATTTTTTAATGCAAATTGGTGATGAAATAGCATATGATGGTGTTGATTATAAGCTAGCCTCAATAACACCAATCCATTCAAATACAGGATTTAGAAAAGAGTTCAATTTTGCCAATACATTGTTCCCAAATATGACTGTTAGAATAGTGGAAGGGATAGGATCACTTACTGAACCTTTTGAAGTAAGGTTAGTAATACAAGACCCAACATATAATTTAATGTGTGCCTTTAGCAATAACCAGTTGACATATAGTATAGGAGTAAACTGTTCTTCAGTTGTTGGTATAGCAAAATCAAACAATACATCAGAAGAAATTATAGTTTACCCTAATCCGGCAAATACTGAGTTTATGATTAAATCTGACAAGATTAAAGAAGAAAAAATTCAGATATTAAATTCAAGCGGTCAGGTTGTAAAAGAGGAAATTATTTCAAATGGTACCTTAGTTTCTTGTAATGAACTAAAGTCAGGTTTATATTTTTTGAGAATAATTGACAAAGAGAATAAGGTATACTTTCAAAAGTTACAAATCGCTAAATAAGTTATTAATTTGAAGTGCGTCATGTTATAGCGAAAGAACAATTCTTCCCGTAGCTAAAACGCGGTGTATTTAAGAGCATTACAAAATATCCTCCTTAGTTTTTCTTTACCCAACCAGTCATTTTAATCTCCTGACACACGTGAGTACCAAGTTGCTTTTGTCCGTGCGGTGTAAGGTGAATGTCGTTGGCAAAGTAAAGCGGATTATTCTCTTGCTCATTTTGCCTGAGGTAAGGCAGAGGGTTTACAACACTTACATTAGGGTAGGAGATTAGTTTTTCTTTTATGCGATTATAAAAAGGATAATCATCCGTGCTTAGTGCGAGGGAGTCTTTCATATCAGCACCCAATAAAGCAAAACGATTTCTGTACGTTGCATTCACCTGTGTGCAGTGGGGCACAAATACTACAAGCAGCGGAATATTTTGCTCATGTAGCAGGTTGGTAAATTGCATCAACTCCTGTTGGTATTTGTCAAATACTTTTTCCATTGGCGGGGCGAGCAAAACAGTTTGAGAGATAAAAGCAGCATTGGATTTAATATACAGTTTTTCTCTTTGCGAGTAGCTTTCTGTAGTGAATTGGTCAATAGCCCGTACATTGGCCACTTCAACGTTCATTCCCAAATTATGTTTGTATTGTGCCAGCCGGTAATTGAGAAACCGTAAGCAAAATAATTTGTCCGATAGCCACCAATATATGTTTCTGGATAAGGAGAGTTTTTGATTTACAGGCTTATGGATATCCGTAAGATCATTGCCCACATACACCTGATATATGACCATATCAGGCTTAAAAGCACGTATACGGTCGGGCGCTATCAGGCTGGTTTCCTGAATTCCTGTTCCTGAAATGGATGCATTCACAAAATCATACTCAGGAAAAGAATCGCGCAACAAATTTACATAGCTGTGTTGGTCGGCACTAAAGGAGTCTCCGAAAACCAGGATCTTTTTGCCACTTACTATTGGCTTCAAAGGATTCAATGCTTTCAGTTCAGGCTTGTAAAACTCGATGAGTTGACAGCGGTAAGTTATTTCCAGTACTACCAAAAACAGGGTGACTGTAAACACTGTGGTGAGCGTGCCATAACCTGTTATTTGTAGTACCCTCTTTAGCCGCACGATGCTGTCATTTATTTAAACACCACTTCCGTGGCGCCTTTGCCGTATTCAAATTCATCCGCATCCTGAACCAGTTGGGCATGCGGGTAGCGGTGCAGGTATTCCCGTATGTTGCGCTTTAATACCCCGTCACCAATGCCGTGTATGAAAATCATTTTTTCTAAACCATGGGCCACACCTTTTTCAAGCTGTCGTTTAAAGAAACCGATTTGCACCTGTATAGCCTCGTGAGCCTTCAGGTTTTTGGGTACATCAGGTATGGCACTCAGGTGCAGGTCAACAATCTCGTTTACTTCTTCAGTAGCAGGAGTGAGTTTTCCCGTAGTGGCCGGTGCGCTGAAATCGCGGTTGCGCAGTTGTTGCAGGTCAACCAAATTTAGTTGCTGATCGAGCCGAAATACATAACACTGTTTGTTAAGGATTTTAGAGAATTTAAAACTGCCGTGAAATTCTTTAGCATTCGGTTTAAAAGTTTTGTGTACGGGTGTAAGCACACTATCAGCCGAGGAGGAGCAGGGAATGAAGTTAAACACCAGTGCCGGCCATTCGCCAAATTCTTCCAGTTTCATGGTGGCTAATACCTCGCTTTCATCTAGCAGCAGACTGCCTTTTTTCAAAGTCGTATATGTTTTGCGGTCAAATGTACCGTAGGTATATACCACTTCATGGTGTAGCATGTTGGCCAGGTGCAGGTGCAACAGGTTGTCTGATTTTGGCTCAAACAGGGCGAATAAGCCCACTTCAGCAGCGGTTACAGGTTTGGGTGCTTTGGGTTTTGGCGTAACCGCAGATGTCGCAGCAGCAGTATTCATGCTTTTTTCAGTAAAGGCTACTTTTACCACATCGCTTTTCAGCACAGGTATTTCAAAGTCATCATCCGTTGTTACGCCCACTGTTTTGTCGTCCAATATACGGGTAACTGTACCTTCTATATTCTCATTTAGAAAGCGAACGCGGTCGCCAAGTGTAATTTTCATAGCTAAAAATGTAAGTAGTGAAACTGAACTCCTTTTTTGTTGAACTGCATAGCCGGAGCGGGAATTTTTACTGTATTCAATAAATAGAACACTTTCCGAAGTGTTTTTGATTTTGTTTTAATTTTGCTCCAGTCAATATCCGGTGAAATGTACCATTGCCGGTATCGCGAAACGTGCGAATAATCGTAGAAGATGCCTTCTTTTTCAAACACGTTGTTTCTCCCGCCCAACATACCATTGGCTCCATAACCTACCGCTAAATTTAGCCACTCAGGGAATTTACCATCATCTTTTAAAAGGATGGATTTGATGTTTGCTGAAAGCCAATAGGTTTGCCCGTTGTAATCTTTAAACATGGTTTCGCCTAAGTTACTACCTAAAGTATTGGGACGAATGCTGTTTAAAGGTGTAGAAGAGAAAGAGTATTTTACCCGTACGCGTTGTTCTTTCCACAACAACTCCTGAGATATAACTAAAGCGGTACCACTGGTATTGGCCAGTAAATCGCCCCAAGAAGCCCCCCATTCAGAAGAGAAACCATCGAGTATTTCGATACTTGTAAGAAATACAGAACCCAATGAACCACCGTACCAAATGGCTTTTTTCTCGTCTTTGCCTGTCCAACGGTATAGTTCAATGCCTAATAAACCCACCTGATAGGCCGATCCCATGTGACCCACTTTGTCCATTTGCAGCCATTCAGCATTGTCGTCAAAAAAGTGAAAACCCTCTAAAGGATAATCTTTGTACCAAAAATTGTAGAGCATAGCCATAGTGCCTCCATAAGAGGCGTAAAGGCCTGCATTTACCCATTGCTGACGTTTTTTGTACCTGGTGGCAGAGCTATCCAGCTGAGCAGTAGCCTGCCAACTCAGCATAGAGATACAAATGAAAATAAATAAACGTTTCGTCATCAGGTGAGTGGCGCAAATATAAGTTATTGTGCAACCTTTGCCCTGTTTGTTCCGTCAAACCGAGTGGAACAATTTTTGTTATTTTCGCACAGTCAGAATTAAAAATCATTTTATGAAGAGCAGAATTATATTGGTTGTATGTGTATTGATGTCGCTTGGTGCTATGGCTCAAAGAAAAGCACAGCTCAGGTTTAACAAGACAGAGCACGACTTTGGCCGCATTAAGGAATCAGACGGTTCACAAATGATTGAGTTCAAGTTTATGAATATTGGCAAAGTACCTATGCATTTGACCAATGTTGTTGCCGCCTGCGGATGTACCACACCCAGTTGGTCAAAAGACACGGTTTACCCGGGTAAAATGGGCAGTGTGTTTGCCCGCTTTGATCCCACCGGCCGTTCAGGAGAGTTTAATAAAGTACTAACCCTGGTAGCTGCGAATACTGACCCGGAATATTTTGTACTTACCATAAAAGGAATTGTGGAACCCAAAGACATGACACCGGCTCAAAAGTACCCTTTCGCACAAGGTAATTTGAGAATAGAACTGGATCATATTCCGTTCGGTATAGTAAAAAACAATACTTACGATACCATAATTACCCGCATTTACAACGATGGTTTTTCTACTATGAAAATGTCAGGCTTTCAGGGGCCAACTTACATTAAGTGGGAAGCTATACCATCCGAACTAAAACCCAAGACAGAAGGGGTGGTACGTGGAATTTTGAACGGATCTCAGGTAAATGATTTAGGCGTATTGTTTACCTCCACTACCATGATAACGGATGATAAAGACCAGCCCAATAAAACTTTTTACACCAGCGTGAATGTGCAGGAACATTTTCCACCTATGAGTAAAAAGGACTCGTTGAATGCTCCTCGTGCTTCTTTTGATAAAACACATTACAAGTGGGGCAGTATGATACAGGGGGCAATAATGCAAACTGATTTTATACTTACCAACACAGGAAAAAGCGATTTAATCATTCGTAAAACAAAGGCCAGTTGTGGTTGTACAGCCTCAATACCTGAGAAAATGGTTTTGAAAAAGGGAGAATCTACCCGCATAAAAGTAGAGTTTAATTCAGCAGGTCGTCAGGGCCATGAAAGTAAGGCCATTGATGTGATGACCAATGACCCGTTTAATCCGGTAATCAATTTAACCATTGCCGGAGAAGTAGTTTTGCCTAATCAAATTAAACACTAGTAAATTTTATATGAAGAAGTTTGTATTAGCCGCAGTAGCGGCAGGATTTGTCAGTGGTATTATCGGAGCTTTTACCTACAGCAGTTTTCATTCAGGCTCTGTTCTTCAATTTGCCTCCTCGGCACCTTCAGGATCTTCTTTAAGAAATGTGATGTACAAGAATGGTACTGCTGAAATGCCCGGTTTTGTTAAAGCCTCTCAAGTATCTACACCCTGCGTGGTGTTTATTAAAACAGTGGCGAATCAGCGTAATTATGTAGATCCTTTTTTTGATTTCTGGAGCAACTTTGATTTCTTTGGCAGAAGAGGACCTGTGAGTTCTTCCGGTTCGGGGGTTATTCTTACAGCTGACGGATACATTGTAACCAATTACCACGTAGTGAAAGATGCAGATGCCATCGAGGTTATTCTCAACAACAACAAACACTCGTTTAAAGCCAAAATAATAGGTATAGATCCTTCTACTGATTTGGCACTCTTAAAAATTGACAGCAAAAACCTTCCGCACATTGTGATGGGAAATTCAGAAGATGTGTTGGTGGGTGATTGGGTGCTGGCTGTGGGTAATCCGTTTAACCTCACTTCAACGGTTACTGCAGGTATTGTTAGTGCTAAAGGACGTAACATCAATATCGTAAACAATCAATTTCCTATTGAATCATTTATTCAAACAGATGCAGCCATTAACCCAGGAAACAGTGGTGGTGCGCTTGTTAATCTAAACGGTGAACTGGTAGGCATCAATACTGCCATTGCCAGCAATACCGGCTCATATAACGGTTATGGTTTTGCTATTCCGGTAAATATAGTGGCTAAAATAGTGAAAGACCTGATTGAACACGGTGAAGTACAGCGCGGGTTTACAGGTATTGAAGTAAGAGACATTGATGCACAACTGGCCGATAAACTGAAACTCGAAGGTGATAAAGGAGTGTATGTGCAATACACGGTGGAAGATGCCCCGGGCTTTAAGGCCGGTATAAAAGAGGGCGATGTGATTGTTAAAGTAAACAACAAAGAAATTGATAGCAAAGCCATTTACGATGAGCAAATCAGCTATTTCCGCCCGGGTGATAAAATGTCAATTATCCTGTTGAGAGACGGTAAACCAAGCAGTGTAACCCTTACACTCACCAACAAAGATAATATGTCGTCCATACTCAACAGGGGCAAAGTGGGTTCCAATATTCTGGGTGCCGATTTTAAACTGCTCACCGAATCTGAGAAACAGAAACTTGGTATTAACACAGGTATTCAGGTAAGTAATATTCGCAATGGCCGCATACGCAGCATGAATATTCCTGAAGGTTTTGTGATTACATCACTCAACAAAAAAACATATACGGATATAAACGTTTTAATAAAAGATCTGGAGAATGTGCGCGGACAAATAGTAATTGAAGGCATTTATCCGGGAGGAGGAAGGGGTGTATTCTCTTTCTATTCCTACTAAGACATTCAACTTTTGGGGAAGAAAGGGCTGTATATTATGCAGCCCTTTTTAGTTACCTTTGCACCATAAATTTACTATATGATTACATCATTAAAAGCCGGCAAAACAGAACTGTTAGCCGATAATTTCTTTTTGTTCGCAGGGCCTTGCGTAGTGGAAGGTGAAGAGGTTTGTTATACCGTTGCTGAGCACATGAAAAAACTGTGTGCTGCATATTCCATTCCTTACGTATTCAAAGCTTCTTACCGTAAAGCCAACCGCTCGCGTTTAGATTCCTTTACTGGTATTGGTGATGTAGGGGCGTTAAAGATTATTAAAGACGTTTGTACAGCGTTGGATTTACCCTCTGTAACAGATATTCATGAGAGTCAGGAAGCAGCTATGGCAGCCGAGTATGTTGATGTACTTCAGATTCCGGCTTTTTTATGTCGCCAGACAGATTTACTGGTGGCTGCAGCTAAAACAGGTAAAATAGTTAACATTAAAAAAGGGCAGTTTCTTTCTCCGGAGGCAATGAAATTTGCTATTGATAAAGTAAAGGAATCAGGAAACAACAACATTGCTATTACTGAGCGCGGAACCATGCTGGGCTATACTGATTTGGTGGTGGATTATCGAGGCATTCCAACCATGCAAGGCTTAGGCTATCCTGTGGTGCTGGATATTACACACTCTTTACAACAGCCTAATCAGAGCAGCGGTGTTACAGGCGGATTACCCCAGTTAATTGAAACTATTGCACGTGCAGGAATTGCAGCAGGGGTAAACGGTATCTTTATGGAAACACATCCTGATCCTAAAAATGCCAAATCTGACGGAGCAAATATGATTGCGTTGGATAAGGTAGAAGCTTTGTTGGAAAAGCTGGTGAAATTGCGCAATACGATTAACAGTTTTTAATCCTTTACACAACGCACATACAACCCGAAAGTTTTTTTGGTGTTGGTGATGAGTGCATCGTTATTTCGGCCATCAAAGTAGGCATTCCACGCATAGTTGGAGTTTAATTCAGAACTGCTCCAAAACATGGTTTCAAATTCCATAAAGTCATAAATACCTGTGCGGTCTCTCCATCCGGTGAGTTGAATTTGCAGGCTGTTGGTGGTTGCTTCCGTTAGTGACCAAAAGGCTGCATCATTGGAGCCTTTGTAGCCGCCCGATTCAAGAAGCAAGGCATCCCATTCTTCTGCTGTAGGCAAATGCCACCCCTCAGGGCAAGCTTCCAAAGCATTGTTGAAGTCATATATCCGCCCGAATTTCTGACAGTTTATTGCGCTGTCTTCATAGCATGAACTTCCTTCCTCCGTTTCATAATTGAGGTTTTGTGCCATCCAGGTTTGCTCACCAATTAGTGCGAACTTATATTTCTTGTTATCACGCTTGTCAATGAAAGTATTTTTGTCTTCCAGTTGCTTGGTTGGTGTTTGTACGGGGACTTTAGGCGTTATGGTTTGTGATGCAGGGAGTTTTGCCTTTGCATACACCGAAGTTGTTTGGTCTTTTGATACGGTAGCATTATACAGCCAGTATTGTTTTCCTCTTATTTCAATGCTATGCAAACCTGGCGTCATGCCCGATACAGGAACCTTGGTATTAGCTACCAACGTTCCTACCTTTTGTCCGTCAATAATTAAGTCTCCGCCTATTTCAGAATTTATCTCCAATGTACCGTATCCGCCCAACGATTCTACGTTGCCTATCTTTAATGCAGAAGCAGGCTTTAAGTCCATAGTCGGATTGGCTGTTTGAGCCGGAGGAAGGGTAGGCCTCATCGGAGGAGATTTGTAGGTCTGATCGGGAGTAGTGGGTTTTTCACTTACTTCTTTTTGTGTGGTTTCCGAAATACTGAAAACAAAGTCTCCTTTGTCCAATTGCGGATGCCTTATTTTACCATACTGCGGATGCTGTGTGTTGTAGCTGTAGTTTACTACGTTATTAAAAAGGTATTCGCCCAACTCGGTTCCTGTTAAATAGCCGTCATTGTTGGCATCGGCAAATTTGGATGTAAGCGCCATTACCAATTGTTGCTTAAAGATACTTTTATCGGGCACAGTTTCATTTTCGTCTCCGCTGGTAATGAATTGTCTTACCGGCATGGATGTTTTATACGAAATGGCTTCAGGTACTGACCTTGATATGGCAAACAGGTTGCCTGAAAAGCAGGCGTCAAACAAAAACAGCACATGTTTGGATTGAATGCGTTTGGCATATATTTCAATTTGTGCCATTTCTAAGGCAGCTTTCTGAAATGCTGCAGGATTTTGGTTGGGATTAGGTGCATTGGCGGGAACAATATAGCCCAGTTTATCACCGTAAGAAGTTTTTATGGTATGACCATGGCCGGCAAAATAAATAACCAGTCGTGCGTTTTCTACCTGTCCGTATTGACTGATAAATTCAGAAAATGCTTCATCCATTTGTTCCTTAGAGAGGTTCTCTTTGGTTACCACATTAAAGCCGTGCAATTCAAATGTAGTCTTTACGGCATCAATGTCATTTTTAACTCCGGGCAGGTCGGGCCAGCCGTTGCTGTAGTCACTTATGCCTATCACTAAAGCGTGGCTCTGTTCATAAAGCGTACCTGCAGATGCTCCCATTTTTACCAAAACAGGAGTGAAGCCTCTTTGTTGCCCGTAAGAAAATATGCTAAGTGAAAGAAAGAGTAATATTGGTAAAAATATTCTCATTAGGTAGAGTTTAGTAAACCAAAGTTAAGTGAATGCAGGTAAAGTCGCAAATGTTTTTTAGATGCCGTTTTTCAGGAACGTTTTAAAAAAGCATCTAAAGCATTTTTTGCATCATGGTTACATCCAGTGTTCTGCCAAACTTGGTGCCTACTTCTTTCAGTACGCCAACCAGATTAAATCCTAGTTCCTGATGCAGGTAAATGCTCTTGTCGTTACCCTCTGTAATACGCGATAAAACGGTGTGCAGGCCATGCTGCTTTCCTTGTTCCAATACGGCCTTCATCAGTTGTTTACCCAAACCTTTTCCCTGATGTTCCGGATGAATGTATACAGATATCTCCGCAGTGTTATCGTAGGCACATCTATCGCTCCATCTGGATAGCGAGGCCCATCCGGCCACTTCAGTACATGCTAAAGCAACCCACACAGGATATTTAGGGCCATGTTGTTGCAGCCACTCCCGTCTGTTGTTTAAAGATTTTTGTTCAGTATCAAAGGTGGCTATTCCGTTTTCAATGGCATCATTGTAAATGGACGTAATGCCTTCTATGTGTTCTTCGGTAGCCGGTAGCAGTATATACTGATCAAAAGAGACCATTTATTTCTGCTTCAATTTTGTTGATTACCTCGCCCAAATCTTCAGGCTTTTCAGCAAAGTTGATGTTATCAATATCAATAATGAGCAGCTTGCCTTTTTTGTAGGTAGAAATCCAGGCCTCATAACGTTCGTTCAAACGTCTCAGGTAATCTAATCGAATAGAGTCTTCGTAATCTCTTCCGCGTTTTTGAATGTTGTTGACCAGTGTAGGAATGGAAGCGCGCAGGTAAATCAATAAATCAGGACCTTTGATAAACTTATTCATCAGTTCAAACAAGCGGGTGTAGTTATCAAAATCGCGGGTGCTCATTAAGCCCATAGCATGCAGGTTGGGAGCAAAGATGTAAGCATCTTCATAAATTGTGCGGTCCTGAATAATCGTTTTTTTACCTTCTCTTATTTTGGTAACCGTACTGAAACGGCTGTTCAGAAAATAAATCTGCAGGTTGAATGACCAACGTTGCATATCCTCATAGAAGTCGCTGATATAAGGGTTGTCTTCAACATCTTCGTAATGAGGTTCCCATCCGTAGTGTTTGGCTAAAAGGGAAGTTAGTGTGGTTTTTCCTGATCCGATATTTCCGGCTATGGCTATGTGCATAAGAACAAATAAAAAAGTTTAAACTGAAAATGAAAAATGAAATACGTTTTTGTGTATAAATACTTAGCGTGTCGCTCGCAGTCCGATAGCTGTTCTTACCTGTTGCATAGTGATTTCTGCGTTTGCACGGGCTTTTTCAGCACCTTCAAGGGCAATTTTGTTCAGCAGGTCATCATTCTCCCGTATGCTTGAAATTTTCTCTCTTACAGGGGTAAGGAAGTTAATCATGTCTTCTGCCAGTTGTTTTTTCATGTCACCGTAGCGAATGCTGCAATCGGCATGGGTTTGTGTGAAGTGTTTTAATGTATCAGGAGCAGAAACCAGTTTCATCAAATCGAACAGATTTTGAACCGCGGGAGCCGGTGTGCTGTTCATTTCGGTAGGGCCTGCATCAGTTACCGCTTTTAATACTTTTTTACGAATCTGTTCGGGGGTATCAATCAGGTTCACCACATTGTTGTCTCCATCACTTTTGCTCATTTTACCACCGCCTTGTAAACCGGGAACTTTTACCAATTGGCTACCGTAATTGAAGGCATGGGGTTCAGGGAAAATAGCTGTGTTGTATATGCGGTTAAAACGATTGCCAAAGGTGCGGGCCATTTCCAGGTGTTGTTCCTGGTCTTTTCCAACGGGTACTTTAGCTGCTTTATGAATGATAATGTCAGCTGCCATTAATACCGGGTAAGTCAGCAAACCGGCATTGATGTTATTGGGTTGTGTGCGGGCTTTTTCTTTGAAAGAAGCCACACGTTCCAGTTCTCCCAAATAAGCGTGCATGTTGAGCAGCATGTACAACTCAGGTATTTGGGTTAAATCACTTTGAATATATATGGTACAAGCCTCGGGATTAATTCCGCAGGCAATGTATTCTGCCAAAACCTGCTTTACATTGCTTTGTAAATCTTTCGGGTCAGGGTGTGTGGTGAGCGAATGGTAATCAGCAATAAAGAAGTAGCAATCATATTCGTATTGCATTTTTACAAAATTGGTAACAGCCCCAAGGTAGTTGCCCAGATGTAAATTTCCGGTAGGTCGTATACCGCTTACGACTATTTCTTTCGGTTCACTCATTTGCTGCGAAGATAAGAAATGGCTGGCTTAGTGGCTAATCCAATAGCCGTATATTTGCCAATTCGCAATTTTAAAGGTTATTACAGAATCGGCATGCGTTTTCAGGTCATATCCCACCGATTTAAAAGCTCCTTCAGAATCTTCCTCCTCCGCCTCACTTAAAATGAGCTGAGGTTTCGGGTGGTGAAGTAATTCCTGCTGATTGCCATAATTGTTAACGCAGTAGCGACTATACGCTCTGCTTTTCCAGCAACAAACCGAAGCCCAATTGCCCACAACGGTTGCATTGTTTTTGTTCAGGGTTTGCGCAAAATATTCGTTTGCTGTTTTGATTTGAAAGCTCCGTTCAGAAAATGACCGGATATAATGGTACACTCCTATACCAAACAGCACAACAATACTACCTGCAAACGTGAGCCTGTGTAGTTGATTAACGGGTTGTAGCTCTTTGCAAAGCACCCCAAACAGCAGCATATTAACAACTATGGTACTGATGAGGTAACGACTGGGTAAGTACACATTCACCAATTTTAACAACTCAAATGCCAGCCACACGAGGCAAAAAAGTACAAGCGGAAGGTTATGGGGAGTAAGTTTTCTCTTAATCATTAACACCAGCCAAACTGCTGTCAACACTACATTCACGTAAAACAAGTACACATTGTATCCTATAAAAGTATCTTGTTTGAATACCTGATGAGACATGGTGATTCGTTGCCATAAATCGTGCAGGTTATTGTCGAATTTCAATTCGCTTTGAATGGTAAATATTTTGTTTAAAAATGTTTGATGAGGTAAGTACCATGCAAAGTAAAACAACAGAGCAGTTAAGAATCCCGCTGCAATGGATAACATGCACATATTCTTTAAAAAGGAGCGTTGCTGAGGTAAGGTAAAATAAAGTATGCTGCACACTACCGGCAAAATTCCCATCACATACACAAATGATATTTTTGTGAATACAGCCATTACCAGAAATGCATTGGCCACCAAAGCGGATGACAGTTTTTGTTTTTGAATACTCTTATGGAAAAAGGTTAAGCCCATGAGCAAAAAACAAGTAGCAGGAATTTCAGTCATGGCCAAGTGACTGTAATGAAATACCACAGGATTAAATAACAAGCAAAGCAATAATGGACCTGTGAGTTTTTCCAATAATCGGTGTTGAGTAACTGTTAAGCAAGTAACCACTACCAGAAGCAGAATAGTGAAGCGGGCTGCTAGCCAACTTGTACCGAATATCCAAAAGCAGGGGAGTAGTATGGCGTTAAAAAACGGAGCTCTTAAAAATGCATCGGTTTCGCTCATGTTCCAGATACTTGTATTCAGCCAATTTCGTATTTGTAAAGTGTAGAGTCCCTCGTCTGTCCAGGCACCACGACTGTGTGAAAGATGCATATCTGCATCAGCATCAATAAATGGAAATTGGGCAACAAAAAAAACGAGAATAACAATGTAAGAGAACCACTTATTCGACCACATCGAATGCATGTTGTTAGCCCTGAGAAGCCAGCAGATACATCACGGCCATGCGTATGGCTACACCATTTTCCACCTGTTGCAGTATAATGGATTGATCTGAATCAGCCACATCACTGGTAATCTCCACGCCTCGGTTAATTGGGCCGGGGTGCATAATGGTTATCTTTTTGTCCAATGCATCCAGCAAATTTTTATTCACTCCGTACATCATGGAGTACTCCCGTAAACTGGGGAAGTATTTAATGTCCTGACGCTCGAGTTGAATGCGCAGCATATTCGCCACATCGCACCATTCCAATGCTTTAAGTAGGTTGTGTTCTACTTTTACACCCAACTCGTGTATGTGTTTAGGTATAAGTGTTGTGGGGCCGCATACCATCACTTCAGCACCCAGCTTTTGCAGACAGAATATGTTCGATAAAGCTACGCGGGAATGGAGAATGTCTCCTACAATCACTACTTTTTTGCCTTTTACATCGCCCAGTTTTTCTCTGATGGAGTAGGCATCCAGTAAGGCCTGTGTGGGGTGTTCATGTGTACCATCTCCGGCATTCACTATTTGTGCATCAATGTGCTGTTCTAAGAATTTACAGGCTCCGGGAGCAGGATGACGCATCACCACCATATCCACCTTCATGGACAGGATGTTTTTTACGGTATCAATCAGTGTTTCTCCTTTAGAGACAGAGGAGGCTGAGGAGGAAAAATTGATGACATCGGCAGAAAGTCTTCTTTGTGCCAGCTCAAAAGAAATACGGGTGCGTGTGGAGTTTTCGAAAAAAATATTGGCAATGGTAATGTCTCGCAGGGAAGGAACTTTTTTGATGGGGCGGTTTAAAACGGCTTTAAAATTATCAGCAGTTTCAAAGATGAGTTGAATATCCTGCTTGCTGATATCTTTAATGCCTGTGAGGTGACGCGAACTTAATTTACTCATGCCGATTGGGGTTGTGTTACTAATCTTACTTCATCTTTTCCGGGTGCCGTTTTCAGGTCAACCACTATTTTATCGTTTAGTCGGGAGTCTACATCGTACCCGCTGTAGGTGGCTTCAATGGGCAACTCCCTGCTAAATCTGCGGTCTATGAGTACCAGCAACTCCACCACATCGGCTCTTCCGTAGGCGGTAAGGGCATCTAACGCTGCACGAATGGTTCTGCCGGTAAACAGTACGTCATCAATCAGAATCACTTTTTTCTTTTCTACAATGAAATCAATTTTCATTTCACTGGGCAGCACCACATTTTCTCTTCGTCTGAAGTCATCGCGGTAAAAGCTGATGTCCAGTTCACCATAAAGTATGGTTGATTTGGGCAGTAGTTGTTTCAGGCGCTCATGAATTCTTCTGGAGAGCAATATGCCGCGTGGTTGCAAACCAATTATGGCCGACTGTGAAAAATCATCATGGTGTTCAATCAACTCCCTGCACAACCGATCAATGATGATGCTGATGTGTTGAGCGTCTAACAGTACTTTTTCTTTCATTTACTTTTTCCTTTCCGAGAGCTCCAGTATCATATCAAATTCTTCAGCCGTCATGGACATTACAGATAAACGGCCTTGTTTTACCAAACCAATGTTTTGTAAGCGTTTGTCGGCTTTTATTTGTTCCAGTGTAACCGGATTTTTCAACTTTTTGAAAGGGGAGAGGTCAACCACCACCCAGTTGGGGTCTTCGGTAGTAGGGTCCTGGTAGTGTTCTTTTGCTACTTTAGCAATGCCTACTATTTCTTTTCCTTCGTTGCTGTGGTACCATAATACAAGGTCACCTTTCTTCATTCCTCTAAGGTTGTTGCGGGCCTGGTAATTACGTACACCATCCCAAAAAGTCTTTTTGTCTTTTACAAACTGCTCCCAGGAGTACTTGAATGGCTCAGATTTAACTAACCAATAATTCATAGTTCAAATATTGAAATAAACGGGCACATTTGGCAAAAAAAAATCCCACCGTGGTGGGATTTTTTAAGAGTATGTTAAAATCGGAATTCATTCTGATTTATTCTTCGGTTGAAGGAGCCTCAGATTTGCCTTCCATTTTAGATTTCAGTTCGCTAAGTACATCCAGTTCAGCAAAGGTTGATTTCTCGTTTGAAGTAGAAATTTTCTTGGCTGTTTTTGATGCTTTTTTCTCTTCAGCTTTCTTTGCTTTGTCAGCTTCTTCTAACTTAGTTTTCTCAGCTTCTTTCCAAAGAGCGGTGTGCGAAAGAACGATTCTGCGGTTTTCTTTATTGAACTCAGTTACCATAAAGTCCATTGCTTCGTCTTCTTTACCCGTTGTTCCGTCAGCTTTCTGCAATTGTTTAACCGGAGCATAACCTTCTACACCATACTGTAAAGCGATGGTAGCTGATTTATCTTCGATTTTCAACACAGTGCCGGGGTGAATTGAACCTGTAGTGAAGATGGTTTCGAAAGTATCCCATGGATTCTCGTCAATCTGCTTGTGTCCAAGACTCAAACGTCTGTTTTCCAAATCTACTTCCAATACTACTACGTCAAGTTCCTGATCTTTCTTTACAAATTCAGCAGGATGCTTGATTTTTTTGGTCCAGCT
>JBAYTR010000018.1:0-81889 GCA_041675505.1 Bacteroidia bacterium | reverse complement strand
TTTTCTTTTTAGTCTTATTCTTTAAGCCACAGATTCCACAGAGAAGTAAAAAATAATCAGTGCAATCAGTGGCATCCTTTGGGTAGTCTTTTCTTTTTAGTCTTATTCTTTAAGCCACAGATTACACAGAAAAGAAAAAATTAATCAGTGCAATCAGTGGCAGCCTTTGGGGAGTCTTTTCTTTTAGTCTTTGTTATTTTGGCCACAGATTTTGCTGAGAGGCACTGTTTCAATCAGCGGCAATCAGCGAAATCAGCGGCTATATAGTTTGTTCAGGTCGCATTTGAGGGAAGAACAACACATCTTGTATAGAAGGCGAGTTGGTCATAATCATACTCAAGCGATCTATTCCTATGCCTAATCCAGCTGTTGGCGGCATACCGTATTCCAGTGCACGCAGGAAATCCTCATCCAGCATCATGGCTTCATCGTCACCGCGTTTGCCCAATTCCAACTGGTGTTCAAAACGCAGACGTTGGTCAATGGGGTCATTCAATTCAGAGAAGGAATTGCATATTTCTTTGCCGTTGCAAATGGCTTCAAAACGTTCTACCAGTCCTTCTTTTTCGCGGTGTTTTTTCGCCAGTGGTGACATCTCTACCGGATAATCTGTAATGAATGTAGGCTGTATCAGGAAAGGTTCTACTTTCTCCCCAAATATCGAATCAATAATTTTTCCGCGGCCCATGCTGGCATCCAAAGGCACGTGCATTTTTTTCGCCTCGGCATACATGGTTTGTTCGTCCATTTCGCTGATGTCGACTCCCGTAAATTCTTTTATGGCCCCGTACATGGTGTAACGTTTCCACGGGCGCTGAAAGTTGATTACGTGTTCGCCCACTTTTACTTCGGTGCTGCCGTGTAAGGCCAGGGCTACTTTTTCTACCATCTCTTCTACCAAATCCATCATCCAGTAGTAGTCTTTGTAAGCCACGTACAGTTCAATTTGTGTAAACTCAGGGTTATGAAAACGACTCATACCTTCGTTGCGGAAGTCTTTGGAGAATTCATACACACCATCGTATCCGCCTACAATCAAACGCTTTAAATACAACTCATTTGCAATGCGCAGGTACAAAGTCATGTCGAGTGTGTTGTGGTGTGTCTTAAACGGACGTGCCGCGGCACCACCATACAAAGGTTGCAGTATGGGGGTTTCCACTTCGAGGTAACCTTTTTCATTCAGGTACTCGCGCATGGTATTCATCAGTTGTGTACGTTTGCGGAAAGTTTCCCGGACGTCAGGATTAATAATCAAATCCACGTAGCGCTGGCGGTAACGCAATTCAGTATCGCTAACGGCATCGTATTTTTCACCGTCTTTTTCTTTCACCACCGGAAGTGGTTTTAATGATTTGCTCAACACTTTAAATTCGGTAACGTGCAAAGTAGTTTCACCTGTTTGGGTGGTAAACACGTACCCTTTTACTCCGATAATGTCTCCAATATCGAGCAGTTTTTTGAACACAGTATTGTACAAGGTTTTGTCTTCACCGGGGCAGACATCATCACGTTTTACGTAAATCTGTATTTTACCTGAGCTGTCCTGCAAAACAGCAAATGCGGCATTACCCATAATTCTGCGGGTCATGATGCGGCCGGCCATGCTCACATTTTTGTATTCAATCTTATTGTTTTCGTAGTTCTCAATAATTTCTTTGGCCGAGGCATTTACCTCATAGGTTTCAGCGGGGTAAGGCTCAATGCCCAACTGACGCAGCTCATGCATGGCTGCCCTGCGTTGTAATTCCTGTTCGCTTAATTCGTGCATAGTAAAAAGAGTAAAATAGAGGGCGAATATACGCAGGATTCCAATCTTTTTGAAAGCGTGGTGCTTACTTGAGGTAAAAAGAAGAACTTTGCTGCATGAAGTATTTTTTGAAGGTGCTGTTGCTGCTGGTAGCAGGTGTGGTAACCGCACAGGTGCCAAAGGTAGGTGCGGCAGGCAAAACTGAAATTGCCTGTTGGAACGTGGAGTGGTTTGGCAGTACTCAATTTGGCCCAACCAATGAAACTTTGCAATACAACAATATCAAAACGGTATTGCAGAATTCTGACATAGACATTTGGGGATTAGAGGAGGTATCGAACCCCAATACCTTTGTTGCCTTAATGAACGAATTGCCTGAGTATGGGTATGTACTGGCCAGTTATTCGCAAACACAAAAAACAGCGCTCATCTGGAAAAAAAGTTTGTTTCGCAGAGTTACCTCAGGACTTATTTTAAATCAGTATGCCAACGAATTTGCCAATGGACGTTTGCCCTTGGAAGTGCGGTTGGTGTCGGATAGTTTACCCAAGCTGGATACACTTATTGTAATTGTACTGCACCTGAAAGCCAATGTTGGTACCGATGCTGAAAAGCTTCAATCGTATTATGACCGCAAAGCTGCGGGTTCAATTCTTAGAGAGTACATGGATCAAAATATGAGCGGTAGGAAAGTGGCTGTGATAGGTGATTGGAACGACAGGCTGACTACCTCCATTTACAAAGATTCCATCACACCTTTTAAATCAATTTTGACTGCACCGTCCGATTACTTTTTTACCACTTTAGCGCGCAATCAAAACGGGGAAACAACAGTGGCTTCTTATGCCAACAGTTTTATTGACCACATTATGATTAACAAAACACTTAACCAAACGTATGAAGCAGGTTCGGCCAGAGTGTTTCCGCTCAATAATTATCTAACAGATTACGCCAATACCACTTCCGACCATTATCCGGTGTATTCATTTTTTAATTTTAATCCGGGAGTAAGTGTAAAAGAAATAAATGAAGATGAGGTGTTGCAGGTATTTCCGAATCCTGCTGCTGACGTGCTGCATTTGACAACCGCAACAGGCGAGTCAATAGCTCAGGCGAATCTGTTGAGTACAATAGGTACAACTACTTCATTAACTGTTCAGGATGGAACAGTGCAGCTTAATAGAAATGAATTGAGTGCGGGCATCTATGTGTTGCAGGTAGAATTCAGCAACGGACAAAAAGCAGTCAAGAAAATTGTATTGAAGTAATCAAACGGTTTTGCCGCCATCAAAAATGGATAGTTTTTCGCATGCTTTTTCGGCAGCAATCTGTTCTGCTTTTTTCTTGGAGTAATCTTCCCCAATGCCACATTCCTCTCCGTCTACCTGAACCTTTATTTTGTAAAGTTTCATTTTGCCGCTGCGCACTTCTTCAATTAATTCAAACTCCAGTGATTTGTTATTTTTTTGTGCCCACTCCAGTAGTTTACCTTTAAAGTTGCGCTCCGTATACTCCAGTTTTTCTACATCAATATGGTATTGAAGTATTTTGCTGTACACAAATTTTTTGGAGGCCGCATAACCTAAATCCAGGTAAATCGCACCTACCAAAGCCTCAAAGGCATTTCCGTACAATGCACGTTTGTTAAGCGGATTGTCAAACTGACGTACATCGTATTTCACCAGTTTATCTACGCCCATTTTCATAGCAAGGTCATTGAGTGATTCACGACTTACTACCTTTGATCGCATTTCAGTTAGAAACCCCTCATTCTTGAATGGAAACTTGAGAAAAAGATATTCGGCTACTACTGCACTCAGAATGGAGTCGCCCAAAAATTCAAGACGTTCATTGCTGTTTTTAAAACCACTTTCTTTTACCGTACTGGAAACCGAGTGGTGACGGAATGCCTGATGATAAAGGGATATTTTTCCCGGCCAAAAACCGGTGATGTTGGCAATTACATAAGAAAACCGTTTCTCTTTCGAGAACAGCAATAAAGGCCACTTAAACCAGAATCTGAATTTATGAATCAAGTGAACAAAACTTAACCCACGAACTATTACTCTTCATATTTTTTGAAGATGGACGTAACATTATGTCCGCCAAAGCCAAAAGTATTGCTGATGGCAGCGCGGATGTTGCGTTTTTGAGCAGTGTTGAAGGTAAAGTTTAGTTTCGGGTCAAATGCGGGGTCGTCAGTAAAGTGGTTGATGGTAGGAGGTACAATGCCCTCCTTAATAGCCATAATAGAAGCTATGGCTTCCACAGCACCTGCACCGCCCAATAAATGTCCGGTCATTGATTTTGTAGAACTGATGTTGAGTTGGTGAGAGTGTTCGCCAAACACTTGCTGAATGGCTTTTATTTCGGCAATATCACCCAGTGGGGTAGATGTGCCGTGAACATTCACGTAATCAATATCAGTAGTGGTCATTCCGGCATCTTCCAATGCATTTTTTACCACAGCCATTACACCCAATCCTTCCGGATGCGGGGCGGTAATGTGGTAAGCATCGGCTGATAGACCGCAGCCGGCCACCTCAGCATAAATTTTTGCACCACGTGCTTTGGCGTGTTCCAAATCTTCCAGAATAATGGCTCCGGCTCCTTCGCCCAACACAAAACCATCGCGGTCAAGGTCAAAAGGGCGGGAAGCTGAGGTGGGGTCATCATTTCTTTCAGAAAGTGCTTTCATGGAATTGAACCCGCCCATGGCAGGTTCATTAACACAAGCTTCAGAACCACCGGTTACTACTACATCGGCCTTGCCGGCACGTATGTAATAGAAAGCCTCAGCAAGTGCGTTGTTAGAAGAAGCACAGGCTGAAACCGTGGTGTAATTGGCTCCCCTGAAACCGTAGCGGATAGAGATATGCCCGGAGGCGATATCTGCAATCATCATCGGAATAAAAAACGGGCTGAAACGGGGAGTTCCATCGCCCTTTGCATAGTCAATAACTTCTTTGAAGAAACTGGTTAAGCCCCCGATACCGGAGCCCCAAATAACGGCACAGCGGTCTTTGTTTACTTTTTCTACGTCAATACCTGAATCTTTAATGGCTTCATCTGTAGCCACTAAAGCGTACTGAGTATAGGGGTCCATTCTGCGCGCTTCTTTACGGTCAATAAAGTTGTGTACGTCAAAATTTTTAACCTCGCAGGCAAATTTTGTTTTGAATTTGCTGGCATCAAAACGCGTAATGGGAGCAGCGCCACTTACACCATTGATTAACCCGTTCCAATACTCTGTAAGGGTGTTACCAATTGGCGTAAGTGCACCAAGCCCCGTAATAACCACTCTTCTGGAAGTCATTCCGTATGCGATAATTAAGCTTTTACGTTTTGCTCAATGTAGGAAATGGCCTGACCTACAGTAGCGATTTTTTCCGCCTGATCATCAGGGATAGCGATGTTGAATTCTTTTTCGAACTCCATAATCAACTCAACGGTGTCAAGTGAATCGGCACCAAGATCGTTGGTGAAACTTGCTTCAGGAGTTACTTCTGCTTCTTCAACTCCTAACTTGTCAACGATGATTGATTTTACTCTTGTTGAAATGTCTGACATATTCGTGTGATTTTTTAGTTATGACTGTGCAAATAACAGATATTTGCATAAAAAAGACAAAAAAATTTAACCACCTAAAGAGCAACCCTTTAACCTTGAAACAGCCCAAAAAACTACTCCTTGAACTTGACTCAGACTACGACTTTAAGCTTATGGGCATCGTAACTACGGCAGAAGTTTATCGTTTGGGTTGGTTATTGCACCACAAATTGCGTTTGTTTGTCGAGCGGCTTGACGATATTGAGATTCATCTGTTAAAAAAGAAGGAATCGGCCTATTTCCCGCTTTTCGAATTTCAGGATGAAGAGCAACGTTTGGAATATTTTATGCTGGGAAACCGGTCGGAAGGAAATTTTCTGATTCCGGAAATGAAACAAGTCAGCTATTGGTTATTAATCAGAGGGGTGTTTGACAACCTGAATGAATCTCAATTGTTAAAAAAAGTAAAGGCGCTTCCGCAAGTACAAACAGCTTTGTGGGTAAACCCGGAGGAGCTTAAGTCAAAAGATAATTTAATGTTATAATGAACAATATACAAAAATTTAATCGCACTAAAATAGTAGCCACTATAGGGCCTGCCTGCAATACTGTAGACATGTTAAGAGGACTCATTAACGCAGGCGTTGATGTGTGCCGCCTTAATTTTTCACACGGCTCGTATGACGACCACCTGCAGGTAATCAATAATATAAAGGAAGTAAATGAGGCGATGGAAACACCGGCAGCCATATTGCTGGATTTACAAGGTCCGAAACTTCGTATAGGTGAAGTGGAGAATAACAGCATCACATTGGAATCGGGTGAGGAGTTAGATGTTACTACTGAAAAAACCATCGGCACCTCCCGTTTGCTGTCTGTTGATTTCCCTGCATTGCCGCGTGATGTAAAAACAGGTGAACGCATTTTGCTGGATGACGGTAAAATGGAGCTGCAGGTATTAAGCACTGACGGAGAAAAGAAAATACGTGTGAAAGTGATATACGGTGGTGTGCTTTCCTCTAAAAAAGGATTTAACCTGCCCGATACACAACTCTCCATTCCCAGCTTAACGGAAAAAGATAAACGTGATTTGGAATTTGGTCTTTCTCATGGCGTAGATTGGGTGGGACTTTCCTTTGTGCGCACGGCTGAAGACATTCATGAACTTAAAGCGCTGATAAAAAAGCATGGTAGTGATGCCTATGTAGTAGCGAAAATTGAAAAACCGGAAGCTGTAAAAAATCTGGAAGAAATTGTACAAGCCACAGATGCTGTAATGGTGGCACGTGGCGATTTGGGTGTAGAAATGCCTATGGAAGAAGTGCCCATCATTCAGAAAAAAATTGTTAAACGTTGTCTGGAACTTTCGCGCCCGGTAATTATTGCTACCCAAATGATGGAGAGTATGATTACCAGCCCTAATCCTACCCGTGCTGAAGCCAATGACGTGGCCAATGCCGTGATGGACGGTGCGGATGCGGTGATGTTAAGTGCTGAAACATCTGTTGGCAAGTACCCGCTTAAAGCGGTGGAAGCTATGCAACGCATTGTGAAGCTGGTAGAAGAAAAAACCAATGCTCCTTACTATAAAGGTAAGCGACCCGAAAACAACTCTTCCACGTTTCTGTCGGATGAAGTGTGTTTTACAGCTGTGCGCATGAGTGACCACCTGAATGCAACGGCCATTACCGGCATGACACAATCGGGCTACACCGGTTTTAAAATTGCCGGATTTCGCCCCAGGGCACATATATATATATTCACTGCCAACAAAAGATTACTTAACCGCATGGCACTGGTGTGGGGAGTACGTTCTTTTTACTACGACAAACTGGTTTCAACCGATGAGACTTTTAATGATGTGAATGACATTTTAGTGAAAGCCGGATTTGTTTCTAAAGATGAGATAGTAATTAACACTGCTAGTATGCCCATACACAACAAGGCCCGCACCAATGCACTTAAAGTAACCGTGATAGAATAATGGAACAGGAGATTGTAAACAAAGTTGCCAGTAGCGGTTTAATTACCATTGACCTCGAAGAATTGGTGGACAAACGGGAGCGAGTGGCATTGGATATTAAAGACCAATTGTTTCAGGGATTGCTGTTGCGTGAAAAAGATTTCAGAAACTTTATTGCTGAACACAACTGGGAGCACTACCGGGATAAACACGTGGCTGTTTTTTGCAGTACCGATGCCATTTTGCCTAAGTGGGCCTTTATGTTGCTGGCTCAGGCATTGCAGCCGTTTGCCGCAAGTGTGGTTTATGGTTCTCTTGAGCAGTTGGAGACGATGTTGTACCAGAAAGCACTTGCCGAAATTAATGCGGAAGAGTACCGTGATAAAAGAATAGTGATTAAAGGATGCGGAGATAAAGACGTGCCTACTTTTGCGTATGTGGAACTTACCCATATTCTTATTCCTGTAGCCAAAAGCATTATGTACGGAGAACCTTGTTCTACAGTGCCGGTGTTTAAGAGGAAATAATAACCCTAAAAGGACCAGCCCAAACCTATTCCGCCCCAGATAAATTTCTTTTTCTCCGTAATGCCGAATGTAACGTTGTCCGAGATGTTTGTGATAGTAGGGCACACGGAAATACGTACTAAAAAACCGCTCTTGGATTCATAACGGTAACCAAACGCTAAGCTGCCGTTGTAATAAGTCTTGTTTTTATTAGTTAAAACCCATCCATAGCCAGCAGGTGAGGGGCTCTCATTCACTGCTTTTCCGGGTAGAATTGTGCCGCATAAACCCGCCTCAAAAAAATGATTTTTTTTACCAAAGAGGAAGAGTGTTCTGGCAGTAAATGAATGTTTGATGTTTTCCAGACTAATGATTTTACCCCAATACGTATAGCCTACAGAGGGGGCAAAAGTAATTGCAGGTTGGAGTGGTGTTCGGTACTCGTAGTTGATGGTGTAGAAAAGTGCATTGCCACCTAGTTCAGCGAATAGTGCATGTTTATTTGGTGGTATTTTTTCTGCAGCATAAATGGAGGTAATGCCAATTAATAACGAAATTATTAAAGCAATGTAGTGTTTCACTTTGTTGAAGAGAGCAATATCTTTCCTGTGCTCACAGAATTAGCTGCAGTAATACGGTAGATGTAAAAACCGGGTGGTAAATTTATTAGACTAACAGGCAATTGTTTTGTGCCGGAAGTTTCATGAGATTGATGTTGTTGAGATATCAATTGTCCGGTAGTATTGAATATTTCGATAATAGCATTTGTTGGTTCCATTACTGTGTATTCAATAATTCCCTTTCCGTTAGTTGGATTTGGGAAAAAGAAAGTCTGACTTACCTTAGCGTTTTCGTTTTTTACACTTGTAATCTCCCCTCCCTCAAACTTTAATTCATCCAATACAATTTGTGCACTTGAAGTAGCCGGTGCACCAGTAGAAGTCGGGCGAAAAGTAATTGAAGCTGAATCCGGTACGATACTTAATAGGTAGTCTAATTGAATCGAATACTTTGACCATTCGTTCATTGGATATCCTGTGTATTCTTCTGAGTAGTAAATACTTTTTTTATATGCTACATTTTTCCTTTTTCCATTTACGGTTGAAAATAATGCGACCTCTACTTCAAAACGATCAATGTAAGCCCACGGTTTAGGCTTTAAATTACTGTATGGGCAGTATTTAAAATAGAAAGAAAATTTACTTGGCCTGGCTTTGCAAGGAAAGGTTGATTGAAGTATTGCGGGTTCTGATGAATTAATTAATATAAGCGAGTATTTCCCGCTGTAAGCAATTTTGTCCCATACTTTAGTGCTATCATATCTTACAACACCGCCACTTAGTAGTGACCAGCCTGTAGGTAAATAATCAAACCTGCCAACTGATGGTTCATACCAATTTTCAAAACCTGAATTAGGAACATTTTGCCCAATAGACCTTATTGATACAAGGCAGAAGACGAGTAAAATGGATAAATATTTAAACATTGTTTTCATAATAAAATTTTAATCATCAACCCATTCATATATATCAGACCAGGCATCGCCTTGCTCAGTATCGCAAGCATTTTTAGCTATAAAATGAAATTTAAATCTAAAAGGAGGGTGATTAAAGCCGTTTTCATGGACATTAAACTGAAAGCTGAAGTTATTCCCTCTATTATAGTCAATTCCATCATAGTATGTATAAGGGCCATTAGGAGAGGGTGTCCATATTGGGTCATAATAATTATCCCAATTGGTATAGTAGACTTCAACAATAAATTTACCTGTTGTGCCACTAAGGTCAAGATAACACTCAAACAATCCCGTTGCATTAGTGGGTGTAGTATTAGAGGCATAAATCACAGGTGCGTATCTGTTAGCCCCTTGTAAGTCATAGCTTACTGTAAGCGAGCTGCAATCGCAATTATCATTGCACGCATTGCTTACGTTTAAGAAAAAGCGAATATTCCCAAAATCCGCAGGTAAGGTATAAGTATCAATGCACAACTTAGGATTAGATATATTAGTTGAGCTCAAGTAATTCACCCCCCAAGAAGGCTCTGACGTCCATAAATATGTTTCCCCATATTTAGCCGGTCTACCTAAATCCCAACAATGAACGCCATTGCTACAAATTGTAATGTTATTATTTTCACTAATGAAAGACTCTGGATATTTACATTCTTTACCACAATCAGCTATGTATGCTCTAAAATCTCCACCAGGTTCTACAATGAATCCAGGCAGTAATGAAACTTCTTCCCCGGCTTTATAAGCAACTTTTGCTCCTAATTTTACCTTCACATCCCCATTAACTGTATATTGATTATCAGCGTCATATCCTGCATGTATAAAATCGTTTACTTCATAGGGTAAACAATTTCCGTTTTGAGAAACTTCTGGGTATATATAGTTGCGATTCTCAAATTTATAGAAATTTCTACAGAATGAACTGGACTCAAAAAGTTCTACGTCATCTAGCAACATATAATTATAATCATAGTCTGCTACGTCTCTAATTAATATAATATTATTTAAATCGGTGTGCAAACCTTCGTATAGAAAGGTCTTTTCAAGAGTGTACCATTCATGAGGCTTATTTTGATTAAGAATAAATTGTACTGCATTTGGAAGCCTATTTGCACTATTACTGTTCCAATTTTCAGATAAATTTGAGAAATGGACATTAAGTCGCCCCCCCTCTGAAATAAAATTACTAGTCATTGCAACCCTAACTCTAATAGTGTAAAATTTATAAGGTACGAGACTAGTTAAGAGACTTGTCCTAACCCCCTCGTGCCAACTACCATTATCTTTTAAGAGCCCAACAAATCTATTAGATGGAGAGTTTGTCGGAATAGTGCCATTTGCTAAAGGAAGTGTGCATATTGTCTTATCTAACCAATCTGGGGTTGGGCATTTGCCAGGATTAAATGTTTTGCAATTTGCATTCTCCATAGCACATTCCCAATAAGAAATGTTTGCATCGAAATCTGACCATTGCCCAAGTCCTGTTAAACATGCTGGCGGATTACTGCCATACTCAAACCCCCCATTTGGCACTAGGTTCACTTGGGAAAAGCAAATTTGAATTGAAAAGAATAATACTGTATAAACAACTATAAATCGCATCATAGCTTATTGTTTATTAAGTGTTTTTTTTAATTCATCGTTCTCCTTTTTAAGCTGAATTATATATAGAGTGAGTACTTCAACTTTTTCAAGAAGTTTGAGTTGTAGTTCACCAATATCAATGCTACCTCTGTTTGTATATTCTTGTGATGATGGTATGCCAGGTAGATGGTGGTTTGAAGATATGTATAATTCAAGTTCTGCTAAGCTCATTAAATTGTAGTTTGAATCAAACACATAATCAGGTATGGTATTTAGGTCAACCTTGATTTCACGCGCTCTAATTAAACCCTCCTTGGTGAGTTTAATATTATTGACAGAGTTAAGAGAGAGTAAGATGTCACCATTATCAACGTGAAGTTTAGCTGTAGGTGTTGATATTCCCACTCCAATAAAGCCATTACCGTCTATTCGCAAGCCTAATGGGGTTATCGATTTACTATTCCAAGGGCCGATTACTAATCCACCACTCCCATTTTCATAAGTTGGCGGGCATTCTATTGGAATGCCTTCATCATCAGTACACATTTCTCCAACAGGAGCAGTGACAATGTTTTGCCCATCTGTAAAGAAAATCCCATTATCGTTAAGTTTACTAATAGGGTTGAATCCACCATTTGCTAGTCTATTAACTAGAAAAATCTGCTTAGAGGAGAAGTTCAGCGGGGTTGTTTTTGTTCCAAATATTGCAGACCTTATATTTGTAGATGTTGGAATTCTAATGTCAAGATAGGTTTCAGCGTCTTCGGTGTTTATTCCTAAAAATCCTTTGTGGTTAAGTAAAAATTTCGTGGAAGTGTTATTTATTACTTTTATGTATGGTTGTTGAACAACGTAAGGTGTACCTCCTCCAACTAAAGGAATCCTATTGATGAGTAATTCATTGTTAAGACCACCTGTATTAGTTTGTATCTCAAGTTTAGATAAAGTAGATGTAGTGCCAATTGCAATATTATCAAAAGTGTATGTGTTAGGGGGCGAAGAAATCCACTGCGACATTGAAATTAGAGGAAACCCCAAAATGATAATTAGTGTACATAGCCAGTAAGTATTTTTCATATTCAAATTAATTTAGTTATACGAATTTAAAGAGAATTTTGATAAATCAAAATTCTCTTTAAATTTTCTTTGCTCAGCCGCTGAAGAATTAAATAACTTCGCAACCAAAAAATAAGCACACATGAATCAACAATTAAAAGATTCCTTATACGAACTCATTGTTCAAACTTCCACCAACCTGCCTTCGGATGTACGTTATGCAGTAGCTAACGCATACAAGAAAGAAGACAAAGGCACACAATCAGGTATCGCGTTAGATACAATTGCCAAAAACATTGATATGGCCTGCGGTAACGTTGGGCCTATTTGTCAGGATACAGGTATGCCTACTTTTGAGGTACATACTCCCGTAGGCACCGACCAGATTGGAATGGAAGAAGCCATTATAGAAATGGTGGCCAAAGCTACCAAAGACGGTAAGCTGCGTACCAATTCCGTTGACCCTATTGACGGAAAAAATACAGGAACCAACATTGGCCCGGGTACTCCCGTTATTCATTTCAAGCAATGGAGAAAAGATTATATTGAAGTACGTCTTATTTTAAAAGGCGGAGGGTGTGAGAATAAAAACATTCAGTACTCAGTTCCCTGCGAGCTGGAACATTTAGGAAAGGCCAACCGCGATTTGGATGGTATTCGTAAATGTATTATGCATGCAGTATGGCAAGCACAAGGTCAGGGCTGCTCTGCCGGATTTATTGGTGTGGGTATTGGTGGCGACAGAACCTCAGGATATGCTTTGGCCAAAGAGCAGTTGTTTCGCAGAGTTGACGATACCAACCCCGACCAGGTACTGGCAGATCTCGAAAACTATGTGATGGAGAATGCCAACAAATTGGAGATTGGAACCATGGGTTTTGGCGGAGGGCGCACGTTGCTGGGTTGTAAAATTGGTAAGAACAACCGGTTGCCGGCTTCGTTTTTTGTTTCGGTGGCTTACAACTGCTGGGCTTACCGTAGGCTGGGCATTAAAATGGATCCCAAAACATTTAACATTACCGAATGGGAATTTCGTGATAAAGATGAAATCAAAAAAATATACGAACAGGCGATTGTTACGTCTTCCGTTAAGGTACATAAATTAACTCCGCCTATTTCTGAGCAACAGGTTCGTGAAATTAAAGCAGGTGATGTGGTGGAGTTGAGCGGTATTATTTTTACCGGTCGTGATGCCATGCACCACTACATGCTGGAGCACGATGCGCCATTTGATTTGACCGGTGGTGTTATTTACCATTGTGGTCCTGTAATTAATAAAGACGAAGCAGGTAAATGGAAAATTACGGCAGCAGGTCCTACCACCTCTATACGTGAAGAACCTTACCAGGGAACTATCCTGAAAAAAACAGGAGCACGTGTAGTAATTGGTAAAGGTGGAATGGGGCCTAAAACATTAACTGCATGCAGTGAGCATGGTGCAGTATACCTCAATGCTGTAGGTGGTGCAGCACAGTACTATGCAGAATGTATCAAAGAAGTAGAAGACGGTAAATGCCTGGAGTTTGGTACACCCGAGGCCATGTGGAAATTGCGTGTGGAAGGATTTAAAGCCATTTGCACCATGGATTCACACGGCAATTCCCTGCACAAAGAAGTGCTCGAAAAATCAGGAAGTAAATTAGATCAGTTTGCTGATAAAGTGTATTAATAGATTGGTAAAGGCTTATTCTGTTTGCCTTTGATGCGATTATTCGTCTTTTTATCAGCATAAAAAATCCCCGAAATTTGTCAGTTGAACTTTGAAATTTCGGGGATTTTTATTTAGCTTTGTTTAATGAAAATTAAACGTATCGCTGAAATTCAGGTAGCAAAATTGCTTAAACAGTTTCCGGCTGTGGGTTTGGTAGGGCCACGTCAGTGCGGTAAAACAACTATTGCCACCATTGTGCAGAAGCAACTGAAATCAAAGGCAGTTTACTTTGATTTGGAAAGCCCTGCCGATTTACGTAAGTTTAGTGATATCGAATTTTTTCTTCAGCAGCAGCAGGATACCAATTTGATTATTGATGAAGTGCAACGCCTGCCTGATTTGTTTCCGGTTTTGCGTTCTGTTATTGATAGAAAGAAAAAAGCAGGAAGGTTTTTGTTGCTGGGCTCTGCTACTCCTGAAATGGTGAAAGGGGCTTCCGAGTCACTTGCCAGGCGTATTTATTACATCGAAGCATATCCGTTCAATATTACAGAACTGGCGCAAAAGAAAAATACACAACAAAAACATTGGTTCAGAGGAGGCTTCCCCGATGCCTATCTGGCTAAAAATGACGAAGCCTGGTTTTTATGGATGGATGGTTTTGTACGCACTTTTGTGGAAAGAGACTTGAACTCCTTGTTTGGTTCTAATTTCTCTCCGCAAATCATGTTCAGGCTTTGGCGTATGCTGGCACATCACCATGCCGGTATATGGAATGCCAATTCTTTTGCCAAAGGATTAGATGTTAGTCAAACAACTACCAACCGTTACCTTGACCACCTGGAAGGGGCGTATATGATCAGGAAGCTGGCTCCGTTTCACATGAACACAAAAAAACGTTTAGTGAAAGCACCTAAAGTATACATACGCGACACGGGCCTGCTTCATTACCTGCTCGACATTCACCAGTTCAAAACTTTGTACAACAATGTTGCAGTAGGTAACTCCTGGGAAGGATATGTTATTGAGCAGATTATTCAGTTGCTTCCGCGCACGGTGTACCCATACTATTACCGTACACACGATGGCAGCGAAATGGATCTTGTGCTGGTGAAAGGAGTGAAGCCGGTGGCATGTATTGAAATCAAATACTCCACTTCTCCATCAGTGTCAAAAGGTATGACAGAAAGTATCAAAGACTTATCGTGTAAATCTAATTATATCATTACCCCTTCAACAGATGCTGCTTACTATTTGAATAAGCAGGTACAAGTTACCGGATTGATTGATTTTCTTCAACACGATTTACCAAAACTCATCAAATAAGCTGTAGTATAAATCCCCGAAATTTGTCAGTTTAACTGACAAATTTCGGGGATAATAATTAAGAAATATTTCTTTCAGAACAGTCTCAGATATAAATTTATATTTGCCACATGCACCGTCTTGAGCGTCTTCAGGCCATTTTACTTCAGCTGCAAAGCCGCAGATTAGTTCGTGCACAAGACATTGCCGATAGGTATGGTATCAGTTTGCGTACTGTATATCGCGACATACGCGCTTTGGAAGAATCGGGTGTGCCCATTGCTGCTGAGGCGGGTGTGGGGTACTCGTTGGCTGAGGGTTATGCATTGCCGCCCGTTCAGTTTACACAAGCGGAGGCTGCGGCATTGTTTACTGCAGAAAAATTACTGGAGAAAATGGGTGATGCATCAGTAAACAAAGAGTTGCAATCAGCCATGAACAAAATTCGCTCAGTGTTGCGCAATACGGAAAAAGATTTTCTTGAAACGCTGGAGCAAAGTATGCAAGTACATACCTGGCGACCCCAGCAAGACAAAAGTTACCCCAACCATTTTATCAGTACTATACAACAATCGTTGGTGCAGCAACGACTCATATCCCTCGAATACTTTTCGTTACACAGCAATGAAATCAATGAACGCCAAGTGGAGCCCATCGGGTTGTGTTACCTTACCGGCAGTTGGCACCTTATTGCCTGGTGCAGATTGCGCAAAGACATACGCGATTTCAGAGTCGACCGTATTCGCAGTTTGCAGTTGCTGGATGAATTGTATGAAAAACGTAAGCGACAATCATTGGATGATTACCTGAAAGGAACAGCTTCACCAAAAGACTTGCAAAAAGTGGTTATTCGCTTTGATAACAGTATCCTGCGTTTTTTACACGAGCAAAAATATTACTTTGGTTTAGTAGAAGAAAAGCAAATGAATCAAGCAAGTGGAAATGACCTTTTTCTACCCCTCGCTTGATTCATTTGCCCGATGGCTTATTATGTGGGAAGATAAGACGGAAGTGGTTGCTCCATCCGGTCTGAAGAAGTTGATGAAGCAGTTAAGCAAAGCGGTTTACGAACACTATAAAAAATAATTTACACAAAGATTTTCCTGCTGACATACTGTTGTCACTTTTAAGTGCGTGATTTGTTCCATAAACAAATGGAGGAGTCTGTCAAAAACAAATAATAATATGAACAACACATTAACAGCTAAAGCAAGCATTAACCTGAAAGCCTCCCCTGAAAAGGTATGGGATGCCTTAACTAACCCCGAAATGATTGAAAAATATTTCTTCGGCACCAAAGCCATTTCCGATTGGAAGGTAGGAAGTCCGTTGCATTTCACAGGTGTATGGGAAGGGCAGGAGTACTTAGACAAGGGGACCATTCTGAAATCAGATTTTGCCCGTGTATTTGAGTACAATTACATCAGTTCTTTTTCGGGTTTGGAAGATAAACCCGAGAATTATGCAACTATTTCGTACCAGCTTTTTCCGGAGGGAGAAGGTACAAGGTTAGAGATTTCACAAAACAATATTGCCACTGCTGAAATGCAGCAACATTCAGAACAAAACTGGATGCAGGTAATGAGTAGTCTTAAACAACTGTTGGAACAATAACACCTACTGCTATGGCTGAACCACTAAAGAATCTGTACACCCATGAGGTTATTGCATCTCTTGCTGATGCTGTAAAAAAGGAATATAAAAGCTTCAATAAGGCGAAGTTTATGGCACACGTTTTTGACCCGCTTTGGGAAGAGCGTGAACTCAAACAACGCATGCGCCACATTACACAAAGTGTGCACCAGTTTTTACCCCTGCCTTATCCAGAACAAATAGAAATACTGGAAAAAATTTCACCTCAGTTCAGAGGATTTATTGCGATGTTTTTTCCTGATTTTGTTGAAGTATACGGATTAGACCAACCTGATGTGTCCATAACTGCATTGGAGTTATTTACGCAATACAGCAGCAGTGAATTTGCAGTAAGGCCGTTCATCATAAAGTACCCGGAGCGTATGGTGAAGCAGCATTTGAGTTGGGCCAGGCACAAAAATCATCATGTACGCAGGTTAGCCAGTGAAGGTATCCGCCCGCGATTACCTTGGGCTATGGCATTACCCCAGTTCAAAAAAAATCCCAAGGACGTGTTACCTATTCTCGAACAACTGAAAAACGATGAGAGTGAATATGTACGCAGAAGTGTAGCGAATAACCTCAATGATATTTCCAAAGACCATCCGGATGTTGTGCTGAAGATTGTCAACAACTGGAAAGGTATTTCTAAAGAAACCGATTGGATTATTAAACATGCATCAAGAGGCTTGCTCAAGCAAGGCCATACAGAAGCACTTTCCTCTTTTGGCCTTAATCACAAAGTTAAAGCAGATGTACTGGGATTGAAACTCACCAAGTCGAAAGTGAAAATTGGCGACTCGTTCGGGTTTAATTTTGATGTGGAACTGAAGGAGAAAAAAGCGCATGAGGTCAGGCTGGAGTACAAAATATATTTCATGAAGTCCAACGGTAAAACTTCGCCTAAAGTTTTTCAGGTGGGCACCTATAAATTAGCTCCGCAACAGGTATTGCCGGTTAAGCGCACTCATCGTTTCGCAGATTTAACTACCCGAAAACACTATGCAGGGGCCCATAAGTTAGCGGTAGTAGTAAACGGGAAAGAACTCTCCTCTGTTGATTTTGTGCTGGCATAAAATCCGGCAGGGTGTATCTTTGTCCGTATGCCCATTAATACGCAAACGTATCAAACCGAACTTCAGGTACGCCCTGATGATATTGACATGTTTCAGCATGTTCACAGCAGCCGCTACATAGATTATGTGCTTGCCGCACGATATGAACAAATGGAGCGGTGTTATAAAATGCCCATGCAGGAGTTTCTAAAGCATGGCTTGGGTTGGGTAATCAGAAATGCAAGTATTGACTACAAACGCCCGCTTCGACTGGCTGAATACATGTTGGTGGAAACCCGTTTTGAAGAAATGGCCAAAGACACCGTGAAAGTGGTATTCCGCATTTTGCGTAAAGAAAATAAGAAGGTGTGTGCTGAGGGATATTTTTATTATACCATGATTAATCTTCAAACCGGCCGTGCGGAAGTTATTCCTGATTGGATAGTAGAGCGTTATTCCCAACAATAGTTATTTTCGTATCCGATATGATCTGGATAAAATGGATTGCTGTAGTGGCAGGTATAGCTTGGGCTATTCGCAAAAAGAACCTCACCACATGGATTATGGTGAGTTTGGTTGCCGGTGTTTGCATTGGTATTGACTTCCCGGCATTAGGCTTGGAGCTTAAAATTCTGAGTGATATTTTTCTAAGGTTGATTAAGACAATTGTGGCGCCTTTGTTATTCGGCACTTTGGTAGTTGGTATTGCAGGGCACTCCAATTTAAAGCAAGTGGGTCGCATGGGCATTAAGTCGCTTCTTTACTTTGAGGTGGTTACCACTTTGGCTTTATTTATTGGCTTAGCCGCCATTAACCTCACCAAAGCAGGAGAAGGAATTCAGCTGCAGGCTTCGGGAGATGCTTCATCTATTCCGGCCGCATCACAATCAGTTCATGATATAATTCTACACACCTTTCCGGAGAACATTGCCAAATCCATTGCCAATGGTGAGGTGCTGCAGGTGGTGGTGTTTTCTTTGTTGTTTGCCATGGGAGCTGCAATGGTGGCAGAGGAAAAACGCAAATCAATGCTCGTTTTTTGTGAAAGTTTATCGGAGGTGATGTTTAAGTTTACACACATCATTATGTACATGGCACCGTTGGCGGTGGGTGGAGCTATAGCCTATACACTGGCTAAAAATGGTACAGGAGTTTTTGTTAACCTGGTCAGTTTACTCGCTACGTTGTACGGAGCGCTGGTTGCATTTATTTTACTGGTATTGCTTCCGATAGCCTGGCTGGCCAAAGTGCCAGTGAAAGCTTTTGCCAAAGCGATTGCTGAACCTGTATCATTGGCTTTTGCTACAGCCAGTTCAGAATCAGCGTTACCTAAAGCCATGGAGCAAATGGAGAAGTTGGGTGTGCCACGCAAGATTGTGGCGTTTGTAATTCCTACAGGGTACAGCTTTAATCTGGATGGCACTACTTTATACTTATCCCTGGCCTCGGTATTTGTAGCGCAGGCTGCCGGAGTAGAGATGTCGTTCAGCACGCAGTTGTTTATGGTGTTTACACTTATGCTCACCAGCAAAGGTGTGGCAGGAGTTCCGCGCGCTTCATTGGTTATACTTTCAGGCACAGTGGCTTCTTTTGGTTTACCGGCAGAACCCATCCTGATTATTATGGGCATTGATGCATTGATGGATATGGGCCGCACTTCGGTGAATGTTATAGGCAACTGTCTGGCCTCAGCAGTTATTGCCAAATGGGAAGGCGAGTGGAATCATCACCCTAATCACGACTAATGTAACTGAATTTCTTTTTGAGTTTTAAAAAGGGTGATTCAAAATACTTGTACGACACGTAACACACAGCATGGGTTGCAACCAGTGCCAATAAAGCATTTACAAATAACAAAGGCACTTCACTTACCTGGTACAACAGGGGTTTAGCGGCTCGTGCAGTATATTCCTGTACCACCGGATGCAACAGGTACATGCCGTAGGTGTATTTCCCCCAGCGGGTTAAAAAGGCTACGTTGCCAAACTTAGCTACCGTACTTAAGTTGAAACACTGGTCGCATATAATGAAGGCAAATAGTGCAGTGCTGCACAAGCGCAGGTAAACATAATATCCGGTTTCGGGCAAAATGCGTGTACCAAAAATCAGAATAAGGAAACCAGTAATATATATAAGCAGACGGTAGTGATTTTTGAGTTGCTCAAAGAAAGATTTAAATCCTTGGTTGTTGAGTGATAGGTAGGCACACAATCCGCCTAAGGCCATGTCGTAAATCAGGGCAAATGAATTAAAATACAAAACCGTGATGGCCTCATCATAATGCATAATGCGAAAACTTAGGGAGAGTAGCATTACAAGCGGACAAATAAAGAGCCACCATTTGCGGGGAGTAAATGCAAACAGCAGGGGCCACACCAGATAAAACTGCTCCTCAACAGCCACACTCCACGTAATGCTGATGGGGTGAATATTACCACCGGGTTGAAGGCAGGCAAAGTTGCCGGCAAAAAAAAGATACTTCCATTTTTCAGCATTCAACTGTTGGTAAAAACCTTCGAGGGGAGCATAAACAAACAATCCGAAAAGCACCAGTGCGAAATACAAGGGCCAGATGCGCAGAGTACGCCTCACATAAAAAGCACCTACATCTATACGTCCGTTTTTCTCGTATTCTTTGAGCAGTAAATAGGTTATCAGAAAACCACTTAATACAAAAAACAAAGAAACACCGGAGCCTCCCGACCAGATTAAAAAGTTGGTCAGTTTGTTCATGACATAACTTTTTGGGAAGTGAGGTTCCAAACCCAGGCCAAGTGCATGTTGTACAAAAACGGCAAAAAAGGCTACATAACGCAGGCCGTCCAGATTCGGGAAAAACACCTTTTGTTCGTTGGCTGTGCTCAATTTTATTGATTATACGCCTCAAATATAGCTTTTCCTTACATTTGTAACCTAAATTCAGATACAATGAAATATCATCAGCTAAACAATGAGCTGTTTAAAAACAACAGGGCCAACTTCTGCAAACAGATGAAGCCGGGCTCTATTGCTATTTTCAATTCCAACGATGAACAACTTAAAAATGGTGACGCCAATTTTGATTTCAAACAAAATTCAGATTTGTTTTACCTCACCGGAGTAGATCAGGAAGATACCATTTTGGTGTTGTTCCCTGATTGCCCTGTGGAGGCTTACAAGGAAGCATTGTTTGTAAAACGGAGTAACGAGCATATTGAAAAATGGTACGGACATAAACTCACAGTTGCTGAAGCGCAAAGTGTTTCAGGCATACAAAATATTTTTTATACAGATGAGTTTGAAACACTCTCCAAAGCCGTTATCAATTATGCGGAGAACATCTACCTCAACCTGAACGAAAACGACAGGGGAGGAAATACTACGTATTACAAGGATTTACGATTTGCACATGAGCTCAAACAGAAATTCCCTTTGCATACCTATTTGCGATCAGCTCCTGTAATGCATCGTTTGCGCTCCATAAAGTCAACGTATGAACTGGACATTATGCGGGAGTCTATTGCCATATCAGAGAAAATGATTCATCGCCTGCTTAAGTTTGTAAAACCGGGCGTAATGGAATACGAGATTGAAGCAGAGATTATCCATGAGTACATTCGCAATCGTGCTACAGGGCATTCGTTCTCTCCCATTATTGCTTCAGGTGGAAGAGCTTGTATACTACACTATGTAGATAACAACAACCGTTGTGAAGACGGTGAACTGGTGCTCATTGACTCCGGTGCTGATTATGCCAATTATGCTTCGGATATGACACGCACTATTCCTGTGAATGGTAAGTTTACCCCTCGTCAGAAAGCAGTGTACAATGCGGTATTGCACGTGCAGCGGGAAGCGAAAAAAATGCTGAAACCCGGTGTAATGCTAATGGAGTATCAGAAACAGGTAGAGAAAGTATGCGAGGAACAACTTATCGCGCTTGGTTTATTTACGGCTGACGATGTGAAAAAACAAAACCCTTCAGCTCCGTTGTTCCGTAATTATTTCTATCACGGCACATCGCATTTTCTGGGTATAGATGTGCATGACGTAGGTATGCGGTACGAGCAAATGAAACCCAACATGGTGTTCTCTTGCGAACCCGGAATTTACATTAAAGAAGAAGGCATAGGCATTCGTTTAGAGAATGAAGTGCTGATAACTGAAAACGGTTGTGTGGACCTGATGGAGCACATCCCTATTGAGGCAGATCACATTGAACAACTGATGAACAGTTAATAACAAAAGAGGCCCGAAAGGGCCTCTTTTGTTTATGGAAATATGCTCAATAACAATTGTAAAAGTTTTTGAGTGGAGTTTTTTTCTACAAATCCCAGAGGGTATTGCGGTGGTTGTTGCGCATGTAGTTTTTGAGGTTGAGCCAAAAGGCAGCAATCAGGTAGAGGATAATGGGCGAGCCCATTGTGATAAAAGAAGTGTAAATAAAATACAGGCGTATGCGTGAGGTAGAAATACCCATGCGCTCGCCCAATGTGCTGCACACACCGTAGGCATTCTTTTCAACAAAGAATTTTATTGCATCGTGTAATCGAGTATTCATGCGTTACTGTTCAATATTTTATGTCCGATGGAACATTCCAAACAACGCGTAAAGTTACAATATTCTTTTTGTAGTGTCAATAGTGCCTGACTGTCGCCTGCATTTTGGGCGTTTATTCCCAGTTTTGCCCACTCCTGTAAGGTGCTGTTTTGTTCAGCAGGCAGGTGTTCCAGCCACATTAATGCTTTTTCTTTTATGTGTGGTTCGTGCTTGCGCTCACCGTACATAAACAAAAATGGTATCACCGCATTTATCAGCAATAGGCGGGCGGTGGTTGTACCCAGTTTTTTACTCACGGTAGTTTCACTTTCCACCCCCAAGCGGTAATGGTTGTGCCAATATGCAGAGGCTTGTACTTTAAAGAAGAGTAAAGCATCATCAGCTTTTTCTGTTTCCAGTAAGCGTGAAAGCAGGTGAGAACTTTGGTGTATGAGCGAGGCCATTTGAGCCAGCCGTAGTTCCGGGAAATTGCCGGGTCGTAAACGCAGCCACTTCCAGCGCTCGAGTGGCATAATGTTTAAGCGATATTTGTGTTGCAAGAAGGTAAATTCAGCCTGAAGTTGCCGTGCGTATTCATCTTTTGTTTTGGTTGGCAGCATACCCGCACACCCCAGCAACAGGGCTTCCAGCTGTAGTAAATTGCTTTTATGCTTAGCTAAAACTTTCAGTGGCAACTGGGTGGCCAATTGTTCAAATGCATCTGCATTTACTTTCAACCCCAATGCGCGCATCAGCCAGATGTAAAAAGTTTCTTCAAAATTATTGCGTGTTTTAGCCAATAGCGCTTCTATGGGTTCGCACTTGTGTTGCAGCCTTTCAGTAAGTACACGGTCCATCCAATGGCGAAGGGTGAATGCATCAATATGAGTGAGATGGTCGGCACAGGGGATGCGGTGTTGCGGCAGTATTAACTGGCGGTACCGGTGAATCAACTCTTCGCTGATGTAGGATTTCAATTCCACTACCGGACAATTTTGTTCTCCGTTTTTATCATGCTCATACACCACATGCAAAATGATGTTATGGTAGCGTTTGTCGTTTTGGTGGCGGTGCTTTTCCCAATCGGAGGTTTTAAGATGCAGCTCTACGTTGCCTGCCCACTCGGTATCGTCTACCTTTATTCGGGCATTAAAAAAATCGGGTCCGGCATCGTGGTTATGTTCTCCGGCTTTGAGCACCAGAATATTTTCTCCGCTTACAGCTTTTAAAACAGGAGAGGTAAAGAGTCGGTGTTTCCAGATGTAGTGCAGCAGGTTTTCGTTCATTGGCAGATTCGAAGTTTATTTCAGATACATGTCCAAACTTTGTCTCATTTGTGTATGTAAAGCAGCCGCTTCTTTTCGGGCAGCTTCAGCAAAATCTTCTTTGGTAGAGGCATACAAAATGCTGCGTGATGCATTTACCAATAAGCCTACTTCTTTGTTCATACCGTATCGGGCCACCGTCATCAAATCTCCGCCTTGCGCACCTACGCCCGGTACTAAGTAAAAATGGTCAGGAGCCAGTTCCCGTATTTCAGCAAAGGTTTCTGCTTTGGTGGCACCTATCACAAACATTAAATTATCGGGTGTACCAAGTGTACAAAATTCACTGATGACTTTTTCGTAAAGTTTTTTATCGCCTGTATGTAACTGCTCAAAATCGGCACTACCGGCATTGGATGTGAGGCCAAGTACAATCACCCATTTGTCGGGGTATTGGAAAAAAGGTTCGAGAGAATCTTTGCCCATGTAAGGTGCGGCTGTAATGGAATCAAATTCCAAACCACCTGAGTTTTTGTCAAAAAAAGCACGGGCATACATACCGGTGGTGTTACCTATGTCGCCTCTTTTGGCATCAGCAATGGTGAAGTGAGTAGCAGGAATAAGTTCCAATGTAGCTTGCATTAACTCCCAGCCTTTTGCCCCAAGCGATTCATAAAAAGCAGTGTTGAGTTTGTAGGCTACGCAATGTTCCAGTGTCGCTTCAATAATCTGCTTATTAAAAGCCAACATGCCTGTAGTATTTTGGCCAAGGTGTGCCGGGATTTTCTGAATGTCGGTATCCAATCCTACGCACAGGTAGTTTTGTTTTTGAAGAATGTGGTTAACGAGGGTTTGCTTGTTCACGTGTGTTAAAATGAAAAGGTTAATTCGCAGGTGAAATTTTTGATGGAGCCGTTGCGCAGTGTTGGAAACAGGTTGGGGTACGTGGTGGCATTCATTCCCTTGTTGATATCGGTAATGCCTTGTTTAATGAAAAATTGTATGCCTACCACATCCGTACGGTATTCCACACCTCCCACAGCACTTAGTGAAAAAGGTTTCAGTTTGAGGTCGATGGTGTCTGTTTTGTAAGGGTCAGGTTTAATAAATATAGAGGAGTTGGCCAAATAAGAACCTTGAATTCCGCCTAACAATTTTACGCGTCCTTTTTTGTCCAGCTTCATAATACCCAACAAGGGCAGGTCAATGTAAAAAAGTGAAATGCGGTTGTACTGACCGTTCAGATTATCGAATGTGCTGCCGCGGTATATGAAATTAGCTTGTGCTTCAAAACCAAAGCGGTAGTTTTCTCTTTCAGCATCTTTTATTTTACCAAACTTCCAGCGGGCAGTGGCACCACCGGTAATGCCAAAAGCAAAAGCGGGGTTACTGAATACTGCGGGGTTAAATGTACTGAAAGCAATTCCGCCACGCACACCCAGCTTAAAATTACGGTTGGGAGATTCGGTGAGCAGGGCCTCCATTTCCGGGTCTGCGGGTTCATCCTGTGCAAAGCCATTCAGGGTGCAACTCAGCACAATCAGGGTAAGCCAAATACGGATGTTCATTTTCATGATAAGGTAACGCAAATCAGGTGCTTTGTAGTGCAAAAGTAAAGTTTTGCCGCATGTTATGTAGCATAAAAAAGCCCGCATCAATTAAATGGTGCGGGCTTCACGTTTATACGGTGGCGCTTAATTGGCGCTTCCGGTAGTATTTATTTTCTTTTTTAACCAATCAACGGTTACTGATTTTGGTCGCTCAATAGGTAAGCCCAATGCTCTGTCCCAAAGCAAAGACGCCATTACACCCAGTGCACGCGAAACCCCAAACAGCACGGTATAGAAATCAGCCTCAGTTAATCCGAAGTGAACGAGCAGCGCACCGGAGTGAGCGTCTACGTTTGGCCAAGGATTTTTGATTTTGCCTGTTCCTTCCAATATTGGAGGGGCAACTTCATAAATTCTCCAAACAATGTTCACTAATTCATCATCGGGCATATAGGTTTTAGCAAAATCCTGCTGTGCGGTAAAGCGTGGGTCGGTTTTGCGCAACACAGCGTGTCCGTATCCGGGAACCACTTTTCCTTCAGTAAGGGTTTTCTTAATGTAACCAGCAATTTGTTCTTTGCTGGGTAAACCACCACCCAACTCTTCGCGCATGGACTGTACCCAGCGGATTACTTCTTGATTGGCTAATCCGTGCAAAGGTCCGGCTAAGCCGTTCATTGCAGCACCAAAACACAGGTAAGGGTCACTTAATGCTGAACCCACCAGATGGGTGGTGTGTGCCGATACGTTTCCACCCTCGTGATCGGAGTGAATGGTGAGATACAGGCGCATTAATTTATAAAAAATAGGTTCGTCATACCCCAGCATATGAGCAAAGTTGGCTGCCCAATCCAGTTTAGGATCCGGTTCAATATGCTCGTTGTTTTTGTATGTTCTGCGGTAAATGTACGCGGCAACACGTGGCAAACGGGCAATCAGGTTCATCACATCCTCGTACATCGGATCCCAGTATTCCTTTTTATTGATTCCGTTGCGGTAAGCCTGAGCGAAAACAGATTCAGTCTGTAAAGCCATAATGGCGGTAGTGAACTGCGTCATGGGGTGGGTGCTTTTTGGCAAAGCATCCAGTACGTCAAATACGTGCTTAGGTACAATGGATCTGCGGGCCCAGTTGTTGGAAATGTTGTGTGCGTCTTCGTAGGTAGGTATTTCACCAATCAGCATCAGGTAAAAAATGCCTTCGGGCATGGGCTCAGTGCCACCGGGTACTTTGGGCAACAATTGCCTTAACTCAGGAATGGAATATCCTCTGAAACGAATGCCTTCTTCAGCATCCAATAAAGAGGTTTCGGTGATAAGGCCAATCATGCCTTTCATACCTCCATAAACGGATTCTACGGTATACGAACCCAGAACTACGTTGCCGTTTTCTTTTACAAATTGTTTCAAGTCAGCACCAAATGGGAGTGCTATTTCTGCAAACTTATCTTTTAAACTATCCATGCTGAATGGGAAGGGAATTATGTGAATACTGAAAAACGGTTCGAAATTAATATTTGTTTGTGGTAAAGGGAAATAACTGATGAAATAATTCAACAGAGCGGTAAGCAGCAGGCACAAAAGAAATTTACAGAACTGATTTTCCTCTGTAAACCAGCCAGAAATGATACAAAACAACGGTTATTCCGCCAACAAACAACACCAGGGACGGAATAAGAAAGGGTAACTCAAAAAACTCCCCGGCCATCCAGATGGAATTGGCGCATATCCAGAAAGCAACACCCAAATTGGGGTAAAACAGGCGTTTTTCCTTCCGGGTTTTCCAGGCAATAACCAAAGCCACAGTTACAGTTGGAAAAATGAGTAATGTGCCGAGTAACTTAAAGTGGAGCATCCAGCAGGTGTCTTTAAACAACCACAGTGGGATGTGGATGTTTTCGAGGTGTGCTAGTTTTTGGGGCGATAAAGGGTTGCTCATGTGTTTTTCGGAATGCAATAATAATTTTAAATGTTGAAAGGTGTTAATGTGAGGGAACACTTACTTTGGTGAGTAAAACAGGAGGTCAGTAATTTATCGGGCGTGATGTTTTTTAACAATCTGAGCAAATACATATCCGGTAGGCCGCATTATTTGAGGTAATAACTTTCTTCTAAAAAAACCTATTTTTGATTCAAACTACCCGACATGAGATTTAACCTTCTTTTAGTTTTTATATACTTGTTATTGGGCCATAGTGTGGCTTTTGCACAATCTGTGACCATCAGCGGAACGGTAAAAGACGCAAATAACCTGATGCCGGTGAAATCGGTTTCGGTTAAATCGGGCAGACAAAATACTTCGGTTACGGATAGCTTAGGTCGTTTTTCACTCACACTGCCACAAGGCAGGCACACACTGGTGTTTACCTGCATAGGCTACAAGCAGTTAATGCGCACAGTTAACACCACCACCAATATTACGCTTGATGTAGAAATCACTCCTGCAGTTAATCAACTCAATCAGGTAGTGGTTTCGGCCAGCCGCCATGAAAAAAAATTAGCACAGGAAGTAGTGTCCATGAACATTATTAAGCCTGAGTTTATTGTGAATACCAACTCGGTTGATTTAGCGGCAGTAGTTAATCGTGTGCCCGGTGTAAACGTGGTGGACGGACAAGCGACCATTCGCGGAGGAGTAGGGTATTCATACAACACAGGCAGCAGGGTAATGGTGTTGCTGGATGACATGCCTTTGATGGGACCCGAAGCAGGCGATCTGCAATGGAAGTTTTTACCTATTGAGGCAGCTGAACAAATTGAGGTGGTTAAAGGTACCAACTCCGTGCTTTATGGTTCATCAGCTTTAAACGGGAGCATCAATGTACGCACTGGTTGGCCGGGTAAAACTCCCGAGACCAAACTGTCTACTTTTCATACAATTTTTCAGAACCCCAAACGCAAGGAAATGATTTGGTGGAAAACAGGTTCGCAACCCAACCAAACAGGTACGTTTTTTACCCATAAGCAACAATTTGGTAACTTTGATTTGGTGTGGACGGGCAACGTATTTTCTTACGATAATTTTTTGCAGCAAAACGATGAACACCGCATTCGTACATATGTGAAAACCCGCTACCGTTCAAAGAAAATTGAAGGATTGAGTTATGGCTTAAATGCCAATGTGTTGTATGAAAAAGCCGGAAGATTTTACTTGTGGGAGAATGCAGATTCAGGAGCGTACAAACCGTTTTCAGGCAATGAAGAACAATTTCCCATGCGTATTTTTTCCATTGACCCGCACTTTACATACGAGAAAAAAAATGGTACCCGACATTTGTTAAAAATGCGGCACTATGATATTACGCGTTTTGCTGATAAAATCAGATTTCCGCTTGGCCGAGGTGCTAAGGCCAATCTGTTTTCAGTAGATTACAGTTACAAAACCAAACTCACTAAAAATTTAATCAGCACCAGTGGCATATATGTTACATCATTGGTGGCCCGAAGCAACAACTACCCCGGAAAGTTCAAAGGGTATTCCGGTGCGGTGTATACGCAACTGGATTATATGTACAAACGGTGGTCGGCAGTAGCGGGTATGCGCTATGAACTGAATGCTATCGGGGGCGTGAGTTACACTCCGCGGCCTTTGATACGAGGTGGATTAAATTACCGTGCAGCCAAACAAACCTTCTTGCGCTTGTCTTACGGAGAGGGATATCGTTTCCCCACCGTGGCAGAACGTTATGTGCAGGATTTAGCAGCTGATTTGAAAATTGTTCCTAACCCGTCATTGCAAAGTGAACGGGGATGGACAGGCGAAGTAGGCGTGCAACAAGGATTCAAAGTGGATCAGTTCAGCGGTTCAGTTGACTATGCGGTTTACTGGATGGAGTATACCAATTTGATTGAATACAACTTCGGACAGCATGAGCCTCCTACACTTGAAAATCCTTTGGGCGTAATCGGATTTAAACCAAAGAACATTGGCCGTGCAAGGGTGGCCGGCATGGAGTTGAGTGTAACCGGAGAAGGACGCATAGGGCAGGTATTTGTGCGCACACTTTGCGGAGCCACACTTAGCTATCCCGTTAATCTGAATAAAGATACAGCTGCACGTAAAGCAGGAAATTACATAGGCGACTTTTTTGATAATACAGGAAGTATTGACAGCATCAACCTGCAAAATATTTTGCCCTACCGTAACCGCAAATTACTAAAAGCGGATATGGAAGTTGAATACAAACGCTTTTCAGTAGGCTATTCTGCATTTTATTACGGAGCCTATGAAAATATTGATTTTTATCTGTTGTTGCTGGTGCCCGGTTTAAACAACTTCATGAAAAAAACGGGTAGCGGAGATTGGGTGCACAACATGCGATTTGCCTGGAAAGCGTCAGATAAATTAACAGCCGCATTCCTTGTGAACAACGTGGCGAATCATGAATACGCGTTGCGACCTGCGAAAATGGATGCTCCCCGCAGTTTTACCTTACAAATGCGTTACCTGTTCAGGTAAAGCTTAGTGTTTAACCAGTATCTTGTGTGTGGTTAGTTTGTCGCCAGATTTCAGTTGGATGAGGTATAAACCTGCCGGCCATTGGCTGCTGTTTATGTTTTCATCACTTTGTACTGTGGAGGCACTCAGTTCTTTTTCCACTACCACATTGCCCAGCAAGTTGCATACAGTTAATTTACCCGTGCTGCTTATGGGGGCCAGTTTCAACTGAATGGATTGGTTAGCCGGGTTAGGATATACACTGAACAATTTTCCTTCACCTATTTGCGGGCCGGTAGAAACAGTAGCCAGAATTTTAAAGTTGTATATGCCTGAGTCAATGCGTGAGAATGGAATGCTGCCACCTATTAAGGTGTTGGTTTGAATCCTGATTTTGATGGGGTAGTCGCCCACCTGTGCGAGTGTTGGAGTGCCTGTTATAACAGCACAACCGTTACTTCCACCGGCAAAATTGCAGTTAACTTTATTGCAGTTATATACAAAGCCTGCCGGAATACCTTCCATAGCCAGAATTTTGCTGTTTTGTACGCTTACTGATACGGGCGTGCCGTTGTAGTCCACCACAGTATCTTTAGGCACCCTGAAAAAAACCACTTGAGTGTATGGTGTATTCGCAATAGCATTATCCAGAAATTCAGGTTCGATGTAGTTGCTCATTCCTGCACGTGGGGTACATTGTGCATAGGCACTTGTCCAACTTGCTGCCAACAGGCTTATAAGGAGGTATATTTTTTTCATGTTAACCGGTTTATTTAATCAAAGATACTGTATTTAGATGATTGGTTGTATGTTAAGTGCTTTATTGCGAAAACTTTTTTACCTTGCGCGCCCTCCAGACTAAAATACTTTATTCCATGCCATTTGCCTCGCCAACCAGATTTTTGTTGCTTGCATCCTTGCTCTACACGCTTTGCTTGCTAAGTTCCTGCGGGCAAAGTGCAGGTATTTCAAGTAAACCTGTTGATGCACAATTTAAACAATCTGTTGATGCAAAAAAGGAGTACTACATCTTACACCCCCAGTATTTGTATGAGGCGTTGCACTATTATGATTCCTGCTATAGCTATGTAACTGAGCCGGGTTTTGAAGATGTGTTTTTGTATTACACCAGCATGTCGGGTATATGCTTTTATGCAGAGCAATATTCCATGGCCATTAAATATGCCGATACGCTGGAACAAAAATTAGCTCCCCACATTACAACCACTCCCCGAAACATGGAAATGTATGTGGGTACGCTTTTCATTCGGGGAGATGATTATATGGCATTGGGTAAATACCAGGAGGCGTTTTCCAATTATTTTAAAGCCAAAAACATCTTATCAAAAAACAGCAGCGGTTGTGTGGAGGCCAATTATTCCTACCGCATTGGAATGGTGATGTACGGGCAAAAAAAGTATGAGGAGGCGAAAAGTCTTTTTACAGATTGTTTCTACCGCATGTATGAATGCGGTGCTGAGGAAAAAGCGCCTATAAGACAACAAGCCCTGCTGGATAATGTGGGGTTGTGTCATTACCATCTTGGTAACAATGACAGTGCTTTGTATTACTTTGAAAAGACGATTGAATTTATTGATGCACACCAGCAGGACCTCAGAGACAGGTACTCAGATGCCGATTTTATACAAATAGCCAAGGGTGTTGTTTACGGCAACATGGCTAAGGTGTACCGTAAGCAAAAAGAGTATAAAAAATCGGAAGAGTTCTACAGGAAGAGTATAGTAATTAACCTTAGAAAAGGGTATGAGGTACACGATGCTAAACTGGCTATGCTGGAGCTTGCTTCTCTCTATGAAGAAACAAAAGATGTGGCGGCATTAAAAAATACATTGGTGGCATTTGGTGCTGTATTGGACACTCTTCCCAATGTTCAGCAAATTATGACCTGGCACCAGCTTTATTCTGATTATTACCAGATGAAAAAAGATTATGTGAGTGCATTTCATCACCTGAATGAGCTTAACCACTTACGCGATTCACTTAAAATTACAGAGGCCAATAAAAACCAACCCGATATTCAGCAGCAGTTCGGTTATTATGAAAAACAATATGAGAATGAGTTGCTGAAGAAGGACAATGAGAGTAAACAATTCTCTCTTACTATAACAGCTTTGTTGGCCGCGTTGATTATACTGGCTAGCTTGTTTGTGTACTATGCCTACCACCGTTCTATGAAAGACGTGCTGTTGCTCAGGCAGCTGAATGAACAGATCAGTATCCAAAAAACACAATTGGAAAATGCATTGACTGCACTGGAAGAAAACAACCATGCGAAAGACCGTATTATGCACGTGGTGGCGCATGACCTGCGAAATCCCATCTCTGCTATTTCTTCTATTTCCGTTTTGATTGCTGAAGAGTTTAATGAAACGCAAAAAGATGCCAAAGAGCTTACTGCGCTTATTAATACTACCTGTGGCAATGCACTGGAACTCATAGGAGAATTGCTGGAAACATCCAACTCCCAGTTGTTGCCGGTAGAGCCTGAACCGGTAGATGTAAATACGTTGTTGAGTAACTGTGTAAACCTGTTGCGGTTTAAAGCTGATGAAAAAGGGCAAACCATTGAGTTAAATAAACTCAGTAGTTCGAGAACCATTTTTGCCGACCGCGAAAAAATGTGGCGCATGCTCAACAACCTTATCGTAAACGCACTCAAGTTCAGTCCTGAGAAATCTGTGGTGAAGGTAACGGCTGAGGCCAAGGAGAATTACCTGCTGCTTTCAGTAAAAGATTTTGGCATTGGCATACCTGCTGATATGCAACCGAAAATATTCGACATGTTTACTTCTGCAAAACGCTCAGGTACCAAAGGAGAGAAATCTTTCGGGTTGGGACTTTCCATAGTGAAGCAGTTTGTTACGGCACACCACGGCCGCGTATGGGTGGAAAGCGAGCCGGGCAAGGGTGCTATATTTTTTGTGGAACTTCCCTGGCAGTAAGATAGAGCATGCTCTCATTTTTGTGGGCTTATTTAGTAGGTTCTAAATAATAAAAACGGGTATATTTACATATACATAAGTGTTTCATGATGACAAGAACCATAGCGGAGTTATAAGGCATTTTTAATGATGACACTTCCACAAGACATAAAAGAAAGATTTTATAAGACAATCAAAGGCGACATTTCACTTGAAGACTTTGAACATTGGTTGTATACTGACAAAGAACTTGAAAAGCATTTAAAATCGAATGACTATCTTGACTTGATTTCATTAAGCTTTAAGAAAAGTGGTGCGAAATATGAACTTTGGGACCTTTTGAAAAGGCATATTGACCTTGGAGAGTTTGAAACATACAAAATACTTGGACTTCTAAACGAGGCTAAGCAAAAGACCGAACGACTTCCGTATATCTTAATGGAGTTTTACGACTTATATTGTAAAGGTTATAACTTTTTTCAAGACCTTGGACTTGGAATTGGACTTGCAGTGGAAGTGCCTAGAGTGGATAACACAACTACAGACACTTGGGACGAACTAACAGACGAACAACAAAAAGAACTCTTAGGTAGTTTTTCACCAGAACTTGAAGAATGTATTGACCAAGTCATTTATTGGCTTGAAACAAAGAAAATTATTTTGACTGGAGAACAGGACGAGATTGGGCATTACGATTATAAAGACTATCGAACTGAAGAAGAGAGAAAGTCAAAAATTTGGATAACGGTTTCGGAAGACAAAGGGACAGGATTTTCAGCAAGTAGGAACACAATTTGGAGCAAGCAAACAGACAAAAAATGGTGGGAATTTTGGAAGTAAATACTACTGATGACACGAACCAAAGCTGAGGCATGTTTGCACTAGCTACGAATTTACCTAAGTTTGAATATAAATTTGCACGACTATTTGAAAACTATCTTGACGGAATAAAATGAAACTACAAATCATCAGACAGACAGAAGCACGAACCGCTGAAACGTATGCGTAATTTTATGAAAACACTGATTAAACTATTTATTTCATTTTTGCCGTTGGTTTCATTCGGACAAATATTTCAAAGCCCAGAAGAAATTGCTTTGGTGAAAAAAAATAGAATCAAACAAATAAATGTGATTTACCGACACTATTCAGAGAACAAACTAAAATCTAAAGACACAATTTTAGGTTACAACAAGTTTGACAAAAACGGAAGACTAATTGAAAAGAAATATAGCATCGGGACAAGCATCAGGCACCAAATTATTTACGGTGACAATGGTAAAATAGTTAAAGAAATTCGACTAATGCCAAAGCCTCAAGGGTTTGACCCAACCGCATATAAAATGAGTTTACCCGACAGTTGCTTCGTTGACACCTTTGATAATACCGACTATTTTTATGACAAGGAAAAAATCATTAAAACCATTACGACAAGTGAATCATTTGGACGTACTGAAAAAGTTTATACCTATTCTGACAACGGAAATCTTCTCTCAATAATTGAAACGAATAAAAATTCACTAGGTGACTTTATAATATATAAATACCGTGGGCATGAGATAGATTATGAAATAAATAATCGTCAAAAAATGACAAGCGAGATTTTCTACAACTATAATACAGATGGAACACTGGAAAGCAAGGAGTATTTGTTCGGGGGTACTTCTACATTGATAAATTATAACAATGTTGGGCTTATGACGAAATCAATCACGACTGACTGCAATGATAAAATTCTTAAATTAACACAAGTAACATTCAATGATAAAGGTTTTCACCAGAGCATTGTGACACTCAGAAAGCTGGACAACACAGGCAATTACTACGTTGTAATGGAAGAAATTTATGAATACATCGAATATTAAAACTACGCATAACACACAACTCTCTCCTCGGTTCGTGTCATCACGAACAGAACAACAGGTGGTTTACTGATGACACGAACCAAAGCTGAGTGTGATTCCATTTGACGATTTATGAGCAAATTGATATATATACAAAAAGACGAAAACCTCGTATACTTACCCGAATTGGAGATATATACGAAGGTTTATATCGCATATAAGCGAGTTAGCTCAAATTTTTAAAGACACTTTATGAAAAAAACACTCTACTTATTCTTACTTCTTTCTTTGACAGCTTGTGGACAGACAACAACCACTAAAATTAATGACAACATCAAAAACACAAAGACTAATAAGCATGTAAATATTCCAGGGACTAGACTTTATATAATTCCACCCTCCAATTTCAAAGTGGCTTCAACATTTATTGGCCTTCAAAAGGGTGAAACTTCAATGTTCAATATTTATGACTTAATCGGTGGTAACATAAATACTAATGCAGCGACATTTAGTAAAGCTGAATTTGAAAGACAAGGAGCAAAGGTTTTCGATTTTAAAGAAATTAAAGTAAACGGTTTTCCTGCAAAGTATATCCACATGCAAGGTGACGCAACTGCTAAAGCGTACTCAATTGTTTTTGGTGACACCACATTTACAACAATGGTTATGACAATTTACCCTGTTGCCGATGAAAAAACAGGAAATGAAATTATTTCCTCGTTGAATACAATTTATTATGACAAGAACAAAAAGGTTGACCCCTTTGAAACAGCAAATTTTTCATTGGATGATAAAGGTGCAAAATTCAAATTCTTTAAATACAACGCAAATGTTTACATCTATTCAATAGACGGGATTGAAAATAAAGAAGATAAAGACGCCCCTATTGTTCTAGTGTCACAGTTTCCAAAGGACAATACCATGACTGCAAAAAGTATAGCAGAAATGATGATTAATAAAATGCAACAATATGGCTTAACAAACCCAGAATTAAAAAATACAACTACAGATAAAATAAATGGATATGAAACTTATCAAACAGAAGTGTATGGACAAATGCATGGCAAGCACAGCCTTTTGTTTTATTGCGTTGTGACAAAGGGAGACAAAGCAATCGTAATTCAGGGTATTTCAAAAAGAGATATTCAGACAAATCTTGAAGAGTTTAAGAAAATGGCAAACACCGTTAAAATTAAGTAGACAAAACTTCTTCCAACATTGGGCTTTATGCAAGTAGGGCTAGACATTGTAACATCAGCAAATTGCAAATCCAAGCTTCAGTTCCAGCAGACGAATATCTATTGGCTTTTGTACTTAACTTCATCAACATATTTTCAATCAGTAGTGGTTATGGGCAGACGGAATACTAATTCCCAACCTGCATAAAGCTCCTGCCGTTAGCCTACCTCAGTTCAATGCACTTCATACGTCACCGGTAACATCACTCTCACATACACTGCTTTGTTGCCCATTTTACCGGGGTTCCATTTGGGCATTTGTTCAATGGTTTTCATCAAACTCTCTTCCATACCCCAGCCGTTTTTAGATACGGCTCTAATATCCGAAATGTTGCCATCAGGGCCCACCACAAAACTGACCACAATGCGTGTGCGCTCCACATTTGCACCTTCCTGTACTTTTAAATTGTCCTGAATAAAACGGTGCATAGCCTGTATACCACCGGGAAATTCGGGCATCACTTCAGCAATCAATGGCGCATTATAGGCAGAGGTGCCCGGGGTTTCTTTGTCGTTGGCATTAGGGTTGTTTCCTGTTCCTGTGTTAGGGTCGGTGTAGGGAGTATCGTTGCCGCTGTTGGTAGTGGGGGAGGGAGTCAAAAAAGTATCCTCCACGGTTGTGTCAATGGGAGTCTCCACAATTACCGGAGGAGAATTGGTTGCGTTGTTTCCGCCTGCAGGTGTTGAGGGCGGTTTGATTTCCTCAGGTACAACTATATCAGGTAAGGGAGGATTAAAAATAACTATCCCATCATCAATAATTTGTTCAATCTCTTTTGGTGATAATCTGGCTATGCCTATGGCTACTCCTGAAATAAGGAGCAAAGAGGCCAGCACAATAAGGTAGGATTTGAGTACGGTACGGTCGTACTCTTCGCGAAGCACATAGGCTCCGTAGGCTTTGTTTCGGTTTTCAAAAACAATTTCTTCCCAATTTTTTTTGTTGTGAGCATAGTGGTTCATAAGGTTGAATTTTATAACTCAACGCCTCATGAACACGAGCAAGTATTTAAGTTAAAGTACAGAAAGGTCTTTTGACACAAACCTTACAAAAGCTGTGCGCTGTGGTTTTTGGTGTCTACCTTTTCAATGATGTTTTCTATTTTGCCTTTTTCATCTATCACAAAAGTACTGCGCAAAATGCCCATGTATTTTCTTCCGTACAGTGTTTTCTCTCCCCAGGCTCCATATGCTTCGGCTACGGCATGGTCTTCATCAGCCAGCAATGAAAAGGGCAATTCATATTTGGCTATAAATTTTTGGTGTTTCGAGGCAGTGTCGGGGCTTACTCCTAAAATTTCGTACCCTTTTTTCTGAAAAGTTTTGTAGTTATCACGCAAGTCACAAGCCTCGGCCGTACAACCCGGAGTGCTGTCTTTGGGGTAAAAATAAAGTACCAGTTTTTTGCCTTTGTACTCTTTGATGGAACGTATGTTTCCGGTTTCATCTCCGCAGGAAAATGCTGGGGCTTTGTCGCCAATTTTGAGCTGTGTCATAATAAATAGAGTTCTTTGGTAATGCGTGTAAAGTTATCTTTACGGTCAATAACAATTAACTCTACGTTTAGTTTAGTTCTGCGCGGAGTGTTGGTGTCGTACTCGTACATCAGCAAATCGTTTTTAGCATCGTATTCTGCCAGCACCCACTTGCCGTTAATGCGCAGGCTGTACTCTGAAATGCCTGAAAGGTTATCTGTAATCACTATTTTTAATGCACTGGTATCGGTACAAATGGTGTCGCGTGAAATATTTTTAAACGTGGCCTTAGGTGCTACGGTATCTACAAGAATGGCAAAATCACCAAATACGCGGCTGCTGGCAGTAATCCATCCCCGGTTGTATCCACCGCCCACAGCACCCACACCACCTTTGTCAAAAGCTCTGCCTACAATCATCTTATCAAACAGGGCAGTGTCTTTTTTATCGGGTTTAATGCTGATGTGCACGTTGCTGTGTAAAGGCGTGTAAGAGTCGCCTAACTTAAATATTTTAGAAGCCGTACGTTTGTTGCCCGGCAAAGTTTTAATGCAAAAATCCATAGTGTCGTAAAGCGCACCTTTAGGTACTTCTATACGCACCCCATACATCTGGAAAACATTATCCCGTGTCGGAACAAAACGGTCGTATGAGCATTCCGGCAGGTAATAGGCTGAGAGCTGGTCATTGGTTTTACCCCTGATGAGCAAGTGAAGTTCTACTGATTTCCCGGAAGCATCTTTGGCCATAAATTTTACTGTGTGGGTAAGGCTGTCCCTGAGCCAGTATTTGCCTTTAGCGGGCAGAGGTTGGTAAATATCAATGCGGTTACCATCATCAATAAAACACTTTTGTACCCTTACCCGTTCTTTAATCAACCTTTCATAATCAATGTGTGCGTTGATGTATTTGGTATCAGAAAATGCAAAGGCTTCCATATCCATTCTAAAGAAAGGTACCGAGTCAATTTGCATTCGCAGGGTGTAAACATTTTGTTCCCGTTCCTTGTCTGTAATAAAGTCAAACGCTTCTACACCAAACCCGATAATCCCTGTGGGCAAATCAATAGTATCGGTAAAGCGGTAACCTTCGGGTATTTTTTGTGTTTTGGCCGGAAAAAGTTTTTGCTGCAAAATGGGCAACGGACGATTGGGCATTACGTTGTAAATAGTAAAGCTTTTAAAGAAAGGAGCATCAGTATCCAACACCGGCAGGTTAAACAACAGGGGGTTAATGGGGTACTCTGTTTTGGTGTTGCGCAATTCAAAGTGCAGGTGTGGGCCTGTGGAACCTCCGCTATTTCCGGTATAGGCAATAAGGTCGCCTTTTTTAACCTGTAACTGATTTTTTCGAGGAAACAATTCCACGTCAAAACTTTCTTTGCGGTATTGCTCACGTTTGGTGTAGTTGCCAATGCTGTCGTTTAGACGGGAGAGGTGAGCATATACGCTGGTGTAACCGTTGGGGTGATCAATGTAAATGGCTTTACCGTAACCGAAGGGAGATATTTTGATGCGGGCCACCCAGCCATCGGCCACGGCATACACCGGTAAACCTTCTTTTTCAAACGTGCGGATGTCAATGCCGGAGTGAAAATGATTATCGCGCAGTTGCCCGAAGGGAGCGGAGAGAAGCAAGGTGGTATCTAATGGTGAGCGGAAATAATCTTGCGGGTAGGCGTGTTGCGCAACCGCTTCTCCTTGAAGGAGGGCCAGTAGTAGGCAACATAAAAAACGCAGTTTTCCCATCACAAGGACAAATCTATCCACTGTAAGGTAAATGTGAGGTTCAATGATATGCACATTGAACAACTACTGTCTATTTCAGTGTGCTATTTAATAGCGCATTGTAACAGCAGTTCGCCTTCTAAGCGCGCCTCGAGCAGGTCGCCCGTTTTTACAGCTCCCACTCCTGCGGGTGTGCCGGTGTAAATTAAATCTCCGGTTTTGAGTGTGAAAAACCGCGACAGGTAACTGATGATTTTATCAAAACTAAACAGCATGTCAGCCGAGTTTCCTGTTTGTACCTGCTCGCTGTTTTTATGCAGCGTAAATTGGATGTTGTGTGGTTGTTGGAGTTGCTGTAGCGGAATAAATTTTCCTAAGGGAGCAGAGCCGTCAAAAGCTTTGGCAATTTCCCAGGGCAGGCCTTTTTCTTTTTGCTGTTGCTGTATGTCGCGGGCAGTAAAATCAATGCCTACGGTAATCTGGTCGTAATATTTATGGGCAAATTTTTCTTCTATACGTTTGCCGTTTTTGCAAATACGTAACACCAGTTCCAGCTCATGGTGAATGTCATTGGAAAAATCAGGCAGGTAAAAATCTTCGTTGTTTTTGAGTACCGCTGTCTCGGGTTTACAAAAGATAACCGGTGCTGTTGGAACTGCATTGTTGAGTTCCTTCGCATGCTCGGTGTAATTTCGACCTACACAAAATATTTTCATGGGTGCAAAATACGCACTCATGTTAAATAATAAAAGCAGACCGAAGTCTGCCTTTACATAAACCTTTTTGTTGAGAAAGAGTTGCTTAGCGAGACTTTACAGAATCGATAGGCCAAGGATCACCGGGACCCGGATCACCGCAAGGAGGACCACAGCTGGTAGCGCTGGTTGCAATAGCCAGTACTACAAGAGCAACAGCCATTTTCACATAACCGGGAGTTGCTGAAAGCACCGCTCCGGCTTGATTAATTGTTTTTTTCATAACGTTTAAATTTTAAATGAAACATTTGATTTGCACCCTAAAGACAAAGGGGTACATCATGATGCTGCATCAACACTATAAAAAATTATAAGTGGCTGAGAATAAAAATGAAAAACTATGCTGTAGGCAAATGCAGAATTACCTTGGTACCCGTTGCCTCACCTGCGTCATTCACTAAATCCACAATTTCCAAACGTGTTTCGTTCGATAAACTATCCTGTAGTATTTGCATACGTTCCTCGGCCAGTAACGTGTGTTCTGAACCATGCAAATCAATTTTTGATGTACGAAGTTGTGCAGCCATTTTGCGGCCAATGCCATTGTCTTCAATGGTACACAATACATGATTTTTACTCCAGGGTTCGAAATTTATTTCAATTCGCCTTTCTTTTATTTTTTGCTTAAGCCCCTGCCATATGGCATTTTCCACATACGGTTGCACCAGCATGTTGGGTATAAATGTGTTGAGGGCATTGATTTTTGGCGAACAATTAATTTTAAAATCCAGCTCTCCGTTAAATCTCAACCGTTCAATGCTCATGTAGTAGTCAAGTGTTTTCATCAGCTGTTCAATGGTGATAAAATCTTTTTCTCCGTACTCCAGCACACAGCTGATGTAGGATGAAAATTTACTGAGGTATTGACTGGCATTAAGTAGTTTGTTGGAGTTAATACATTCCTGCACCTGATAGAGCGTATTGGAAATAAACTGAGAATCCAGTTGTGCTTTGTATGCCCGCAGTTCGAGGTCCAGTTTGCGGTGCGTGAGTTCGTGTTTCGCAGCTTCTTTCTTTTTTATTTTAGATAGGGTATTAGTTATTGCCCACCACAACAAGCCCAGGGTTATGATGCTGCAAAACAAAAGAAAGGTGGATGTTTTCCAGAATGGTGGGGTAATCTCAATGCGTAAAGGTTTGATTTCACTTAAACTGTTTTCATTAAAACCTTGTGCCCTTAGTTCCAGCTCGTAGTTGCCTTCATTGAGCCGGGAGAAAGGGAGTATATTGTTATGTATCGGTTGCCAGTTGTCATCATATCCGGTAAGGCGGTATTGATATTGAAACGGAATGCCTTTGTTTAAATCTGCATCACCCAATAAAATTATCAATTGCTTTACCCCGCTGCTTATGGCAACTACATCGTTGGTAAAACTATATGATTGTCCGTTAACGATTACGTCACTTATAACAGGCGGGAAACGCAAGTCTGCCACAGGAAGTTTTTGATTAAATAACAACAACCCTTCATGATGTGCAGCTACCAATTCTCCTGATGGTGCAGGCAATAAACAACCGGCAGAAAATTCAGTTACCGGAAGTCCGTTTTCAGGTCGCCACAGGTCTGTTTTTCCGGAGTTGATGGAATAGCGTATCAAACGGTTGGGGGTGGTAAACCATATCCATTGTTCATTACCCGCCCATACCGATTGAATGGAAGAAGCAGTGTAAGGTTGATTCACTAACACATTCTCTGATTTGCGTGTAAGCGGGTTCAGTTTGAACAAGGCACCTTGTTGCACACCTATCCAAATGTTTCCTTTGTTATCTTCACTGATGCAGTTTACGTCAACAGTTGCCGAGTTAAGTGCCTGACCAAAACGCTCGGCTGAATTTTTTCCGGTATGGAACAAGTCAAGTCCTTCATCCGTGCCTACCCATAATCTGTTTTTAGCATCCTTGTACAAGCGTTTAATCTTGTTGGACGAAATGCTGTTCTTTTTGGCATCGTGTGTATATATAAATACATCCTTGCTTGCAGGAAAATAATGGATTAAACCAATGTTGCTACCCAACCATATACTTCCATCTTTATCGGTACTAATGGCTGTTATTGATTGATCCAGCGTATCGGTGTAAAGCTTGTGCAGGGTGAATTTTTTGTTTTCAGGGGTATAGGCATACAATCCTTTTTCTGTACCTGTCCAAATGGTGCTGCCATTGAATTGTTCAGCCAGAGCATATACTGAAGTAAATTCATTTTGAACAACCGGTTTCACACTGCTCTGTATGTTGTATTCGAATAATCCGTTCCACTCAGTGCCGAAAAGAAGCGTGTTGTTAAGAGGTAATACCGCTGTTGCATTTGCTGCGGGTAATGTTGAGGTGGATACGGAACGGAAATAATTATTCATCACAGGATGAAAATATACTCCGTTCTGGCGGGTGCCGATCCACAGGTTATTGCGGTAGTCACCGGCCAATGCAGTAATGTGCTGGAATTGTATGGCCTGTGTTCCGTTGTTGTTTTCTGCTACCTGTTGCAAAACCGAATCAGAAAGGGTGTACCTGTACAAACCTCTGGTAGTGCCTGCCCACACAGTCATGTTAGAGTCAACCCACAGGGCAGGTACCTTACTGTAGTTGTTGTGCAGGTCATTTTTCAGTGTGATGCTGCTGTATTTTTCTGTTTGTAAGTTAGCATCCAGCAACCCGCTGTAGCCGTTGTAAATAAAGAGGTGATTGTTGAGGAGCTGTGTAGCGGAGGGGTTGTACACTTTGCCGCCCAACAGAGCAAACTGATCGGCATAGTTGCCTGTAATTTCTTTTTTTACGAAATCAAATTTGTAAATATTAGAACGTGAAGCGAGGGTAAAATGATCGGTGTTTTTTTGAATGGAATAAACAGGTTGGTTAATTAGACGGTTCAATTTTTCCCCGTCTTCCAGTAAATAAAAAGCCTGATTACTTCCAAGGTAAATATTGTTTTTATCGTCTTCATTTACGGTATAAGCTACTTCATTTTTTAACAGATGCAGCACCTCAAAATGAATTTCACCTGCTGCAAGATGCGCTACGGTATTGCCGTAAAGTGCCCATATGCCTCCTTTGCTATCGGCAAAAAGAAAATCTACCTGATGGAAAGGAAGGGTGAGACTATCCCAGGGATTGTGGTGATAAACTTTAACCCTGTACCCATCGTAACGGTTTAGTCCGTTAGCTGTACCAATCCACAATGTGCCGAATTTATCCTGTGTTATGGCGGTTACATGGTTAGAACTTAATCCGTTTCGTGTACTCAGTTGCTCCGTAAAAAAAGTTTGCCCCCAAGCGAAATGCCCTGATAGTAAAACAAGTAAAAATAAGGCAGCGGTTTTGTTTGTCATAAGGCCAAAGTAAGAAGTTTGCTTTGAATAACCTTACAATTCGTCTTACTTTATAACAACTGCTGCAAACGGCTTTTTACAAATTGCATCAACTCACGGATGTTTTCTTTTGAAAAATCAAAACGAATACCTGCGGTAGCATAAATTTCTCCTATGGTTTTGGTGTACCCTAAAGCGAGTGCATGCTTGTATTGTTCAATGGCTTTGGCCTTGTCAGCAATGGCATTTTTCCATACACCAATGGCACCCAGTTGGGCAATGCCGTATTCGATGTAATAAAAAGGTACTTCAAACAGGTGCAGTTGTTTTTGCCAGGTATGCGCATAAAAATCTTCGAAATCAGTATAGTCTACCATACCGGTGCTGAACTCGTTGCTGATGTTGAGCCAGGCGGCCTTACGTTCTGCTGCAGTATGTGTAGGGTTGGAGTAAATCCAGTGCTGAAATTTATCAATGGTGGCAATCCACGGCAATACTTTTATAATGCCTTCCAGATGTTCCTGCATGGCGCGTTTAAAGTCGGTAGGGTCGGTGTAAAATACATCCTGTCCTTCGTGCGACAATAACTCCATACTCATGCTGGCCAATTCGGCCACTTCACTGGGGCAATTTTTAAAGGCAGAGAGTTCAAGGTCTTTGCTCAGGAAGGAGTGCACGGCATGTCCGCCTTCGTGTACCATGGTTTCCACATCGCGTACGCTGCTGGCAGCATTCATAAATATAAACGGTACGTTGGTTTCCGACATCGGGTAGTTGTATCCTCCCGGTGCTTTTCCTTTTCTGCTCTCCAAGTCCAAACGATTCATTTCATCCATGGTTTCTATGCACCAGGAGAAGTACGGATCTACTTTCTTAAAGCACTTCACTGTTTTATCGAGCAAATCTCTTCCACTGGTGAAGGGCTCTAAAGGAGCTCGTCCTTTAGTATCCACTTCCATGTCCCAGGGACGAAGGTCGTGGCCCAGTTCTTTTTTTCTGCGCTCATTAATTTCTTTACACAAAGGCACCACCTCATCACGTACGGACTGGTGGAAGGCGAAACAATCTTCAGGTGTATAATCAAACCTGCCCAATGCGGCAAACATGTAATCTCTAAAGTTTTCAAACCCCGCATTCACCGCAATCTGATGACGCAGTTGTATCAAGCGGTCAAACAAATCGTCCAGTTCCTTAGCATGCTGTAAACGTTTGGTTGCAATTTTCCCATACACTTCCTGGCGTTTAGCGCGGTTGGTGTCTTTAAGAAAATTGGATGCCTGTTGCAGTGTAAGTTCTTTGCCATCTACTTCCACCGTCATGCTGCCTACAATGGAGCCGTACTTTTGCGATTCGGTTTGCACCTCGGCCATTAACGGAACGTTCTTTTCACGAAACAATTCTATTTCTTTTTTAATGCCGCGGAGGTAAATAAAATATTTATCGTGGTCCAGCTCGTTGATGAAAGGACACTCCAACAGCTTACGGTTGAGTTGATCATTGAGTGGCGAAATTTTCGGTTCTATTTCAGTAACAAAAAACAGGTAGGCTTCTTCCAGTTGTTTGTTTGTGGTATCGCAGGTCATGCGCACATATCGCCAGGCCAGGTCTTCGCTAATAAATGCTTCCAGTTCGCTGCGGTGTATTAACCATTTCTCCAGTTCGGCTGCTGAACCGATGGTGCGTTCGAGCAATTGATTAAAGAAAGGAGCCAGCGCTTCCCATGAATTAATTTTTAATTTGGCCGGGAGAAATTTGTGGTGCGTGATAACTAGCATATGAATGTGTTTACAAAAACAAAAGTATAAAACTAAATCACTTTTAAAGTCAAAGCGGGTAAAAAATAAAAAAGCCACCCGAGGGCGGCTTTTTTCTGCAAGTAACAAATTTCGTTTATACTGATTTTGGTCGGTAAGTGGTTTTTGAACCACCGTCAGATTTCGTATTTACTTTGGCAGCGGTATTTTTAGGCTTAAAGGTTTTCTTTGGTTTGGCCTCAGCCTCAGTGTCCACCACCTTTTTTACTTTGCTTTCTGCTTCAGCATCGGCTTCTTCCTTTTTAGCGGCTTCTAGCAAAGCAGCAAAATCCACCTGACCGTTCAGCATGCTGAACCAGTTGATGGCTTTCTTAATATCAGAGATATACACTCTTTCTTTGTCGTAATCAGGGAGCACTTTTTCAAAAAATGCCTTCATGGTGTCGTTATCGGCTTTGTTATCAGGAACATTGCCGGCATTTGCCATTTCAGCAAATACTTCCAACAGACGCTTTTCGCCTGCATACGTGTACATGGCAATATCATCCAGTACAGAAATTTTTTGAGTGAAGGTGATGGCTGTACGGGCTTTTGAAGCATCCATGGCTTCTACAATCAGGCCGTTAGGTCGTTTACCTACTATCTTAAATAATCCTCCTTTTCCGGAGATGGAGATTACGTCTTTTAAATCCATACGTTTTATGTTCTGTTTAAGGGCAGCAAATAAAAACAATTTATGCTGAAAATCCTTACATTAATTCACAGGGCAAAATCGGGTAAAAGGTGTAAATTTGTCGGCCATTATCAGGCTTTTATCTATATGGAAACAGTAGTAAAATATATTCCTAAAAACAAAATAAGGGTAGTAACTGCAGCAAGTTTGTTTGACGGCCACGATGCAGCCATCAACATCATGCGCAGAATTATACAGGCCAGCGGTGCTGAGGTTATTCACCTGGGGCACGACCGCAGTGCCGAAGAAGTAGTGAATTGCGCCATTCAGGAAGATGCCAATGCCATTGCCATGACCAGCTACCAAGGCGGTCACGTGGAATACTTCAAATTTATGTACGATTTGCTCAAGCAAAAAGGCTGTGAACACATCCGTATTTTTGGTGGCGGTGGCGGAACTATTTTGCCTGAAGAAATGGCGGAATTGCACCAATACGGCATTTGCCGCATATACGGCCCCGATGACGGACGTACCATGGGCTTGCAGGGCATGATTAACGATATGCTGGAAAAATGCGACTTTGCCACCGGACAAAACCTGAACGGAGAAGTAAAACACCTGGCCGATAAAGATTACAAATCCATTGCGCGTTTAATCTCAGCTGCTGAAAATAATCCCGATGACTTTAAAGTATACTTTGATAAGAATTTAGCCCCGTTAAAAGATAAGGTGGCCACACCTGTGCTGGGTATTACCGGAACAGGCGGTGCAGGAAAATCATCTTTAGTAGATGAACTGGTGCGTAGGTTTTTGCTTGATTTTAAAAATAAATCAGTAGCCATTATTTCTGTTGACCCTTCCAAGAAAAAAACTGGTGGTGCGTTGCTGGGCGACCGCATTCGCATGAATGCCATAAAAAATGACCGGGTGTACATGCGCTCACTGGCCACAAGACAAAGCAACCTGGCACTTTCCAAACATGTGCAGGAAGCCATTGACATTGTGAAGGCAGCTCATTTCGATTTGATCATTCTGGAAACATCGGGCATAGGGCAAAGCGATACCGAAATTATGGATCACAGCGATGTGGCCCTGTATGTGATGACACCTGAATACGGTGCAGCAACACAACTGGAAAAAATTGACATGCTCGATTTTGCCGATATCATTGCCATCAATAAGTTTGATAAAAAAGGAGCACTGGATGCTTTGCGTGATGTGAAAAAACAATACCAGCGCAACCACCAGTTGTTTGATAAGAACCCCGATAGCATGCCCGTGTACGGCACTATTGCCAGCCAGTTTAACGACCCCGGCATGAACAGCCTGTACAAATCGGTGATGGATAAAGTAGCTGAAATAACAGGTGCGGATTTAAAATCCACGTATACCATCAGCGAGGAAATGAGTGAGAAAATTTACATCATTCCGCCAGCACGCGTACGTTACCTTTCTGAAATTTCAGAGAACAACCGCAACTACGATAAGTGGGTGTTGAAGCAAGGTGAAATTGCCGATAAACTTTACGGACTTAAATCATCTATGGAAACCTTGAAGGCATCTAAGATAGATGACAAGGACCGTTTGATTAAAGCGCTGGATGAAACCTATCACACCGTTGCACTTGACCTGGACCCGCGCAACCGCATTATTCTTGAAACCTGGGAAGAGAAAAAAGATTTGTTCCGCAATGAATATTATGTGTTCAAGGTGCGCGACAAAGAAATTAAAATCAAAACACATTCAGAATCGCTGTCGCATTCCCAGATACCCAAAGTAGCCGTGCCTAAATTTAAAGCCTGGGGCGATGTGCTTCGCTGGGCATTGCAGGAAAATTTCCCCGGAGATTTTCCTTACACGGCAGGTATCTATCCATTCAAACGCGAAGGCGAGGATCCTACGCGTATGTTTGCCGGAGAGGGCGGCCCTGAACGAACCAACAAACGTTTTCACTACGTATCGCAAGGTATGCCGGCCAAACGTTTGAGTACCGCGTTTGACTCCGTTACGCTTTACGGTAACGACCCCGACCACCGCCCTGATATCTACGGAAAAATTGGTAACTCAGGTGTGAGTGTGTGGAGTTTGGATGCTGCGAAAAAACTGTATTCCGGTTTTAACCTGGCTGATCCTAAAACTTCGGTGTCCATGACCATTAACGGTCCGGCTGCGATTATCTGTGCCTTCTTTATGAATGCGGCCATTGATCAGCAGTGTGAGTTGTACATTAAAGCCAACGGACTGGAAGCTGAGGTAAACAAAAAGATTGACGATATTTTCAAAGCCAAAGGCACCACGCGCCCTACTTACAATGAACAATTGCCGGAAGGTAATGATGGCTTGGGGCTAATGTTGCTGGGTGTTACAGGCGATATGGTATTGCCGGCCGAGGTGTACAACAAAATTAAAGTGGATACTTTAAAACAACTGCGCGGAACGGTACAAGCCGATATTCTGAAAGAAGACCAGGCACAAAACACCTGCATTTTTTCTACAGAATTCTCCCTGCGTGTAATGGGCGATGTGCAGCAGTATTTTATTGACAATGCCGTGCGCAATTTCTATTCTGTTTCCATCAGTGGTTACCACATTGCCGAGGCCGGAGCGAACCCCATCACACAACTGGCACTTACACTTTCCAACGGATTTACATTTGTGGAATATTACCTGAGCAGGGGCATGAACATTGATGATTTTGCACCTAACCTCTCGTTCTTTTTCTCTAACGGTATTGACCCGGAGTACTCCGTGATTGGTCGAGTGAGCCGCAGAATATGGGCCAAAGCCATGAAGCTGAAATACGGAGGTAATGAGCGCAGCCAGATGCTCAAGTACCACATTCAAACCTCGGGTCGTTCACTGCACGCACAGGAAATTGACTTTAACGATATACGTACTACGCTGCAAGCCTTGTATGCCATTTACGATAACTGCAATTCTTTACACACCAATGCGTATGACGAGGCCATTACCACACCTACGGAAGAAAGCGTAAGACGTGCCATGGCCATACAATTAATCATTAACCGAGAGTTGGGATTAGCTAAAAATGAAAACCCCTTACAAGGTTCATTCATTATTGAAGAGTTAACTGATTTGGTAGAAGAAGCGGTGCTGAGTGAGTTTGATAAAATTACTGAACGTGGCGGAGTGTTGGGGGCCATGGAAACCATGTACCAGCGCAACAAAATTCAGGAAGAGAGCATGTACTACGAAATGCAGAAACACAGCGGTGAGTTTCCTATCATTGGTGTAAATACCTTCTTAAGCAGCAAGGGCTCGCCTACGGTGTTACCACGCGAGGTGATACGCTCCACAACTGAAGAGAAAGAATACCAGATTACCATGCTGGCTGAGCTGAAGAAGGGCAACGAAGCCAAAGGCAAAGAAATGCTGCACCGCCTGCAACAAGTAGCCATTCATAACCAAAACATTTTTGCCGAGTTAATGGAAACCGTAAAGTATTGCTCGCTGGGACAAATTACCAATGCGTTGTTTGAAGTAGGGGGGCAGTACAGGAGGAATATGTAATGGAGAAGGTTTACTTCGCGTTATAAAGCTTACTTGAATTATTTATTTAATAATATCCGACAATGACACATTTTAAAAAAATTGAGATACAGAACTTCAAGAAATTTGACTATCTAAAGTTGGAAAACCTCGGATTGTTCAATTTTATCATTGGAGATAATGGTATTGGAAAGACATCGGTACTTGAGTCGTTATTAATAAACGAAAAACAATTGGAGTTATCCTATGATTATTTACTTGCAGCAGTTCATGAGAGACTAAAGATTGGGGAAACCCTTCATTACTCAAATCGGGATATATTAGGGGACTTTTATTATCATAATTCGAATAACAGAAAAATAACTATTAATCGTGAATATGATAATGGAGAAATTTCTGGCGAAATAGAACTATATTTTAAACCTATTTCTGAGTTAGATAAAGTAGAACAGGAATATTTTAACACGATTTTTTTGCCATCATCAAAAACGGTTGTTGTGTTGAAGTCACATGGTAGAATACTTAGTATGGTGTCTGGCGAGGGGGATAGTGAATCTAAATACTATCCTTTTATACCTTTCCATATGGGATATTCTAAGGACTTAGTTCAATTCTATTCAGACAATATATTAAAAGATAGGGAGGTGAAAACAGCTTTTGTTGCAAATCTCAAGGTTCTTATTCCCGATATTGAGGATGTGGCAATTTCTACTGAAGGGGCAAATGAAAGTCTAATTTTGGTTTGGCTTACTGGAGAAAATAAACCTCTGCCATTGGGGATGCTTGGTGAAGGAGCGACTAGATTATTTAGAATTTTAGCAGAAATAATAGTTTGCAAAAATAATGTATTATTAATTGATGAGATTGATACGGGCATTCATTTTAGTAGATTCAGGCAATATCTTAATATAATTTTAAAAGTGGCATTTCTTAATAATGTGCAAATTTTTGCAACTACTCATAGTAAGGAGTGTTTAACATATTTAAGAGATGTTCTTAAAGCAGAAAATAACTTAAAGATTCAAACATCAACTCGTGTTTTTTCACTTATAAAGTCCTCAAACGGTGAAATTAAGGCTATAAATTATATGTTTGATCAGTTTAAGTATGCAATTGAAAACGAGCTAGAAATTAGAGGGGGGGAGTTCAATAATGAGTTGTAAATTTTTTGTAGAAGGAACAGCAGATAAAAAGTTCTTAAGTGATTATATTCAATTTGTTTTTCAAAAGGATATAAGTGAGCAAATAGTTTTTGTTAACGGTAAAGATAGTTTGCACTTAGTTAAGAATCAATTTGAAATAAATTCCATTAAGGGGGGGATAAATTTAGTAATCTTTGATGCGGATTCAAATTATGAACAGAGTTTGAAAACAATTCGTGAAAAGGTCTCTGAATTAAATATTGAGCTTCAAGATATATTCTTGTTTCCAAATAACTCTAGCAAGGGAAGTTTAGAAGATTTGTTGCTTAAAATTACACCATCTGAGCATAATGATTTTTTTGATTGTTTTAATAACTATGAGAATTGCTTAAAAGGGCATAAAAAATTTTATAATCCTGCCTTGAAAACAAAAGTATACGCTTATGTGGATACGTTAAATTTGGCAAGAAAGCCAGATGATCTAGCAAAAGAAAATAAGAGAAATTATGCTGATCCTTATTATTGGGATTTGAACTCAGAGTATTTGAATTCACTCAAAGTATTTTTAGCAAAGTATTTGTTACCATAGTCTCTCTGCTATCCTGAGTTTGCAACTCAGGATTCCTTTATGTTCGCGCACTTTTGCAACTCGTGTCTTCACTTTGCCCTCAAACTCATTTGGAATTACAGCCGTATTTACCTAAACTTTGCATAAACAAATTCAAAGTCTTATGATGTATTTATCCATTTGTGCCACGTTGCTCACCATTATAGCAGCCATGCATTTGTTAGCTAAAACAAATAAAGAAACACTGGGTTCACTTTTTAAGTGGGTGTCGTACATGGTACTTACTGTGGCTACGTTACTGCTGGTTTGCCAGTTAGTATGCGCCATTTGTAAAATGTGCTGCCATAACTCCTGTAAGGAAAATTCGCATTGCGGGATGGGTATGGGCGGAGACCATCGGGAAATAATGATTCGCAAGGAAATGCATAGGCATGGAAATGACAAGTGTTGTAAGATGGAGAAAATGCATGGAGGAATGGATAAAGGAGAGTGCAGAGGTGAAGCCGGTATGGACAACTGCGAAGGTAAAAAGGAGTGCGGTCATGGCCACGAGGAGCAAGAAGCCGACAGTACAGGCGTACACCACATGGATAAATAGTTTTCAGGAAATGAGGTAAAGTAGCAACCAATTGGGTTGCCTTATCTTCACGTAAAATTTTACCACATGCTGCGTTCGCTTGTTTTACTTTTATTCAGCTTATCGGTTCACATGACTACTGCACAAACACTTCAACTGGCAGGGTTGCGCTACCTGCACAAATCACCAGCGGTAAAAAATAATCATGCACCTTTGTTAATTTTGTTGCACGGCTTTGGCAGCAATGAGCAGGATTTATTCGGGTTGGCACCGCACCTGCCTGCCGGATACAGAATACTCTCGGTACAGGCACCCGTGGCATTGGGTCAGGGCGCGTATGCCTGGTACAAGCTCGATATGTCAACAGGTAAAACGGTGTACGATAAAAAAGAAGCTGAGCAGGCCCGGTTGCAGTTGCTGCGTTTTATAGATTCGGCTAAAGTAAAGTATAGTGCCACACAAGTACATTTACTGGGGTTTAGTCAGGGCGCAATTATGAGTTACAGCGTGGCACTTACCCAACCTCAAAAAGTAAATTCTATCACGGCACTGAGCGGCAGAATATTGGAAGAGATTGCTGCACAAGTAAAACCTTCACCCAAACTGATGCAATTGCAGGTATTTATTGGTCACGGCAAAAACGATCAGGTACTGCCCCTTCATTACGGTCAGGGCGCAAAAGAAGTTTGCACCCGCGCACAAGTGAAACTCACGTATCAGGAGTACAGCATGGCACATGAAATCAACCAACAGGAGCTGGCCGACATAGTGAAGTGGCTGAATGCTCAACTGCGCAAGTGAGGACGACTCTTACTTTACAAACTCCTCATCAGTCAATGTTTTTAAAAATGCCACCAGCGCCTTTTTTTCACTGTCGGAAAGTTGCAGGTTGCTGATGTTTTCGCGCTTGTTCATGATGGGGTCAATGTAAGGCGAGTTCTTTACGCCCGAGTTGTAAAATTCCACCACCTGTTCCAATGTGGCATAACGTCCATCGTGCATGTAGGGCGCAGTGCGGGCAACGTTACGTAAAGTAGGTGTAAGAAATTTGCCTAAATCCTTTTCTGAATTGGTTACCAGTGTGCGTCCTTTATCAAAACCGTTAAATACATTGCTCAGCCCGTTGTTGTGAAAACTGTTGTCGGAAAACAAAGGGTCACTGTGGCAATGGAAACAATCGCCCCGCTCGCTGAAAAAAATGAGCATGCCGGCATATTCTTCTTGCGTAAGGGAAGTTTTTTGTGCGCGGTAACGGTCAAACTTCGAATCAGCACTCACCAGTGTGCGCATGTATTGTGAGATGGCATAACAGATTTTAATTTTCAGTTCGTGGTAGGTAAGGTTATTGAGGTTAGTTATACCGAAGGCCTTTCGGAACATTTTCGGGTATTCCGGATGTGCGTTAAGTCTTTGGTAAAGGTCAGCTGCGTTGGTGTTAAAAAATTCCGCTTCAAAATCACCCATGCATAAAGTGTCGAGCACTTCTATAGAACCCGTCCAGTTGTAGTAGGTTTTAAATGCCAGGTTTACATGAGGCGGCACACTGAAACGAAAACCGTTGGCGGCATTAAAAGTAGGTGCTGAGTACGACAATGATTTCATGTGGCAGGAGGAGCAACTTAGTCCGTTGGAAGAGAGAATGGGGTCGGAGTACAGGCGTTTGCCCAAGTCAATTCCTTCCACCGTTAAAGGGTTTTGTCGTGATAAGTTGGGCTGCGGAAATCCGTCAGGCACTTTTAGATAATACGGTGTGGCAGCTGTTATTACAGGCGGCACGTCAGGTTCATCGGTGTCTGTATTTCTGCAGGATATTACTGATGTAATCAGCAGCAGTAACCATACAAGTTTACCTTGTCTCCAAAACATCTTTTCCATTGTTACGTATTAGTTGCATAAGTTCAGGTATGCCCATGGTATAGTTGCCATCGGTAATAAAATTATAATTATACGGCTGTGTGTACCATGCATTGATATTCATGACCAGTGTAAGTCGGCTTGTTTTATTTTGCTCAACCGTAAGCAGCATGTTCAGAGGGTGATGACGTATCAAAGCCGCGTTGGTGCCCAGGTGCATGGCATAACCTTTGGGGGCACCGTTGGTATTCAGGTATTGTCCTTCCAGTTTAAGGAAGTGGTACCCGCCACCCATTACATCGGGCCAGCTCATGTTTATGTTGTCCAACGTATTGGGCAAACTGTACGATTGGTTGGTAAGTGAATCCAATCCGATTAAAAACTGAATGGAAGTATAAGTGCCGGCAGGAATATTCGGTAAGGTAATTTTTTCGTCACCTCGTGTCGCGTCTATGTAATGAAATCCTTTGGTGAAAACTGTTTTTCCGCTCGCGGTTTTTAACACGGCATCAGAAAGGTAATATTGGAGCCGACTAACACTGTAAGAGTTTCCCGCTGCATTCTGATAAATCAGCGAGTCGAAAATAAGTGCCTTACCATCCACTTCATGTGTGATGTTCAGTTGCACATTTCCGGTGCTTAAAAAATCTGTTTCCTCTTTGTCGTTTTTGCACGAGTAAAAGAAAAACTGATTGACCAACAGCAAGGCTAATTGTGCCATAAGTACCAGCGGGGTTTTTATTCCGGAATTCATAACTCAAAGTTCCATTGTTATATGGGCATATTCGTTGACTTTGGTCAAGGTTTTTGTGGTTCATACATCGGGATATTGCAGCGTTTAAAATGATATGACATGCCGCAAGCAGATGTGAAGATGATGTACAACCGCATTCAGCAGTTGAAAAAAGAAAAAGATGTAACCTTACTGGCTCACTACTACATGCCTGCTGAGTTGCAGCGTAAAACCACACAAGGTGGCATTGCCGATTATGTGGGTGATTCACTCGGTTTAAGTGTAGAGGCACAAAACACTCCGGCCCGAAATATTTTATTTTGTGGCGTACGTTTTATGGCCGAAACTGCTTTGGTCATTAATCCCGGTAAACATGTTTTTATGCCCGATGTATCCGCAGGCTGTTCACTGGCGTCCAGTATCTCTGCTCAGGATGTGCGTGATTTGAAAAAGCAATATCCGGGAGTACCGGTAATGGGCTACATCAATACGTATGCAGAAACCAAAACCGAACTGGACATTTGCTGTACTTCCAGAAATGCAGTAGCCATTGCTTCATCGCTGGAGGGCGATCGGCTCATTTTTGTTCCCGATTTGTACATGGGGCAAAATTTGAAACGCGTAATTGAAAAACAATGCGGCAAAGAACTTATTCTTTGGAAAGGTACCTGTGAAGTGCATGAGCAGTTTAACAACGCTATGGTAGAAGAGGAAGATGGGGATACCGAAATTCTGATGCACTGGGAGGTGCCGGGTGATACCGTGAACACGCAGTTGTCGAAACGCAAAGGCATAGTAGGCAGCACGGGAGATATTCTACAGTATGTTCAACAAAGTACGGCCACCAAATTTCTGCTTGCTTCAGAATGTGATTTAGGAGTAGCACTGAAAGAAATGAATGCCGATAAAGAATTTATTACTCCCTGCATTAAATGTGCATACATGAAACAAAATACCTTGGAAAAAGTATTGCAGGCACTGGAAGCAATAGGTACAACAAAAGAAACCAACTACCGCATTACGTTGGATGATGAGGTATTGCAGAAAGCGCGTAAGCCCGTGTTGCGGATGTTAAATTATAACTAAGCAAGATTGAAATATTCGAAACGCATCATTTGTGCAGGCAACGGATTGGCTGCATTAAATCTGGCGCTGCACCTGGCAGATGATACCGAGTTACTTATTCTGGCTGCTGCTGATTTTTCAGCAAGTAACAGTTACCTGGCAAAAGGAGGTATTGCCATTCCGTTGCAGGAGGAAGATGCCGAACGTCATATACAAGACACGCTTATCGCAGGTGATGGCTTGTGTGATGAAGCTGTGGTAAGGGAACTGATTCATGAAGCTCCGGCTGTGGTAAATATGCTCAGGCATTTCGGTTTAAATTTTGATTCGAGCCTTTCCCGTGAAGGCGGACACAGTTGTGCTCGCATTCACCACGTAGCCGATGAAACAGGTAGACATGTAGTAACAGCATTGCATCAACACGTAGTACGTAAAAAGAACGTTAAAATTCTTACCGCTCATCACCTGTTGAGTTTGTACATGGATAAAGGTGTTTGTGCAGGTGCCGTTGCCGGAGACTCCGTTACACAAAAAGTAAAGTTGATTACAGCCGATGCCGTAGTACTGGCTACAGGTGGTTGCGGTAATTTGTATCACTACCACACCAATGCCCCTTTTGCCAACGGAGAGGGTTACGCCATGGCGGAGCGCGCAGGTGCACGTATGGCTGATATGGAGTTTGTACAGTTTCATCCCACGCGTTTGTATGACCCGTTGTTGCAACATCACTTGTTGATTACGGAAGCTTTTCGCGGAGCAGGTGCGGTATTGCGCGACCACGCCATGCGAGATCTGATGGCAGACGTACACCCGTTGGGTAGTCTGGCTCCTCGCGATGTGGTGAGCCGTAGTATGCACACCTGCATGAAGGAATCGGGACATGATTTTCTGTGGCTCGATTTTTCAAAAGTGGATATGCAACTGATGAAAAGTGATTTTCCTGCATTGTTTAGTATGTGTACACAAAAGGGATATCTGAAAAATAAACGCATACCGGTAACACCTGCTGCGCATTACATGTGTGGGGGAGTGGTGACAGATACGTTCGGAGCTACCACTGTTCCGGGATTATATGCAGTTGGTGAAGTGGCCCGCACCGGTTTGCATGGAGCCAACCGATTAGCCAGTAATTCCCTGATGGAGCTGCTGGTTATATCCAAACGATTGGCTGAGCGCCTTAATGAAACAGGTACGGTAAACAAGCACAAAACTGTTGAACTACCAACCACAGCTGAACACCCGCATGCGGTTTATGCTGATCCTGTTTTACGTAAAGTGAAACGCATTATGTGGGACTATTTTGGTATAGTGAGAAATGCGGTATCCATGCAACACGGTTTAGAGGAATTGTATCAATTGGAAGCCTGTTTGCCACCATTGTCGCACACGGCAGATATTACACTGCAACAAACCCATCATGCCGTTCATGCCGCTACATTGATTGCCCGCAGTGCATTGATGCGTAAAGAAAGCAGGGGATGTCATTACCGGGAAGATTTTTCAGCAGCGCACAACACTTCAGCAAAAGAACCGGGAAATCTGGTAGATATTAGTTAAGGTATTCAGCGATTCTCCCACTCAGCATAACAGGACTCTGTTTCGTAAAGGCGAAGACGCATAAGAGAGATGTGCTGAGGTAAAAGTGGTTTTATTTTTTCTACCATGTAGCTCAGCAGATACTCGGCAGTTGGCTCGCCATCAATCCAACAGATTTTGTTCACCAGATTTTTAGTAGCAGAGAGATTGATGGTATTGCGTTTAAGCAATAAGGAGTGGTCAAAGTCTTTGAGAATGCTGTTCTCTACAATTTTTTTCAAATCCTTAAAATCGAGAAGAATATTGTTTTCATTAAAATTGGTGCCGGTTACGGTGACGTGTAGTTTGTAACCGTGGCCATGTATTTCCCTGCATGAACCGTTGTAGCCTGAAATGGCATGAGCCGCTTCAAACTGAAATATTTTTGTAACGCTAATCATCGGAATGTTGTCTACGTTTCATTTCTTTCTTGAGCATATCGAGTTCGCGGTTCATTTGTCCGTTTACGGAGGTATTTTCTTCAGCTCTGCGCATCAGGTAAGGAATCGCTTTTTCTACTTCGCCATAGGGCAAATATTTGGAAGCATGGTAGCCATGAGCCGCCAGATTAAACGTGATGTGGTCGCTCATACCGTACAACTGTGAGAATTGTAATTTCTCCATCGGGTTGGTAACGTTGTACTTCTTCAGGCAGTCAATGGCATATTGAACGCTTTCTTCATTATGAGAAGCAATGCAGGTAACCACTACATCATGATTTTGCAGACAAATTTCGGTGGCGGTGTTAAACGATTTATCTGTATCCGATTTTTTTTCAAACACCGGATTGGGTAAGCCAACCTCTGCGGCATGTCGGGTTTCTTTTTCCAGGTAAGCTCCACGTACCAGTTTAATGCCGCATAAATACTTGTATTGCCGTGCCCGTGCAATGGCTGCTTGTAAATACGCTACTCTGTCGGTACGGTACATTTGCAGGGTGTTGAATACAATTACCTTTTCGTGGTTAAATTGTTTCATCATTTGCTCGGTTAAGGAATCAATCACCTCCTGCATCCAGGTTTCTTCCGCATCAATGTACACCATAATATTTTTTTCTGCAGCAGCACGGCAAATATCTTCAACGTGTTTTCTAAAACGGTTGTATCGGTTTTGTTGTGAGCTGCTCAGTTGATTGTGGGTGTGATTAATTTGAGTGAGAAAATCAGGGTCTTCCAATCCCGTAAGTTTTACACTGATAAAATCTGCTTTTGTACCATTGACCTCTGCATTGATGTTTGCAATTATTTTTTCAGCATTACGGCTAAACGCTTCTTCACTTTTTTCGCCTTCTGATACATAGTCTAAAACAGCCATTACGCGGTAATCGTGCAGGTGACGAATGGTTTGAAATGCTTCTGCTTCATTTTCTCCGGAGCAGAAAACTTTAAATACAGTAGACCGGATAATTCCTTTGAAGGGCAGGTTGTATTGAAGAATAAGTTTGGCTGCACGTGAGAGTATTTTTACCAACCAGGGGTAATGAAGCAAGGTAAACACCAGTTGTGTGAAACGTATTTCCTTATCCGTTTTATGGGCGTAAGCAGTTTTAAGTTCATTAAAAGAGAGTGTACTCATGTTATGCAAATTTTATCTCAGTGGATGTTTTTTCTTTTTTACGTGTTACCTGTTTGCGTTGTTTAATGTTGCAGGCAACGTAATTACGCAGCAGCACAACGGCCAGTATGCCTATGGTGATCATCAGTACAACACCTGAATACACAAAAAGCAGGAACCAGTTACTCAGTCCGCTCATCATAGTGCTGAAGGAAGTGGTGGTATTCCCCATTTGCCACAAACCTTTTTCTATACCGGCTGCGTTGAGGGAGAACCAGAAAATAAACAAAGCTACTTGTGTGCCCCAAAAAGAAATGTTCAGCCATTTTTTATTTCCTTCAGCGGGATAACACCGAGTGTCAAGAAATTCAAAACAAGCGGCCAGCAATATCATGGAGTTGATGCCGATGGTTGTTCCCATAGCATGGGCTACTGTAACGTGAGTGCCGTGTGTATACAGATTAAACGCAGGTATGGACATGATAATGGCCTGCCCCATGTTGATGAATACCCATATTTCAGAAGCCATTAAAAAACGATACGGGAAGTAGTGGTAGTGCTTTTGCATGCTACTTACACTTTGTTTCCAGGTGTAAATGATTCGGGCAAAGAATATCCATTCCGTCATGCTTACGGCATAACCCACATAACGTACATACGCATCGGTAGGAAGGGTGTAAACGTGGTGCCCCCAGTTAAACATGAGGTTGAACAATCCCAGAAAATACATGGCAAAAGAGAGTTTGCTGTAAGCCGTTTTTTTATCCCCGCTTATTTTTTCCATCAGGAATATGGCAGTGCCGTAAAGTAGTTGGTTCCATGAACCTACCAGCGAACCGTTGGCTTTCCATTGAATGGTCATGTCAGTCACAAAGTGTTCGCGGAAGTAAGGAAATAACCACAGGTAGTTTTCGATAAAGGTGAAAAGGAAAAACACCAAACCGGTCATCCACATCCATAAGTATACGGGCCATTGTCGGATGGTTTTTGCCACTTTGATAAAGTTGATAATAAATAACAACCAGGCTAGAGCAATGGGCAATGCCGGCCAGGGATTAAACTCCCAATATTCTCTGCCACCAAAATTGCTGTGCAGGTAATTGTAAAAAATCCATACGATAGCAATTATCCATAAGGCCAGTTGTACAGCAGCGAGTGTGGTTGAAAGCAGGTGTCCGTATTTATGCCACAACCCGCTGTATACGCAGCCAGTTGCTCCCAGTATAATCCAGAACAAAACAGAGGAAACGTGCATGGGGCGTAGCGCAGAAAAACCCACAGCAGAGTTCTTCCACAAGTCGGGATAGAGGTAGCTGTGTGCTGCGGTTACACCTAAGCCCAATCCCAGTAATAGCATCAGCAGTGCCAGCGCCAAAAATGTTTTAGCTACAGGTTGAATAGTGTTAGTCATGTTGTTGTTCAATCATTCCGTTCCACAATGTTTTGTAGGATGCGGGTCGTCCGTTTCCGGTGGCATCCGCTGCTCTCAGAAAAGCCAGCAGTCGGGTAAGTTCCTCATCAGTTAAATCGAACACGGGCATTTGTTTGTTACCGCTTTTGAGTAAGGCATGAATGTAAGTGCTGTCTTTACCGGGTGACGACATCAGGTTGGTTAAATCAGGTCCCAGATAACCACCTAATCCATAGAGCTGGTGGCAACTCTGGCAATTGTATTTTTGCCATACCAAACGCCCTTCTCCGGCCTGTGAATTTGCAAGTTGCAATTCAGTTGCATTGCGTAACGGTGCAGTATAAATAGAGAAAGAATAGGCCAAAAAGAGCACACACAAAACAACGAAAATATGTCGCGGATGAATTTTCATAGTTGCTCGAAACGTGCCTGAAAGAATCTTAAATATTTAGGTTCGTAAACCATTTTTAAACCTTTGATTTTGTCTCTGCGCTCCAACACGGCAGCTGCTGATTCGGCAATTACATCCATGTGTGCCTGTGTATACACCCTGCGCGGAATGGTAAAACGTACCAACTCCAGTTTTGGATAATAGTTTTCTCCATTGGCTTTTCTTCCGGCTGAAACAATACCGCGTTCCATGGTGCGCACACCTGAGTCAATATAAATTTCAGCGGCCAGTGTTTGTGCAGGAAACTGATCCTGTGTAAGGTGAGGCAAAAATGCTTTCGCGTCTACAAATATGCCATGTCCGCCAATGGGCTTCACAATAGGGATACCGTATTCTTCCATGCGGTGCCCCAGGTATTCTACCTGACCCACACGTGCCTTCTGGTGATGGTCGTCAACACTTTCACCAATGCCCACTGCAATAGCTTCCATGTCTCTTCCTGCCAATCCGCCATAAGTATGTAAGCCCTCGTATACCACCACCATGTTACGTGCTTCTTCATACACGTCCCATTCATTGGTAGCCATAAATCCGCCAATGTTTACCAGGGCATCTTTTTTGGCACTCATGGTAGCACCGTCAGTAAGTGAACAAATTTCCTTCACAATCTCTTTCACTGATTTTGTGTTGTAACCTTTTTCGCGCTGTTGAATGAAGTACGCATTTTCAGCTACACGGGTCATGTCGTGTATAATACGTATACCGTGTTTTTTGGTATAGGCTCTCAGCTCTTTCAGATTTTTGATGCTGATGGGTTGTCCGCCTGCCATGTTTACATTGGTGGCAATGCTCACATACGGAATTTTTTCAGCTCCGTATTTTTTTACCAGAGCTTCGAGTTTATTCAGGTCAACATTACCTTTAAAAGGATGTTCGTTGAGTGGGTCGTGTGCCTCATCAATGATAATGTCGTGGAATTTTCCTCCGGCCAATTCCTGGTGCAGGCGGGTAGTGGTGAAATACATATTTCCGGGAACGATGTCTCCTTTTTTGATGAGAATCTTTGACAAAATATTTTCTGCACCACGACCCTGGTGTGTGGGAATGATGTATTTGTAGCCGTAATACTTCTGAATAGCAGCTTCCATTTTATAGAAGCTGCTGCTGCCGGCATAGGCTTCGTCACCTAACATAAAGGCACTCCATTGCCGGTCGCTCATGGCATTGGTTCCGCTATCGGTTAGCAAATCAATGTATACATCTTCTGAACGAAGTAAAAAGGTGTTGTATCCTGCTTCTTTCATGGCCTTTACCCGTTGGGTACGTGTGGTCATTTTGAGCAGTTCAATCATTTTCATTCTGTAGGGCTCGGCCCATGAACGTTTGATCAATTGTTTTTTCATTTTTAGTGGAATTAATTTTTACTCCTCAACAGGTTTAGCAGCCAGTTGAATGTTTATTTTTAAGGAGGTGGTTGATTTAATGGAGTTGGAAATAAGGCAGGCTTTTTCTGCTTTCACCAATATGCGTTCAGCCTTTTCTCTGTCTTCTTCATTGCTCACCGTGAGGGTAGGTTCCAGCTCTACATGTGTCATGGCGTATCTGCCATCGGCTTTGGTCAGTATGCCTCTCGATTTACATTCGAAATCGATGTACTCAAATTTTGAAAATTCAGCAACGGCCAAAAAAGTTGTCATGAAACAACTATTCACCGCTGCGGTAAACAGGTGTTCAGGTGACCATATTCCGTGCATGCCTCCGTTGAATTCAGGTGGAGTGGCAACAGTAATGTGTTCATTTATTCCCGGAGCTTTCATGGTTCCTTTTTTCAGTTCCAGCCAGTTGATGCTTACTTCATATTCGTGTGATTCCATGTGTACGTAAATTATATTTTTTCAAATTTGGCAGTGAAGTGTCTTAAGAAAGGTGGTTCATAGGTTATGCGGTAACCGTGCTGTTGTTGGCACATATCGAGTATGTCGTCAAACACATCCAGTACATAATCAATGTGGCTTTGTGTGTATACTCTTCTGGGAATAGCTAAACGTACCAGTTCATTTTTGGCAGGCACCAGTTTACCTTCTTTATCGTAATGTCCGAACATTACACTGCCAACTTCCACACAACGGATACCGCCTTTGATGTACAGGTCGCACACCAAAGCCTGTCCCGGATATTCTTCTACAGGTATGGACGGGTAGAGTTTTTTTGCATCAATGTAAACGGCATGTCCGCCAATGGGCCACACTACCGGAATACCTTTGGCTTTGAGGTGTTCACCCAGATAAGCGGTGCTTCGAATGCGGTAGTGCAGGTAATCGGCATCAAAAACTTCTTTTAGTCCGATGGCAAGCGCTTCCATATCTCTGCCCGATAAACCACCGTAGGTAGTAAAACCCTCCGAGATAATGAGCAGGTTCGTACATTTTCGGGCCATCTCTTCATCCCGCAGAGTAAGCAATCCACCCATGTTCACCAGTCCGTCTTTTTTTGCACTCATCACAAAAGCATCACCCAAACGCAACATCTCTTTGGCAATTTCTTCGTAGGTTTTGTTTTCATAGCCTTGCTCACGGTGTTGTACAAAATAACTGTTCTCTGCAATGCGACAGCCGTCTATCACCAGCAGCAATCCGTGTTCGTCACATATTTTGCGCAGGCCTTTTACATTAGCCATGCTCACAGGCTGGCCACCTGAGGAGTTGTTGGTAACGGTAATAATTACTGCGGCAATTTTTTCTTTACCGTACTCTTTGATGAGTTCCTGCAGTTTATCTAAGTCAATGTTTCCTTTAAAAGGTAAATCAGCCTGCGGGTCCAGTGCTTCTTCAGGCAGAATATCAATAGCTGTTGCGCCAGTAAATTCTATGTTAGCTCGTGTAGTGTCAAAGTGCGTATTGCTGATGAATATTTTATCGGGTCCGCCCAATAGACCATACAAGATACGCTCTGCTGCACGGCCCTGGTGGGTGGGTAAAATGTAAGGCATACCGGTAAGTTCTTTTACCACACTTTCCAAATGCACCCAGCTTCTGGCACCGGCATAACTTTCATCTCCCATCATAATGCCGCTCCATTGTTTGTCGCTCATGGCACCGGTTCCGCTATCGGTGAGCAGGTCAATAAATACATCATCAGAGCGTAAAAGAAACGGATTGTTTCCGGCTTTTTCCAAAGCAGTTTTGCGGTATTCTTCTGTAGTAATTTTGAGCGGCTCCACCATTTTTATTTTAAAGGGCTCAGCCAGCGTACGTAATCTGTTATTCTCCATTCGTTGTATAGTTTATTGTATTCAAATAATTCTTAAGTGATTCTTCCCACTGCGGCATCAGGTTAACACCTCTGCGTTTAAGCAGGGAGTTTTCTAATACTGAATATTTGGGACGGGCAATTTTTGCAGGGAAATCTGATGAGTTGGCACTGTGTAATTTTACATCAGTATTGCTGTTGCGGAAAATAGCATCAGCAAATTCATACCAACTGCATTGTCCTTCTGAAGTCATGTGCGTAATGCCCTGTACATCGCTCGACAATAAGCGGGTTAACTGTTTAGCCACATCGGCCGTAGCCGTGGGGGAAACAAATTCATCATTTACTACCCGCACTTCTCCTTTTTCCGCCAGCTTCAGCATCAACTGAATGAAGTTTAATCCGTTTTTTGCTCTGCACGGATGGGTACCGTATAAAGCAGATACCCGGGCAATCATATAATCGCCTCCTTCTGCTTCAATCTTTTTTTCACCCATCAGTTTTGATAGACCGTAAACGTTTAACGGAGTGGCATTATCGGTTTCAGCATACGGTTTGTTTTGTTTACCGTCAAAAACATAATCGGTGCTGATGTGAATGAATCGTGCACTTCTGTAGCGACACATGCGTGCCATAAAACCTGGTGCATCGGTATTGATTCGTTTGGCCATGGCCATATCCTTTTCGCAGGCATCTACATTGTGAAATGCTGCGGTATTAATAACCACCTGAGGTTGCACGCGTATAATCTGATTTTTTACTTCCATCAGATTGCCTATATCCAAGTCTTCGTGAGTCAGGCCGATTACGTCCTGACCTGCATTAGTCATGGAGGTTACAATATCAGCACCCAGTTGTCCATTTGCGCCTGTTACTAATATTTTCATGCGGTGAGAGTAAGGGAGTCAGACAACATTATTTTTTGGAATACATTGATGTTGTAGTATTTTTCATCATCAAAATCGCGGAATAAATCCACATGCTCATGTAGGTCACTGAGAATATCCAAATCATTTTGTAGGGGATTAAAGTTTAAGAGTTGTTTTGCTTTATCTGTACTTACCTTGTAGTTGCGGTAATCTTGTTTTTCCAGGTTTTTCACTGATATGTCGGTGCCATATTTTTCTTTGATGAAACTTACAACAGACAAAGCCAGCTCTCCGATGGTAGCGTTGAAGGAGCTGATGTTGAAGATGTGTCCACCGTTCAGCATGGCCTCAATGCCGTTGTGGTAAGCCACACACAAATCATTTAATCCCAGTACAGGTCGCCATATTTTATTGTTGCTGAGTGTGATTTCTCCTTTTTGAAGGGCGTTTTTGAACATGGTATTCATGGCCAGATCCAAGCGCATTCTGGGGCTGTATCCGCTCACAGTTCCTTGTCGGAAGCAGAGTACTGAAAAATTTTCATCGGCTATAGCCAGCAATGTTTGTTCACCCTGTAGTTTGGATACACCATAAGGATAGTTGCTCACTGCAATATCCTGTTCAGTAAATGTTCTGTTGTGTGTGTAGCCGTATACAGAGCAGGAACTGGCAAACAGCATACGTTTTACTCCGGCATCTTTGGCAATGTAGCCGATGTAGGCCGGTAGTGCGGTATTGTAAATGAAATTGGCTTTGGGAGAAAACTCCGCCATCGGGTCATTAGATAAACCTGCCAGAAAAATGATGGCATCATAAGGAGCTACATCTTCCGGTTGCAGGTTAAAAATATCCATTTGTTTCACCGGAATATCATCGGGTAAACTGTTGCCGAACCAGCACAGGTCAACCACATCAATATCGTATCCTGCTCTTTTAAGGTAAGGACATAATACACTGCCGATATATCCGCAGCCGCCCAGTACCAATATTTTTTTCTTGCTCATGGTGTTGTTTATTTAATCAAATCTGATGCAGGTGTGTTTAACCATTGGGCCAATGTTAAAGAGGTTGTATCTTTTGCCGAGAGCACAGGTACTATGTCGGGCCACTCAATGCCCACCTCCGGGTCGTTCCATAAAATACCTGATTCAGCCTTGTTGCTGTATATGCCGGTACACTTGTATTGTATTTCGGCAAAGTCGCTGGTTACACAAAACCCACGTGCAAATCCGGCAGGTGCCCAAACCATTTTTTTATTTTTAGCCGATACGTATTCTCCGTACCACTGCCCAAGAGATGGAGAGTTTTTGCGAATGTCAACAGCAACCAGAAAAGCTTCTCCCACTGTAACGCGCATCAGTTTGCCCATGGGAGGCTCCCATTGAAAATGCAACCCCCGCACCACACCATACGAGGAGCGGGAGTGATTGTCCTGCACAAATTCATCAGTTATGCCCAGTGCTTGAAATTGATCTTTGCGGTATACTTCAGTGAAGAAGCCTCGTTCATCTTCGAATACCTCCGGTTGTAAAACCATCAGTCCGTTTAATGCTTCGTTAATCAGTTGAATATTCATAAGGAGTGTAGTTTTTTAATTGAGTGCAGGTCTTTCTTTTTTTGCCGAAGTATTCCCATACAATGCTGCCGTTGTACAGAAAACGTTTTACTTCGTTATCAGCAACCGTACGCATACGTTGCACAGATTTTCTTTTACGTAGAATAAGAAGAGGATTTAACACTAACCACGCATGGGCCTTCAGTATTCCGCCAACGGTGGTGAAGTCGCGCTGAAGCAGCGATTGTGCTATAACAATATAATCGAGCAGAAAGTGAACCGGTACATAACGCAATACGTTTTTACACTCGTAGTTCTTGAGCATAATGTATAAGGAGTTGCGGTGGTTCCAGTATACTTTTCTGAAACTTTTTGTTTGAATGGTGGCACCTCCTATGTGATGAATAACGGAAAGCGGTTGTACCACCGTTTTGAAACCACACATTCTCATGCGCCAGCACAGGTCTATTTCATCCATGTGGTGAACGATGGTTTCATCCAGCGTGTCGGTTACCTCCAATGCTTCTTTGCGAATGAACATGGCTGCCCCGCTGGTCCAGAAGATTTCGCTTACATCATTGTATTGTCCGTTGTCATCTTCTATGGTATTGAACAACCTGCCGCGCAAAAAGGGGTAGCCGAAAACATCCATCATGCCACCTGAGGCACCGGCATATTCAAATTTTTTGTTATCAAAGTAGGAAACAATTTTGGGTTGAATGGCCGCAATTTTTTCATCCGACTCGGCCAGTTGTACCATATGTTCTATCCACTGCGGGTGCACGGTTACATCATTGTTGAGGCAGATGAAGTATTTTCCTTTGCCTGCGGAGAAACCTAAATTGTACGCTGCACAATATCCGTTGTTCAGTTTGTTCTGAATAATATTGATTTGCGGGTAGTGTTGTTTCAACCAACTTACGTCATCATCTGTTGATGCGTTGTCGAGTACATGTATCTTTTTATTGGGATAGCTGCAGTTGATAACAGAATCAAGGCATTCTTTCAGGAATTTTTTGCCATTGTAATTCAGTATCACCACATCTGTTTCCGGGTACTCCATAACGCTCGTTTTTTGATTCTTCGAAATACGGGCGGGAGCAACGCTGAAAAGTTGACCTTAGTCAACATACTACATGATATTGGTCACTAATCTTCAGTAGAAGACAGTTCGAGCAACTTGTTTTTGTTAAGAATGCGGATTTGTTTTTTAACGAGTTGGATGAGTCCTTCTTCGTCCCACTGGTGAAGTGTACGCACAGTGGTTTCCACAGCTATACCGGTTATTCCGGCAATTTCTTCGCGGGTAAGGTGTATGTTAATATAGCCTTCTTCCGTTTTGCCAAAGGATTGTTCCAGCAGCAACAAGGTTTCAGCCAGTCGCTCTTTGCTTGATTTTTGCAACAGGTTAAGCGCCCTGGTTTCAGCGTCACTGGTGTCGGCTGCAATTTTTGACATGATGTCGAGCGTAAAGTTTACGTTATGGGTAATAAACTCCAGAATTTTTTCTTTGGGAATAAAACAGATGATACTGTCTTCCATGGTTTCAGCAGTGGCAATGTAACGCCCGTTGCCCAATAAACCGCGGTACCCTATCAAATCGGCTGATTTGGCTAAACGCACTATTTGTGTGCTGCCATCATTCAGTGTTTTGTAAAGTTTTACTTTCCCATCGTGTACACAATGCAATCCTTTTACTATATCACCTTCGTGAAAGAGAATGTGCTTTTTCTTCACCTGAAAAGTGGTTTTGTGCTGATTGAGTGACTCCAGCTCATTCATGCGCAGGTTGCAAAAAGCTGAGGTGGCTTTGTGCTGGCAGCTGATGCAATCGATGGTATGGACTGTTTTTTTCACCGGGGTTACTTTGGTGCAAATATGTATAAATAAAGCCAAATATCTTTTTTCATTTTTATGATGCGGGTGATAAGCTGCATGGTGCGGGGAAGTTTTTTGACAAAAAACATTGACCCAGGTCAATTTTTTTGCAGGATAAATAGCGGTTTATTGACAGGTTTTAGTTTGAAGTATACTCTTGTCATTTAAAAATATGCACCACACTTTTCATATCCCTGTTTTGGGTTTAGCTTACTCCGTTGATACGCCTGTTAAAGTGGCCCGTTTCGGAATTTCATCTGTAGTTTCAGTTATTCAGCATGAGTTACTGGAGCAGATGCGCAAATTTCACAGCAGTCAATACAACCTTCCTTATATGGAGATTACCGCCAAAGAGATTGATTTCAGAGCAAAGCGGGTAAAAGCCTATTTGAATATGTTGCAGGAGATTGTGAGCTTGCAACTCAATAAACTTAGAGCTGAAGCGTTTGAGGCCGATACGGATATTACCAACTACTTTAAAATGTTACCGGAGAAAAGTGCCCTGAAAAAAATGTACTGCGACATGACTACTGCTGTGGGGGAGATGAAAGAAAACTTGTGTGAGAAGCTGAGGCAACAAATTACTGCCGGTAGTATTGATGTGAACATCATGACCAAAGTTGATAACCTGAATTATGCTGCTGACGGAGAAACGCTGCTGGCTCCTGAATTCTCGGATGCGTTATCTGCCTTGCGCGGTTTTGCACAAAGCAATCTGGAGAGTTCGGTGGTTTTTTCAGCCGGCTTAAACCCCAGACTTTACAGTTATATCGACAGCTTTCCTGACTTTTTCCCGGATGAAAACGGACACCTGAAAAAGAAAATAATTCTTAAAGTAAGTGATTACCGCTCTGCTTTAATTCAAGGAAAATTTCTGGCTAAAAAAGGGGTATGGATTTCTGAGTTTCGTATTGAATCAGGGCTTAATTGCGGGGGACACGCTTTTGCCACTGACGGTTATTTACTTGGCCCCATTTTGCAGGAGTTTAAAGATAAACGGGAGGAGTTAAATGCGGAGTTAAAACAAACCGTAAATGCCGCCTTAGCCGCAAAAAATCAACCACTGTTACCCTCTGCAATTCATGCACGTGTTACGGTTCAAGGTGGTATAGGCACCGCAGAGGAAGACCAATTCTTACGCGATTTTTACGGGGTAGATGCTACCGGATGGGGTAGTCCGTTCTTATTGGTGCCTGAAGCTACCAATGTAGATAATGATACGCTTCAGGGTTTAGCCACTGCACAACCTGATGATTATTACCTGAGCCATGCCTCTCCGTTGGGAGTACCATTTAACAATTTCAGAAAAAGCTCAGCGCAAAAATTACGTAATGAACGCATGGAAAAAGGTCGTCCGGGTAGCCCGTGTTATAAAAAGCACCTCACCTTTAATAAAGAGTTTACAGCAGCACCTATATGTGAGGCATCACGGCAGTATCAGCACCTCAAGTTGCAGCAGCTGGTCGGTGAGGGGTTAACACCTGAAGCATTTAAAAAGCGAGTAGAGGAGATAACAGAAAAAGATTGCCTGTGTGAAGGACTTTCAGCAACCGCATTGCTCAAGAATAATATACCTGTGCCCCGTAACCTTACCGCAGTAACTATTTGCCCGGGCCCTAATCTGGCTTTCTTTTCCGGTGTGTTTACACTGGCTGATATGGTGGGGCATATTTACGGAAGAAAAAATTTGCTCAATCAGGTTTATCGCCCTCACATGTTTGTTAATGAACTGAAGATATACATCAACTACCTGCAAACGGAAATTCAAAAAAGTTTACCGGAGCCTTCAGAGAAGCAGAAAAAATACTTCAAAAGTTTTTATGATAACCTGCAGCAGGGTATAGCATATTACCGCAGCATCATAACTCAGGCGGCACAGGATACAAAAGAAACATACCACACTTGGGTAAAAGATGTGGGTGAAGCCGAAGCCTCACTGTTGCTCATCTTTGCAACCAGTGAAGGTGATACCTCTGTTTTGGTGTAGTCTTACACTACTTATCGCCCGCCTATATCGGGTGCTTTCATGGTTTTTTATCAGATTTAAAACTAACTAAAATCATGTTTTAAATGGCCTCCTTATGATTGCAGTCATAAAAACGAGGCAACTTCGCACCGCACATTTGTGTATTAATTTTAACCACATGAAAAAAGTTATTGCACTACTATCAATTGTTGCTGTTGTTACTGCCTGCGGAGGCGGAGAATCAGCCACTAACACTACCACAGCCACTGAACAACCGGTAGCAGAAGCCACCGAAAGTTCATCATCAGAAAACCCATCGTATGATCCCAAACGCGGTGAAGGAAAATTCACAGCCGAGAATGTACAGGTTGGAGATAAAGTGGACGAGGCTATGGCCACATCAGGCGAACAGATTGCCGGTGTAAAGTGTACTTCATGCCACAAGTTAACCGATGAAAAACTGGTAGGACCGGGCTGGAAAGGTGTTACCGAAAGAAGACGCCCTGAGTGGATTATGAACTTTATTACCAATCCTGATCCGATGATTGACAAAGACCCTGAAGTGCAGGCGCAGTTAGAACTTTGTTTGGTTAGAATGCCCAATCAGAGTCTTTCTGATGACGATGCCCGCCATATTGTAGAATTCATGAGAAAAAATGATGGTATCAAATAAACCATTAAATACTTAACACTATGTACAAAAATAAAATAACCTTATGGACCGTGGTTGGAGTTACCGCAGTTCTTTATTTAGGTTCATGTAAACCTAAAAACACCAGTAATGCCGTAAGCGGAGATGCAGCATCTAAAGCATATGTTGCTCCCGGTAAGTATGATCAGTTCTATAATTTCGTGAGTGGTGGATTCAGCGGTCAAATGGCCGTTTACGGATTACCCAGCGGAAGGTTACTCCGGGTTATTCCGGTATTCTCTGTTGACCCTGAAAAAGCATGGGGTTACAGCGAGGAAACTAAACCTATGCTGAACACATCACACGGATTTGTACCGTGGGACGATTTGCACCACCCGACATTATCGCAAACTGACGGTCAAACAGATGGTCGCTGGGCTTTCGGTAATGCCAACAACACCCCGCGTGTAGCACGTATTGACCTTAAAACGTTCAGAACAGCTGAAATTATTGAATTGCCTAACAGCGGAGGTAATCACTCTTCCCCTTACCTTACTGAAAATACCGAGTACGTTGTGGCCGGTACACGTTTTAGTGTTCCACCTGATAATGCCAACGGTGATGTGCCGATTAACTCTTACAAAGAAAACTTCAAAGGACACATCAGCTTTATCAGCATAGGTAAAGAAGGGCAGATGGATATTGCCTTCCAGATTCAGTGCCCGGGCGTTAACTTCGACTTAAGTCGTGCAGGAAAAGGTAAATCACACGGTTGGTTCTTCTTCTCTTGTTACAATACTGAACAAGCTAATTCTTTGCTGGAAGTAAACGCTTCACAAAAAGATAAAGACTTCATTATGGCAGTGAACTGGAAAAAAGCAGAAGAGTACCTGAAAGCCGGAAAAGGTAAAAAAGTACCTGCCAGATATGCCCATAATTATTATGATGAAAAAACACATACAGCTAAATCAGAAATCAGAACTGAGGTAACTATACTTGACTCCAAAGAACTGGCAGATATTTGTTACATGATTCCTTGCCCTAAATCACCACACGGTTGTGATGTTGATCCTTCTGGTGAGTACATTGTAGGTAGCGGTAAACTGGCAGCTTTGATTCCTGTATTCAGCTACACTAAAATTTTAGATGCCATTGCAGGTAAAAAATTTGACGGAGATTACCAAGGCATTCCTGTTATTAAGTACGAAGCAGCTTTACACGGTGAAGTGAAAAAACCGGGTCTTGGTCCGTTGCACACCGAGTTTGATGCGAACGGAAATGCCTACACTTCATTCTTTGTATCTTCAGAAGTAGTTAAATGGAACGTGAAAGACCTTAAAGTATTGGATCGTGTGCCTACTTATTATTCAGTTGGTCACTTATGTGTACCCGGTGGCGATACCAAAAAACCTTATGGCAAATACCTGATTGCATACAACAAAATTACCAAAGACCGTTACCTGCCTACCGGACCTGAATTGTCGCAGAGTGCGCAGTTGTACGATATCAGCGGAGATAAAATGCAACTTATTCTTGACTTCCCTACCATTGGTGAGCCTCACTATGCACAAGCTCTTCCGGCTGATTTGATTTCGAAAAACTCACTTAAAATATTCAAGATAGCCGAAAACATGCACCCTTATGCAACCAAAGGGGAAAAAGAAGCTAAGGTGGTAAGGGAAGGTAACAAAGTACATGTGTACATGACCTCCATCCGTTCACACTTTGCGCCTGATAATATTGAAGGAGTTAGAATGGGAGATGAAGTTTACTTCCACGTAACTAACCTGGAACAAGATTGGGATGTGCCCCACGGTTTTGCTGTGAAAGGTGCTAACAATTCAGAATTGTTGATTATGCCGGGCGAAACTTCTACACTGAAATGGGTGCCGGACAGAGTGGGGATTTTTCCGATGTACTGTACCGATTTCTGTAGTGCATTGCATCAGGAGATGCAGGGATACATCCGTGTGTCTCCGGCAGGAAGCAATGTTCCGCTTAAATGGAGCTTAGGTGAAAAAGCACCGGCTACTGCTGAGGCAGGTAAATAATTAAAGTACACAGAAAGGGATGCGGATGTAAGATGCATCCGTGTCCCTTTTTTAATGAATAAAAACATGAGTAGTACTAAAAATAGTTTGAGCATAATGTCTAGGTTACTGCTGTTATTGGCTGCAGGTGCATTAGTCGGTTCGTTATTCGTACCTATCTGGCGTATTGAGTTGGATGCTCCGCAATATCCCGAAGGATTGGCTCTGCAAATTTTTGCAGATAAACTGGGTGGTGATGTGGACATCATCAACGGACTAAATCACTACATAGGAATGCAAACTTTACATGCGGAGAACTTCATTGAGTTTACCATTCTTAAATACATTATCGGGTTTTATGCCCTGTGCTCATTGCTTGCAGCCGCTATGGGGAATAAAAAATTTGCCTACAGTTTATTCTGGGCCTTTGTGTCTTTCGGGGTGATAGCCATGGTAGATTTCTGGAGATGGGAGTACAACTACGGACATAACCTTGACCCCAATGCAGCCATCATAGTACCTGGAATGTCATACCAGCCTCCGTTAATAGGATTTAAACAGCTGCTTAATTTCGGAGCTTTTTCTGTACCTGATAAGGGTGGTTACCTTTTTATTCTGTCAGGTATTTTTATGCTGGTAGTGGTGTTGAAAGAATCAGCTTTTCTCAGCAGATTTCAGAGGCAACCTAAAATGGCGTTGACTGTGATTGTGCTTTTGCTTTTAACGGCATGTGGAGCTAAAGGGCCAGTGCCCGTTAAGTTGAATGTCGACAATTGCGCTTCGTGTAAAATGACAATTGCTGATATCCGTTTTGCAACTGAACTGATTACCGACAAAGGAAGGATATATAAATTTGATGATATCTCCTGCATGATGCGCTACCAAAAGGAAAATTCATCAAAGTTACCTAACCCGACTTTCTACGTTACCGATTACCTCAATACCACTAACTTTTTGTTATTGGATCAGGCCATTCTGATTTCAGGTGATGAGGTCGGCAGTCCTATGGGCGGTAATGTAGCAGCGTTTTCAGATATGCCCCAAGCCACTGCACATGCTGAAAAGTGGAAGGCTGTGGTGATTAATGCAGGGGCCCTGAAACAATAATATCATGAACAAAGCAGTTCTCATTTTTGCTTTCTTGCTGGTAACAACGACAGTATTTGCTGCTACCATTCATGTAGGAAAAGGCCATGCAGTGTCAACTGTAAAGCAGGGTATTAAGAAGGCTATGCCGGGAGACACTGTGCTTGTTCATCCAGGTACCTACAAAGAAGGAAATATTGTAGTAGATAAACGCATCTGCCTGAAAGGGGTAAATTATCCTGTGCTTGACGGACAGTTGAAATACGAAGTAATCTCAGTAAAGGCAAAAGGAGCGGTAATTACCGGACTAAAAGTTTGTAACTCTGGCTATGCTTCTCTTGATGATCCGGGCGGGATAAAAGTGTACGATAGCGAGAATGTAACCATCAGTAACAATATTCTGGATAATAATTTTTTTGGCGTATACATACAGTACGGTAAAAACTGCACCATCAAAGACAATAAAATAACTGCCTACGGAAAAGAAGAACAACAAATAGGCAACGGCATTCATTGCTGGAAAAGTGAAGGGCTGCGTATTTCAGGCAACACCATTTCAGGCCACCGCGATGGTATTTATTTTGAATTTGTATCGCATTCGGTTATCTGGCGCAACACTTCTTTTAATAATATCCGGTACGGATTGCATTTTATGTTTTCCAACGATGATGCCTACATCAGCAATGTATTCACGAATAACGGTGCAGGCGTGGCAGTGATGTTTACCCGCAACGTAAAGATGTACGACAACACCTTTAATGAAAACTGGGGAGATGCTTCTTACGGTTTATTGCTGAAAGAAATCTCCGACAGCTACATCTACAGAAATCGTTTTGTCGGGAATACCTCTGCTATTTACATGGAGGGGACCAACAGGATAATTATTGAAAACAATATTTTTAAAGACAACGGCTGGGGAATGAAAGTTCAGGCCAGTTGTATGGATAATGTTATACGTAAAAATAATTTTCAGGGCAATACGTTTGACGTAAGTACTAACGGTTCGCTGGTGATGAATGTTTTTGAAAACAATTACTGGGATAAATACGAGGGTTATGATTTAAACAAAGACAACACAGGTGATGTACCTTACCGTCCGCTGAGTTTATTCTCTGTTATTGTAGAGACCAACCCGCCTGCCATGCTCTTGTACCGCAGTTTTATTATTTCTTTACTCGATCGTTCAGAGAAAATAATCCCTACACTTACACCTGAAAATTTTATTGACAATACACCACTAATGCACGCACTCGATTTATGATTTGGATAAATAACATATCAAAACGTTTTGGTAAACTTCAGGTGTTGGATGATGTAACACTTACCTGCAATAAAGGAGAGTGCATCGCTTTAATAGGGCCGAACGGTTGTGGTAAAACCACTTTAATTAAAACTATACTGGGTATGGTGGTGGCTGATAAAGGCGATATTCTGTTTAATGCCAAATCAATAGCCAAAGATGTAGCTTACCGGAACCAGATAGGTTACATGCCGCAAATTGGCCGGTATCCTGATAACATGACCATCGGTAAGGTGATTGACATGATAAAAGACATTCGACACTCTGATACACCCCTGGATGAAGATTTATACAACGCTTTTGAACTGCACAAACTGGCAGATAAAAAAATGAGCACACTATCCGGTGGTACTACACAAAAGGTGAGTGCAACGCTGGCTTTCCTTTTTAATCCTGATGTGCTTATTTTGGATGAGCCTACCGCAGGGTTAGATCCATTGGCTTCAGAAATACTGAAGGAAAAAATTATTTCAGAGAAAAACAAAGGCAAACTGATTCTGATTACCTCTCACTTACTCAGTGAACTGGAAGATTTGGTTACACAAATTATTTTCATGCAAGACGGACGGGTGAAATTTCATGAAAGTCAGCATACGCTTAAAGAACAAACAGGAGAGGCCACCATTGCCAAAGCTGTTACCCATTTACTAAAAGCCGGTACCTATGAATAGGATCATTAAATTCGTTTTCTTCGACATTATACGCAATAAGATTATTCTCGGCTATACCTTGTTGCTGGGCATATTGTCCTGGGGTGTTTTCGGAATTGAAGACAACATTACTAAAGGATTGCTTACCATATTGAACGTTATATTGCTTACGGTTCCGTTGGTGAGCATTATTTTTTCTACCATTTATATATACAACAGTTCTGAGTTTATTGAGTTGCTCATCAGCCAGCCGGTAAAACGGAAACGGATATGGTTAAGTCTTTTTAACGGACTGAGTATTTCGCTTATTCTCGCATTTTTAGCAGGAGCGGGAATCCCCATTCTGTTGTATGCACCGTTGCGTATAGGCATTATGATTACCTTTTCAGGGTGCTTGATAACAGCGGTATTTACAGCAATAGCATTTCTGAGTTCCGTATCTACCCGTGATAAAGCACGCGGAATAGGAGTCTCTATTTTATTGTGGCTTTATTTCGCGCTGTTGTTTGACGGATTGGTGCTTTTTATTCTTTTCCAATTGGCAGATTACCCCATTGAGCAAGCCATGATTGGAGTTTCCATGCTTAGTCCGGTTGACCTGGCCCGTATACTTATACTGCTGCAAATGGATGTTTCGGCTATGTTGGGTTACACCGGAGCAGTATTCAAAGAGTTCTTCGGATCAGGTATTGGCGTTGTGCTGGCCTCCGTATTTCTGGTACTCTGGATTGCCATACCATTTTCACTTTCCCTGCGTAAGTTCAGCAGAAAGGACCTGTAGTTTTTTATGTTTTAAGCACCCTGCCATGAAAACAGATATTGAGAATAGAAATGATATAGAACTTCTTATTAATGCTTTTTATGAAAAGGTAAAGAAGGACGAATCATTGGCTTATTATTTTACGGATGTGGTAAAAGTGAACTGGGAAAAACACTTGCCCGTGATGTATGATTTTTGGGAGAACGTGCTTTTTTATTCCGGTACTTACAGCGGTAATCCCATGATGATACACACTAAAATTCATCAGAGGAGTCCGTTTAAAAAGGAGCATTTTCAACAGTGGCTGCACCACTTTAATCAAAGTGTGGATGAGTTGTATGAAGGAGAACATGCCGAGCAGATTAAACTGCGTGCCAACAACATTGCCACAGTAATGCAGATTAAAATTCTGGACTGATATCACTTTACCTTTTTCTTACCTCAGCTTACCCGCCTCCGGTATAACCAATAGTCCTCTCAGTTCAAAAGAGCAAGTGGTTCATTTATCAGGGATAGGTACTGGTTTTCTTAATTCGTTTGTGGTTACCACCTGTGTACGTTAAAAAGAGACCTTAATAGCACATACGTTTTGGTTGAATATTAATACAGGCTTACTTTAAAAAAGAAAGCTGCACCAACTTGCGCTGGCACAGCTTCTTTATAATGAAAAAAGTGCTATCGTATTTGCTAATACTTTTATTGAGGTAACAATACCTCGTCAATCACATGGATAATGCCGTTGCTGGCAGGGATAGAAGCGACAATGTGTGCTTTTCCGTTTATGAGGGGTTTGCCATCCTGCATGGTAATGGTAATGTTGCCTCCGTTAACCTGTCCCAGTGTTCGGCCATCGGTTAAATCTTCCGCTTTAATTACACCTACATATACATGGTATTGCAGTATGTCGGTAAGGGCATCTCTTTTATCCGCTTGCAATAAACCTTCCACAGTGCCTGCGGGTAATTTATCAAAGGCAGCATTAACGGGAGCAAATACAGTGAATGGTCCGGCATTGCTCAGTACATCTACCAGTTCAGCAGTTTGAACGGCTGTAACCAGTGTGCTGTGATCTTTACTGCCTACTGCAATTTGCACCACATTTTTTTCTGAAACATCATCCTGTACACCTGATTGGCCTATGTTAGCTACTTCGGCTGTGGCTTCCGATGCACTTGCTTCAGGTGCGGGGGAACTGCTGCAACTGCCTAAAAAAAGCAGCGTACAGAGGTAAATGGTTGGGTTGAACGTTTTCATTTTATTTATATAATTTAACAGAACAAAGTTGAGGATATCGCACAGCTGATTTTTATGACCTCAGTCATAATCACCCCCTGTTTTTGCATGATTTATATTAGGAATTTAACTGACTTTTCTCCACTGTGAAGCCAGCAAAAGCAGTATTGACGCGCCTATAAGCACTGCTATGTAAAAAAGCAGTTCATTCACATAAGGAATCATAACGTAGCTGATTCCTGCAATTCCCTGTATGCCCAATATAAGTTCATTCAGAAAAACTCCTGCACTGATGGAAATAATGGCTGTAGTGGTGAGGATATTTTTTTTGATGTAGTTGAACGTGTAAACATAGCCGATAAGGAACATTGTTAGTATAGCCAGTAATACCAGGTGCAGGTAAGCCATCACAATGGGGCGGAATCCGAAGGCCATTTTACTCATGGCCGGAAAAGTAGACCCGGCCTGTAACATAAATTTTATAGTGAGTGCAGTGCCCACAAACAAAAACAGGTAGCGCGATAACAACGAAAGTTGAGTTTTTATCTTATTGCTGTTATCGCGCATAGCACGGATTACCAACAGCCAGGCTATAAGTTGTGCAATGGAAGCAGCCACTATAAACGGATACAACCACACGGGCAGATGGGCCCACAATACGGATAAGAAGTAAGCCGGCAGGCAGGAAATACTGAAGAGAAGAAATACCTTTTTCTCTTGCGGGAAAGCAAAATTTAACGCACTTACCTGTGCTGTAAAAAGCCCGATCACCGCAAAAAAGAACCAGCCATTGTATTGAAAGTGCAGGTAAAAATAGACTGATGCCAGATACTGGTGTTGCGGGATGTGTTTACTTACCATCATGTAAATTAAGGCTAAGGTACCCAACGAAGAGAGCAGGTTAAACACCAGTGCAGTAGTGAACCATTTTTTGGCAGGATGCTGTTTTACCTGTTTTAAACATTTAAAATAGCTGATGGCAAACCAGGCGTTTAATATGAGGTGAAGAAACGAGAACGTAATGGAGATAACTCCGTATCCCTGTATGAAAAAACCGGTGAGCATTCCATAGCTGCACAGCACATGCGCACGTAGCAAAAAAATGTATTTGCTTACTTTTAACTGTGTGGCGTATTGTTGCAGGTAGTGAACCATCAATACCATTAAGGTCTGACTTATCCAGCCGGTAAAGGCAAAATGGGAATGTGCGTGCTGAATGTTTTTCTGATTGAAGAGCGGAAATTCGAAGCCTATTTTGTAACGCATTAATATGCCCATCAAGGCTACCAGCAGTAAATTTATAAGCGATAGTCTTATCCAAAAAGAGGTGTTAAGTTCCTTCATTAAAAGTATAGTTTGTGGTTGATGATTTCTACTTTCTTCTCCGCTTTCATTCTGGAGAGCGTGCGTATAACCGTTTCAACCCTTAAGCCGGTGAGGTTGGCTAATTCCTGCCGGGTGTGTGGAATCAATACTTTTTCATCTTTTTGGCTGTGTTCTTTTTTTATCTGTTTTAAAAAACTCAACAACCTCGACTCCGGACTATTGTTTATCACCTCCCTGGCGGTGAGGGCTTTGTTGTAGAGCCGTTGCGACAATAGCAGTATCATTTTTTTTTGCATTTCAGGATAAGCATCCAACATGCGCATAAAGTTTTCGCGCGATAGTTTTATGATAACAGATTCTTTTTGTGTGATGGCACTGGCAGGGTAGGGCACATCAATAAACAAGGCAGGTTCGCCAAAACTTTGCCCTTCATTAAAAATGCCTTGAATAAATTCCTTTCCATCGTTATTGATGTTTACCATTTTTACTTTACCCTCCAGTATCTGGTGATAAAAATGGCTACGCTCATCTTCAGAGAAAATACATTCTCCCTTGCCGTATATTTTGGCTACTGCGCCCCAGGTAAACAATATGTCCTGATCAATGTGCATTCAGATGTTTTTATTTTTTAGCTTGCAAACCGAGTTTCTTATGTACTTGTCATGAAAAAGTAATTTTTTCTGTTTCGTGTGCGGCATTTTTTTTCTGTTTTTGCTGCTAACAAATTCCGCTTCTGCTTTCTGTTGTTGAGTTTATTCACATGCTTTAGTTGTTTTGGCAATGAATAATCCGCAGGGCAAAAATAATCATTATTCGGACAAAAATATCCGAATAATAAAATTGACCTATATTTGTGCCCGAATAAGTAACCAATGTTTTCAAAAGCTTGTGAATATGCCATCAGGGCAACCATATACATAGCCTTGCAATCGCAAGAGAGCAGGCGTGTAACGTTAAAAGACATTGCCAAGGAAATTGATTCCCCCGAGGCATTCACCGCTAAAATAATGCAGCAACTGGTTAAGCAGGGCATAGTAGATTCTTTGAAAGGGCCTACAGGCGGTTTTGTAATGGAACCCCACAACCTGTTTACCACCAAACTGAGTGAAGTGGTATATGCCATTGATGGCGACAGTGTTTTTAAAGGTTGTGGATTAGGATTAAAAATGTGCAATGAGAAAAAACCTTGTCCGGTCCACGAAAAATTCATCTCCATACGGCAGGAACTTAAGCACATGCTGGAGACTACTACCATTGAAGAACTGGCTCTGGGACTTAAGCAAGGCATGACATTTTTGAAGAGATAAAAAAAAATTACACTAAAAAAGGACAATATTGTCTTAAATTAAAATTTACATCATATGAACACATTAGTTTTAAAAAAAGTAGGGGAGTTGGTTGCGGAAGATTACCGCACAGCCGCTGTATTCCAATCTAACGGAATTGACTTTTGCTGCAAGGGAAACAGAACCATTGCCGAGGCTTGTGCAACGGCTCAGAAAGACGAGGTACAACTGCTTGTGCAACTTGAATCGGTATTGAATGCTCCGGGCAATACGGCTATGGACTATGCCTCATGGCCGGCTGATTTGCTGGTGGATTACATTGAGAAGAAACACCACCGCTACGTAGTAGAACGCACTCCGGTGCTGCTGCAATATCTCGATAAGTTGTGCAAGGTACACGGCAAAACACACCCCGAACTGTTTGACGTTTTTCAGCAGTTTACAGCCTCTGCCAGCGAGTTAGCGGCACACATGAAAAAAGAAGAACTGGTATTATTTCCTTACCTGCGCAAAATTGCCGAGGCAATAAACAAAGGTGAAAAAATTGAAAAGCCTCATTTTGGTACAGTTGAAAATCCCGTAACCATGATGATGCAGGAACATGAAGTGGAAGGTGAGCGCTTCAGAACAATGGCCGTGCTTACGAATGATTACACCCCTCCGGCTGATGCCTGCAACACCTATAGAGTAACTTATGCATTACTCAAAGAATTTGAAGAAGACCTGCACCTGCACATTCACTTGGAGAACAATATTCTATTCCCTTGGGGCATTGAGCAGGAAAAATTATTGGCTACCGCATCATGAAAAAGCAGTTTATTTATTTGCTCCTGCTATCGGCAGTTTTTATTTTCTCTTGCGGCAACCAGCAAACAAAACAGGAAACAACTCCGCAGGTTACCAAGGAACAAGTGCCTTCAGAGCATAACATAGAGTTGAATGAGGGTAACAAGTGGAAGGTGGATGTGCAAATGATGGTTTACCTGCGTGCCATGGAAAAAGCCGTAGTGGCTCACACCGGTGATGGTGCAGACAGCTTTGATACCTTGGCCATATTTTTACAGAAGCAAACCAATGAGCTTACTTCCAACTGCACCATGGAAGGAAAGCCGCACGATGAGTTGCACAAGTGGCTGTTGCCATACATGGAATTGGTAGCCTCCATGCAGGGGGCAAAAGAGGAAAGCCAGCGCAGGGAAATCCTCCTGCAACTCAACGCTTCTTTTACTGAACTGAATATTTATTTTGAATGAGCAGCATTACACCCATTAAACGCAACATTGCCTTGCAGCCATTAAGCCGTGAACATTACCACGGCTTAATGCTGTGTCTTAAAATACGCAAAGGTATAGCCCGGCACGTGGAGGAATCGAGAATGAAACGTTATGCCGACTGGTTTTATGCCACTCACCTCATTCCTCATTTTCAAGCAGAGGAGCAGCATATATTTCCTGTTTTGGGCAACGGCCATAAGCTGGTGGAGAAAGCCCTGTTTGAGCACCGCAGGATTAACCGCTTGTTTGTAAAAGAAAAAAACCTGCTCAAATCAGTGAGCCTTATTGAAGAAGAACTGGAGCGGCACATTCGCTTTGAAGAACGCATTTTGTTCAATGAGCTGGAGCGCACCGCCACGGCAGAACAACTGGTGATGGTAGACAGGTTGCACCAGGAACACCACTTTGAAGAAAATACCGAAGACGAGTTTTGGAAGAAATTACCGGGGGAATGAGGAAGGTTGCCGAATATAGACGTACTGAAATTATGGTATTGTTTTTATAATCGCAGATGGGCAGGGAAATTTTACCAGAAAGAATACTCAAAGACAATAGAATTTAAATACACCCCATTTTCGGAATAATCTACCCGTTGAATTAACCCTCGGGACTACCTATATTTATATTCCACAAAGTATTTAAACCTAACTTTATCATTCTCAATTACAATTACTTCTTTGAGTAATCCAGATTTCTCATAAGAAAATGTAGTTAATTGGTGAATGTCTGGCTTGATATTTTTTTCTACCTTAATCAACCTTGAGTGAGAATCAAAGTGGTCACAGCTCTGCCTAACTAAATCGACTCTGTGGCCATCAAATAATGGAGGAGGATTAGAAAAAGTAATGATTTCTTGACTTCCTAAATTCATCCTCTCATATTTCATTGAGGTATAATCTCCTTTCATATGAGAACGGAAATTCCATCTTTTCTCTGTTAAGTAACCTGTAGAGTCATAAAAAAGTATTGTTTCTAAGCTTGTATCAATTCTTCCGCTATCTTTATACGAAACCCTCCATTCATATATTGACTGAATATTTGTATCAATCGAACTATAATCAATTAGTTGTGCACGTGCATTTACAGACCAAATAATGCCTAATAGCAAAAGATATTTTTTATATCCCTCTGCGTTAACAATGATCTTCATCGTGTTTGATATTTAGTAAAGTAAATGTTTGCCAGGCTTTTCAAAGTAGCCATAAGTCAAAAATAGTGAAATTCGTCTATTCTCTATATAACATTTGTAAGCATCCCCAAAAATAGTACGATTTATAAGTAGAAAAAATTCTAACTTTAAATTGTAAAAAAATGAAAAAGAGTAAATTCAGTCCAAGTCAAATTGCCAGCATCCTCAAAGAGTTTGA
>JBAYTR010000017.1:0-82058 GCA_041675505.1 Bacteroidia bacterium | reverse complement strand
GAATTGGATGTATGATTACAACAATAATAGGCCACATAAAGCTTTAAAAGGTAAAAGTCCTGCTATGGTAAAATAATAAAAAATGTCTACTTTAGCTTTGTACTAAAATGGGGATGCTTACACTCTGTATTCGTTTCCATCACCTTAGTTCGTGGTAGCTGAAATACCTTATGAAAATTCCGCTTCTTGGAAGGTTTCATGGAAGAAGGGAGGATGAATTCCCTCCCTCACCATTTCTTTCTTTACTGTTTTTTACTGTTGTCAGTTGCAACAACTGACAGGGAATATTAAACAAAACGGCCCGCTCTCTTTCGAGGCGGGCCGTTAAGCTATTTGAACTAACAGGGATTATTTCACCTGTACAATTTGTTTAGTTTGAACTTCACCGTTCAGGCTCAGTCTTACAAAGTAAGTTCCGGCTGCCAAGTTGTATTGTGCTGCTGAGAAACTCAGTTCATAAGAACCTTCGTTCTGCTCTGCATTCGCCAATACGGCAATCTCTTTGCCGGTCATGTCAAACAATTTCACTTCTACGTTTCCACCTTTAACCAGATTGTAAGCAATAGTAGCTTGGTTACGGAAAGGATTAGGATATACATCGAAACTGAATGATTTAGACATTACCTGACCTGCACTTACATTGAAGCTTACTGTTTGAGGTGCTGAGGTGTTTACACAACCATTAGCGTCAGTAACGTTCAACGTAACCTGGAATGGTCCGTTAGAGAGGTAACTGTATACCGGAGCCAGTTGGTTGCTGTTATTACCGTCACCAAAGTTCCACAGGTAAGTGCTGTAGGTGTTGTTGGTAGGTGTAAAGCTCATTTGGCGCTGATTTACCAATGGTGTTTGAGTTGCTGTAAATGATGCTGTAGGGTTAGGGTTAACTGTTACAGCCATTTTTACTGAATCAGAACAACTGCCACTGTTTACTTTCAACCATACATCAAATGTACCTGCACCGGGGAAAGTATAAGATGGATCCTTAACCGCAGAAGTTCCTGTGCTGCCGAACATCCAGCTGTATGAAGGTGTACTGGAACCGTTTGACGAAGTATTGTTGAAACTTGTAGCGTTACCTTGACAAACTGTGCTGTTCACCATAAACGATGCTTCAGGAGCTTCGGCAATAGTTATTTGCATTTGTTTGCTATCAGAACATGAACCGTTGGTTGCATTTAAAACTACGGTGTAGTTACCATCTTCATACATGTGTTTTAATGTAGATGCATTTGATGAAGAATTTGAATTATCACCAAAGTTCCATGTGTAAGTTAAAGCAGGGCCACCATTTGCAGATGAACTGTTGCTGAATACTGTGCTGTCATTGTCACAGAAAGAAGCTGTAGCAAAATCTGCTGTTGGTTTAGCAACTACTGTTACTGATTTAGTGATAGAATCTCTGCATCCGTATTCAGTATATACACGAAGTTTAACAGTGTATGTGGTAGCTGTAGTGTATTTTTTGGTTGGGTTAGCATCTGTTGATGTTGTACCGTCTCCGAACAACCACTCATTTCCAATATTACCATAAGTAACTGTTGATCCGTTAGTGAATGATGTGTTATCACCCAAGCAAGCATTAGCTGAAGTAAATGCTGCGGTAGGGCGAGGGAATACAGTTACATTTTTGAATATTGATTTGTTACAACCACCGGCAGTTGAAGCGTTCAATTGCACATTGTATACCCCAATTGCAGCGTATAACTTAGACGGGCTTACAGCACTAGATGTAGCACCGCCATCTGCAAAGTTCCAAGTATATGTCAACGGCACCTGAGGACCACCGATTGTAGTTGTATTGGTAAAGAAGATCGAGTCTCCGGTACAAGCAGCTGTTGCAGTAAAGTTAGGCTGAGGCTCATAAGAAATCTCAATCTGTTTCACTGTGGTTGTACTATAACCTAAATCAGATGTTGCTTTCAGAGTAACGGTGAACACACCAGGCCTGCTGAAGGTATACGAAGGTTTATAATCTGTAGAAGTATTGTTGCTGGTAGTATCTCCGAAGTTCCACTCGTATGACATACCTCCTCTTAAAATAGAAGATGTATTGTTAATAGTGAGTGCGTAACCTAAACAATTTCCTACCGTGTCAAAATCAGGCTCAGGTAAAGGAGCCACATACACGTGTCTTTCGAAATTAGAAACACACTCCTGAGCACCTGCAAGGCTCTTGATATTAAAGGTTAACACATACATACTGTCTGTATACATTTGATCTGGTGAGAACCACAGGCTGCCTGAAGAAGATGCAGATGCCATAACAGTAGCTGTATCTGTTGCACCCGGAGCAGTTCCGTTTACAGTTTTGAAGCTGAAGTTTTCTACGGTCCAAGTGCTGCCGAAATCAGCATTGGTGTATCCTGTAGGAGGAACAATCTGGAAGGTAACAGTATCCTCTGCTTTCAAGTGATCAAAATCAGATAAAGAACCTGCACGCATGGTACCCTGGAAAGGAGTTCCTTGAGTAATTCCTGAACCTACGCAAAGAGGCGTCCATTCAATGCAACCCAAATCAGGAGCAGATGGTTTACGAACTAAGCCGTTTTTATCCATAGACACCATCTGATAAAGGTTAGATGACGGTGCACCTAAGTTATTAAGTGAAGGATTGGTAGGAGTATAATCCCATGCTGCTGTAAATATCGGATCAATACTAACACTGTTGTTATCACCTCCGGTGGCCGTTCTCCATGCTGCCATGGTAGCTTGGTTTCCACCTCTGAATCCGAAGTAGTTGGTAGAACCGGTACCGTTTACATAGATATTGTTGTTATCACTGGCCATGTAATACGGATTGCTTGTCTGGTAGATACCATAACGTGTACCACCTGAACGGGTGATGTTGATGATGTTATTTTTGAAATCCAATGGATACGATGCATTGGTTGAACCGTTTGTATAAATTCCGTAAATAGTGCTCGTGTTATTTGAGTTTGTTTCATCTCTATCAAATACTATGGTGTTGTGAGTAATAGAAGCATAGTAAGTTGACGCAGCATAAATACCAAACATCTGTCCGTTCCCGTAAGCGCTGTGAATTAAGTTATTGCTGATGGTAACAGGTAAAGCTGTAGTTCCATCACTATTTGAGTAGATACCATAAAAAGTATTGGTAGTTGTAGGGGCACCTCCAAACGGATTGGTAATGGTATTTCCGTCAATTATTCTGCCGTAACCAACTACTGAATAAATACCATAGAATGTTGTAACTGCTGTACGGTTAGGTTTGCTAATGGTATTACCTCTTATAATCATGTTTGGAGAATAGTAATAGGCATATATACCGTACTGATAGAAGTTCTCAACTCTGTTATTGAGAATACTTACATTCATGTTCTCAGAAGTATTGAAACTGCCGTAATTACTGATACCAAAATAAGCTCCACCGGTTGCAGAACCTTTGATGTAGTTATTTTGAACAATGGTATTGTTGGAGTGATTTCCTGTAGTACTATAGCTTGTTGCGCTGCCACTAAAAACAATACCCATTAAAGCCGTGCTTAATGAAGTGCCGCCACTCAAGTCAACCGTGCAATTTTCAACTATGTTGTTGTTAGCTGCATTGTTTATTAAGAAACCCCATCCGTAGTTAGTGTGGTTTGTTTTCACAGTCATGTTACGGAAACGGATATTATCAGCGCCATTCAAATGAACAATAGCATAAGAGGTAATCGGAGTTGTTGTGAATGCCTCTGTAATTAATACATTATCTGCATTACCAGAACCACCATCAAAAGTAACGGTGTTGGTTGCTGTCGCTCCTAAGACTTGAGGAATAACTATACGACCGGGATATGTTCCGTTTGAAACAGTAAATGTTACCGGACCACAAATTCCAAACGTATTCATAGCTGTGATTGCAGCCTGGAACGTAGTAAAGTTAGTTAAACCTGAACCTGCAGGGTTAATGGTGTAAGCACCCGACATACCTGTGTTTACAATAACTGCTGATGTGGTAGCTGTTTGTGTGGATGTTGAACAAGTAACTGCACAACGGTAGTACATTGGTGAAGTAATAGGAGGCGTAGTGTAGCTAAAGTTGGTTGCTCCTGTAATATTTGAGTAAGACGTACCGTTAGTTGATTCTTGCCATTGGAAAGTTAATCCGGAAACAAAATCAAACTGTGCGGTAAGTATCACTGTAGATCCGCTACAAACCGGTGAACCACCATTGTTGATAGTAACACCAAATACTGCTGGCGTACCGGAACAAGCTGGTCCCCACTCGTAAGCACCTGGGTCAGGTGTATTTGGGTGACGTGGATTGCCATTAATGTCTAAGGTTACACTTGTTGCGCCTCCAACATTATTTGCTGAGGTATTGGTTGGTGTAAGATTACCTGTAGCAGCATTAGTAAATGTAGGGTTCAATGCTACTGAGTTTACATCCATGCCCGGCTGACCTGTTTTCCAAAGAGCCAATGTATTGTAAGTGCCTGTTGAAAGAGTAGTGAATGCTGTTGGACGATAACCGTAATAGTATCCCATAGTAGCATTGGTAGCTGATAAATGAATAATGTTGTTATCAGAAATAAAGTAATAGTACTGCAAGTGCATTGCACGTTTAGTTCCTGTGCCGCCACGTGTAATACTAATTATATTATTTTTGATAATTGCCGGTGTGGCTGATACGTTGGCCCAATAGAAATATATACCATACGAAGTAGAGGTAGATGTGGAAGTAGTATGATCCATAGAGATGGAGTTGTGGGCTATCAACATGTTTTGTTCATATTGAACATAAATCGGGTTAAGTGACCCGTTACTGTTCATGTTGTAAAACTTGTTGTTGATAGCTTTAACCGGACCTGAACCTCCTGAGTTGTTATAAAGATACAAACCATAGAAAGTACTGGTTGTAGTTGGTGCTCCGGCAAACGGATCGTGAATACTGTTATTTTCATAGACAGCATAATCATCATACCAACCATATATACCGTAGGTTGTAGTAGTTATCGTTCTGTTTGGTCTGCTGATATCATTTCCTGAAATCAAAGTACCATTTGCATAGTAGGTGTAGATACCATAATTATAGAAATTCTGAATAGTATTGCCAATTATCTTGTTGTTCAAAGTACCGGCTGTACCATTACTACCTGGATAAATACATATTCCGTAGTATGCACCGCCCGTTGCTGAACCTAAAATTTGGCTGCCGCGGAAGATATTGTTACTACCATGATTACCTGAAGTGCTGTAACTGAATTGTGAACCACTCATAACAATACCCATGTTGGTTGTTGTGGTGGTGGTAAGCCCGGCCATGTCTATAATGCATGAATCAATCACATTATTATCAGCCTGATTTCTTAATAAAACACCGAAATAACCTGAGGTTTGTCCTGGACGTGATTTTATGGTAATATTTTTAAAGATGATGTTATCTGCTCCGTTTAAGTCAACATGTCCGTAACCATTTGAGCTAGTCGGGAATTGGAGAATACGTGTAGCCACATTACCTGTTCCACCATTAAAGGTAATGGTATTAGCAGCGGATGCACCCGACACAGGAGTAACTATTACCTGTTCAATGTAAGTACCTGCAGCAACGTTAAAAGTTACCGCACTACATACTCCCCGTTGTTGTAAAGCAGTAACTGCTGTAGCAAAGCTGATAAAGTTGGTAGAGCCTGAGCCTAACGGATCAATGGTGTAAGTACCGGCTAAACCAGCCTGAACGGTAGGCATTACCATAGTATCATTTAAGTTACATGCATCACTTGAACCATTGGGCGAAGTGGTATAAGTACTGAAAGAAACCGGTGATGCAGGGAAATTGTAAGTTCCAATGTTCACTGTTGTTTCAGCACCGGGAGCCAAACTTCCTGTCCAAGAGAAAGGAGTTTGTCCTGTTCCACCAATTATCCAGTTGATAGATGCAGAGGTTAAAGTTGCTGTACCAAAGTTTTTCAACTTTACAGATACCGTTTGTGAACCTGCACAATAAATTCCTCCCGGATTTACGAGTGCACTGATACCGGCATCATTTGCGCCACCGGCATTAAATTCTAATGCTCCCGGATCAGGAACTGTTCCTCTGGTAGCACCGGTAATATCTGTTGTAATTCCTGTTATTGCTACTCCCCTGTTGTTTACTGCACAAGAGGTGGGCGTTACGTTTGAAACAATATTTACAAACTGCGGGTTAACGGAGAAACTATTTTGATCAAATGCATTCGAATTTGAAGCTCTCCAGGCGCCTAACGTATTGTAATTTGTGCCATTTTGATAAACGGAAACATTTGTTCCTACTGCAGCATTTACATTCAACAGGTTATAATCTGAAACCATAAAAAATGCATCCTGAAAGTACATACCGTAACGCAAAGCACCCGAAGAAGATCCGTCTCTTGTCACAGAAATAATGTTATTTCTAATTTGCTTTACATAAGAAGCATTGTTTTGTGACATATACACATAAATACCATAATCTGGGTTACTGTTGGTTTTGGCTGTTGAATTATCCAGCGATATCGTATTAAAGTAAATAGGCATTGATGTAGGAGAAGCATAATTGTAGTAATCATAAATACCATAGTTACTTCCCATACCATTTACATTATAAATGGCATTGTTTCTGATAACGTTTCCAGCATAGTAATTGTACTGAGAGTATATACCAAAGAATGAATTGGTTGTGGTAGTAGAACCTCCGAATGGATTGTGAATTTTATTCCCTTCAATCACAAGGTTTTGGTTGTACCACTGAGTGCTGATACCATATACAGTAGTGCTCGAAGTTCTGTTAGGTCGAGAAATTGTATTTCCGCTAATGAGTAAATTATTCATGTAATATTGAATATATATACCCGATTCAAAGAAATCAGAAATAGTGTTGCCAATGATTTGATTACCGCTGGTGCTGGTTCCTGAAGTATTGCCATACATATTGATACCTCTGTATGGACCACCTGTTGCACTTCCTAAAATTTGGCAACCTCTAATGAGGTTGTTGTTACCATTGCTACCTGAGGTAGTAACAGAAGTTGGCGAATTGCTAAAGTTAATACCTGCTGAAAAATTGGAGTTCGTACTGGTAACAGATCCCAAATCAATAACACAACTGTCAATGATGTTGTTGTCTGCTGAAGTATTAAACAATACTCCATATCCATAGTTAGTGCTTGTAGAGGCAATGGTTATGTTCTTGATGCGAACATAATCTGCTCCGTTAAGTCTTACTACAGCATAATTAGTAGGAGATCCCGGGAAATCAAACTTGAGCACACGGGTAGATGCGTTTCCTGTACCACCGTTAAAGGTAACAGTGTTGGTAGCAGAAGCACCCGGAATAGGAGGAATAACAATCTGCTCGTTAAATGTTCCTTTTGCTACAGTTATGTTTACTGGTCCGGTTATACCTCCACAAGATAGAAACTGAACAGCTTCAGTAAATGTATTGAAATTTGTACTCGAAGTTGCTTGAGATGAGTCAATGGTATAATTACCGCTCATCGTGTTACAAATAAGAATTGTTCTGGTTAGCGTGTCGTTATTGAGATTAGCATCAGAAGGAGCTGAGGCAAATGCTTTGAAAGGAAACACACCTGTTGAAGAAATGTTTAACTGTGTAGTAATAGCTGTTGTAGCACCCGAACCAGCGGCCAATGAGCCTGAGAAGGTTTGTGTTACAGGCGTACCGTTGTTAAAACGGTAGCCAAGCGATGCTGAAGTAATAGTTGTAGCACCAACGTTGAACCATCTAATTGAAACGTTATTATTACCTGTGGTAAAAGACGTTGGTGAAGTTAGCGCATAGGCTAAAGCATCAGTTCCACTTGTTGCTCTTACTACAAAAAGATAATCTTCGTATTCACCATAGTTGGAGCCACAAGGACCTGCCGGGGTTGTAAACCCGCCAAACTCTGATGAAAACCTCATTCTATACACTCCGGGAGCAACTGAAGGAACTACAAATGTTCCACTTTGAGTTGAACTGGCTGTAAAAACGGTGTTAAACCACATAAACTCACTGTTAATTGTGGTATTAAATGTTCCATCGTTATTCCAATCAATGTAACAACCTACAACTGTTGAGTTACCTGTACCCAACTGAACACTTACGTTCACCGTAGCTCCGGGAGTAGCACTTGCTGTAGAGGCAAGTCCGGTATAATCAAAATAAGTTGGGGCAACACTTGGTGTTGTTGAGGTGTTACTTACACCTGCTACTGTTACATTGAGTATACCAATGCCATAGTTGGCCACATTGGCTACCGTAGGCGTACAGTACGTTTGAGCATACCCTACCGAACAAATAGCCAGGTAGAGCAAAATTAAGTAAAGCGACTTTCTCATAAATGATGGATTGTTGGTTTATGTTATGATTAGATTTATTTTTTCAATACGATTGATTTCACTTCTCTGCTGCTGTTGGTTGTAAGCACAATGAAGTAGATGCCTGAAGCCATAGAAGAGGTTGCATTCAATTCAAATTCATGCTCACCTGCATTAAAGTTGCCTGATGCAATTGTGCTTACTTTGCGCCCTAATTGATCTATCAGATCAATGTTAACGGAAGTATTTTCAGCTAAAACTACTTTTACAGCGGCCCTATCAGTAAATGGATTCGGATAAACTTCAAAACCTGATTTAGAAGCTAAAGTAGTTCCATCAGATACATTAAAGAATACGGTTTGGTCAGCACCTTTTCCAATACATCCTGCATTGCTTACTGCTGATAATTTTACTGTAAAGGGTCCGTTACTTAAGTAACTGTATACAGGAGCAATTTGTGTAAAGGTAGTTCCATCACCCATATCCCAAAGGTAGCCCATCAGGTTGGAATCAGCCGGAGTACATTTAATTTCTCTGATTGCTTTGTTTGTATAATCAACTGTAAACGCAGCATTTGGTAATGCATTTACTACTATATTCTTAGAAATCATATCAGCACAACCTGCACTGCTGGTAGCTGTTAATGAAACAGGGAAAGAACCCGATGCAGCAAAGGTGTGTTTAGGATTTTGCAATGTAGAAGTATCTGTACCAAAGTTCCAACTGTAACCCAAAGTTCCTGTTCCTATAGTAGACAGGTTGTTGAACTGCAATTCTGTACCTGCACAAGCGCCTGACAAAGTGCCGAAATCAGCTGATGGTTTTTGTGTTACTGCAACTGTAACGGTTTTTTCATCACTGCAATTATTTACTGAAGTCGATTTCAGTTTTACAGTGTATACACCTGTAGTTCCATATGTGTGCCTTAATGTAGGAGCATTGTTGTTTGAGGTATTACCATCACCAAAATTCCATTCTGTAGATGCAATGGTTGACCCTGTAATAGTAGACGTATTAGTGAAATTAACCGAATCACCAATACAAGTGTTATTAAATGTAAAGTTAGAAACCGGTTTAACTGATACAACAACATTTTTTCTGATAGAGTCAACGCATCCGAATTCTGAAGTAGCAATCATTTTTACAGAGTAAGTACCGTTTGCATCGTACGTATGAGTAGGCGATTTCTGTGTTTCATCTGTTCCGTCACCAAACTCCCACTCATAACCAACTAAACCGTAAGCAATAGTGCTGTTGTTATTAAACTGTGTGTTTAAGCCTGAACAAGGAGGTCCGCTGGTAAAATCAGCATCAGGCAACGGAAACACATTCACTTCTTTAGTGATGCTACGCTCACAGCCCACACTGGTGGTTGCTTTGAGCGTAACATTGTAATTACCGTACATAGGGTACTGGGTAGAAGCATTGGTTTGTGTGCTTGTTGAACTATTGCCCATTGTCCATAAATAGGTCATAGGGAATTGAGTGCCCTGTAAAGTTGACTTATTGGTAAATTGTGAAGTGCCTCCCAAACAAACGTTGGTGAAAGTAAAGTTAGGATCAGGGCGATAGTATACTGTAACTTGTTTGGTAATGGTCTTTTTATAGCCGTATCCCGAAGTAACATCTAAAGTAACTGTATATGTGCCGGGGCCAGAATAGGTATATTTAGGATTTTGATCAATTGATGTGGCATTAGTAGTATCTCCAAAATTCCACAAATAGTACATTTGGCCGCTACGAATGCTTGAACTATCCGTAAAATTAACATCTTGTCCGTCACATGCCAATGATGCCCCAAAATTAGGAACAGGTTTAGGGGCCACATATAAGTAACGCTCTAAAGTAGAATCACAACCTGTAGCTATATTATATAAGGTGATATTGAGTTTAAAAGTACTATCAGCATACAAAGCAGAAGGCACAAAACGTAAAGTACCATCATTTGAAGAAGATGGAACAATTGTTAACGTATCGCCTGTGGCAGGTGGGTTACCATATATGGTATTGAAAGAAAGTGAGCTAATGGTCCATGATGTACCAAAGTCAGCATTACTGAATGCTGTTGGCGGTACAAGTTTGTAGATAACTGTATCCAACTCTCCTACCACATCGGGACTTAATGATGTTCCGACATTGCTCGTTCCCTGGAAAATTGCACCGGGCAATAAATCTGCACCTGTTGGGCGTGAATTCATGTTGATGGTAATAGGCAAACGTGAACTAACACAAGCTTTTCTGTAATAAAACTTAATGTCAATTTGGTAGGTTTGACCCAGGTTTCCGGAGAAAACACTACCATTATTAATGTATGTGTTAGATATTGTGATATCGCCATTGGTAATAGATGAAGCAGGGTTGTGCATGTAAGCTGTACCTGACTCTATAAATACATATACACCCATAACTTGACCGGCAGGTACTATAAAATTACCGGCAGGTATTTTATTTTCCCCAAAACCGGGTAAAGAATAATTTTTAAGATCTGCTGCTAATATCCAAGCTGAAGCATTTGACTGGAAACCGGTCAAACTTCCTAACTTATAATATACTTTAAAATTTGATGCGGTAAAGCCTGTTGTATTAAAGAAACTAAGACTATCAATAATCAAACTGCTACTTCCTGCTGTAACATCAACCATATATCCGAATCCTGAGCCTCCATAATATGTATTGGACTGAGCAAAACCGAAATTTTGAGAGGCAGTAAATCTGGCTTTTGCAGCATAAAAAGTTGTGGTTGGCGCAACCAATAAGCCACTGGATAATGTATCATTTATTGCCAGCACTCCGCCACCAGAAGCTGAATTGTACCATAAGGTTGAAGTATTTGCCACGTTTGTTGTAGAAATATTAATCGGTGCACTTCCGCAAACATTCACCGGATTTTGAGTGAATACTGCATTTCCGGGTGTACTCAAAAAATTAATTGAAGTTAAATTGGTATCGTTCCAACGTGCAGTGTCAGATACTATATATGAATAGGATTTGAAACTTACATTTCCGATGGTAGCTGAAGTGTTGATATAACCCATAATGGCGGTATCACTTCCACCGGCAGGAATAGAACGAGAGAAAACAGGACGGTTAAAGGTTGTGGTCATGGCGCCTGTAATATCAGTGGTAATGGAAAAACCTGTCATGGAGTTATTTCCATAGTTCTGTATTCTCACTGTTACGGGTGTTGATGTTTCTCCGCAAGAGTTGGCGGGAGAAAGAAGAGCTGTAATACCAATATTATTCGGGGCTGTTAATAAATCAAACCCGAAATCTGCCCACTGTGTATCGATATTTCCAGTAGTTGCTGTTTGGCCTGAGGCATATAAACGTTTTCCTGCTGTGTTGGTTGTATAGAAAACAAGTCCGCTTCCTGTTACCGAAGTATTGGATACTTCAACTACAATAGATTGCGATGGGTTATATGCAAAACCATTTTGCAAAGTAATTCCTACCCATTGCCCGCCAGTATGAGAAAGAGTTATATTACCCTGATAAACCAAAGTTCCGTTTGGATAGGTGTTATTGGTAAACGTGGTGGCTGTGGTTTGTGAAATACGAATAATAAGGTTAGTGATAGTTGTAGTCCCACTACCGGTAGGGCGAAAATAAACCTTATTAATCGTTCCGCCCTGCAGAGTTCCGGTTAATTCACCCGGTGCATAAATGTATGCCCCTTTGTAATTGTTCCATCCGCTTCCCAAAGGAATTGAGTTGCCACCTGTTCCTGTTTGCCTTCTAAGCATAGGTGTTTGAGCCCATACAGTTACACTTAAAGCGGTAAGTGTAAGCATTACCATTAGAGAGTAAATTTTTTTCATATAAACGGCTTTAAATTTTAACAATTGAATAAACACTGCTTCACATAAAAGCAACATTTTCACTTCTCGAATTTATACGAAAAAATTACATATCGATGAATAGAATATAAAAAAAAAGTTAGAGCGAATCGATTGAAACCATACTACTGAATATCAATAAGTTAATTTCAATATCAGTGTAGCACTTAATAGACAGCCTATGTGCGTAAAAAAAGCGACACCCTTGAGGGTGCCGCTTTTTTTATAAACCAACTAGAACTTCCTACTTTAAAATAACAAAGGAACCTGAGTAAAATCCGCCTGAAGTTAATACCTTAACATGATACAAACCGTTGGCAAATGAACCGGTGTTAATTTCAAAAGAACCTGAGGCATTCATGGCATTAATTGCCACCTGTTGTTTCTGACCAAGTGAATTGTAAATCTCCATCTTCATTCCTGCATCAGGTAAAACACCACTTATGGTAATCTGATGTGTTGCAGGGCTCGGATAAATCATTAATCCGGAGAGTGCCTTTTCTTCTACTGAAACATTAAACATTATTTGCTGAGTGCTATTGTTTACACAACCGTTTACATCTGTTACAGCAAGTTGAACAACAAAAGGGCCATTGCTTGTAAAACTATGTACCGGACTAATCTGATTGTACGTATTGCCATCGCCCATATCCCACGCATAAGTGTCAAAGGTATTTAACGATGGAGTAAACGATACTTGTCTTTGATCAGATGGTGAGTTTTTCACAAATGTGAAGGCGGCATTCGGCAGATTATTAACTACAATGTTTTTAATCAATGTATCCGTGCAACCCGACTCGTGTGCCGTTACCAGTTTAACTGTATAGCTACCGGAGACAGCAAATGACTTCTCAGGCATCTCATCAGTAGAAGACGTGTTGTCACTGAAACTCCAGTAATATTGCTTAGCACTTGATGAATTGTTCGTTAAACCAATATCACCATTAACGCATCCCTGAGTTTTAATGTCAAACATTGACTGAGGTACAGACTTCACAATAATATTTTTGGATAATACAGACGTACAATATGCCGTAGATGTGTTCAACTGAATAGTATAAGTTCCCGGTAAGTCATACAGATGAGAGAATGACGGGCTGTTATTGGTTGTTGTATCTCCGTCACCTAAATTCCAGTAGGAATCAAAACCGTTTGAACTACCAGACAACAAAGAGGTGTTAGTAATAACGGCATCTTCACCATTGCACACATCAGCAACTGTAAATGCAGGCATTGGAACCGCATGTACCACTACTTGTTTGATAACAGAATCCACACAACCAAAATCTGAAATCGCTCTTAACTTTACATTATATGTACCTGCAGTAGCAAACGAGTATTTTGGGTTTTTATCGTTGGAAATAATTCCGCTACCAAACTGCCACTCTTGTCCAACAGAGCCAAAAGAAATTGTTGAGGTATTGGTGAATAAAATATCCTGACCGGCACAAGCATCATTTACATTAAATGCGGCTACCGGATAAGGAGACACTGTTACCTGACGTGTGTATATTGAAGAACAACCTATGCTTGATGTAGCTTTAAGTGTAGCAGTGTAAACACCTGCTGCTGCATAAAGTCTTGAAGGATTTATTTGTGTGCTGGTAGTGCCGTCACCAAAGTTCCATTCATAACTTAATGTAACACTACCCGGAATGGTGGTACCGTTAGTGAACTGAACTGCGGATTTATCACAAGTATTGTCTGATGTAAAAACTGCATGCGGGTTATCTCCAACTTCAACTGTGGTCGTTTTCTGTGCAGTGTATCCCAAATCAGATGTAACGGTTAAGGTAACCGTATATACTCCTGGGCCTGAATAGGTGTACTCAGGATTCTGAACAACGGAGGTATCTGCATTTCCAACATCACCAAAATTCCAGAAAAAGCTGAGAGAACCTGAACTTATTGCACTGGTATCTTTGAAGGAGATTGGGAATCCGTCACATGCCAATGTAGATTCAAAACCCGCTACAGGAACAGGTGCAATAAATACAAATCGGTTTATATTAGTCTTACAACCTGTAGCAATAAACTCCGTAAATAAATTAATCTCAAATGAAGAATCTATTTCTACTGTGCCAGGCTTTAGAACTAACCTTGCTGAATTACTTCCTGAAGGAGGGAGCACATAAAACATTGCCATAGAAGTACCTGAAAGTGTTTTAACCGAAGTTAAAGACGAAACTTGCCAGTCAGTTCCATATTGTGCATCTGTATATCCTGTAGGTGCACTGAAATTGTATACAATACTATCCCCTGCTTTCACATAATCCGGTGAGGCAAATATACCTGCACCATGTGTGCCTTGACTGGAAACTGATTTAGAAAATACACTTCCCAACGGCAATGGGTGAATAGTGAATGATTGTGTGAGCGTGTCGTTCACGTGATTGGGGTCATTAACGTAATCGGTATATGCACTTAGGGTGAAACTACTACCACTGGTAAAGTTATAGGTACCGGGCATATAAAGCGTATCTGTTGTTCCGGCCAGCAAGGTGCGGTTTAAAGTAGCCGATAAACTTTGTACAACCCCTCCGGAAAGGTTGCATACCACTACAGCTCCCGTAATATTTTGCGTTGCCGAGTTGTTCTTAATTCTTAAAATGATTCTGCTGCCCTGTTCTCCGCAGGAATTAGTTACCGGTGAAATAACGGCATCTACATTTAAGTCAACAATAGCATCTACATATGTTATTTGCAAGTAAGGACGGTTAGCAGATGAGGCTGCGTTCCATCCGTAATGATACATAAACGATGTTGAGCCTGAAACATAGTTTAAGCCCATTGCGGTCCAACCTTGTGCGATGCGATTCTTAACATCCGTGTTAGCTGCTGAGCCTAATATAGCATTGCGCCAACCATAGCTTGTAGCACCATAAGGATAGTTAGTGATGTAGGCATCATTAGCAGCAATAGCACCGGATATGGTACCCGCTGCAGCTGCAACAGGATCTGTAGCATTCATGTCATTAACTCGTGCATCTTTCGTACCGGTTGTTTGGTAGTGATATGAATACAAACGGGTTTGATTTATGGTAGCGGCCAACGGAATAGAGCTGATATTAAATTTAGCCCAACCCACATTCAATGCAGTGGTTATTCTAAGAAAACCGTTTGATTTTGAACTAGCAGATGTTTGATACCCTGTCCAGAAATTTACGCTATTGGGGTAATAATTGGCCGTTGGATCAACTACTACAGGAAATACTCTCGCAGCATCTTTCAGCCAAGTCATAGGAATATGTGTTTCCACCAAATACCTGTGTTGAGCCAACTGTTTTATATGATAAAAACCATATACTGCTGATTGTGCGTCTTCAGGTAACACAAATTTACCGGCTTCATGTATCAATGGTCGTTCATAATTCACCAATACTTCTCCTGATGAAAGCACTATTTCCAACTCCTCTCCTTTTTGTTTCAGATAGGCACCGGCAGGTAACTGAATTTCCTCAGAAAAAACCAGTGTAGTTGCTTTTTCTGATGAAGTTTTCAGAAAAGAAGATTGTTCAATTATCCAATCCATTTTTTTTCTGGAGGAGCTCAGTGTATAGTTTAATTTGATACCAGCATTATCCTGGTAGGAAATCACATTTTCTACTACCCATGGATTGATGAAATTGAGTGGGTGTGAATTTTCCTGATCAGAAAAACGCCATCCTGAGTTGAGCATCTCCTTGATTTCTCCTGATGAGGTGGTGGTAACTTGTCCACCCTCGTTAATGGCATCAGGAAAAAAGGATTTTACCGTATTTGCTGTATTGCTGAACCCTTTAACAGCAGGCGATATGCGTGTATCAATATCCAACCACTGTCCCTGCTCATTTTTGTAATGAATAAGCCCGGCTTGCGTGAACATCGATACAGAACCGTCAGCATTTCTGAAATGCTTTGAATTGGCATCACGCCTGGAGATTATTTCGTTTTGGTAATCTGAATAGGGCAATGAGCTAAAAGATTGCTGAGCAAAAGCAGAAAAAGATAAAAGCGCAGCAACAGAAAAAACGACACAACGTAATGTATTTGTATACTTGTTCATATAATAAAAAATAAAAAATTAAAGGATATGCAGCAGAAAGAAGTGGCCGTTATGTTTACTAATTTCTCAAACTTGAAATAAGAACAAAAACGGAGATTTTAAATGGTGAAAATATAAATTGTCTCAGGTATTCTGTAGTTCCTTCCAGAACAAACTTTCTGACAAATGTGTTAAATGAAAGAACGCTGAAAGGTATTAATGGTGCGAAAATTTTTCTGGATAGGATTGCCTTCCTGTTACGTTTAATGATTCTGCTGCTGTAAATATCTTCATGATAGTAACCATCATCACAGGCAATATCCCTTGTATATTCAAACCCGCTAAAGGCTCTTTTGATTTTTATAGTATTTGAATGTATAAGAGTATTTAACTTTTTGACCTTTTGAAAAGAACTAATCTTATTCAAAAGAATATTAGTAGAATAAATTACTGTCACTTTCAAAGTTCGTGACTTTAGTTCACACAAATCCACTGCTTTTGCAACAGTAGTTGTAAAAAATAATATGATTGTAAATATAAAAAATACGTGCCTTTTCATGCTAAACAAATACGAAGTTAGCAAATAGACAACAAAAGACCAATAAATGTTGCAACGGCTTTATATTATACCTGTTTTAATTTCTAAAACAGGCCTTTCAGTTTCTTCTTAGCTTCCTCTTGCGCCTTCTTCTTGGCTGCCTCCTCTGCCTCTTTTTTCTTGCGCTCAGCCTCGCGTTTTAATTTGTCTGCTTCCGCTTTGGCCTTGGCTTCAGCTTCCAATCTGGCTTTTTCAGCTTCGGCTGTAACCTGCTGTTTTGCCTTTTCAGCCTCCGCTTTGGCTTTATTCTCCAGTTCTTCTTTTTTCTTAAGTGCTTCTTCTTTCAACGCATCTTTAGCGGTATTGGCCAAATCCTTCATGCTTGTTTTAATCGTTGGATTAATTACGGTTCCTCCCATCAGAATATCAATATCAATCACCTCTTTTACAGCTAAATTTACGCCTTGTTTATTCACTTTTGAAGTTAGGTTACCTATGACTTCATTGGCCGCACCGCCAAGCTCTGACTTAGGGAACTTAGCTGCAATTTTATAATCAATAGTCTGGTCAAAGCCGGATGAACCGAGTACATTCATGTTAATGTTACCCGCTTTCACATTAAACGGCTGCACGCTCACTCTTCCATCTTTTACCACAAAGTTCAGTTTCACATCTGTTACACCCAGTTTCTTGTACTGAGGCATCTTCAACACATCGGCTACTTTAACCAATGGCTTGTAATCATTCACTTCTGCTTTAGGTATATCCAACATTCCCGCTGCATTGATGCTGTTCATCACCGGTGACATATCATGGTTTAGTATTGCTTTCATACTAAATTTAGAAGAGAAACTCCCCTGTGTACTGGCAGCCACAGGTGCCATTGTTTTCACCGATTCAAACGCATTTACCATCTTTTGAATATCCATATTGCGAACATCCATATCCATATCAATAGCCGGTTTTTTAATGTTCATGCTGCTGTAGGAACCATTCATTGCTACCGAACCGTTAAACAGGTTCATGAACAAATTCTGCATCAGTAATTTTTTATCTACCACTTTACAGGTTCCTTTAACATTGTTGAGTTCCAAATTATCGTAAAGTAATTTGTTGATGGTGGTATTGAGGGTAAAATTAATGTTACCCGGAATATCAAAAGCTGTAAGCGGAACAGTATCCGTCTCCGGCTGTGCAGGTGTTGTTTCTTCTGCTAAAAACTGATTGGCATCAATAAGATTGGAGTTAAGGTTAAATGTGCCTTTAATGGTTTCGTCTTTAAGTACGTACCCGAACAAATTATCAATACTGCCGTTTGCTTTGATATCCGTTTTTCCTATTTTGGAATCAAAGGCTGTAAGACTTACATTACGTGGATTGAATGTAAGTGTAGCGGTCTGCAATTCAAATGCATCGGGCAAATCTTTTGAGGCAAAAACAAACTTATTGGCAGATATAACACCTGACGCATTGAATTGTTCGTACAAGCCTTTTTCAATAGCCGACATACGTCCGTCTGCTGCAAAGTTGGCGTTGATAATGCCGGATAGTTTCATCCCCTCCTCTAAAGGAATAAATTTCACCACATTGTTTAAATCAACTCTACCCTTCAATGCTGTTTTGAGGTACGGGTCACTTTCAGGATATTTCACTAAGAGTGTTGCATCAAAAGGTTCTTTATCTAACTCTAAGTGAAATTTGGAGAGGTCAACTACCGTGTGATCCATCACACCATCGGGATTATTTATATTCAATTTTACCTGAACATTATTAACTCCTGCGGGCAAATCAGGATAACGGAACATCCCATTTTCCACCAGCAGGTTAATGGCAAATGCGGGCATTGATTTTTCATTGTATTTACCTTTCACCATTCCATCTAATGCCAGCTTACCTTCTGTTTTAACTTTGTCAAAATCTTTCGCATATACAGCCGGCACCATAGACAAAATATTTCTGAAATCGGTTTTTGCTGCTTTGAAAGTGATGTCCATATCTATGTCTTCTTTGGGCATGGCCAGCCAGCCGTTAAAACCCAGTATCAATTCATTGAGCCTGATCTCATTTTCTTTAAACGTAAACTTAAAATTGGGCATGTCCATATCTAAATCTGCCTTCACCTCTGCTTTTACCTGATGAAAATATTTTACACCTCCGAATACCAGATTAAATGCCTCTGCTGAGGTAGTGGTGCGCAATTCAAAAAGATCTTGTGTGAAATCGCCTTTACCTTCATGAGTGAGGTTTTTAATGGCAGTGTACAGACCCATGCTTTGGTCGTCATAAATAAGGTTGGCCTCGCGTATGGCATATTCTTTCAATGCAATGTTGAATGCCGAAGCAGCCGTATCTGTCTTTTCCTCTGCACCTGAAGAGGCTTTGGCAATATCATAATTTGCCTTACCTTCTTTGGTAACAATAACATGAATATCGGGGCGGTGAAGTAATAAACGTTTAATTTTAATTTGCTCCCCGCTAATAACCGACATCACATCAACTGTGGCAGAGAACTCCTCCATGGCCAGCAAAGTGTCTCCTTCAAAAGGTGCATTGTTGGCTACCACTAATTTATTGATGCGAATACTAAGGTTGGGGAAATTACGAATGAGACTCAAATCAATATCATTGTCAAAATTTACCTTAGCATTAAGGTTGTTGTTGGCCTCGGTTTTTATTGTTTGTACTATTTTGTCTTTAAACAAAAAAGGAACAAGCATAAGCACCAGCAATAGAACTGCAAGTGAAATTCCGGTTATTTTGAGTATTTTTTTCATATGTGGAACAAAAATAAAGGCTGCGGGCAATAAACCCGCAGCCTTCGTCTAATTAATTCTTTTACTGTAAATTATCTGATAGTCAATTCAAATGGCATGCGGGTTTGTATTCCCTGGCAGTTGAGTGCTTTTTGCATCTGTTTGTAGTAAATGTAGTTTTCCTTCATTTCTTCTTTTAACAGATTCTCCTTCACACCACCAAAGCTCTTAATCAGGTTCTGAATAGGGTCTTCCTGCTCAGGTAATCCCATAATACGGTATTCTTTTAAGCCGGCCTTTTTAGCTGCAATGTCAATGGCTGTTTCCACGCCACCCAACACATCTACCAAGCCAATCTTCTGAGCATCCACACCTGACCATACACGGCCCTGAGCGATGGCATCAACGGCTTCGTAACTCATGTGTCTTCCGCCTGCTACTTTAGTTACAAAATCAACATAAATGCGGTCAATGGCTTTTTGAACTATAGCTTCCTCATCAGAATTAAGCGGACGGTCAATGCGACCTAAATCGGAGTATTTACCAAACTTAACCCCGTCAAAGTGCAGGCCCAGTTTATCGTTCATCAGTTTTTGTGCATTAAGCATCACGCCTATTACACCTATGGATCCTGTAATGGTGTTGGGTTGTGCCACGATAGTATCAGCAGCCAGTGCAATGTAGTAACCACCTGATGCGGCCACGTTGCCCATAGACACAATCACAGGTTTTTCTTTCTTGGTCAATACCACTTCTCTCCAAATAACATCACTGGCCAAAGCGCTTCCTCCGGGCGAGTTAATGCGTAACACCACCGCCTTCACATTCTTATCTTCACGTGCCTTTTTAAGTGCTGAGGCAAACTTATCTGAACCAATGGTTTCCTCATCTCCTTGTCCGCTGATTATATCTCCAACAGCATAAATTACGGCAATTTTTTCTTTTGCCTTTTCTGATTTTGGAACCGCAGTTACATATGAACCCAGGTTAATAAATTTTATTTTTTCATCGTCTTTAACACCTATTCTTTTACGCAACTCACCCATTACCTCATCGCGGTACATCAGGCCATCTACCATACCCAACTGTTTGGCATCTTTAGGTTCCTGTATTTTGAGGTTTTCTGCCATATCGTACACTTCAGCAATACTTTTTTTGCGGGCTTTAGCAATCTGCTCCATAAAATGCTTGTACATGGCACCCACAAATTCTTCTACCTGTTTACGGTTTTCATCGCTCATTTTGTCTTCTACAAAAGTTTCTCCGGCACTTTTAAATTTACCGTGCTTGATTACCTGTGCCTGTATGCCCATTTTCTCCAAGGCTGATTTCATGTAAAGTGAAGTGGAAGAAAATCCGTTAAACAGCATATCTCCTGAAGGATTGAGGTAAATCTTATCAGCTACTGAAGCCAGATAATATGAGCCCTGCGTGTAAATTTCACCGTAGGCCACAATAAATTTCTTACTCTTTTTAAAATCAATCAGTGCATTGCGTACTTCTTCAGCATTGGCCATTCCGCTTTGCACCAGCGACAAATCAAGAAATATACCTTTGATTTTATCATCCTTCTTGGCGTGATGAATGGATTTGAGAATATCATTTAACCCGATAGCCGGATTACCGTCTTCATTGTTGTTCCCGAAGTTGATATTTTCAAAAGGGTTTTTAGAGGTACGTTCCTGCACCGGGTGATTGAGCGTGATACGCAAAATGGAATTATCTTTTACATCTACCTCTTTTTTATCTTCCATGGAGCCGGCTATGCCCGCTATAATGGCAATAAACAAAACCACCAGCAGGAAAATGGATAATCCAAATCCCAGCATGGAAGCGAACATGAACTTAAAAAACTGTTTCATAACGATGAATTTATTGAACGATGATGATTTTACTGAAAAAGTAGCCCCTGTTTGAAGTAGCTACACGCACAAAGTAACAACCTGCGGCCATTTGCGGCAAACTTAATACGACCATTGGCTCATTATTTCCCACGAACGTAAACTGTTGCCCGATTGTATTTGTCAGCTCAACACTTGAAATTTTATTCCCCGCAGGAAGCTCAATGTTAAGCAGGTCAGCGGTAGGATTAGGGTATACATGCAAAGGCATGGAGAACTGCTCTTTAACTGACAGTGTAGAATAGTGTAAATCTATAGGAATTTGAACAAGCGGTTGAAGGGGGTCATTGGTGCTGAACTCCAATGTATCCCTCAAAATACCGAAGTTGGGTTGTATTTTCTTCAATCGAATCAAAGAAGTTTGCCCAGCTGAAACTGTTGTTGGGAAAGTATCAATCTGCATATTATTACCCAGCAGTTTCACATTGCTGATGGTTATGTCAGTATTGCCTGAGGCGAGCAAACTAAGCTCCAGCATAATCGTATCCACAGCAAACATTTCGTCTATTTCCATCAAATTGAATTTGTTCCGTGAGATGGTGAGACTGCGCTTGGGTATAGCTTGGGAGGTGGTGTATAAACTGGTGATACGCTCCAAAAATTCCGGATGGTCTACAAAAGGATTTCTGTTTTTTTGGTAGGTAAAAATATCGTCATTACGTTTTCTATCAATGGAATCGGGGACGTATTGTAATGCCCATTGCCTTAAAACATTTTCTTGCTGCGCAGTTAAAAAATTACCCTGATTACCGTGCCTCACCACAAAATACAACATGGCGCGTGCTGTGCTGCCTTTTTGCTCATTGCGTGGTTCGTATAAGTTATTGTTGCCCAATTTTGAAGGAGAGTTAATACTTTCATTCTGATAGGGAGTAGTAGCTATACCAAAAGGGTAGTTGCCTCTGCTCCCATTCGCTTGCCCATCCGTAATAAATAAATGATGGATATCTGACACCATCGGGTCGGCACTGTTGAACATACTTTGTGGCCAGGTGTGTTCCGTATTAAAATTGTTTGGAGAATTTTGTGCTGCACTTCGAGATGCATAACCTGTCACCATGCGGCCGGTGTAAATGCATTGCGTTGTGTTGGTACTTGCTCCTCTTCCGTTCACTTTCCAATTGTCAATTTCCATGAACATTTTATCACGTGCTGAGTTGTAACCTAAGGTAACATACCCTTGTGTTATACGAGTAGTTAAAGCTTGCTTCAATGCTTCTTCACTTAGATCTTGCGTTGACGAATAGTACGCATCTGCGTAAACACCTGTGCCTGTGAGCGTGATAGGATAATCAATGAGGTTTATTCTGCCATTCAATGTTTCTTCTGCAACCACAACAAGATGCGCGGTATGCTTAATATTGTGGCGTGGAGAAAAGTATACCCAAATGCTTTTGGGTAAACCCGGATTAACAAAAAAAGATGTATCGCCTTTAAACGAGAATGAAGCCCCGTAAAGATTAACGTCCTGCACCCTGACATTTATGTACGACACATTATTGGCCGTAGTGAGAATAACTTCCACACTATCATTTTTACCTGTGGTAACATTACCAAACTGAACATTAGAAAACACCAATCGATTGCTTTGTGCATAAATGCCTAGCAAGAAAACAGAGAAAAATGAGGTAAGAAAAATACGCTTTGCCATACCATGCAAAGGTAATCGTATGCTCAATATTCTAACGCATTAAAATAACCGTACCGCGGTCGGCTTTGTTTAGTTGATCAGACCGCGCACTGCCTGTATATTCCAACACCCAGGCATAAACACCTTCAGGTGCTGATTGGCCTTTAAAGGTGCCGTCCCAGCCTTTGGTTATGTCATCGGTAAAAAACACCCGTTGCCCCCAACTGTTGAAAACAGATAGTTTAAATAGAACAGGCAGACAACCCTCAGCCCTGAACAGATCATTAAGCCCGTTTTTATCCGGTGAAAATGCAGAGGGCACAAATACAGTACACTCACATGTGGCTATTTCAATGGAGTCTTCGTCCATACCACATTCATTCTTTACCTGCACAAAATATTGTCCCGGTTGCTCAACTGTAAAAAAAGTATCCGCAGAATTATTCTGCCAGTTAAACACTGAACTGCCAAACTGCGGCAACGACAGAATTATTTCATCCGGCTCGCAGATGAAGGTATCCTTGCCTAAATCCACCGTGGGAGATTGTTTAAAATTGACCTTAATGGTATCACTGTCAAAACAATTTCCGTCAAATGTGCTTACCCAATAAACTCCGGTTTCAGCAACAGTTATAGCAGGTGCTTGGGTACCGTTGCTCCACAAATACGATACGTAAGAAGAGTCAAAGGCATATAAATTGAGCGCCACTTTTGCACAGATGATGGTATCTGCCGGAAGCACTGTCTTTTTGTGCGGATGATACTGCAATTCTTTTTCTACACTGTCCAACACACCATCCACATACAAATAGAGTTTTACTTTGTACTTACCCGTGGCAGAGTACTGATATTTGACTGTTTTACTTTGCAACCTGAGCGGATTGCCCTCGCCAAAGTTCCATACTGCTGAATCGAATACGGGAGTCGTAATTATAAACAAGGTACTATCGCCTTCGCAGGTGTTTTCGAACCTGAAATTAGGTACATATTCAAAGTGAAAATTATTAGGCAGGCCCAGGTAGCAGGACTTACCTTTCAAATCTACAGAGCGTTCTTCGATTAGGCAATTAGGGTACAGTGCTGCGGGAAAAGCAATGGCTGATAAATAATCACCCGCCCGCCCGATGTACAATTTACCGTCAGGCCCTAACTGTAAAGAGGTATTTCCTTCCGCTTGTGAGAAGGGTATTTCAATAGCATTCTCCAGTAATTTTTCAGCCGTATTTCCCTGCAAAAAAACCTGATGTACCTTTTTATACAATGTTGCTGATAGATATAAAATGCGTGAATCGGGGGAGAATTCCACGCTGTAGGCATTGGCAAATTTTACCGAATCCTGCAAAGTAATCGCATTACTTACCTTGCCTGTTGCAGCATCAAAATCATACAGCTCAAAAGCATTTTCTCCCAAAATAGCGGCAGCCATTTTTTTCCCATCGGGACTTATTTTAACTCCACCAACTGCATTGGCTGCATTCCAGGTAACGGTATGGCTAATGCCCACATCGCTTGTAACAGAAACATCCCTGTGTACACCATTAGAATCAATCAAAAAACTGTGGTAACGGTTGTTACCCGCCCCGTGCGCTACCAGCCAAAAATCACGGCCATTGGCATGTTGCGTTGCAGTTATTTTTTCAGCGACAGGAGTAAACATCTCCACATTCTTATCCAGTATCAATCCCGAATGGCCCGAAAAATCCATTTGAATGTGTGTATAACACAGTCCCTTCTCAGCAAAGTTAGCATCGGCAGTAAAAATGAACCATTGGTTGGCATGTTTTGGATAAGGGACAATAAGCGCTACTTGCGTGGTTGAAGGATTTCCCCACAACCCATTGCCACCCGGCACCACCTGATGTAAGGCATTGTAAACCGTAATGCCATCCGTATAAAACAACAGGTTACCGTTACGGTCTGATATTCCTGCACAACCCTCACTGGCAATAATTTTACTATCAGTAATGGAGTACGCAGAGTCTTTAGTAAACCTCACGCCTGCCCCACCGCCAAAGTACCAGTGGCTGTATTGCGGTTGAGCAACAGCAGCATACTGAAACAGCAGGCCAACCGCCAGTAACACTATTTTCACGGATATACACTGATATAAACGGGACGCCATACTCAAGCAAGTTACAAATTTACTCCTCTGTAAACAACATCTTTAGTACATTTGCGGCATGCAACTCACTCCACTCTCCGCCATATCCCCTGTTGACGGGCGCTACCGTAAGGTTACCGAAGCACTGGCTGCTTATTTTTCTGAATTTGCCCTTATTCGCTATCGCGTGGAGGTGGAAATAGCGTATTTTATTTCACTGGCTGAATTACCGGTGCCGCAACTGGCCGGAAAACTAACCGAGACACACAAAAGTGCGTTACGTAATTTGTACCTGAACTTTACCGAAGCAGATGCACAACGCATTAAGGATACCGAGAAAGTAACCAACCATGATGTGAAAGCAGTGGAGTATTTTATTAAAGAAGAACTCGACAAAATAGGGTTAAGTGAGCTGAAAGAGTTTGTACACTTCGGACTTACTTCCCAAGACATCAACAACACGGCCATTCCGTTATCCATTAAACGGGCAATTAACGAACACTACATTCCGCAATTAAACAGCATAATTGACTTGCTGCTGCAATATGCCAACGACTGGAAAAACATTCCGCTACTGGCCCGCACACACGGACAACCGGCCTCTCCCACCCGTTTGGGCAAAGAGGTTTACGTGTTTGCAGAGCGTTTGAACATCCAGAAAAATCAATTGGCTCAAATTCCATTCTCGGCAAAGTTTGGTGGAGCCACCGGAAATTTTAATGCACATCACGTGGCCTATCCCGCAAACAACTGGCAACAATTCGGTAATCAGTTTGTGAATGAAGTATTGGGATTGAGTCGCTCGCAAACCACTACACAAATTGAGCATTATGATAATCTTGCGGCTTTGTTCGATTGCCTCAAACGTATCAACACCATTCAGATTGATTTGTGCCGCGATATGTGGACCTACATTTCCATGGATTACTTCAAGCAAAAAGTAAACAAAAACGAAGTGGGCTCATCGGCCATGCCGCATAAAGTTAATCCCATTGATTTTGAAAATGCAGAAGGAAACTTCGGCATAGCTAATGCTATTTTCGAACACCTCTCAGCCAAGCTGCCCATTTCGCGCCTGCAACGAGATTTAACCGACTCTACCGTATTGCGCAATGTGGGAGTTCCGTTGGCACACACAGCCATCTCTTTTGCCTCTTTACTGAAAGGCTTAAATAAGTTACTGCTCAATGAAGCCAAAATTAAAGAAGATTTGGAAAACAACTGGGCCGTAGTAGCAGAGGCCATTCAAACTGTTTTGCGTAGAGAAAATTATCCGCAACCCTATGAGGCACTTAAAGCCCTTACCCGCGGTGCAGATAAAATTGACGGTGCTTTAATCGCTACGTTTATTGATTCGCTGCAAGTAAGTGATGCGGTAAAAACAGAGTTGCGGGCCATTACGCCTTACAACTATACCGGAATCTAGTTTTCATTTGACCTGTTCGGTCTTTTGTTCACGTATAACAAGTTTAGGTACCAGCAGCAAAAGGCTCATGGTAATCACTACCGAAACGTAACCGATGTAATTGTAATTACCCAAAGTGCCGTCAGGTTTTTCCACTACAATGAGTCCTGAAATGAGGGCGGCCACACCAGCGGCCACTTGTTGAGAGGCTGAAGCAAAACTCATAAATCCACCCCTGATTTTAGGATTAACTGCACCTGTTACCATGGCCTGTGCAGGAATAAATCGGCCACTGGAAAAAACAAAAAATAAGGTGGTTACCACAAATGCTGGAATAAGCGGAATGTGCCCCATATGTGTAATAAACAAAACTGGAATGCTGCACAATACTATAAAAATGGAAAATACCTTTTTCTTCCCATACTTATCAGCCAAACGCCCAACAATGGGTGATGTGAAAAAAGTAAACAAACCCCCGATAAAATAAATCAGTGTTACCTGATCCTTACTGAACCCAACATTATCTTCCATGTAGCGTGCATACGTAGGTACTATACAAAAGTGTCCGAGCATCAGGCCGACCATCAACGTAAGTGCAATAAAGTGATTGCGGTCAACCAGAATTTCTTTGAGAATAGTCGCAAAATCAGGCCGGTCGGATTTCTCTTGTATATGCGATTTTACATTGGGCACGTATTTCCAAATTAATGGGGAGATAACTAACCCCACCAGTACCAGAAATAAAAAAGGCGCATGCCAATCGGTAAGCGTTGCCAGATAAAGACCCAGTGGCACCCCAGCAATTGAAGCCATAGAGAAGCCGGTAGTGATAATGCCCATAGCCGCTCCTCTTCGTTCAATTGGAATCACATCTGCTGCAATAGCCATTACAATCGACCCCAGCAGGCCACCGAAAATACCAGTAACAATACGGGCAGCCAATAGCAAATAATAACCTTGCGCCACACCACAAAGTAAAGTGCCCAATAAAAAGCCGGCAAAAACTATTTGCAAAGTGGTTTTACGGTCGAACCTATCAATTATAAGCGCTGCCGTATAACCTGATAAACCTGCACTCAGCGTGTAAGAGGCCACTAAAATAGAAAATTGAAAATGTGTGATATGGTACAATGTGGTGAGGTAAGTTTCCAGTGGCATCATCACCATAAAATCAACAATGTTGGTGAAGTTGATTGCAGCCAGGGTAAAAAGCAGAAAGCGTTCGTTTTTGAGCATAAAAGGCTGCAAATAACGATTTCTTAGAGTGAAGAATCAAGTTTTAGTTCAGGATTCAATGTATGAAACTGTAAAATGTTATTTCTCCAGCTACCAATGCCTGTATTTATTTCTGCTTTCAGGTCATTTAATATCTGGTACAGGCCAAAGAAAGTTCTGTTGATGTACAAAGTATGCTGAGAACCTCGCCCCTGTTTACTGTTTTTAAATTCACTAAGGCTGCTTATTTCTTCTCCCAACCGATGTATTTCGGTAATAAAAGCAGCATCGCTAAAATCAAATGTAGCTGTTTGAAAAGGTCGCGAAGTGAGGCGTGACATACGCATAAAAAAGTCCAGAAAAAGCTGTTTATCCTGCGCACTGTCTTGGTCATAAATCACCTCCAGTGATTTGGATATTTGCTCTACCAATGCCTCATTGCTTTGTACTTCCGGGAGGGTAAGTGCAAAATACGTGTAATAAATATCTTCGGGAATTTCTTTTACACAACCAAAATCAATAATACCCAATGTTCCGTCTTCCTCCATCAGAAAATTACCGGGATGAGGGTCGGCATGAACTGCTTTTAAATGATGAATCTGCAAATCATAAAAATCCCACATGGCTTGCCCTATGCGATTTCTCACCTCCTGCGAGGGATTGGTTTTCAAAAACTCATTCAGATGTAAGCCGGGCATCCAATCCATAGTGAGTACTTTTTTACCTGAATACTCCGGGTAATACACCGGAAAACGGGTAAACGGAATAGAAGAACATACTTGGGAAATGTGTAACGAACGTTGCAGTTCCAACTCATAGTCCGTTTCTTCGAGCAGTTTTGATTCCACCTCGCGAATGTACTTGTCCATTTCCCGCTCGCTCATGCCCACCATACGCAGTGCAATAGGCTTTACCAGTTTTAAATCACTTTTGATACTCTCTGCCACACCAGGATACTGGATTTTTACCGCCAGTACCTTTCCGTTTTTCTCTGCACGGTGTACCTGCCCTATAGAAGCCGCGTTAACTGAATTCATCTTAAAAGTGTCAAACATTTCTGACGGACTTTTGCTGAACTCTTTTTGAAAGGTGCGTACAATTAATGGTCCTGATAAAGGCGGAGCCTGGTATTGTGCCATTTGAAATTTTTGCTGGTAGGCTTTGGGCAACAGGTTGCGGTCCATGCTCAGCATTTGTGCTACCTTGAGTGCACTGCCCTTGAGTTCACTTAACGTATCATATACATCGGCTGCATTGTTCTCATGCAACTCCGTTCTGTCCATTTCAGGATGCACCGCTTTTTTAGCATAATGCTTCATGTAATTGCCGCCAATTTTGGCTCCTGTGGCAATAAACTTTACTGCCCGTTGCACTTTGCTACTGGGTATGCTCTCCTGTTCTTTCATTTACATGGATTTGTTGTGGTACAAAAATTTAGCAAACTCCATAGCGGTATCAATGGCGCTACGACTCATTAAATCAAAAGCCAGGTTCACTGATTTTTCAATGGCCTCATCGGTTTTCTCAAATCCTTTGCTATTGTCGCGCAGCCAAAAATGCAGGATGAACAATACCTGTGCCCACAAAGACTCCCCATACTTACCGGCAATGTATTTGCGCTCGCTGATTTCACCTTTTTCTATTCCCTCCTGAACCAGTTGATTGGCATAGGCCACAAAAGCAGGGCGCACCTCCGTCATAAAAGTGGGTGTAATGGCGGGGTGTTTATGGCTCTGTTGTAAAAACTGAATAAAGCTGCGGTGCTCTTTCAACTTTTCAATCCACGTGTAAAAAAAGGAGAGTAACTTTTCACGCACAGAGTAAGTGGCATATACTTCCTGCTCCTGTGTTTTTTGTAAGGTACTGCTGAAGAGCTCCAGCATAATTTCACTTTCTACAGCAGAAAAGCTGCTGAAATGTTCGTAAAACTCTCCCTCAGTAAGATTAACTGATTTGGCAAACTGATAAACCGACTTGGGGCGCTCATGGTGCTCCAACACATAATTGATGTAGGGTTGCAGAATTTTTGTGTTCATGCAGATAAAAACAGTTTCACGTGCTGTTTGTTTCAAAGTTGTATTATTGTTTTTCAATGTTTGTTAAAGCGCTCATTTTTCTGCTCACGTTTGCCGGCATGGAACTATTCTCCTGGGTGGTGCATAAATACTTGTTCCACGGGCCACTCTGGTTCATTCACAAAACGCACCATCAGCCGCAAAAAACTTTTTTCGAGTGGAATGACTTGTTCTCTTTGTCCTTTGCACTCACGGCTATGTGGTTGATGTGGCAAGGACAAACTGATTTAGATTACCGGTTCTGGATGGGCTGTGGCATCACTGCTTACGGACTGGTTTATTTCATCATTCACGATGTGTTTGTTCACCAGCGCACACGCGCATTAAAGAGTAACAATCCTTATTTAATCCGGCTGCGCAAAGCGCATAAAATTCACCATAAGTCTTTACACAAAACCCCTTCCGAGTCATTCGGATTGTTGTGGACGGATAGAAAACATAAAAACAAACACCTGATATAGGTCATTTTTTAGTTCAGCTTACGGTGTTACCTTTACCTCTCAAGTAACAAGTATGGATCAACGTATAACCAAACTACTGTACATGGCCGTAGGACTGGCTTCCACCAGCGAAAAGGTGCGGGCTATGTTGCGCAAAATGGATGTGGAAGGACAGCTTACTGAAGAAGAAGGCAAACGTATTGTAGATGAATTGCTGAACAGCGGTAAAGAGCAGGCCAACGAACTGAAAAATGAAGTGCGCGATAATCTGCTCAGCCTGATGCGTGAAATGCAAACACCTACCATGAACGATGTAGAAAAACTGCACCAGCGTATTGCTGAACTTGAAGCCAGACTGAAAGAAAAAGAAGGGAACGGATGAAGCTGAAAAACCTTAAACGCTACCGCAAAGTACTGAGTGTACTTATCAAGCACGGGTTGGATGATTTGCTGGCTCACTCATCCATGCGCAACATGATTCCGAATTTTATGCTGCACAAACGTTTGCAGGGAGAGATAAACAAAATCTCCTACTCACGTTATGAGCGTATACGTATGGCCTTGGAAGAACTGGGTCCTACGTTTGTAAAGTTCGGACAAATATTAAGCAACCGACCCGATTTATTACCCCGTGAACTGATTGATGAACTGGAAAAATTACAGGATGCTGTACCCAGTTTCTCCTTTGTTGATTTAAAAAATATTGTAGAGGCTGATCTAGGAAAACCCATCAACACCATGTATGCCTCATTTGATGAGCAGCCGCTGGCCTCAGCCTCTATAGCACAGGTGCACCGCGCTACCTTATACACCGGTGAGCAGGTGGTGGTAAAAGTACAACGACCCGATATAGCCGAAGTTATTGAAACAGATTTGGAGATACTGAGCGAACTGGCCGAAATAGCTGAACACAACTTTGAACAACTGGCCCGTTACGAACCTGTGGAGCTGGTGAAATCGCTCAAAAAATCCATGACCCGCGAACTCAATTTTTTACTGGAAGCCAACAACATGAACCGCTTCACTAAAATGTTTGAGAACGAACCCGGTGTACATATTCCTGTTATCTACACCTTCCTTAGCAGTCGCAGGGTAATTACCATGGAATACATTGACGGTATAAAAGTAAATAACCTTACCCTGCTCAAACAACAAAACGTAAACCTGCATGAGCTGGCTAAAAAGGGATTATACCTGTACTTCGAACAAATTTTCCGTCACGGATTTTTTCATGCCGACCCTCACCCCGGTAACGTGCTGGTAGACAAACAAGGCCGGATAGCACTCATTGACTTTGGCATGACGGGCACACTGAACCGCAACGACAAAAATGCCTTTCGCGATTTTATTGTAGCGCTTACCAAAGGCGACTTGTCATTATTGGTAGAAGCCATTGAGCACCTCACCAAAAACAAAAACATAGAAAACAAAGAAGAACTGATTTATGACATCAACATGCTGTTGGATGAATTTCCGCCCAGCACTATTGATGAACGCAACATGGCAGAGGTAGTAAACAGTTTGCAACATATTATATACAAACACCGGCTTAGTTTCCCCAATGATTTTTTCCTGTTGCTGCGCACGTTGGTGATACTGGATGGTGTGAGTCGCATATTGGAACCCTCGTTTAATACCCTTAAATACATCAGGCAAAACTCGCTCAACCTCATTCAGGAAAGCCTGAAACCAAAAGCCATACTGATGACGGTATTACACACCGCATTAGATGCCTGGGACTTTATAAAAGTACTACCGGGAGATTTGAAAAAAATAATAGACCGCATTAAAGAAGGTAAAATAATAATTGAAGTAAAGGGCCTGCAACCCATGCTGCACATGCTGGATGTGGTAAGCAACCGGCTGGCCTCTGCTATTATACTGGCGGCTTTGATTATGGGTTCATCCCTCATTATACATTCACGCATTCCACCCCTGTGGAACAATATTCCCGTTATAGGGTTGGTAGGCATTATCGTCTCCGGAATATTTGGTTTGGTTATGCTGATCTCCATTTTCAGAAAAGGAAAATATTAATTTAACAACAAGCATATGAACACAAATTTTGAAGAACAACTCAACCGCTGGATGCGGGATTGGAATACCAAACTCGAACGGATTCGCCTGAATATTTCGTTGGGAAAACTGGATGCTACAGAAGCTTTTGAAGAACAAAAAGACCAATTACGTGATCATTTAGCTGAATGGAAAAGTAAAGCTGATGAAGTGATGGCAGCCACACAGGAAAATGCAGATGCCGTAAAAAAAGCATACGAAAACCTGATGCTGCAACTGAGTTTAGGCAAAGCTGAAGCCGTTGATACATTTGTTGAACAACGCCAAAAAATTGAACTGGCCTTGCAGGATGTTTACGAAAAAAGCAAACAGGCCTACGGAAAATCTGATGAACTTCGCGAAGCATTTAACAACAACGCACAGGCATTTAAAACGAATTTGGAGATTGTACAACTGCAATATGCCTTGGGTAAAATGGAGGCACGTGATGAGGCGGAAAAAATAAATAAACTGTTGCACGAAAAAATGAATACTTTGCAACAGGAGTACAACGAAAATTACAAACAAGACGTTGATGCCTGGGCAAAACAAATGCAGGAAAAATACACCAAAGTAAAAAGCTGGATAACTGAATTCAGGCAAAAATAAAAGATGAATAAAATTGCTTTAGCCGTTCATGGCGGTGCGGGAACTATTCTGCGCAGCTTAATGAACCCCGAAAAAGAAAAACTATACCAACAAGGATTACAAGAAGCACTTACAGCAGGTTATGCTGTTCTTGAAAAAGGAGGCAATAGTATAGATGCCGTTCAAGCAGCCGTAGTAAGTTTAGAAAATTACCCGCTGTTTAATGCCGGTCGGGGCGCTGTTTACACCAACAAAGGCACACATGAAATGGATGCCAGCATTATGGATGGCAAAACACTGGAAGCAGGTGCGGTGAGCGGTATAAGTAATGTGCAAAATCCGGTGCAACTGGCACGGCTGATTAAAGAAAAATCAGGACACGTATTTTTATGCGGTAAGGATGCCGAGCAATTTGCACAACTGGAAAATCTCCCCTTTCAGCCCAATGAGTATTTCCATACTGCCGAACGTTTTCAGCAATGGATTGAGCTCAAGGACACAGAAAGCTATAAACTGGATCACACCGATGGATCTGATCAAAAAAAATTCAGCACCGTGGGTGCAGTGGCCATTGATGCACAAGGTAACCTGGCAGCAGCAACCTCCACCGGTGGCATGACCAACAAGCGATTCGGTCGTATTGGCGATACACCCATCATAGGTGCCGGCACCTATGCCAACAACAACACCTGCGCCATCAGCTGTACAGGACATGGGGAGTATTTTATCAGAGCCGTAGTAGCGTATGATGTAAGCTGCTTAATGGAATACAAAGGACTCAGTTTAAAAGAAGCTTGCGATTATGTAGTAAAAGATAAACTGGTAAAAATGGGTGGTGAAGGCGGACTGATTGCCATTGACAAATACGGCAATATCGAACTGCCTTTTAACTCGGATGGTATGTACCGCGGTTGGATAAAAAATGGTCAAAGTGAAATACGTATTTACGAAGATTGATTAGCTGAGGACTGCCACTGATTGCACAGATAAACACAAATTAAATCAATTTAACGGAAGACGTTTCATTAAACATTAAGAATTAAGCATTCAAAATTCTTTGTTGCCGCTAATTACGCTGATTCACGCAGATTAAATTACATACAACGAAAGACGTTTCATTAAACATTAAGAATTAAGAATTCAACATTTAGCGAAGCGTTTCTTGCCACTGATTGCACAGATTAGCAAAAATTAATTCAGAAAGGTGATTCCCACATAAACACGTACACACATAAACACCCAAAAAAGCCCTCATTAAACATTAAGAATTAAGCATTCAAAATTAAGCGAAGCGCAGGACTGCCACAGATTGCACTGATTAGCACAAATTAATTCAGAAAGGTAGCTCCCTCATAAACACTTAAACACGTACACACATAAACACCCAAAAAATCCTTTCATTAAGAATTAAGAATTCAAAATTAAGAATTAAAGCGCAGCGCTAATGCGTCATCACTTCTCCTACCCTTGGAAGAAACTTGCGTTCTTTGAGCAGGTAACCGTTGCCTCTTACTAAAATGTTTACCTTCAGGTTTTCAAGTGCAATGGGTTCGCCTATGCTTACGTCTGTAATGTTGGTGTGTTTGATGTCTTTCCCGTCAACAATAACCACGGCACCGCTGCCTACCACTTCTAAGTGATTTCCTTCAGTAATGATTACTCCCGTGTCTTCACCCAGGCCAATGCCTGTGCATTGCGGGTTGCTGGCTACGGCTTGTGCCAAACGATTAAAACGGCCGCGCTTATCAAAGTGTGAATCGATAATTACGTTGCCCACAAAAGCTAAGCCTGTAGTAATTTTTACTTCGCCTTTTAAGTGTGCCAAATCACTTTTACCCTGATAAATCATAGTATTGCTCATGGCCATAGCGCCTGCACTAGTACCTGCTATCACAAAATTTTCTTCGTGTATCAAACGCTCGTGCAGTATCTCGTAAATTTCTGTACCGCCAAAAATACTGGTTAAACGTAACTGGTCTCCACCGCTGAACATAACGCCATCCGCAGCTTTAATGCGATCTACGTATTCCTGCTTCATAGCATCCTCACGGTTGCGAATGTCCATTATGCCTACATTGGTACAACCAATTTTACCAAAAGCACCCAGGTAATTTTCGCCTACTTCAAGGGGTATGGATGAGGCGGTAGTTACCACCTCAATGCGTTTCTCTGTTCCGCCTGTTTCATTCACAATGCGTTTTAAGATACCCAGTTCAAAAAAATTGAGACGGTTGCGTTGTACAAAACCCTCCTCCAAATCTGTTCCTTTATCCTCCGCTCCGCCTATGGAGATGAGCTTTCCTTTTGGTATTTCCAATGTGTGATATTTATGTTAACAGTATGCAAAGATAAAACCCTCCCCCACAACCCCAAGAGAATTAGTCCACAACGGTGGATAGTGTCAATTGCTGACTATCAACCCACAGCAGCAAACCAACATCCATTTGAAGCACAAACAGACACTGATTACACAGATTAAATGACATTTAACGGAAGACGCTTCATTAAACATTAAAAATTCTTTGGTGCCGCTAATTGCGCTGATTAACGCAGATTTAATTACTTAAACACTCAGGTCCTTCATTAAACATTAAGAATTCAAAAATATTTCCTGCCACTGATTCCACAGATTAACACAAATTATTAAGAGGTCCTACACACCAAAACACATACACACTTAAACACTCAGGTCCTTCATTAAACATTAAGAATTCACCATTAAGCCAAGCGTTCCTGCCACAGATTTCACAGATTATCACAAATTATTAAGAGGTCCTACACACATAAACACCAAAACACATACACACTTAAACACTCAGGTCCTTCATTAAACATTAAGAATTCACCATTAAGCAAAGCGTCTCTGCCACTGATTCCACAGATTAACACAAATTAATAAGAGGTCCTACACACATAAACACCAAAACACGTACACACTTAAACACACAGATCCTTCATTAAACATTAAGAATTCAAAATTCAACATTATTTCCTGCCACTGATTCCACAGATTAACACAAATTTTAAGAGGTCTTACATACATAAACACCCAAACACATACACACTTAAACACTCAGGTCCTTCATTAAACATTAAAAATTAAGCATTCAACATTAAGCTCCCCATAAACACCCAAACACGTACACACTTAAACACTCCAAAAAAAAATTACACATTAAAAATTAAAAATTCTTGGCAGATGTTTTTCCTTACTGTATCTTGTACTTTCGGAAGTATGCCACTTTCGCTTAAAAATAAATCAAACTTAATCACATGAAGATACTTGACATCAAAGTAATGCGCGGACCAAATTACTGGAGCATACGCAGACATAAACTCATACAAATGCGCCTCGACCTGCAGGAAATGGAAGAGCGCCCCACCAATAAAATTGACGGTTTTGGCGAACGTTTGGAAAAAATGTTCCCTACCATGTTCAGTCACCGCTGTAGTGAAGGAGTGGCCGGTGGATTTTTTAAACGCGTAAAAGACGGCACCTGGATGGGCCACGTAATTGAACACATTGCTTTGGAAATGCAAACCCTCGCAGGCATGAACTGCGGTTTCGGGCGTACACGTAGTACCGGCAAACACGGAGTATACAACGTGGTGTTTGATTACATGGAAGAAAAAGCCGGTTCTTATGCCGCTAAAGCTGCCGTACGTGTGGCCGAGGCTTTGATTGCCGGTGAAGAATATGATTTAGCTAACGACATACAACTGCTGCGTGAAATACGGGAAGATGAACGTTTGGGCCCCAGCACGGGCAGCATAGTGGATGAAGCCATTGCCCGCGGTATTCCTTACATCCGTTTAAATAAAAGTTCATTGGTGCAATTGGGTTACGGTTTGAATCAAAAACGTATTCGTGCCACCATTGCCAGCACCACCGGCAGCATTGCGGTTGACATTGCCTGCAATAAAGAAGAAACAAAAAACTTACTGGAAGCCGCAGAAATACCTGTACCCAAAGGCCGCATTGTGTATACTGAAGAAGGTCTGCAAGCCGCCATTGAAAGCGTTAAATATCCTTTAGTAACCAAACCCGTTGACGGCAATCATGGCAAAGGTGCCACCACCAACATCACCAATTGGGAAGATGCCGTGCGCGGTATGGAAGCTGCGAAAAAATATTCCCGCGGTGTAATTGTAGAACGCTACATTGTAGGGGAAGACCACCGTGTGTTGGTGATCAACTACAAGTTTGTGGCTGCTGCCATACGCAAGCCTGCGGCTGTAACCGGTGATGGTAAACTAAGCATACAACAACTGATAGATAAAACTAACGAGGACCCGCGCAGAGGTTACGGTCATGAAAAAACATTAACCTCCATTAAGGTAGATGAATTTACCCTCGATATACTCGCTAAAAAGAACCTTACGCTGGATAGTGTATTGCCCAAAGGCGAAGAGTTGTTCTTAAAACCTACAGCCAATCTTTCTACCGGTGGAACTGCCACAGATGTGACCGACATGGTACACCCCGATAACATTTTTATGTGCGAACGCATTGCCCGCATTATAGGATTAGATATTTGCGGCATTGACATTATGGCGCCTGATTTAACCGTGCCTGTAAATGAAAACGGTGGAGCCATACTGGAAGTAAATGCTGCACCGGGTTTCCGTATGCACATTGACCCGGCTGAAGGTTTGCCCCGCAACGTGGCCGAGCCCGTTATTGATATGCTGTACCCTCCCGGCAGCAGCGCACGCATTCCTATTATTGCGGTAACAGGCACCAACGGTAAAACCACTACTACCCGCCTGATGGCACACATTATGAAAACCGTAGGTTTCAAAGTAGGCTTTACTACTACCGATGGCGTGTACATACAAAACCGTTTAATGATGCGCGGTGATTGTACCGGCCCTGTGAGTGCCGAGTTTGTGCTCAAAGATCCTACAGTTGATTTTGCCGTACTGGAATGTGCCCGTGGCGGAATTTTACGCTCGGGTTTAGGTTTTCACAACTGCGATATGGCCATTGTAACCAACGTGGCCGAGGACCATTTGGGCCTGCAGGATATTGACACCATTGAACAACTGGCCCGCGTTAAGGGTGTAGTGCCCGAGAGTGTGTTGCCCGGTGGATATGCCATACTGAATGCCGATAACAAATGGACCGTAGCCATGGCCAAAGAATTAAAATGCAAAGTGGCCTGGTTCTCTATGGATGAAAAAAATCCTGTGATACAAAAGCACATGAAAAAAGGCGGACTCGCGGCCATATACGAGGACCACTACGTAACCATTTGCAAAGGCACCTGGAAAATACGCGTGGAAAAAGCTGCTAACATACCGCTTACTTATGGTGGTCGTGCGGCTTACAACATTGCCAACGTATTGCCCACCGTGCTGGCTGCCTTTATACAAAACATACGCATTGAAGATTTGCGCATAGCCCTGCAAACCTTTATACCCGGCCCGGCACAAACACCGGGACGCATGAACATTTTCCGTTTCAGGCACTTTGAAGTGATGGTAGATTATGCCCACAACAGCGCGGGCTTTGAAGCCATTGCCGATTTGTTGAGTAAGGTAGATGCCAAACCTAAAATAGGCATTATTGCCGGTGTGGGTGATCGCAGGGACGAGGACACCATTAACCTGGGCAAACTGGCCGCAAGTATGTTTGATGAAATTGTGGTGCGGCAAGACCGCAACCTGCGCGGCAAAACCGAGGATGAAATTGTGGCCCTGCTCACCAAAGGCATTGCTGAGGTAGATGCTACTAAAAAAGTAACGGTCATTAAAAAAGAAACCGAAGCCATTGACTATGCCATTAAACATGCGGTAAAAGGCAGCTTTATTACCATTTGCAGCGATGTGGTACCCGATGCCTTAGACCAGATTATGCGCCTGAAAGAACAGGAAGATGAAGGTCTGGTGGAGTTTGGAAGTGCAGGGGTGGCAAGTACTTAGAATTACTTACGCGAAAACTCAGCATAAGAAAGTATGTTACTAATATTAAGTATATTTAATTTTGAATTTGGAGACAAATATTTCTCCGAGACTGCAAGTTCTGATGACTTCTTATTACTCTTGTATAAAGCATTTATTGCTTCAATTCCTGCGCTTGTAGTCTTCTTTTTAGGGTATATTTTCACTAAAATTAAAGAATCAAGAAAAGAACAAAAAGGATACAGACTAATTATTCAAAATGTATATGCTCATTTCATTAAAATAGAAGAAGCTCTCCCTAAAATAATAGCAAACTTTAATGAGTACATAAAAGCTAAAAAGGTAGACATATTAGAAGAGAGCCCATTCCCTTGGATTATTTTGCCAGACTTAGAAAGGGTCTCAAAATTACCAGTTGATAAAACCTTTGAGGCTTTCAAAGAAATAAAAATAAAATCGCCATTTGACGGTATAAAAACGTTTAGAGATAGTTTTAATTGTGCTTCTTTTTTAACTACAACATTTCAAAAAATTGATTTAATTCATAAGGAATTATCGGAAGAACGTTATTTACTTTCTATTGAATTCAAGGCCCTTGTTGGTGAAATAAGAACTAAAATAGCAGACCAATCAAGGTCGAACCCTGACAAAACTATTAGAGACGAACTAGACAAAAACTTAATTGCTTATTTAGAAAAAATTGATGACGATAAGCCCTTACCTCTAGTATATCACAAAAAAGAGCTGATAGAACGTTTTATACATCTTTGTTTGCACTTATACAAGACAACAAACGATGGTAATATACGTGATATTCTTGACTTACTTAAAAAAGCAACCAATCTCCTCGAAGACGTTAGATTTAAAAATAATGAAGAAATTGAAGCCATTTCTTCATTGGCAGAAAATCTAAACTACACTACTGAAATACTTAGAAAAGCAAACTTATCAGTAAGAACTACTGGAATTATTTAATCTCCGCCACTAAACGAAGCCTGTTAAAAAACCTTAGTCAATGGCTACAATAAGTACAGGTTATATTAACCGATGAATAGTTTTTAGTAAAACACCCGATAATAAAAGACAGTTTAAATGACCGATTTAAAACCTGCAATTGAATTCCTTTCTGTCTCATGCTCACACCTAGAGGCATCAAAACTATTAAACGAAAATAAATTTTATCCGCAATCTATTTACTTCCTTCAACAAAGTGTAGAGATGGCTTCTAAGTCTTATTCACTTTTTTCAAATGATTTAAAAGAAGAAGAATTAAAAACCAAAATAAACCATAAGTCTCAAACTGCATTCAAACGAATTTATCAAAACTCCCATAATGCGTTTAAGGAGGAGTGGGAAAATATCCAAAAGAAGTTTCCTAATATAGATATTGAAAAACTTGAGTTCTACGAGTACATTCAGACAACTCTTAAGGCTGGGGAAAATTTAGATGAGCATTTCGAATCCGAAAATAAAAATTATGACAATCTTTCTGAATCACTGCTTGAACTTGAGAACATTATCCAGGAGGTAACCAAAGAAGAAACTTTATCCTTACTCGAAAATATTGACGAAGTTGAATTAAAGAAAGTGTTTGAAAAGATTAGGAACTTCATAACTCAGTTTACGAATGAAACAATTTCTAAAGAGCTGATCCAGGAATTAGAAAAAATTCCACTAAATGTTTTTAAAGGCCACATACGTTCTGTCTACGCCATAGTATCTTTTAACTTTGTGGCATCTACAATACTTTTAAAGCTCTCAAATCATTTATCTCATTTAAATTTTAGTACAAGATATCCAAATACGAAATTAAAACATAACCCTATTTTGACCTTTAATTCCAATCATCCTTTAGTAACTTCTTTTGGGAGAATCTATAAATTAATTGGGCAAGCGCAGTATTGTTTAGGGAACATTTATGAAATTAGTAATCCTTAATCCCACAGTGGCGCGCGTTTATTCATTTCGTTCATGAGATCGCTTCGCTAAGTTGTAACGCGTGTCTCGAAAATCCACCCCAGGCTATCCTGAGTTTGCAACTCAGGATTCTTCCAAGTTACTTTCCATAAATTCCCTCCGCTATCCTGAGTTTGCAACTCAGGATTCTTTCTCCTCTGCTATCCTGAGTTTGCAACTCAGGATTCTTCCAAGTTGCTTTCCATAAATTCCATTTTCTTATAGTTTTGCATAAATGAGCAAAGAAGACGGTTACAAAATAAGAAACAAAGAAGGCATTCATTTTATAACATTTGCCGTTGTGGGTTGGGTTGATGTATTCTCCAGAAAAGAATACGTAGATATACTACTTAACAGCATACAGTATTGCCAACAGCAAAAAGGATTGTTAGTACATGCCTGGTGTGTGATGACCAACCATGTTCATTTGGTAGTTTCAGCCAAACAAAATAATACAAGTGATGTACTGCGAGACTTTAAAAAGTTCACCAGCAAACAAATCATTCAGGCTATAACAAATAATCCGCAGGAGAGCAGAAAAGAATGGATGCTGAATATTTTCAAAGAAAATGGTGAAAGCAATTCACGAAACAGTGAGTTTCAGTTCTGGCAACAAAACAACCAACCCAAAGAACTATTCAGCAATGAGTTTACCATGCAAAAACTTGACTATATACACAGCAATCCGGTTACAGCAGGTATTGTTGAATATCCTGAACATTACCTGTACAGCAGCGCGAAAGATTACAGAGGAGAAGCCGGTTTGATAGCGGTAGAATTATTGGACTGAGGTAAATTTTGAGTTACGTGAGACTCCTGAGTTGCAAACTCAGGAGAGCAGAGGTAACTTTGCGAGATGATTTAATAAAAATTGCCTACACAAAAAGACATCATTTATTCATATCAGCCTACTACCTTTCTTCATCGAAAAAAAGGAGAATTAATCATAGCGTCCGTTGTTGTGGCGGTCTTACTAATCTCGTTTATAAATTTAGAAACCATACTTATCACAGGTAGCTTTCTTTTGCTGTTGGCAGATGAGGTATTTAGAAGTTTTTATTATGGCTGGGAAATACAAACAAATCAGGTCATCTTAAAACGGATACTTCTTTGGGGTAAGTTTCAACAGATTGCACTACCTTTTCAGGATATTCAGGGCATTATATACCATCAAGGGTTCAGACACACCCCTCCACACATTTTCATTAAAACAGCGAATAAAAAACATATTCTATTCTTGCCGTATGATATATTTAAATTTGCCCCTACCCTATTGTATCTTAAAAAGCAGCATATCCGTGTTTCTTTATACGAATTCGACCATGAGATACAACTTTTCTTAGATGAAAGAATAGATGAAATACCCATGACAAACGAAACTGTTGTAAAGAAGTAATCCTTAAAGTTGGAAGACATTTCAAAGAACGCGCAAGCCGTATATTGCATTCACACCTAAAAATAGTATTTTGCTTTGATGAAACCACACACTATACACAGGTACCTGCTTTGCCTGCTTTATTTAACTATTGCTCATATTGCCATAGGACAAAATAATTACATCTCCGTTGACCCGATAAAACCGGTAACAAAATTTTTTGATCTTTATCCGTCTTATGCAAAAATGCGCTACTCTGTGGGATATGAGCGATTGCTAAAAAACAGTTTCTCAGCCGCGGCCTTGCTCAATTTAGGCCAAATCGGAGGTACAGGAATAACAGAATCATCCTTTGGAGAAGAGATAAGTATTTTCTCTGGCATGCGCTTAATTTTGCAAGGACGCTTCTATACAGCAGGAAAAAATTCCGAACGCTTTGGGAAAGGCAGTGGCTTCTTTCTGGGTCCGTACGCGGGGTTTATGACCGGCAAAGAAATAGTCTATTCGTCTATATCGGGTAAAAAAGAAATAAAAGGACATGTAATCGGGTTCGGGGCACATGGCGGCTATAAATTCCTGATCAAAAACCGCATTTCCATTGAACCTCAACTTGGATTTCCGTTGGTAAGCACTTACAATGGATTTAACCCAAAATACAAGGATAATTTTTTAACAGCAACCAACCTGTGGATAGGCAATCTGAATGTTGGGTACTATTTCTGATTATATCTCCCAGACTGGCGCGCGTTTGTAACGCGTGTCTCGAATATCCACAAACTAAGCACAGGTTTCTAAGCCAGTTTTAAAACCAGAAAAACATCACTAGGTTTGCCATTAATTAAGCTCGCAATGTCTCAACACGTCACATACAGAAAATTCACTCAGGAAGAGGAAGCTGCCCGCTTCATTGAACTACTGCAAGCAGAAGGAATTGATTATAGTATTGATGACAACCACCGCAACCTTGATGAAACACTTTATGGTGAACAGCCTTTACCACTCATCCTTGTTAAAGTGGCCCCTGAAAATTTCAACAGATTAAACCAACTGCTGCAATCACGTGCTGAAGAAGAACTCAAAAATGTCCCCTCCGACCATTACCTCTACAGCTTCGACAAAGATGAGCTTACGGATGTACTACTTAACAGCGAACAATGGAGCGAGCTTGATGTAAAACTGGCACAACAGCTTTTACAAAAGCAGGGCATGTCGGTTACTGATGATACAATAAAGCTTTTAAAGCAGCAGCAAATACAACATCTCAGACAAAAAGAAACAGCCAGTCGTTTATTGTTGTCGTTTGCTTACATGAGTGCCATATTAGGCGGACTTTTGGGGATGTTTATTGGCATCTATTTATGGCGAAGCAAACGTACCTTGAGCAATGGGGAAAGGTTATTTGTGTACCGCGATGAAGACCGAAGAAATGGATTAATTATTACAATTCTCGGCTTCATCATTCTCATAATTGTGACAATACTTCAAAATAGAGTTTCGCATTACTAAGTCAACTTAAAGACGCCATTCCTGGAGCATTTATAACAGCACGCAAGAGTAGCCATGTCTTTATAAAAGTCCAGCGTAGCTACATGCTGGGCTTAGAAAAAGGGAGGTTGAAACTTACAATTATTGTTGACAGTATTGTAAATTCGTGTTATGACTTACAAATACATCTACTGTTTAGTATTCTTGTTCATAATAAATTCAGGCTGTTATAAACAGGCACTATCTGATAACTCCTCAACTACAACCGAAACTCCGTATGTTAACGAGATAAAAAACAATGAAGAATTAAAAACGCTAGCAGGAAAACCATTAAGCAGCAAATTCAGCAGCGTACTGTCAGTAAAAATTGTGTATGAACTGGCATCAAAGCGTCTTTATTTTATTAACTCAAAAAAATATGTTTTTCATTATGGCTTCTGCAATGAAGTACTGGGTTATCAAAATGATCTGGTCACCTTCAACTCAAATAATTATCAAGACAATGTTAAGCAGGAGTATTACCTCAGTTGCCTGAATTATTATGCACAGTCTGGAATTTATGCCTTAGAGTTTACAAGTAATACTTCTATAAAACCTGAACAAATAAGGACTCTATACAATGAAGTAGCATCAAGAAGCTACATTAAAGATTCTTTACGTTTGTTAATTAACTCAGATTATATTAATGATTTGTTTACTGAAGGCAAAATAACTGTCCCCACCATATCACCTGATGCTATATACAAGGAACAGTCTTTTCAATCTCTGTATACAGGAGCTACAGTTGGCCGGTTAAGAATGGTAAGCAACCTGAACAGCAACATAAAATTAAACTCTAACGACATTGTAATTATTAAAGGAACCCCTGTTCAACTTCCAAATTGCAAAGCTATTATTAGTGATGCTATTCAAACACCACTTTCACATATTAATATCCTATGCAGAAACAGAGGTATTCCCGCTGCTGCCTACACCCGTGTATGGAATGACAGTCGGTTCCTCTCATTAAAAGACAAAATGGTGAGTTTAGTTATTACGAATGATAGCATAATCATTCGTGAAGCGAATGAAAAAGAAAAAGCAAAGCTACTAAAAACAAGCACACTCGGGGAAGATATCACGCTACTGGCAGACTTAAATATAAAAACTATTCTTCCACTTCATTCAATAAAAGAGCACCATTACGGAGCAATAGGAAACAAATCAATCGGAATGTCCATCCTATACCAAATTCAGCAAAAGAATAAAACCCTCTTCGAAGTGCCGGAAGGAGGTTTTGCAATACCTTTCTATTTTTACAACAATCACATAGAAAAAAAGCCTGTTGCTCAACTCATTTACAACCTGCTGCATGCACAGGTTTATAAGGAAAACAGGGATAGTATTAAGGCGCAGCTAAAGCGAATACGAAAAGCAATTACCAAAGAGCCTTTGGATAAACAACTACTGGCAGCAGTAACTACCCGAATAGAACAAAACAACATTGGTATGAGTTATCGCTTTCGCAGCAGCAGTAATGCAGAAGATATGTTTGGTTTTAGCGGGGCAGGCTTATATACAAGCAAAACAGGGATTGTAGATAATACACAAAAAACGATTGAAAAAGCAATTAAAAAAGTGTGGGCGAGCGCATGGAACGAAGCTGCATTTTTCGAACGTGAAAATTATAATATATCCCATACTAATATGATGATGGGTGTTTTGGTGCATAGAAACTTTCCCGATGAAATACTGAACGGTGTGGCTATAACTCGCAATCTATATCGCAATAATTATCCGGGCTTTACTATAAATGCGCAAAAGGGTAACATAAGTGTAGTTTCCCCTCCGGATAGCATAGTATGTGAACAACTGATATGTATGAATTCACGTTCAGTGCAACCTTCTACTGATAATGTTACTGTAGAATACATTACATTCAGCAACTTGAATAAAAACAGAACATTATTTACTAAGGAACAGGTAACACAATTATACAATGCTCTGTCAGTGATAGAAGAATATTATTATTTCAGCATAGATAGTCATGGTGCGTACGGTTTGGAAGAGTTTGCCTTGGACATAGAGTTTAAATTTGATTCAAATAAAAAATTGTACATTAAACAAGCAAGGCCGTTTTATTAGATTAGTTTATAATAAATAAAACAGCAAAAAAAACGAATACCCCCCGCCATCCTGATTATAACTATTGCTGTCAGGTAAGAATAATAAAGGAGAACAGATTCAACTTAGCGAAGCAATCTCATGAACGCAGTGAATAAACTCAGGAGAGCAGATGAGTACATGAAAAGTAAGATTTGTAATGTTAGATTTTAACAAGTAACTTAGCTGTATCATTAGTATTGAAACAACATCTTTTCTCTAAATATTAATACCTGTTATGAGAAACGCCTTATTTATCTCTATACTCTTTATAGTACTGAATGTACAGGCACAAACATGGCAGTTGTTTCCCTACCTTCAGCAAAACCACTACCAGAGCAATAAATCAGATTATGGTATCAGCACATTTACCGCTGATACTATTAAACCACTTGCTTCAGGTTACGTAATGTACTTTAACCAGAAAAGCGACCCGCACCCCTGCTTTGCTGTAAACTATTTTAAGTTTTATCATAACACTGCTGCCTTTCCCGATTCAGCCATTCAGAGAAATGATACGACAAAGCTGTATTTCGGTTCTAATGGTTTGCCATTCTTTACCGGCAATCTTGGTGATAGTGTTGTTTTTCCCACGTTCAACGGAAAATCAGCAACGATAAAACTTCTTTCCAACGCGTTAGAAACAGTACTGGGTAAAACTGATAGCGTACGCGTGTATGAATTAAAAAATAACGGTCACATGTATTCACTTAAATGGTCAAAAAAGTATGGCTTACTCAGCTACTTGAACTTTTATGAGCTGTATGAATCCGCTTTTTCAGCAAGCACGTTCTCCCTCATTGGTTATAAAGTCTCAAATGATAGTGCAGGCTATCAAATGCCTGATGTAAATGACTTTTTACCTTACCAACCGGGCAATGTTTACCTTCGAAAATACATCTATGAGTATCAAACATTTCCTCCATCCATTACTTTTATACGCGACAGCATCATTACCGTTACTCATACACCTGAAAAAATTACCCTCACCGGAATTAGTATGATCTTCAGGTATGGAAAAGACATTGATACTATATACAATTTTTCAAAAGAAATCCCTAAACAACTTTGGAACATTCCTGCAGGTGAAAAAGGGCTTCTATCAGAGTATATGAGAACAGAAAAAATAGTATGGAAAAGCAAACCTGCCTTGATCAGGGCATCAGATAGCGCAACCATACGTTGTTTCTACTCTGATTACACATTAATCAACGATACAGATTGCACAATCAGGCAAATGACTGATACCGACTTAAAAATTTGTTACTGTTCGGGAATAGGTGAGGTATACCGCGAAAGTTGGATGTTTTCAACAATGACCGACTCTTTGATAGGATGGAAAACACCTACATCATCTTACGGGAGTGTTAATTTCCCCGTGGGGCAAGAGGAACTTGAAATTCCGCAAACCCCGCTTATTTATCCTAATCCTGCAAACAATGTCCTCTTAATTCATCCCACTATTGAAAAAGGTGAGATTACCATTTTTAACATAGTGGGCGGTATGGTGATGCAACAACCGCTTGAAAGCAATCAGGTGAACATTTCCAAACTCAACCGGGGTATATACCTGTTTCACCTTCGAACTAAAAACCGTGAGTACAATACACGATTTATTAAAGAATAAATAAACTAGTTGGGGAGGATTTAAATCCCCCAGCACAAACGTATACTTACAAGAAATGAAAATAATTTCCATCATTGTACTACTTTTAAGCGTGCTTGTTTCTTTTGGGCAATCTGATAGAAAAGACAGCTCAATCAAGTCAGTAAGCGGTTTTCGAAAAAACGGAATTTTCCTTGAAATGCTTGGTAACGGTGGAGCCTACTCGCTCAACTACGAGCGGAGAGTTAAAATCGGGAAATTTTACCTTTGCCCCTCTGTTGGTTACTCCTACCTTAATCCTCTTTTCTGTTCTGTCAATGGCCGACTTATGTTTGTAACAGGTATCGGCAAAAAAGAATAAATTCGAGATTGGGCCTGGTATAATACGTTTATATGAGCCTGAAGGCAATGTAGATGTTGCACTCAATATGAATATAGGCACTCGAAATGAACATGCAAATGGATTTTTCTATAGGGTTAATATGCTTGCATTTTGCATAGCAGAAACTGCATATGACTCAAGAACAAGGCAACCTTATCAAAAATTGTCTGTAATGCCGTGGATTGGCATTAGCTTTGGTCAAGCATTCTGAGTAAGCTATCCTTTACTACCTAACATAATTCGTTGGTGAGGATTTAAATCCTCACCCTGCACAAACAGCAAAACGAATAACTACTTAACAATGCTGCTCAAATACCCGAAAAGGACTTAAATTCGTGTAAATACAATCCCGAATAAATCTACCAAATACGTATGTGTGTACCTGTATGAAAAATGTGCTACTTATTTTTTTCATTCTTATACTGCCTACCACAACTCGTGCACAAAACCTGGTGCCCAACGGAAGTTTTGAACAATACAGCAATTGCCCCAACATTGGTCAGTTAAACAGAATTTCACCCTGGACCAGTGTAACTAATCACTTGGGTACACCGGATGGTTTTAATGCTTGTGCTAGTCCTGCTGGTGGAGGTGTTCCGATTAACAGTTTTGGATATCAGCACGCACATTCAGGAGTGGGGTATGTAGGGCATTATTTGTATTCTAAAGGCAATGAAAACCGCGAGTACCTGAGTGTTGAACTTACTGACAGCATGCAGCTGGGACTTACCTACCACATTTCATTTTATTATTCACTAAGTAATTTCGTTGCCTATTCCATCAGCCATTACGGAGTTTACCTGAGTAAGACAAAACCAACAGGTACCGGAGGCTTTTCTGCCCTACCCTTTACACCTCAATTTGAAACAAGCACTTATTTAACCGATACCACCGGATGGTCACTTGTTGAATTTGACTATGTAGCTACGGGCGGAGAAAAGTTTTTGGCCATGGGAAACTTCAGAAGTGCCTTTTCTTCCGATACACTCAGGGTTCCTACTTCTATCACTTTTCCTATCAACGCATCCTACATTTATATTGATGATGTGTCAATAGCAGAACAGCTATGCAAAGGAATAACAGGAGCACACACTGTATGCAGTAAAGATTCGCTCACCTTATTTACTGCTAATGATTCGGTGTATGGCTGGGCAGATAGTTTGTATCCGGCAACAATTCTTTCAACAGACACCTTCTTGAAAGTGGCCCCCACCTCCAACACAACTTTTGTACTGTATACAGCTTGTGATACTTTTTACCGACCAATAGAAGTATTGCGCACACCACACATCAATTTGGGAAACGATACGGCTATTTGTGCCCCTATATACTTTACTCTTAACACAGGTGATACTACTTCATCATTTTTATGGAACACCGGTGACACTTCGGCACAAATTACAGTGACCCAACCCGGCTTGTATACTGTGAAAGCAACTACTAAAAATAGTACATGCTCAGCCACTGACTCGCTTGTTCTTGATACTTTACCATCCCCATACCTGCAACTGGGAGCATCTATTATTGAACGCTGTGCCGATAGTCCGGAAATATTCAACCTGAGTGGAAAAGGATACCAACAGATAATGTGGCAAGACGGAAAGCAGGATAGTGTGTACACTGCAACCAGCAGCGGTATGTATTACGTACAGGTATCCAACGGACAATGCATTACACACGATAGTGTGCTATTGACCTTTCACTCTCCCGTACCACACGGTTTTACTTCACCATACAATTTGTGTACAGGAGATACGCTTACACTTGACCTGAGTACAAAAGCACAATCGGCTTTGTGGAACAACAATGTAAATGCGCTCACCTACCGCATTACCACCTCAGGCACCTGGCACTTTATGTATACCGATAGTTTTTGTACAACAACTGACTCTGTAACGGTCAACTTTGCTCAATTACCCGTGGCTATACTTCCGGCAGATACGGAAGTATGTGAGGGCAGGCAAATTTTGCTGGCTCCCGTTACCGGCAATTACACCTATGCATGGAACACCGGAAGCACAGACTCTACCCTGATGGTATCAACAGCCGGCACATACATTGTAACCGTAATGAACAGTTGCGGCACAGCTGTAGATTCCATAGAAGTTACCGCTTGCCCGTGCCGCTTTGAAATACCCAATGTATTTACTCCTGACAATAACCTGCAGAACGATTTGTTTACACCGAAAGCCCACTGTGTGCCATACAGCTACCACCTTACCATTTTTAACCGCTGGGGTGAAGTAATGTTTGAAAGTACTTCCACAGATAAAAGCTGGGATGGCACAACACACAACAAAAAAGCCAGCGAAGGAATTTATTTTTGGATACTGGAATTTAAAAGCGAAATGAACTCTACTGCTCAATCTCACAAGGGAACATTAACTTTACTCAGGTAAGGGTTAATTGTTTTAAGAACGAAATAATTTCTCAGGAAACAATATAGCACTTACAATAAGCACCAGAATTATATTGATTGCAAAATAAATCATCGTTTGTAAGCACACTATAAGCAAGGCTTTGAACCATCTGACAGCGTTGTTCGGATGACGAAAGGTAAGTCCGTATAAAACCAGAGTTGAAAGTAACATGATTGCATTAATGGGAAACTGCTTGTTAAAGGGTATATAAATAAACAAAAGATAAATACAGTTGGCCCAACTAAAAACAAACAGATTCACAATTACGTGTTCAGCAAAATTAAATTCTGACTCACGTTTGAATAGCCATACCGAAGGAAGGGCATATACAAAAACGGCCAACAGGTAAACATATTTCTGGTAGGCATCAACATATTTCGCCACATCTACTTCCTCCCCTGTAGCTGTTTCAACAGGAGTGTACACTATACCTGATATGGGGAAAAAATATGTAAACAGCAGCACAGCAGAAGTCGTTATCAGAAAAAACAAAAAAGGGCTGAAGTAGCTGATACGTTTACCTTCCATATAGCCAAAAACAGTATCATGTGGATGGATAATGCCTTTGATGTTTTTCAGTATTCCTTTATCTACATGAAAAAGACTGTGCGGCAAATCATGCAACAAAGCTTTTATTGAAATACGTTTAACTGTGGTTTTTTGACCACATCCGGAACAAAAGTTTTCACTTACCAATTGACCACAGTTTAAACAGTGCATAGCTTTTTTATGTGCAATATACTTTTTTACTTTACCAAGATAAAGCTGTTTGTGAAATAACAGAAAATTTGCATGATATAAATATAGCCCCAGACAATCACTTATTCAACGGCAATTCCAGGTAAAAAACAGCGCCTTCATTTTCTTTACTTTCCAGCCACAGTTTACCCCCGTGTGCATGAGCAATGGTACGGCAAATGGATAAACCTAAACCGTATGATTGTTCTCCAGCTGTTCCTGAACGTTTGGCCGGTGTAAAGGTATCAAATATCTTTTCCTGCAAATGAACCGGAACACCCATGCCGCTGTCTTTCACCGCAACAATGGCTGAGTCTTTTTCTACCGTTACTGAAATAACAATATCTGCTCCGGCATAACTGAATTTAATCGCATTAAAAATAAGGTTATTGAGCACACGTGCTATCTTATCTTTATTAAACGCAAATAACAAGGGCGAATACTTCTCTTCATTCCACACCAGCCGCAACTGTTTCTCTGAAGCTTTTAAATGCAACAAATCTACTGCATTTGAAATCACCTTGCACAGGTCATGCGGTTGCTTTTTCATGTCCTCATCAAGCCCCATAGTTGCCTCCAGCAGTTCATTAATAAGGGTAATGGTAGCATCAGAAGAGCTGTAAATAAGTTGAACTCCTTCATGCTGCTTATCAGAAACAGGCATATCGTCCAGCATTATTTTTGACAATGCATTAATGCCCCAAATAGGATTGCGCAGGTCGTGGGCCACAATACGCAAAATCTGATCCTTGTCTTTGTTGCGTTGTTCCAGCTCTGTTTTCTGCTGCTCCACCGTTTGATTCAGTTGTGTGAGTTTACGCACATAGCTATGTGATTTTTTATACAAAAACATGCCTCCCAACAACAGCATAAGAAAAAACAAACCTATAGCAAGGGAATAAACCACCAGCAGTTGTTTACTTCTGTTATCTTCTTTCAGCGTTCTGTTTTCCTCTTCCTGCTCCAGTGTGGTGAGGTACTGCTGCACGTCCATTTCTTTAGAAAGCCGTTTCAGTTTTTCTGCTGAATCACGCAATGCCACATACTCTTTTAGAAAAGCGGAGGTAAGTGCTGTGTTCCCCTTCACCTCATGATAACGTGCCGCTGAAAGTAACAACAGCTCTTTGGTATCCAAATAAAACAGTGTATCTATCCCCTGCTTTACGCGATCAATAAGCGCATAGGCATCGGGCAATAGTTTTCGCTCGGTATAAATATTCGACAACTGCAGCATAGAAAAAAAGGCATCGTGTGAATCATGAAAAGGTTGCAGGTTGATAGTGATATTCTGTTGCAGGTAATGCACAGCCCGGGCAGTGTCTCCTTTGGCCAGGTATACCTTACCCATGTTGCCGTAAACTACTCCCCTTGCTATATCAGCATTAAATTCTTCAGGAAAAACAGCCACATTCGCTTCAATTTTATCCAATGCCTTTTTGTAGTAATACAAGGCACTATCGGGTAGTTTCATTTTTTCAAAACACAGCCCTATGTTGTTGAGCAACTCCTGCCTGCGGTAAAAATACTTTACGTGTGAGGTGCACGTTTCTGTTGGCGCAATACAACTCTTAAAATAGCGTATGGACTCATTGTACTGCCCTTCGCGAAACAACGACATACCGATGCGGTAAGTATACTCTCCCTGCGCACAGTTGTCAATGTATGGTTGAGCAAGTTTTTTCCCTTTAAAATAACACTGATAGGCTTTCATGTAATCGCCCATGTAGGAATAGCTGTCGCCCGCCCAAAAATGAGCCAGCGCATACTCTGAAGCAAACACCGGCACAGCATCTGCCTGTTCTATCAGTTCAATCATACTGTCGCAAATAGCAATGGCTGAACTGTAAGTACGTGCTTTAAAATTAAACGTTACCAAGCGGTCATAACGCAGTAACTGTTCTGCAATGGATGGCTTGTCCAATTTATAAAAAACGGTATCCACAAACTGGATGGCATCGGCAATACGCGAATGACTTTTGTTGTACGGAATATTGTCGTAATGCAGGGCTTTTACATAGTTACTATCCAAACTTTTCATATCGTTTGAATAATATTTTTTTTCGCAGGAAGTAAAAACTAGTGCGGCTAAAAAAGAAAGTAGTAAAAAGTAGCGGTTCATGGTTGGTTGAGTACAGTTCAAAAATAAGTTTATTCCGCATTTTACAAACAGAATTGTGGTGTTAAGTTGTGTATCCTTTAGTACAAGTAAAAATAGAACAACGGCAACGCCATAAATTACTGCTGTGGCTCAGCTTGTATGAGACTTGGTCATATAAATAAAGCCGATTGAATTAGTTTATATGAAATATAAGTGTTTAATTTTGTATAACTAAATGAATGATTATGGGTAATATCAAAGCTCCTGCTGTATTGCTGCTATGGGTTGTTGCTTTAACTCAGGTATATGCTCAGGGTTATTCCGACTACAGAACCGACTCCTTACTGAAACAACTGAACAATACTTTACCGGATACCAACAGAGTAAAAATTCTTTACGACATTGCCTACGGGTATCAATATACATCTCCCAAAAAAGGCGTGGAATACGGCTTAAAAGCATTTGTACTGGCCGATTCTTTACACTACAAAAAGGGGAAAGCCACAGCCATGGCCATAACCGGCATGAACTACGCGGCATTGGGTGATTACAAAAATGCCCTTATTTACGAGAATGAAGCATTAGCATATTACAAACATATAGGTAACCTGAACAGTGAAGCAGCTATGCTGTCAAACATCAGTCTTATCTATTCCAACCAAGCAAGTTATGCCCGTGCGTTGGAGTTTGCTTATGCTGCTTTGAGCATTTACGAGAAGTTGGGTTTGAAAGGCAATCAGGCTTATTTGCTGGACAACATAGGCACTATTTATTTCCGTAAGAAAAAACTGAGAAAAGCACTGGATTGTTACAAGCAGGCTGAAGCCATTTACATCAGCGAACAAAATAAGGACGGGCTGGCCAGAATATGGGGCAATAAAGGCAATGTGTACCATGAACTGAAAAATTACAATAAGGCATTGGCATTGCATCAAAAGGCATTTGAAATAAATAAACAAACAGGGTCAAAATCGGGTATGCAGATTAACCTCACCAACATGGGTAATGCATACCTTAGTAAAAACAATTTCGAAGCTGCGCTGGAACATTATCAAAAAGCAATAGACGTCAATAAGGAACTCTCCAATGAAGGAGGCATAGCAACCGTAACCGGAAATATAGGTACGGTATACCTGAAAAAGGCACAACTTACGTTACAAAAAACAGGGCAGAACGCTTCCGGTGATATTCAACAGGCCATAAAATATCTTTCAAATGGAACAAATAAATGTAAGACATTGGGGCTTTTCCATCCGTACATTGAGTTCCTGCTACCACTGGCAGAAAGTTATGAGCTGAAGGGAGATTATAAAACGGCTAACGGCTTATTGCGAGAACACCACCTACTCAATGACTCCATCAGTTCCTACGAGATAGAACAAAGGGTCACCAGCATGGAGATAAACCGTAAATTGGAACTAAAAGATAAAGACATTCTGCTGAAAGAGCAACTGATAAATATCATAGATTTAGAATTAAAGAACAGCCGGTCAATGACGATAGTATATGGTTTCCTCATTCTGATTGCCATCATCGGTATCATCTTTCTATGGAGAAAAAATAAACGCAACCGGGTTATCAGCAGTAAGCTGCAATTAGAAAATGACATTTACCTCCAACAGATTTCTGATCAACTCAGCGACCTTAAGAAACACTCTACTGTTTTGCGTGAGATTGCCTACATGCAGGCACATGATGTAAGAGGCCCGGTGGCCAGCATTTTGGGAATGACCCAACTGTTTAATAAAAATGATTTCAGCCACCCCGACAACAAGTTTGTAATTGAACACATTGAAGAGGTAACCAAAAAACTGGATGAGGCAGTACAAGCTGTAATCAGGAAAGAAAATGACCTGAGGTAATGGTGAATTCTCACTTCGCTTTAACAACAAATAAATGTGGAGTGTGAACGAATCAGTATCATAAAAAGATAACCTGTATAACTGACCAAAGTCATCATAAGATGCTGACATATGTCATGCGTTCACGTTTAATAACAGGGTAGTTTTGAAGCATAAATTTATACCCGAATGAAACATCCGGCATATTCTCTTCTGTTCCTGGTGGCTGTAATGTATACCTCCTGCAGTTCTGATTCATCACTTGATAACAACACTACCCCACAGGTAAAAAATGAATGGACATTGATGGAAGATGCTTACTTTGGCAGTAAGGTAGATGCCTTTCAGGTATGTGCCAATAATAACAACGTGTACGTAGGTTACTGGGATGGTACATTGGAAAAACCCTGCGTAAGAAAATTTAACTCATTATCCAAAAAATGGGAATATTACGGAGGTGCACCCATTAATGTACCGGGTAATGTAGACCCTTATGAAGTACGGCCAACATTTATGTTTTCTCAGGATGGAGATGTGTCTTATGTAGGTTTTATACGCTCATTAACAGAACTTGAATGTATGTTGTACCGCACAACTGGCGGGGCATGGGAACAACTCCCCTCAGTACCGTTAAATTTATTACCCGGTTATGCTGACGGACGAGGTAACATCCACCAAAGTGACGGGTTCACTTTCACTGCTAAAAACGGAAAACTGTATGCAGCGGTTCATTATGACAACCACACCTGGCAATCGGAAGAAACCTGCTTAGCGGTATTCATTTATGATAACGGCAATTGGTCTTTATTACCTCAACGTATCAGTTATCCGCTCATTCCGAACAGTTTTAGTTGGAAGGCTAATTTTTCTTACCACATGATTAACGTATCGAAAAACGGCAACATTTACCTCAACTATTGGCTGGGTGAAAGAGAACCCGATAAACTATCCGCTAATGTATCAGTTTATAACGGTAACGGCTGGAACAGAATAACCACTTCGGATATGTATCCCATAAACAGTACTTCCGTCACTTACAGATTCAATCTGAATGTATATGAAGAAGGCGGCAAAGATTACCTCACCATGGCTCCTTGCTTAGCCTCTGAATTTGGTTACACACGTGTATTTACCCACAACGGAATGCAGTGGAAAGAACTATCAAGCCCCACACCGGGTGAAACTCCGCTACTGTATACCGCAACCAGCACCTGCCCTGAATGCATCTTTGTAAAATACGGTGACACCCGCGGATGTGTAGTAAAAAGTTACAAAAACGGAGCATGGAGCTACACCGGAAAACCCGGATTTGCTACAGGAGGTGCCGGTGGTGTAGGCGGAGGTTACAACCAGAGTTTTATCTACGATAGTGGCTACCTCTACCTCGCACTCTCCCGCGACTACTACAAAAACGGCACTACCATCACCCCAAGAGGCATGTGTGTTTACCGCTATAAACTTCAGTAATAAATTCTTGAATCAATCTTTATTTCTTTACTCGTATCAACTTCTCTCTTCTCGTTTCTTTCTTCTCGCTTCTCACTTCTTTTATCTTTCCTCTTCCCTTCCATCTCGCCTCTTTCATCTTTCCTCTCTCGTCTCGCTTCTCGCCTCTCACTTCTTTCATCTCATCACTCGCCTCTCCCATCTCGCCTCTTTACATCTCGTTTCTCGCTTCTTTCTTCTTTCCTCTCCAATCTCGCTTCTATCCTCTCCTCTCTCCAAAATCACCCAGCACAAGTATTTTTCACCCTCGGTATGTTTTTCACAATACCTTTTCAACCATTTGAACATAAACCCGTAATTTGCCACACATGAATACAACTTTCAGTAATACCGACATAGCTGACTATTACGACCAAACAGAGATACACTACCGCAGAGGCTGGAAACTGAGTGAGAACCTTGCCTTACACTACGGATACTGGGACGATAAAACAAGCAATTTATCCGAGGCCTTGCAACGAATGAACGAAAGGTTGGCTGAACTTGGTCATATAACTGCTGAAGATTATGTGCTTGACTCCGGTTGCGGTGTGGGTGGTTCATCCATCTTTCTTGCCCGCACCATTGGCTGCCGAACCAAGGGCATTACACTCAGTGCAAAACAGGTTGAATCGGCTGGCCGTTATGCAAAAGACAGGCAGGTGGACCACCTCTGCACCTTTGAACAAAAAGACTATACACAAACCGGCTACCCTGCTGCTACATTCGATGTAGTATGGGCTATTGAAAGTAGTGGTACCGCCCCTGATAAAATGGCTTTTATAAACGAGGCCTACAGGATATTGAAACCCGGTGGCCGACTGGTTATTGCTGATGTTTACCGCGGCAAAGAGCAGATGAGTGAATTGGACAATAAACGTTTACTTAAGGTATTGAACGGTTGGGCAATGACGGATGTGGACACACCTGAGGTATTTAAAAAGAAACTGGAACAAGGCGGATTTCAACAAGTCCGACACCTCGATATTTCAGCCAATATTCAACGCTCTGCCACACGCATCTTTTGGGGAGGCATCAGCATGTTTTTTATTGCCCATATTTACAAGCTGTTTAATCCCAAGGTGCGTCATTTTGCACACAACCACTACAAAGCTTTGGTATGGCAATATCCCACTTTACAAAAGAAACTGTGGGCCTACTGCATGGTTTACGCAGAAAAGAAATAAACTCACCTGCTTCTCCTGATTATATATTTCGTGAAACTTGTTGGGGAGAGTTTGTACGGAAGTATACATACCTGAGACAGCGTTCTTTTCTTAAAGTTCAATACATAAAAAAAGACTTAAGGCAATTACCTGACAAAGGAACGCCCGATAAAAACTGATTTATTTAGCTTTCTTAAACGGCAAAGGAACGGTGATGGTTCCGCTATCCGCTTTTTTGTAATCCGACTGCTCTTTCGATTTGACGGTTTGCTTGGCTTTTTTGCCTTCGCGTTGTTGCTTGTCTTTGCTCATATCCCAAAGATAAGCTATTCTTACCGTATAGTGTGACGTTTTTGCCGGAGCATTACACTACGGGCAACAACACAAAAAATGTTGTTCCTTCATTTTCTTTACTCTCCAGCCATAATTTGCCACCGTGTGCCTCCGTAATAATACGGCAAATGGATAAACCCAACCCGTAAGATTTCTCACCTTCTGTACCTTGTCGCTTAGCTGTGGTAAACATCTCAAATATTTTTGCCTGCAAATGGAGCGGAATACCAACGCCATAGTCTTTCACCTCAACAACAACATCCTGCTTGTTCACTTTAACACTCACATCAATGCTGCTTCCTCTGGGGCTGAATTTGATGGCATTAAAAATTAAATTACTCAGCACCCTCGAAACTTTCTCTGCATTAAAATTAAATACCTTTTCATTATCATCCTCCCACACTATGTGCTGATCTTTCTCAGCAGCTCTGGGCCTAAGCATTTGTACTATGTTGGTTACCACTTCGAAAATATCCTCAGGTCTCTTTTCCATGGCTTCTTCTATACCCATGGTTGCTTCGAGCAACTCATTAATCAAAACAATGGTTGAATCGGAAGAGCTGTTAATCAACGCTACACTTTCATGCAACTTATCTGTTGGTTCCATATCATCCAACACCATTTTCGACAGCGCATTGATACCCCAGATAGGGTTGCGTAAATCGTGCGCCACAATACGCATAATTTGATCTTTGTCCTTGTTACGCTGTTCGAGTTCGGCTTTCTGAAATGCTATAGTACTGTTCAGTTCAGTAAGGCGCTTCACAAACTCACGGGTTCGTTTATAAATAAACACCACACCCAGTAAAATTAATACAACAAGTAAAACTGCACCAAACAAGTACAGCAGCATTATTCTTTTTTGGCGAACATCTTCTTTAAGCGACTTATTTTCTTCCAGATGTTCTAACAGGGCAAACTGTTGCTGTATATCGGCCTCTTTATTTAAACTGTTTTTCCGCACTACAGCGTCCTTCTCTCCCACGTAGCGGCTTAATAAATCATACGCTTCTCTGTCTTTACCCGTTTTACTGAGGTAATCAGCCATGGTAAGCCTCCATTCATTTTTTACATCTGCAAAATCATACGTTACTAAACTACTTTTTGCAGCATTCAATAAATCATCTGCCTGGGCAAGTTTGTTTTGCCTGATATACAGCCTTGACAAAGCAAGCAGCGAAAAATGAGCATCATGAATATCTTTACCGGGATGCATGTTAAGTTGTATGTTACGCTTTAGAAACTCTTCTGCCTTTTCTAAGTTGCCTGCTGTTAAATATGCCTTACCCATATTTCCATACACCACCCCTATAGGAATATCTGCATCAAATTCTTTCGGATGCGTAGCTTCAGTCCTGCGGATAATAACTACTGCACTATCGTAATAAAGCAATGCACTGTCCAACTCACCTGATTTAGCATAACATAAACCTATATTATTCATCAGCTCCTGCATGCGGTAAACGTATTTAAAATCGGTTTTACACTCTGCGGTTTGAGTAGCACACCCTTTGAAATAAACGGCTGCTTTGCGGTAGTTACCTTCACGGTAAAGCGACATAGCAATGCGATAATTGTACTCACTTAGTGCACAATTGTTACTGTATCCTTCAATTTCTTTGCGACCTTTAAAATAAGAGTGGTAGGCTTTTATAAAATCGCCCAAACTAAAGTAAGCATCACCAATAGCAAAATAAGCATTGGCATAAGTTGTTGGAAAATACTTTATCGCTTTGGCATTGGCTATAACCTGAATTACACTGTCATTGTAAATAATTGCCTCTGCATACAAAAATGATTTATGATAGAAAAAAGCTATTGCTTCATAGCGCAAAAATGTTTCCCGTATTCCGGGAGATTTTACACTGTTATAAACTGAGTCTACATAACCTATACCTCCCTCCAGTCCGCATTCTCCTCTGTTAAAAGGAATACGATCAGGCAACATAGCCTGAACAAATGCACTATCAATGGGATAAGGCATTTGATCGGACTCTGGCGGAACTGTTTTGCTACAGGAAAACAAAACTGCTGCTGCCCAAAAAAGAATAAAAAAACTGAAAAAATAGTGGTAGCGCATGGTCATCTATCTGGGCCAAAAATAAGTTTATTCCTTAGTTTAAAAAGCGATTAGTGTGAATGTTTTACCTTCGCCATATCAGATACCATGGAACAAGCTATACTTCATACAGAAAGATTATTATTACGACCCGTTGAGCCTGCTGACCAACAAAAAATATTCGAAGGTTTTTCTCACCCTGAAGTAACCCGTTACTTTGACATTACCTACCCTACCTTTGAATCAACGGATGCTCAAATGGAATGGTATGCCAATAACCGCAAAGAAAACAGCGGGTATGCCTGGGCAGTGTGCGATAAACATACCCTGGAATTTATGGGTGTTTTCAGTCTGTACTACATTAAACCCCAACACCAGCGGGCCGAGTTGGGCTACTGGCTGCTCCCTGCTTATTGGAACAAAGGATACGCAACAGAAATTCTCAGCGAAATTTTACATCATGCTAAAACGGGCCTGAACCTGCACCGCATTGCAGCGGAAGTAGAACAGGATAATGTTGCCAGTATTCAGCTTTTGAAAAAAATTGGTTTTGAACGTGATGGCACACTGCGTGATTATGAAATAAAAAACGGCAAGTTTCAAAACCTCGAAATATGGGCCGTACTTCTCTGATATAATTGCACAGGTACTATGCTCAAAAAAATCGTTTCATTCCATGCCGCTGCTAAAACAGTGTTGAGTATACTCTCTCTGGTACTGGTGTTCCATGCACTGGTATTAACCGGATTTATTCCTTTTGACATAGTGTGGGGTGGCCGATTAAAAAGCCGGGAAGACATGTTGGTTTTTGAAAGTGTTTCAGTTGGTCTTAATCTGTTGATAGTACTTGTAATAGCCGGCCATGCTGGATACTTGCCTTTATCGTTTAACAAAAGCATATCCCGAATACTTATATGGCTTATTACGGGGCTCTTTTTGCTCAACACCATAGGAAATTTAATGGCCGTTGACCCGATGGAGAAATTTATTTTCACCCCGCTCACCTTAGTGCTCACCTTGCTTTGCTACAGGGTAGCGGGTGAGAAAACTTAAAAATAACCCTTTAAATACGAGCAACTTTGAGCAAAGATGCTTACATTTGCAGTATCTTTATCTTTTTAGCCAAAGTTATTAACCAAAGCAGGAAAGAAAAGCGATGGTAAAACAATTAAAAGTAAACAATGGCAAGATCACAAGGAACATTCAGCAAGAAAGAAAAAGAGAAAAAGAGACTGCAGAAAAGAAAAGAAAAAGAAGAGCGCAAACAAGAGCGTAAATCAACAGCCGTTAAAGGGCAAGCCCTGGAAGACATGATGGCTTATGTGGATGAAAACGGAAACATCTCCGACACACCACCGGACCCTAAGAAAAAACGCGAGTACGATCAGGAAAGCATTCAGATTGGCGTAGAAAAACAAAAACCGGCCGATCCGAAAGACCTTATACGTAAAGGAAAAGTAACTTTCTTCAACCAGGCCAAAGCCTTTGGATTTATTAAAGATGACGAAACACAGGAAAGTGTTTTTGTTCACGCCAATGCCTTAATTGATCCTATCAAAGACAACGATAAGGTGCAGTTTGAAGTAGAGAATACCAGCAGAGGCACCAATGCCCTGCGCGTTAAGAAAATCTAAGAAAACTTTTACTACTCTTCTTCTGATAAAATCCGTTCCCTTCGGGATGTGTAGGATGAATCCAGTATGGTGGCGGCTTTCCCGTTCCACAATAATTTCACACGGAGCAATGAGACGAATTCAGTAGAATCATCCTCCGATTCGTAATGGTGATGAAGATGTAACAGGGTATCGCCCAAAGCTGTTGAATCGGAAGGAAAAACATAGGAACGCCAGTCAGAAAATATCCCTGCTTCAGATACTCCTCCTTCATCCAAAGTATATACTACTTCATTGTTCCTCAGAAAAATAAAATTAGTTCCGTTCCAATAACCACAAGCCGGGTAACCTGTATGAACAGCCAGAATACGGTCCACATTTTTCAGCCCTCTATTGGTGTAAAGGCCCATACTGATATCACCGCTGTATTTTACGTTAACGCTATCCCTGTCGAGCGGGAAATGAGAATAATTGGCTACGGGGGTAAATTTATGCTCATACAACAGTTTGAAATCTCGCAGAATTTTCAATGAAAACACAAACGATGGAGCCTGATAACTATCGATATTTACCATGTACACTAACCCGTTTTCTTTTACCACCATGCCTGCAAGAAACTGTGAAGGCACATACCCGAAGTAACGCTTACCGTTTAATGGAAAAGAAACCTTACACCAGTAGCCGTATACCTTTTTAAAAACCGAACGATATTCAGTTACTTCAACTAAACGTAGCGTATCTGCATAAGATGTTGTTTTATGCAGCACCTTTGAACGACCGTCAGGTTTGGCAAGTATGCTTACATGTTTGGCTACAGGAAAATAATACCTGTCATTCTCAAGAGGTAAATTAGATAAACCCAATCCATCACACGTGGCTATAGTATCTGCATCACCTTGAGCAAAGGCAGTAAAAGAGGTGCAGAGCAATAGAACGATAAAAAGCGTACGGTTATAAACGGAAAACATACCCAAATATAATTTTATTGCTCAATATTTATTTCAGGGAAAAATTTGCTAATAAAGAATGTGTTACAGTATATTTGATGTAGTTAATTCTTTAGCGTATGAAAAACTGCATTCTTATACTTCTTACTGCATTGCCCGCATTCGGTTGGGCACAAAGCAGCAAAATCATTCTTAACCACACACAGTGCAAAGATGCAGCGGTAGATATTTACGACAACTCCATAGACAATAAAAACTGGGGACAGTTGAGCGAAACAGGTATTGTGGCCTGGACCAGCAGCGGACTCCCGCTCATGATGCATACTCTCATTTGGTTTGACCTGAGCGTTTTCACTTCGCAAAGCAAGGCCAACATCTCTCCTGCACAAATCAAAAATGCCACACTTCATTTGTACACCCCTGAAAACCCCGGCTTTGTTCCTCAAGGAAACCGCGGAAATAATACTTTCCAAGTGTTCCGTATTACCTCACCTTGGGATGAAAATACGGTAACCTGGGCAAAAAAGCCTGCATATGACAATTCCGTTGTAACCAACGTACCCGACATTACTATACAGTACAATACCCACTTTACAGCGAACGTAACCCCACAGGTAAAAACAATGGCGGCCAACAACAACACCAACTATGGCCTGTACATTAAACTACTTAATGAGGCCACGTATAGAAGCGTAGCCATAGCCAGCAAGGAGCATCCTGATGTCAACCTTCGTCCGTGGCTGGAAATAGAGTTGTATGCCAATTCAAATACTTCTGCTACTGATTTAACCGGTTATATGTCGAACCTGCTGGTTTACCAAAACAACCAAAAAGCTATACAATGTAGTTTTATACCTGAAGAAAGCGGTAACGTTGAGCTGAGTATAATGAACGCATCCGGACAGCAAGTACTTAGCCATACAACTATGGCTGAAGCTGGAAATACATTTGAAACTACACTTGGTACGGATAAGCTGGCAGCAGGTATTTATTTTGTTAGCATCACTCAAAACGGCCGCAGACACTGCACTAAAATACAGGTAAAATAAACCGTTTTCTTACCCGGTTTTGTTTTCCTCATCAGAAAAAGCCTGAGTAACATTGCGTGTAATCCGGTTTAACTCATATTGAAATAAGTCGGAGTCCATGTCAACAACCACTTCATATAAATAATCAGCAAGTTCTTTCTCCGGAAAGTGATGACTGAAATCTTCTGCTTCCATACTTTGTTGCAATATACTACTACATACGAGCAGAGCATGCAAAAGGTTTTTGGCACACTGCAAAAAAAGAGGATTATTTATGCGGGGTTACAGGTGCCGCATTGTGATGGATCCTGATGCTCACCGGTAAGTTTGCCATCAGCTGTTAACTGAAAATGACAACAAGCCACAAACATATCCCGTATCATTTCCCGCCCGCGTTGCACCCTCGATTTAATGGCTGAAATACTCACCCCTTCACCATCAGCAATAAATTTATGCTTCACTCCTTTCAGTTCAGTTAATTGTAGTGTACCCTTGTAAGGCTCAGGCAACCGTTCAATAAACGGATAGATGCAGTTGTGCATATCAGCCTTTGTTTCTTCATCTGCTACCTCTATATCTTCGCTAAGCTCCAACTGCTTCTTTTCTTTCCTGAAATAATCCATCAGTACGTTTCGGGCAATGGTATACACCCATGATTTTAAACCTGCGCTATTCCTGAGTGTATCGCTCTTTTGATGAATGCGCAGAAATACTTCCTGCAACAAATCTTCCGCAATAAAATCATCCTTGGTTTGTTTTACCAGGTAGCCTTTAAGCGGTTGAGCAAATGCTTTCCAAATGGAAGATGTAACCTCGTTGTTCATCAGTCAAATTTAACTACGATTTCCCGCAGAAAATACAGAAACAGGCTAAGAAATATTTGTAGCTAATTTCGGCACTTTCTGCGGGCATTTCAGTTGTTCTTATCCGCAATTGCAATTGTTGCAGGTGCAGGTTGAACCATCATTACATTTGCACTCACAAGTGCAATTAGTACATTGGCAGTTGTCGCCACAGGTACAGGTGTTTTTTACTTCGTTGCTCATGGTACTTATTTTTTAATTGTGCCCTTGAGACGCAGGACTTGCCCGAAAGACGCAGAAAAATTCAAAATAAATTTTGATGCACTGATTATCAGTAAAATGAAATCTTGGTATATGTCAGGCGAAAACCTGATTTTTGAACCTTATTTCTAACTACCCATGCAAACACAACTGATAGAATGCGTTCCCAATTTCAGCGAGGGAAATGATATGCAGGTAATCAAACAAATTACCGATGCCATTGAAAGTACAGAAGGAATTAAACTGCTGGATGTAGACCCCGGCAAAGCTACCAACAGAACCGTAGTTACTTTTGTAGGCACACCCGATGCCGTGGTGGAAGCTGCGTTTCGCGGCATACAAAAAGCTGCCGAGGTGATTGACATGAGCAAACACAAAGGTGAACATCCGCGTATGGGAGCTACTGACGTGTGTCCGTTTATTCCCGTATCAGGCATCAGTATGGAAGAAACGGCTGAGTACGCTAAAAAACTTGCTAAACGTGTGGGGGAAGAATTACACATTCCGGCTTATTTATATGAGTATGCACAAAGCAATCCTGAGCGTAAGAATTTATCGGTAATACGTGCGGGTGAGTACGAAGGTTTCTTCAAAAAAATAAAAGACCCGCAATGGCAACCCGATTTCGGACCTGCGGAGTTCCCTGCAAAATCAGGTGCCACCGTAATTGGCGCTCGTAATTTTTTAATTGCTTACAACATTAACCTCAACACCAAATCAACACGTCTGGCCAACTCCATTGCCTTTGATGTACGTGAAGCAGGACGAGTGAAACGCGAAGGCAATCCGGTTACGGGTAAAATAGTAAATGATGAACAAGGCAACCCCGTGCGCATTCCGGGTACATTAAAAGAATGCAAAGCTATTGGCTGGTACATTGAAGAATATAAGATTGCTCAGATTTCCATGAACCTCACCAACTACAACATTACCCCTGTACACATTGCTTTTGATGAAGTAGTAAAAAGTGCCACCTCTCGCGGGGTAAGGGTTACAGGCTCTGAGTTGGTGGGACTAATACCACTGGATGCTATGCTGGAAGCCGGCAGGTATTTTTTAACCAAGCAAAAACAATCGCTGGGTGTATCAGAAGAAGAACTGATTCACATTGCGGTAAAATCCCTCGGGTTGGATGAGCTTGCTCCTTTTGACCCGCAGAAAAAAATAATCGAATACCAACTGCGCAACAACGAAAATGAAAAGCTGGTACGCATGAACCTGCGCGAATTTGCCAATGAAACAGCAGCCGATTCTCCTGCACCGGGCGGAGGCTCTATTGCTGCATACACGGGAGCTTTGGGAGCGGCTTTGGGCACCATGGTGGCCAACCTCTCGGCAGGTAAACGGGGCTGGGAAGATAAAGCGGCTCATTTCAGTGAGTGGGCCGTAAAAGGTCAACAACTCAAAGACCGACTGCTATTTTTGGTAGATGAAGATACCCGCGCATTCAATAAAATTATGAGTGCTTTTGGTTTACCTAAAAATACGGATGAAGAAAAAACACAACGTAGTGCAGCCATACAAGAAGCCACAAAATACGCAGTACAAATTCCTTTTCAGGTGATGCAAACCGCTTTTGAGGCATTGCCCTTGTGCGAAGCTATGGTGAAAGAAGGCAACCCCAACTCCATCAGTGATGGTGCCGTGGGAGCCTTGTGTTTGCGCACAGCCATTGAAGGCGCTTACCTGAATGTACGTATTAATGCCAAGGATTTGAAGGACCGTGTTTTTGCTGAAGAATATTTGAGTAAGGCAAAAGATATTATGGAAAGCTCAAATACACTTACACTTAATATCCTAAGCATAACATCTGCCAGTATTTAATTGAAATAGGGATAAAAATTACACACCAACGAAAGCACAGCAAAAGCAGATAGTACCAACAAGGTTCTTGCATAAAACAACGGATATTTGGTGGTGAGTTGATTCAATACGTAAATAACCGAAGGTACCAAACCCGGTAAAAGCAGGCGGTAATTAAAATCATCAAAGTGAATAAAAAACCGCAAGCCCGCAACAACAGCCAAACTCAGTAATGAACCACTCAGCCAAATGTTACTGTGTAACAATCTGACCGAAAGTTCATTTTTTACTTGAACCATTTTCCACACTAACCCGATAAGAGTGGCTTGAATAAGCACTGCAACCAGCCAAACCTGCATGGTTTTAGCGTGAAGAATAAAACTGAGTTGCTGCGTCATCGCACGTGCCAGAAAGAACAAATTCAATCCTAAACCGTTGGTATCTTTGCCCCGGTTGAATCCAAACCATAACCCTGATAAAGCCAGGTTACGGAGGCCGTAAGCCGCTTCTATACATAAGAGTAGACAAAGTACTACAGACAGTTTCATCACAACTGATTTATTGTATTTCCATTGCTGTAGAATTATCCATAACAACCAGGGGAAAATAAAAACCCCGGAATACCTCATCATCAAAAGCCCCGCACAGCTCAAAAACAAAAGAAACATGGCTTTACCGGTATGGAAGGTTACCAATTGCTGTGCAGCAAAAAAAGCCAGTAGTTCAAAGAAAATAAACCCGGGCTCTGACCATGTATACCGAAACAGTATAATAACTAGCGCATGAGAAAAAAGCAATGCATAAAGTATGGCCTGTTGTTTAAACATCAGCCGGAGTAAAGCAAATATTCCCAGTAGAAAAAATACGTTAACCAGTTTAGAGGCCGTTAATGCCGATACATAAAATACATTCATCACCACTGCAATCAACAACGGATAACCTATGGGCCAGTAGGTAAAACCGGAATTTAGTGTCCCGGTAAATACTCCTGCTTGCGAGAGACGGGTAGCTTCATCAAGGTAATGCCCAGAGTCGGGGGTGATAAACAAAAAATCTGATTGAAGTGCCGTGTAAAAAATACCTCCTGCCAGTGCAAGTGCATATACCATGTATACCAAAGGATGTTGAACAAGAAATAGTATGCGTGGATTCATGTGGCAAGTTATTTCATTTTTTCAAACACCCCCATACCGTACAAAGCAAAGTCATACTTTACCGGGTCAGCGGGGTTATATTTACGCAGGTTATCTGTTAACTCACACACCGCTTTCCAATCGTCCTGTTCACGCTGAAGTAAGCCAAGTCTGCGTGCCGTTCTTCCTGAATGCACATCTAACGGACATTGCAATTGGGCAGGTTTAATGCGTTTCCAACAACCGAAGTCAACCCCGTTGTTATCCTTTCTAACCATCCAGCGCAAAAACATGTTGATGCGTTTGCATGCTGAATTTCGGGCCGGTGAAGCCACGTGCTTTTTAGTACGATCAGGCACATGTGGCAATGAAAAAAATAGCTCTCTGAAATGAATCAGGCCGTTTTCGACAGTAGTGTCATGCCGCTTTATACCATCAGCAAAGGCATCTTCAAGTGAATGGTGCGAGCGATAGTACCACTGAAAAAAATGCAAAAAATACATCAGATCGGTATCATTAAACGTGCGATGTACAAAACTGTCAAACCGTTTCAGGTCTTTCTCTTTAAAATGCAGCACAAAATCGTGAGGCTTCCCTCCCATCAGGTTAATCAGTTTATGGCAATTATTAAGAATGGTAATACGTTGTCCCCAGGCTAATGTAGCGGCCATAAAACCCATAATTTCTATGTCTTGCAACTGAGTAAATTTACGGGGAATAGAAATGGGATCGGAAGAAATAAATAAGGTGGTATTGTACTGCTTTGCTTTTTCGTCCAACAGTTGCTTTACAGATGACTTAACCATAGTTGTGAGGCGAACTTTTTTGATGCAACCGAATAGCTTTGAAAGAGTAGAGAACAGACAGTGCTAAAGACACAAATGCTCCCATGGCAATTTGAGGATAGTTGTTTTGCATAAGAAAAAAATCATAACTACCGTGCATGGCAGTGGCTAACAATAAACCCGCAAGTGAATAGAACAAACCGAGACTGCGTTTAAACTTGGCAATACCTACATAATAACCCATCACAATAGCAAATGTTGCGTGGGCAGGCACAGCTGTAACCATGCGCAACAAGGCCATTTCATAACTTCCGTTGCCACGCATATACACATAGAGAATATTCTCTAGTGTAGCGAAGCCCATCGAAATCATCACAGAATACGTAATGCCATCATAGGGTTCATCAAAATCAGGCTTGGGGTAGAGAAAACGCTTTAAGAAAAAATACTTACTCAACTCTTCACTAAAGGCTACCACTAAAAAAGCGAAAATGAATGTTTCACCAAGCGATTCACCCGGATTATCTAACAGCAATTTACCCATCAAAGTACTGAGTGCAATAGCCGGAATAACAGAAATACACCCGAGCAAAAATGAAAGCGACAATAATCGCAATGGCTCCGGGTCAAATTTATCACGCCAGTAAACATAGATGGCAATAGCCAGTCCGGGCCCTATGGTTAATGCAAGCAACGTGTAATCCATTGATGCAATATACACATGAGCTACAATACAGCACAATGAAATTCCTTTTTTTAAAACTCAATCCGGTAACTCAGCACAGGAATAAGCCCTTGTTGGTACCAGTATTTTACACCTCCCGTGTTTTTATCATAATACTGTCCTCCCACATTTTCCCGGTTAAATGCGTTTTGTAAATCAAGTGCAAGCGTACCTGTGGAGTGTTTGTAATTGCGCTTCATACTTAAGCGTATATCCACTCGCAGGTAATCAGGATTTTGAAATTTGAATGCCTGCGACTCCACATACTTAGTTTCCCCGGCCTTAACAGATGCTGCCAAATCAATAGGGGTATAACGCAAACCTCCGGCATACAGTACTTTCATATTTAAGCCAATCACTTTTTTCTTTCTCTTCTCTGAAAGTTCCCACTCTTTGCCCGCGGTTACTGAGCCTGAACGACCTGTATTGTAGAGTGTGCTATACCATTGCTGATTGGAGGCACGGTAGAGAGAATTGTTGAGTGAAGCCGATAAGAGGTAATAGAAATTTTTGTGCAGAAAACGTTCCACCGTTAACTCCACACCATAGTTACGACCAATGCCACTGTTATTTAATTTATCTTCGGTAAATCCGCCAGTTACATTAATCAGTGAAAACGTACTCTTCACATCTGTTGCAACGGGTACATTAAACAAGTGCTGGTAATATATTTCTGTTTTGATGTGGGTACTTGACGTAACATTAATATCGTAGGAAGCAACAAAATGATGAGCTTTACTGATTTTTAAATCACGGTTTATTTCCTGTCCGTTTACATCCTTTGTAAAATAAGCTCCAAGCGGTTGAATTTGTCCGTGCAGTCCGTAACCGAAAGCCAGGGTTTGTTTTGGTGTAAGCATGTATTTCATGGAAGCCCGTGGTTCAACGGAGGAGGTATTGTTCAACAGCAGGTGCAAAACATGCAAGCCGGTGTTCAAACTCAACTTTTCGTTCACATGGTAATTCCAGTTAACAAAACTTTGTACTGTGGCCGTATTACCGCTTGACTGAATAGCTGTTTGCATAGCTTGCAAAGTATCTACATAAGAAGACTGGGCTAAGCCATAGTGCAAACGACTGAGAATAACACCAGCCTTCATGCTGCTTCGTGCACTCATCTTATGTGTGACGGCAGAGGATAAAGATAAACGACTCTGTATAAAATCCTGGTTCGAATTAGGCAGGGCCTCATACTGGTGGTTCAGTTCCTCGTCCTTATAGCCGTGGTCTGTCCCTGATGCCACCAGTGAAGAGCGGATGTAGGTATTCTTGCCTAACATGAGCATATGATTCACACCTACAGCGCCTGTATTGGCATTAAAGCGGCTGTTATAGCGGTAAAAACTTTCTTCTTTCCATTTCATGGAATCTTTTTCGGCTGTAGTTTTTTGTGCACTTAAACCACCAAAACCAAATACTCCGAATGTGCCGTACTTTTTAGCAGGCAATGACACATTAAACGACAAATCCTGAAAGGTGGTTACACCAAAACCTAAAGGAACGCCTACCATGCTGAGTAATGATAAAGTGGAGTAACGGTAGTTGACCAGATAAGAACCGTCATACCCTTTCTTAAACGGACCTTCCGAGGCAAAGTCAACGCCCAGCAATCCTGCCTGAAAAGTATATTCACGCTTCTGGTTGTTGCCTTTTCTCAAACGTATATCAAACACGCCTGAAAGAGCATTACCATATTCCGCAGTAAAGGCACCCGTCATAAAATCAGAATTACTCATAAGCTGTGAACTAAGTATAGAAATGGCTCCACCCGAAGTGCCCACATTGGAGAAGTGATTGGGATTTGGAATGTCCACCCCTTCCATACGCCATAACATTCCGTTGGGAGAATTACCACGGATGGAAATCATGTTCCCGCCATCATCGCCCTGCACCACACCGGCAAAGGATAAAGCCATACGAGCCGGATCATTAACAGCAGCGGCATACTTTTGTGTTTCCTCTACAGAAAAAGTACGTGTGCTTACTACTGAAAGTGCATTGATGGGTTTGTTCTTTTCTCTATCGGCTTTTATCACCACCTCACTCGCCTGAATAATTTGTTCCTCCATCTGAATGGTAAGCACAACCTCTTTACCTGCGTTAACGGTGATGTTGGGTAACACCACTTCCTTGTAACCCATGTAGGTAATTTTTATTGATTGCCTGCCAAGGGAAACTTCCTTCAGCATAAACTTCCCTTCAGCATCAGTTGACACAGCTTTAACCGGAGAGGAATTCAGCAATACCACAATGGCGCCTGCTACCGGACTTTGTGTAACCTTATCCATTACTGTACCTCGAACTGTTTGTGTAGTTATTACGGTTTGACCATTGCTCTGCTGTAAGCATAAAAATAAGAACAGACAGGCCGATATTTTTCTCATTAATGTAATCATGAAAATAGTTGTTTAATAGCAAGACAATTGAACAGGAAATAACCCCTATCTCTTTCGGAATTATTTTTTAATCGTAAACCTTAAACCTGCCTGGGCACCTACACTAAGTCCGTTACGTTTATCATAGTTGTAGTTATAAAATGCCGGAGAAGCCTCATACAAATCAGGCGAAAGTTGTGTACCTTTATGTACCCACGATGCCGTAGGGCCGAATACCATCGACACACCTGAAAACATTTTGATAGAAAATAAAGGGGCCAGTGTAACAAACATTTGCTGCCGCTTTTCTATGCTGCTTTGAATAGCTGCTTCGGGAATAAAAGCAAAGGTGCGGGAAAGATTAAATACACTTCCAAGTGAAGCACCATAGGCTACCTGACTGCTGTAATCAGGATTATACGAAAGTAAAACGGATGTATACAATCTTTCTGTTCCTATCTTGTAAGCTACATTAACCGGATACAAAGAGGATGCTGAAACCTCAAATGCCTGATAACCTCCTTTACGTACAATGGAAATAAACCCGATGGGCGCTCCTTCAGTTATCGAGTCAGCCACATTCACAAAACCTATTTGCGTACCCGATATTCCTTTCCCTGCCAGATTAACAAAACCAATCTGTGCTCCTGAAATTTTCTTTTCAGCAGTATTGACAAAGCCCACCTGAGCGCCTTTGGTGGTATCTTTTGTGGTATTCACAAAACCTATCTGCGCTCCGTTTAACTTACTTCCTGTAGTGTTAACAAACCCGGTTTGCAATCCGTTTACCGAATCTTTTGTGGTGTTCACAAAGCCTATTTGTGCTCCGTTTACCTGCCTGCCTGCAATATTCACAAAGCCCGTTTGTACTCCTTTTACAGAGTCTTTCACCACATTAATAAAACCGATTTGCGTTCCATTTAACCGTCCGCCAATGGTATTCACAAAACCTGTTTGAACCCCCGTTAAACTTAAAAGGTTTTGGTTGCTAAAGCCTATCTGAGCATTTTTTTGATTCCCGGAGGCGATGTTCACAAAACCCAACAAAGGAGCAGGGAAATTGGGTGGCACACGGTTAACAATAAAGGAATAAATTACGGGTTCTTTACGCGTGGTATCCTGAGCGGAAAGCGAAAAGCAAGAAGCGAAAAAAAGTGCTGCGGCCAATGCATTGGCCAATAATTTGAAAGGTGTACTTGTCATCATGGTTATCTAATTTTTACATAAGACAACACTGAAACAAAATACCCCTATGTGCTACATTATTTTTTTAAAGAAATTTTAAAGAAACCTTTGCACCCACCCACATGTGCACAGTAGTACCTGCGGGAAACGTGTGGCGATAAAAAGTGTAAGGCACTAAATTATTTACTAATGCCTGATAGTCGGTATTGGCATTGGTGTAGCTGAGTAACATTCGAAAAGCAGGACCACAGGAAAGCGACATCTTTTTCCCTATACTGTATTCAGCTCCTACAAAAACATTGGTAAGTAATGGGGCATTCCTTCTTTCGCCTGAAATGAACAACATCTGACTGACAACATCACCTGCCAACCTCCATTTTTTACCTGTTGTACCCGCTCCTAATCCATACCCCGCTGCATAACAGGAAGGGCCTGAAGTAAAGCCATTGTAGCCTAAAGTAAAAATGTTATGAAATTGTTGCACCCCTGTACGAAAAGAAAACTGAACGGGTAAAATTTCATCTGCACTTAATTCTATTTTGTGGTAACCACTGCGTACATAACTAAAAAAACCAACGGGAATCCCTTTACACGAATCGGCCACATTAAAAACTCCTGCTTGCCCGCCAGTAATTTTGCCGGCCACATTAACAAGACCTGAGCATTGCCAGCCTTCCATTTGCTCAGCCACATTCACTAAACCTGCTACCTGTACTCCGGTAACCCGCTCACTCACGTTAACCAAACCGGCAAGCTGAGTACCTTTTATTTCTTCCGTAGCATTAACCAAACCTGCCACCTGTGAGCCGATTATTCGTTCACATACATTTACCAAACCGCCCACCTGAACTCCGTTCACGGAATCACGCACTACATTAACCAAACCCGCTGATTGAAATCCGTTGAGAGATTTTCTGTTGTAATTCACTAAGCCGGCAAACTGTGCTCCCTTTACCTCTCCCCCAACAGCATTCACCAAACCGGCAGCCTGAAAGTAGCGCACGTTCCCTCTGTCAATGTTTACCAATCCGCCCACTTCTGCTCCATTTACACCCTGAGAATATCCCATCAGCACATTCAATGAAAATGTATTTACGGCATTGGCCGATAAAAGTTTGTTGGTACTGAGGTAAGGCACAAAAGAAAACTGCACCTTAGTAAAAACAGTATCTTTAATGTTGTGCAGGTTGGCCTTTATCTTGGGTGAAATTATATTCTCCAGAAATTTATTCTTTACTGCGGGGAGAACAGGAGTATCTGTTGGTAGTATTACCACACCAATTGAATCGACAGGAGCTGAAATACTCTTTGCACCTGTATCAATTACATGGTAGGTTATCTGCTGTTGTTGATGCAGCAATATGTCAATGGCATGGTCAGTTGTTTGAATAACCACAAGGGTATCAACATAGGTATCTTTGCTCACCCTCACCGTAACCGGCAACACATCAGCCGGAACTTGCATCATGAAATAACCGTAAGTATTGGTTACCGCAGAAAGCTGGTTGCTGATGTTGTAAATACTGGCATCGGATAACTTTTGTCCGGCTGCATCAAACACATACCCGCTGATGAATATTTTTTTAACCGGAGCATTTTCTATGTGCACTGCTACGGGAGAAAGTATAACGTAGTTTCCCTTCTGTTTAAACTGAACAGTTCCTTTGAAGAGCATATTTAAAGCCAATCGAAGCGGCTTGTGCTGAATACTCACCGACACGTTTTTATTCACCTGTATCTTTTGCGGATTGTACGAAAACTGGATACCCGCTTGAACTGCAATACGATTTAACACTTCTTTGAGTGGCTCATTCGCTACCCTAATATTTACCTCCCGCTCCAAAGCCGGAGGTAGTGCTGTGACATAAGTACCCGACAGCCAAAAAATAAGAATAACTAACCACCTCATGGATTACAGGCTTCACCCTTCAGGGTATATTTTCCATGAGTACTTTCTACTTGCAGGCCCAAAGTTTCAGCAATAATTTCCACCACAACTTCCTGCGGTTCATTGGTAAAATCAACCGTAATACGGCACCTTTCCAAAGCAGCATTACTCAAACTGATGGGAGTTGGATAAACCGCATTCAACTGTTGAATAACCTCGCCCAAAGTGGTGTTGCTGAAATGAAAAATCCGACTGTTGTCTTCTATGGCTTGCTGTAATAAACGCTCATCGTAAATTTTATTCAGAGCCGGAACATAATATCCCCGTTGGTTTTGGGTGAGGCGAAGTGTATCGTTTTCCGTAAACATCTCTACTATTCCTTCGGTTACCCAAACTTCAACAGTGTCCTCATCAGGTTGTGCCTTCACTTCGAAAGCTGTACCTATGTCCTGAATTAAAACACCACCGGCCTCCACAATAAATGGTTTACCGGCATCATGTTCTACTTTAAAGGTGGCTTTACCGGTTAATTTTATCCTGCGTTGTTTACCATTGTAACCTGCCAACAGAGTTAATGAACTGTTCTTATCCAACTCAACCTGTGTTCCGTCATCCAATGTTTTACTTAGGCCGTTTTCACCTCCGTTAAGAGCTATATCAGTTGAACTTCCCTGATTGCTCAGGCGTGAAAGCAGCAACCCTCCCGTAATCAATATCACCAGCACGGCTGCTATACGTAGTGGCGTAAAGTAGCGCTTGAAATCAATCGGCAATACTTTAGCTTCTTTTTGAACATCTAATTGCACCAATACATTTCGGTACATGGCTGCCGCATCAACAGAAATGTTTTGCTCACCGCGAACAAAGAAATAGGCCTGCTCGCTTTTCTCCCAATGCTTCTGGTTATCGGGGTGTTGTTGTTTCCATTCTTCCAACTCCATAGCTTCATGGGGTAAAGCTTCTCCGGAGAGATAGCTCGCTATTAAGGTTTCGATATGTTCGTTCATTTCCCTCATTGACCCAACAATAAAAAAATGATACATGACGGCAGATAGGTTTGGAGTTGCTCGCGCATATGCTTCAAGGCTTTCCCCATCTGGTTTTCTATGGTTTTAACTGATAGCTGTAATTCATCTGCAATTTGTTGGTATTTCTTTCCTTCAAAACGGCTCATGGTAAAAATGAGTCGGCACTGGTCGGGTAAAGCCGCTATAGCGGTGTCAATAGCACTTTGCACTTCCTTACTTTCTAAAACAGCAGAGGCAGCTGAACCGTAGGAATGGGCCACATAACCCAGGTAATCCTCATGCTTTTGCTGAGTGGTTACCTGTTTGATGCGGTTAAGGCTGCTGTTGTAAACCGAGCGGTACAGGTAACTCTTCAGCGAGCTGTTCACCTGAAGGGTGTCGCGTTTGGTCCATAAGGTCACAAACAGATGTTGAACTACATCCTGCGCCTCATCGGCATCTTTCAATATGGTGGTAGCGTACCTCACTAGCTCTTCGCAATACGCATGAAACAACTGCTCAAAAGAACGGATGTCTCCTGCTTTAATTTGCTGAACAATATCTGTTTCCGATACCTGCATACCTGATAGGCTGCAAAAGTACGGTTACTGACTCAATGTTCTGCTATAAGACAACTGAGAATTCATTTACCCCTATGCAACTACAAAAAAAGCCGACTCAAATGAGCCGGCTTTCTGAATATTACAGAATCTTCTAATCTTAGTAACGGTATTGTTCAGCTTTGAACGGACCTTCCACTTTCACACCGATGTATTCAGCCTGATCAGCATCCAACTTGGTGAGTTTAGCACCAATGTGGTCAAGGTGTAAAGCCGCAACCTTTTCATCCAGGTGCTTAGGCAATACGTACACTTTGTTTTCGTAACTGCTGGTGTTGGTCCACAGTTCAATTTGTGCGAGAGTTTGGTTCGAGAATGAGTTACTCATCACAAATGACGGGTGACCCATGGCGCAACCTAAGTTAACCAAACGTCCTTCAGCCAAAACGATAATTTCGTTTCCGTCTAAGTTGTATACGTCAACCTGTGGTTTGATGGTATATTTGGTTGAACCGTAAGTACCGTTTAACCAAGCCATGTCTATTTCATTATCAAAGTGACCGATGTTACACACGATAGATTTATCGCGCATCGCTTTAAAGTGACGGTCGGTAATAATACGCACGTTACCGGTAGCTGTTACAAAGATGTTGGCACGTTTACAGGCCTCTTCCATGGTAACTACTTCAAATCCGTCCATAGCAGCTTGTAAAGCACAGATGGGATCAATTTCAGTAACCAATACACGTGCACCTGCACCGCGCAATGATTCTGCTGAACCTTTTCCTACGTCACCGTACCCGGCAACTACAGCTACTTTACCGGCCATCATAATATCGGTAGCTCTGCGGATAGCATCTACCAATGATTCTTTACAACCGTATTTGTTATCAAATTTAGATTTGGTAACAGAATCGTTTACGTTGATAGCAGGCATTACTAAAGTACCTTTTTTCATGCGCTCATACAAGCGATGAACTCCGGTAGTGGTTTCTTCTGAAAGTCCTTTAATGTCTTTGGTTAACTCAGGGTAGCGGTCAAATACCATGTTGGTTAAATCACCACCGTCATCCAAAATCATGTTCAAAGGTTTGCCACCTTCAAAGGCGAACAACGTTTGTTCAATGCACCAGTCGAATTCCTCTTCGTTCTGACCCTTCCAGGCATAAACGGGAATACCGGCAGCAGCAATAGCCGCAGCAGCATGGTCCTGAGTTGAAAATATGTTACATGAACTCCAGGTTACTTCAGCACCTAAAGCTTTAAGGGTTTCAATCAATACAGCAGTTTGAATGGTCATGTGCAAACAGCCGGCAATACGTGCACCCTTTAAAGGTTGGTTAGGACCATACTCCTTGCGGATGGCCATTAACCCGGGCATTTCTGCTTCAGCCAGTTTAATTTCTTTACGTCCCCACTCAGCGAGTGAGATGTCTTTTACCTTGTAGGGTAATTGTGTTTTTGCTTCTGTCATATTATTAAATAATGATAATCAATTTTTAAGGGCTGCAAATTTAGCTTTTACCCCTCTAAAAACAAAATGTTTAAGTAGATGAACAGCTAAGGGTCAAATCTGTTTTACCTTTGCACGAAATTTGAATACTCTCCCAACAGATTAATTTTAAATAATACAAAAATTTATGCCATATCCTGAAATGCTCGTTGCTCCCATGAGAGCAGAATTAACCAACGTAGGCTTCACCGAGCTGAAGACCCCTGAAGACGTTGAAAAGGTACTGAATGAAAAAGACGGAACAGCCTTGGTGGTGTTCAATTCCGTATGCGGTTGTGCAGCAGGAACTGCCCGCCCGGGTGTCATAAAGTCAGTTGTCGGAGATAAAAAACCCGCCAAGCTTTATACCGTATTTGCCGGACAAGATGTGGAGGCTGTAGCCAAAGCGCGTGAGTTTACTGCACCGTTCCCTCCTTCATCACCTTCTATTGCCTTATTTAAAAATGGCGAACTGGTGCACTTCATTGAGCGCCACATGATTGAAGGCAGACCTGCCGACATGATTGCCGCCAGCCTGCAAAGCGCTTACGCTGAATATTGCTAACAAGACTGATTCAAAACAAAAAAAGCCATTCGATTTACACGGATGGCTTTTTTGTTTTGAAAATACGCGGCCAAGTGTATAGCGATTTACAGGATAGCCTTAACTATTCGGCTATCTTTGCCCGTTCAAAATATTACATACCATGGATCAACAGGGCATTCTTTCCGCTTTTAATATCACCGCACTTAATGACATGCAGAATGCTGCGCTGGAAACCATTCCAAAGCCTAACGATGTTATCCTGATTTCGCCTACCGGTTCGGGGAAAACACTGGCATTTTTATTACCCGTGGTCTCCCTGTTAAAGCCGGATGCACAAGGAATACAGGCATTGATCCTGGTGCCTTCTAGGGAGCTGGCCATTCAGATAGAGAGCGTGTTTAAACAAATGGGAACGTCCTTTAAAATCAACGCGTGCTACGGAGGCCATTCCGTTCGCATTGAGGAAAATAATTTGCAACAAGCCCCTGCCGTTCTGGTGGGTACACCGGGCAGGGTTGCCCATCATATCAGCACAAAACTGCTCAGGCTCGAAACCGCGCATACCCTTATTTTAGATGAGTTTGATAAATCGCTCGAAGCCGGATTTCAGGATGACATGGGATTTATTATCAAACAATGCACGAACCTCAATAAGCGCATTTTAACCTCAGCCACCGATTTAGAAGAGGTGCCGAAATTTGTGGGACTGAAGAACAGTGTTTCCTTAAACTATGCCACACAACATAAAGAGTTGTCGTCATCCCTGAAGTTAAAATCGGTGCAGGTAGAGGGTGACGATAAGCTGGAAGCCCTGATGTTGCTGCTTGGAAAAACAAGCCCCGGTCAGGTTATTGTATTTTGCAATCACCGCGAGGCAGTGAACAGAATATCTGAGCAGCTCACCATCCATAAAGTAGCACATGCTTTTTATCACGGGGGCCTGGAGCAGATTGACCGCGAAAAAACATTGATCAAATTCCGCAACGGGAGCGCAAGCATTCTGGTAACAACAGATTTGGCGGCACGCGGTCTGGACATTCCTGAAGTGGCTGTGGTAATTCACTACCAACTACCGGCTACCGAAGAGGTGATGATTCACCGCAACGGGCGCACAGCGAGAATGAACGCAACCGGAACAGCATATTTCTTACTGGATGTAGAAGACCGATTGCCAACATTTATCACCACATCACCTCCTCTGGAATCGCTGCCCAAAAAACTGGTATTGCCAAAACCAGTAGAATGGCAAACGGTTTACATTAGCGCTGGCAAAAAGGATAAAATCAACAAAATGGATGTGGTAGGCATGCTGCTCCAAAAGGGTAACCTACAGAAGGAAGAGCTGGGCAGGATTGATATTCTGGATCACTCAGCCTATGCGGCCGTGCGTTCAAACAAAATAGCGCAAACACTGCAGCTCATCAAAAACGAAAAAATCAAGAACAAGAAGGTTAAAATAGAAATCGCTTCTTAAGTTTTTACGATTTCCCAAAATGTTTCAGTAATGCATTGATGTCCGGTTCAGCTTTCTCTTTCTTAGCACCTGAAGCATTGCCCTGCTGAAGCTCTTTCATACTGAGTGCGATTCGCTTTCTCTGCAGGTCAACTTCCACCACTTTTACCTGAACATGCTGCTGCAGCTTTACCACGTCATTCGGGTCTTTTACAAACCTGTCGGCCAATTGTGAAATATGAACCATGCCATCCTGCTTCACCCCAATGTCAACGAAACAACCAAAGTTGGTAATGTTGGTAACAATGCCCGGCAATACCATACCTGCATACAGATCTTCGGGCTTTCTCACATCTGCAAATGAAAAAGCCTTCAGTTGCTCACGTGGGTCGCGCCCGGGTTTGGCAAGCTCTTTCAGGATATCGTGTATGGTAGGTAATCCGACTTTTTCGCTGATGTATTGTTGAGGATTTATCTGTTTCCGGATCATTTCATCTTTGATCAGGTCTGCCACATTGCACCGTTGATCTTTTGCCATCTGCTCCACAATATGGTAACTCTCCGGATGCACAGCGCTGTTGTCAAGTACATGCTTTGCCTGAGGAATACGCAAAAATCCGGCACATTGTTCAAATGCTTTCTCTCCCAAACGCGGTACTTTCTTCAACTGGCTTCTTCCGGTGAAAGGGCCGTTTTCGTTCCGGTATTCTATAATATTTTTCGCCAGTTGGGGGCCCAAACCTGAGACATACGTTAACAGACTTTTACTGGCAGTATTCAGGTTTACGCCCACATTGTTTACGCAACTCTGCACCACAGTATCCAAACTTTGCTTTAATTTCAGCTGATCCACATCATGCTGGTATTGTCCCACACCAATTGATTTCGGGTCAATCTTCACCAGCTCAGCCAGTGGGTCAGCAAGTCTTCGTCCGATAGAAACCGCTCCACGCACAGTTACATCTTTATCAGGAAACTCTTCCCGCGCAATCTCCGAAGCTGAATACACAGATGCACCATTCTCATTTACCATGTAGATCTCTACCGGATGATCAAAGATTATATCACGTACAATGGATTCCGTTTCGCGTCCGGCTGTGCCATTGCCGATGGAGATGGCTTCAATATTAAACTTATTGACCAGGTTGCTGATCGTGTTAACCGATGCTGCAAACGCCCGCTGCGGCTCATGCGGATAAATGATTTCATCTGCCAGCAGCTTCCCCTCCTCATTTAAGCACACCACTTTGCAACCTGAACGAAAGCCCGGGTCAATAGCCAGGATACGCTTACTGCCAAGCGGGGCTGACAAAAGCAATTGCCTAAGATTTTCCGCGAAAACAAGAATAGCCTGTTCATCCGCTTTTGCTTTGGCCTTGGCACGAAACTCCGTTTCCATAGATGGGCCCAGCAGTCGCTCATAGGCATCTTCAATCGCCAACCTGATATGCCTGCTTGACTCATGGTTATTTTTTACAAAAGCCTTGCATAGTTTTTCAAGTGCCGGTTCTTTTTCAGGCTCAATGCTAAGCTTAAGAATGCCTTCATCTTCTCCGCGAAATACTGCCAGCAGGCGGTGAGAAGGAGATTTGGAAAGGGGTTCATTAAAGGCAAAGTAGTCTTTGAATTTGATGCCTTCTTCATCTTTGCCTTTTCTAACTTTGGTTTGAATAAGCGCATTTTTTTCAAATTCTCTCCTGATTACGCTCCGGGCGGTTTCATGCTCGTTGATCAACTCAGCAATAATGTCTCGCGCGCCCTCAAGTGCATCTTCCACTGAGTTCACTTTATCATTCAGAAAAGCCTGCGCTTGTTTAATGGCATCTCCCGGTATTTCCAGCATTAACCAGTCAGCCAGCGGTTGCAAGCCATGCTCTTTAGCCACAGTGGCTCTTGTTTTACGTTTAGGCTTATAAGGCAGATAGAGGTCTTCGAGAAGATTCCATTCTTTGCAACTTTTGATCTTCTGCTCAAGCTCTCCGGTCAACTTTCCCTGCTCACGAATCACGTCAAGCACATACACCTTTCGCTCTTCCAATTCACGGACTTTTATCGATGTAAGACGGATATTTTCAATCGCCACTTCATCTAAGCCTTGGGTGACCTCCTTACGGTAACGGGAAATAAAAGGAACAGTAGCTCCTCCGTCAATCAATTTCATTGTTGCAGCAACCTGCTGCAGCGTAAGCCCCAGTGCCGAGGCAACCAACTCTTCAATCATGTGTTACTTTTAAATCTATTTCAGGTGGTCAAATATACTTATTCATGCGAGGCTTGGAAACCGTGTAGACCATGAATAAAAAAGCCCCGGTAAATTGCGAGGCTTGGTGGAAGTTGAGGGATTCGAACCCCCGACCCTCCCGACTTGTTAGTCGGGATGCCCTGAACCAACTGAGCGGGCTGCCAAAGTTTCTATCATTCTCCTGGACTTCCAACCCTTTATCTGTTTCTCACGTTTCATTGCCTCAATTTTATCTTCATACAATTCAGTATAACATACTACCCAGTCAGACACCTTACCTGTGTAGCCTTTGTGATTTGAGTTATGCTTACGCAAACGCATATCAATATCATCACCCGTGTAGCCGATATAATAACCATCTAACTGCGCAGAATAAAG
>JBAYTR010000016.1:0-87865 GCA_041675505.1 Bacteroidia bacterium | reverse complement strand
GCTCCGTTTTGAAATACAGTTAGATAATATGTTAATGAAAGAAATCGTGATCTTATGCGGGGGAAACCCTGATAAAGCAACATACCTTTGGGATTCAACATAAGGTTTCGAACACTAATGGTTGCAAACGCGCGCGAGTGTGACAGATGCACAATAAGACACTAAATCGAATTAATATGCGGTTCCCATTCTTGATTATTGCCAATTTGATTTGCTTAACAGTAGCTTTTTCTTCTTTTGTTTTGTATTCTTCGTTTATTGATTTCTTTCCGTGGGGGAATGACAGAAGTGCAGGATTAGCAATTATTGCAATACCACTTTATCTTTTTCCAACAGCACTAACACTGGGTTTTATCAAATCGAGATTACTTAGAAAAAATAAAGAGATTTCAGTATACTCCAGAATTGATTGTATTATTACTTCTGTTCTTATTCTCTTTCCAACTATAATAAATCTGAATGGAGCACTATGGGGATTGTGGATTGGAACAATATTTAGTTTAACAGCATTTTTACTTTTATCTTATTCGACATTTTTCTTATTAAGACATAAAAATATGTTTGCTAAAATGCAGGTAAGAGTCATGGAGTAGTAGTGTAAAATTTATCTCACTCGCTAAATTGTGTCTAGGATTCTTTCACAACTCTTTTCAAAGACGCTAAGCTACCTGTGGGTACAAATTGCGGGTCAATAAGTTTAAGGAGAAGTTTTTTACCCTTTTGTTTTTTAATGAATTTTTCAATGGTTACGGTTTCCTCTTTTGTTGGCGTAGCTTCAAAAAGGGCCACCATTTTCCAATCAGAGAACTTGCCCGTGTACTTTTCATCTGGGTTAGTGTTGTGTTGAGCAAGCCTTTCCTCGGGATTTTCCGCATGGCCTATGTAGTGCCTTTGGGCTTTTTCAGAAAATAAGATGTAGAGGTAAAACATAATTTTTGATCAAATAAAAAAGCTGTTTGTGTTACTTTAGGCGCTTATCAAACAAATCATTTGTACCGATGTAGTATCGGTCAAGTTTTTCAGAATAAATAATGTACACACAAAATTCCAAAACTATCAAATAAAAAAGCCACCCTGACAATGGGTGGCTTCTTGCTCCCCGACCTGCCCCGATAGCTATCGGGGTCGAACCGGTTAGCTATAAAATTTTTCTTTTAAGTTAATAATCATTTCAGGATACAGTTTGAGGTTTTCCATGTATTTTCTTGATTTCATTTTTTTGATATGCTGTTCAATGGCAAAAGCTTGTTTTGAAGAAAGGCCATCGATAACAAGATATTTGGTCCAAGGTACACCTTTTGATGTAAAGGAATGTAAGTATGCTGCATTATTGTGCTCATTAAATCGTTTTTCAAAGGAATCGCTTGTACCGATGTAGTAGCGGTCAAGTTTTTCAGAATAGATAATGTACACACAAAATTCCAAAACTATCAAATAAAAAAGCCACCCTGACGTTGGGTGGCTTCTTGCTCCCCGACCTGGACTCGAACCAGGGACCCCATGATTAACAGTCATGTGCTCTAACCAGCTGAGCTATCGAGGAATTTTTCCCTAAAAGGAGTGCAATATTAGCTTAACCCGTTTAAAAGCGCAATATTTGCAGACATTTTTTTTAAATTAATTTATAATTCAATCTAATTCAGCAGTAACCATGAGTTTATTAGTAGTAGGCAGTGTTGCCTTTGACGCCATTGAGACCCCTTTTGGTAAAACCGACAAGATAGTTGGGGGTGCCGCCACGTATATTTCTATTGCCGCCTCTTACTTTTCCAAAGACATTAATCTGGTTGCTGTGGTAGGAGACGATTTTCCGAAGGAAGATATAGCTGATTTTAAGAAAAGAGGCGTAAACACTGAGGGCTTGCAGATAAAAGAAGGTCAGAAAAGCTTCTTTTGGAGTGGCAAGTACCACAACGACATGAATAGTCGTGATACGCTGGTAACAGAATTGAACGTTTTGGGCGATTTTGACCCAGTTATTCCGGGTACATACCAGGGTGCTGATTTTTTGATGCTGGGTAACCTTACTCCTAAAGTGCAGCAAACCGTAATTGAGCGCATGCACCGCAGGCCCCGACTTATTGTAATGGATACCATGAATTTCTGGATGGAAATTGCCATGGACGATTTGCGTAAAACGCTTTCTATGGTGGATGTATTAACCATTAATGACGAAGAAGCCCGCCAACTCTCAGGCGAATATTCACTGGTGAAGGCTGCTGCCATCATTCGCAAAATGGGACCCAGCACCCTTATCATTAAAAAAGGTGAGCACGGTGCGCTGCTGTTTGGCGAGAATGAAGTGTTTTTTGCACCGGCCTTACCGTTAGAAGAAGTATTTGACCCGACAGGTGCCGGAGATACTTTTGCCGGTGGCTTTATAGGTTACCTTGCAAAAACAGGCGACATCTCTTTCGAAAACATGAAGCGTGCGATTATGTACGGCTCTACCATGGCTTCTTTTTGTGTAGAGAAGTTTGGAACCGAGCGTTTGAAAGAACTGTCGCAAAGCGATATCTACAACCGCATACAACAGTTCCGTACGTTAACCACCTACGATATAGAACAGGCAGGTTAATTTCTACCAGGGAATACGACTTAATATAAGCACAAGGGCCACGGTAAAAAATACTGCTGCGTTCTTGTGCTTCAGTTCATCTGTTGCCGCTTTCTTGGATTTAATGCGCCCTATTTGCGCAATCACTAAACCAATTATCATGGTGAGCGGGTGCTCAATCAGTTTAAAACGTAAGGCTTTATCGCCCATAGCCGCGCCCATATCTGACAAGGCCAGTTCAATAGCCGGACTCATAAAGAACAATGCCAGGCCCAGCAAAAACTGTAGGTGCAGCGAGGCAATAAAAAAGGTGCCTATTTTATTGTCGTTGCTTTCAAAGGGTTTTTGGCCCTTCCAGCCGGTCCATGATTTGTAAAGTGCCAGAACAGCCATAGCCAGCACTATCCAGCGCATGGTGTTGTGTGTATGTAAAAATGCGGTATACATAAGAATTTTTTTAAAGTTGTGTTTGCGAAAATAAAGGATTGCTTTCGTAAATTTCAGCAATGAATTTTTGGCAACAGGCACCATTTGCCCGCATACTGCTTCCGTTTATCGGTGGAATTCTAAGTTCCCTGTTCCTGCACATACCTGCTACAACTATAGCAGCGGTGGCCATAGTGTCTTTACTGCTGTATACCATTTTATTCTTTTACGTGCGTAAACGCATTCAACCTGCCGTTACTTTATGGGGCGGAGTGGTGTTACTGGTGGTGTGTTGGAGCTTTGGCGCATTATGGCACGGGCAATACCACCAGCTCACCAAACAGGAGCATTTTACCTACCACAAAAGCAGGTATAAAATTGTGCAGGTAGCGGAGGCTCCCGTAAAGAAAGAGAAGAGCATTAAATTGGTGGTGAATGTAGAGCAGGTTATCCGCCATCAACAGCAGGAAAAGGTTGTAGGTAAACTTTTGTTGTATGTGCAAAAGGATGAACAGGCAGAAAGCATACGTTACGGTGACAAACTCCTGTTGAATGTAAATGAACGCCTGGTGGAAGAACCCCGCAATCCGGGTGAGTTCAATTACAAACGTTACCTGATGTTCAACAATATTTTTCATCAGGCATATTTGAAAAGCGACAGCTACAAGATATTGGAACGTAATGCCGGTAATCCGGTTTTTGCTTACGCCTATAACACACGCGATAAACTGATTGCTATTTTTAAGCAGTATGTAGAAGGTGAAAAAGAGTTTGGTGTAAGCACAGCATTGGTGTTTGGTTACGTAGATGAACTGGACCCGGAGTTAATTCAGTCGTATTCCAACACGGGAACACTGCACGTGTTGGCGGTATCGGGCATGCACGTGGGAATCATCTTTGTGGTGCTTAACTGGATGCTGGGTTTTATGGATCGCAACCGTAAATCGGCCATGCTTAAAGCGGTACTTATCGGTATTTTTCTTTGGGGATATTCCATGGTGGCAGGTTTGTCTCCATCTATACTCAGGGCCGCAACCATGTTCTCCTTTATCACCTTTGGTCAACTGATTAACCGCAGAAGTCAGATTTACAATACCCTCGCTGCTTCGGCATTCATACTTATTTTGTTTAAGCCCACCATTATTGCCAGTGTGGGTTTTCAGCTATCGTATGCAGCGGTATTGGGCATTGTGTTTATTCAACCTAAACTTTACCGTTTACTCTTGTTCCGCAATTATTTTGCTGATTTAATCTGGAAGATAACAGCCGTTTCCATTGCTGCACAAATTACCACTTTCCCTATGGGGCTGCTTTACTTTCATCAGTTTCCCAATTACTTTATTTTCTCTAACCTCATCATCATTCCGCTCACCACAGTTATACTGTATGTAGGTATTTTACTTATTGTATTTAGTTGGCAAAGCACGGCAGCCTTCTGGATAGGCAAAGCAATTTTCTGGGGAATAAAAGCAACTAACCTGTTGGTAGAATCCATTGACCGCTTGCCTTTCTCCACCCTCAACGGAATTTCCATCAGCATACCGGAAACCCTGCTCGTGTATGTGGTACTGTTTACTTTTATAGGATACATATTATTAAAAAGAGCATTCTGGATGCAAACGGCCCTGGCTTGTGCTTTGGTGTTGGCGGGCTTCAATGTATATGAGAAGAATGAACAAACGGGGCAACAGTATTTTATGGTGTACCATGTGCCCGGGCACAGTGCTATGGCAGGTTTTACAGGCTATGACGCACAGCTTATCACAGACAGTACACTGGCACAAAATGAATCGGCCATACGTTTTTATATACGGCACCATTGGTGGGAGCGAGGTATAACACAAGTAAATAAACATCCGCTTACCCTGCAGAAAAATTATTTGCTGCACAGTGGCGATAAAAAAATACTGTGGGTGAACAACGGGAAGTTGTTGCATCAAATGGAGGCCACAGACGTGGATGCCGTGGTGCTCAGTAAAAACATATGGGTTGATATGCCTTTGCTGAAAGATAAATTTCAGCCTGAACAACTTATATTTGACGGCAGTAACAGCAGTAAAAAAATACACTACTGGAAGAAGGAAGCAGATAAACTAGCCCTTAAGTATGTAGATGTAACCACCCAAGGTGCTGCACAAATAAACGGATACATTTATGTCAGATAAACTGGTTTTATACGAAGTAAATAACAGAGTTGGGTACATTACACTAAATCGCCCTGAAAAACGCAATGCACTTGATGCAGGTTTTGTAGAGGAAATAAAAACGGTATTTAAAGAGGCGGAAGCTGATGTTTCCTGTAAAGTGATTGTACTTCGAGCCAACGGTGATGCCTTTTGCGCGGGTGCTGATTTGGGTTATTTGCAATCGTTGCAAACCAACACCTATGAAGAAAATCTGGCCGATTCACAACACCTGATGGAGTTGTTTCGCATGATTCATTTGAGTAGTAAAGTAGTTATTGCACAAGTGAACGGTCCGGCCATGGCAGGTGGATGCGGTTTAGCAGGAGTATGCGATTTTTCTTTCGCTACACCGGAATCAACATTTGCGTATACAGAAGTGAAAATAGGTTTTATACCGGCCATAGTCATGGTTTTTCTGGTGCGTAAAATAGGTGAAGGTAAAGCCCGTGAATTATTACTGACCGGAGATGTAATAGATGCAGCCAAAGCACAACACATGGGTTTAATCAACTATGTAGAACCTGCGGCCACATTATCAGAACGTGTGCAGTTGTTTGCTGAACGCTTGTGCAAAACAGCCTCAGGGCAGTCGTTAAAGTTAGTGAAAGAAATGCTGGCAGGTGTGCAGGACAGAACACTGGAAGAAGCATTGCTGTATGCTGCCACTATGAATGCCAATGCCCGGGCCACAGAAGATTGCAAGCGAGGTATCTCAGCCTTTTTGAATAAAGAAAAGCTATCATGGTAAAACGTCTGGCACTTTTTGCTGTTACCTTTTTTACATTGTTGGCTGCACAGGCCCAACTGAATGAAGGAGTGGCTTATTATTCGGTAACTTACCCCTCGCTTAAGCCGGAAATGCGCAAGTACCTAAATGTTTTGCCCAGCACGATGGTGTTCACTTTCCGACATCACATGTTTGTGAGTGAGGTGTTAACTTCGGGTTCTTACTCCAGAACCATAGGTGATGCACGCAGTCGTGATTTAACCATTTTGGCAGAGATGAAAGGCAGAAAAGTAATGGTGCGGAGAAGCGGATACAATTACGAAGAATTAAAACCTAAAGTTTTTGTTACCTTAAGCAATGAAACTAAAATGATAGCCGGTTACCGCTGTAAAAAGGCCGATGTAATTACGCTGGATTATGAAAACAACACCAGCAATGCTGTAATTTGGTACTGCGATAGTATTGGTTCACCAAGTTTCAGTTATGAGCAGCACTACCCGCAAATTAAAGGCCTGATGATGGAGTACACCGTAAAGCAGGGTGATATTGAAATGGTATACACCGTAACCAAGGTAGAAGCAAAGCCGGTGGATAAGAACGTGTTTGTGATTCCCTCAACAGGGTTTGAGTTAATGACCGACCGCGAGTTTATGCACTTGATGAATAAATAATACTTTATTGATTAAAGTCTAGAACAACTCCAATTGTTCAATGCCCATACTGAAACTTTTACGATGATGTTCCGTAGTGCCGAATCGGACTATCGCTTTGCGGTGCTCAACAGTGCCGTAACCTTTATTTTTATTCCAGGCGTATTGCGGGAACTGTTCATGCAACCTTAGCATATAAGCATCACGGTATGTTTTAGCCAGAATAGAAGCAGCTGCAATACTTTGGTACAACGCGTCACCATCTACCACGCAACGGTAAGGAATATCTTTATACGGTTTAAAGCGGTTGCCGTCAATGAGCAACAACTGAGGTGTTGTACTTAGTTTCCCTGCAGCCGTTTGCATGGCTTTTATGGAAGCATTCAGAATGTTGATTTTATCCAGCTCATTTACGTCAATTTGTGCTACTGCCCAGGCCAATGCTTTGTTCTCTATTTCATTGCGTAGCAGCAATCTTCTTTTCTCGCTCAACTTTTTGGAATCATCTAACCCGCTTATGCGTTTTGTTTTATCGAGCATTACAGCTGCGGCAAATACCGGCCCGGCTAAGCAGCCTCTTCCGGCCTCGTCACAACCAGCTTCCAACACTTCATACTGATAAAATTTCTTTAACATACGGGATACGCAAAAATATTGATATGTTTGCATAACAACGCTATGTACCAATACCGCGAAAGATTTTATAAGCAATACTACCGCAGTCAGGCAGGTAGAAGTAATTTTAAAAGCAACCGGGAAGAAAAACTGCTGCTTGATCAAAAACATTTTGGCAAGGAAATACTGCCTTTGGTAGACAAAGCCAAAGATGCCCGTATACTCGATATTGGTTGTGGTTACGGTAGTTTGTTGTACACGTTTAAAAAGGCAGGTTATACCAACTGCATTGGAATTGATTTAAGTGAAGAACAAATCAGAGTAGCTCATGAGTTGGGTATTCCCGAAGCGAAAATGGAAGACTTGCGCGTACATCTTAAAGCTCACCTCAACACTTACGATGTTATTACCGGAATGGACATTATCGAACACTTCAGTAAAGATGAAGTAATCGAAGTGCTCGATTTGGTGCGTGATGCATTAAAGCCGGATGGGCTGGCATTGTTTCGCACACCCAATGTAGATGCACCTTACTCTACTGTTTTTTACTTTGGTGATTTTACACATGAAAATTTTCTGAACTTTTCTTCCGCTACACAGCTCATGGAAAATATAGGTTTCAGGAAAGTGCAGGTATTGTCGAGTACTATACTGGTGCAAGGCGTTCTTAAAGACTTTATCAGACGCATTTGCTGGCACGTAATTATATTTTTTGCTCAGCTTACACTGTTTGCCTCAGGCCGATCGAAGTCAAATGTAATTTTCACTCCTAACCTGGTTATTCGGGTAAGGAAATAAACACTCCCAACCATATGAAATCAGACATTGAAATTTCCCGCGAAACTAAATTAGAGCGTATTCAAAAAATTGCTTCCAACATTGGTATTGATGAAGAGCAATTGGAACTTTACGGCAAGTACAAAGCTAAAGTTGATGCCACTATTGATGAAAGCCGTGTTGCCAAAAGCAACCTCATACTGGTTACTGCCATTACACCTAATAAGGCCGGTGTTGGAAAAACAACTACCTCTGTGGCGCTGGCTTTGGGATTAAATAAAATAGGTAAAAAAGCTATTGTAGCCTTGCGTGAACCATCATTGGGTCCGTGCTTTGGTATGAAAGGCGGTGCAGCAGGCGGAGGTTATTCGCAAGTGTTGCCGATGGAAGATATTAACCTGCATTTTACAGGCGATTTTCACGCCATTACTTGCGCCAACAACACATTGGCAGCATTGATAGATAATTACCAGTATTTTAATAAAGGCTCACAAAAGGCACTCAAGCAAATTTTGTGGAAACGGGTACTGGATGTAAACGACCGTTCCCTCCGCTACATATTGAGCGGATTAAACGGCAGCACCAACGGGATTCCCGCTGAGACAGGTTTTGATATTACCCCTGCTTCAGAAATTATGGCCATCTTGTGTTTGTCAAAAAGCGTGGAAGATTTACGCGAACGCATCAACAATATTCTTATTGGTTACACATACGATAAAGAACCATTTTATGTGCGCGATTTAAAAATGGCTGGTGCCATTGTAACCTTACTAAAGGATGCCATTAAACCCAACTTAGTACAAACCACAGAAAACACTCCGGCTTTTATACACGGTGGTCCGTTTGCCAATATTGCCCACGGGTGTAACTCCATTATGGCAACCAAAACTGCCATGATGTACGGAGATTATGTAGTAACCGAAGCTGGTTTTGGCAGTGATCTGGGTGCAGAAAAATTCCTTAACATCAAATGCCGTATTGCCGGCTTATCTCCAAAAGCAACGGTGTTGGTAGCTACCTCACAGGCATTAAAACTGCACGGTGGGGTGGATGAAAAGAAAATCAAAGAACCCAACTTAGACGGATTGAAAAACGGATTAAAGAACCTGCAACGCCACATTGAAATTTTACAAAGTTTCGGACAAAGCGTTGTTATCGGCTTCAACCGTTTTGGTTTTGATACGCAGGAAGAGCTTGACTACATTGCCAACTGGTGCAAAGAACAAGGTGCTGATTTTGCCCTGAACGATGGTTTTGCTAAGGGTGGTGACGGAGCCAAAGCACTGGCCGAAAAAGTGATTGAAGTAATTGAAAACAAACCATCCAAACCGCTTACTCACACATATGAGTTAACCGATAGTGTGGAAGACAAACTGAACAAAATTGTACGCACCATTTACAAAGGCAAAGGAATTATTTTAAGCAAAAATGCCAGAACCCAGTTGAAAAAAATCAACGAGATGGGCTTTGATAAATTCCCGGTGTGTATTGCCAAAACACAATATTCCTTTAGCGATGATGCCAGCCGTTTGGGTGTGGCCGAAGGGTTTGATATTACCATCGAAAACTTGGTAGTGAACTGTGGTGCCGGATTTATAGTAGCCGTAGCCGGTGAGATTATGCGCATGCCCGGTTTGCCTAAAGAACCGCAAGCTCTTCACATCGATATGGTGAACGGAGAGATTGTGGGATTGAGTTAAGAAAGAAAATTGGATTTAAAACCCTGACAGGTCTTTATGCGGGAGTACAGAGACCTGTCAGGGTTAAGGACTATGTGAATTTTCTGTTTCATCCTCGCGTTTCTTTTGTGTAGCTTTGTTTTATGAAAATCTTCAGATTTTTTGTGCTACTTTCTGTTTTATTACTTTTCAACCGGTGCAAAAAAGAGTATGTTCCGGATTACCCAGATTTGTCTATCGGAGGAGTAGTTTCGGTAGTAGAAGGGAAAGGGTTATGGAGTCTTTCTTACCAAGACATAGACAGCATATCAGAGGATAGTGTTGTTTATTTGAACAAGGATTGGCCAAATAAAGTTGGGGGATTGATAGAATTTCATCTGTTGAAAATGGATAATACTAACAGGAAATATTTTCATATAACAGAGTTTGAATACTGGGGCACTAAAATAATGCATGTAGATACTGTTTTTGTATCTCCCGATGACGATATCATATCTTTAAAAATTTATTACTCACACTCCACAAGTATAGAGCCCACAAGAAGTGGAACCTTTAAGGGGCGTTATGACCCCATTTCAAAACAAATAAAAGGATATCTCAAACACGGGGTCTCTTACAGATATTGGATTTCCCCCTACCCATGGAGATATTATCGCTCAGCCACTGCAGTTGTAAATGCAATTTGCAACTAGCTGTTTGAAGTTGTAATATGTGCGAAAGAAGACAACCAGCTATTTCTCTTTTGTTTTAATTGGTGAGGCGCAGAAAATCACCGTGTGAGGTAAATATTTTACATTTCGATAACCCTGACAGGTCTTTATGCGGGAGTATAAAGACCTGTCAGGGTTTACTACTTACTGGGGTTTCTTTCTCAAATCCAGATTAAGAAAGGAGTTTATGATAAAACCCTGATTGTACTGAAAAACATTTTGTGTGCGTATTTGACGACCAAGTTGTACTATCTGGCAGAAATAGCCACCTTCCAATTTAAATTTTTTGTTAAACTGATAGCCCAAAAGTAATCCGGTGCGGTTCTGGTCAAAAATGTTTTGCCCCACTTTGTTGCCAAAGCCTAAAAAGACTTCATCATATGCAACTGCATAGGGGAAGCGATTTGATTTGTCGACATTACCTGGTTTGCTTTCTACAGAAGAGGCAACCGAACTAAGTGGTAGTTGAGCTCTGAACATATACCTCAGGCGGTTAACATAAGTCCACTTGTCGCGTTCAGAAGAGGAAGAATTATTGTATGTAGCCAGCCAGCGTTGTTCTAACATATACCGGTTGCTTAGTTCAAACCGCCCGATTTTTTGTTTAGTAGTAAGTACCTCATACATCCTGTGTTCAGTAAACTGTTTCCCAAACGTATTGATGGGGTATTTTCCATACGCATACGTTTCTATCCACCCGTAACCCACACGAAAAAAGGCATCATCATTCAGGTGATAGTTAATTCCTGTACGTAGTAAACTTTGTTGCCATCTTGTAATGTAGTTGTCTCTGCGCCACTGGTACTCGATATGTCCGCTCCATTTCTGTGCGAGTTTCAATGTGGACGTGTTAGTGTACCAACCAATATTGTTATGGTCATTTATGCGTGGTTGTGCAAACGCTGCAATATTGCACAGTAGTAGTATTAATCCTATGTGTTTTTTCATATTGTTTTTAGCTATTTAACTTCATATATTTTCTGGTTGCATGCGGATGTGTTGAAAGCGGTTCATGGTTATCTAAACCCACTATTACAAATCGGCCCCCATGCTCTTTATAGTGATGAGCCAGTTCTTCCATATGCTCCATCACTGTATGGTCTACCAGTTTCACTTCAGAGAAGTCAACAGTTACATTTTTTCCGTGTGGCAAATTATCCAATTGTTTTTTCAATCCAATGTAATTACTGAAAATAGCTGAATGTTCTACGTCTATAATGTAGCTGTGCTCATCAGGCTGTGTAATGGTAAGAAAAGGTTTAAATAAACTTTTTAACGGCACACCGTTATAGGTGTGAATGATAAGCTTTACTAAAATTCCGGCTGCAATACCAATGAGTAAATCACTGGCAAGTGTGACCACAATGGTAGAAATAAAAATAATCAGCTGTTCTTTTCCTGTGCGGTAAGTTGCAACAAATTCTTTTGGAGAAGCCAACCGGTACCCCGTAACCATAAGCATAGCCGCCAAGGCAGCCAGCGGAATTTGGTGAATAACCTGGCTGAGGAAAACTACAAAAATTAGAAGAAAAATTCCATGGAAGAAATTTGCCCAACGGGTTTTGGCTTGATTGTTTACATTAGCTGAACTACGCACTACTTCGGCAATAATGGGTAAACCACCCAAGGCAGAGGATAAAATATTGCCTGACCCTTTCGCAAATAACTCGCGGTTAAAATTTGATTTGCGTTTGTAAGGATCAAGTTTGTCAATAGCCTTTGCGGTTAATAGTGATTCCAGGCTGGCCACTAACGCATAGGTAATCATCATTTGAATGCCAAAAGAAGTAAACAGGTAATCAAATCTGGGGAATACAATTCCGTCCAGTACATGCTCCGGAAGAGTTACTAGAAACTTTGGCCCAAGGGTGTACTCATGTCCGTTAAGAAAAAGGTACTTGTGTTCATGTTCTAAATCGAAGAAATGTCCGAGGGGAATGGTAACTAATACCACCAGTAACGGAGCAGGTATCATGTTAACGTATTTGTTTTTTACCAGCGGTAAGCCAATCAGAATAATCAAACTTACTAATGCAATTACAGCTACCTCAGGATTCATTTTCATCACACTATTCGGAATGGCAGCAATTACTTCGAGCATTTCTTTGCCTTCAGGTTTTGCACCTACAGCAGTATGAAACTGCTTGGCAAAAATCATAATACCTATAGCAGCCAGCATGCCGTGCACCACAGAAGAAGGGAAGAAGTTGCTGAGTACCCCCGCTTTTACTAATCCGAAAAGTAACTGTAATACTCCGCAGCCTACACCCACAGCTAGTGTAGCCTGGTAGGCAAGCATTTCCGTTTCTTCAGGACTTAAACCGGCCGGTGCCATGCTGCGAAAGCCGTCTATACTCATAAGCACAATTACTGCTAAACCTGCAGCAGGTCCGTTTATGGTTAAGTAAGAGCCGCTTGTTAAGGAGAGAATCAGTCCCCCCGTTATGCCGGCAATAATGCCCGCCATAGGTGGAACACCTGAGGCCATGGCAATGCCCAAACAAAGTGGTAAGGCAATTAAGGAGATTATAAATCCGGAAAGTAAATCGCCTTTCCAGTTTTCTTTAAGCCCTGCTATTCCGTCAGCAGGGATATATTTTTTTGAAATCATGTTTGTTTTATTAAAGATTAAGAAGAACGATAAGGAATGTCTTTGGTGTTATGGATGTAAGGACCAAGAAACACCCGGGCATAAATGCGTATCAGTGATATACCATCTACAATCAGGCTCACGGCAACAATAGCAGCCAGCGCAAATTGATTTTCATGGATATGACTGAAAATTAAATCCTCACCAATAAAGGTGGGAGTAATGGGAAATCCGGACAAACCCAGACAGGCCAGAAAAAATACGAAGGCCACTTTTTTGTACTTTACCGCATAACCATAAAACCGATGTAGTGATATGTTGCGTTCTTTTTCTCTGATGTATTGCAAGCACAGGTAACCGATAGTACCTGACAGTAACACACCACTCAGATACACCAACGAGTGACTGTAGTCAAAGCGTTCATTGTACGAAATGGCCAATACTGTAAAGCAGTGATTAAGCACAATCATCAGCAAGGTCATGCGTGCATTTTTACGCTCCACAAAAGATCGAAGTACCAATATGAGTCCTAAGGCGGCCAATACAATCGACATGTAGTTTTTGAGAAAGTAAGGAATGTACTGCTGGTGGTAGAGTATGTAAAGTCCGGTTACCAAAACAGCACTGTAAATAACAATGGCTTGTTTTGTTTTCATGTAGCTTACCCTATTTCCTACTGTTTTAAGTGCACCCCACACGTATTTATACATGAGCCAGTCGAGATTAAACTCTTTTATGCTGAGCATGTACAAGGTATAAGAAAAGCGCTTGAACCATTTTTTGTCCGGAGTATGATCGGGAGGAGTGAAGTGATAAAACTGCTCACGGATAAGGTAACTGACCAGTGACGGGGAAACCAGCAACTGATACGTACGTAAAAAAGCATTTCCTGCAAAGTGAATCAAGGCCAGTGTTTCGAATCCCGATGCTACTTCAATAAAGATAATCCCAATTTGAGCGGCCGATGCGTAGGCAATCTGGCTTTTTACAGATGATTGTACACGCGCAATTAAAGTAGTTACAATGGCTGTAGTCAAACCCAGTATACCGATGATGACTCTCACAGAATATTGATGCTCCCAGAAGTTATACGTGCGCAACAATAAAAACACTCCGATATGTACCGATAAGGAACCATAAAAGATAGCACTGGAGGGTGTGGGTCCTTCCATAGCTCTGGGTAACCACGAAGAAAACGGCAGCTGTGCAGATTTGGCAGCAGCGGCTATTAGCAACATCAAAGAAATAAAAACACCAACCAGACTATGGCTTTGTAAATGCTCATGTACCAATTCATAATTATGGAGTTTGATGAAAGTGATATTTTCATGCCACAGATGATGGCTCATCCACATAGCCAAGAGTATTCCTATATCGCCAATGCGGTAAATGCTGAACACCTTCATGGCATTTTTAATCGGCAAATACCTGTGACGGTAAAATGCAATTAACAGGAAAGAGGATATTCCTAAAATCTCCCAACCCATAAACAGAGTCTCGAAATTTCCGGAGAGTACAGTGATGTTGTAGCCTGTGTAAAAGAAAAGAATGGTGTTAAAGAACCTTTTATAGCCTGTTTCGCGGTGCATATAAAAACGGCTGTATACAGTTACCATAAGTGTTAGCAGGCCACCAACCAGTAAATACACCAAACTGATTTTATCAAAGAAAAAATCCAGAGTAAATAAGTATCCCGGTGACTCATAAATAACCAGTTCGCTCAGGTTGAGCATGGGGTGTCCGTTCAATAACCAGTAAACACTAAAGGAGACCAGAAGTAAAAAATTAAGTCCAACGGTAGTAAATACCGCAGAAGAAATAGTGAACTCCTTTTTTTCGTTTATGGTAAGGCTCAACACAAACCCTATAATAGGTATGAAGATGAAAAAGTGAAGTATATTCTCCATGATTAGCCGTGTTGAAATAAATGAACAGGAATATCTTCATCTGTTGACTCAATGAGCGAATGAAAATCACTCACCTCAGGAATGCTGTTTCCGGATGTGGTATATTTTTCAAAACTACCCTTACTGAATCTGTATTGTTGGCTGGTCTCTGGATTCACAGCAATCAACGTTACCCATTCATGAATAAACCACTCATAAGTTTCGGCTGATTGTTGGATGACTTTTAACAATACTTCCGGAAATTGCTCAACAATCATCAGCAATCGAATCGGATTGTGTACCTCTATCATTTGCGAGGGAAGGCCTGGTCGTAAATCGCCATCAATACCGTTGGCTACACCTATCAACCCCATTACGTTGTGCGGTAGCTTGGAGCCTGCACCCAACTTCTGATTATCTACGCTGGAAAAAAAGTATTCCAGATTAATACCACCACATACCGGTGCTGCCGCTTGGAGAATATGGAGCAAATATTTACCGTCAGGGTCAATGCGGTAATCGTACGAATTCATAAACGCTCTTCGGTCCAGAAACAGGTGTCGAGTAAGAGACCTGCGACCTACTATACACAAGGCATTGGTAGCATGGTTCAACTCAGGCCGGGGTTCAAATAAAGACACTGAGCGTGTTTTGATTTTCTCATGAATCTGTTCCGCACTTTTTCTTGTATCAATTACTTCGAATCTTCTTGAACGCTCCTTCGCATTTTCATTCAAGGCTTTCTCAAAAGTAATTTTGTTACTGAAGTGTAATTTTTTTTGTTCTTCGCTTAGTGTTTCTTCATCATAAAATACAATCTCATCGCGTGTTGTATCATGCAATGCGGCAACAAAGCTGGTAGAGGCAGGAATAATAATCCCTTGTGCTTTTAGCAGTTCTCTCACCTTTTTATGGTTGGCCATAAATGCTGCCACGCGTGCATTTACTGAGCCGGGTCTGCCGGAACAGGCTCCGCAGTCATATGCCGCATAATGCGGATTGTTTACGCTACTGGAGCCATGTCCAATTACATATACCAACGGAGCGAAGTCGGTTATGAGTCCGATACTTTTTAGTAAACCCTCTATCTGGGTGGCCATTTCTTCTGTTGTAAAACCAACCTGAAGATTTTCCTCGCGGTCAGTCAGACTTTTGTTTTCAATGGTGAGGTTTGAAAACTGATCCATGTGCCTTAGCGAGGTGGCGGTTACCGGGCTCATGGAGGGTTTGAAAATATTGAAGAACAAGCGCAATGCCGACCAAAAGCCTAATGTTTGAGAGATAATCCAACCGGTTATTAAGTGGTGAGATTGTTTGGTCAAGTGGTAATCCTTTTCATGCTTATGCTTGCTTCCTGTTTCTTTAATCAGGTGTTTTGGAGTTACGGGAGCAGGGCATAATTTGGTATGAAATTTACCATGCTCAGGTTGGTAAAAAAACGCCACATTAAAAAAGCCGGGTGTTCCATAAGTTACAGCGGAGGGGTTTTGTGCTTCTATATGTCTGCGAATGGAACATTCCCTATCATCAATGCAAAACATGGCCTGAAAACCGCCTTCTGACTTTTCAGATTCTTTTCCTGATAACCGAATACCTTGCAGCACATCATCGTAATAGCTCCATTCGTATGCTTTTTGCCACAACAACAAAGCATTAAAATGCGGAGTGGGGGTTACGGCACTAAAAAGCGGGAGCATTTCAATTTCTTGCTGAACAGAACTTAACGGCAGCCATTTTTCTTTGTGCTTAAAATCTAATGCGTCAATTTCCATCAACAACTCCAGTATGATTAAATCATGAAGCGTAATGTGTTTGGTATCGAGCAACGTCTCAGGATGTTCTTCAATAGTAGCTACAAGCCCTGACCATCCCGCATGAGCAAATTGCTGATCGAACAGATACCGCTCATACAATTTTTCATCGCCTACCAAAATTTTAAGTAATGAATTGAGTTTACAGTGCGTATGAAGTAAAAGATATTTGGCTCTTTTACTTTTAAACAGGCTACTTGCACTCTCCTTTTCTATTTCACGCAGGGAGGCAATTAAGCCCTTGTGAGGTACAGGGAAATTCCACATGGATATACCTTGATCAAGGTAACTGCACAAAATACGGAACAGCAAAGGGTGAACAAGATTATCCAGATCAGTGTGGTATTTTAACTTCCAGAGTTGGCGCAATTCACCTACACGTGGTACAAGGGAAGAATCAAAATGTTCATGAAGTAAGCGATTAAGTATTTCATCAGAACTTTCGTTGGGATGTTGTTCTGAAATTATCCGCAACAGTACTTTTTGATTTATTTTCTTTTCTCTGTAAAGGTTGCGGTATTCTTCAATGGTGAGTAATGTATTGTATCCGAATAGTTGGCGGGCAGTAGAAAGAGCGGTGTCGAACTCCATGTTTTGAAAGGCATGAAGTGTATTGTGGTGTATAAAATCTTTGAGTGGTGCCTGTGCAGGCAAAAAGTGTTTTAACTTGTGCAGAACATCATGCTCAGCAAAGTCGGTGGGTGTATTGTGCATAGTTCTTCAATGCAATTAATGTTGAAATGGTGCAATTGATGGAAGAGTTAAGAAATACACTGCAACTGCTTCAGTGCAATCTACTGGTGGGAAACAGTGGCACAAGAAAATGCCCTGAGGTATTTATTTAAATGCGCCAACAACCCAGCATGCTGAGTCTGTTTATGCAAGAGTGAAATAAAGGTGTTGTTTGGGAGCATCTTTCCAGAGCAGGAGAGTTGCTGTTTTTTAAGGAGAGGTAAAAAGAAGGAAAGAATTCAGTTAGAGTATATCCTTTTTTTCTTCCGTTTTCGTCTTCTTCTTTTTCAACTTCAGTTAAGTCGGCAAAAGAAAAGGCATATTCTTTAGCTACTTTTTTGTTGTAGGAGAGTTGCTCATGCAAAGAAAAACTGCCTGAAGCAAAAGGCGTGAGAATAAAAAGCCTGACCAGCGCAATGCTGATAAGTAAATACATACTGTTTTTAAAGGCTTTTATCACGCGGCAAAGATACTTATCCGCCTGAACTTACCAAATATTGTACCGAAACATGCTAAGCTACCTTGAAGCAACGCATGCTGATGGAACCCATTTCAATGCCTTCATACAGGTAACTGATGTTTTCACTTTTTTGCTGAAGAGCAGCTATGTAAAGCATGGGCAAATAATGTTCATTAGTGGGAATGGATAAACGTGCCGCCTGTCCCAACTTTTCATAGTGTATTAATGATTGGTGGTCTTTTGCGGCCAGCTTATTTTTTACTGTGGTGTCAAATTCCACGCTCCAGTCAAACTTAGCTTGAGGGTCGTTCCAGTTGAGCATGCCCAGATTATGAACTATGTTGCCGCTACCCACTATAAGAACGCCTTTATCACGTAAAGCATTCAGTTGCATGGCTAAGTTGTAATGGTATTGGGCGGGTTGGGTATAATCTAAACTCAATTGGTAAACAGGTATGTTGGCTTGGGGATACATATGTTTAAGAACGGTCCATGCACCGTGGTCAAAACCCATGTCGTGGTCAAACTTCACTTCAACACTTTTAATTAACTCCTTGGTTTGTCTGGCAAATTCGGGTGCTCCGGGAGCAGGGTATTGCACTTCAAACAAGGCTCTGGGAAAACCGCCAAAGTCATGAATGGTTTTAGGCTTTGCGGTGTCTGCCACAAAAGTACCGTTGGTTTGCCAGTGCGCTGAAACCACCAGTATGGCTTTTGGTAAAGGTAACTCGTTGCCTGTTTTAGTAAGCGATTGCGTAAATGCATTTTGTGCCAGTGCATTCATGGGCGAACCATGCCCGATAAATAAGGCGGGCATACGCTGTGCTTTTTTGCCGTCATCAATGGCAGATGCAAAACTGTTTAAATCCATCATGGCTGTTCCTATTATGCCCGTCAAGGCGGTTTTTATAAACTCATCCCTTTTCATCAGTGCTTCTTTTTGTGCTCAACAATGGCTCGTGCAAGCCACAGGTATTCCTGAACAAATCGGTCTAATCCTTTTGCAGTTAGCTCATCAGTGATCTTGTTTTCTGCATCAAAAACCTTGGTCACATTGCCTACCAGCCACTTGGTGGGGCAAACGTACGCACCTACATGTACTGCCAAAGTTTGTAATTGAAGTGATGCTTGTATACCTGCAAATTTTCCGTCAGATACACAACAAATGCCCACCGGCTTTTTGGTGTATTCAGCTCTGAAATGATCGAAGGCGTTTTTAAATGCACCGGGATAACCTCCATTGTATTCTGGAGTGAGCCACACCATGGCATCGGCCGCAGCAAGTTTTTCGCTGAAGTGTGTAAGCTCAACAGGTAAATCGGTCTTCATGCTCAGTCGTTCTTCAAATACAGGAAAAGGGTATTTCGCAATGTCCAGTAAAGTTACTTCTGTATCAGGTTGAGCAGCGAGTTGTTTAACTAAAGCATCAGCTGCTTTCTCCGATTGTCTCCCTATGCGGGTGGTTCCAAGTATTACGGCAATTTTCATGATGCGCGGAAATCAATATTTTTATGTGTGCCGTCACAAAAAGGTTTGTTTCCTGAGGCACCGCAACGGCAAAAGGCGGTTACTTTATTGGAAGTTTGGGCTGCCCCGTTTTGTTTTTTGATAGTGACGTTGCCATATACCAATAAAGGTCCGTTTTCAACCGGCTCAACAATGGTTTCAGCATCAACTTTTACGTCTTTGTCCTGTGTTTCATCGTTCATGTAAAACGACAATGCTCCGGAGGGACATTTACTCACCTGATCTACTATGGCTTTTGTTGTGCTCTGCTCAGGCGTTATCCAGGGCCGTTTATTCGGGTTGAAAACTTCAGGCAAACCTTTAAAGCAAATAGTGGAGTGAATACAAACATGTGGTTGCCATACTACGGTTACTTCTCCGTTAGTATATTTTTTGGTTATTTTACGTTCCATAAAGTGGTAGATTAAGATAGTTCTGTAAATATAGCTAATGGTGCGTTAAGAATTTTATGTACAGGACAGGAGTTGGCAATTTTGAGTAACCTGTTTTTCTGTTCTTCATCCAATTCTCCTGAGACGCTTACCCTTCGTTTAATCTCATTGCCTGCTTCTGTTTTATTCAGTTCCAGTTCCACAGTAACCTTATCCAGCTTCCATTCTTTTCGGTCGGCATACATACGTAAAGTAATTGCTGTGCACAACCCCAGGGAGCTTAAAAAATATTCATACGGATTAGGGCCTGTATCTGCTCCGCCTTCGCTCACCGGCTCATCTCCCAGCAGGGTATGCCCTGAGGCCGTAATCACAGTTTTGTATTTTTCCGGCTGTGATGTTATAAGTACGTTAGCGTTTGCCATCTGATTTAAACAGCACAATTATCTCCTTCGCATCCCGGTGCATCAGTGACTACAGGATGGAGTTGCTCAAAAACTTCTTTAAAGGCTTCAGGTGGTTGTGCACCCTGTACAAGGTACCTGTTGTTAATGATAAATGAAGGTACACTGCTTATTCCTCTGCTTTGCCACAATTTTTCTGCTTGTAAAACCTCTTCTTCGAATTCGTTTGAATTTAGTACAACTTCAACTTTTGCCTCGTCTATTTCTACAGAGCGCATAATATCAAGGAGTGTTTCTTTTTCAGACAGGTTTCTCCCTTCTGCAAAATACGCTTTAAAAAAGGCATGGGCTGCATCTGCTTGTTTCCCTTCACTTTTTGCCAGTGCAATTAGGCGATGTGCATTAAATGTATTCGGTGCAATCGGTTGTGCGCTTAAATCGAAGTCCAAACCTTCTGCTTTGGCAGTCGCAGTTGTTTGAGCAAATATTTGCTCCATGCGTTGTGCGCTGCCAAACTTTTCAGTAAAGTATTCTTTGGCATCTAACCCCTCATCAGGTATGTGCGGGTTTAACTCAAACGGATGATAGGTAATGGTGAACTCATAATCGTCCTTCAGCAACTCCGTTGTTTTTCTTAAACGTTCTTCGCCAATGTAGCACCAGGGGCACACTACATCAGATACGATATCAATCTGGATATTTTTTTTCATGTTGGTGGTGAATTAAAAATCGAGTACTCCCATTTTGCCAGCCTCATAGTCGTCAATGGCCTGCATAATTTCCTCTTGTGTATTCATAACAAAAGGTCCGTATTGTATCATAGGTTCATCAGTCCAGTCACCGGATAACAGCAGTAACTTACCTGTTGATTGTGTTGAGATTTGTATACTGTCACCATCCTGATGAAATTCAGCCATGTTACGCGCTTCTATTAGTTTGTGGTTTATTTCTATGCTACCTTCTAAAACATAGATTGCAGCATAATGTGTAACGGGCAAATCAATGGTTGTCGTTTTGCCTTCTTCAAACATAACCGTTGCAGCATTAATGGGCGTGAATGTTTCTGCAGGGCCCTTAGCCCCTTTTAGTTCTCCGGCAACCACATTAAAAATGAAACCGTTTTCAGTAACTACCGGAATTTTTGCAGAAGGAATATCCTGATACTTCGGAGTAGTCATTTTGTGTGCCTTAGGAAGGTTAATCCACAGTTGGATAATTTCCATTACACCACCCTCGCGGGCAAATTCATCAGAAGGCCCTTCACTGTGAACTATGCCGCTGCCGGCAGTCATCCACTGCACATCTCCGCCTTGCAAAAATCCTTCATTGCCTAAAGAATCCTTGTGGTGTATTTTCCCGCTGAATACAAATGTTACGGGTTCAAATCCTCTGTGCGGGTGCGGACTTAATCTCGGTTTTTCAGCACCGGCCACATGAGGTTTCGGGCCGGCATGATGCAGTAGAATAAAAGGTCCGATGTTTTTTAATCCATGCGTAGGAAGCGGTTGCTTCACACGCATGGGGCCCATTTGAAACTCATGGGCATAAGAAGTGTTTTTTATGGTGCGGAGTGTCATTTTACTCCTCCTTTCTTTTTTGTTAAGCAGTTTTCTGCAATTCAATGTGCAGGTGAAGTTTTACTTCATCAGACACTACGGCTCCACCGGTTTCGGTGAGTGCATCCCATTTCAGGTTAAAGTCTTTGCGGTTGATTTTTCCGTTGGCTTCAAAGCCTGCTTTTACATTACCCCAAGGGTCCACAATGGTTCCACCAAATTCTACTTTTAAACTGATGGCTTTAGTAATATCACGGATGGTCATGTTGCCTTCCAGTATATATTCTTCACCGCTTACTTTTTTAAACGATGTAGATTGGAAAGTTAATTTCGGGAACTGTTCTGCATTGAAAAAATCGTCAGACTTCAGGTGTCCATCACGTTGCTCATTTCCTGTGTTGATGCTGTTCACGTCTGCAGAGAAACTAATCACTGCATCTGAAAAATCATCGTTGCCGGTAACAACAGATGCTTCAAATTGATCAAATTTTCCTGAGGTATTGGTAATTACAAGGTGGCGTACTTTAAAACCGATTTCACTGTGAGCAGTGTCAATGGTCCATTGTGTTTTTGCTGTTGTTGTCATGATTAATATTTTATTTTTTAGTTTGTGTATTCTTAAGTTAAAAATCTTTTTGGAAGTTTATCCATTAGCTAACAGCCATGGGCACATCCATCAGTAAAACTTCGGTATCGCTATCAGCAGTGAGCGTAATTTTATCCGTATCCTGAATACCTATTCCATCGCGTTTATTTAGTGCTTGTCCGTTAATGGTTACATCTCCCGATAGAATAAAAGCATATACTCCGTTACCTTGTTTTTGGATGTTATACTCCAAAGACTTCCCTTTGGTCAAACGGGTCATGTTAAACCAGGCATCCTGGTTGATGTCAATTCCTTCAGCACTTCCTTCAGGCGAAACAATCAGTTGCCACTTGTTTATCCGGTCATCTGTAGCAAATGTTTTTTGGTCGTAACGTGGTTTAATGTTACGCTGTTTGGGGAATACCCATATTTGCAGAAAGTTAACCTCACTTGTTTTGTTGCGGTTATATTCTGAGTGCTGAATGCCTGTTCCGGCACTCATAATCTGTACATCGCCTTGTTTAATTACAGCCGTGTTGCCCATGCTGTCTTTGTGTTCCAAATCTCCTGATAACGGAATCGAAATGATTTCCATATTATCATGTGGATGCGTTCCGAAACCCATGCCGCCCTGAACGATATCATCGTTTAACACACGCAGCACTCCGAAGTGCATACGTTCAGGGTTGTAGTAAGCTGCAAAACTGAACGTATGGTGACTGTCTAACCAACCGTGGTTGGCGTGCCCGCGTGTGGCGGCTTTGTGAATGATGGTGTTAGTCATAACTATATTTTTTGGATGTGGAATGTGATTAAATCCAACTTGTTCGGCAGACAGCGGATTGGCTTTTAGTTCATTGATGATTACTGCACCCAGGCTGGTAGCCGCAGCGCCCAGTAATGATTTTTTGAGGAATTCTTTGCGTTCCATGTTGTTTTACGTTCAGGTGTCCACTTACCTTTTTTGATAGAAGAAAGGAGATGCTTTAAAGACTTTCTCCTTTCTTCTTATCTGTAATTATTTTGTAGCTACTACGCGTACTTTAACAGTGAAAGTATCATCAATGGTTTTGTCACCCAGACCCTCAAAGAATTTTCCTGAGCCGTATTTGATATCGTATTTGGTACGGTCAATGGCGAACTCAGCACTGGTTACTACTTCATCTTTTTTCACCAGAATGAAAGCGGGGAAAGTAACTTCACTGGTAATACCTTTGATGGTTAAGTCAGCAACAACAGTGTAGTTGTTTTCACCCGGCTTAGCACCTTTAATAGCAGTTAATGTTTTTAACTTGAGGGTAGACTTGGTGTGTTTTTCAACGGAGAAAAAATCTTCTGATTTTAAGTGACCTTCCAGTTTACCTTTCCATTCACCTGTTAAGTCTTGTACATCAATAGAGGTCATGTCTACACTAAACTCGCCTCCGGTAACAGCATTTTTTTCTACATTGATAGTTCCGGCTGAGAATTTAACTGCACCGTAGTGCTCTCCTGTAACCTTTTTACCTATCCATTTGAAGGTAGATTTTTCTGCAGATACTTTAAACGTGTCTGCTTTTGGAGTTGGGTTGGTGGCAGCTACAGCAACCAATCCCAGGGTTGCTACGGCTAATGATAAAATTGAATTTTTCATGTGTGTGTTGATTAATTATATGAATTTATAGTGTTTATTTTTTGTCTCTCATTTGGTCAAGTATGCGGTTAATGGTAGCTGCATCGCTTTCGCTTAATGTCCCGAACCCCTGCTCTGTCTGGTCAATTTTAGCATCCATTTTTTTCAGTAAGTCAAGCCCTTCAGGTGTTATTAATATGTCCATTTGCCTGCGGTCATTTTTGCACTCCAGCCGTGAAGCCAGATTTTTTTCCTTGAGCTTATCAATTAAACGCGAGGCATTGGAACTTCTGTCAAGCATACGTTCCAATATTCCGTTTACCGAGATGGGTGTTCCTTTTTGACCGCGCAGTATACGCAGTACGTTGTACTGTTGCGGGGTTAAACCGTAGTCTTTAAACAACCGTTGTTGCTGGCATTGTAACCAACTGGCAGTAAACAGAATGTTCAACACGGCTTTGTGTCGCTCGCTTCTGAATTTTGTTTGTTGTATTTCTTTTTCCAGTTCCATTTTGTTTTAATTGGTGAGCAAATATATGTCCATACATTATATGTAGCTACATATAAATGAAATGTATTTTATTAAAGTATTGATAAACAGGTAGAATAAATTTATCTGGGAGTTATTTTTATCTTGTCAGGTGCTCAAAAGTGACCGAAAAGGACTCAGGGAAAGTAAAAAATGGTACGAGGGTGAGTATGGAAATCCATAATTTCGCCACATGGATGAGAAAGAAAAACAGTTTGCCGAATACTGGAAAGGGTTAAGAGCTAAAGGGAAAAACCATTACATCAGGCGAAACATGATTATGCTGGTGCTGGTGATTACGCCCATAGTCACACTTATACGCTATTTGCAGGGCGATTTAAAAAGCACAGCTTACGTAGTTGGTTTTGTCTTGTTCACCATTTTGTGGAACGTGCTGGTAGGTTACGGACTTTCGCTGTGGCTATGGAGCGGCAACGAGCGCAGGTATAAAGATGCCGGAGGTGAGTAGTTACCCCAACAACTTCTTCCAATCCAATTCTTCTCTAAGAATCTCTTTGATTTTAGTAACCGGAATACGTTCTTGTTGCATGGTATCACGGTAACGGATAGTCACCGTATCATCATTCAGTGTGTCGTGGTCAACCGTAATACAAAAAGGTGTACCCAGTGCGTCTTGCCTGCGGTAACGTTTGCCAATGGCATCTTTCTCTTCGTAAAAACAGTTGTATTCCAGTTTCAACTCATCCATAATCACACGTGCCTTTTCGGGTAATCCGTCTTTTTTGGTAAGCGGAAATATGGCCACTTTATATGGAGCCAGCAACGAAGGAAGTGTTAGCACTACACGAGTATCTTTTTTATCCTCTTCACCCACTTCTTCTTCTTTGTAGCAGGCACAAAGTGTTGCCAAAAACAAACGATCTAAACCAATGGATGTTTCAATCACATAAGGCACATAATTGCCGTATGGTTTTCCGTTTTCGTCCAACTCCGCATCAAAGTACTGCATCTTTTTACCGGAGAGTTTCTGGTGGTTTCTTAAGTCAAAATCAGTACGGCTGTGAATGCCTTCCATTTCTTTAAAACCGAAGGGGAAATCAAATTCAATATCCACTGCAGCATCGGCATAGTGAGCCAGTTTTACGTGGTCGTGAAAACGGTACTTTTCCTTACCGAAACCCAGTTTGTTGTGCCATTGAATGCGGGCCTCTTTCCAATACTCGTACCATTGTTTTTGTGTACCGGGGCGAATAAAAAACTGCATTTCCATTTGTTCAAACTCCCGCATGCGCATAATGAATTGCCGGGCAATAATCTCATTCCGGAATGCTTTACCGGTTTGCGCAATACCAAAAGGAATTTTCATGCGACCGGTTTTTTGCACGTTGAGAAAATTCACAAAAATACCCTGTGCTGTTTCAGGGCGCAGGTATACTTTATCGGCATCTTCAGCCATGGCACCCATCTCTGTAGCAAACATCAGATTGAACTGACGAACATCGGTCCAGTTGGAGGTTTTTGAAATCTCGCATTTGATACCTTCGTCAATAATAATTTGCTTTAGGTCAGCCAGATTAGAATTTAATAAAGCCTGATCTAACTTAAGTTGCAAATTATTGGCCTTATGAAAGTATGAGCTTTTCTCTTCTAAATCTGCTGTCAACTCTGATAATGAAGAAAATCTGGATTTCCCCTGCGTTATCTCATACACCTCAGTTGTTGCGTATATACCAGTTTTATCAAAATACTCTTTGTATCCCTTATTAATTAGTTCCTGAATTTGATTTTCAATCAACTGATCAGCACGGTAACGTTTTTTCGAATCTTTGTTATCAATCATAGGGTCGCTGAAACCGTCAATGTGCCCGCTGGCTTTCCATACTTTGGGGTGCATAAAAATGGCTGCATCAATGCCCACAATATTTTCATGCATTTGCACCATGGCTTTCCACCAGTAGGTACGCAGGTTGTTTTTTAGTTCAGCACCGTTTTGACCATAATCATATACGGCACCTAAGCCGTCATAAATTTCACTCGAGGGGAACACAAAGCCATATTCTTTGGCATGGCTAACTACTTTTTTGAAAACTTCTTCACTCATAAGGCCGCAAAAATAACAAAACTTAGCTGTGTTTACGCTAAACTACCTGTTAACACTAAGTTCATTTGCACAAATGGCTCAAAATGGCTAATATTACAACGAATTATAGGGTATGGCCATTCTCAATACTTTTTTCTCCTGGTACTTTCGCAAGCGCTTGCCGCAGGTGGAGTTCTTTATGCAAAATCCGCATGAGGTGCAGGAGAATCAGTTGATGGAGTTGTTGCGCACTGCCGCCAATACAGAGTGGGGTAAAAAGTATGATTTTCGCTCCATTGCCAATCCTGAACAATACAAGCAGCGTGTTCCCATTTCGAACTACGAAAATTTAAAACCGTTTATTGAACGCAACATGCAGGGGGAGCAAAATATTTTGTGGCCCAGTGAAATTAAATGGTTTGCTAAATCATCGGGCACTACGGCTGATAAGAGTAAGTTTATACCGGTAAGCTTTGAGGGCATGGATAAGTGCCATTTTACTGCCGGGCGTGATGTATTGAGTTTATACTGCAACCAACGGGAGAACACGCAAATATTTGATGGCAAAGGTTTAGTAATAGGCGGTAGTCATCAGGTAAATAAAATGAACGAGGAGGCTTTTTACGGAGATTTATCGGCTGTGATTATGCAAAACCTGCCGTTTTGGGTGCATTACCTACGCACGCCTGAGTTGTCCATTGCACTGATGAACGACTGGGAGTACAAGCTGGAAAAAATGGCCAATGCTACAGTAAATGAAAATGTAACCAATATTTCCGGAGTGCCCACGTGGGCATTAGTGCTTATTAACCGTTTGTTTGAAATGACGGGTAAAAATGATTTGACGGAGATATGGCCAAACTTAGAATTGTTTGCACATGGTGGTGTTAGCTTTACACCTTACCGTCAACAATTCAAAAAGCTCATAAGTTCTTCCAACATGAGTTATATGGAAACCTACAATGCATCAGAAGGTTTCTTTGGGATACAGGACGATATGTCGCGCGATGATATGCTGCTGATGCTGGACTATGGCATGTACTACGAGTTTATGCCCATGAGTGAATACGGCAAGGAATTCCCTGATGCAGTGCCTTTGAGTCAGGTAAAGGAAGGAGAAAATTATGCACTCATTATTTCGAACAACTCCGGCTTGTGGCGTTACCTAATTGGTGACACCATTAAGTTTACCGACATAAAAAATTTCCGTTTTAAAGTATCCGGAAGAACCAAACATTTCATCAATGCTTTTGGTGAAGAGCTCATTGTAGAAAATGCAGATTCAGCTTTAGCAGAGGCTTGCCGTATATTAAATGTGGAAGTATCAGATTACACCGCGGCCCCTGTGTACCTTAATGACCAGGGGAAAGGTAGCCACGAGTGGTTAATTGAATTTGACAAAGCACCGGATAATATGCAGCAGTTCAGTGAAGAACTGGACAAGGCACTCAAAGCCACCAACAGCGATTACGAAGCCAAAAGACAAAAAGACATTGCCTTGCAAATGCCTGTGGTACGCACGCTTCCCAAGGGTACCTTTCATCAGTGGTTAAAATCAAAAGGCAAGTTGGGCGGACAGCACAAAGTGCCCCGTTTGTCCAACAACCGCGAGTATGTGGAAGGCATACTTGAATTGAGCACCAACTAACAGAAGATTTCTTTTATGTTGAATACTATTATCAAAATAGGCCTTACTATAATTTGCTCTTACATAGCCAAGCTGGCATTTGCTGAATACATTGCCGTTCATTTTATGGACAAAAAACCACAGCACCCTTTTTCGTCTTTGGAGAAAGTGAGCTCGCAACTTAACGGTCCTTTGCAACAAGTAGATTACGAACAGCAACTGTTGTGGATTGGCGCAATAGCATTAGCAGTAGTGGGTTTGCTGGTGTTAGCCTGGTTTGTGCGCAAATTGTATTTTGTGGCGGTAATCAGTTCAAGTTTATTTGTACTGTCATTGGTGTACAAATATTTTACCGCTTAGTGCGAGCGTTGTACAATGTATTTTACCAGTTCGCGCAAGGATGATTTGGCATCACCCTCTTCAAACGTATCTAAAATTTCCAATGCTTCCTGAATGAGTTTTTCCATGGCCGCTTTAGCGTAACCAATGCCTCCGTGTGTATTTACATAAGCAATCAGTTCATTTACTTTTTGCTTGTTGTTGTGGTCCTTTTTTATGGTATTGATGATGTGTTTGCGTACAGTTGGTTCAGCCGTATTGAGCGTATAGATAATAGGTAGTGTTAATTTTTTTTCTTTAATGTCAATGCCTTTGGGTTTGCCAATTTCATCATCACCGTAATCGAGCAAATCATCTTTTATCTGAAAGGCAATGCCTATTTTTTCTCCGAACAAATGCATTTTTTCAACTACCTCGTTACTGCTGTTGGCTGATGCTGCACCAACGGCACAGCAAGAGGCAATGAGTGAAGCCGTTTTCTTGCGGATAATATCGTAATAAACTTCTTCAGTAATATTCAGTCTGCGTGTTTTTTCAATTTGAAGCAGTTCGCCTTCGCTCATTTCACGCACAGCTTCCGATACTATTTTCAGCAGTTTAAAATCATCATTATTCAGAGAGAGTAACAAACCTTTCGAGAGCAGGTAGTCACCTACCAAAACGGCAATTTTATTTTTCCATAAGGCATTGATGGAGAAAAAGCCTCTGCGTTCGTAGGCATCATCTACCACATCATCGTGTACCAATGTGGCCGTGTGTAACAACTCCACCAAAGATGCTCCACGATGGGTTGATTCATTAATACCTCCGCACAATTTTGCAGTAAGAAACACAAACATGGGCCTTATCTGTTTGCCTTTGCGCTTCACTATGTAAGTCATGATGGTATCCAGCAAAGCCACATTGCTTTTCATGGCATCTCTGAATTTTAGTTCAAAGTCATCCAGCTCAGCAGCTACTGGTTTTTTAATGAGGTCAATTGTTTTGTCCATCTGCCGCGCAATTTAGTTCAAAAAATCAGAGCAAATTCAATTCCTTTACAAAACCGTTGTGATTTGCTGCACATCCCGATTCAAATCAATACATTTGCTTTCTTACAACAACGTTACATGGCTAAAGTGCAGAGTACTTTTTTCTGTCAGAATTGCGGAGCGCAGGCATCCAAATGGATTGGTAAATGTCCGGCTTGCGGACAGTGGAACACGTATGTGGAAGAGATAATCCATAAAGAAAAAGATGCGCTCAAAAAATGGGACGGAGAGAAAAAAACCAAAGCAACGGCTCCCGTTTTATTAGATGAAGTGAACTACAGTGAGGAACATCGCTTAGTAACTTCTGATAAGGAATTCAACCGGGTATTGGGTGGTGGTATTGTGCCGGGCTCAGTTGTGCTTATTGGCGGAGAACCTGGTATTGGTAAATCAACCTTACTCTTACAGATTGCATTAAATTTTACACAGGGCAAAGTCTTGTATATTTCCGGAGAGGAAAGCGACAGCCAGGTGAAGATGCGTGCTGAGCGTATAAAATCAAAAGGCAGTAAGTGTTACATTCTTACAGAAACTGTAACACAACGCATGTTCAAACAGATACGCGAATTGGAGCCCAACTTACTGATTGTTGATTCTATTCAAACCCTGCAATCAGAATACATTGACTCCACGCCCGGAAGTATTTCACAAATCAGAGAATGCGCAGGTGAATTGCTCAAGTATGCTAAAGAAAGCGGTACCCCAGTTTTTTTAATAGGCCACATAACCAAAGATGGTAACATTGCCGGGCCAAAAATTCTGGAGCACATGGTAGATACAGTGTTGCAGTTTGAAGGTGATCGCCACCATATCTACCGCATTTTACGTACTACAAAAAACCGTTTTGGTTCAACTGCCGAAATTGGTATTTATGAAATGCAGGGAAATGGTTTGCGGGAAGTATCCAATCCATCGGAGATATTAATTTCACAACGTGAAGAAGCGCTGAGCGGTATAAGCATTTCGGCAGCCATAGAAGGACAAAGACCATTGCTCATTGAAACACAGGCTTTGGTGAGTGCAGCAGTTTACGGCAATCCGCAACGTACGTCCAATGGGTATGACACTAAACGCTTGAATATGTTATTGGCAGTATTGGAGAAAAAAGCCGGACTTCGTTTATCAGCTCAAGATGTTTTTGTGAATATTGCAGGTGGTTTGCGTATAGAAGACCCGGCCATTGATTTGGGCGTTGTTGCTTCTATTGTGTCGTCTTTTCATGATATTCCCGTCAACCCAAAAATTTGTTTCATTGGTGAAATAGGATTGTCAGGTGAAGTGAGGGCCGTTAGCAGAATAGAACAGCGTATTTCAGAAGCCGAAAAATTGGGCTACGAAGTTATCTACCTGTCTAAATACAACAAAGGCATTGACAGCTTTTCCAGTAAAACCATTGAATTAAGAAAGGTGGGGAAAGTGGACGAGGCCTTACACTTCTTATTCGCCTGAAAATAAACAAGCACGTCTCGCTTTATTTCATGTTATTTGCAACACATGAATCGCAACATAAAAGACTCTTTTAATCTGCTTTCAAAATTAACATGGCCACGTGTGTGGAACGGTGTTAAAGTGCTGAGCAGTTATTATGTAGCGAGAATGATTAAAAAGCCTGTTCATTGGGGTTTGCCTATCAGTATTTCCATAGAACCTACTACCTCGTGTAACCTTCGCTGCCCGCAGTGCCCGAGTGGTTTGCGTGAGTTTACCCGCCCAACAGGTATGTTGCAGAATGATGTGCTGAAAAAGGTTATTGATGAGTTACACACTACACTTGCTTACATTACTTTTTACTTTCAGGGTGAGCCTTACCTCAACAAAAATTTTCTGGAGTATGTAAAGTATGCTTCTGAAAGAAAAATTTATACAGCTACGTCAACCAACGCACATTATCTTGACGAGGAGACCGCGAAGAAGACGGTCACATCAGGTCTTGATCGGTTGATTATTTCCATTGACGGTGTTGATCAGGAGTCGTATGCTAAGTATAGAGTTGGTGGTAATTTAGAAAAAGTAATTTTGGGTACAAGAAACATAGTGGAGTGGAAGAAAAAAATGAACTCTTCAACACCACATATCATATGGCAGTTCATCGTTTTCAGGCACAACGAAAATCAGATTGACCAGATTAAGCTATTGGGTAGCGAAATCGGAGTGGACGAAGTAGCCATCAAAACCGCACAGATATACGATTACAAGCAGGGCAATGAACTTATTCCGCAGAATGAAAAGTACAGCCGTTATTCCGGAGCAGGTATTACTTACCGTATTAAAAATAAACTGCTTAATCATTGTTGGCGAATGTGGCAAGGTTGTGTAATAACCTGGGATGGTAAAATTGTACCTTGCTGTTTTGATAAAGACGGTAGTTACCAATTGGGCGGCCTCAACGAAACTTCCTTCCGATCCATTTGGAGAGGAGATAAATACAATACATTCAGGCGATTGATTCAAAAATCACGTAAGGAAGTGGACATTTGTGCCAATTGCACCGAGGGAACCAAGGTGTGGGAGTTGTAATTTGATAACCAGATATTTGTATCTATTTTTTCAGTGTTTGCTCTGAATTTCAAAAAAAGTGCAATTGACTTTTTAAAATCTTTTGTTTTTTAGTAATAATTAGCTAATTTTGAGTTCTTATTGAGTTTTCAAGAAGAAAAATTTGATTAACAACACGAAATTATTTAAAACAAAACGGGGGATATGCAAATGAAAAAACTGTTATCAATTTTCATCCTTGCCATCGGGGGAATTTTCCTTTTCTCAACACCGGCACAAGCTTCGCACATGGCGGGTAGTGACATGGAGTTTAAGTGTTTGGGTAAAGACACCTATCAAATAGTATTGAGGGTTTACCGAGACTGTAACGGTATTCCAATTAACGCTACACCTACTATACAATTTGAAACCGTGGGGTGCAGTCCTAACAAGACTGCCAGTGTTTCGATGGTACGTACCCGCGTCAAGGCTGTGCCATTTATGTGTGGTACCGATAGTAATATTTGTGTCGGAGGTACTTTCCCATTTGGTATGGAAGAGAATAAATTTGAAATAACGGTTAGATTTCAGGATATATTTGCAGGTGGATTAGACCCTACCTGTTGCTGGGTTAAAGTTAAATATCAAGAATGTTGTCGTAATAGTTCAATAACTAATCTTAGTCCCGGATATTTCTACATTGAAGGTCTGATTAACCGGTGTATTACCCCCTGCAACTCATCTCCACAAATAACTAATTATCCGGTTGCTGTAATCTGTAATGGCCAACCTTTTTGGTTCAATAACGGTATCTTAGATACGGTAGATTATGACTCAATTTCGTATGAGATGGCAGAACCACTTAACCCATCAGGCCCTGAAAGTTGGTTAGGCGGTTACAATAAAGACAGGCCATTACAATTTTTGGGCTTTCCAAACAATACACTTCCTTTTCCAGCTGGTTTTCATTTGATTCCAACCACAGGAGATTTAGGGTTTACTTCAACCGCCATTCAACAACCCGTTTTGGCCTTTAAAATTTCGGAGTGGCGAAAGATAAACGGAGTATATCAACTCATTGGGGTAACCCGTAGGGACGTTCAATTTTATACCTTTCAATGCCCTCCCAACAACCCTCCCGTATTAAAAATTAACGGAAGCACAACGGGGCCATTCACCTTTACCGCTTGCGCAGGTACAACCCTGTGTATTAATATAACTGCTACAGATAAGGATGACCTACCCCCATTGGGGCCGGATACTACAAAATTGACTTGGAATAGAGGCATTCCCCAAGGAACATTTACAACTACTAACTCCCCTATTAATTTAGTGAGGGAAGATGAGGGGGTGTTTTGTTGGACCCCAACAGATAATTATGTTAGTTCGCTTCCATACTACTTTACGGTGAAAGCTGAAGATAATAACTGTCCTGTTCCTGCAACAACCACACGTGCTATAGGAATAAGAGTAAAAGCAAGGCCGTTAGGTAATAGAACAATTACCCCTAAAGGCTGTTCTAAGTTCGGCTTGGATGTTACTGTTACTAACCAAGATAAACTCACCCAAACACCTTCATTCCAATGGACAGTTCCAAATGTGGGTAACGGCATATTTAATGCTATTAATGCAGTAACCTATAATACAAAAACAGTACTAAGTCATACCTTCCCTGAAGGGGGCACATATGTTACGCGTTTACGTATGGAAGCTGACGGGTGTACTAACTTTGTATTTGATACCATTCAGGTGGATTCACCTGTAAAAGCAATAGCTCCTATTGACACTTTTGCCTGTATAGGAGGTGGTAAAACATTTGCAGGTTTTGCCAAAAATGGCAAACAACCTTATTCTTTCCGTTGGATTTATCCATCTGCTGCAACGGCAGATACCAATGTGATTTCAGTAGCACCATTAGTAACAGCAAAATATGTATTAGAAGTAAAAGACTCTTTCCTTTGCTTGTCTTACGATACAGTACAACTTGAAATAAAAGCACTTCCTCAGGTTAATCTTGGTCCCGACAGACGAATATGCTTTAAGGACAGTGTAGTTTTTGATGCAGGAGATAATGGGGGTAACGGATTGATTGCCTACAATTGGATAACGCCAAAAGGTACACCTGATGATCAGGTTATATATGGAGGAGACTCAGGACAATACTACGTTATGGTAACAGACAGTTTCATGTGTCAGAAAAGTGATTCGGCTCTCTTGTTTGTAAACAGAGAAGTAATTGCCGATGCAGGACCCGGAGACTCTCTTTGTATATTTGATGCAACCACTTTGAGAGGAAGTGGCGGTGATACATACGAATGGACTGAAACCATCTCGCCTAATGTGCTTTCCAATAAAGATACTTTATTCCTTAATCCGCAAATGTCGGGTACGAAAGATTATACCCTAAAAGTCTCAGTAACCTATGGTGGGGTGACGTGTTACGATTATGATGAAACCCGTGTGCTTACACACCCATTACCTACCATTACATTTACAAATAAATATCCTAAATTCTGTGTTACCGATCAATGGTTGGATCCAGGCATTAAATCAGGTATGCAGCCAGTTTCAAACATATCAACAGGTGCCTATACTTATTGGACAATTCGCGACAGTATCAAGCGTCAGTGTTTTGATGCAGACCCCAACTCGCCTAATTTTGGAATGGTAAAATTAAGTTGCCTTGGAGTTAGCGGTAAAAATGGTAATCCACCTTGTTGGGAACTCATAGTTGTTCATAAAGATAAATACGGCTGTACACAGACAGATTCTATTTGTGTTACCATTTGGGATTTGCCGGTTGTTTGGGCTGGTCCTGATACTATTGTATGCGGAAATGACTTACCTGTTGCTATTACGCCTTACCCTAATTTTGGTGTCGGTAGTGAATGGTTAGCTCCTCCTTCGCCTAAAACAAACATTTCCAATCCTGTTTTAGAATATCTCCCACTGCCTAGAAAACATACATTCTACCCTGCAAGGGCATCACAGGATACAACATACATGCTGGTGTATAAGGCAACAGATAATAACGGTTGTGAAAATCAAGACACAGCCATTTATTTTGTAAAACCTGTTCCTGTAGTAAACGCTGGTGTATTGGATGACATTTGTGAGGATGTAGGAGTTATTGACCTTCATTTAAAAAGTGGTGCTACACCAACCGGTGGTACATGGACATCAGAACCTCCGATACCTGCACTCAATGCTTCCGGCTTGTTTGATCCCAAGGGTTCAGGTGTTATATACGGCAAGTTTCCATTCAATGTGTTACGTTACACCTACACCAATGCTGTTGGATGTACCGAGAGCGATACTACTAAGTTGATAGTATATAAACTGCCTAATACAAAACTCACAGTTCCTGATACTGCGGTGTGTGAAAACAGAACTCCTTTTGTAATGAATGGTTCGCCTAAAGGCCCCGGAGGATTATACTTTATCAACGGCACACCGCTTGGTCCTAATCAATCATACAATACTTTTGATCCGAAAGCAGCCATTGTAAATGAAGGTATCAACAAAGTACTTTTCACGTTTAAAGACCCACAAACCAAGTGTCAGAAAAACGATTCTACTTTAATTCGTGTTCAAAGGCTACCTACAGTTACTATTATCCCCCCTGGGTCTCTTTGTCGGGGATTACCATTCACACTCAGAGGTACCATGGCTAAGACAACTTCTTTCCGTTGGTCAACAGAGCAGAAGAGTGGTAATTTCACCGGTATGTTTAATAATATCACAGATACCTTTGCAACAGACAGTGTGGTAAGTTACCTGCCGGGATCAAAGGATATTGTTAACGGTCAGTTTGCGGTAATTCTTAAATCTACTGATAACGGACTTTGTCCGGCTGCTTATGCTAGACAAACAGTTCAAATTAAGCCTCAACCTGAAGGAGACTTTACAGCTATACAGGAAGGTTGCGAACCCTTTACCACTCTTTTTGAGGGGCAGTTTATAGCTGAATACATCAGGTGGGATTTTGGTGATTCTGCAGCTGTGCCTGACCAAGCTCCTTATTACCATATTTTATCAGGTGATGAGCAGAGTCCGGCACATACCTATAAAAAATACGGTACTTACCCTGTATCAGTTTACTTGAATTCCGGTGGTTGCGATACAACTATAACTAAACCCGATTTTATCAAAGTTAATCGTACACCTATCGCTTTCTTTGAGCCGGATAAAAGCAAAACAACTGTTGCACTGCCACGTTTCACTTTTATCAACAAATCAATGAGATCAGAAAATGACGGATCTGAACTTATACAAGACGAAGATAGTGTTACGTATGCATGGGATTTCGGTAGTCCGAAAACAGACGGAGATACCTCCAGTGCTAAGAGCCCTACATATACATACGATGCCGAGGTTGGTGAGTTTATGGTGGTGTTGAATTTAGTAACTAATAAAGGTTGTGCATCGGAATATTCATTACCGGTAAAAATCGAACCTGACATCACTGTATTTGCACCTAATGCTTTCCGTCCTCAAAGCGGACAAGAACGTAACCAACGTTTTTACATTGAAGTAGACGGACAAATGACTTTCCATTTAGATATCTTCAGCCGTTGGGGTGAATTGGTTTATGCTTCTGATAATAAAGATGAAGGATGGGATGGTAAGTTTAAATCAGTTGATTGTCAGCAGGACGTATACGCTTGGCAGGTTACAGTAACCAGCTATAACGGCACCATATACAAGTACAGCGGCACGGTGAATTTGATGAGATAAGGTTCAATTACCCGATATCCTAAAATAAGAAAGGCAACTCATGAGTTGCCTTTCTTATTTATGTGAGTTTGAAAAAATATATAATGTTATTTTAGTCTTTGCCACAGCGCTTTTGCTTTTGCCAGCGCATGTGGTTCGAATTCGATGAGTGGCCCTGAAAAAGGGAGCCCAAGATGTAATACTTCCTTGTAAAAGTAAGAAGCAGGAAATCCCCACTTGGCAGCAAAAGTTTTTCGTCCGTTATTGGCTTTAACGCGTGCAGTAGACTTTGATCGGAAATGGTATACTCTGGAACTGCTTACACCTTTAAACAAACGCACGCCTGCTTTCCATAATTTTATACAAAAATCAGGGTCGGAGTAAAACCCGGGTGAAAATTCTATGCTATAACCGCCAACCATATTCCACATTGACTTATGCACCACATTGGGTGGCCAGGCAGAACCACTCCAGTCGTGGTGAGTGAACGAGTTGTATTCTTTTAACAATTTGGCTTCATCAAAGTTTTCAGGGGTTGTGCCGTAGTTGTGCGGGGCAATGGCAGCAGGGTTACCGGCCACAGGTTCAATCATAGTGGATGAAAGAAAAAAGTTATTGTGGCCGATATTCTGTATTTCCTCCCAAAGAAATTTATCCCATTGCGGGCATACATACATATCATCGTTGATATAAAGAATATAGTTGGTACTTGCCAGTGCAGCGGCAGCATTGAGTGCAAAACAAACGCCCACATTATCTAATGAGCAGGTGTAATCAAATCCACTTTCTTTTACCCAGTTTTCAGTGCCGTCTTTTCCTTCATTAACATGAACAATAATCTGATGTTTGAATGCAGAGTTTTTCAAAATACTATTCACGCAAACCTTGAGTAGTGACAAGTTATTCCAGGATGGGATGATTATGCTGAACAGGGTTTTGTCATCTTTGATATTATTAGGATGCGAAGTAATTACAAGGCTCATGTATTTTTAACATTAACAGGTACAACTACGATGAATCGGGTTCCGTTTTTAGAGTCAAACTCCAGCTGGCCATTTAACTGTTCAATGAGAGAATCTACCAGTTGTAAGCCCAAAGATTCTGTTTTTTTGATATTAAATGATTCATCCATTCCCACTCCGTCATCTGCTATTACCATTACGAGCCAATCTCCATCAAAACGAAGTGAAATATTTACATTTCCGGAGTCTTTGCCTACAAAGGCATATTTTAGTGTGTTGGAAAAAAGCTCGGTAAGAATAAGCCCCATAGGCATGGCAGTCTCTACATCAATTTTAATGTTATCAGCCTCCAGTGTCAACTTAATTTTAGACGAGTCTATAACATATGATTTATAGAGGTAGTTGCAAATACTACGTGCATAATCTCCAAAATCTATAAGTGCAATGTTGGCTGATTGGTATAATTTTTCATGAATCAATGCCATTGAACGTACTCTGTTTTGGCTTTCCTGTAGCGCTTTTGAAGAGTGGCTATCTGAGACAACTTTATTTTGAAGGTTGAGCAAACTGGAGATAATCTGCAGGTTGTTTTTTACTCGGTGATGTATTTCGCGCAGCAAGATGTCTTTTTCCTTCACCGATTTTTCCAATTGGTTTTGTGTTTCAATCAAGGTAGTTACATTGAAAGCAATGCCGCCAAGTTGATTGAGTTTTTTATGTGGTACGGGTATAGGAAAACGGCTTACCAGCCAGTGGTGCCCCTCTCCGTCAGGGGTGGCATTAAACTCAACCAATTCGTCTTTGATGCCTTCCAGTATTACTCGCTTGTCTACTTGAATGGAAGGGCTTATTGCATGCAACGGTATCAGGTCTTCCACTTTTTTGCCGACAACATTTTCAGGTTGAAGGTTAAACCTGTTTGCATAATTTTTGTTGATGAAAAGAAATTTTCCTTCAGGGTCTTTAATCCAGGCAGCGGCCGGGATATTGTCCATGAATGAAACAAAACGCTCCTCACTGGCTTTAAGATCTTCGTATGCTTTTCTGATTTCAGATATATCAGTGATAGTGCCTAAGGAGCCGATGACTTCGCCCTTTTTATTTTGTAAATGACTGGCAGATATTTTTACCCAGATTAATTTACCTGATTTATGCTTGAATGGAATTTCATACCAATCATTTACCTTCTTTTTGCGCAGATTATTTTTCTCCAGAATGATATGCTGGTATTCTTCAGGGACAATGATTTTAAGCAACGGACCTGCTTTCAATTCTTGTTCGGTGTAGCCTACCAGGTCGTAGAATCTTTGATTAGCAAATTGCAGGTAGTCGTCATTATCTACATAAAGCAGGGCTTCCCGCATGGTTTCAATGAGAGTGCTGTAGTGAAAGTCAGGCGTGGCTTTATGTAGTTGTTCTTCTGTTGCGCTGGTTACTGACTGCTCTGCGGGAATTGTTACTTGCTTAGAGGTGTTGTTCCACTTTTTTATCTGATAGATTACAAAGAGTACTATTAAGGCAATTACTACTGCAGTTCCCAGAAGTGCCGGAAGGGCTTTAACTATTTCATTCAATTCCATGTTCACGTATTTCTCTTAATTCAGTTTTTTTTCCATTCTGAGATGCCGTATTACTCCATATAATGTTTCAGCATCGCCTGTAATGTGGTAGCCGTTTTGCAAATAAAAATTTACTGCATTTTCTCTGGCATTAAGCACAATACTTTTCATTCCTAATTCTACAGCTTTAGCTTCAAGAGCCAGCAGTACTTTTTTACCCAACCCTTTGCCTTGCATGTTCGGATTTACAGCCATGTACCTTATTTGTCCGGTATGTTCGCCTGAGGCTTGCAATCTTCCGGTAGCGCAGGTAATGCCATTTTCTGTTGCGATAATGGTATGGGCTGTGCTTTCCATCTCATCAGTTTCGCTGCCTTTAGGTTGGTTCCAAGGCTTACGAAGCACTTCCCAACGTACCTCATAGGCCATTCTATGTTCATCGGGTGTTTGGGCAAATTTTACTGTAAGCATCTTTGAGGCACAACTCTTACTTGCAAAAGTAAGTAAAACCAATTTAGCAAAGACATCGCAATTAAAACAACAGATAGAGAACAGCTCAAAATCTGTAGGTTAATTCATTGCTTACTCTGTACCACCAAGGGTCAACAGGAACAATTGGTTTATACTCATAGATTACCCGTATTACTCCTGAGAGCATGATGTGTTTATTTACTTTCCAACCTATGCGAAGGTGATTGGCTATCCGGGTATATTCAAATGCAGGAAGCATTCGTGTTTGGTAATAGAAGCCGGCATCAAGCAAAATGTTTTTGGTAAGATCGTGGTCAAAACTGGCATATATGTTCCACTTTGGAGCCAATACTTCTTGCGGAGTTCTGCTCACGGGGAGCCGGTGTTCAGGCACTGCATTGTAGTTCCATTTCTCGTATTCAAGCATTGCCCCTGTAGCTACATAAAAGGCATCGGTTTTGGTATGTAAAATTTTAAAACGCAGGTTGCTCCCCAGCACCATACGTTGGTCCAAGCCGCGAATATCGAACCATTGGTATTGAGCAAAATATTCGGGCATTATGCTTCGCTCTACAAACCTGCGAAGTTTAGCATAAGCAAAACCACCACTTAATACAGTTTGATTTCCGTTACGAATAATGTCGAAGTTGTTGGCCAGAATCAGGCTGGCGTGTTTAATGCGCATTGCAAAATCAGCGCGCTGATTGAGTTGGAAAAAAATGTCCTTCTGTTTTTGTGACATAAAAGAACCCGATACACTTCCGCGGTAAGGTTGAGTGCTATCAGGCGGTGTGAGTACAAAACTCTCACTGTAGATAATTTGAGCCCGAGTGATGAGCGGCAAACACATCAGTAAGGTAAAAATAAGGAGGCGGAACATGCCGCGAAAATAATCAGATAGTGTATGAGCAGGAGTATGAGTTGTTCACGAGCTGCTGTGCTTAGTGTAAATTGAGCTGTACACTAAGCAATACCCTGCCAAATTTGCCAGGCTTTTTCCGCTTGCAGGTGCAGCATCTCCAAGCCGTTTTTAACCAGCGCCCCACGTTGTTTACCACGTTTCAGAAATTCAGTTTCTTCGGGGTTGTAGATTAAATCGTACAGGAAATTTTTTTCGGTAATAAACTCGTACGGAATTGGCGGACAAAAAACATCCTGATTTTGCATGCCGGCCGGAGTACAATTAATGATAAAAGGAAAGTTTTGTATTGCCGTTTCGTTCAGTTCAGCATAACTCACTTCGCCCGTTTTGGGCTGGCGGGAAACAAAAAGGTAATTAATATTCATGCTTTTGAGCACTGCTGCAATAGCCTTGGCTGCTCCTCCGGTACCCAGTATTAAAGCTTGCTGGTGGTTGTTGCGCAATATGGGCCGAATAGATTCCCTGAACCCGAACATATCTGTATTGTAACCTTTGAGGTGGTATTTGTTTTCTTCAACACTCTGCCGGATGGTGATGGTGTTTACTGCCTGAGCCTCCACAGCTGTTTTATCCAATTCATCCATAAATGCCATTGCCTGCTCTTTGTAGGGAATAGTTACATTCAATCCTTTCAACTCAGGATAGGCCGAAAGGAGTATAGGCAATTCACTGATGAAGTGCAGCGGGAAGAGCTTGTAACTATGGCTGCTCAGCTTTTCCTTCTTAAATTTTTCTGTAAAATATTTCTCAGAAAAAGAATGCGAGAGCGGATAGCCGATAAGCCCGAAAAGTGCCATGTTGGTTATTTGCTGCCCGAGAATTTGGATTTGAGTACACCAATGATAATGGGCAGAACCGACAAACCTATGATACCAAAAATCACTATCTCAAAATTATTTTTCACCACAGGAATATTACCGAAAGCATATCCCATAAGTGTAATGCCCACCACCCACAGTACCGCACCTAAAACGCAGAACGTGATGTAGCGTTTGTAGGGCATGTTTCCTGCACCGGCTACAAAAGGGGCTATGGTGCGTACAATAGGAACAAAACGTGCCATAATAACGGTTTTCCCCCCATGCTTCTCGTAGAATGCTTCGGTTTGTGTAATGTATTCACGCTTAAACAAAAATATGCGTTCGCGTTTTTTAATCTGTTCACTGAAGTAGCTGCCGATAAAATAATTCACGTTATCACCGGCCAAAGCAGCCACAATAAGCAACGGAATAATAATGGCCACACTTAATTCAGATCCGGGTAAGGCAGCCAGTGCACCGGCAGCAAATAATAAAGAATCTCCGGGTAAAAGGGGCATCACAATCAGCCCGGTTTCAACAAACACAATAAGGAACAGTATGGCATAGGTAAGCGTACCGTATTCGTTCACAATGTCGGTGAGGTGTTTGTCTAAGTGAAGAAAGAAATCCAGGATGGTGTGTAACAGTTCCATGCATTATTTTGTTAGTGCCGCAATTTTACTGAATTTAATCGGCCTTTTTCAATAATTTTGTAGTGATGCGCACAAAACACATTTTGTTAATTTTACTTGCTGCTGTTCTGGTAGCAGGGCTTAGTGAAGGTTGCCGTAGCCGCAAGTCGCCTTTGCGTACCAAAAAAGGATGCAATTGCAATTTCTGATAAGAGCCACGTGAGTACTCCCTTACTTTCCATAGTTACTGTAGTGCGTAATGCGGAGAAAGTTTTGCCGGAGACTATAGGAAGCGTGCGTAAACAAAAATTCAGAAACTTTGAATATGTAGTGTTGGATGGTGCCTCCACCGATGGTACGCTGCACTTAATAAATCAGCATAAAGATTGTATTACCACTTTTCTAAGCGAGCCGGATAAAGGCATCTATGATGCTATGAACAAAGCCATTGATTTGGCCAAAGGAGAGTGGATTTATTTCCTAAACGCTGGAGATAACCTGATGGATGAAGATACTTTGGAAAAAGTTTTTGCTCATGCTCATCAGGAATATGATTTACTATACGGAAAGGTGCGTACTAAAAATGAACCCACAGGGGTGAATTATGAATTTGGCCGGGAACTGACGCTAAAAAATTTCTATCACACTATTCCCATAAGTCATCAGGGTGTGTTTTTCAGAAAAAGTATGTTTGCGCAATTGGGCAAGTATAATCTCAACTACCGCATACTGGCCGACCAGGAATGGATGGTGCGTTTCTTTAAGCAACCGCATTACAGAGCACTGTACTTAAATCAGGTAATTGCTGAGTATGAAACGGTAGGGTTCAGTTACACCAATCGGTTAAAAAGTTTGAAAGAAACGGTACGATATGGTAAGGAACATTTTCCGCTTCACATTACGCTGCTCAACTATTTTTATTACCCGTTGATGGTAATAAAAGTGCGACTGATTGCTTTACTTAAATCAACTACCTTGTTTAAAATTTATCGCAGATGGCGATTCAGTGCTTAGACATGCTGTTAAGGATTTCACTCATTTGTTTGCACAGGTACTCAAAGCTGTAAATCTCTCCTGAGGTATTTTGCTGCACCACTGCATTGTTTTTCCATTGAATGTACAAAGAAGTGAGGTGTTGTTTCAGTGCATCTTTCTCCTGATAATTTACATTTATACCTGCCTTTGTTTCGCGCACAATATTGGCCACGTCACCATCAGGAGGGCCAATTACCAGTATGGGCCGTTGAGCACCTATGCACTCAAATACCTTGGCGGGTATACGTCCGCGATTGTTATACCGTAATCCTGTTTCAGGCTTGTTAATGAGCACGAGCAGTAACTCGCTTTTGCGCAAGTAGTGAAACAGCGCTGATTTATTAATCTGATGCTCGTAAATCAATTGCTCTTTTAATCCGCAGTGTTCGATGGATTGAAAAACAGAATCATCTACCTGCCCTGCCAAATGAATTTTAATGTCGTTTTTATGAATAAGGTTTTCATGTATCAATTCCTGTAAGGTTTCCCATAGTATCACCGGATTTCTGTCGTTGCCCAAAGTGCCAAAATGCGTAATCGTAAAATGCGTGTTGCGTTCATGGGGTATGCCCTCAAAATCATCAGCATCATACCCGAATGGAATATAGTGTACATTGCGTCCGCTCAGTTGTTCTAAATCCTTGCACCAGCTTTTGCTCACCATTACTACTTCATTGGCTGTTTGCAGCACTTCTTTCTCCAGTCGCTCGTGCTGGCGTTTGGCGCTATTCATCATGGGAAACTTTTCGTAGTAGTCAATTTCTGTCCACGGGTCCTGCCAATCGCTTAACCAGGGTATGCCCAACTCTTTATGCAGTGCCAGTGCAATAAGGTGCATGGAGTGCGGGGGGCCATAAGAAATAATCGCATCAACAGGGTGTTCTTTCAGGTAACTGCGCAGGTAGTTGATGGAAGGTTTAATCCAAAGTGCACGGGCATCAGGTATAAAAAAATTTGCTCTTACCCACAGCCCCAATTGGTGCATTAAACCAGGGCCTTTTTCCTTCACCAGAAAAACATCTTTAACGGCTTCGCTCTTTTTTTTACCTTTTATTACATTGAACAAACCGTATGGTTCGCGAATAGGGGTGCGCAGTATTTCCACTCCGGCCGGAAGGTCTTTTAAAGTGCTTTCGTCAGTTACGGGGTATTGGGCATTTTGCGGAGCGTAAATCACCGGCTCCCAGCCAAAGGTTCTGAAGTATTTGGTAAACTTGGTATTGCGTACAGGGCCTATACCTCCGCAGGGAGGCCAGTAGTAGGCAATATAAAGTACACGCTTCATGTTGCAAGTTTAGGGAATAATGCCACAGATTGCACAGATTAATCGCTGTTCTTTTTTGAAGAAAAAACGACAATAAAAAAGCCCAAACTAGAAATAGTTTGGGCTTTTGGTGCGCGGGAGGAGAGTCGAACTCCTATAGGTGTTACCCCACTGGCTTCTGAGACCAGCGCGTCTACCAATTTCGCCACCCGCGCAAAGAAAAACGAGCGGCAAAGATACACGCTTATTTCTTTTTTGCCAATTCTATCGCAGCAGCACCCATTTTTTGGTGCTTTGCAGTTGGTTGCTTTCTATTTTTACTAAATAAATACCGTTGCTAAGGTGTTGGGCAGGTAACTCAAGTACCTGTGTGCTGTGTACATTTTTCCAATTTTGGCGAGCTACTGTGCGTCCGTTTAAATCGAGTAGTGTTACAGTAACCGGTGCATTTTCTATCTGTGCAGTAATCATCAGGTTGTTTACACCGGGGTTAGGATATATGCTGAACATCCTGTCCGTATTGATATCTGTGATGCCTGTGTAAATTTTAGTTGAAATGGTATCCATAACACCAATGCTGGTGTTGTAATAACTGCCACTAAAAGAGGTTTCCAGTTTTACCGCTTTTACCAAGTAGTAATTCACTCCGTTATTTGTAACGTAATCGGTGTAGGTGCTGTCGTTGCTGTTGATGCTTCCGGCCAATACGTAGTTTCCGTTTCTGGTGGTGGAACGAAAAACCTGATAACCGGTAATGTTCTCATCGGTTGATTTGTTCCAACTCAGTTTAACATTACGTTCTTGATTGATGGTAGAAAGTGTAAGGTTAGTTACAGGCATTACAGGATGCATACGTAAAGCGGGGTCGCCCATCAAAGCGGTGTGAATAAAAGTGGGGGCGGTATTTTGTGTATAGCCTAAGTTAATTTTAGGACTCAGGTATTTGTTTCCGTCAATGTTGTTCTGTGTTATTAATGCACAGTAACCTGTGTTTTCACCCAAGGCCATAGGGTGGAACATCCAGTAAGGGCGGCCCGACCAAGCGTTGGTTAAGGTCCATCCTTTGTGAGCCAATGGCGCGCGCAGGAAATTGTTTTGTGAATCCCAATCGCCAAAGTAACTGCCGAATAACATACTGAATACGTTCAGCATACTGTCGTTTACCATATCACCGGTGCTGCCTATTCCACCTGCACTGGTGTAAGTTCCCCCACCGGTTCCGTATGCCCACAGGTAAGAGTTGGTATTCATGGTTGTGCGGTACAATCCGCCACCACCTACGGTAGTTACTGAATCGCCAAACATGGTGGAGAAGGCACGGTATCCGGTAGAAGCAAACGCTTCACCGGCCATAGCTCCAAAGTTGTCGCTTACCAAACCTCTGCGTTCAGCTTTATGCATACCCCATTTGAACAGGTGATTTTTGTTCAGGTAGCGTTTAATTAAAGCCGTATCGCTGATGCCGAAAGCAGGCATATTACTTAAATCTACGCGTCCGATTTGTAAAACGGTTGTATCGGGGTACAGGTATATCTGATCAAATTTTCCATCGTTTGGTACATTGCGGTTTTGAATACGGGCACTCACGGTATCGTTTACTATATTGTCGGTCCACATGTCTGTATTCATTACTCCGTAATATACGTCTGCCGGCCAGGCTCCGCTATGGTCAGGGTGTCCGTCAGGTGGTGAACTGCTTCCTCCGAATGCACCTGAATAAGGAACAGGTATTCTGCCCAGCATGAATAAGGCTACCACATTACTTTGTGTGGCATAGTCATTCATTACAATGGACTTAACAGAGGCCACACTACTGGAGCGGGCAATGTCATGGCGAATGAGTTGCCACCCGTCACCAATTAAATCATTTTCCAATTGGGTGATTTCATTGGCTAAGGGCAACACATAATTCTGGTCAATCAGTAAAATCATTTTACCACGACTATTTACAACAGGTATTTTAATTCCGGCAGTTATGTATCCGTCAGCAGATTTTCTGGTTGTGGAGAGAGACGCTTTGTTTTTCTTTACCCAATACTCATATACAGTTCCCACATTCACATTCGCATCTGTGTATTGAGTTGCGGTGTTGTCCAGTGTAGTGAGTGAATCGGTCCACCTTACTGCGTTTTTAGCTTTGCGGTATATATTGTAGGTTACCCCGCTGGTATTATCAGCCGGCCACTTTAAAGTAATGTTAGCCGGAGACTCTTGCACCTGAGCAGTTAAGAGTACGGCAAAGTCTTTTGATGTTTGAGCAAATGCAGTGGCAGCGGTAAATAATAGAACGGGTAAAAGTTTTAAGCGCATAGCTGTAGTTATTATATTAGGGAACCAAAGTTAGTATTCATTTGTGTTTTTCCAAATGCATTACAAAGTGCATAATTCCGGCCTCATCAAAAGGGTCACCTTTTTTCACAAATCCGTATTTTTCATAAAAACCTACCGCAGTTATCTGTGCATGCAGATAAACGGTAGTTTCAAGAACATCAGCCAGCATAGTTCTGAGAACTTGTGCAGCTACTCCCTTCATCCGGTATTCAGGCAGAACAGCAAACCGTTCCAGTTTTATTCCTTTAGGTGTTTGTCGCCAACGGGCGGTTGCTACAGGTTTATTACCGAGCAGAGCCAGATAATGCCGGCTTTGGTCTTCAAATTCGTCCAGTTCCATCTCCTCCGGTACGTTTTGCTCCTCCACAAAAACACTTTTTCGGATAGAAAAAGCTGATGAACGCTCTTCCGGAGATGTTATTTCTTTTACAATCAGCAACATACGTTATTGGGTTTTCACTTTTCGAAAAAAGTGTACTTTTGCACTCTTATCTAATTCAAAAACAAACTGAAAATGAACACAAATCAGATTGCCGAACTGTTGGGCAACAATGCCGACAACCTTTTAAAACACGAATGTAAAACCATTTCGAAAGAAAACCTTCACTTACCGGGTCATGACTTTGTTGACCGTGTATTTGCCGGAAGCAACCGTAACCCACAAGTATTGCGTAACCTGCAAAGCATATACAACACAGGTCGTTTGTCGGGTACAGGGTATGTTTCCATTTTGCCGGTTGACCAAGGTATTGAGCATTCTGCAGGAGCTTCATTTGCTCCCAACCCTGCGTTCTTTGATCCTGAAAACATTGTGAAATTGGCTATTGATGGCGGATGTAATGCCGTTGCTTCCACCTATGGAGTACTGGCATCTGTGTCACGTAAATATGCCCATAAAATTCCTTTCATTGTAAAAATTAACCACAATGAATTCTTAAGCTACCCGAATAAGTTTGACCAAATTATGTTCGGTTCGGTTGACGAAGCCTGGAACATGGGTGCTGCTGCAGTGGGTGCTACCATTTATTTTGGTTCTGATGAATCAGGCCGTCAGATTCAGGAAGTTGCTGCTGCGTTTGAGCGTGCACATGAATTGGGTATGGCAACTATTTTATGGTGCTACCTGCGTAATAACGCCTTCAAAAAAGATGGTGTAGATTACCACACGGCAACAGATATTACCAGCCAGGCTAACCACTTGGGTGTAACTATTCAGGCAGATATTATTAAACAAAAATTACCTACCAACAACGGTGGTTACACTGCGTTGAACTTTGGTAAAACACACAAGAAAGTATACGATGAGTTAACCACTGATCACCCTATTGATTTGGCCCGTTATCAGGTGGCCAATTGTTACATGGGTCGTCAGGGTTTGATTAACTCAGGTGGAGAATCTAAAGGTGCATCAGACTTAGCTGAAGCAGTAACTACAGCGGTTATTAACAAACGTGCAGGCGGACAAGGATTAATCTCCGGCCGTAAAGCGTTCCAGAAACCGGTTAAAGAAGGCGTTGCTTTATTAAACGCTATTCAGGATGTGTACCTGAATAAAGACATTACCATTGCGTAAATAAATAGGATTAGAAGATGGAAAGGTTGTAACCTTGTAATCTTTCCATCTTCTAATTTTTAATCATAGATAATGAGTTGGTTCAAACGAGTTAAAGAAGGAATAACCACCGCTACTAAGGAGAAGAAATCTACTCCTGACGGGCTTTGGCACAAGTGTTCGCGATGCAAAAAAGCTGAACTTACTAAAGACATTCAGGCTAATTTGTGGGTATGCCCTCATTGCAACCTGCATGAAAAAGTGGGTTCGAAAGAATACTTCGATTTATTGTTTGATGAACACCAGTACGAGGAGTTGTTCGACAACATTTACCCGGCCGATCCGCTTGAATTTACGGACACCAAAAGTTATAAGGATCGTATAACTGATACCATCAAAAAATCAGGACTTAATGATGCCGCACGTTCTGCTACAGGTAAAATGAACGGGTTGGATATTGTAGTGTGCTGTATGGATTTTGGTTTTATAGGAGGTTCTATGGGTTCTGTTGTGGGAGAAAAAATTGCCCGCAGTATTGACCATGCCCGCAAACACAAAATTCCTTTTATCATGATTTCCAAATCAGGCGGAGCACGTATGATGGAAGCTGCTTTCTCGCTGATGCAGATGGCTAAAACTTCAGCTAAACTTGCTTTACTGGGGAAAGAAGGAATTCCTTACCTTTCTATTTTAACTGACCCCACCACAGGAGGTGTTACCGCATCATTTGCCATGTTAGGTGATTTTAATATTGCTGAACCTGAAGCGTTGATTGGTTTTGCCGGACCGCGTGTAATACGTGAAACAATCGGAAAAGATTTACCCAAAGGATTTCAAAGTTCAGAGTTTTTATTGGAACACGGCTTTGTTGACTTTATAGTTTCACGTACAGAGATGAAGAAAAAACTCTCTTTGTTGCTGGCCATGCTGGCAGGTAAAAAAGTAGAGCGAGAAGGCGAAAAATTGAATTTGCAATAAGCGATAAAAACCGCATATAAAACGTCCATGTTTTTGAAAGAAACATGGACGTTTTGTTTTATTCAATACATACCTTTTGGGTGAAGCGCTGCTGTTGTGCAGTAATCAGGTGAATGAGGTAGACCCCCTTGCTTAACTCAGGAAGTTCGATGCGGTATTCATCTCCGCTTGGAGCATAGTTAATGTGAACTTTCTTCCCCATAATATCATACATTTCCAAATGTTGTACTTCGGCTGTTGTTTGAAGGTGAAGAAGATTTTTGGTAGGGTTGGGGTAGAGAGAGAAAACGGTTTCTCCTATTTCTGTTTTTCCGGTCATAGTAGCTACGTTAATTGTATCAAACCGAAAGTCGACACAGCAATAGTCGTCAGACTCCATTCGAAGCCGCACAACATAGTTGCCGGGTTGAGTAAAGGTATGTGCCGCTGTTTTGCTGTTGTAATAGAAAGCGCCAATGTGGGTGAACAGTCCATCACCGTTTTTACATATGGCCCATTGATATTGGATAATGTTGGTATCGTTGGGTGAACATACACCTTGTGGAGTGCGGTAGGTTTGGGGTACCAGCTGGTAGGTCAACGGACCCGTTTGAGGGAAATGTAGTTTGGCAGTAAATGGTTTAGTTAACCTGATAGGAACAACGCGTGAGGCCACGGGAGAATTTGGAATGTTCTTGTAACGGGCATATACTGTAAAGTACCACAGGTTGCATACAGGTAAAGTATCGGCAGGAGTCCAGCAGAGCCTCCGGTATTCGCTGTAGCGGTCATGCCCGTCTAATGAAAACCAAACTTTCGATCCGGGTAACCCGTTGTTCCAGTATAATTCAATACTGTCTTTGGAAGCAGTGTCGGGGCTTACAGCACTAAAACTTATGCATAGATTTCCACCCACATGGTTTTCAAATACGTAATAGGGATGATTAAGTGCGCCATTAAGTAAAATTTGAGGAGCAGATTGTGCAATTGCCTTTAAGCCTCCCAATATGATAAGCGTTGTGATTAGAGTTCTCATGACGTGATGATAAGTTTTTTAATGAATATTTTTCCTTGAGCAGTTCGTATGTGAAGATAATAAAATCCCGGAGGCATTTCACCAACAATCAATTCCATTGGTGGTAACATTCCATTAGATTTCAATACCAGCACTTCGTTACCTTGTGCATTAAATAGGTTAATATAATCAATCATCTCATTCCCGTTTATGACAAGCAGGTCTTTTACGGGATTGGGTGAAATGCCGAACATTTCCTCAACTTCAACTTCTGCTCCTGTTTCAAGAGCATCTGTTACATGAATGGAATCTAACCTGAAAACATTGTGTGCTCCTTTAAAAGGTTCACTTATCCATTGTTTGTAGTAGTATGTTCCGTTTTTTGGAAAAGTGTGCGTAAGGACTCTGACACTGTCATACCAAATAGTAGGAACAGATCCCCATGTTTTTGGATTTGATGGTTGTATCGGAATACTCCAAAAATATTGTGCTCCTGAGGTATCATTATAACGTATGCCACAACCGTCAATTATTTCAGGTACGAAAACATAGGTGCCGTTCCCTCTTGAAATAATATGGTCTGTAAAAGTAGGGTGTGTCCATATAGTGAAACTTACTACAACATGTGAAGGCCGAATCTCAGGTTTATTCTTATAGCGGGCATAAACCATGAAATAATAAGTCTTGCAGCCGTATTCTCCAGTTGGTGTCCAACAGAATACAGCCTCATCATTTTGAAATAAAGCAGCAGAGTCTGAATTAATGTTTGTAAAAGTCCCCGAAGGTATTCCCCTGTTCCATTCAATAATCGTTGTATCATCAGATGATGTATCACTTGCATATGCGGTAAAATTAATACAAGCAGTTGTTCCTGCTTCAAAGTTAAACGACCAAGGGCCGGTTTTACTTCCGTTTACTTTGATGATGGGTGCCAGTTGTGCGAATGTTCTTATGGAACTTAACAGAATAACAAAGAGAAAGAATAGGTTTTTTTTCATAACCGGTTAATTAACAAACTTATCAAAGTTAAACGTTCTTAATCAGATTCACAAGCCGTACTTTTGTTTCATGCGCATCATTCGCCACCCTGTGTTGTGTAACTATTACGTTACCTACCGCTGCAACGCCAGCTGCGGGTTTTGCGATATTTGGGAGAAACCTTCTCCCTACATTACGCTCGAACAAGCCAAGCATAATTTTCGCGATTTGAACAAGCTTGGAGTAAATGTAATTGACTTTACCGGTGGTGAGCCTTTGTTGCACCGTGAATTGCCGCAGTTGCTGCAACTGGCTAAACAAGCCGGTTTTATGACTACGGTTACCACCAATACGCTGCTGTATCCTAAACAAGCGGCCAAGCTCAAGGGTTTGGTAGATATGTTGCACTTTTCACTTGACTCAGCCTATGAAGAACAACACAATGCCTCGCGCGGAGTAAAGTGTTTTGATAAATTGCTCGAATCCATTGAAGTGGCCAAATCATTGGGTGAGCGGCCTGATATTTTGTTTACGGTTCATTCAGGCAACATCGCTGAAATTAAAGAGGTGTACGAACGTATTTCTTTGCCTAATAAATTGATGCTCATTCTCAATCCAATATTTGCTTACAATGAAGTTGGTGAACAGTTAAGTGCAGAGGCATTGAACGAACTGGAGCATTGGGGAAAGCAAAAGATGGTGTACCTCAACAAAGCATTTATTTCATTACGCAGAGACGGGGGTAACCACATTAACCAACCGGTTTGTAAAGCCGGAAGTACTACCGTAGTGATTTCGCCTGAGAACAAACTGGTTCTGCCCTGTTACCATTTAGGATTGGAAGAATTGCCCATTGCGAATAACCTTTATGATTTGTGGCACTCAGCCAAGGTGCAAAATCAAATTGCTTTAGAGGGCAAACACGCTAAGTGCGAGGGTTGTACAGTTAATTGTTATTTTATGCCCTCCTTTCATGTGGAAACGAGCAAATACATGTGGGAATCAATACCTTCTACATTAAAATACGCTTTCGAGAAAGGTAGCTGGAAGCACCCGTTCCGTGCCGCGACTCAAAAAGCTTCGCTATTTTAAATCAGGGCTTTGCATTTTTGAATAAGAGGCCTATCTTTGCCGTCCATTTAACAAAAAAACAACAAATGATATTAACATCAGAAACCAAGAAGGAGATCTTTGCTAAGCACGGTAAAAGTGCAGCGGATACCGGATCGGCTGAAGGACAGATTGCCCTGTTTACCCACAGAATTAATCACCTTACCGGTCACTTAAAAATCAACAAAAAAGACTTTTCAGCAGAGTTAAGTCTGGTGAAACTGGTAGGTAAAAGACGCTCTTTGTTAGATTACCTGGCTAAAACGGACGTTTTCCGTTACAGGGCTATCATCAAGGAACTAAACATCCGTAAGTAATTTACATTTTACATGTATAAAGTTAACGGCTTGGCCTTTTTTATATGGGGTCAGGCCGTTACTGTTTTATCAACGGGGTATTGCAGGGCCCTTGGACTGCCTGCAAGCAATTTAAAATTAAACGATTAAAAAATGACAATCGGAATTTCAAAAACATTCGATCTGGGGGATGGAAAAAAAGTAACCCTTGAGACCGGAAAACTTGCCCGTCAGGCTGACGGTGCCGTAATGTTACGACACAACAACACCATGATTCTGGCCACTGTAGTATCGGCCAAAACCGCTAAAGAAGGAGTAGATTTTTTACCTCTTTCAGTAGACTATCAGGAAAAATTTGCGGCTGTAGGTCGTATCCCCGGTAGTTTCCACAAGCGGGAAGCAAAATTGAGTGATTACGAAGTACTCATCAGCCGTATTGTTGACCGTACCCTTCGTCCGCTTTTCCCTGAAGATTACCACGCTGATACGCAAGTGGCTCTTACCCTGCACAGCGGTGAGCCTGAAGTTTTGCCTGAAGCCCTTGTAGGTTTAGCTGCTTCTGCGGCACTTTTATTAAGTGATATTCCATTCAACGGACCAATTTCTGAAGTACGTGTTGCACGTATTGAAGGCAAGTTGGTGATTAACCCATATAAATCGGAATTAGAAAAAGCTGATATAGATCTGATAGTTGCCGGAACCGCACACGACATCAACATGGTGGAAGGTGAAATGGCCGAGGTATCAGAAGCTGATATGCTGGAAGCATTAAAATTTGCGCATGAAGCGATTAAGAAACAGTGCGCATGGCAATTAGAACTGGTTGAGGCAGCAGGAGGTAAAAAACCTACGCGCTCTTATGACCCCGATAAAAGTGATGATACCCTTCGCGAAAAGATATACAACACTTTCTACGAGCCGGTTTACCAGATTGCTAAATCTGCTTTACCTAAGCAGGAGCGCAGTGATGCCTTCAAAAAATTGTTAGACGATTATATCGCAGCCCTTCCTCAAAAACAAGAGTGTACAGACTTAAGCACCATTGAAAACAAGGAAGACGAAGGTTTGATTAAGAAATATTTCCACGATGTGCAGTACGATGCTGTTCGTGCCATGATATTGAATGATCGTTCACGTTTGGATGGTCGTCAGCTGGATCAGGTTCGTCCTATCTGGAGTGAAGTGGACTATTTGCCATCAGCACACGGTTCAGCTGTGTTTACACGTGGTGAAACGCAATCACTTACTACCGTTACCTTAGGTACCAAAATGGATGAGCAGTTGCTGGATAGCCCGATGGTATTTGGTTACAGTAAATTTTTGTTGCACTATAATTTCCCTTCGTTTTCAACCGGTGAGGTAAAGCCTAACCGTGGTCCGGGACGCAGAGAAATAGGACACGGTAACTTAGCTTTACGTGGTTTAAAACGTATGCTGCCTGATGGTTTGGAAAATCCATACACCATTCGTGTTGTATCGGATATTTTGGAATCCAACGGCTCATCTTCTATGGCTACAGTGTGTGCCGGTTCATTGGCGCTGATGGATGCCGGTATCAAAATGAAGGGTGCAGTTTCAGGTATTGCCATGGGTTTGATTACCGATGAGAAAACCGGAAAATACGCAGTGCTTTCAGATATCTTAGGTGATGAAGATCACTTGGGTGATATGGACTTTAAAGTAATTGGTACCGCTAAAGGTATTGTTGCTTGCCAGATGGATATCAAAATTAACGGACTGAAGTGGGAAGTGGTAGAAGAGGCTTTGAACCAAGCCAGAGGCGGACGCACCCACATCATGAACGAAATGAATAAAACGCTTGCTGAAGCACGTGCTGATTATAAACCACATGCACCACGCATTGAAAAACTGGTTATTGATAAAGAATTTATCGGTGCCGTTATCGGGCCTGGAGGTAAAGTTATTCAGGGAATTCAGCGCGATACCAATACGATTGTTACCATTACTGAAGTGGGTGAACAAGGGATTGTGGAAGTGGCATCAGCCAATCGCGAAAACATGGACAAAGCTTTAGCCATCATCAAAGGAATTGTTTCAGTTCCTGATGTAGGAGAGGTATACACCGGTAAAGTAAAATCCATTACTGATTTCGGAGCATTTATAGAGTTCCTTCCGGGTAAAGAAGGATTGCTGCACATCTCAGAAGTTTCATGGCAACGTTTGCCAAGCATGGAAGGTGTTTTCACCAGCGGTCAGGAAGTTAAAGTGAAGTTACTGGAGGTAGATAAGAAAACCGGTAAATACCGCTTGTCTGCTAAAGTGCTTACCCCACGCCCTGAAGGCATGCCGGAAGAAACCCCTCGCCCGCCAAGAGGCCCGCGCCCTGAGGGTGATCGTGGCCCGCGCAGGAACGATGGTGACAGACGCGATAACCGCGACCGTGGTCCGCGTGACCACAACAGAGGCCCGCGTCCTGAGCAAAACAATAATGCAGGTTCAGCACCGGATCAACCCACTGCTGAATAACAGCACTACACATAAAAACAAAAAGCCCCGAAGAAATTTTCTCGGGGCTTTTTGTTTACAAACTTTTACAGATTAAAACCTTTCGAACTGGTTAAAGAAGAAACCTGCCTCAATCGCAGCGTTTTCATCGCTGTCAGAACCGTGTACCGCATTTGCTTCAATACTTTCAGCAAACAGGTTACGGATGGTGCCCGGCTCAGCTTTTTTAGGATCGGTAGCGCCAATCAGTTTGCGGAAATCTTCTACAGCATTGTCTTTTTGCAATACAGCGGCTACAATAGGACCTGATGACATAAAGTCAACCAAATCTTTAAAGAAAGGACGCTCGCGGTGAATGTCATAAAACTTACCGGCAGTTTCTTCGCTTAAGCGGGTATATTTCATGGCCACTATGCTGAAACCGGCTTCGGTAATTTTGTCTAAAATTTTGCCGATGTGACCGTTTGCAACGGCATCGGGCTTAATCATGGTAAATGTGATGTTGCTCATCTTGTATGTTCTCAATTTTGCCGCAAAAGTAGGCTTTGTGTGTTAAATAATCCTAATATTCAGGTAAAAATAACTCTTCTCATCCTTTTGAATTATTTGGTTTTGCGCTCATTTTAGCGACATTTGCACCTTTCCTGTAAAATAGCCTTGAAAGATATAAGAGTATTACGCGACCAGCTTATTCCCGGTTCTCCGGCCAATATTGTTATTACCACTCATCACAAACCAGACGCTGATGCTATTGGCTCCTCTTTGGGTTTGTACAATTTCTTTAAAGTTTATGGTATCCAAAATGTAACGGTAGTTAGTCCTACTGACTACGGAGCATTTTTACATTGGATGCCGGGTAATGAAACGGTAATTAATTTTGAAGAGCAAAAAGAAAAAGCAACGCAGTTGGTAGAAGCAGCTGATTATGTTTTTTGTCTGGACTTTAACGGACTCAAACGCATCAATCAGCTGGGAGATATTGTAAGGGCCAGTAAGTCGGTAAAGGTGATGATTGACCACCATCTGCTCCCTGAAGGATTTGATGATTACCGCTTGTGGACCAACAAAGCCAGCTCTACCTGTGAGTTAATATACACATTTATTCACCTGTGGGAATCGGAACACCTCATCAACAAAGACATTGCATCCTGCATTTACTCCGGGATAATGACCGATACAGCATCATTTAAACATGACAGCACTACACCTAATACTCACCGAATAGCTGCAGAGTTAATTGAAAAAGGAGCCGACAGTTCGCACATTCACAGTCTTATTTACGATAGTTATTCACTTGACCGCATGCGTTTCATTGGGTACGCATTGTATGAAAAGATGGAATATTTTCCTGAATACAAAACGGCACTTATTACAGTAACCCATGAGGAGATTAAGCGTTTTGGTGTGATTACAGGAGATACAGAAGGGCTAGTAAATTATGGTCTGAGCATTGAAGATGCTGAACTGGCAGTACTCATAATTGACCGCAAGGTGAGAGTAAAAATGTCATTCCGTTCTAAAACAAAATTCCCGGCCAATGAATTTGCCCGTGAATTTTTTAACGGAGGAGGCCACTTTCATGCTGCGGGAGGAGATTCAGATGAAACATTGGAGCAGGTAAAAGAACGGTTTTTGAATGCTCTGCCACAATACAAACAATATTTGCAATAAAACTTATAAATGAAAAAGTACACATTTTATTTTGCAGCACTCACCGCATTGGCGATGCTGAACACATCTTGTTCAAAAGATTTTGAAACATCTGAAACGGGTTTGAAATACCTATTCCATGAACACGATGAAGAAGGTAAGTTGCCTAAACTGGGTGATGTTATTGAAGTTCATATGGTAGGTAAATCAAGTACTGATTCTACCATTTTTGATACCTACAAAAACGGACAACCCTTTATCATCAATGTAATGGAACCTACTTTTAAAGGTTCACTGGAAGAAGGATTTATGATGATGGCCAAAGGAGATAGCGCCACGTTTAAAATCAATGCCGATTCGCTTTTCACTAAAACATTCCAACGTCCCCGCCCTGAGTTTGTACCGGCCGGAAGCGATGTTACCTTTACATTAAAGATGGTGAACGTAATGACATCAAAGGAAATGGAAGAAAAAGTTCGTTTGGAAAATGAAGAAAAGCGTAAAAAACAAGAAGCACTTTATAACGAATTTTTAAAAGGTCCGCAGGTAGCCAATTACAAAAAAACAGCCAGTGGTTTGATGTATGAGATTACCAAAACCAATGCAGCTGGTAAAGGAGTTAAAGATGGCGATAGCGTGCAGGTGCATTACACCGGAAAGTTACTTAACGGTGAAACCTTTGATTCTTCTGTTGATCGTGGTGAGCCGGTTACTTTCCCTATAGGACAAGGTGCTGTAATACCGGGTTGGGAAGAAGGTGTGAAGCTGATGAAAGAGGGCGAAAAAATCAATTTGGTTATTCCGCAGGAGTTGGCTTATGGTGAGCGTGGTGCAGGTGGACGTATTCCTCCGTATGCCGCTATTATGTTCGAAATCGAATTAATTAAAGTTAAGTAAGCATGCGTATTCTAATAACACTAGTAGCATTTATGGCTACTACACTGGCTTATGCCGGTGATACGCTTACAACAGCTTCGGGCTTGCGTTACGTTAAAATTGTAAGTGTTAAAGATAAAAAAGCTGTGCAGGCAAAAGCAGGTGACCGCGTGAAGGTACATTACACCGGTACGCTTACCAACGGCACTAAATTCGACAGTTCACGCGACCGTGGCGAACCGTTTGAGTTTCAATTGGGCAAAGGGCAAGTAATAAAAGGCTGGGATGAAGGTATAGCCCTTCTGAAAAAAGGAGAAAGAGCTACTTTGATTATTCCTGCCACTTTGGGTTATGGCGCATCTGATATGGGCAATATACCATCGAATTCAACACTCATTTTTGATGTGGAACTGATGGAGGTATTTCCTAAAATCAATGCTGTACCTTTTGTAGATGCCAAGAAAAAAGCCGAACCTAAAAAGACTACTTCCGGTTTGGAATACATCGCTGTTAAAACCAATACAAAAGGAATGAAAGCCGATAGCGGTAAGACTGTTGAGGTACATTACACGGGCTATCTGGTTGACGGAACTATTTTTGATTCCTCAGTAGAGCGTGGCCAAACATTCTCTTTTCAACTGGGCGTTCAGCCTTTGATACCGGGGTGGGTAGAAGGCATTAAAATGATGCGTACCGGAGAAAAATACCGTTTTATATTGCCTCCTTCATTGGCCTATGGTGAACGTGGTGCAGGCAATGTAATACCACCAAATTCTAAACTGATTTTTGATGTGGAGTTGATTAGTGTGAAGTAATTCTCAAAAGTTATAAAAAGAAAAGACCCGCATTTTTGCGGGTCTTTTCTTTTTAATAGAAATAGAAGCTGAAGAAATAATCATCTGGTAAGCTGTATGAACATTCGCTGCGATTTACCGTTAGATATTGCCTGAAGAACATAGATGCCGTTGGGCAAGTGAGGTACTTTTATTCTGATAGCGTCAGTCGTGTAACTCTCTCTTTCAAATGATACAAGTCTTCCGAATACATCATACATCTGCACATCAATTTCAGGTGACGACAATTGATTGAACTCTAAAGTAAAGTAGCCGTCATTCGGGTTGGGGTAAATCTTGAAAAATGGTGCAGATGCAGTTAACTTAACAGAAGTAGCAGGAAAATCAAGTGTATCAGAAACGCCTGTGCAACTATCGGGTGAAGTAACCAGAACAAAATACCTTCCCGGGGATGATGCAGTATAGGAGGAGTTTGTAGCTCCGGGAATTGCCCCGCTATTAACTTCGAACCACTGGTTTCCTGATGGAAAATTGGAGGCAAAATTTGATCCGCTCATAAAAATATTAGGTTGTGGTGAAGGCAGAACCTTGGCCCACAGAAAAGTACTATCAATACAGCCGTTGTTACTGGTAGCAATTAATGTTATGGGGTATGTTCCTATAGTTGCATAACTTTTACTTACGTTGGTAAGAGTATCATCGCTGCCATCACCAAATAACCAGCTGTAAGTATTGCTTCCCCAATTAATGATGGAGTTGTTAGTGAATACAAAATTATTCCCGTTTAAGCATTGAGCCGAGTCATTTACCAAAGCTATTGCCTCAGGTTGTGGATATACCGAAATTGGTTTATACAACGTGTCAAGCAAACAATTGTTGCTATCAACAAATACAACCTTTACAGTATAATCGCCTGCTTGCTTATAGGAGTATTGAGTAGTGTTCGTTAACGAAGAATCACCATCTCCGAAATACCATTTCGAGCTTTTTACATGTGCATGAATAGGACTAAACGAAAAACGATTATCATTCAAACACTGCAAAGAATCATTTACAGTGAAGCCATGCGCAGATTGTTTTAAAAAAGTCACATATATGCTGTCGGTAGCAGTACATCCGCTGGAATATGTTACGTTTATCTTATACCAGCCGTTTGAATGTACATATTTTGTAGTATTAGTATCACCAGTAGTCCAACTATACGTTTGAAAGCCTGCATTAGCAGATATCAGAATACTGTCACCACAATCAGCAATCGAATCATTTGAGAAAATGGCTGAAGGTAGGGGTCTGACAAAAATAGTAACAGACTGCGTAGATGTACCTGGTATAGGGCAGGTATTATCTTCTGCTTTTATGATGAAACGATAAGGCAATGAGCTGGCGAATTCCTGCCCGGGTGTCCAGCAAAATGTTGCCTGATCTGTTCTTCTTGTTTTGACGGGCGTATTCATGGAAGAAAAAGTAGCCCCTTTGATGGCTTTATTCCAGGATAATTTTGTGGTATCGGGCCCTAATGGTGGTAATGAATCTACATCGGTTGCCTCTATGTTCAGGCACAAGGTTGAACCGGGACAAACAGATGCTACAAAAGGTGTTGCCGTACTACCGTTAATTTTAAAGACTGGAGGATTGTTAGGTGGGCATTGATAGGTGAAAAATTGTGCATCGCGTCTGGTTACACCAATCTTGTAATATATGCCGTTAATTTTTCTCCATTCGGTCATTTTTATTGCCAATACCGGTTGTTGGACAGCTGTTGAGGTAAATCCTATGTCGCCTGTAGTAGAAATCATGTGAAAACCGGATGGAAAGGGTAGGGTATTATTAGGGAAGCCTAAGAATTGAATCGGACGATCTTTCGTATATGAACCTAGGAATGATTCTGATTGATCTGAACCTCTCAATGGGTCTGTTAATTCATAGGAAATAGAATCATGATCAAGCGTGTCAATAACTCCGTTATTGAACCAAAAGGGTTGTCCGTTACATACTACTGCTATTGGGCTGTTGGTGATTTGCGGTGAGTTATTGCAGGGGGTAGCACATCGGTTAATTTCACCTTCAATAAAGTAGTTCCCTGCTGAAAGATTTGTTATAGTGCCATTCCGGCAACATTCCTGATAAATTACCTTTATCCAACAACAGTTAGGGTCAAGGCCGCCAGTAAAAATTTGCTCTAAATGCACAGTATCTTCAAATCTATGTTCTTCAATACCAAAAGGGAAAGAACCACCATCGCATACATTTTTTGCTCCATTACACATGTAATCCACAGGTTTGATGGATACGCGGGTCATGGTGCTGGTAGCAGTTTTACCTGGTGAACAGCCCATAGTAGAGAGCCGTATGCTTGGTGTGGGATTAATTTGAATGCCATTACAGTCCCTGTAAATCCTGAGAATAATTCTGAAGGAATCTTTCCCAATGCAACGAAATTCCATGTCACTGCCCACCATGTGGCTGGCTTTAGTTTCAGGAATGAAGAAAACAAACAGGTAAAAGCACAAAAAGATAGATATAATATTTTTCATACGTTTGAATGTAAAGCAAATATATGTTTTTCGAATTAAAAACTATAAGTTCAGTTAGGCTAAAAGTCGTTGAACAAGGAGGTGATAAAAAGATGCAACTTTCCTTTAAAAAGGAAGCCTTTTTAGGTTACAACATCACTACAAAAAGTGCTACTAATTAATCACCCAAGTTTCTCTTCCGGCAATCAGTTTATCCAAATCGGCAGTTGCTTTTGATTTGGCTTCGTCAATTTGTGCGTGGAGTAAATCTTCATAACAAGGGCGGTCTTCTGTATAAAATACACCAAAGGGGCGTGGCAGGTGGCCTTCTTTCTCAGGGCTGTCAAAAAAGCGTACGAGTATGTTGGCTTTTACCTGGTCGCGTTCATCGTGTATCCACAAATCGTTGGCTGAGTGGCCCTCGGTAAGGTCAACAATCACAGGAGTAAATCCGTCCAGCTTAATGCCTTTATCATTGTTTTCACCAAACAACAACGGTTGTCCCTGTTCAACAAAAAGTGTTTCTAATTTTTTGCTACCCTTCTCGGTAAAAATTTCAAAGGCACCATCGTTAAACACGTTGCAGTTTTGGTAAATCTCCAAAAACGAAGAACCTTTGTGGGCATAGCTGCGTTTGAGCATGGCCTGTAAATGTTTAGGGTCGCGATCCATACTGCGGGCTACAAAAGTAGCATCGGCACCCAAGGCCAAAGCAGCGGGGTTAAAGGGGTGGTCAATGGAACCCATGGGTGTTGATTTGGTTACTTTACCTGCTTCAGAAGTAGGCGAGTATTGCCCCTTGGTTAAACCGTAAATCTGGTTGTTGAACAACAACAGGTTCACGTCAAAATTTCTGCGCAGCAAGTGAATGGTATGATTACCTCCTATGGATAATGCATCACCGTCACCCGAAACAATCCACACACTTAAATCAGGTCGGGCTGCTTTCAAACCGGAGGCAATGGCTGTTGCTCTGCCATGAATGGAGTGCATACCGAAAGTTTCCATGTAATAAGGAAAACGTGAAGAACAACCTATACCGGAAATGAACACGATGTCTTCGCGTTTGCGACCTAAATCAGGCATTACAGTTTGTACCTGTTTTAATATAGAGTAGTCACCGCAGCCGGGGCACCAACGTACATCCTGGTCGCTGGAAAAATCCTTTGAGGTTAACTTTACTGTTTCTGAAACTTCCATACAAATGAATGTTTAATTTTGAATGTTTAATGCTTAATGATTTGTTTGTGCAGTTTTAACAATAGCTGTGAGTATACGAATGATTTCGTCACAGTCATTGATTTGCTGTTTAACAACCACATCAGCTAATTTACTTTTGTTTAATAGTTGCAGCCAATAGCTTGTCTCGCGAGCCTCTTTAGAAGCAATGGACATTTTGGCAATGAAGTCTTTTTTTGTTTGTGCTGCAGAAGCTTCATTTACATTTGCTCCGATACTGGTTGCGCTTCGGAGTAATTGTTTAGAAAGTACGTATTCGTTTTTCTGTAGCATTTTTTGATATAACTCAATTATTGATAATGAGAAGCTGAATGTTTTCTCTTGAATGATATTCTCCTTTATGGTAGTGTCTTTCATTCAAGATTAAGCATTAAGAATTCAACATTTCTCTTACTTTATTTTTAATCTCCACGGTAGTGAACGGTTGGCCTTGAATTTTATTGAGCGGTTGCGCGTCAATCAAAAATTTATCGCGAATGATGCGCACCAGTTGCCCGTTGTTTAATTCAGGAATCAATACCTTTTTGTAGCTGCGCAACACCTTTTCGATATTTTTAGGCATGGGGTTCATGTAACGCAGATGAGCGTGTGCCACACTTAGCCCATCAGCCAGTAAATCCCGGGTAGCTGTTTTAAGTGCACCGTATGTTCCGCCCCAACCAAGAATGAGCACATCACCCTGTTCAGGTCCGTTGTCAATTGTTTGTTCAGGAATAAAATCGGCTACACGTTCTACACGTTCAGCACGAAGTTTCACCATGAATTCGTGGTTTTCCGGATCGTAAGAAATATTACCTGTAATGTTTTGTTTCTCTAATCCGCCAATGCGGTGTTCAAGACCTTTTGTTCCCGGAATAGCCCAAGGACGCGCTAATTTCTCATCGCGACTGTATGGTAAAAACTTATCGTCTGTTTTATCTTCAGGTTTAGCAAAGGAAGTTTTGATATCACGTAAGTCAGCTGTTTGCGGAAACTTCCAGGGTTCGGAACCGTTGGCAATGTATCCGTCACTCAGGTAGAATACCGGAATCATGTGTTCCAATGCTATGCGGCAGGCTTCGTAGGCGGCATCAAAACAATCAGCCGGAGATTGTGCTGCGATAATCACCACAGGGCACTCACCGTTTCTGCCGTACATGGCCTGTAACAAATCAGCCTGTTCGGTTTTGGTAGGTAATCCGGTTGATGGTCCGCCACGTTGAATATTGCAAATTACCAGCGGTAGTTCCAGCATGGTAGCTAAACCTATGGCTTCTGTTTTTAGCGCAATGCCCGGGCCCGATGATGTGGTGATGGCCAGGTTGCCCCCAAAGGCAGCGCCAATGGCTGAACCTATTGCCGCTATTTCATCCTCTGCCTGAAAAGTGCGTATACCAAAGTTTTTGTATTTCGATAACTCGTGTAAAATATCAGAAGCAGGAGTGATGGGGTAAGAGCCGAGGAACAAAGGCAGGCCTGATTTTACAGAGGCTGCAATTAAACCGTATGTAGCCGCTACGTTTCCGGTAATGCCGCGGTAAATGCCCGCATCCATTTTTGCTTTAGCCACATCATAGCGTGAAGAAAAAGCCTCCGTAGTTTCACCGTAGTTCCAGCCGGCTTTTAATACCTTGATATTGGCTTCAGCAACGGCAGGATTTTTTTTGAATTTGCTTTCAATAAAGTCAATAGTATTTTCTAACGGACGGTGGTACATCCAGTAAACCAAACCGAGTACAAACATATTTTTGCACCTGTCAATTTCTTTGGTACCCAAACCTGAATCAGCTAAGGCCGCCCGGGTAATTTTGGTAACGTCTAATTTTTTAACGTCATAGGCATCTAAAGAGCCGTCTTCCAATGGGGTTATTTCTCCAGTAACTCCGGCCAAACGCATGTTTTTGGCATCAAATCCATCTGTGTTTGCAATTACGGTCCCGCCTTTTTTGAGGTGTCGCAGGTTGGCTTTTAATGCAGCAACGTTCATTACCACCAGCACATCGCAAGCATCGCCAGGCGTGTGAATACGGGTTGAACCGAAGTGAATCTGGAAGCCAGATACACCGGCCAGGGTTCCGATGGGGGCGCGTATTTCAGCCGGAAAATCCGGGAAGGTGGCTATGTCATTACCCAACAGGGCTGATGTATTGGTGAACTGAGAGCCGGTAAGTTGCATCCCGTCACCTGAGTCGCCAGCGAAACGGATAACAACCGATTCAACTGTTTCTTTGACTGTTTCAGGCATTATGCTGATTTTAATTTAGAAATAGTTTGCAAAATTAGCTATTTCTATCGGTAAACAAGCGCTGCCTAACAATTGTTTATCCTGCCTGATTATGTTGCTTTTAAGTGAGTTAAGGGCTTACATGTATCAACTGTTCTCTTCCCATACGCAGCAAAGGTGCACAATGGTGTCCACTGCTTTTTGCATGTCTTGTACTGATACCCACTCGTGTTTGGAATGAAAGGCGTGCTCACCCGCAAAAATGTTAGGGCAAGGTAAACCCATGTAGGAAAGCCGCGAACCATCTGTACCTCCGCGAATGCTGCTGAGCACCGGTTCAATGCCTGCCCTTCGGATGGCTTCCAAAGCATAGTCAACTATTTTCGGATTTTGATCCAGCACTTGTTTCATGTTGCGGTACTGTTCGGTTACAACAAATTCATACCCCGATTTAGGAAATTTGGCCAGTACTTTTTTAACGATGTCTTCAAGAAAAGCTTCGTGTTTTTTGAGTCCGTCTGTCTCAAAATCGCGGATGATAAATTGTATAGTCGTGCGTTCAATACTTCCGCTCACACTTACCGGATGAATGAATCCTTCTTTGGCCTCAGTAGTTTCAGGACTTAGCGTATGCTTAGGTAGTGATTCAATAATTTCAGCAGCAATTTTGATGGCGCTTTCCATCTTTCCTTTGGCAAAACCTGGGTGTGTGCTGCATCCGTTAATGTGTAAAGTAACCCCATCGGCACTAAAGGTTTCGTTTTCTAAGTGGCCCAACTCTTCCCCATCCATAGTGTAACCCACATCAGCCGCCAGTTTTTTCAAATCAGCTTTTTCTACCCCGCGTCCTATTTCTTCATCAGGAGTAAATAAAATTTTTATAGTGCCGTGTTGTATTTCCGGGTGTTGTATGAGGTAATGGGCAGCGTCCATAATTTCTGCTACACCTGCTTTGTTATCAGCCCCTAAAAGTGTGGTGCCATCAGCAGTAATGATGTCATTGCCTTTTTGAATCAACAAAGAAGGATGGTCTTTGGGTGAAATAATTTGTGTGGTATCCGCAGGTAAAATAATGTCTCCACCGCTGTAGTTTTTGTGTACAATTGGTCTCACATTAGTGCCGCTGCAATCAGGCGAAGTATCCATGTGGGAGCAGAAACAAACAACGGGAATGTTTTTGGTTGAGGTGGCGGGGATTGTTCCGTACACATATCCGTTTTCGTCCATGTGTGCATCTGTAATTCCCATAGCCAGCAGCTCTTCCACCAATACTTTGCCTAAGTTTTTTTGCTTCTCTGTTGAAGGGCAGGTGGGTGATGCCGGGTCGCTTTGAGTATCTATTTGTACATAGCGCAAAAATCGTTCGGTAACAGTGTAATTGATATTCATGAAAGTGAGTTGATTTGAATTTTAAGTTTTGTCAGGGACAGGTTTTGTTTTTCCTTTTCCTTCTACAACTACAACAAATTCCCCTCGGGGTTCATGTTGCAGAAAGTGTTGCAGCACTTCAGTTACAGTTCCGTTTATTGTTTCTTCAAATTTTTTGGTGAGTTCACGAGAGATAGAAATTTTTCTCTCGGCATCACAAAATTCAAGTAACTGTTCGAGCAGTTTGATAAGACGGTGTGGGGATTCATACATGACCGTGGTGCGTTCGTCTTCAGCTATTTTTTGTACAGCAGTTTGTCTTCCTTTTTTCTGTGGAAGAAAACCGATATACACAAACTCATCACAAGGAAAACCTGATTTGAGTAGGGCCGGTACAAATGCTGTTGCACCAGGCAGCGGCTCAATGGGAAGGTTGTGGCGCACGCATTCACGTATGAGTAAATAACCGGGATCAGAGATGCCGGGTGTGCCGGCATCAGTAACCAGCGCCAGATTCTTTCCTTCCTGCAACAACGAAATCATTTTAGGCAATACACCGTGTTCGTTGTGCTGGTGATAACTCATCAGTTTATTGTCGATCTCAAAATGTTTGAGCAAATTACCACTGGTGCGTGTGTCTTCAGCCAGAATAATATCAACTTCTTTAAGTATACGCAAGGCGCGCAGGGTAATGTCTTCCAGGTTACCTATTGGTGTGGGTACGATGTACAGTTTGCCGTTCACCATGTGTTTGCTGGAAGCGATTTATAGATGTTTTTTGAGTACGAAGTTTTTACCGAGATAAACTTTACGCACCAGTTCATCTTCAGCCAGTTGTTCAGCACTTCCTTCACGCAATACAGCTCCTTCAAATAGAAGATACGTTCGGTCAGTAATGCTTAATGTCTCGTCTACGTTATGGTCAGTAATGAGTATGCCTATGTTTCTTGCTTTGAGTTTGAATATAATACTTTGAATATCTTCTACAGCAATGGGGTCAACACCGGCAAAAGGTTCATCCAATAAAATAAACTTAGGGTCAACCGCTAAGGCACGGGCAATTTCAGTTCTTCTTCGTTCTCCGCCTGAGAGTACTTTACCCTGACTTTTTCTTACTTTCTGCAAACTGAATTCTTCAATCAATCCTTCCAATCTTTCTTTCTGCTCTTTCTTTTTCATATTCGTCATCTCCATTACTGAAAGAATATTTTCTTCCACAGTAAGGGTACGAAAAACAGATGCTTCCTGAGGCAGATAACCTACACCCTTTTGTGCGCGTTTGTACATGGGTAGTTCAGTAATGTCTTCATCGTTAAGGAAGATATGACCTGTTTCAGGTTTAATCAATCCTACCACCATGTAAAACGAGGTTGTTTTTCCCGCTCCGTTGGGCCCGAGTAAACCTACAATTTCACCCTGGTTTACATGAAAAGAAACATCATTCACTACTGTGCGTTTTTTGTAACGCTTTACAATGTGAGATGCGCGTAAGTTCATCTTATCGTTCATCGGCAAACTTGATGTCTTTAATGTTTAATTGTAAGGTTGTGGTATCGTTGAAGTGATTTTCTTCAATGGTATAACAAACATCAAATGAGATGCCTGTTGAAATTCTGTCATAATGATGAGCCTGCCCGAAAGCAATTCCTTTCAAAGGTTTACTGTGAGCATCCTGCAATAAAGAAAGCCGAAGGTGATTTTCACCCACAATTGCTCCGTAACCATTGTCCCACACGTTGCGGGTCATAAATACCGGATTCATATTGGCCGGACCAAAAGGAGCGAATTGTTTGAGGATATTCATGAAACGTTGGTTGATAGATTTGAAAGGCAATTCAATGTCGTATTCTACTTCAGGAGTCAAACTTTTTTCCTGAATGTTATCAGCAACTGCTTTTTCAAACCGCTCAATAAATGCGTCAACGTTTTCTACTTTTAACGTAAGACCGGCAGCATGTGTGTGACCACCAAACTGCTCGAGTAAATCGCTGCAGCTTTCAATGGCTTTGTATAAATCAAAACCCGGAACTGAGCGCGCTGAACCTGTAGCTACTCCGTTAGAACGTGTGAGTACTACAGTGGGGCGATGGTATTTTTCAATAAGACGGGAAGCCACTATACCTATTACACCTTTGTGCCATTCAGGATTGTACACTACTGTACTTCTGCGATTATGCATTTCGGTGCTGTTCTCAATCAAAGAGAGTGCTTCTTCGGTAATGTTGGTGTCAAAGTTTCTGCGCTCTTCGTTGTGCGTGTTTATTTGTCCGGCAAATTCCCGTGCTTTTTCCATAGAGGGTGCCAACATCAGCCGAACGGAGTCTTTGGCATCAGCAATACGGCCGGCTGCATTAATGCGTGGCCCGATGCTGAATACCACATCGCTTATAGTAAGCTCAGGTTTTTTGGAAGAATATTCCAGCAAAGCGCTTAGTCCATAGTTCGGGTCTTCTACTAATTTTCTAAGTCCGAAATGGGCCAAAACGCGATTTTCATCGTTGATGGGCACAATATCAGCAGCAATACTTACTGCAGCTAAATCGAGGTAACGTTCAATTTTAACATCGGGCATATTGGTAGCCGTAGCATAGGCCTGAATGAGTTTAAACCCGATGCCGCAACCCGAGAGTTCTTTGAACGGATAGGTGCAATCTACCTGTTTGGGGTTAAGTATAGCTGTTGCTTTTGGAATTATTTCTCCAGGCAAATGGTGGTCGCAAATAATGAACTCAACTCCTTTTTCCAAGGCGTAGTCAATGTGTGCAATGGATTTTATTCCGCAGTCGAGGGCAATAATAACTTTAAAGCCTTGTTCGGCAGCCCAATCAATACCTTTATAGGAAATGCCGTATCCTTCAGCATATCGGTCAGGGATGTAAAAATCAACGTTGGGATAAAACTGATTAAAAAAACTAAAAACAGTGGCTACAGCAGTGGTACCATCCACATCGTAATCTCCGTAAACAAGTATTTTTTCGTTCTCATTAATAGCGTGCTGAATGCGCTCAACTGCCTTTTGCATGTCTTTCATCAGGAAGGGATCGTGCAAATGGTCAAGAGAGGGTCGGAAAAAATATCGGGCTCCTTCAAAGGTGGTAATACCCCTTTGCAGCAATAACGTGCTGAATACACTATTAATATTCAGTAGTTTCGATAATTTTTCTGCACTTTCTTTATCGGGGCATTCTTTGGCTACCCAACGTTTTTTAGCAACTGTAGTTTCTTTTTGTTCCAACCCTCAAACATAATAAAAAATTAACGGTTAGCGAAAACGTTTAATTGTGAGGGGTCGGGGAGTTCTACTTCCGCCAAAGCATTGACCAGATAAATGCGGTTGGTTCTCAGTTCTGTGCACTGGTAACGGGTGCGTTGCAAAGGCCCTTTTTTAAGAACTAAAACATTTCGGGTGCGTAAAATGAAAACTGTATTTTCAGGTAATTGCTCTACTGTGACTTGTTGCTGATGAGGAGCATCATACTTTTTCAGCACACGCAGCAGGTGTTGGTCGCTGCAGGTAGCCGCTGCCGGATTGTGGAGGTACTTTAGCAAAGCATTATGAATATCAGCGGGGAATACCTGCAAATGAAAAACAGGCATCATCAGCAGGCGGTATTCATGTTTCCATTCTTTCCCATGTGGAGCAATGCCACTTTTATATTTGTCAAAAGCTACCAAGTGGGCCATTTCATGAACAAACGTGATGAGAAAAGCAAAGGGATTAAGGTTGTGGTTCACACTGATGCGGTGACCCTTTCCACCCCAGGGGCTTTGGTAATCTCCCAGTTTGGAGCTGCGTTCTTTGGTAATGCGCAAGTGTACCCGGTGTTGTATCAGCCACTCTACACACAACGGTACAGATGCCTCAGGCACGTATTTTTTAAGCGTATGTACTAAATGGTCGGTAGTTGCCACGGGTATAATTACCTGTGCAATTTGCAAAGTAATGGGGAAGTGTTATTAGCAGATTTTCAACAATGAGTTATGAATCGCTTACGCGTTCACTTTTCTGCCTGCAAGTTGCTGTGCAGTTTTGATAATGGCGGGAACATCGTATCCGCATTCAGTGTAAAGTTCATTTTGTTCGCCATGTTCTACTATAGCATCCGGCATACCTAACATTTTCACTTCTGCGGTATATCCATGTTCAGCCATAAATTCGAGAATGGCAGTACCCATTCCGCCTACAATTGTGCCGTCTTCTATGGTAATTATTTTTTTGAACTTGCTGAATATTGTGTGCAATAACTCTTCGTCTAATGGCTTTACAAAACGCATGTCATACAGTGCTGTAGAAATGCCTGTGAGGTCAAGTTTTTGAGCTGCATCCAAAGCTAGATTACCAATATGCCCGATGCTTAAAATAGCTACATCATCTCCTTCTTTCACCAAACGTCCTTTACCTATTTCAATCTCTTTAAAAGGGGTCTTCCATTCCGGCATCACACCGTTACCTCTGGGGTAACGTATACTGAAAGGTTGTTGAACGCTATCCAGTTGTGCGGTGAACATCAGGTTGCGCAACTCTTCCTCATTCATAGGTGCGGCAACAATCATATTGGGCACACAACGCATAAACGGAATGTCGAGTGCACCGTGGTGTGTAGGCCCGTCAGCCCCGGCTAAACCGGCACGATCCATACACAATATCACTTTCAGCTTTTGTAGTGCTACGTCATGCACCACCTGGTCGTATGCGCGTTGCATAAACGAGGAGTATATGTTGCAAAAAGGAACTAAACCTTGTGTGGCTAAACCGGCTGAAAAAGTAACTGCATGTTGTTCAGCAATGCCTACGTCAAAAGCACGGTCGGGCATAGCTTTCATCATAATGTTCATGGAAGAGCCGGAGGGCATGGCAGGTGTGATGCCTACTATTTTTTTATTCATCTCGGCCAGTTCCACCAGTGTGTGCCCGAAAACATCCTGATAACGGGGAGGCTGAGGGGTTTCAGCAACTTTTTTTACAATCTCACCGGTTACTTTATCAAAAACACCGGGGGCGTGCCATTTGGTTTGTTCTTTTTCAGCGGGAGCAAAACCTTTGCCTTTTACTGTAACGCAATGCAAAAGTTTTGGGCCGGGGATGTGCTCCAGATCTTTGAGCAATTTCACCAGATGATTTACATCGTGCCCGTCAACCGGCCCGAAGTAACGAAATTTGAGTGATTCAAATAAATTACTTTGACGCAACAGCCCCGATTTTAATGTGCTTTGAACTTTGGAAAGAATTTCCTGCGACACATGTCCTACTTTATTCAGTTTTTCCAATGCTTTCCATACATCGTCTTTGAACCTGTTGTAAGTAGGAGAAGTGGTAATATCAGTAAGGTATTCTTTAAGAGCACCTACATTAGGGTCAATGCTCATGCAATTGTCATTCAAAATAACCAACAGGTTACTGTTTTCTACACCGGCATGGTTAAGTCCTTCAAATGCTAAACCTGCTGTCATGGCTCCGTCACCTATTACAGCTACATGCTGCTTATTAAGTTCTCCTTTTAGCCTGGAGGCAACTGCCATACCTAACGCTGCAGAGATGGATGTAGAGGAGTGACCCACGCCAAAAGCATCGTATTCACTTTCACTTCGTTTTGGGAAACCGGAAATGCCTTTATACACACGGTTGGTATGAAACGAGTCTCTGCGGCCGGTGAGCATTTTATGGCCATAGGCTTGATGGCCTACGTCCCATATAAGTTGGTCATAAGGTGTGTTTAATACATAATGCAAGGCAACGGTAAGTTCCACTACACCTAAGCTGGCACTAAAGTGTCCGCCATATACAGATACAGTGTCAATGATGTACTGACGCAGGTCGTTGCACACACTAACCAAATCCTCTTCCTTTACCTTTTTAAGGTCTGAAGGGTATTGGATGGGAGCTAAATATTTGCCCGGTTTTATTTCCATATCGGTATAAACGATTAATGAACGGAATTAGTTCATTTTGGCAAAAATACTATTTGACAGGCAGATTATCAAAACGCAGTTCATATACACAGAAATGCATTTGCTACAATATTTTTGGTAGTTTAGTTTAAGCCTCATATTTTTACCGCCAAACCCTAACTAACCTAATATTGACAAGTTCATCTAAAGTAACGTCCTACAACATAGTTGTTGTAGGAGAAGATGACTTATCTGTTCAGCTTTTGGAGAAAGAAGTACAAAAAGCAGGTCACAGTACCTTATCTCCGGCACATACTATTCACTCAGCATTAAAGCTGGCTAAAGAACTTAGTCCTGATTTGTTTTTGCTTGATCTTAACTTGAGCAATTTCGAACAGGTGATTGAATTGGCACAGCATTCAATGCAGGAGCATTGCATTCCCAGCGTTTTTGTTTTAGAGGAAGTTAATGCGGGCCTGGTGGAACAAATTTAACCGTATTTTAACAAAGCCACTGAGTGAGGTTGAATTAAAATCTGCCATTGAAGGTGCGCTTTCCGTAAAAGATAATAAGCAAGTATTGACGGAAGACTTACCAGTGGGTTCTCAGCGCAAGAAAGTGCTTCAGGATTGTATTTTCATTAAAGAAGGAGCATCATTAGTAAAAGTGAGATATAGTGAGGTGTTGTTTTTGATGAGTTCTCATATTTACGTACATGTCAATACGCTTAAAAAAGAGTTCATTGTAAGAGCCTCATTAACGGAATACCTTACCCATTTTGATCAGAATTTATTTATGCGCGTTCACAGAAGTTATGCGGTAAATATTGAATTCATTGAAAAAATTACCTCCTCATCTGTATGGATAGGCAATAAAGAAATCCCTTTAGCGCAGCAGTACAGGGAGGAGTTGTTGAACAGAATAAATCAGTAGGTACATTAGTGTAGTTGCCATCTCAGGTAATTAACACCTGTATGGTATATCGTACACAAGCATTTAACACATAAAGATTTGTTCGTATACAAAATACGTTGTTTCAGAACATTTTGTATGTGCTATTCAAAGTCACTATTAACTTACACTGATAAATCTGAGACTATAGTCACAGATTTTATGAACAAACAAATAACTCAACCTAATTAAATATGTATACTATTTCACAAACAACAAGGAGGTCTTTGAGAGCCTTATGTGTAACAGCAGTGCTCGCTTTGCTGTATTCTTCCCCTTTACTGGCACAGGTAAATTATGAACTAAGCCGGTTTACCAACACCTATACAGCCATAACTACAGGTGGAGGTGCAACTCAAATCAGTAATGCCGGAACAGGTGTGGCTGATTTTACGACCAGTGCAGGTGCAACTGATCTTGATGACGGGGCTGCCATTATTGCATTGCCCATGTCAATTGAATACTGCGGTGGTTTTTACCAGAACAGTGATTACTTTGTGGTAGGCACCAATGGTTTTGTTAGTCTTTTATTTAACCCCGGTACAGTTACCAATACTAATAAAGCCAACTACACTTCTGGTGCGAATACCAGTTTTTATAGTACAACTGCACCCAATGCCACCATCGCTCCCTGGTACGATGATTTAGGAGTAGGTTCTGGGTCTGTTTTATATAAACTTAATGTTTCAGGTTCCGATAGCAGTTTAACCATACAATGGACAGGCGTACCCAGTTATTATACCACAGCTACACGTACCATTAATTTTCAGGTAGTATTGTATGCCAGTACACACTCTGCAAAACCAAGTTACATTGAATTTAATTATGGGACCGTAAGTGGGTCCACTATTTCCAGCACGAGTGAAAGTGCCAGTATAGGAATTAAAAATGCTACAGGTGGAAACGGGAATTATTTAGATGCAGTTACCGGGTCTAAAAATTTTCACAATTATTTTAACCATGCTGATAACTGGCCGGGCAGCCGTTCTATCCGTTTTGCACCCAATGCCAGTGTTTCAACGTTGAGCGCGGGCTCTTATACCGTTGGTACTGCAGGTACTTACAAAACATTAACAGAAGCAGTTGCTGATGTAAACCACCGGGGCATAAGCGGTGCCATTACCTTGAGTTTGCAAGATGCCACCTATGCCGGTTCACTTACCGGTGGGGAGCTCTTTCCTATTGTATTGGGTAGTGTGGGCACCAGTACCAACACCATTACCATACAGCCGGCCTCAGGGCGCTCTATTATTACAAGTACAGGTTGGAATTCTTCAGGAGGTGTGTATAATACTGCAAGAGCAGGTACACCATTTGCTTCAACAACTGAACCTATTTTAGGATTATTAGGCAGCGATTATGTTACCATAAAAAATATAGATTTTCAAATAGAAGGAACGGGTAATTTACTTGACCACGGTGTTGGTGTAAGAAATTTCACAGCTACTGATGGTGCACAATACAACACCATTCGCGACATTAGTGTAACCCTTAACAGAACCAATACAGCAACCTATGGCATATACCAAGCAGTTACCCCTTCACCATCAGCAGCAACAGGAACTAACTCATATAATAAGTATTACAATTTCACCATAGGTAACAGCTACAATGGAGTATATTGTGTTGGTCTTAGCACTACCACTGCTGCCAACTGGGATTTGGGAAATGAAATAGGTACCATATCAGGAGGAACAAGCTACGTTGGGCGCACCGGTGTAAGCAATGACATAGGAGGGTTAACAACTACATCATATGGTATAAATGCACAAAATCAAGGTGGCTTAAAAGTGTTTGGTTGTGTGGTTCAAAACCATACTAACTACACCACCATGTACAGCATGAATTTTGGTTTGTTGTTTAACACCTGCGAAATTTACAACAACCGCATACATACCACCGCTGTTGCCTCTACAACAACAACGGGAGCTAACAATGGTCTTTATTTTTCTACCAATCCCAGCACTTCGTATACCGGCACACATGAAATACGTATTTACAACAATGCTGTTTCTAATCTGCAACATGGTTACGCTACAGCCTCTACTACAGTTACAGTTAACGGGATTTATATTCCTGCTACCACCAATGCTACCACCTGTACATTTATACTTCACCACAATTCAGTAAGTATAAATACGACTAATACACAAATTACCAGTACTTGTATGCGGTATACTGCTACCGGTGCTACCTCTGGTCCAAGAGTGGTAAGTAAAAACAACATTTTCTCTAACTCAACAGCTAACCAAAGTGGTACGCCAAAACATTATTGCATTTACAATGCGTCAGCCACGTCAGTTGGTAATGGAACAACAGCTTCATCAAGTAACTACAATGTGCTTCACTTGCCCAATACTACCAATGGTTATGTTGGCAGAACCAGTACTACAGACCGGGCAACAATAGCCAACTGGACAGGTGCGATAACAGCAACCGGCCAAAGCACCGTAACCGATGCCAACTCAGTTTCCGGAGATCCATTGTTTGGTTCCAACATAATACTGGCTCCATCATCTGGAAGCTCGTCAGCTATGAGTGCGGGTACAGGTTTATCAGCTCCTTTTACAACGGATATTTTAGGAGCTACACGCCATGCCAGCACTCCAACCATAGGGGCGTATGAAAACAGCGGAGATTTTGAAGCACCCACAATTACTTATACCGCTTTAAGCAACCAAACCACATCTAACTTTACCACCAGCAGTTTTGCAACTATAACTGATAACAGTGCAGGTGTTAATACCACCAGTGGCACGCGCCCGCGTTTGTACTACAAAAAATCAACTGATGCCAATGCCTTTGTAGGTAATACCAGCGGAGATAACGGATGGAAATGGGTAGAAGCCAATGGTACTTCTTCGCCATATGATTTTACAGTAGATTGGGCTATCATTAACGGAGGATCTGTAAGCTTAGGTAATACCATTCAATATTTTGTAGTAGCGCAAGACCAGGCCACAACTCCCAACATAAGTTGTAACCCCACATCAGGTTTTGTTGCTACAACTGTAAGTAATATTTCTTCGGCCCCCAGTTCACCCAATAGCTTTACCATAGTAAACCCGCCATTAAGTGGTTCTTACAATATAGGTACAGCGCAAACTTACACAACCATTACCGCAGCCTTGGCAGATTTAAGTACACGCGGTGTAAGCGCGGCCGTTACGTTTAACCTTACAGATGCTTCTTACGGAAGTGGAGAAACTTTCCCCATTACCTTGGGTACTGTTAGTGGAGCCTCATCAACCAATACTATTACATTAAAACCTGCTACCAGTGTAAATGCCACCATTACAGCTGCCAATGCCGGTAGCGTGGTTATGCGTTTTAACGGCACAGATTATTTTACTATTGATGGTTCCAATAATAACTCCACATCCCGTAACCTTACTATTATCAATAATGCTAATACTGCAACGTCAGGAGTTTTATGGCTATCCAGTCAGGGTGTTGGTGCAGGCTGTACCTACTTTACTGTAAAAAATTGTAACCTTAGTTGTAGCACCCTGCTTAGCAGCAATGCAACAATTGGCATTTTGGTTGGAGGCACTACATTAAGCACGGTAACCACTACCGGTGCAGGTGCCGATAACGATAATATTACCTTGCAAAATAATAGTGTAAAAGCAGTTGGTTTTGGAATTTGTGCTTACGGTTTATCAACGGGGGAGTTCAATGCATTGGAGATAAAGAACAACAGCATTGGCTCTACAGGAACGGATGTAGTATTTACCAGAGGTATTGATTTAGTTTATACCACCACCGGGTCAAAGATATACGGTAATGAAATCTTTAACATGAACATCAATTGGGGGGCAAGCGCGGTAACAATGATTGGCATTAGTGTCGGCACTGGTTGTAATAATACCGAGATTTACCAAAATAAAATTTATGACATTATCAATACCACTACTTCAAACAGTACAACTACCGGAGCATTTGGTATTACTACCGGTTTAGTAACTACAACCACTAATTTAAGTATTTATAATAATCTAATTTATAATCTAAAAGCTCAAGCTACAACAGTATCAGCAACATCTACCGGAGGAGTTGCAGGTATAAGACTTTACGGTGGTACAAGCAATAAAGTTTATTATAATACCATTTACCTTAATGGTAGTGTAAGTCATTCATCTGCCAGTGGTATTTCTTTCAGCTCTTGTATTGCTGTTGGTACTACACCTACTACGGCTCTTGATGTGCGTAATAATATTTGTGTGAACACTATGGAATTGCCTTATATCGGCTCAAGCTCTTATGCTATTTATTATAATTTCACCACAGCTTTTACCGGCTTAACTTCTAACAATAACTGTTTGTATGGAGCTAACGGTGCTGCCAATACAACCTACAATGCAGGCTACTATAATAGTGCAGTTCAAAATAACTTTGCTACTAACTGGCAGGCTGCACACACAGCAGCTTCGCAAGAGACAGGCTCTATAGGCACGAATCCAACACTTAACAGTACCTCTAACATGGTACCATTAAGCAGCAGCCCAGTAGCCGGAGCAGGTTCATCTATTGGAGCGGTTACTGTAGATTACGAAGGCACAACCCGTGGCGGTACACCTTATATTGGTGCTTACGAAAAAGCCGGAGATTATGCGGCTCCGGAGATTACTTACAGCGTGTTGGGTAATACCGGCTCCACCACCAACCGTACAGTTACAGCAACCATTACAGACAACTCATCAGGAGTGCCTACTACAGGCAGTGATCGTCCGCGTATTTGGTTCAGACGCACCGTTCCTTCCACCAGTTCATGGGCCAGCACAGCAGGTACACTTGCTTCAGGAACTGGCACCAACGGAAGTTGGGATTTTACTATTGATTACTCCGTATTGAGCATTACTCCTACTGCAGGCGAAACGTATCAATATTATGTAGTAGCTCAAGATCAGGCTTCAACTGCCAATATTGGCTATAGCCCATCTGCCGGTGCAGTGCATACTTCAGTAAGCAGTCAAAGCAGTGCACCTACCACACCTAATGCATACAACGTAGTAACCCCGCTTTCTACCACCATAAGTGTAGGCAGCGGTCAAACGTATACTTCACTTACAGGTACCGGTGGGTTATTTGAGGCTATTAATAACACCTCTTTAGGTGGCAATACCACAGTTAACATCACCAGTGATTTAACAGAAGATGGAACAAATCAATTAAACAGCCCTGGTTTGGCAGGGTATACACTTACCATTCAACCCAGCACTACCAGCTTGCGTACTATTAGTAACAGTGCGGATTTATCTCAGTCTATGGTTCGGTTAATGGGTGTAACGGGTGTTACCATTGATGGCAGAAGCGGTGGCAGCGGGCAATACATTCGTATTGTAAATACACATGCCACTTCAGCCAGTTGTTATGCAGCCATAGAAATTAATGGTGGTAGTACCAATAATATGGTACGTAACTGTACTTTAGAAACCAACGCGACTACTACTTCAAGAGGTACAATGGTTATAGGAACTACCGGCATCAATAGTGGAAATACCATTGCTGCAAATACCATAAGAGATGCAGTAGGTACTCCCGGAACAGTTGGTGTACCGGGTGTGGCCATTTATATTGGCAGTAGTGCAAATAATGGTAATACTACAGTGGGTGGTTCAACTGCTGCTGATGGAAATGACATTTATAACTTTACATCAGTGGGTGTAATGAACTTTGCAGCCACCGGGCAAACTATTCGCTACAACAAGGTGCACCACAACAGTGCAAGATCTACGGCTACCTATCAGATTCGCTCTGATGCCGGAAATGACCACACCATTTCCAACAACATGATATACTTTGATGGCGGGTCTACTACTTCAATATTTTATGGCATTTACGTTGTTGGTAGCAGTACGGGCCACACCATTAGTAACAACAGCATTGGAGGAGCTGCAACAGATCGTTCAGGAACAGCCATGAGTTGTGCAAGCACAACTTACTGCATCTACCTTACTTTGGGTACTGCAACAGCCAGTAGTATTCAGGGGAATACCATCTCTAATTTCACTTTCCCTTCTTCTAATACCTGTTATCCTATTTACCTCACTGCAGGTTCAGCTAACATCGGAACCTCTTCAGGTAATACTATCGGGGGGTTAGCGAACAGTTATGATAACTTTACCTCCTCAGCCGGAACTACATTCAGGGGAATTTCTATTGCCGGTTCAGGCACGGTTGATGTGCAGAATAATACAATTGGTAATTTTACTACCACTACGGTTGATCAAAATTCCTATGGTCATGTGGGGATTTATTCAACGGTTAGTGGAACGCTTACAGTAAAGAATAATACTATTCGTGATATTGTAAGTAAAGAATATAACTCATCAGGTGTAACAACTACTCCATACGGTCCTGTGGGAATGTACTATTCGTCACTTTCTGCCACTGCAGTTGTTGAGGGGAACTCTATTTACAATCTCTCTAATACATCAACAGGTTTCACCACCAATTATCATTTTGCAAAAGGGATAACCGTTGCAGGTGGAAGCGCAGGAGCCGTTGTTAAACGCAACCGGATATACAATATAAACGTGTCCAGTGCAAATACCGGAGCTACTTATGCGCCATACGCTATGGGTATTCATGTCGCTTCAGGATCGACAACTTACTCCAATAATCAGATTTCAGTGGGTAATGCTTCGGGAAATGAGAGCAGAGCAATGGGAGTTTATTTGAATGGAACTGGAACAGATAACTTTTATTACAACAGCATTTATGTATCCGGTGCTTCAACCTCAGGCACAAATAAAACCTATGCCTTTTACAGAGCTGTTACATCTGGCACAAAAGACATAAGAAATAATATTTTCTACAATGCGCGTACGGGTGGTACAGGTGCTCATTGTGCCATTGGTACATCAAGCACTACAGGATGGGCGTCAGTTACCAGCAACTATAATCTGTTGGTGAGCAGTTCAGCATCAACTATCGGAGATTACGCAGGTACTAACTACAACTTTGCCAACTGGCAAACTAATTCAGTAAAAGATACCTACTCAGCAGCAGAAGAGACAGCCAACGTTTCAGCATCTAATCTTTTTACATCTACTTCTACAGGTAACCTCAACATTGTAACAGGTAACACTGAGTGTTGGTACATTAATGGAAGAGCAGTTCAGATAAGCGGGCAAACGGAAGATTATGGTAGTGCCAGTGCAGGTCGTTCAACAACACTAGCCGCGGGCGGTAGCGACATTGGTTCAGATGAATTCACTCCCGGTGTTAACCCACCGAACATTACACTTTCAGGTACCATTGGTTTAGGTAATACGCAAACATTCACCTTTGCAGGTAAAACTGTGGCTACGGTTACCTGGCAATCGGGCACACTGCCTACCTCATGGACTACCTACAAATACTGGCCCGGCAGCTGGCCTAACAACACTACAAGCGGTGGTTCTGTATCAGGTGCTAAATATAGCAATGCTTATTGGGTGTTAACACCAGATGTTACTACAGGATTTACCTATGATGTGGTGCTGTATTACGATGATGCCCTTTTGGGAACTATTGCAGCAGAAACTGATGCTAAATTAGCTAAAATGAGTAGTGGTCAAAACTGGATTAGTTATGCAAGTACTATTAATACAACAGCCAATACAGTTACCATGGCCGGCTTAAACAGCTTCTCAGAGTTTACGTTGAATGATGTAAATAATCCTTTACCAGTAGAATGGATAAGTTTCACAGGCAAAAAAGTGTTTGACAACGTAGAGTTAAGCTGGATTACAGCCACCGAAATCAACAACAGTCATTTTGAAGTAGAGCGTAGTACTGATGGCCGCAACTTTGAATATGTTGGTGAAGTAAAAGGAGCAGGCAACAGCTTCACGCCACTTAACTACAACTATACTGATGTGGCTCCATTTGGTACCAACAGCATTTTGTACTACCGCTTAAAACAAGTTGACTTTAACGGAGAGTATGAGTTTAGCAAAACCATAGCAGTAGGCAACAGCAAACAAAGCAATGGTGTAACTATTGAAGCCATCAACCCCAATCCGTTTACAGAGAAGCTAAATCTTACGCTAACCAATGTAAGCGAAGGCAATGTAACCATAGAAGTATATGACCTAAGTGGTCGCAAGCACTACACACAAACCACTGTATCTACCGGACAAGGTACACTGAGCATTGACTTAAGCAGCTTAGCTAACCTGGCTAAAGGAGTTTATATAGTTAACATTCGCAACGGCAATGATGCTATTCGTCAGAAACTGGTGAAATCAAGATAAATTACCCACTATTGCTTTTATTACAAAGGCGACATCACTTAAGTGGTGTCGCCTTTGTAAACCCTTTCAATGTTCAAAAGTTCAAACATCTGTTTCTTTTCAGTAGTTAAGCATCAACGTCCTATATAGATATAAAGAGGACTTAGTGTTTATGTTATACATTTGATTAGAATATATTGAAGATTGGTGCGATTTAGTTATCGTACGAACTTAGGTCGGGTGCTTGTAAAATATACGGTTGTATTAAATATATAATAATTTATATTGCCGGTTTAAACTAGACTAGCATGGCCAGAATTATCATTTTTACGGTAACCTATTTATTGACGCACAATCTTTTTGCCGCTAAAGTTTTGGGCATTCCCAAAGACACAGCTACGCAAACCTCTCTGTACCTGAACTGCTCAGGTGGAGGTCAAAACCGAACCGCAGTGGCCTATGATGGAACCAATGGCCGCTATTACAGTTCGGAGGGTGGCAGCAACGGCCTGAAACTGGAAACATTTAATACATCAGGCACGTTGCTTAATACGGGCAGCACCGACTATGATCACCGGGGGCTGTGGTACAATACAGGCACCGGCCAGCTGGAGGGGAATGGTTACAACACAGCGGGGGTGCGCAAACTGACGCTCAACGGCAGTTTCTATGCCACGGGTGCCAGCACCAGTATCTATTCAACTAATAATACGTCCTACATCAATGCCTGCGCATCTTTTGATGCCGACAGCAATGAAATGGTGTATTCTGCAGGTGGTGCAGGCACTGGCTTCCGCAGGGTGAGCCGAAGCTCCAATGGAACTGTTAGTAACGTGACGTTATCCGGAACTCCATCGGGGTCATCAATTAATTCATTCACGGTAATGTACACAGGGGTTAGCGGGTATGAATACGCACAGTTTGATTATGCTAAAGGGCGGTTGCTGTTTTACACCACCACCGGTGCATACACGGGGTTGTGCAACCTGCCCTTGGGAACCACCAAACCGTCAACGGTCGCCATTTACTATTGCAATAACCTGTTCTGGATATTTAACTCCACCACCACCAAGTGGCAATCGTATCAGGTATTTTACTTTTTCTGTCCGTCCATGACGGGCCTTTCGCTGTCAACCACCAACGTTACCTGCAATGGTGGCAGCACTGGCGCAGCCGGTGTAACCATTACCGGATCGAGCACGTATAGCTACCTGTGGTCGCCCGGCTCCCAAACTACTTCCAGCAGATCTTCGTTAACCGCAGGCACGTATTACTGCACGGTATCGGATACCGGCACCTGCACCATTGAGATTAAGTTTAATGTGACACAACCGAATGCGATTGCCAACAATACGGTGAGCAGCGCGCAAACCATTTGCACCGGGTCAACACCTTCCGGGTTGACGGGTACAACGCCAACGGGCGAAGTAGGTTCATACACGTATTTGTGGCAAAGTTCAGTTACCAGCAGCACTGCCGGGTTCAGCTCGGCATCTGGAACCAACAACACGCAAAATTACAGTCCGGGTTCCTTAAGTCAAACCACCTGGTACAGAAGAATTGTTTACTCTGGTTCCTGCACGTCCAATACATCAACAGCCATTGCCATTACGGTGAATACCCCGGGCACTTGGTTGGGTGGCACCAGCACGGCCTGGAGCAATACGGCCAACTGGACCTGCCCCATGGTACCCGATTCCAGTACAAATGTAACCATCAGTTCAGGGGCTACCTATATGCCGGTTATTTCGGATGCCCGGACATGTAATAACCTCACCATTGGTTCGGGGGCCACGCTTACGCTGGACAATGCTGCATCGAAACTCTCAGTGTCGGGCACTTTTAGCCAGAACGGCACATTCACGGTAACCAACGGGGAAATGGAATTTAATGGCACGGCAGCGCAAACCATTCCGGCCGGTAGTTACAGCAAGCTCACCATCAACAACGCTTCAGGTACAACCCTTGGCGGAAATGTGACAGTGAGCGGGGATGTGGACCTGGCCGGTGGCCGCATACGCCTGGACAGTTATAACCTGACATTGTCGGGCACAACCAATTCGGTTACGAATTCTACCGGGGGCAGCTGCATTGTAACCAACGGAACCGGAGTGCTGAAAATACAGAACATCGGGTCGGGTGGGCGAACAGGTTCAGTGGTGTTTCCGGTAGCGCATAACAATTCCTCATACAACCCGGTAACTCTGGTGAATTCGGGTACTTCGGATGAATTTGGTGTGAGCGTAATAGCTGGCACCAATACTGCCTTTTCGGGTACCACTGCCACAGGCACAAGCATTACCACCAACGCGGTTAACCGCACTTGGTTTGTGAGTGAAGGTACTGCAGGCGGAAGTAACGTGAGTATTACCCTGCAATGGTTGGCCGGTCATGAATTAAGTGGCTTTACACGAAATAGTTGTTTTGTTGCTCATTATACAGGAGGGAACTGGATGGCTACATCGGCTTCTGCATCCTCCGGCAGCAACCCTTTTACACAAACACGCACCGGCATTACCTCTTTTTCACCGTTTGGGGTGAGTAATTTGGGAGGCCCACTACCTGTAGAATGGTTAAGCTTCACCGGCAAAAAAGTAGTTGATAATGTAGAGTTGAGCTGGGTCACTGCCACTGAAACCAACAACAGTCATTTTGAAGTAGAACGCAGTACAGATGGCCGCAACTTTGAACAAATTGGCGAAGTAAAGGGTTCAGGCAACAGCCACACTCCAATCAACTACAACTATACGGATGTTGCTCCATTTGGCAGCAACAGCATATTGTACTACCGCTTAAAACAGGTTGACTTTAACGGAGAGTTTGACTACAGTAAAACCATAGCTGTAAGTAACAACAAACAAGACAATGGAGTTACTATTGAAGCCATCAACCCCAATCCGTTTACAGAGAAACTGAACCTTACGTTAACCAATGTAAGCGAAGGCAATGTAACCATAGAAGTATATGACCTTAGTGGCCGCAAGCATTACACACAAACTACTTTATCAAGCGGACAAGGCACACTGAGCATAGATTTAAGCAGCTTAGCTAATCTGGCCAAAGGCGTTTACATAGTGAACATACGCAACGGTAATGATGCCATACAGCAAAAATTGGTGAAGTTGAAATAAGGGAGCTTCATTATAACTCAACAAAAAAGATCAACTGCATCAGTTGACCTTTTTTGTTGTAAAAGAAATAAGTTATTGATTCAGCAAATCTGCTAAAGAGGTGTTGAAGGTGTTAGCATACTCGGCCACTGTTCCGAAATCAACTCCGTTAATGGCAATGTTGTTTTCTTTCACTTCGCCCAGTTTACTGAATGTAGTTCCTGATTTTTTCAACTCATTTTCAAAAGCGGTTACATTTTCAGGTTTTACACTCACCACTACGCGACTTTGCGCTTCACCAAAAAGTAAGGCATCGTTTCGTAAGCCGTTGGTGTCAACATTAAGGTTAACGCCCAATCCGCGAGGCATACCTGATTCGAGTAACGTGATAAACAAGCCGCCTTCACTGGTATCGTGTGCTGATTGTATCAGGTCTTTTTTAATCACATTCAATACGGCCTGCTGTACGTTGTATTCTTTATCCAAATCAAAATAAGGGGCAGGACTTTGTTGCACGCCATGCACGTTGACTAAGTACTGTGATGAAGCAATATCGTTCTGGTGTTCTCCGATTAAATACACCACATCTCCGGCTTGTTTAAAGTCGAGTGTCATGTGTTTGCGGTTGTTATCAATCAACCCTACCATGCCAATGGTGGGTGTAGGAAATACCGCATTATCATCGCTGCTTTGGTTGTAGAAACTTACGTTACCACCGGTTACAGGCGTTCCTAGTTTTGTGCAGGCTTTGCCCATACCTTTAATGGCGTGTACAAAGGTGTAGTACACCTCAGGATTGTATGGATTACCAAAATTCAAACAGTTGGTAACACCTGCAGGTTCGCCACCGGCACACACAATGTTGCGGGCTGCCTCGCACACGGCAATGGCCGCACCCACTTCAGGGTTGGCATACACATAACGTGAGTTGCAATCTACACTCATGGCAATGCTCATGTCGCTGTCGCGCACTTTTACTACGGCTGCATCACTGGGTGCGTTGGTGGTTTGATTCACCGTGCCCACCATCGAATCGTATTGATTGTACACCCATTTGCGGGAGCAGATGTTGGGGTTAGCGGCTAATTTTTTAGCAATGTTTATCGCTTCTGTCATGTTGCAATCTGCAACAGTATTCTGGTCGAACTTCGCAATTTCTGCAAAGTATTTCGGCTCGGTGTATTCGCGGTGGTATACCGGAGCACCTCCGCCCAATACCAATGATTCACCCGGTATGTCGGCCACCAGTTCATTGTTCATGTAATATTGCACGCGGGCCGTATCGGTTACCTCACCAATAATGGCCCAGGTAAGATCCCACTTGTCAAATATTTTTTCTACTGCTTTCTCTTGTCCTTTTTTCACAATCACCAGCATGCGCTCCTGCGATTCGCTCAGCAGAATTTCCCAGTCTTTCATTCCTTCCTGACGCATGGGCACTTTATCCAACCACACTTTCATCCCCGTTCCGCTTTTGGCACTCATCTCACTGGTAGAGCAGGTAATACCTGCCGCACCCATGTCTTGCATACCTACTACCGCATCGGTATCTAATAATTCTAAACTTGCTTCCAGAATCAATTTTTCCCAGAACGGATCGCCCACCTGTACTGATGGCAAATCTTTGGCAGAGTCTTCTGTAATATCTTTCGAAGCAAAGGCTGCTCCGTGAATACCGTCTTTACCGGTAGATGAACCAAAGATGTAAACGGGATTACCCACACCTTCAGCAATAGCTGAAACCGTTTTACCTACTTTGGCAATACCTACACTCATGGCATTTACCAGTGGGTTGATGTTGTAACAATCGTCAAAATATACTTCACCACCTACAGTGGGAATACCAAAAGAGTTGCCGTAATCGCCAATGCCTTTTACCACACCTTTTACTAACCAGCGAGTGCGCTCGTTGTTGATGTTCCCAAAACGCAGGGAGTTGAGGTTGGCAATGGGGCGGGCTCCCATAGAAAAAATATCACGGTTTATGCCACCCACACCGGTAGCAGCTCCCTGAAAAGGTTCCAATGCTGAAGGGTGGTTGTGTGATTCAATTTTAAAGGCACAGGCCAGTCCGTTGCCAATGTCAATGAGACCGGCATTTTCTTCTCCGGCCTCGGCCAGCAGTTTATCTCCTTTGCGGGGCAATGTTTTGAGCCACACAATGGAATTTTTGTACGAGCAGTGCTCACTCCACATTACTGAGTAAATACTCAACTCAGTAAAATTGGGTAAACGGCCCAGTATTTCTTTAATTTTTTCGAATTCTTCTTCCCGAAGACCCAATTGTTTGGCTTGTTCAACAGTGGCCAGTTGTTTTTGTGAAACGTGCTCAGTCACAGTATATAAGATTATGAGTGAGGCGCAAAGGTAAGCAACTTTTATGGCAGGAGGAAAAAAGTGGAGAAGTTGTTTTTTGAGGGAGTGGGGGTGGTTGGCGGGGACGCCAACCACGGACAGGAAAGGAATCAATTCATCGAAAAAGATGCTTATCATATTGATAGGTGGTTATTTTCGTAAGTATGAAAAAACATCTGATAGTAGTTTTTCTTCTCCTGAATATTTTTGCAAATGCACAAAACTGGTCTACCGCCTGGAATGGTGGAGTGCAATATTATTTGGATGGAGGCAGCGTGTATTCGTTTAGAATTACCAAAACAGATACCATAAACGGTTGCCTAAGGTATGCTTTCAGTCCGCTGTGGTTTTCGAATCGTAAACCCGGAGTTTCCCCTTGGTGCAGCATATTAAACCACACCTCAAAAGTGGGGCAATACATGCTGACGAAAGGAGACGGAGAAGAACATTTTTTAACGGTTACAGGTGACACACTTTTGCTACGCACAAGAACTGAGTTACATGACGAATGGATTTTTTATACCTATCCCAATGGCGCAGTGGTAAAAGCGAAAGTGATAAAAAAAGATTTGGTTACCGTAGTTGATATTCAAGACTCGGTAAAATGGATAGAGCTTAACTACTACGATAGCACAGGTGCATTTTCTGAAAAGGATTACAACGGTTTGCAAATGGCCATCAGCAAAAACCGGGGATGGCTCAAACGCTTTACCATGAATGAATTTCCTTTTTATGAAACTGTAAAAAATTCGCTTGATTCATTGGTGGGTTTGAGTAATCCTAATCGAGGTTTTTTTGTCAACTACAGTGATGCCATCTATAATTATGAGGTGGGGGATGAGTGGTGCTATTCGCGAAATGCATCCGAGACTCCACCAAAAGAATTTGCCCTAATAAAGATTACAGGTAAAACAGCCTATATAGATTCTACCGTTTATGCATGTTATAAGAAAACTAAATGGGAGGACTTTGATACGTCATGGTTTACTTTCGAGCAATATCAATTTTCAATCATGAACACCAATAACTTTGAAACACCCTTCTGGGGGGTGCAAATAGGATCAATAGATAATATTTGGCCTTTTGTAAAAGGTATACGGGCCTACAAATATGGTTCAGACAGTTGCACACAGGTTGGTTCGGATTTCGGAGGCTATTATCAATATTACGTTTTTGGAGTAGATAGATACTATACTTACAGCAGCATGGGCGGGGTACAGTGGAACAATAAGTCTATTACCTACATTAAGAAGGGCAGCACTGTATGGGGCACACCTTTCGATTTTGGAGCTTTATCAACGGGGCATTTTCCTCATGCAGGAATCATTCAGCTATATCCTAACCCTGTAAAGGATAAATTGTATTTCACTCAGCCGGGTGAGTATACTGTTTATGATTTAACAGGCAAACAACTGCTAAAAGAAAATCATACCAAACAACTTTCCCTTTCACACTTGCAGCCCGGTATTTACTTTATAACCGACAGTGCAGGAAGACGAGCTAAAATTGTAAAGGAGTGAATTTTTGGTTGTCGGGGATGTCAACCAGAGATACGAAGGAGGGTGTATCCTAAATGAAGCTTTATGAGATAATGTTTTGCTTCTTTAGAATTTCTATGTATTCTAACTCGGAAATTGTACATTTTGCAAAATCAGTAAACTGTTTTTTTGTTAGATAAGTCTGTTTGGACATTTCTCTTATTAGATAATCATTCAGTTCCTGATT
>JBAYTR010000015.1:0-93121 GCA_041675505.1 Bacteroidia bacterium | reverse complement strand
TTTTCCGGTGAAACCAAAGTCAACATCCAAATCATCATCAATGTTGCGGTTAGAGATAAGGTATTTGGCATCTACGTTTCCGCCAAACCATTCGAAGCCGTCATCGTTGGCTTGTGTAACCTGGATGTGGTCTATTTGTGTTGCTTTACCAACTCCACCCATAGTTAAACCGTTGATTTCGTTTCCGGGGGTAATTACTACGCCTCCGTATTCAATACGTACATAACGTAAGGTTCCTGAGTTGTGGTTATCATCTGTTCCACCATACAAACCATCGCCTGATGCATTATCCAAATCACCTTCAATGGCATTTTGAATTCCTGCTTCACCTGCTGCTACTGATGAGCCGGGGCAAGTGCTGCAATCAGTCGGGCGGTTGATGCGTGCTTTTCCTAATATTACTATACCACCCCAATCACCGGGTTGACGTGAACCGGCAACCTGTGCTGAAGTGAAAACAATAGGTTGGGTGGAAGTTCCGTTGGCATTGATTTTACCATTGCGTGTAATGATAAGGGTAGCCTTTGAGTTTTTGTCTCCTTTAATGATGGTACCCGGTTGAATGGTAAGTGTTGCATTGTTTTTCACATACACATACCCCTGAATGGTATACAACGTATCGCTGTACCAGGTGGTGTTGGTGGTAATGTCACCTGCATTGATTGTTTTGGTCTTTTGTGCCAAAACACCCATTGTGCAAAGCAACATAGCCGACAAGAGTAAATTGATTTTCTTCATAAAACTGTTATAATTTATCTGATGCAAAACTATCCCTGTTGATTAACGACAGCGTTAACAACTCATTAATTAAATGTTAAAGACATGAAGTTAACGTTAAGAAAAAAAGGCGAAGCACTTTCGTACCCCGCCAGATTTTATTGTGTTGAGAGAGATCTTAATTACAACTTATAGCTGATACCGAATGAAAGGGTATAGCCCATTTTGTAGCGCATGATAACGTTATCTAACTTACCTTTTTGTGCTTGAGTAATGTTGGGGTCGGTGTAACTGGTTTTAGGGGTGTCGTCAAACTTCTTGTTATCGTTGTTATCTTGATAGAATACCAGGTCCTGAGCAAAAATGTCGCTGATGGCCAGCTTGGCTTCAAACTTCTTGTAGAACTTTTTGGTGATGTTTAAATCCACTACTGTTCTGGGGTTTTCCCACATATCAGGAACCAAACCGTTCTTTTCTCTGGCAATGTAAATTCTTCTTCCTATTCTGTTTACAAATAATGCTACAGAGAACTCTGATTTAGGATCATAAAATTGTATACTCGAATTAAGAATATAAGGTGACTGACCCTGCAACGGACGTGTACCGTATTTACCGGCTACAGCTTTGTCCAATTGTACCTCAGAGAATATGCGGGCATAATTGGTGGTAATGGTAAACTTCTTGGCCCAGGTAGTTCCGGCAAGTTTGTCAACAAAATCAAAGTTCTTTCTCAGCTCTACTTCAAATCCGTAGTTTTTTGCTTTGGCATCGCTGGTGTAACCTAAGGTAGCATCACTGCCCAGGTATTCGTAAACCATTTCAATAGCATTATCAAATTTTTTGTAGAACAAAGAGGCTGAAATCAATTGACCTTCTCCGGGGAAATACTCGTACCTGAAATCGTAATTCTGTATAGTAGTTCTGCTTAATGTAGGACGACCGGCTACTACAGTGTTCAGATTAAAATCATAAAATGCAAATGGTGCTAACTCTCTGAACTCAGGGCGAGCTAAGGTTTTGCTACCGGATAAACGAAGGTTGGTTTTTTCATTTAACTCATAGATAAAGTTCATGCTGGGTAAAAAGTCTGTAAAGGTTGTATCTACAGTAACGGGTTCACCGGCCTGACCTAATGTATTCAGCTTTTGATTGTACTTTTCCATTCTAACACCATACACTGCACGAAACCTGCTGAATAAACGTTGGTCAAACATGGCAAAGGCAGAGTTTAAACGTGAACTGGCTTTGTAGGTATCTTGTGGGTTAATGCGCTCATCAATATATAAGGTGTCTTGAGCTAAATAATCTTTGCCGAAAATATCCGCCATAGGCGTTTGAATAAATTGCTGGTAGTTGTAAGGGCTGCCGGGTGTATTAACAAAACGTAATTTGTAACCAAACACACGGGCAGAGAAATCGCGCTCACGGGTTTGTGTAAAACCACCAATCTTGGCTTCGGTTTTTACTTTTTTACCGCTTAAAAATTCAACAGGGCGTTGTACTTCAAAACTGGCGCTTTTAATTTTCTCTTCCAGTGAAGAATAAAAACGGCCAGTTTGGGTAATGTCAATGTTCGGCCCTATTTGCGCTGCATAAGGTGTGTACTCACCTGTGCTGGCATCCTGTAAAGTGGAACGGGTAGAGAATCGTCTGAAATCAGGCACATCACGTTTGATGTTGTTGGTATTTAATACCCACTTCATTTTCACTTTTGCTGAAGGAATAAAATGCTGCCCTATCAACTGATTTGTCATCAGTTTACTTTGCTGGTAATTGTAATAGGTGTTAGCCACTCTGGGCAGGTAATCAGCATCTAAAAAATTATCATTACCTGTACGCATGATGGTTTGATCTTCTCCATTCATGGTGTAGGCATTTTTAAAACTGAATTTATGGTTGGAGCCAATTTTATAACCCACGTTCGCCATAATACCAACGAGTGCTTCTTCTTTATACGTTTGGTCGGTATAATTGGTAATATACTGGTTTTCTTCCTGCCCCATCGGTTTGTTAAAACGATTGCGCTCTACTGTGGTGTTTTTAAAGCTTCTGTTCCATGAACCGGAAACAATAAAACCTGCCTGATCGTTTTTACCTACTTTATAACTGTTTCCACCTGACAGCTGAATGGAATTGTTCATGGGAATTGAACCCACGGTTTGGGTTTTCCAGTTGTCGTTAAACTTTAAACTGCTATTGTATTTGGTGGCCGCATCAGCTTTTTCGTATTGCAAACGGGCCGGTAATCCTGAAGGTACTGCGCGTGTTCCGTCATCATATCCCAACCAATCGGTTTTACCACCTTCATACGTGTATCCTTTTTTTCCGGTGGTAATGCTGTGCATGCTGGCGCCAAAAGAAACCGCAACAAATTTTTTCTCGGGAATATCTTTGGTGTTAATGGTAATGAGTCCGCCAGCAAAATCTCCCGGTAAATCAGGTGTGGCAGTTTTGGTAATCACCATGTTGTCCAACATGTTGGAAGGAAAAATGTCAAACGAAAACGCTTTACGGTCTGACTCTGAACTGGGCAGTGGCGCCCCGTTGATGTAGGCCGTGTTGTAGCGGTCATTTAACCCGCGTATAATAGCAAACTTATTATCCTGAATGCTGGTACCGCTCACGCGTTTCATTACATCACTGGTAGTGGCATCACCTGATTTACGAATTAAATCAGCACTCACCCCGTCAGAAATAGAGGAGCTTCTTTTTTGATCCAGTAATAATGCTGCTGAAGTTTCTCTGCGCGCCTCTGCCTGAATCACCACCTCTTTTAAATCCTGCGCGGCATCATCCAGTAAGGAGTTAAGCAAGGTAGTTTGACCTTCTTTCACCACAATACCGGTAACCACTTTCTTTTGATAGGAAACATAGCTGAATACTACATTGTAAGTGCCCGGCTTTACTGAAAGGATATATTTCCCTTCAATATCCGTAGCCACTGCAATGGTGGTGCCTTCAATAATCACCGAAACACCGATGAGTTCTTCACCGGTTTTCTTGTCGCTTACTTTTCCTGCTATTTTACCATTGGTTTGCGCAGAGGCTAATCCGGCAAACAACATGGAAAAAACAAGTACTAAAATTTTAATATCTCTCATAACAATAAAACTTGGGGCAAAGGTATTTGCACACTGTTACAAGAATGTTATTGCTGTGTTAAGAGAATGTGAAGTAAGCGTCTTTGAGATATTGTCTTACAGTTCGTTATGAACCGAACCCGGACTTTTGCTTCAAAGCAAACTGTACAAAAAGAATTAATACAGGCACTTCAATCAACGGACCAATCACAGCCGCAAAGGCTGCACCGGAGTGTATGCCGAATACTGCTATGGCCACCGCAATGCCCAGTTCAAAGTTGTTGCTGCCTGCTGTAAAAGCCAGTGTGGTGGTTTCTTTATACGTACCGCCCATTTTCTTCAGCAAATAATACGTACTGAAAAACATCACAACAAAAAACAAAGTAAGCGGCACAGCAATGCTTACCACATCCATCGGGATACTCACAATCATCTCCCCTTTTAAACTGAACATGATAACAATAGTAAACAGTAAAGCCGTTAAGGTTATAGGGCTGATTGCGGGAATAAACTTACGGTTAAACCAATCCTGTCCTTTGGTTTTAATAAGCACATAACGTGACAACATCCCGCCAAAAAACGGTATGCCTAAATAGATGAAAACACTTTGTGCAATCTCTCCCATGCTGATGTTTACCGCATAACCCTGAACACCTAAGGCCTCAGGTAAATAGGTAACATAAAACCAGGCATAGCTGCTGTAAAATAAAATCTGCAAAACACTGTTCAAAGCCACCATACCTGCACACAGCTCCGTATCTCCTCCGGCCAAATCATTCCATACTAACACCATCGCAATGCAGGGCGCCAAACCAATGAGTAATAAACCGGCCATGTACTCCGGATGTGTGCGTTGAAAAATCAAAGCCAACACAAACATCAAAGCCGGACCGATAATCCAGCTTTGAAACAATCCGAGCAGTAAAATTTTAGGGTGCTTTAATATCTTGCCTATTTCTTCATACTTCACCTTCGCCAAGGGCGGGTACATCATCAGAATAAGTCCTATTGCAATGGGTATGTTAGTTGAGCCGCTGCTGAAACTATTTACAAAACCTGATGCTGAAGGCACAAAGTACCCGATACTCACACCGGTAAGCATGGCCAAAAATATCCAAAGGGTCAGATACCGGTCAAGGAAGGCAAGTCGTTTGTTCATGTCTTATGGTTAGAGAGTTTTTAATTCTACAAGGTTTGAAAGATTACGGGCTGAGTACTTTGTAATCTTTAAATTTTCTAATCTTCCAATCTTTTAATTGTGTTAATTCAGTTCCCGTTCTACAAATTGTTTACAGTACTCTTTTATTTCATCGCGCACCCTTGCAAAAACCTTCATCACTTCTTCTTCCGATCCTGTGGCTTTTGCGGGGTCAGTAAAGTTATGGTGAAAACGTTGGGCCTGACCGGGAAAATACGGACAATTTTCTTTGGCGTTATCACACACCGTAATAATGTAGTCAAAGGGAATAGTGAGGTATTCGGTGAGGTTATTTGAGGTATGTTGACTGATATCAATTCCATCCTCTTCCATGGTGGCAATGGCCTGTGGATTTACCCCATGCGTTTCAATACCTGCGCTGTACACATTCAAAAGTCCTTTGCCAAAATGTGCCATGTAGCCGTGTGCTATCTGGCTGCGGCAGCTGTTGCCGGTACAAAGAATTAGTATATTTTTCATGCTAATAAACCTGTCCGTATTTTAATATAATACCTATTTGTCCTGCGTGGTAAGCCGTATGCGAAGTTATTCTTCCCAAAGCTTGTGCCTTGGTACGCTTACCGAACTCTTTTGTTTCAATTTCCTGATGCCATTCATCGGGAAGAACATTGTTAATGGCTTGTTCCAGAAAAATGTGTGATTCGTTGAGGTAACTGATTAACTCTGCGGAATTGGTATACTGTCCTTTGTCTTTACCCGTACCCAATGTTTCCACTGAACCTTTAATGTCCAACCCGAAAACATTGCGGGCAAACAGTTGCTCCACCTCGCCTATGTGTTTAAGTAAAAAACCTATGCAATTAGATTGCGGGTGCAGGCGTTTAAGTAAATCTGCATCCTGAATAGCGGGCAATTGGTTGGTTAACCTTGTTCTCGCTTCGGCCCACAAGGCGAGTAAAACTTCTGTTTGATTCATGGTATTTAATATTAGCAACAACCTCCACCGGGCGTACAGCAACTTTCAGCAGCCGGTTTTTCTGCATATACAGTAATGCTGTAAATACCTTTGCCACTATTTTTATACTCCTCGATCTCTTGTTGAGTAAGGTAGTTGAGCAAAATGTCGTTGGGAATAATGATGGGCTTTTCTTTTTGAACGGTTACATTCTTAAACCCGCTTTCATGTATGAGTGAAATATATTTTGTCTTTTGTAAAGCACCCGCTACACAACCTGCATACATTTCCGTGGCCGATTGAATTTTCTCGGGCAATTCGCCCAGCAGCACCACATCAGATATGCTGAAGTGACCACCGGGTTTTAACACACGGTAAATTTCCTGAAATGCTTTTTGTTTATCAGGAACCAGATTTAATACACAGTTACTCACTACCACATCTACACGATCAGCAGCAAGAGGAAGTTTTTCAATTTCTCCCAACCTGAATTCTACATTGTTGAAATTAAGTTTATCGGCATTCGCGCGGGCAAGGTCAATCATCTTCTCCGTCATGTCCACTCCTATTACCTTTCCCGTTTCACCTACCACCGCTCTGGCAACAAAACAATCGTTACCGGCACCACTGCCCAAATCAAGCACCGTGTCACCGGGTTTCATTTTGGCAAACTGTGTAGGCAAACCGCAACCCAAACCTAAATCGGCCTCCGGATTGTAACCTTGTAAATCCGTGTACTCCTCACTCATGATGTTGTACACCTCTGTACTGCACCCACCGGCACCGCAACAACTGGCGGCATTGTCCTGTTTAGTTTGTGTGGCAATTTTTCCGTAAATCTCTTTTACGTTTTGTTTAATCTGTTCTGATGTTTCCATATCGCAATATTTCGATTTGTAAATATAATTTTTAGCAGCAGTTTTCTTTAGGAGTAACAAAGGTGTTGAACATATCCATCAGATAGGTTTGAGCCACTTTCCATTCTTTCTCATCAATGCAGTAACAAATGTTCTTGCCTTCAATGTTTCCTTTAATCAAACCGGCTGATTTTAATTCCTTTAAATGCTGTGATACCGTGCTTTGAGACAAGGGAAGCTCGTCTACAATGTCTCCGCACACGCAGGTTTGTTTTTTTAACAATAATTTAAGTATGGCCACCCGAGCCGGATGTGCCAGTGCTTTACCGTACCGCGCAATGCGGTTGTCTTTAATGGTAAATTCTTCTGATTTAGTTGCGCCCATATTTCAAATCGCAATATTACGATATGAAATTGAGAAAACAAAATTTCAGGGCATAAAAAAAGAGCAGACCAGCTGCTCTTTTTCTGTATATCTAATTTGCTGTCATTTAATCACACCCAGTTCCTTACCTACTTTGGTAAAGGCAGCAATGGCCTTGTCAATGTGAGCAGGCTCATGCGCTGCGGAAAGTTGTACGCGAATACGGGCCAGTCCTTTCGCCACTACCGGGAAAAAGAATCCGATTACGTAAATGCCTTCATTCAATAGTTTATTGGCAAAATCCTGCGATAGTTTAGCATCATATAACATAACAGGCACAATGGCTGAATCACCATCGCGTATTTCAAAGCCAGCCGCCTTAATACCTGTTTTAAATTGTTTTACGTTGGCTTCTAATTTATCGCGCAGGGAAGTACTTTCATTCAACAGTTTGAATACTTCAAGCGAAGCGCCAACAATGGCCGGTGAAAGTGAGTTAGAGAAAAGATACGGGCGGGAGCGCTGACGTAACATGTCAATAATTTCTTTGCGCCCTGTGGTATAGCCGCCCATGGCACCACCTAAGGCTTTGCCCAAAGTTCCGGTAATAATGTCTACCCGCCCCATCACGTTGCACAACTCGGGTACACCGCGACCTGTTTTACCAATAAAACCTGCACTGTGGCACTCGTCTGTCATCACTAAGGCATTGTACTTATCCGCTAAGTCACAAATTTTATCTAGCTGCGCTACGTAACCGTCCATACTGAAAACACCATCGGTCACAATAATTTTGAAACGGGCTCCTGCTGCATCGGCTGCTTTCAGTTGCTCTTCCAAATCTTCCATGTTGTTGTTTTTGTAACGGTAACGTTGTGCTTTACACAAACGAACTCCGTCAATAATGGAAGCATGGTTAAGCTCATCGCTGATAATGGCATCCATCTCCTGAAACAACGGTTCAAATACTCCGCCATTTGCATCAAAAGCAGCTGCATATAAAATGGTGTCTTCGGTTTGGTAAAAATCAGCAATGGTTTTTTCCAGGTCTTTGTGAATGTCTTGCGTACCGCAGATAAAACGCACCGATGACATCCCGAAGCCGTGTGTGTCCAATGCTGTTTTAGCCGCATTCACCACACGTGGATGAGATGATAAGCCCAGATAATTGTTGGCACAAAAATTCAAAACCGTTTTACCGTCATTCAGGGTAATCTCTGCACCTTGAGGCGAAGTAATTACGCGTTCGCGTTTGTATAATCCTGCTTCTTCTATGGAAGCTAATTCTTTTTGTAAATGTTCTTTCAGTTTGCCGTACATGGTAATGCTATTTCTTGGGTTAAAAATATATGTTATAAATATGCTTCAATCACTTGAGGAAAATGTGTGTGCTCCAGCAGGTGTATCTTTTGTGCCAGCGTGTCGGGTGTGTCATCTGGTGTTACGGGCGTGATAGCCTGAAACAGTATTTTACCCTTGTCGTATTCTTCGTTAACCAAATGAATGGTGATGCCGCTTTGTGTTTCTTTGTTGGCAATTACAGCTTCGTGTACATGATTTCCGTACATGCCTTTGCCACCGTATGCCGGTAACAGGGCAGGGTGAATATTAATAATCTGTTCAGGAAATGCGCGAATTAATTCAGCAGGAATAAGCCATAAAAAACCGGCCAGTACAATCAGTTCAGCGTTATCTTCTTTCAGCCAACTCAGCACCTGATTGTTCTCGTAAAAATCTTTACGGTTAAAAACTCTGCACTGCACATTCAATTGTTTGCACCGTTCAATAACGTAGGCACGCGGATTATTGCAATACACCGCAACTACCTGTGCTTTGTCGGGTTGTGCGTTAAAATGTTCGATGATGCGTTGAGCATTGGAACCTGAGCCAGAAGCAAAAATGATGATACGTTTCACGTTAGAAGTCCAATTCGTCTTTGAGCGTTTTCTGGAAAAACTGCCCGATGTTGTTGTTCCCGTTCAGCAAATGAAAAGGCAGCGATGATATAATAAAGTTTGACTTCCCTGTGCTGATGGTTACCCTGCGTGCTATAACATGTGAAGGACCTGCCCACAAGGTAGCACCTTGTGAACTGCTTTGTGTAATGGATGCTTTGTACAAGGTATCGTAAGCATATAAACTGCTCGGAGCCTCCGGTATTTCAAACGGACGCGCACTGGGCAATATGGCTGTGGACTTTAATACGGGCCAACCGTTTTTATGCGGAGTAACCAACGAGTCTTTTGCAAAACGGAACGTGCTGCCTGCCGGTGGTGAAACCAGTTTGCGCACAGGTGTAAAATCAAGGTAGTTGGCTAAAGGATCAATATCCGATGCTATAGCTAAGGCCATAAACAACCTGCCCCCATTGCCTGTGCTTTGGCCCTTGGCAAAAAACTCTGTAGTAGATTTTTGTGCGAGCGACAAGGAAAAATCGGCATCATCACTGAACCACAGAATTTTTTTGAACAACGCAAACACACGTGATTGTGTCAACGGGTCGGTTGAAAGTTCAGTGTAATTATTTGATACCTGATCGGTAGCCTGCAACGTATCAAATATTGTTACCCCTACATTCACCATGTTGCTGAGGTAAAAGTTTTGTACGGTATTTTTAGTAAACGTATTGATAAACGCATTAACCACCAACACATCACTTGCGGGTTTTTTCACCCACACAGCAGGTGTGGCTTTAAACACTGATTTCGCATTTACTTTATCTACAGAACGAATGTAAACCGTGTTGTATTCATTTAACTTCATTCCTGTTGCCGGTAACGAAAGCGCAACGGTAGCATTGTTAATGAACACATCGCAGTCGGTCACTGTGCCTGCAAAGTTTTTTCCGGTAAACGTAACAGCTGATGCATTAGCCGGCACCACATAAGGCGCTGCGGTGGTATCGTTCAAAAATAATTCGTAGTGGTCAATGTTATCTTCCCCGTCAGGGTCGCTGCCTTCCCAACTGTATCGCAACACGGGAAATGTTTTTACGGGATTACGTGACGGGCTGCCCGGAGTTCCGCTGGCAAAAATAAAGCGCACATCGGGTGCTGAGTTTTTTACGGGATAAGCCAAAGTAGCCGGACTTAAATCTTTAGCACCTTTGTTATCTATGGCTCTCACATAAAACGGAAAATCGAAGGTGTCTTTACCCGCAGGCAGGGAAAGAGAAAACACACTGTCTTGTCGCTTGGTAAAAAACCAATTGATGCCATCCAAAGAAACTTCATAGCCGGTAACAAAACCATCGGCATCGTTTCCCCACCATTGCACCAACACCTGCGTACGGAAACGGTTATCTCCAGTGCGTTGAATGGTGTCAGCCAGCATGTGGGTTTCGGGGAGCAGATTGGATTTTGCCTCTCCTGCAAACTCTTCTTTTTTACAGGAAGCAAAAAAAACTGCTGCCAGCAAGATGCTCCAAAAACTGAATGAAAAAATGGTTTTGTAATTCACTGCTCAAACTTACAGTTTCTTGCGCTTTTGCACCAGTTGTAAGTGTTATTTTTTAATGAAGGGTGCTTAGTTGTTGCCGTTTCTGCGCGGAGCCTGTGTAGTGGGGTAAATGTTAAGCTTTTGACCCGGCACCAGTTTATCGTTTTTGAGGTTGTTCCACTTGCGAATGTCCTCTACTGTTACATTAAACTTACGCGATATTTTGAATAAGCCGTCACCGCGTTGTACCACGTGTACTTTTTTCTTCTGGGGTTTGTTTACCGCTGTTCTGTCGGGCTGCTCAGGCGGTGGGGTGTTCACTATCAAATCATCATCAAAAATAACATCCGAAGGAACGGAGTCTCCCGTTGCAGGAATAAAACCTGCAGGATTGGCCCGGTAACTCGCATACTTCATGGCATATTCATAGGGTAACACAATGGCTGCTGAACCCTGGTACCAAGGAATGATTCCTTTTTTGTAAGCGGGATTCAAATCTTCAATGATGGAAAGTTCCAGTCCGGTTATTTGCGATAGCTTCTGAAACGTGGTACTGTTGCTGATGTGTATGGTATCTACATTGAGTTTTATGTCGAGCTCCATGGGGTAAATGTTGTGCTCGGTAGCATAACTCAGCACGTAGGTAGCGGCTATAAAGGCGGGCACATAACCGCGGGTTTCTTTGGGCAAGTAGGGCATTATTTCCCAGAAATTCATTTTGCCCCCCGACCTGCGGATGGCTTTGTTTACGTTACCCGGGCCGCAGTTGTAGGAAGCAATAACCAGCAACCAATCGCCATACAGGGCGTAGGAGTCTTTAAAATACTGACAAGCCGCTAAGGTTGATTTATACGGATCTCTGCGCTCGTCTACCAGGGTGTTTATCTTTAACCCGTACATTTTGCCGGTGCTGTTAATGAACTGCCACAACCCGTTGGCACTGGCTACAGAAACCGCCCGCGGGTTAAGTGCCGATTCAATTACAGCCAGGTACTTAAACTCCAAAGGCAATTTTTGCTGATCGAGTATTTGCTCGAACATGGGAAAATAATACTTGGACAGGGCCAGCACCTTAGAGGTAAGATTACGTTTTCTGATGGCATACAGGTTAATAAAACCCTGCACATGTTCATTGTAATCCATGGCAATGGGTGATTCGAGTAAGGAAAGCCGGTATTTAATAACAGAATCGCTGTACTGCGGAATATCCAACTCATTAAAGCCGTAAATGTTGAGGTCGCCTGCGGTGCGCTTATCGGTGCGGTGGGCGTGAAAGGCATTGTACAAACTATCTAAGGCAGCCACAATACGCTCTTCCTCAGCCGATGTGCCCGTAGATTGGGCCACTCCGCACAGGGAAGCCAGCAGAACCGGCACCAACAGAAGTATATTTTTGCTTTTGAACATTACTGCGCTTGGTAAGCAATATCCGTACCTCAATACGTTTATTGCCCCACGTTAATCAGGAGCAAAAATATCCGAAATGTTGCCCAGTATATAGTACAACCAATTGGTTTTAATCAACAAAGACACAATGTTCTGAGTTACAAAGTCAGGATAACAGGGGATTGCGGGAGTTTATTGGTAAAAAATATCGAAACGGCCGTGCTCTATGTTTACACGGCTTTCATTGTCTTCATCTGATAATGAAAAATTAAATTCACCTGAAATGATATGCTTTATGCTGTCTAAACGCAGCATATTGATGTAACAAATTGCATCATCATTTGAATTATACCGAGCTGAGTATTTCACACCGTCATACTCTAAACCAAATCCGTCTACCCCCAATATTGGCTGTATGGCATAAAAACCCTTGGAATGTATTTTATTGGTAGTTATGCTAATGTATTCTTTCACTTGGCCTGGTCCCCACCCGCCCACTTGGTTAGGTTCAAATGTTGAGTAATTAATAACTAACTTGCCGTTGTTATATTGTGCATCAATTCGACCACCTTTTTCATAAACAGGCCAAGCCCTACCATTGATAAGGCAACCAAAGGTGTTGGCTCCATAAGTGGTTACTGGTGGCAGCATTTCCAATTCAGTTCTTTCCTCTTTGCATTGAACGCCCATGCAACAAAAGGCTGCAAAAAGAAACAATACAAGGTAGTTGGTTTTCATGCTTTACGAGTCTTTATTAGTAGTTGTAATCAAAGCGGCCGTTGGTAATGTGAATTTCCTTTGTACCCTTCTCGTTAAACAATGAAAAGGAAAAAGTACCGGAGATAATGCCTTGTATAGTATCTAATCGTAGTATATTTACTATGGCTTTACGGCCAAGGTCAATGTTTTTTTTGTATCCAGAAACATAACGTTCATTGTCAAATTTAGCTGAGAAAAACTCTCCATTATTATCATACCCAATTTCATAAAACCCTTTCTTGACCATTCGTTTTGATACTATGTTAATCCCCTCTTTTATTACTCCGTTATTATCATTTATTTCATAAGAAAGAACAGTCATCCCATCAAAATAGCTAAAATCGTAAAAAAGTACTCCGCTTACAGCATTCATAGGCCACGCATCACCATTAACTAAGCAACCAAAGGTATTTGCACCGTAAGTACTAATGGGTGGGAGTTTTTCGAGTTCCGTTTTTTCATCCTTATTGCATTGCACATTCATGCAACAAAAGGCTGCCAATAGCAACACCAGTGAATATTTGTTTTTCATGAACAGCGGTTTTGGTCATTCAAAGTAAAGCAATAAAATGAGTTTTTAATACTTACTGTTGAAGGAGTTGCCTTTCACTAAGAACTAAAATAGGAGCTTTAAAATCAACAAAGCCCCGGATAGCTGTGCTAAACGGGGCTTGGCTGCTATTGAAATGTGCGATTAATAATTGTTCAGCATCATAGGCATCACCAGCATCAACATGTCCTCGTCTCCATCCTGCTTGGCAGGCAACATTAAACCGGCACGGTTGGGTTGCGACATTTCCATGCGTACCTCATCGGTATCTACGGCATTAATCATGTCAATAAGGTAACGGGAATTAAAGCCTATTTCCATGTCCTGCCCTTCATACTGGCAAGCGAGACGGTCTTGCGCTTCATTGGCAAAATCAAAATCTTCTGCTGATAAAATCAACTCACTGCCCGCCAGTTTAAGGCGAATTTGGTGGGTGGTTTTGTTAGAGAAAATAGAGATACGTTTAATGGCGCTTTGGAAGGCTTGTTTGTTGATGGTAAGTACATTCGGATTATCGGCTGGTATTACGGCACGGTAATCAGGGTATTTCTCATCAATAAGGCGGCAAATAAGGTTCACGCCTTCAAATGAGAAAAATGCATTTGATTTATTGAAGTCAATTTTTACTACGGTATCATCATTGGAAAGTGATGAGCGCAGCAGGTTAAGTGCTTTTTTAGGAATGATGAATGCATCTTCCACTCCCGGCTTTACGTCTTTGCGAATGAAACGCACCAAACGGTTGGCATCGGTAGCTACAAAAGTAATGTTGTCGTTAAACAACTGCACATATACACCCGTAAGGTTAAGTCGAAGCTCATCGTTGCTGGTGGCAAATACGGTTTTACCAATGGCCCGAAGTAATACATTAGAAGGGATGTTGATGGTTTTGTCCCCTTCCACCTCAGGTACCTTGGGGAAGTCATCACCGTTTTGTCCGGAAAGTTTGTAACGGCCTGAACCGGTATGAATTTCTACTGAATACGTGGCAGCATCTACAGAGAACGTAAGTGGTTGCTCAGGTAGTGTTTTTAGTGTATCCATCAATAACTTGGACGGGATGGCTATTTTGATGTCTTCATTGGCTTCGACTTCAATGGAGGTAGTCATAGACGTCTCTAAATCAGTAGAAGAAATGGACAATTTATTTCCTTTAATGTCGAACAGGAAATTCTCCAAAATAGGAATGATTGGCTTAGACACCACCACTCCGTCAATCAATTGAAGGTGGCTCAGGAGGTTGCTGGTTGAAACAACAAATTTCATACGTGTGGAATTATCGTTGGGTATGGAACAAAATTATACCTGTTGCACTTGCTATACAAGGTATTTTATACACAGTTTAAACAGGGTTATCAACGAAATGCAGCAGCCACACAGGGGAAGAATGCGCAATTGGGAATTATTCTTCCGACCTGCCGATAATTTTACCGGAGTTAAATTTCTTCTCCTGTTCTGCAATTAATTTTTGTTCTTCTTCTGGTGTAGGTTTTTCTTCCAGCTTATCCAAATCAGGCTGCCCTGAATTTACCCAGGCAGTATACCACAGTGAGCCAACCAGTATAACCGAAGCCCTCATTCTGCGTTCCACCATATCACCCATTAAGCGGTCATAGGCCGCAGCATATTCTTTGGAATACACACGCACGGTCATGTTCCCTTTTTGTTCGAAAGCATATTTGCGGTCGTCAGGAAATTGTTTGCTCAACTCACGCTCCAAACGCAGTACGGAATCAACTGCGGCAAAACTACCGTTCACCGCTACCCAAGCTGCCTGTTGCACATCTTCAATGTGGTGTGCCTTGCCGGTAAAAAAATCATAGTTGCTACTGAACAACTCCGGCAGGCGCGATTCCCAAAAACCATGTATACCGGTTTGCCCTGTAAGTTGTCCGTTGTAATTTTCTGTGGCATGTAAAGGCACGTGCGCATCGGCAACATAATGTCCTAAATCAGCTGATAGGCGTAGTATTTTTCTTTTGTCTTTTTGTTTAAACGCTTCCGTTAAGCGAAACGTCATGATATGAATGTGCCAGGGAACAATACCGTAAGCTTTAAGCGTATCCTCCGTATATTTTTCTACAGCTTGTTTCCAATATTTAGGAATGGTATCAATGGGCGGCAATTGCTCATAGTGATCAGCATCCAGGTAATGACGGCAGGCTTCCGCTTCATCACTGTACCTGCGTTTATCTGCATCTACGGCATGTTCTGTAAGGTATTCTATATTGGCTTTGTAAAAGCCAAACAAAGGTGCAGGTACCGTAAAAACTGCTAATCGATTTATTTGTCTGTGTGCAAAAAATCCCCAACTGCACATCAGCATCACCATTGTACTAAAAGCAAAAATCTGAAGCAGTTTTTTCATAGAAAGAGGGAGGTAATCTACTGAAGAATGAGACCGGTGGTTTCCATCGTAATCTCTTCTTTAGGTGCCGTGATGGCTTGTATTTCCGCCTCCGACTTTCCCTCTTCTTTTGCTTCGGCCTGTAATTCGGCTACAGAAATTTGTGATTTGGTTACCACGCCTTTTACAATAGCATGTTTACCTTCCACATTAAACGGCAAGTGAAAAGCCTTGTCTTTTATTTCAATAAAAAGCTCTTCGCCACCTTTGTTTTCCAGCGTTAACCAGCAGCCCTCACTTTTACAAACACCGTTCACTGTTCCTTCTACCACCACTTGTGCTTCGTTTGTAGTTTGCATTAAAGTGGTAAGAGCGGCTACCGTCATTACACTATCGGTGGTAAAACTTTCTCCGTATTTGCCGTCAGATTTTAATTTCATATCTCCGCATGATGCGAATACAACTGCTGCGGTAAAAAGTAGGATTATCTTTTTCATCTGTTTTATAAATTACTTCACTAAGGTCATTTCATTAATCAGGTGTCCGGCACCGGCATACTTTTCAATCACAAACAATACATAGCGTATGTCCACATTAATGCAGCGTTGCAGTTGAGCATCGTACATTAAATCGCTGGTCATGCCCTCCCAGTTTCCGTCAAACGCAATACCCACCAACTCCCCGTTACCGTTAATCACAGGACTTCCCGAGTTGCCCCCCGTAATGTCGTTGTCGGTAATAAAGGCTACCGGAATATCTCCGTTTACGGCATACTGCCCGAAATCTTTTTTTGCATACAACTGCTTTAATTTCTCCGGTACTTTAAAATCCACATCCTTGGCATCGTCTTTATCCATAATGCCTTTCATGGTAGTGAAGTAATCATACACCACTGCATCTTTAGGCTGGTAACGCGAAACTTTTCCGAAAGATAAACGTAAAGTAGAGTTGGCATCAGGATAAAAATTTCTGGCAGTATCCATTTCCCTAAGGCCTTTAATCAACAATTTATTTTCTTTGGCCAACACGTTGGAAAACGCAACAGAATTCTCGCGGTAAATGTCGCGCTGCTCTTCCAGTTTATTAAAAAAGCCGAACAACGGATCGTTCATTAATTTTTTGTAAGAAGGTTTATTCAAAAAAGCATTCAGCTTTTTTTCATCCGCCAGTATGGATTTGGCGAACGCTTTTTCCGTAAATTCATCAAAGGGTAAAACCGCTTTCCCGTCAGCATATTGCGCAATAATATCCAGCACAACCGGCAACTGTTTTTCAGGTGTAATCTTTAAAGCGTACAACGATAACATGGCCGTTAGCATGTGCCGGTCAATACTCATTTGGGCATCTTTGTATACTTCTTTAAATGACTCCTTCAACTCGGCACACAACTTTTCGATTTCCTTTTTATCGCTCGTTTTTTCTTTGAGTAAATCGGCTAAAGGATGCAATTCATCTGCCAAGCTTCCAACTGTGGTAGAGTATTGCAGTTGTGAAGCATAAATGGCCTCCACATTTATTTTTCGATATTCTTTATATGCTTTGTCAATATTGCTGAGTGTGTTCACATACTCACCGGCAGTCACATCATTTTTTGATTGCATGAGCCATTTAGTAAAACGCTTCTCTATGTTTCTTTTTTCCTGAATAATAGCTGACTTTTTAAGACCTTCGTTTTGCCCCAGGAAGTATTTCCAAGTGTTGGCTAAAGAGGCATAATCACTCGCCAGTTTTATCCTCACCGCATCATCAGCATCCATGTATTTTTTCATTACCTCCAGTTGTTTACCCAACAAATCAATAATGGCCGGATTGGTTTGTTCCAATGAGGTTTGTAAAGCAAACGAAGTAAGGTAACGGTTGGTAGTAGCCGGATAACCAGTTACTATGGTAAAATCATTTTCGCCAATTCCCTTAAGCGAAACCGGCAACACGTGGCGGGGGGTGAAGGGTACATTATCGGGAGAATAATCAGCGGGTTTATTGTCTTTGCCTGCATAAATTCTGAAAACAGAAAAATCGCCAGTATGACGGGGCCACATCCAGTTGTCTTTATCTCCACCAAATTTTCCGATGGATGACGGAGGAGCACCCACCAACCGCACATCATTGAAACGTTCGAATACAATCAAGTAATATTCATTTCCTCTGAACATACTTACCACCGATGCTTTATAGTGTGTACCTTCTACTGCCTTGGACGTAATTTCTTTAACTGCCGTTGCATAGGCCATACCCCGTTCTTCCCCTTTCAGGTCAGCGGTGGCAGCAGTAATCTTAGCCGTAACCTCTTCCATGCGTACCAGAATATCTGCATACAAACCGGGGTTTTGCAATTCCTGTTTGCGGTTCATGGCCCAAAAACCGTTGGAGAGTAAATCATTGTCTTTGCTGCTGTGCGAGGCAATGGCATCGTATCCGCAATGGTGGTTGGTAAGCATCAGGGCTTCCTTAGAAACCAGTTCGCCTGTACAAAAACCGCCTAATGACACTACCGCATCTTTCAGTCCTGAATGGTTCACGTCATACAACTGCTCAGCCGATAGTTTGAGCCCCATTTTTTTCATTTGCTCGTAGTTGTACTTTTTAAGCAAAAGAGGTAACCACATGCCCTCATCGGTTCCGGTGGCAAAGGCTGATAATTGTGAACTTATTATTAAAAAGAGAAAAAGTATCCGTTTCATAAAACTAAAAGTAAAGTGCGAAGGTATCCAAATTTTCGTTTTGGTATACCGAACCGGATAAAATGAGTAACTTGCATGGCTCAATTTCAAGTTTACAACAGCATGAAAGCAATTATTCCGGTTGCAGGCATCGGTACCCGACTTCGCCCGCACACCCATACTCAACCCAAAGCCCTTATTCCGGTTGCGGGTAAACCCATTCTCGCCCACATTGTAGATTCACTGATAACTGCAGGGTATGATGAATTTATTTTTGTCATCGGTTACCTGGGAGATAAGATTGAGAGTTATGTGACAACACATTATTCGAATGTAAAAAGCCATTTTGTTTTACAAACCTCAGGCCGTGGTGTTGGTTATGCCATCTGGCTCACAAAAGATCTTATTCAACCTGATGAAGATATTCTGATTGTATTTGGCGATACGGTGGTGGATATTGATATGCATGCCGTACATCAATCGCCCTACTCCACTGTGGGAGTTAAAAAAGTAGAGGACCCCAGAGCTTTTGGTGTGGCTGAAATTGGCAAAGACGGACTCATCACCAAGGTGGTGGAAAAACCCGAAATACCTAAATCGAACATGGCTTTGGTAGGTTTTTACCGCTTTAAACAGGCCGGTAAACTGATGGATGCTTTACGTCACCTTATTGAAAATAATATCCGAACCCAAAATGAATTTTACCTTACTGATGCTATCATGTACCTGATACAACAGGGAGAAAAATTCCAATCGGTAGTAGTTGACAACTGGTTCGATTGCGGAAAAAAAGGTGTGTTGCTTGAAACCAATTCTACACTTTTACGAAGGATGGTGAACCTGCAATACGACAATCGTTTTGAAAACACCGTGATTATACCTCCAGTTTTTATCGGAGAAAATTGCCGCATCAGCAACTCCATCATCGGGCCCAATGTATCCATAGGCGAAGATGCGATTGTAAATTATTCTATTCTCAAAAATTCCATCATCGGACCATATTCTCACCTGGAAAATACCATACTGCAGGATTCACTCATCGGCAATGATTCTGTTTATAAGGGCATGGTGCAAAGTCTGAATCTGGGCGACAGTACAGAGATTAATTTCGGTTAATGGGTAATCGCATTACGGAGTTATTCGGCATTCAATATCCCATTGTGCAAGGCGGCATGGTGTGGTGCAGCGGGTGGAAACTGGCCTCGGCTGTATCCAACACAGGCGGGTTAGGATTAATTGGTGCCGGCAGTATGTATCCTGAAGTGTTACGGGAGCACATTCAAAAATGTCGGGCAGCCACATCAAAACCATTTGGCGTAAACGTGCCCCTGCTGTATGCACATGCTGATGCACACATTCAAACCATTATTGACGAAGGAGTAAAAATTGTTTTTACCTCAGCCGGTAATCCGGCAAAATATACTTCCTTGTTAAAGCAACATGGCATTACCGTGGTACATGTAATTGCCAATACTAAGTTTGCCAAAAAAGCAGAAGAAGCCGGTGTTGATGCCTTGGTGGCCGAGGGTTTTGAAGCCGGTGGACACAACGGCAAAGAAGAGACCACAACGTTGGTACTTATTCCGATTATACGCAAAGCAACTCAACTACCATTAATTGCTGCCGGAGGAATAGGCTCTGGAGCAGCTATGTTGGCCACTATGGCCTTAGGTGCTGACGGTGTACAGATTGGTTCCCTGTTTGCCGTTGCCAAAGAATCCTCCGCACATGATGCCTTTAAGCAAACCGTGTTCAATGCCGAAGAAGGCGACACCCAATTGGTACTTAAAAAAGTGACCCCTGTGCGGCTGCTCAAAAATGAGTTTTATACGCAGGTACAGCAACTGGAAAAGCAGGGTGCATCAGCAGAACAATTGAAAGAACTGCTGGGCAAAGGCCGCGCCCGCAAAGGCATTCTGGAAGGTGACCTGGTTAATGGCGAACTCGAAATTGGTCAGGTTGCTGCACAAATACATGAATTGCATTCCGTAGCAGAAATTATGCAAAAGTTAATTTCGGAGTTTCATCTTTCACAACAACAACTGAACAACATTTCACTTTGAACAGCACAGAAAATATACAAACCAAAACGTTGAAAAACGGCATCCGTGTGGTGCACAAACAAATTCCCGCCACCCGTGTGGGGCACTGCGGCTTTGTTATACACGCAGGTTCACGCGATGAACACCCTGATGCCATTGGCGCAGCTCACTTTCTGGAACACATGTTATTTAAAGGAACTCAAAAACGCAAAGCACGTCAGATACTCAACCGCATGGATGAGGTGGGTGCAGAAATTAATGCTTACACTACCAAAGAACATACAAGTGTGTACTCCTCCTTTTTGGACCAACACCTGAACAGAGCAATTGAGCTGTTGTGCGACATTTGTTTTCATTCTACTTTCCCCGCTAATGAAATGGTGAAGGAAAAAAAGGTGGTGCTTGAAGAATATGAAATGTACCTCGACTCGCCCGATGAAAGTATCTACGATGAGTTTAGCGAACTGCTGTTCAAAAAACATGCGCTGGGTCACAACATTTTGGGAACACGTGATTCCATAAGTCAGTTCTCCGCTGCACAACTCCAACACTTTGTTCAGCATAATTACACAGCCGAAAACCTCGTATTCTCCTCTACCGGAAATTTCACTTTACAACAGGTGCTGGATGTGCTGGAGCCTGAACTTAGTCATATTCGTTTTCCTAAACACAACAGAACCCGCAAGAAACCTGCTGCACAAAAACCTTTTGAAAAAACGGTTAAAAAATCCTTTGTGCAGGCCCATTGCATTATGGGTGCACGAGCCTATGCCACTTCACACAAAAACCGCATGGCGCTGCTGTTGCTCAACAATTACCTGGGCGGGCCCGCACTTAACTCCCGCCTCAATATTTCTGTGCGCGAGAAATATGGCTATACCTACCAGATTGAATCATCCTATGTACCCTATAGCGATAGCGGTATGTTCACCATCTACTTAGGCACCGACCCTGTTTACCTTAACCGGTGTGTGGATTTAATTGAGAAAGAGCTACGGGCTGTATGTACCACAACCTTTTCTGCAGCCAAATTACAAGCTGCCAAAAAACAGTTGATAGGGCAAATAAGCATTGCAGAAGAAAACCGCAGCAGTTTGATGCTGGCTTTGGGTAAAAGTATGTGCGACTTTAATCGTGTTGACACGTTGGAACAACTCTTTAAAAAAGTGGAAGCCATTACCCCGCAACAACTACTCGAAACTGCCAATGAAATTATGCAACCCGAACAATTGAGTAAATTGATTTATTTGCCTGAGGGGGAATAGTGATTGTTTTTCTGTGAATTAATCTTTCTCGGATTGATGTTGGCAGGTGGTTCGTGAACACCATGAAACAACAGTCTTGAACTTTATAAAACTACTTTCTTCAACTTAGGTAAGCCTCATTTATTTTCAAATAAAGCAGTATTTTTGTTAAACAAGCTGTTATGAAATACCTTCTGGTTACTCTTTGGTGTGCATTTTTCTTCTGTGGTAAAGCCTATGCTTCCGACACCATTTTCTTCTCTCCCAATATTCCTTTAAAAGGAAACACACTCCTTAAATACCACAACAATGTACTGACTATTGCAAATGACAAGCAAACCCGCTTTTGGCAGTTTAAACAGGGTGAGGGTTTCCCATCCTTGTATTTTGAACTCACAGAACAAATGCAGAAAGTCATTTACCTGAAAAATTTCGGTAATGACTCTGCCTTAGAAAAAATAAAATATGCCCTGCGCGTTAATCATATATACCAGCCCATTTGTAAGGTACACACAACGTATGTCAATGAACAAAACGAACTTTATGTTTTGGTCTCAGGGCAGGTAGCTCAACCAATACCCTTACGTAATCCTGAAGTAGATTTTAAGATTTCGTATTTCTTTGCTGTGCTTAAAATAGGCCACAATAAAATAACAGAATACTACCCCATTGATGATGTAATGATTAATGATGATTACTATGTGTATGACATGGGCAACTTTTACAAAACAGCCGGTGGTTTTGTATTCACCGTTGGTCGGGTCGAGCTGAAAAATAAAGGAAACTACTTTTTGGGGCAATGGAAAATAAATGAACAACACCGACTAAAGTTTGAATCATTTTTGCCTTGTGAACTCTCTGAAACGCACGAGAAAACGGGGGCCGGTTATAACTTAATGAACTTTATTCAAACCGGAGATTACACGGCTATCCTTATTCACAATGAAATTTTTAATACCACCGATGGTTCAATCATTACTTTTCCCGTACCCAACAAACCACTGCTTCAACTGCACAATTTGCATAAAGGTCAGCATTTTGATATATCCTTTTCCCTTTGCGATATGCAGGTAACAAAAGAATACATTGACATCCTCTACCGTTTACACAACAACTTTCATTTTGTACGCATTCATTCTGTAAGTAAACAAGTAGTGAAGCAACAAGAACTCAAAACAGTAACCATAGATAATCTGCAACGTGTACCCTTTTTCTACGAAGGGGAAATTTTGCTGCTAAAGAAGGAAAGCAATTATTTCGTTAAGTATAGACAAGAGTGAATTGGAGATGTTCTCTTCTAATTCAAATCACAATTAAACATCCAGTTTATACCAAAACGGTCGCGCAGCATGCCAAATCGTGCACCCCAAAAGGTATCCTGCAATGGCATGGTAACAGTTCCACCTTCAGCCATGCGTTGAAACACCCGTTCCATATCCATAATTTGCGGGATGTTGAGCGAAAGAGAAATGTTATCTCCAACGGTAAGTGCTTGGCCGGGCATACTGTCGCTGCCCATCAGCACATTGTTTTCAAAAGTGAGCGTAACGTGCATCACACGGTTCTTATCCGCATCACCAACGGCAACTGGTGATTCACCAAAACGGGAGAAAGGAGCAAGTTCTCCGCCCAACACGGAATGATAAAAAGTAAAGGCCGCTTCGCAGGTGCCGTTAAAAGTAAGGTAAGCATTAAGTTGCATAATGAGGTAGTTTTATAGGGCAAAGTAACAGGCTGAAATGCACAAGTTCCCTGATTAAAATCAGGTTTGAAAAAAGCTAAGCCACTCAATATAAGCTGCATTGGGCAATTCCAACTTTTGGCCTACCTTTGCCGCGATTTATGCATATTCAATTATTAAAATCAAAAATTCACCGGGCCAAAGTAACCCAGGCTGAATTACACTACGTAGGCAGTATTACCATAGATGAGGCGTTAATGGATGCAGCTAACCTGATTGAAAACGAGAAAGTTCAGGTAGTGAACATCAACAACGGAGAACGTTTGGAAACATACGTAATAAAAGGTGAACGCAACTCAGGTATTGTATGCCTTAACGGACCCGCTGCCCGCAAAGTGCAGGTGGGAGATTTAGTTATTGTGATTTCCTACTGCAGCATGGAATTCGAAGCTGCTAAAAAATACCAACCCATCAGCATTTACCCTGATGATAACAACCGCCTGATTTAAATTTTGAAACAACTCAAAACATATTTACAGTACTTTATTATCGCTGCCATTGGTGCTTACTTTTTGTACTTTGTATTTAAAGGCACCAATTGGAATGAGATGGCCGACAAATTTGCCCGCACCAATTATTACTGGATAGCATTGGGTATGGCTGTGGCCATGTTCAGCCACTTTATACGTGGTGCCCGTGCGGTCATGTTTTATGAGGCGTTGGGCTATAAAGTATCTTTGAAAAACAGTGTACTGGCGGTGTTGGTAGGTTACATGATGAACTACATCATTCCCCGTGGGGGTGAGGTATCGCGTTGTGCGGCTTTATATAAAACTGATAATTTACCTGTAGACAAATCACTGGGAACCGTGGTGGCTGAAAGAGCTTTTGACTTATTGATTTTGCTGGTATTGCTGATTATTGTATTCTTTCTGCAGTTTGATATGCTCTCTGCTTTTCTATCAGAAAGGTTTGCTCCCAAAGAAGCCAGCACATCGGGAAACAGCTTCATTACTGTTAAAACTGTTTTACTCTCTGCCATTGCGTTAGGCGGAATTTTATTCTTTGCCTTACGCAAGCGCTTGATGCAACTGGGCATTGTTAAAAAACTGATGCAGGTGGTAAAAGGTTTTACCGAGGGGTTGATGAGTGTGAAAAAGGTGAAACGTCCGGTGGTGTTTATTCTGCAATCGTTTGCCATTTGGGTATGTTATGTACTGATGATGTACTTCTGCCTGTTTGCTATGGAAGCTACCGCACACATTAACTTTATAGGTTGTTTAACCATTTTTGCCATTGGTACCATTGGCGTGGTGGTTCCTGCACCCGGAGCCGGAGCCGGTACTTACCACTTTGCTGTGATGCAATCCATGCTATTGTTCAATGTACCTGAGGCCGATGGAATTGCTTACGCTACCATTGTTCACGGGGCACAAATGATTTTATTGCTTGCTTTGGGAGCCGCTGCTTCTGTGATGGTTTTATTGCAACACAGAAAAAAATCAGCATAGATATGACCCACCAGCAAGCTGCCGCAGAAAAAATTATTACCCCCGATAAACTCGCAGCACTGCTTGATAAATGGAGACATGCCAACCAAAAAATTGTTTTCACCAACGGCTGCTTTGATTTGTTGCACCTTGGCCACATAGATTACCTTACCAAGGCTGCCGACTTAGGCGACCGCTTGTTTATAGGCGTAAACACCGATGCCAGCGTGAGTAAACTAAAAGGACCCAACCGCCCCATTCAGGACCAAAACAGCCGCTTGCATTTGCTCGCTGCGTTGGAATGTGTGAGTGCGGTAATTCTCTTTGACGAACCTACCCCGTATGAACTCATCAAAACCGTTCAGCCCGATGTTTTGGTAAAAGGCAGCGACTACCAGCCTGAAAATATTGTGGGCTATGATGTAGTAACAGCCAAAGGAGGCAAAGTAACCACTATTGATTACCTGCCCGGTTATTCCACCTCGGCTATAGAGCAAAAAATTAAACAAAGTTAGCCGGAAACGGCCTCAACTATACGGAACCTTTACCTGTTTGCGATGTTTTAAGAAAGACGTAAATTCGCACCCTTTACTTAACAATACATATTGATATGAACATAGAACTAACCGAAGAACAATTAATGGTTCAACAAGCCGCCAGAGACTTTGCACAAACTGAGTTACTGCCGGGTGTGATTGAGCGCGATGAGGAGCAGATTTTCCCAATGGAACAAATTCGCAAACTGGGCGAAATGGGCTTTATGGGAATGATGGTTGATCCGAAGTATGGCGGTGCAGGCATGGACACGGTATCGTATGTATTGGTGATGGAAGAAATTTCAAAAGTGGATGCATCCACTTCAGTAGTTATATCCGTTAACAACTCTTTAGTATGCTGGGGCTTAGAAACCTTTGCCAATGAAGAGCAAAAGATGAAATATTTAGTGCCATTGGCCAGCGGAAAGGTTCACGGAGCATTCTTGCTTTCAGAACCCGAAGCCGGTTCTGATGCAACCTCACAACGCACCACTGCTGAAGACAAGGGTGATTACTACCTGCTCAACGGAACCAAAAATTGGATTACCTGTGGCAATACTGCCGATACGTATCTGGTAATTGCACAAACGCATCCCGATAAAAAACACAAAGGTATTAACGCCTTTATTGTAGAGAAAAACTGGCCCGGTGTTACCGTTGGTAAAAAAGAACAAAAAATGGGTATTCGCGCCAGCGATACACACTCCATCATGTTTCAGGATGTGAAGGTGCCTAAAGAAAACCGCATTGGTGAAGACGGATTCGGATTCACTTTTGCCATGAAAACACTGGCAGGTGGCCGAATAGGCATTGCCTCTCAGGCTTTAGGTATAGCCAGCGGTGCTTATGAACTGGCCGTAAAATATTCTAAAGAGCGTAAAGCTTTTGGTACTGAAATCAAAAACCACCAGGCAATTCAATTCAAATTAGCTGATATGGCTACCGAGATTGAAGCAGCTCGTTTGTTGTGCTTAAAAGCGGCCTGGTTAAAAGACGAACATAAAGAATATGCCCTGGCCAGTTCTATGGCTAAGTTGTTTGCCTCTACCACTGCTATGAACGTAACTACAGAAGCCGTGCAAGTTCACGGTGGTTACGGTTACGTTAAAGAGTACCACGTGGAGCGTTTGATGCGTGATGCCAAAATCACCCAGATTTACGAGGGTACTTCTGAAGTACAAAAAATAGTTATCTCCCGCGAGATACTCCGGTAAGAATTAAGACATCCCCTAAAAAGGATTTGAACATTTGATTTGCACAAGAACCCCGCTTTATGCGGGGTTTCTTGCTTTATGGCCCTTGCAAATTTTATGAGTACTTTGTAAAAGCATAATCTTAAATTTGCAGCCTTTCATGATTTTTTTTCGTACACTTATTTTCAGTATCGGGACCATGTCTGCAATGTCTGTGTGGTGGTTGGTTAAAGAACCGGCTACTCACCTTGTTTCTCCCGTACAAAAAAGTGTAAAAACTGTTCCTGATTCTTTTCCTGTTCCCCGATTTGAGCACCAGTTGTTTTACATACAGCGCAGTGTAAATACCAATACCATTATGTACGAAGTAAACCTGCGGCCTGATGGAAAACCAAACCCTCAAATGCCGGTGAAAATATACTGGCAGTGTTATGCCGAACAAAACCAGAAGGAAGACCTTACCATCATTCAGAAAAAGTATGCTTACGGTTTAAATGCTACGCTGGTAAATGCCGAAAAACAATCGTACCTGCTTACGTTTGTGAGTTACCGCAAAAAAAATCTTTACCTTATCCGTTCAGAACACGACCATAAATACCATGTGTACACTTACATCAACGGGAGGTTGAGTCAGCTCGACCGGGTTTATGTTCACATTGTAGGGGGCTCCTTTTGGGTACCCAATATCGAGTACCTCGACATCAGCGGGCACGACCTCACCGGCAAGCACAAAACCAGCGAACGGTTCATTCCATAAAATTTATCAGGTAACTATATACTTGACAGACCCAAATAAATGTTGTAAGTTTGTACCCGAGAAATACAAACGACATGGAAGACATGGAAAGTATAGAAAAGTTCACGAATCTGATTGACTTAATAACCACGTTCAACACAGAGGAGAAGTGCTCACGGTATATAGCTGCAAAGCGTTGGGGTGACAAGCCTGTTTGCCCACATTGCAATAATGACAATAATGTTTACGCATTCTCAGACGGTATTTATTACAAGTGTGGTGCGTGCCGTAAAAAGTTCACGGTTCGGGTTGGTACAATATTTCAGGACAGCAAAATACCGTTGGTTAAGTGGTTTCCTGCTATCTACCTGTTTACATCACACTCAAAAGGCATAAGTTCAATGCAATTGGCAAAAGATATAAAGGTTACTCAAAAAAGTGCATGGTTCATGTTGCACCGTTTAAGGTTCGGCATGGAGAACGAAGACTATAAAAAACCTTTGGAGAACATTGTAGAAGTTGATGAAACATTCTTACAGGGCAAGGAAAAGAATAAGCACAAGAGCAAAAGAGGCGGTAAGAACGGATTAGGGGGCTATAAGAGCAACAAGGTAGGTGAAGAGCCTAAAGCGGTCTTTGGAATGATTGAGCGCAAAGGAAACGTTATTGCAAAGCACGTTGATAACACCAAAAAGAACACATTACAGCCTATAATCATTCAGAACGTAAAAGAGTTTGCAAGGGTGGTTTCTGATGAATGGTACGCATATCAAGATTTAGGCAAGTCAGGGTTTTCGCACGATACCATTAAACACGCAGCCAAACAATATGTAGTCGGGGATATACACGAACACAATTGAAAACTTTTGGTCGCTATTAAAACGGGGGATTTTGGGTATTTATCACTTCACAAGTAAGAAGCACTTACAGCGTTATTTGGAGGAGTTCGCTTACAGGTTCAATAACAGGAAAATGAGTGAAAGTGACAGGTTTGATTTACTCCTGTTACAGTCGAATGTAGGGAATTTGGAGTATATAACTCTGATAGGAAAGCAAGGGAAATAAAGTCTATTTTTGGGTTGACTCAGTAGAACATCATACAGGTTTATTTTAAGATTGAATTAATGTGTTTTGTTTGTTTTGATAAATATGAATATATGTTTATATTTGCATATATAAGAGTTTGGATTAATAAGTATAAATATGAATACCACCGTAGAAGAATCAGAATTGGATACAATCTATTCCCCAAATGGGGAATTGTCTAATATAAAAAGGACTGTCATAATAATAGACTACTTACGAAGGTTAAAAAATTCGGGTAATTTAAAAGCGTGTTCAATAGACTTTCAACAACAACCCCCTTTTGAGTTGGCTTATGCTGTCGTAAATTGGGAGAAGTTTGACGTTAAGTTCGCCACATACATTGTTGACTCAATGATTGAATACTTTACAGGTTGTTTAGTTAATGGAGATTTCGACACTACATTGAACGCAAATGATAGGGGACGTTCGAGTTTTTAGGTATTTGTATTCTACTTTCAAATGGCTCTTTTTTCTGATAACAAACTAATAATGTATTTCCGCTTTTATCAACGTCTTCTGACTCTACTGCGTAAACAACGGATTCGTAGTTTATTATTATATTAGTTTGGTGATTAAGCCTGAAGTCAAATATATCAATCAGGTTTGATTCTATACTTAAAGAGTCTTTATTTATCTTACAGTTTTTGACCTTTCTGTTTAGGTCTGCTTGTGCAATATTTTCAATACCATCAAATTCCTGTATTTGCGAATTGAGGTTTGATATTTGACTTTTAACAAAATGTAAAACAGTGTCTGTTGACACCGAAGAAGACTCTGGCCTACCATGTAGGTAACGGCTAACATCTTTTAGATACTCTGTAATGTGTTCATATAATCTTGCTCTTGTTTTGGATTTAGTATTATAACTTACCTCTATTTCAATAGATGAATTTATGCAGAATGTTTTCACTGGGATATAATTTAGAACGGCAATATATAAACTTTCGGTAACTTTGTATTATGTCAAAAAAAATAGTTCCAAAACCCAAGTCAGGCGAAAAAAAGAAACCCGATACAGAGCAAGAGCAAAAACCCAGCTTTGGAGAGGTAATACAACGCATTGTAAGGGTTAAACCCATGCCACTAAAAAAGCACTAATGTGACTGACCTGAAATTCCTACATAAGTCTGACCAAGTCCTTTTAATGAACCTCATTACTCTTGATGAGCGTTTGAACCTGTTCAATATTGACGAGCGTAACGGTGAAGTTTTAAAACGGATACTATTATTCAGACATACATACGATGCAGTAGCGAAAGACATAGGAATAACGACACAGCGCGTAGAACAGATATACAAGACCTCTTTAATGCACATAATATCCTCAATAGAGTACTTCTTTGAGAAATATAAACACTATGAAACACTTAAAGAGGTAAACTATAACCTAACCCAGCAACTTGCTAAACTCCACAAAAAGCCTGAACCATCTGAACACCTACAATCTGTTTTAAAACTACGGTTAGAGGACTTAGACATAACCGTACGCACCATGAAGGTTATGAAGTTCCTAAAGTTTGAAACCGTTGCCGACCTGCTAACCATAAAACCCAAAGACCTGCTTAAAATTCAAGGTGTGTATTTTGGGGTAATTAAGGACATAAGAAGAGAACTTGCCGCTTACGGTGTAAAGTTCTGACCCTCAATTATGGGTCTGTCAAGTATATAATTACCATTTATCAGACTTATTTTCAGTACTTTAATACTAAACTTTGAAAATAAATTTCAGTTTATAATATAAACTACTTTACATTTGTATCGCAAATCAAATGTTTCAAATCCATGTCTAATAAACGTACAAAATTATTCGCACTAATGGTCACAACCGGGTTGTGGCTGGGTGCACAAGCGCAGGAACAACCCATCAATGGTGGACTGGAAAACTGGCTACAGAAAACAAGTAACGGCATCACCTTCCAGGAGCCGCAGGGTTGGTTCTCGCTGAACATACTGTCACTGGTCAGTTACCCGCAAACCACACTTAAAACTGGAGATGCTCACAGCGGCACATCAGCAGTATTGCTCGAAACCAAATCGGGTACCATGTCCAACACTCCCGGTTTATTGACCACCAACCTTATTCTGACTGAACAATGGGAACCAGTAATGGAGCGTAACCTTATCCCGTTCAGTTCGCGGCCGGTGTCGTTGAAATTTTTCTTCAAAGCCAACCCCATGACCGGAGACACAAACGCCATGACCTTACTCCTGACCCGATGGAACACTACAACTTTACAAAGAGATACTGTAGGCTATGCTGACTGGGAAAACCATCAAACCATCAGTCAATATGTGCAGGCAGAAGTAACTATTAACTACCGCAGCAATTACACTCCTGATTCTTTAGCTGTATTATTCTCCTCCAGCATAAACGGTTTTGACCCCGTAGTAGGAAGTAAACTATACCTGGACGACATCAGCTTCAGTTACCAACACACCTCAGTAAAACACATAAATGCAGCACAACTAATTAAGATCTACCCTAACCCTGCAAAAGAAAGTTTTAACATTTATGCTGAAAAAACGGTGGACCTGATAGAGCTATACAATGTGAAGGCAGAAGTAGTGAAAAGTGTAAAAGCAGAAACATCAGAAATAAATGTTGACTGTGAAGGATTAAAAGAAGGTGTGTATATTGTAGTGCTTCACCATGCAGATAAAAGTACCACAAAACACAGAATTGTAATTAAGAAATAAAACCTGCAACGGATTTTGTCTAAAGCAAAATCCGTTGCAAAACTTTTAATGTTATGAATGAAAAAGACGCTATCCTGCTGATTGAAGAAATGATCAGCAAAACAAAAGAAGAAATAAGAGACAACGGTTTTTATTATTATTTCTGGGGCTGGTTGGTATTTATTGCTGCGCTTGCCGATTTATATATCATTGGTTTTACAACATTTGAAATACACGGATTACCCTGGATGATACTGATGCCATTGGGCGGTATAGTAACCATGATATACGGCATGCGTGAAAAGAAAAAAGAAGTAGAGGTAAAAACGTATGTATCAGAAAGCATGAACGAGGTGATAAAAGCATTCAGTATTTCCATGTTTGTAATCTGTTTTGCAATGCCTGTAGGAGCGCAATGGAAAGCTTTCTATCCCACCATTATGGTGGTGTATGCGATTTGGTTATTTGTATCTGGCGGGTTATTAAAATTCAAGCCCTTGAAATGGGGTGGAATACTCAACTGGACTTGTGCGCTGATTGGTTTTATCTATCCCGAAATAGCCAAACAATTACCAGAGTCGTTTATAGCACAGGCATTGGGAAGGGGTACAGAAGTACATCTGTTACTCATTGCCATCGGGGTTATGGGAGGCTTCATTATTCCCGGCCATTTATTAAATAACAGACTAGCCAAGCATGTTTAAAGACCTCGATCCGCTTCTTCACTCGCAACTCAGGCTGGCCATTGTATCACTACTCATTGCTGTTAAAGAGGCTGAGTTTGGCTACCTTAAAGAAAAAACTGCGGCCACAGCAGGCAACCTGAGTGTGCAGATTGAAAAACTGCAACAGGCCGGCTACATTGAAGTAACAAAAGGATTTAAAGGGAAGTATCCGCTTACTACATGTAAAATAACACCCAAAGGCATAACTGCTTTTGAGAACTATGTGAAAGCACTAAAAAGTTATCTGAATACAGATAATTCTTAACTATGAATTAGTGTTTGAAATGACGAATGCCGGTGAATACCATAGCTAAACCGTGTGCATTGCAGTAATCAATACTCAACTGATCTTTGATAGAACCACCGGGTTGAATCACTGCTTTAATCCCTGCCTTATGCGCTACTTCCACACAATCAGGGAAAGGGAAAAACGCATCCGAAGCCATTACAGCACCGTTCAAATCAAACCCGAATTCAGCCGCTTTTTTTATAGCATGGTGTAATGCGTCAATTCGGGAAGTATGTCCGCAACCTATGCCGATTAACTGATTGTTTTTGGCCAGTACAATGGTGTTGGATTTTGCATTCTTCACCAGCTTAGCGGCAAAGAGCAAATCGTCAACCTGTGCTGATGAGGTAGGTTGTGTTTGGGTCTTACAAACTAAATCACCTGCTTTTTCCTGCATGCTGTCTTTGTCCTGTGCCAGCACACCGTTAAGCAAGGATTTAAACTGCATCTTACCAAAATCAGTTTTTTTCTGTACCAGCAAAACGCGGTTCTTTTTTGATTTCAGTATTTCTAAAGCTGCGGCATCATAACCCGGGGCAATGAGTAGTTCAAAAAATAGGCTGTCCATTGCCTTTGCGGTGGCCTCATCAATAACCCGATTAGAGGCAATCACACCGCCAAATGCTGAAACCGGATCACCGGCTAATGCATCATTCCAGGCTTGCAACAAGGTATCGCGCTCTGCTACACCACAGGGGTTGGTATGTTTGATAATGGCAAAGGCGGGTTGGGTGAATTCAGCCGAAAGCTGTAGTGCCGCTTCCGCATCAACCAGGTTGTTGTACGACAACTCTTTGCCGTGCAGCTGGTCAAACACTTCACTTAAATCTCCGTAAAAAACTCCTTTCTGGTGCGGGTTTTCACCGTACCGCAAAGTAGTACCCGTGAGTATGCTTTCTTTAAAACTGTCGGTGCGGTTTCCGTTAAAGTAGTTGAAAATATGTGTATCGTAGTGTGACGTAACGTTAAATGCTCTGCGGGCCAATTCTCTCCTGTCATCCATGCTACTGCCGTTTTTAGTTTGCAGCAGGTTGAGCAAAAATGCGTAGTCATTTTTGTGCGCAACAATAATGGTGTCGCGGTGATTTTTTGCAGTGGCACGAATGAGTGATACTCCGCCAATGTCAATTTTCTCAATGATAGCGCTTTCATCTGTGGTTGACTTTACTGTCTCCTCAAACGGATATAAATCAACAATCACCAAATCAAGCATTGGAATTTCAAACTGAGCAGCCTCTGAAATATCAGAAGCATTTTCTCTTCGGGCCAGAATACCACCAAAAACTTTAGGGTGCAATGTTTTTACTCTTCCGCCCAAAATAGAAGGATATCCTGTAAGAGACTCTACGGCAATTACCGGAATACCCAACTTCTCTATAAACTCCTGTGTTCCTCCGGTAGAATAAATTGTAACACCCAAACGGTGCAACTCTTTCACAACAGGCTCTAAACCATCTTTATAGAAAACTGAAATTAAGGCGTTGGTAATTTTTTTAGTCTCGCTCATACTCTGTTGAAATAAGCGGCAAAACTAACCCTTTACACAGAAAGGGAAACGAAAAAAGTCAGAATTTTTACGATTATCAGCGGGCTTGCTCAGCCACGTTTTTGAGCCGCAACAAACTCTGGTCCATATCATCACCTATGCGTTGCTGAATACCCTTCAGACTAAAGCGGGCAAAAACATTGTAGCCCACATCACCTGAGTCAATCCAACTCACCAAGGTGCCATTGGGAACCGGAGAAAGCAGAATGTCCCCGTCAGTGGTAAACTCCACATCAGCTGTAGAAATTTCATAACGAATAGCTGTATCCTTACGACTTTGTATGATTTTGAAAACTATATCTACCTGCGGACCTTTCATAATTTTTTTGGCAAAGCGGCCGGAAGGAGGCCCCATAAAAATATATGTATAAGAACTGTCGGGCGCACCCCAACTCATCCATTCGTCCCACAAAGCCGGTGTATTTATGAGCGGGAAAACCTTTGCGGGTGCTACTGATATGGTCACTTCGCGTTTAACCAAATAAGTGCGCTCAAAAAAAAGTGAAAGCAGAAAAACGGCCAGCATCAATAATCCGATGCCAATAAAAATATTACGAAGGCGGGTAACTACCATAAGTGCACAAAGGTAAGGAAAATATTAACGGGCAAAACCCAATCCTATGGTTTGCATAATGTAAAAACCTTTATCAGCCAGCCCCGGACGGATACCCGCTTCTACGCGGTAAGAGAAATTCAGCTTGGGAAAATCGCGGGTGCCTGTTTTTTCGTATACAATTCTGCCACCCATATTTTTCTTGCTCAAACCACCAACTCCGGTAATATCATGCGACACACCGTTCAATACAATGTTATCAATGGTGATAGTGGGTGCATAGAGTATATCGAGGTACAGATTACGTATAAAAGATACATTCTTTTGCTCGCCTTCAGCTGAATAATAAAAAACATCTACCAATTTGGAAAGGGAAATGCCGGCATAGTAACCGCTTGAAGTGATGTTAGTGTAAAGATCCATAGAGTCATTAAACTCGTAACCGTCCTTAGCAACCAATGTGCCCTTTGATGCGCTGATTGCATCTACAGATTGTCTCCATTGGTAAAAACCTCCGCGCAAACCTATCATGGTTCTGCAGGGTAACTTTTCTTTGGTATAGTCGTACAGGGTGTCCTTTTCAACCGGATCAACGTAAGCCGTACCGGGCCAGGCATAAACTCTGGCATTTGTATTCCCGTCAATATTAAAATACAATCCCGCACCAAAATCAAACTGCTGAAAAAGGTTGGTGGTATTTTCAGAGGTCTTAAATCCTTTAACGTTGGCATTGTAGTTATTCAAATCGTAAAGGGCCTGCTTAAATCCTGCATGTAACGACAATACTTTGGGAAAATAATAATCTGCTTTAGCACCCATACCAAAATTCACCTGATTGGCTCCGTTGGTTTCAATGTAATACGGTAACAACTGCATGCTGAATCGCGTACCGGCCGGATCCCACTCAATAAGCGAATCCTGAGCAAAACTGCACAACCCCGAAATTAACAGGAAGAAGGTAAGGTAAAGGTTCTTTTTCATGACTAACTTCGCGAAGATATGAAACCATTAACACAAAAAAGAAAAATCCGTTTAAGCATAACTGTAATTTTCATTTTGTTGCTCACTCGTGCTGGTTTTGCGCAACAGGAAATGAAGAGTGCCCGTATCCTGCAGTACCTTCTGCTGCATCAGTTCGACTCTGTTTACTCCGCCTTTAATGAGGAAACGAAAGACGCATTAAGTGCTAAGCGTTTAGGACTTATATGGAGCAATATAGAACGCGAAAGTGGCGAACTTGATTCGATTGGTTCACCAGAAGTTGAATTGTTTCAGGATAACATCACCTATTTTCAACTGTGCAGGTATAGAAAAGCTGCATACGAGCTGATGTTAACGTATGACAGCAGCGGGTATGTGAACATGATTCGGATTATTCCATCCAGACCCAAGGCTGATTATATATGGCCCTCTTATGCTCCTGACGTAAAAAATTATTCGGAAATCAAACTCACCTTAGTCAACGGTAAATATAAAATGCCGGGTATTCTAACCCTTCCGGTAGCGGCAAAAGAAGTTCCCGTTGTCATTATGGTTCATGGCTCGGGCCCCAATGATAAAGATGAAACACTGGGTAATACCAAACTTTTTAAAGACCTGGCCTTAGGTTTAGCCGCAAAGGGAATAGCCACTTTCCGATACGATAAACGCACCAAAGTATACGGTGGTAAAAGTGTAGATGATATTGAACTGCTCAACCTTGATGAAGAAGTAATAAATGATGCTAAAGAAGCAGTTGAGTTGATGAGCATTCAAAAAGGTATTAACAAAAAAGAAATTTATGTACTTGGCCACAGCTTGGGCGGTATGTGTGCCCCGCGTATAGCCACAAACAATAAAAAAGTGAAGGGTATTATTATGATGGCAGCCAATGCCCGCCCGCTGGAAGTTTTGGTGGAAGAACAACTCCAGTATATTTTTATGCTGAATGACACCTTAAGCACTGAGGAGGAAGAAACGTTGAATAAATACAAAGCAAGTACAGCCATACTCAAAGACAGTGTTCGGCTGGCTTTGGCATCACCGGATGAGTTGCCACTGGGCTTACCCACAGCTTACTGGGTAGATTTAATGCACTACAATCAGGTAGCTACAGCAGGCAAACTCAATAAAAAAATTCTGCTGCTGCAAGGTGCCCGCGACTATCAGGTAACAATAAAAGATTTTAACATTTGGGAAAACAAATTGAAAAAAATCTGGCGAAACGTGCAACTTATTTTATACCCGAATCTGAATCATGTATTCACAGAAAGCCCTGAGAAAAGCTCACCCAAGGACTATGAAATAAGAGCTAACGTTCCGAACTACGTTATAAACAACATAGCCGAATGGGTAAATCAAAAGGATTAATTAATCCAGCAATTTTTGACGCAGCATAAACTCCAATTGATTGTTGACCACAATAAGTTTTTGAGTAAGCTCTTTATTGTCCTCAACTAAACGGTAATGCGCATAGGCGTTTTTGAAAACTGTTCTCAAAAGATTTTCATCCCACGGTTTTTGATGGTAATGATAAATCTTGCCCTTATTTACTGCATCCACCACGGCATCAATATCACTGTAACCCGTTAACAAAATGCGCATAGCATCAGGGTATTCATCTAAAATAGACTCCAAAAATTCTACACCGGTCATCCCCGGCATGCGTTGATCGGTTACAATAATGTGAATGGTGTGTTGCTTCAAAACATCCTGCCCCTGAAAGCCTGACGAAGCCAGAAAAACATTATAATCCCTTCTGAATGCTGCTTTAAACGACTGAAGATTGTTTTCTTCATCGTCCACATACAGTATGTTAACTTTCGTTTTTTCGTCCAACTCCATACACAAAATTAAAGGTCTTAAAACAATTTTTTACTAAAATTTCAAATATTCATGGCCTTCATACAATAATTCATCGAATAATTTCTAATTTGCTGAAAAATTAAGCGAATGAAAATGTCGGACGATATTACCGTCTGTCTGAAAAGAGGTGCGGCAAAGGATAGTGTATTTTCTACTGAGGATACCCCTCAATTTTTCCGTTTGAGCAAGGAACAGGACAAGGCTCGCTTGTCAGAACTCTTTCAATCTGTAACGGATTGCGAAGTATATGACACTATAGAAGAACAGCTTTTTGAGTTGCAACGAATTCGTAATCCACACATTCCTCCTGTTCAATTAAATAAAGAACATTTTCTTTCAGACCTTCTTAAAGGTACCTCACTACAGGAATATGGGGTATGGGTATATTACCCCTGGAGCAAGAAACTGGTTCATTTGCTTGATGAGGAAGAATATATGGAGCTGCGAACCAGCAGAAATCTGTATAAAATCACCCGGGAAGAACAAGTCGAATTGCAATCAAAAAAGATAGGTGTAATTGGCTTATCGGTAGGAATGACCATTGCCGTTTGTTTGGCCATGGAACGTGTGTGCAGTGAAATCAGAATTGCTGATTTTGATTCGCTCGACCTGAGCAACATGAACAGACTGGAGGCCGGTATACATGAAATAGGCCTGCCCAAATGGGTTATTGCACAAAGAAGAATATCAGAGCTGGACCCCTTTATTCAACTCAAAATATTTAAAAACGGGGTTACCGAAGACAATATAGAATCGTTTTTGTGTGACGGGGGAAAATTGGATATATTGGTAGATGAATGTGATAGCCTCGATATTAAATTGTTGTGCAGACTCAAAGCACGTGAACATGGAATACCGGTAGTAATGGATACCAATGACCGCGGAATGCTGGACATTGAACGATTTGATCTGGACAATACATTACCCGTTCTGCATGGTTTGGTCGGAGATATTTCTTATCAGGAGTTGAGCAACCTCACACCACAGGAAAAACTTCCGATAGTGATGAAAATAATCAGTGCGGAGAATATCTCGGAAAGATTAAAATTCTCCATGAAGGAATACGGTAAAACTATTGTTTCCTGGCCTCAGCTTTCTTCAGCAGTATTCCTCGGAGGAGCAATAACTACTGAAGCGTGCAGGCAAATACTTTTAAAACAAGCAACACTGTCTGGCAGATTATATTTTGATATTGACCTAGCCATCAAACAAAATCGCCATTGAAAGATCAGAAAAGGGAAAAAAACATACGCGTAAGAGTATTCAGAGCACCTGATGATGTTGAATCGTGCAGGCGTTTTGCGGAAGGACATGCGAATGTTTTACGTGACTATGGCGTAACCAAAGTTACCTCAGCAAAAAACGACTGGTTTTATAATCCGGGAGTTTTTGTTATCATAGTAGAATCTGAAGATGGAAAACATACTTATGGTGGGGAGAGAGTACATATTGCCAATGACACCCAACCCTTACCTATTGAAGAAGCCATAGGAATAGTAGATACCAAGATATACCCGCTGGTGGCAGAATATGCCAAAAATAAAACCGGAGAATTATGCGGACTATGGAACTCCAAAGACATAGCCGGCCATGGCTTGAGCATTTTACTTACCCGCATGGGAGTAACTTTGGCACGAATGCTTGACATGGGCTCCCTGTTTGTTTTATGTGCGCCCTACACTGTGGCTATGGCCAAAACCTATGGATTTGTGATTGAAACTTCTATAGGTAAAGAGGGTACATTCTATTACCCGAAACTTGACCTGGTGGCCACCTCGCTGGTTATAAATGATGTGCCTTTATTAAGCACTGCAGCGGAAGAACAGCGGCAAGAGGTGGTGAATTTGCTGAATAAACCGATACAACAGATATTTGCTGAAGGACCAAAGGGAAAGGCCTGTGTAAATATTGATCTCACTTTAAAAAGAGCCGCTGCAAAATAAAACTGTATGAAAACACTTAAACTCTACTTTGCATTAGTATTCAGTCTTACTTCATTTTTTGTTTTTTCTCAAACCGATATTGTCTCTGTTGCTGCCAATGATCCGTTTATTCTATTGAACAAAAATCATTTGCTGGTATTTCAGGATACAACAAACCTGCTCGACATTGAAGCAGTAAGTAAGAACGGGCAAAGTTTTAAAGAAATTAAAACGGAAATACCACATGAGCAGGTTTCAACTTTTAACCTGTGGGTGAAGTTTATGGCCAGCAACAGCGCGCAAAACAGAATGGTGATAAATGTTGCCAACCCCATGCTGGAAAATATTACATTCTATACTCGTTCAGCAGGCAATCCGTTTTCCGCAACTACTATCAGCAAAAATAATTTCTACAGCCAAAGAACGTACGATAACCCGAACTATGTCTTTGATTTGCCCGTGACTGACACCCCAACTGTGTTTGAGTGCTATTTACTGCTCAACTCCTATAGTGAAATGCAGGTACCCGTCTATTTCGGGTCTGCCAAGGCAGGTTATAAAGCCGGATTGGTTGATGACATGGGTTTTGGATTATATGCCGGCATAATGTTGGTGATTTTTCTTTATAACCTCTTTCTCCTTTTTAGTGTACGAGATCGCATCTATTTCTTTTATATCGTGTACATTCTTTCCGTTGCATTGACACAAATAAGTATAAAAGGGTACGGCTTCAAATACCTGTGGCCTGAGTGGCCTGCTTTTGAAAAGTACAGCATGTTCCTTTTCTCTTGTCTCACGGCATTCACCTCTATCGGATTTCTTCGCGAATTTCTGGATATAAAAAACCTCACGCCAAAAATCAATAAGCTGTTACTTACGTTTTGCGTGCTCTATTTTATTCCGCTTTTTGTGGGGCTGGGCGAACAAAAACACATTGCCTATAACCTGCTCAACCTTTTTGCTCTGGGACTAACATTTGCCATGCTCTTTGCTGCCATATATGTGAGAATCAAATTTAATTCTCGTCCGGCACTTTTCTTCATTATTGCCTGGTCGGCTTTTCTGCTGAGTATTGTTGTTTTTGTGTTAAAGGATGTGGGTGTATTGCCTTTTAATAACATCACCTCATCGTCCATCCAGTTTGGCTCTGCTATTGAGGCCATTTTGCTCTCCATTGCACTTGCTGACAGAATCAATATTCTGAAGATAGAAAAAGAAAAATCGCAAGAAGAGGCCTTGATGGCGCTAAGGGAAAATGAGCGTATAGTGCGCGAACAAAACATTATTCTGGAACAAAAAGTAGAGGAAAGAACCCTTGAACTTCAGGAAACGAACACTGATTTAAGCAACGCACTTACGCAATTAAAAGACGCACAAACACAACTGGTAGATGCAGAAAAAATGGCCTCGCTTGGACAACTTACAGCGGGTATTGCACATGAAATAAATAATCCCATCAACTTTGTGAGCTCCAACATCCGTCCGTTAAGAAGGGATGTGGACGACCTCATTGCCATTCTGGAAAAATATGATCTGCTTCAAGAGAATTTCACCGCAGATGAAATCAAATCTCTAATGACCAACATTAAGCAGTTCAAAGAAGAAATTGATTACGATTATATACGCAAAGAAATTGAAATGCTGCTCAAAGGAATGGAAGAGGGCGCATCCAGAACTGTGGAAATTGTAAAGGGCCTCAAGAACTTCTCCCGACTTGATGAAGCGGAGATAAAACACGCCAACATTAATGAAGGCATTCTTTCCACACTCATATTGCTTAACAACCAGCTGGGAGATAAAGTAAAAATTGAAAAAGTATTGGGTAGTCTTCCTGATATAGAATGTTATCCGGGCAAGCTCAACCAGGTTTTTATGAACCTGCTCAATAACAGTATATATGCCATACGAAATTTTAAAGACGGGCATGGAAAAATAACGGTAAGCACTTCTTTCGAGAACGATATGGTGGTAGTGAAAATTGCTGATACCGGCATGGGCATGACCGATGAGGTAAAGTCCAACATGTTTGACCCCTTCTTTACTACCAAAGAAGTGGGAGAAGGTACCGGGCTGGGCTTATCTATTGTGTACAAGATTATTGAAATGCACAAGGGAAGCATACAGGTAAACTCTTCTCCGGGCGAAGGTGCTGAATTTGTTATAAAACTTCCTAAATTGCTCAAATAATATTACCTTTCACCATGCCAAAACCGCATATCAATCTTCTTTATATTGACGATGAGGAGGCAAACCTTAACGGCTTTAAGGCGGAATACCGCAAAGAGTATAATATCTACACCACAACCTCTGTTGCAGAAGCTGAAGAAATTCTTGCAAAACATGAAATTCATATAGTTCTGGCAGATCAACGTATGCCGGTAATGACGGGTGTGCAGTTTTTTGAGAAAATACGTCACCAGTACTCAGAGCCGCTAAGAATACTTATCACCGGGTACAGTGATATAAATGCCGCTATTGACTCCATCAACAAAGGAGAAGTATTCCGCTTTATTGATAAACCCTGGGATAATGGTTATGTAAGAACTGCCATTGAAAATGCTTATGATATTTACAAAACCCGGAAAGAATTAAGGGAAAGAAATACTGAGCTACAAAAAGCATACGATGAGCTGGATAAATTTGTTTACAGTGCTTCGCATGATTTACGCGCACCGCTTATGTCCATACTCGGAATTGTGCAGTTATCAGAATTAGAAACAGGAAACAGCAACCAGTACCTTAAACTCATTGAGCAGTCAGTTCACAAACTTGACAAGTTTATTCTGAGTATTATTGATTATTATAAAAACTCCCGTAGTGATTTTCATATTGGTGCTATTGACTTTAATAAACTCATAGGAGATATTACTGAATCACTCAACTTTATGCCGGGTTTCAGCAAAATTGATTTCAATATTCATATCAATCAGGTATCGAACTTTAAATCAGACCCCATCAAACTCCGCATTATTCTCAGTAATATTATATCCAATGCTGTAAAGTACCACGATAAGGACAAAGTGAAAAGTACTATTGATGTAAATATTACCTGCACTTCAAAAGAATGTAGCATCGTTATATCAGATAACGGTATCGGCCTGAAGGATGGAGAAAAAGACAATATATTTAAAATGTTTTTCAGAGGAAATAACCCCAACAGCGGCTCAGGAATTGGTTTATATATTGTAAAAGAAGCCGTAACTAAACTGAAAGGCAGTATAGATGTTGAATCAAATCAAACCATGGGGACAACCTTTAAAATATTAATTCCTGCATTAGATTAACACAATACATGGGAACACAAAAATACACCTTCGTTCTTGTAGATGACAGTGATATAGATCTTTTGATTAACAAGCGTTTCATTGAACTGTCGGAACTGTGCAAAGATGTTTACACGTTTACAGAATCACAACCTACGCTTGAGTTCATCAAAACAAACAAGGAAAAACTAACTGATGTAATATTCCTGATTGATTTGCAAATTCCTGACATGAACGGGTTTGAACTGGCTGAAAAACTTACGCTTCAAAACCCTGCTTTTGTGGAGAAAAGTAAAATATTTATACTCTCCTCTTCCATTGATTTGGAAGATAAACTAAATGCTGCCAACATTAAGAACATTGAGGCTATGTTATCGAAGCCTTTAAATATGAATACGCTGCAATCAAAATTAGAGCCCGTTCTCGCTAAGTAACCAGATAAGCGCAGCCATTGAGGCAGCGCCCATCTCCAGTTCTCTTTTGTTTACTGCTTCAAATACATCTGTTGACGCATGATGAAAATCAAAATACCGTTGCGAGTCAGGAACAAAACCAATTAATGTGCACCCGCGTTGCTTCAGAAAACTTATATCGGCTCCTCCCCCTCCTGCTTCTATTTTATCTAAACCAAAAGCACTCAGTGTTTGTTTCCAGCTTTTAATCTTTTGAACGTGCGCTGCATTATCCGTATCAATTGAAAATCCTCTGGGTGTGAACCCTCCTCGGTCTGATTCAATTGCCGCAATATGCTTTTCTCCCTTGGTTTGCTCATCGTATGCCTTACCACCCCTTAAACCATTTTCCTCGTTCATAAACATAACACACCTTATAGTGCGCGCAGGTTTTATACCCAGCGACCTGAATAGGCGCAATGCTTCAATTGATTGTATACAGCCGGCTCCGTCATCATGTGCCCCTTCTCCCACATCCCAAGAGTCGAGGTGACCGCCAACTGCTATGACTTCTTCGGGGTATTTGCTTCCCTTTATTTCTCCCACCACGTTGTATGACATTACCTCGCCCTGCATTTCGCAAAGTGTTTTGTAATACACCTCCACTCCTTTATCCTTTTTAACAAAAATGCTTAGAACATCCGCATCATTTGTGCTGATAGCAACTGCAGGAATTTGAGGCAGGGAATCAATGTACCGCAATGCCCCCGTGTGCGGAAAAGTATCATGAGCAAGAGTCATGGACCTTACGATTACCGCAACAGCACCGTACTTTGCCGCCATACTCGCCCCTATAGAGCGTTGGTCAACTGCATCTCCATACGCCTCAAAAGTAGTAATGAAAGAAGGATTCATTGGTCGGTTAAAAAATACAATCTTGCCCTTAATCTCTTTTTCACCCAACGAATCCAACTGCTTAAGTGTTTTTACTTCTACAACCTGTGCTTTGACTCCCTCTGGTCCGGTGCCCTTTGAATTGCCTAAGGCAAGTATTCTCAAGGGTACACTTTTCCCGTTTGAAAGTATCGCTTTGGCTTGTTCTTTTTCACCTCTTACCCACTTAGGAACTGAAACAGGTTGCAGGTATACTTTATCAAACCCATACTCTGTCATTAATCGTTTGGTGTATTCAACAGCAGCTTGTGCATTTGCGCTACCACTCAAGCGGTGCCCGATATTTTTACATAAATACCTGAGGTTTTCGTATGCTTTACCTTTATTTAGTGCTTCATTAAACAGTTGCTTCACCACAAGTGAATCATTATGCTGCTGCGCATAAATGGGTGCCGCAAATACACTGAGAAAAAGTGATAATAGAAAAATTGGTTTTACCCGATTAGCTGATTTCATGCTTCAAGTATAAAAAAATAAGACGAGATAAATTACCTCGTCTTATTCACTTATTACACGTACATTATTTTATCTGATCAGGGTAACTGTTCCGGAATATTTATACGGCCTTCCGCTGTAGCTGGTTACATTCACCTGCCACACGTAAACATCTTGCTGGCTGTTGATATTCTGATAACGGCCGTCCCAGCCTTCTTCCGGATCATCAGAGCTGAACACCAATTCTCCCCAACGGTTAAATATATCCAAGTGATAGGTCATTGCTCCGTCAACCACAATGTAAAACTTCTGGTTACGGTCCTGAGCACTTTGTGGCCTGAAAGCATTGGGAGCAAATACAGTAATATCAGGTTCCAAAAGCAAGGTATCTGAGTAATCAGAAGTGCAACCTTTATTTGTAGTTACGTTCAATGTAACTATGTATTTACCAATAGACGGCTCATAGGTGTAGGTTGGATTGTTTGTACCTGAAGTATCTACATCCGACTTGGGGTCTCCAAAATTCCACATCAGGGTTACACTGTCTTTCTCTGTATAATTCGTACTCTTGTTAAAGAACGTGAAACGAGGCAGTGCAATAGTCGATTTCTTTTTATCGGGTTCAAAATAGGCTACCGGTGTTGGGTTCACTTTTATAAACTGTGGTTTAGTGATGGTTTGTTCACATCCGGCAGGAGAACGAAGATAAACCGATACGTCATACAAGCCCTTCTTCACGTAGGTATGAACAGGATCTTCATCCCCCACCAAAGGTGAAGTTAGGTCTCCGAAATTCCACCGAATGTATTGATAGCCGGTGAACGCCCCGTCAAAGAAAGTAGTAAAAGGCTCGCACCCTTCCTGAATAGCAGTAAAGTCTCCTGAAGGCTTAACCTCAATTTTTATCGGCTTTTGTTCTACATCAGCGGGGCATATACCATTGTCGGTTGATATCAATCTCACGAAGCAGCCTTGATTGAAAATATCATTTGCTCCGGGTGTGTAATTGACAACACTGTCTGTTGAAGTTGAATCCGTAATATTAGAAAACTGTCCGGTGAATTTACCATCTCCTGATGTTGACCATCTGAATGAATTTGTTTTACTCATGGTTCCTCGAAGAGTGAATGTATCTCCTTCACACAATGCTCCGGGTGGCGAAATCAATGTTACATCAGGCATCAACTGAACACGTATTCTGAGTGAATCCGCTTTTTTACAACCGTTCACATCGGTATAATAATACTTCACCCAATTTATTCCTTCCAACACATTCGGATTGTTCTGTTTGTTGGGGTCAAACTCAAAAAATGGCTGTGCCGGCCCTAAATTTTTATCATTAAGGTAATACACTCCTCCCACTCCTTTAGGGGTACCGTTAAATGCAACGGGAGCATGGTTTTCACAAACAGCTGAGTCAGGAGCAGTCAATCGGGTTGCAGGAAGCGGGTAAACTACCAGATGAACGGTATCAGCAGCAGTGCAGTTGTATGTGTTGGTGAAAGTATACTTCAGAATATTGGGCAAGCCTTTTCCTAATCGTGTTGCCTTTGATGGGTCAAAAATTCCATTGGTATCCAATCCTGTAACCGGAGGCGAAAGAATTTCAGCATTCCACATCCCACCCGATGGTGTTGCTCCTGCTACGGTATTCAAGTTAACCGGATTATCAAAATGACAAACCGCAGATAACTTACCCGCGTCAACTTCAGGTACAGGCTTAATGTAGATTATGGCTGTATCTGTGTTTTCACAACCATTATTATCGGTTCCTTTATACACGAGGGTATCGTAATGGTTCTGCTGCGCTCTGCTTGGATAATACGTGTGCTTACGAGTTAATGGCAGGTACTCTAAAACCGGGTTAGGAACATTAGTGTTAGGTGAAGGTGGTGACAACCACTCGCTTCCTACACCAAAATTAGGGTACGGAATAATAGCAATAGAGTCTTTGTTACCACATTCCACCCGATCAATACCTGCCCACACTATTGGCAAAGGCAATATTACCACATCAACAGAATCGCTATTGATGCAACCAAAACGGTCGCGGAATACATATACCAATTTCCATGATGGAGGATTGGGTGCTTGGTTAACACCTAAACAATTTAGCTTCACCCAGCCAAATTCCTGTTTGGTGCTGTCTTTTTCGAAACAGTTTTGTTTTGTCGCATCACTAATGGTCCAGTACCCGTAATCTCCTGTTGCTGTATTTGAAACCGGTTGAACTCCTGTTTTTGTTCCCGGGTTTAACCATGAATCAGTAAGACAGAATTTGACATTTCTGTTGGAGAATGTAATAACCGGTAGTGGCCGAGTGGTAATAAAAACTGTATCGTAATCATAACAGGTAACTCCGTTGTAAGTAACACCCACTTTAAGTACATATGCCTTAACTCCAACCTGCAAAAGGTTTAATGGCAGTAGGGCTTGATTAGAAAGAATTACTGAAGGATTACTTACCTCGTGCCACTCGTATGTTTCACCACCTGAACCTCTGAGTGTATCCGTATCATAAATACATAAGGTATCATCGGGACCTGCTTGTGCTTTTACTTCCCTATTGATAAATAATAAAGCTGTATCGGCATTTACACAGTTAAAACTATCGGTTACCTCAACAGCGTATTGCCCTGAATCAGGCGCGTAAATCATTCGTTCGTTAGCCGTTCCCCTTGGTGAACTCCACGTAAAACGAATGAGGCCAGCACCATTGTTATCTCCCCCATCAAATAAAATACTGTCTTTAAAACAGATTCGTCTGTCGGGCCCCAGATTAACATTTGGCAAGGCTTTCATTTCCACATTAACGGTATCATAAGCTTTACACCCTATTGAATCCGTCACTTCAAACACACATACGGTATTACCTGTGGGTAAAAAAGAATATTGAAGCGAGGAGTCATTACCTCCGGCCGGTGTCCATTTATATTTGTAGGGTGAATCACCGTTTGTAGCATACGCTGATAATTGTACAGATTTTCCGGCACACACAAAAGTATCGGGCTGTGCGATGGCTTTTACTGGGGTATCCACATAAACTGTATCGAAATAAAAGGTAGTGCAGGGAGGTGCTACCAAACGTGCACGTATAACAAAGTAGCCTCCGTTAGTAAAAGTGTGCTCAGCATATTTGGTGGTGTACATTGTTGAGGTTAACAAGCTAAATGTCCCGTTACCTGCATTAGCGACTCGCCACTCATAAGTAACCTTAGTACTGTCTACATTTTGCGTATTTGTTAGTTGAACATTCAGCGAATATTTACTACAAGATATTTTCTGGTAGGTTCTGTTACCTAATGGGCGTGGGCGAACGAAAATAGATATTGGTCGCTGAGTTGTTGCCGGCACTTCGCAATTATCATCTTCTGCTTTTAAAATAAAATAATAGGGTAGTGAACTTACATGCTGATCACCCGGAGTCCAGCAGAATTGTGCCTCATCCCAACGAATTTGAAAGTTAGGTGTATTTGAATTAGTAAATGATGCCGTTGGAATGCCTCGGTTCCAACTCAAACGGGTAGAGTCATACTTTGCTGGTCCTGTGTCAGTATCCAAAGCTCGAATGCTTAGGCATAAAGCTTCACCTACACACGCTTGGAACGACCAAGGTCCTGTGGTACTTCCGTTCACTTCGATTTTTGGCGATGCATTTGCCGGGCACTGATATGCAAACATCTGCATATCACGTCTGGTTTCTCCGATTTTCACATATACCCCGTCTATTTTCCTCCACTCAATAACTTTTACAGCCAAAACAAATGTCATCAGTGTGGCTGTAGGAGTAAAACAAATATTTCCTGTTACAGAGTCTACATGAAACCCTGCAGGATAAGGCAGACTAGCATTGCCTCCCAAAACTTGAGTCGGCATGTTGGCAGAATAGGGTGGGATAAATTGAACCGGTTGGCCATTTGAATTTAATGGTGTGGTAGGTTCATATGAAATGGAGTCTCTGTCAATGTTATCTACCACACCCATGTTCATGCAAAATGGGACACCTGTGCAGATTACTGCGACAGGTTTATTGGTAAAAGTAGGAGAACTGTTGCAGGGTTTTATACATCTATTAATTTCTCCATCAATCATAAAACCTGTGGTACCCGGGTTGACTATATTATTAATAGCACCATTGCGACAACAGTCGGTCCAGGTTGCTTTTACCCGACAACAATTGGAGTCTAAACCTCCGGGAAAAAGCTGTGAAAGAATTATAATACCGGAGAAAATATGTTCTTCGATACCGAATTGGAAACTACCTCCTTCACAAATTGTTGTTTTGTCATCACACAAGTACCTTAACTTAACGACAGAGTCTTTCACCAGATTTGTTGTTGCCATTCTATTTGGAGTACATCCCACAGTATTAAGCGTAATTGGAAGAAAATTACCTAAAGGAACTCCCCGGCAATCTCTATATATGCGATAAACGACTTTGAACGTGTCTTTGCCTAAACACTGAAACTCCATGTCGCTACCCGCGATGTGCGAAGCTCTAACAGCAAAGGTAGAAAGAATTAAAAGGCAGGTTAGAAGTAATGTTCTTTTCATAGTGACCTCCAAGTTTTACATAAAGTAAAATTAGGAAGATTTTTGAAATAAACAAGCGTTTGGCGAAAAAACTATGCTCTTGAAAGTCCTGTGAAATCAGGATGATCTGCTGCGTTGTTGCTGATGTGTTGTTTTATTACCCTGCCTTTGTGCACCAGAAAAGCACCCGGCAACTGAAAGGCGTCTCCTTCTGTCCACCCGATGCCGTGCCGCTTTAATACTACAGCTGAAAAGAATTTCCACCACAAGCTTATACCCGCAATCTGGTTCAAACTGCCTTTTTGCAGACCGAAAAGTTTGTACCACATGCGGTCAGTATCACTAACGTATTCCAAATCCACAAGGTTATTCGATTCCAAAAGGGCATCAATTGCTTTGGGCTCATTCATGCTCACAAGTACTATACGGGTGCCTCGTTGTTCTATACGCTGTTTGCTTTCCTTGATTATGCTGAGTGTTTCGCGACAGAAGGGGCATCCGACATGTCGAAGAAAAACTAAAAGTACAGGTGAACGAAAGGATAAAACCGCTATACTTTCCCCTGTTTGGGTATACATGTTCTCCAAAACTTCCTCATCGGCTTGTAAGGTCCATTCTTCGTTTAGCGTTGCCAGACGGTAGGTTTCATACAGCGAGATAATGAAAGGAATGATCCAGACGATATCATCAAAAATCATTATGTAACCTGCATTGCTGAATTCTATCAGGCTCACTTTGTCAAAAAGAAAAACCAATGGCACCAACAACTTACTCAGTAAACCAAGTAGCACCAGGGGCCAGTGTTTATAAGGGTTGGAAGAGGCAATAACATATCCCGCACCAAACAATGCCACCACTCCGCCTAACAATTGAAATATAAACGTGTGTTCATCTATGGAGTGACTGAAAAAATTTAAAAAAATCTGCGGACTAAACAACATTCCTCCCCCCAGCAGTATATTGTATATACCTGCTGCAAGGAAAAATCTGCGAAGCCATAAAGGAGTATTCATATAAAATAAGTGCCGTTTTACTAAATTGTGCTACTTATAAACTGTAAGCTAACGTTTTTGTTTTAGGATAAAGCATGAAACTTCATTTTGTGTGTTTAATAAGCCTTCTATCGGGCATATTTAATTGGGCCAAAGCACAGGAAGACTCCTCTTCCAACAAGGGTTCATCGCTTTCTCATGCAGGGATAAAGGCCCACTACGGATTTATTTTCGCTCATTCACGGGACGTAAGTAATCTGGCCAATTCTTATCCTTCGGGCATAGAAGTTAACCTAAGCAAACGACTTATTTCCCAAAAAACATGGGATCAGTGCCATTGTTTTCCGCATGTGGGGCTTATTTTTTCTTACTTTGATTACGATAATAGTATTGTAGGAAAATCAGTAACTGCTGCTCCTTACCTGGAGCCTGTTTTTAAAATTAACCGGAGCATTCATTTCACAGTAAAGGGTGCATTAGGACTTTCTTACCTTACCCATCCGTATGATGCGCTGAGTAACCCTGCTAATCAATCATACAGTATGCCAGTTGGAGGATACCTGGCCCTGGGAACAGGTTTTCATATACGCACAAGCGACAGGCTCTGGTTCAATATGAGTGCTCAATACAACCACATTTCTAACGGAGGAGTTAAGGAACCTAACAAAGGGCTCAACTACCCGACAGTTGCAGGTGGTTTCCATTATTATCTTGAAAAACCTTCTTTGCCTACCTGGCCCGTTCGAAACAATGAAAGCAGTGACAAGCTCAATTTCAGAGGAGAAGTGTATGGCTCTTCTAAAAGTATTTTGCCGGGTGAAAAAAACCGGTATTTTATAGGTGGGTTGCAACTTTCAGCCGGTAAACAAATTGGTTTGCTGAACAGCCTGCGTGCAGGTGCTGAGTGGACCTTTGATTATGCCCTACAGGAAAGACTTCGCAGAAGTGGTAGCAACCCCAACCACTTTCATCGGGCAGGTATACTTTTAGGTCATGAATTTCTGATGGGGAGGTTTCTGTTTAGTCAGCATATGGGGTGGTATGTATACAACCCCTCCGGCTACAATACATTATTGTACCAACGTTATAGCCTCTTGTATAAAATTAACTCCCGTTGGTTTACCGGTTTTAATCTGAAAGCACATGGCCACGTAGCCAACTTTATTGATTTCAGAGTTGGACGAAGCATTAATTAAGTCAGAATTATTTGCATAGTAAAATGCACTCTATTATTTTTGAGTATCTGCTTACTATGATTAACTCATTACTTGACCTGTTTTATCCCCGCATATGTGCCGGTTGCAAAACACCTCTGCTACAGGCTGAATCGCTTTTGTGTACTGTATGTCATTACCATCTTCCGCATACCAATTACCACCTTTGGAGTGATAATCCGGTTTATAAATTATTCTGGGGTCGCGTAAACCTGCAAGGTGCCGCTGCATTTCTGCAGTTCAGAAAGGGAGGACGAACACAACATATTTTACACGCCATCAAATATCAAAACGCTACTGAGCTGGGTACATACATGGGTGAGTTGTATGCACAACAGCTTAATCAATCAGAATTGTTTCAATCGGTTGATGTAATTATTCCTGTTCCTCTTCACATCAGCAGAGAAAGGCAACGCGGATATAACCAGAGTTTACTGTTTGCAAAAGGTTTGGGTAACGGATTAAATAAAGAAATTGCTCACTCCAATTTACTTCGGGTTACAGCCACCTCTTCTCAAACGCGTAAATCGCGCTTTGCCCGATTTATAAATATGCAGGAAGTATTTACTGTAGAACAGCCTGAGCAATTACGTAACAAACATGTGTTGCTGGTGGATGATGTGGTAACCACCGGCTCCACACTGGAATCCTGTGCGCAATTATTGTTGGATAAAACAGGCTGCAGCGTAAGTGTGGTTACTATAGCTGCAGCCTTGTAGTTAAAAAGCAAACGTGAGTTGCATCAGGAAATTTCGGCCTGCCTGCGGGTAATAATAATTGTAATCACTCCTTACACCTCCGCTTATGCCACTGTAAGTGTACCCATTGGGTTCATACTTTTCGCCCAGTACATTGTTAATCAATACACCTGCATTCAGTTGCCTGAACCAACCTGATTTTTTTGTTTTAAGTGTGTACGAGAAACGTAAATCATTTACCAAAAAAGCATCCAGACTTCTGTCCTTGTTCTCCGTATTGTCCATGTACTGCCTTGAAACGTATTTACTAATTACGTCTATAGTCGCATTTTTAAGCGGTAAAAATCTCCATTGTGAGGCAGCAATCATAGCTGGCGAAAATGCCAGGGAAGTATTTCTGTACTTGGTACTCCACTGCCCTCCCCAATCGTAATCATCCACATACTCTGTAAAGGACAAAATTTTGTTTTCACTCAAAGTCAGGTTTCCGCTCCACTGAATTTTTTTAGTCACGTTTACTGAAGCGCTCAACTCTATACCGGTACGATAACTCTCAGGTACATTCAAACGGGTATACGCGCCTACATCATTTATCTTTCCTGAAAGAATAAGCTGATTGCGATAATACATCAAATAATAATTAACCTGTAATGATGCTCGCTGCCAGTTTTTTCTCCAGCCCAGCTCTATGTTCTGCAGTTGTTCAGACTCCGGTCTGCTGGATGGAGTTGAGTTCACAAAATCATTGCGGTTGGGCTCTTTGTTAGAAACGGCTAGTGTTAAATATACATTACTGGAATCACTTATTGAATATACTATCCCGGCCTTCGGATTAAAGAAATTGAAGCGTGCATTCTGTTGAACGTTATTCAGATTCTGGTCATACCCCAAGAACGAATAATCAACATAACGGTATTGCAAATCAGCAAATGCGTTCCATTTTTTGCCTAATTCACGGTTGTATTTGGCATAGATATTTGCATCCGTTTTATACGCATTGTTACGGTAATACTTATCACCTATAAAACTGTTGGAAGCAAACTGCGACCAAATGACTTCACCAAAGTGTCGCCCTTCATAATAACTTGCCCCGCCTCCTGCAATAAATGTGCTTTTGTTATCGGGCTCATGTGTAACAGAAAAAGTAGCTCCGTAAAAATCATTGTCCAACCAGCGCCTGCGAACCAAATCGGTTGTCGTAATGGTGTCGGTACCTATTATTACATCCTGTAAATGGTAATCTGCAAAACTTTCGCCCTGCTTGTATTCTTCATAATACCCACGTCCGTAAGTGTAGTGCAATGCCGTGTTCAAGGTGGTTTTTTTGCTCAGCTGATAGCTGTACAACAACTGGTAATGATCCTGTTGGTAGTTATCTGTTTGGTTTTTGTAAGTGAACTCATTGTAGGTGCGGTTGGTGTCAAGCACATCTTCCGCAATTCCGTTCCACGCCTGATAGGTTTTCTCTGCACCGCTGAATGAAACCAGTCGCAGAATACTTTTTTCGGTATAACGTCCTGCTGAGAGATAATACGATTTTAAATCAGAAGAAGCCCGGTCAATAAAACCATCGGAAGTAATTTTGGATAATCTTCCGTCAATGGTCCAGCCTCCGTTTAACCAACCCGTACCAAATCTCACGGTGTTTTTAAATGTGTTGAAAGAGCCCGCTGCGGTAGCATATTCAGCATATGCTTTAGGGTGCAGGGCCGTGGTTTGCATGTTGATGCTACTGCCGAATGCGGCTGCACCATTGGTACTGGTACCCACACCACGTTGTATCTGCACCTGTTCTACTGATGAGGCAAAGTCGGGTGTGTTTACCCAAAATAATCCCTGCGATTCAGCATCGTTTAACGGAATACCGTTGATGGTAACGTTGATGCGGGTTTGGTCAACCCCCCGAATGGTGATGCCCGTGTAACCCACGCCTGCTCCTGCATCTGAGTTAACAACGGTTGAGGGGGTGAGCACGAGCAATACCGGCATATCCTGCCCGAAATTCCGTTCATTCAACTGCTCCCTGTTGAGGTTGGTGAACGTTGTTGCTGACTTGTCTTTAGCACGAATACCACTTACAATCACTGCGTCACTGAGCAATGCTGCCCATTCCAGTCGGTAGTTTTTTTGCATGCTTTGTGTCAACTCAATGGTGTCTGACAAGGTTTTGTATCCCACATAAGTAATGTTGAGTACATACCTTCCTGTTTCAGCAACACTAAGAGAAAATTTTCCCTGCACATCCGTAAGTGTGCTTTGTGCGGTTTTGCCTGGCGAGGAAAGCACCACAGTCGCATCTGTCAGCGGTTGGCTGTTTGCACTGTGTTGAACTGTACCACTCAAAACAAATTGCGCGTGAACATTTCTGCCGGCAAAAAACAGCAGAAGAAAAAAGATAACATAAGAACGCATAAAACTAAAACATTAAAGGCTAAAACATTGCAACTGCCCGGGCTGACAGCCGCGTGAATTAAACCCCCTTTTGTTCAGATGGAAAACACCTACGGAACGTAAGTGTTTCGCTTCTTTCCCATTCGCAGGTATTATCCTGTTCAGGTTCAAAGGGTGTAATCTCAGCCGTATTGGTGGTAATATTAACTACCACTTTACAGCACCCCCAAGATTAATTGGACAGCACAAAGGTAAATAGAGTTTTGGAATGGACAAGTGGTAATTTCAGTAGTCGAGACTTGAAAACTACTTCACCTTACCCCTCAACAAAAAATTCTGGCGGTAAGTAAGAAAAAGTGAATACGAATATTCAAACAATGAAGCCTCCATATCGTAATAAGGCTCTAAGCGAAAGTGTGCGTAAAAGTTATCGAACAGTTTCTTGTCCCACAACAGGCGAACGAAAAGTAAGTCGCGTTGTTTTTGCGAGTATGACTCTCCAATAGCCGAGTAGTTTTGATACAAGGGATTTCCTTTAGATGAATAAAAATCTGTTCCGCTCCAGTAGGTTAACATCAGGTCAACCTGATGCTTTGATTTAAACAACAGGTTACCCATTAAGGCATCTCCGTTTTTATACAACTGTCCCGGGTTGGGTGATAAATCAGTGTAGGTAACGTAATACACTTCAGCCCGCGTTTCTTTAACAAATGCATTGGGGCTGTTTTTCTTTTTTACACTTATGCCTGTGGCTGCATTGGCAAAGGTGGTGAGGTTCTTGGTGGTGAGGTTAATTTGCCCCCCGTTGTGATTAAGGTACCCTTGCAAAGGCACATCAATGTTCCACCGTTCTTTGTTAAGCAGGTGGATTTTACCAGAATAACCTGCAGTAAATTCTTCCTGTGTGCTGTCACCACGTGCAATGTATTTTTCCCAATTGATAAATAAATCGTGAGATAGGTTGTTACTGTTGTGCAGCCATTGCACTCCGTACTCATTGCGGTGAGTAATTAATCGTTCGTAGTTATAAATGGCATCTACAAAACCGTGGTTGATATTACCGGATATGTTACCAAACAGAAATGTGTTTTTATGATTGGCTGTTTTCCATTTTACTGAAAAAGTAGGCTGCAGCTGCAGCTTTTCTTTGCCAAATGTTTGGTCTATCCAAATACCACCCTCCACACGCAAACGGGCATTGGGTGAAAAACTCAACTGCGGATTAAACTGGTTACCGAACAGCGTGTACCCGTCCCATATTTGGTTAAAGTATTCATGGTTTCTAAAGTAACTTAGGCTGTTAAAGCGTAATTCGAGTTTACCGGAATCAGCTGCATTAATTTCCTGTGGCTCATTTACAGAATAAGTATCGTATTGCGCAGCTACCGGTTGCAGTGCTGCTAAAACAATAAAAATGAAAAGCCCGAAGTGCCTCATGCCTCAAAGATAAGGCTTCGGCTTAATTGTGCAAGCGGCCTTAAACCGCCACAGGTGCTTTAATGGAAGGGTGCGGATCGTAGTTCTCCAAAGTAAAATCACTATACTGAAAATCGAAAATACTTTTTACATCGGGATTAATGCGCATGGTGGGATAAGCTCGCGGCTCGCGGCTGAGTTGCAATTCCACTTGTTCAAAGTGATTGGAATAAATGTGTGCATCACCAAAAGTATGTACAAAATCTCCGGGTTGCAATCCGCACACCTGCGCCATCATCAGGGTAAGTAAAGCGTAGGAAGCAATATTAAAGGGCACTCCCAAAAACATATCTGCACTGCGTTGGTACAACTGGCAACTTAACTTTCCGTCAGCCACATAAAACTGGAAAAAAGCATGGCAGGGCATCAGCGCCATTTTTGACAAATCGGCCACGTTCCATGCACTCACAATCATTCTGCGGCTGTCTGGATTTTTCTTTATAGTCTCCACCACTTCCGTCAACTGATCAATGTGTTTCCCATCTGGCGATGGCCAACTGCGCCACTGGTAACCGTAAACCGGGCCCAGATTTCCATCCTTATCGGCCCACTCATCCCAAATGCTTACCCCGTTATCGGTAAGAAATTTAGTGTTGGTTTCACCTTTAATGAACCACAGCAACTCATAAATAATGGACTTGAGGTGCACTTTTTTAGTAGTTACCATAGGGAAACAGTCCTGTAAATTAAAGCGCAACTGCGCCCCGAAAATGCTTTTGGTGCCGGTACCGGTGCGGTCGCTCTTCAGCGTTCCGTTTTCGTATATATGGCGAAGGAGGGTTTCGTACTGATTCATAATAATGTTCCGAAATTGAGGAATTCGAGGATAAAAATGGCTGCTATGTTTTCAACAGGTAGTTAAAATCAAAATACTGCTTATTTTTGCTCACTTGAAAATTGAAAAAATATTATGGCAGAAGTAATACGCATGCCCAAAATGAGCGACACCATGACCGAAGGTGTGATTGTTGCCTGGCATAAAAAAGTGGGCGATGCCGTTAAATCAGGCGATATACTGGCTGAAGTAGAAACCGATAAGGCTACCATGGAGTTGGAAAACTACGTGAAAGGCACCCTGTTACACATTGGTATCGAAAAAGGACAATCCGTTCCTGTTGATTCCATTATAGCTGTAGTGGGTACTCCGGGTGAAGATATATCCGCCTTATTATCTGCTGCTCCACCTGCTGCTGAAGCCAAAAAAGAAACTGCTCCTCAAAATAACGGTACCCCGGTTGCCTCATCAAGCCCTGCGCCTGCTGCTCCGGTAAATACTCCTTCAACTTCAGATGCCCGCCTAAAAGCGTCACCATTAGCCAAGAAATTAGCTCAGGATAAGGGTATTGACCTTACATCGGTACACGGTAGTGGTGAAAATGGCCGTGTAGTGAAACGTGATGTGGAAAATTTTGCTCCTGCAGCTGTTGCCAACAAAACCACCATCAGCCTGCCTTCGATAGTGGGTACTGAAAGTTATGAAGACATCACACTTACTCAAATGCGTAAAACCATTGCCCGCAGATTGAGCGACAGTAAAAATACGGCTCCGCATTTCTACCTCACCATGTCCATTCAAATGGATAAGGTAATGGAGGCGCGTAAGTCCATGAACGAATTCAGCCCTGTTAAAATTTCTGTCAATGATATCATCATCAAGGCTGTTGCCGCTGCCCTTCGCAGAAACCCCAAAGCCAACAGCAGCTGGCTAGGAGATAAAATACGCATGAACCACCACATACATGTGGGCGTAGCGGTAGCTATTGAAGACGGACTGATTGTACCCGTTGTGAAATTTGCTGACAACAAATCCATTTCGCACATCAGTGCTGAGGTGAAAGAGCTGGCTGATAAAGCAAAGAACAAAAAACTTCAACCGCAGGAATTTGAAGGCAATACTTTTACTATCTCTAACCTGGGTATGTTTGGTATTGACGAGTTCACTGCTATTATTAACCCGCCCGATTCCTGCATCTTGGCTGTAGGTGCCGCTAAAGAAACCGTAATTGTGGAGAATGGCCAGTTTAAGGCTGCTCACGTAATGAAGGTAACTTTAAGTTGCGACCACCGCTCGGTTGACGGAGCTGTAGGCTCAGCCTTCCTGCAAACCCTGAAAGAGTTACTGGAAAATCCGGTAAAACTTTTGGTGTAGCTGAACGTAGGGTGCTGGTGTGTTCAGGTGCTTATGTGTTTAAATAAAGCGTTTGGCCATGTGCCGCAAACTTTCCTTTGTATTGTAAAAACTATTGTTTACTATTGCATACGAATTCTGTTCTGAATTCCTCCCGCAATAAAATCTCACCCCATTTACCGGAACATTTTACGCAGCGAGAATTCAAACAACATACCCAAGTATTTTTTATTCAACCAAACATATTCACTCATTTTGATATTGTGCTGACATGGCAGAAAACGAGAATGATTTAAACACGCCCCCTTCTACCGAAGGAGACGCTCCCAAGCGCAGAGGCCGTCCCAAAGCAACAACAGTAAAGAAAAAAGAAACCTCAGAGGAAAAAGAAACTCCGGCTGAGGAAAAAGTTGTTCCTCAGGTTGTGGCAGAGAAACAACCGATTGCTGAAGAGCCGAAAAGAGAAGAACAGCGAAGAGAACATCGGCCGGTAAGGGAAAAAACACCCGTTGCAGAGAACACACCGGTAGCCAAAGACGAGGATAAAAAAGATCTTCCGCAGGAAAATAATCAACAGCAAAACCCGAATCCTAACCCGCAGTTTCGCAAGCCTCACCACCCGCAACAACATAATCGCCCCAACCCGAACAATCCTAATCAGGGAAACAACAACCCGGGTAATGGAGGAAACGGAAACAACCCCAACAATGGCGGAGACAACAGGAACAATAATGAAAACCGTGGTAACACTAACGATAATCGCGGAAATGTTGAAAACAGAGGGAACGGAGACAACAGAGGCAATAACGAAAATCGTGGCAACTGGAACCAGAATCAACAACAGCAAAACCTTTATGCTGAATTAGACAGCATAGTAAGCAGCGAAGGTGTGCTGGAAATGATTCAGGACGGGTACGGTTTTTTGCGTAGCAGTGACTACAATTATATGCCTTCTCCTGATGATGTTTATGTAGCTCCATCGCAAATAAAAACCTTCGGACTAAAAACCGGAGATACCGTTAAATGTGCGGTACGCCCGCCTAAAGAAGGCGAAAAATATTTTGCACTCACACGCGTAGAGTCCATTAACGGACGTACACCTGCTGAGGTGCGCGACCGTGTTTCTTTCGAACACCTTACTCCGCTTTTCCCGGATGAAAAATTAAACCTGGGAGGAAAAAACAGCACCTATGCTACCCGCATTATTGACTTGCTTGCTCCTATAGGAAAAGGGCAGCGTGGTTTAATTGTGGCACAACCTAAAACAGGTAAAACTGTTTTGTTAAAAGAAATTGCCAATGTAATTGCAGCCAATCATCCGGAAGTTTATCTGATTATTTTATTGATTGATGAGCGTCCGGAAGAGGTAACTGACATGGCCCGCAGTGTGAATGCCGAAGTAGTGGCTTCCACTTTTGATGAAGCGGCTGATAAACACGTAAAGCTTGCCAATATTGTTTTGGAAAAAGCTAAACGTATGGTAGAATGCGGACATGATGTAGTTATATTACTTGACTCCATCACCCGTATGGCCCGTGCGTTTAACACCGCTCAACCTGCATCAGGTAAAGTACTCTCCGGTGGTGTGGATGCTAACGCATTACACAAGCCGAAAAGATTCTTTGGTGCAGCCCGTAAAATTGAAAAAGGTGGCTCGCTTACTATTGTAGCTACCGCTTTAATTGATACGGGCTCAAAAATGGACGAGGTAATTTTTGAAGAGTTTAAAGGTACAGGTAACATGGAATTGCAACTCGACCGTAAGCTTTCTAACAAACGTATTTTCCCGGCCATTGATATTGTTTCATCCAGCACCCGCAGAGAAGATTTGTTGTTAGACAAAAACACCCTGCAAAAGATTTGGGTACTGCGCAATCACATCTCAGATATGAATGCGGAAGAGGCTATGAATCTGGTATTGAAATACATGAAAGACACCAAGAGCAACGAAGAGTTTCTGGTGTCAATGAACGGATAATATTTACCACTGATTACATTTAGATTGTGTAATCAGTGGTCTTTCTCTTTCCCTCTTGCTGCTTCCCCTTTTTTTTCGCAGATTCGCAGTAATTGTTCAACATGCCTTATCCAAAAGTAGCTGTAGTAATTATTCACTGGAACCGTAAGCACCTGCTGGAAAATTTTCTTCCGTCAGTAGTGGCTTCTTCTTACCCCAATCTGGAAATTGTATTGGCTGATAATGCATCTGATGATGGTTCGGTTGAATATGTGCAACAGCATTTTCCCACAGTAACTGTTGTGCGCAACGATGCGAACTACGGCTATGCCGGGGGCTACAACCACGCGCTTAAACACGTGCAGGCAGACTACTATGTGTTGCTTAACAACGACATTGAAGTACCTGCCAACTGGATAGAACCGGTAATTGAAGCCATGGAAAAAAATAAAGCCATTGCCGCTGCTCAACCCAAAATGCTCGATTACCACAACAAAGGAAGTTTTGAATATGCCGGTGCCAGCGGAGGTATGCTTGATGCTTACGGCTTTCCTTTTTGCAGGGGAAGAATATTCAACACACTGGAAGCCGATTTGAATCAGTATGATGAAGCTGCACCTGTATTTTGGTCAACAGGTGCTTGCCTGTTTATACGCGCAGAGTTGTTTCATGCTGCCGGTGGATTTGACGAACACTTTTTTGCACACATGGAAGAGATTGATTTGTGTTGGCGCCTGCAACTGATGGGACATGAGATTTGGGCAATTCCCCAATCGCAGGTGTACCATGTGGGTGGAGGAACTTTGGATAAAATCAATGCGCACAAAACCTACCTCAACTTTCGCAATTCGCTGATTATGCTTTACAAAAATCTGCCTGCACAAAAACTGTGGTGGGTCATTTTTGTACGCTCCTGGCTTGACCTGTTGGCTTCGATACATTTTCTTTCAAAAGGTGAGCGCGACCACAGTTGGGCCGTGCACCGCGCTCATGCTGATTTTTTCTTTCAGCTGAAAAAGTGGCAACAACTGAGAGAAAAAATACGCCCGCTTAAAAAAAGATCTGCCCCATTATCCGGATTATACCATTTCAGTATTGTGTTCCGTTATTTTATTCTCCAAAAACATACATTTAAAAGTTTATGAAATATTTTTTTCTGTTGCTGTTAGGTATAACTGTGTCTGCTAAAATACAGGCACAAGGGGCACCTACTGCTGATACAACTGTGTTGTTGTTGGTAGAAAATATGCCTGAGTTTCCCGGAGGACAAGAGGCCATGATGAAATTTATTTCCTCCAACATCCGCTACCCCAAAGCGGCTATTGAAAACTCTATACAAGGTCGTGTAGTAGCTTCTTTTATTGTAAATACCGATGGGAGTTTGAGTGATATTAAATTGCTGAAAAAACTGGGTTGGGGTTGTGATGAAGAAGTTGAGCGTGTACTGCTGAAAATGCCGTTGTGGCAACCTGGCAAACAAAACGGAAAACTGGTACGTGTACAGTTTAACCTGCCTGTTGCCTTTCAATTGCAGGGAGAAGACAGCAATGCAACAAAAGACAATTTCATCGGGCCGAAGTTTATAGGAGGCGAAACAGCCCTTGCACATTACCTGGATGACCACCTCAAGTACCCTAAAAAGGCCCGTAAGGACAGTACAGAAGGAACTGTTATCGCCAATGCAGTAATTGATGCTAAGGGTAAGGTGATAAAAATTGAGATTTTAAAAGGGATAAGCAAAGAGTGCGATAAGGAAGCTATGCGTCTGATAAAATCGCTCCCTCCTTTTGAACCTGCTAAAAGAAACCGTATTCCGGTAGAGTCAACCTATTTTATTTCGGTCAAGTTCAGTTTACCCGCAGACATTAAAAAATAGTTTACTTTTTCAGCGCGGGACCTTTGGGCAGTTTGGGCTTAATGTGGTAGCTGAGGCCAAACTCTGTTGCATATCCTTTAATGTTGGTATTGTATGCTTTTCCTGCTGTGGTTTCAGTGCTGTTGCTGTATTTTGCTGTAGCGGATGAGGTAAATGTACTGAACATAAACATTACAGCTAAACCTTTGTAAACATACACTCTGGCACGTGTACCGGCACGGGCAATACCTCCGGTACTTTTGTTTTTGTTGTTGCCCATTGTTTTGTCTTCAAATGAGGTGTTAAACAATCCTAAAGAACCATAGCAGGAAAGGTCAATTACATTGCTGGTAAAAAAGTGGTAGTTCACATCTCCGGTAATTTCTTTAGTGGCTATTCTCACTTTTTCATGTGCAGATTGAAATCCATAAAAGGCAACCGGGTCAACTTTATAATAATCCACTCCTGAACTGAAACCAATACCTATCTGGTCGGTAATACCATATTCAATGATGAGCGGATCGCGTATGCCATCCATATTCTGATTTTCCCCTTTAACTTCACCGTTACCTCTGTTGCAGGTACTAAAGTTGGCATACGTATCGCCTCCGGATATACTCACCAGTAAGGAGCCCTTACGAAAAGCCTGCGCAAATGCTGCGGAGAAACTGAAAAGCATACAGCCTAAAGCTAAGAACAAGTATCTGTGTAACATAGACTTGGGATTTGGTCTATCAAAAATAGGGTAATCCGTTGAAATTCCTACTTTAAGGAAATAAAATGTTGCAGGGCACACCGGTAGCCGTTTAAACCCAACCCGCTGATAATGCCAATGCAGTGTTTAGACAACAAGGAAATATGTCGGTATTCTTCCCGCGCAAAAATGTTGCTGATGTGTACCTCAATGACGGGGGTCGAAATAGCCGCTACAGCATCGGCTAAAGCTACTGAAGTGTGGGTGTACCCGCCTGCATTCAGTATAATACCGTCATAGCTAAAACCCGTTGCTTGCAATTGGTTGATGAGCTCCCCCTCTACATTACTTTGGTAATACTCCAATGTTACACCGCTGAATTCTTTGCTGAGTTTTTCAAAAAAAGACTCAAAGGTTTCGCTACCGTAAATGTCCGGTTCACGTTTACCCAATAAATTGAGGTTGGGTCCGTTGATGATTATTATCTTCATTATCGTTAAACAATAGTACTGAAAAACCCGAACTTCGCATACACGTTACAAAAATAATCACCTGTACATTGAACTGGCAAAGTTACCTCAAAGGTTACCGCTCCTGGTTGCAGCTGGAGAAATCGCTTTCACACAACAGTATGGAAGCTTACCTGCATGATGTAGAAAAGCTATTGCAATTTTTTGCTCACAAAAAACTGGAACGCACGCCTGAGAATGTAACCTACGAAGACCTTACCGAATTTATTAGGTGGATTAATGAACTGGGCATGACAGCTACTTCGCAAGCCCGTATCATCAGCGGATTAAAATCTTTTTACAAATACCTGTTGATTGAAGATGTACTGAAAAAAACACCCACTGAATTGCTGGAGGCACCCAAAACCATCCGGCACTTACCTGATGTGCTGGCCGTAAGTGAGATTGACCTGCTGATTGCTGCCATTGATTTGAGCAAGCCGGAAGGCATGCGCAATAAGGCTATTTTAGAAACCATGTTCAGCTGCGGATTGCGGGTGAGTGAAACCGTGAACCTGCAAATAAGTCACATCTTTTTTGATGATGAATTTGTGAAGGTAACCGGAAAAGGTGACAAGGAACGTTTGGTGCCTATTGGCCAATCAGCTATTAAGGCTATTCGTTTATACAAAGACAACGTGCGCAATCACCTGGAAATAAAAGCAGGCAACTCCGACATTCTTTTTCTTAACCGCAGAGGAAGTAAAATGAGCCGTGGAATGATCTTTTACATCATCAAACAACTGGCTCAAGAAATCGGGTTAAAGAAAAATATCAGCCCGCACACCTTCAGGCATTCTTTTGCTACAGCTTTAGTAGAAGGCGGTGCCGACCTGCGTGCCGTACAACAAATGCTGGGACATGAAAGCATAACCACTACTGAGATTTACACGCATCTGGACCGCGAGTATCTGCGCGAAACCCTGATGCAGTTTCACCCAAGGGCATAAAACACAAAACAACCATGAATACAACTGCTTTAACAGAAATTTACCTCAACGGCCTTCAGCAACTGGAAACAGAAATTGCTGCTTACACCAACGAAGAACAACTTTGGTTAACAACGGAGGGTATCAGCAATTCAGGTGGCAACCTTTGCCTGCACCTTCTGGGTAACCTCAACCATTACATCGGGACAACACTGGGTCACACAGCTTATGTGCGTAACCGTGATGCAGAATTCAGTAACAAGAACATTACGCGTACAGAATTACTTTCTGCAATTGCTTCTACCAAAACAATGATGGGGCAAGTGCTTCCCCCCCTGACTGCGGAACAACTGAAACAAGAATACCCTTTTGATTTTAAAGGCAAACAAACTACCGAATGGTACCTGCTGCTTTTGGTGTCGCACTTCAACTACCACTTGGGACAAATTAACTACCACCGCAGGTTGGTGAGGTAACACTTGAACTTAAAATGTCACATTTGTATTAACAAGCAACCTATAAAATCATTCTTGTATCTTTGAATTAACTGTTGCCCTGTAATGAGAAAAAATCATCTTGTATTTCTGTTAATACTTCTGCTTTATAATAACAAGAGTGTATCGGCTCAAATTTTATCTGGCCAATTAATTACTAATAATTACGTTTGTTCCAATCAACGTTTCAATCCTTCGCCTGATAAGTTCCCCCATCCGCTTGATTCTATTGTAAATTCTTTTATACCGTATAAAAATGTGGTTGTATTAAAAACTAATTATAACCTCAACACCAATCAGCAATGGACTACTCTCTTTGAAAACATTTACTACTACGATAATCAGTCACACATAACCGTTTCCAGTGCTACTATCAATAACTCTTTATACGATAGTACGGTTTATATATGGAGCGGAAACCGATTAATGAGCGAGCACCGCTTGGCCAAATTCCCTCAAAATACAGAGGAGTACAAAGCAAATTACACCTACACAAACAACCGTTTAAAAACTCGCTCAATTTTTAGTGCATCACTTTTCCCTGGCTTTCCTCTATACTACTCTGTGACTTTATTCAAAGCAGACACTTTTTATTATTATCCCGGCAACTTTACAGCTGCAATAAAAAGTGAAAGCAGAGTTTACTCACGTTTTGCAGATACTATAAATGACAACACAATCTATCACTACAATGCCAATAAAGCTGTTGAGCGGATAGACTCAGAAAAACAGAGAGAAAGTTTTATTTATGATTCGGAAGGAAGGTTGATTAATCTGCAAATAACCACTAAACCAATTAGTGAAAACTGGCTTTCAAATCATTACACGTTTAATTATGAGGAGAGTGGGCGATTATCGTCTTATCAATCTTACCGTTTGAACAATCAAACAAACGATACTTTTTATTTCGAATCTATTTGGGGATTATCATACACCCCAACCTCCAGTGGCTGGCGGATAGAAAGCCACTCCATTCTATCAAGAAGAAAAATTGATAGTGTATTTGTGAACTTCAATGATTTGGTAAATTACCAGTATGACAGCATTACGGGTTATTTAAAACAAGTTACCTATTCGCAGCCTGATGATAATGGTGAATATAAAAACTACTATAAAATCGAACTTCGTTATTTACAAAATCCATTGCTATTGAACAAAACTCCTGAAGCTCTAAACTGTCGAATTTACCCTAATCCAGCAAATGATATTTTAGTTGTTGAAAATACACAAGACATACTTAAAGTAGAATGGTTCAATTCATCCGGTGCTATAGTGAGTGTACCAACAAAAGAAAAGACTACAAGCTATACTTCGTTTGACACCTCTGCACTACCTGATGGACTTTACTTGCTTAAAGGGTCTCCATTAAGTTTAATGAAAGTTCTTGTTAAACACTAATGCCCTCAACTCAAAAACTCATCAACTCCAGCAAGTCTTTCTTAAAGCGTTCTTTGGGTAAAAAGTTTTGTTCCAATGAAACAGCAAAAGGTACGGGGGTATCCAAACTGCCTGTGCGGTAAACAGGAGCATCTAATTTCTTAAAGCAATGTTTGCCAATGTGTGCGGCAATCTCGGCACCTATTCCGCCTGTTTCGCAGTCTTCATGAAACACTATGGCCTTACCCGTTTTGTTTACACTGGTTTCTACGGCTGTTTTATCCCAGGGCAATAAAGAACGCAGGTCAATAATATCAGCATCAATGCCCGACTCTTTGCAAACTTCCAGGGCCCAATGCACGGCTGCTCCGTAAGTGATAATGCTTACTTCATTTCCTTCTTTCACTGTTTTGGCTTTACCTATTTCAATGGTGTAGTAGTCATCGAACACGTCTTCCTCAAAACTTCTGTACATGGCTTTGTGTTCGAAAAAAAGCACCGGGTTGGGGTCTTCAAAAGCAGCAAGTAACAAACCTTTGGCATCAGCAGGGGTAGAAGGATAAAGTACTTTTAATCCGGGAGTATGAAAGAACCAGGCTTCATTGCTTTGCGAATGAAAAGGGCCCGCACCCACGCCAGCACCTGTGGGCATACGCACCACCACATCTGCAGGCTGTGCCCAGCGGTAATGTGATTTAGCGAGGTTATTGATTATCTGATTAAATCCGCAGGTTACAAAATCAGCAAACTGCATTTCTACCATCGCCTTCATGCCTTTGATGGAAAGTCCGTAAGCCGAACCTATGATGGCACTTTCACACAAGGGAGTATTGCGTACCCGTCCTTTGCCAAACTGCTCAACAAATCCTTGTGTGGCTTTAAACACACCTCCGTATTCTGCAATGTCTTGTCCCATTAACACCAGGTTATTGTGTTTCTCCATAGCCTGACGTAAACCGTCAGACACTGCGTCAATCAACCTTTTAGGACTCTTTTTATCCGTAGCCGGTTCACTCACCACCTGCACATGTGGTGCATACACATCGGCCATTTCATAAGCGGTATCCGGTATAATATCGGGTTGTGCAAACACTTCCTCAACCGCGTGGTCAATTTCGTTTTTAATTTCGTTGCGGTATGTTTCTATCAGTTCAGGTGTAAGAATATTTTGTTCCAGTAAGTATGCTTCAAAGTTGCTGAGCGGATCTTTTTTGCCCCATTCATCAAACAACTCCTGCGGAACATATTTAGTACCTGAAGCCTCTTCATGCCCGCGCATACGGAAAGTCATGCACTCCAGCAACACCGGGCGAGGCTTGTGACGCATGGATACTGCGAGATTTTTAACAGCATCGTAAACGGCCAGCACATTGTTGCCATCTACTTGTGATACTTCCATGCCGTAGCCGATACCTTTATCAATAAATCGCCTGCAACGAAACTGCTCATTGCTGGGTGTAGATAATCCGTAACCGTTGTTCTCTACTAAAAATATTACCGGCAGTTCCCATACCGCAGCAGTATTTAACGCTTCATGAAAATCTCCTTCGCTTGCTCCGCCATCACCGGAAAAAACCAGAGCCACCTTTTTTTCTTCTTTGAGTAGGCCTGCGAGTGCAATACCATCAGCCACGCCCAGCATCGCACCCAAGTGAGAAATCATACCCACAATGTGGTATTCATTGGTGCCAAAGTGAAAAGATCGTTCACGCCCTTTACTGAAACCGCTGAACTTTCCCTGCCATTGTGCAAGTAATTTGGTTAACGGAATATCGCGGTTGGTAAACACACCCAGGTTGCGGTGCAATGGCAAAATGTATTCTTCTTTCTCTAAAGCCAATGTGGCTCCGGCAGAAATAGCCTCTTGCCCAATACCAGAAAACCATTTGCTCACTTTACCCTGACGCAGCAGTATGAGCATTTTTTCTTCAATCATGCGAGGCTTTAGAATGCCCTTGTATAAACGCAACAACAAATCGTTGTCGTAATATTTCTTTTGAAAATCCATACAGGGCAAAGGTAAGAAAAGCGGGTATTTAAACGCGCCTTATTACTTGAATTCGTAGCAGCCTATATCCGGCTGCGCATCGCGGGTTTCTCCGTCAAAATCAATTGGTACACCAACGTTGGTTCCTTTGTTGATGCAGGGTGAGGCCGCTGAGAGTTTGAACTCGTTTTTATTGAAATTTTTATACAACGGGTCAAGGTTAAAAAGGTTGTTGGCATTGGTGGGTACCACGCCCTCTTTGGTTTGTTTAATCAGGCAAAAACGCAGGTTCTTGGTGATTATACCCTGCCCTTCGGTATTTAACTCTACTTCATCTTCTTCACTGCCGTCAATAATGCAGTTGGCAACATCATACGTTAAGTTGTTGATAGTAACCGGACCTCCTTCGGGTTCAAAGTTGGCATTGCTTAAATAAAACGAAGGATCTGTTCGTCCCTGAAAATTATTGTAGGCTGAAAACGTACAATGGTAAAGGGTGTAGTTGCCTCCCAACTCGCCCACAAAAGAGTAGGTTCCCATGTTGTGCACCAAACAGTTGGTGGCTTTAATGGTGGAGGTATAACCTACCATACCTGCACCGCTCATATTGCGGATAATGGTGTGTGAAATATTTAGGTTTTCTATTCCGTTAACGGGGATGGAATCGGCTTCTACGCCAACAATACCGTTTTTAATAACTGCATAAGTAATTTTATTGTTAATGCTTCGGGGTAAAAAACGAATTCCTACCCACTGCGAAGGAGTTTCTTTGTATGCATCTTCTAAACGGTCGCCTTCAAACGTTACCGGATTAGCCTTGGTGCCGTTTACCTCCAAAGTTCCGCCTACATAAAATGTTGAACCAATGTGAGAGTGTATTCGCACACCTTCCTGAATGGTGAGTTTACAGCCTTGCGGCACCAGAACCGAGTTGTAAATTACATAGGGCTTATCGTTGGTCCACGTAGTGTTACAGGCTATTTCTTCTCCGTTAAAATAATGAGCGTTTTGTCCCCAGCCTACCAATTGTACATCTTGAATATTGCCATTGGTTTCAAAGATGAGTGAGTCATTAATGACAAAAGGGTTCAGTGCATTATCGGGGTTAATGTAAATCTGCACAAAAAGAAAGATGCTGTCTTTGCCACGTATTTCGTAGTCGCGCACCTCAGGACCGGCTATTCCGTCAATACTAATTTTGAAATAGGAGCTGAACATATTTGCCACGCGAATGGTGGTGCGCACCGCATTTTTATTTCGGTTGTATATGCGCAATTGCTTGGTAACAGAGGCCGGTTTTTGTGTACCGAAACCTGTGAACACGGTATCAAACAATACCGTATCCAGTGAGAACTCCAGCTTTGCTGAAGGATCAGTGGTTACATCATCTTCTTTTCTGCAGGCAGAAAATGCCGCCAGCACAATCAGAAAATATATGATCCGTATGGATTTCATGGGTACAATAATAGGCTAAAACGCAGAAACGGACGGGATAGTATAGTGCAGTGTAAAAAGCGGCACACGGGCTGATGTAGCTTTGATATCTTTTGAACTGTACTTATTCAACGTCTTCAAGAAACTCTTTCAGGGATGAAATGTTGGGTACCTCTACTGCGTTTACATTACGTAAATCGGCCAGTTTAAGTGTAAAGGCATCTAAGCGGTAAATCAGCGCAAACATAGAACCCAAATCGTACTCATCAAATGCAATGTTGAGCACCTTGTGGTATTCTACCTCCAGCAAAGAAGTGAGAAAATCGAAACGGGCCTCTACGCGATCATTTTTCCCGCTACGCAAAAAGAAAAATACAGACGGCACATTGCCATAGTAAGTTTCAATTACGTTGTGATTGGCTTCGGGCAGGGTGTGTTGAAATGCTTCGTGTTTGGCATTTTCCTGTATTTGCTGTGCAAAACGAATACCTACCCCCTCAAGTGCTGCATCAGTTACAATAATTACTTTATTGGTAATTTGTTTCTGTACTTGGTTCAAAAGATTTTCTGCTTCCGATTCATAGTGAGCTGCACGTTCACGAATGCGGGAAGCGATAGTAGACAATTCTGTTTTTGTTGTATCCAGTTCGTTCAAAAATTCAGCAAAAATGAGCAGGAGAAATGTTAGCGGATAACATAGTGCCATGCGGGGCTGGAAGCCTTTCTCCGCAATTAAATGATACATTCCATCGGCTTGTGCTTTCTCCAGAATTTTTCCACCGGTAGTGAGTACAAGGGGTTTTAATCCTTTGGCAATTGCTTCGTTGTACATGGTGAGCGTTTCTTCTGTATTGCCCGAATAGGAGCATAACAGCAACAACGTTTTCGAATCAGCATAAAAAGGCAGGTGATAGTCGCTTACAATTTCAACAGGTATCGGAAGTTTTTCAGCAAACCATATTCTGGCAATCCTGCCACCAATGCCTGAGCCTCCCAAACCACCGATAACTACGTTGGTATAATCGGAAATGTTCAGTCCGTGATTTTTATAGTTGTTAAGAGAGAATTCAATCTGATCCGGAAACTTACGCAATGCTTCTTCTTTAGTCATATCGTTCTTTTCTGTTCTTTATTTGATTAGCTTAATGAGGTAGGTTCCATAGCCGCTCTTCATCAGCTTTTCTGCTTGTTGAGTGAGTTCTGTTTTGTTTATCCAGCCGTTCTTGTAGGCTATTTCTTCAATGCAACCGATCTTCAATCCTTGTCTTTCTTCTATTACCTGAACAAACTGACCCGCCTGCATCAAAGAGGCAAAGGTACCGGTATCTAACCAGGCTGTGCCGCGTTGCAAAACACCCACTTTTAATTTACCCCGCTCAAGGTAAACGCGGTTTACATCGGTAATTTCCAACTCACCACGAGGGGAGGGCTGAATATTTTTAGCGATGTTCACCACTTCATTGTCATAAAAATATAACCCGGGAACGGCATAATTTGATTTGGGATGGGTTGGTTTTTCTTCAATACTTTTGGCGTTCATGTGTTCATCAAATTGTACCACACCATAACGTTCGGGGTCACTTACGTGGTAAGCAAATACTACGCCTCCGTCAGGGTTATTGTTCTCCTGAAGCAATTTACTCAAACCTGAACTGAAGAAAATATTGTCTCCGAGAATGAGTGCTACTTTATCCTGACCAATAAATTTCTCTCCGATAATGAAGGCTTGTGCCAGTCCATCCGGACTGGGTTGCTCTGCATACTCAAAACGACATCCCACCTGTGAACCATCACCCAATAGCTTTTTGAACCCGGGCAAATCATGTGGTGTTGAAATAATCAATATCTCCCGAATGCCGGCTAACATAAGCGTTGACAGCGGATAATAAATCATGGGTTTATCATACACCGGCATCAACTGTTTGCTTACAGCAAGTGTTAAGGGGTGTAATCGGGTGCCGCTTCCTCCGGCTAAAATGATGCCTTTCATGGTGTGCAAAATACGTTTAGTTCATCAAAAATCAGCGATTGCTGTACATCGCTTGGTAATAATTCTGGTACACTCCGCTGGTTACATCATCCATCCACTGCTGGTTACTAAGGTACCAGTCAACCGTTTTTTCTATACCTTCTTCAAACTGCAGTGATGGTTTCCAGCCTAACTCGTTCATTATTTTATTGGCATCAATGGCATAGCGCAAATCGTGGCCGGCTCTATCTGTAACATAGGTAATCAGTTTTTCTGATGTGCCTGCTTCACGACCCAGTTTTTTATCCATTACGGAACAGATCACTTTAATCAGGTCAATGTTCTTCCACTCATTAAATCCGCCAATGTTGTAAGTTTCACCTTCTTTCCCTTTGTGGTAAACCTCATCAATGGCGCGAGCATGGTCAATAACATACAGCCAATCGCGCACATTTTCTCCTTTGCCATAAACCGGCAGAGGTTTGTTATTTCGTATATTGTTAATGAAAAGCGGAATCAATTTTTCAGGAAATTGATTAGGGCCGTAGTTGTTGGAACAATTACTGAGCACAACCGGCATTTTGTATGTGTTGCGGTAGGCGCGAACAAAATGATCGGAACTTGCTTTAGATGCGGAGTAAGGTGATTGCGGATCATAGGCCGTTGTTTCCAGAAAAAAGCCTCCGTCATCCAGAGAACCATACACCTCATCAGTTGATACATGGTAGAATCGTTTTCCGTTCAGGTTATCTTTCCAGATGAGTCTTGCAGCATTTAGTAAGTTCACCGTTCCTACCACATTGGTCATTACAAACTCAATGGGGTTTTCAATAGAACGGTCTACGTGCGACTCCGCAGCCAGGTGAATTACTCCGTCAAACTGATGTTCCTTAAAAAGGTTGGCAATAAAGTCTGCATCTACAATATCACCTTTTACAAAAGTGTAGTTGGGACTTTGGTCAATGTCTCTGAGGTTTTCGAGATTGCCCGCGTAGGTAAGTTTATCCAGGTTCACTATGTCATACTCCGGGTACTTGTTAACAAACAAGCGCACTACATGTGATCCGATAAATCCGGCTCCACCGGTGATTAATATTTTGTGTTTACTCATATGTTTTTTAATCCGACTCAGAAATCGCTGAGATGTGAACCATCTGTCAACTGATTTCGGTGTTTTTATTTTATTAGTTCTGCTTGTTTTTGTTCCCAGTTCCAGGCACTGCGCATCATGTCTTCCATGCTGTGTTTGGCTTTCCACTTCAGTTCTTTTGCAGCCAATGAAGTATCGGCATACACGGCTTCCACATCTCCGCTTCTTCTGGGCGCAAGTTTATACGGAATGTGAATACCCGTTGCTTTCCCGAAAGCTTTAACCATATCAAGAACTGAATAACCTACTCCTGTTCCGATATTAAAAATTTCAAATCTGTTTTTATTTTCCCCTTTAATCAATCGCTCCACTGCGGCAATATGCGCTGTAGCCACATCCACCACATGAATGTAATCACGCACACAACTTCCGTCAGGGGTGTTATAGTCGCTTCCGAAAATGTTGAGGTGTGTTCTTTTTCCCGTAGCCGTTTCCGTAATGTAGGGTATTAAATGATGCGGCACACCATGTTGTACCTCACCTATAAGTGACGACTCATGCGCCCCGATGGGATTAAAGTAACGCAAAGATATAGCCTCAATGGCTTTTGCTTTGGTGGTGTGTTCCAGTATTTCCTCCCCCATTTGTTTGGTGTTACCGTAAGGAGATTCTGCCTTTTTTACCGGAGCTGTTTCAGTTACCGGCAATTGATCAGGATTACCGTATACGGTGCACGAAGAAGAAAATACAATGTGCTTTACGCCATGTTTCACCATGGTTTGCAATAAATTCACCTGTGAAAACAGGTTGTTGTGGTAATACTTCAATGGCTCATCTACCGATTCGTTGACTAAAAGTATAGCCGCAAAATGAATAACTGCATCTATGTCTTTCTCTTTGACAAAAAGTTTTTCCACTTCCGCTAAATCGCACAACTCCGTTTTATGAAAAGAGGGTAAAACGCCTGTAATTTCTTTGATACGATCCAATACCTCAATGCGCGAATTAGATAAATTATCAGTAATTGCCACTTCATATCCGGCTTTAATTAGCTCTACCACGGTGTGTGAGCCAATATATCCTGTTCCGCCTGTAACCAGTATTTTTTTCATGATGCTATTTTATGTACCGTACCGTTTAGCAGTTCGTACTTTTCTCCGCTTTCCGCACAAGTAGCCTGATTGTTGTTGTCAAATTTAAGTTGCTGTCCGTATTCACTCATCCATCCTGTTTGGCGTGCAGGATTACCGATAACAAGTGCATAATCAGGAATATTTTTGGTGACTACCGCCCCGGCTCCGATAAAAGCATATTTTCCAATATTATGGCCACATACAATAGTTGCATTTGCTCCAATAGTGGCTCCTTTACCCACGTGTGTTTTCGCATATTCCCCTTTGCGGTTAACTGCACTGCGCGGGTTAATAACATTGGTAAACACTGCTGACGGACCCAGAAAAACATCATCGTCACAAGTTACCCCGGTGTACACCGAAACATTGTTCTGAATTTTCACATTTTTTCCAAGCACCACCTGAGGAGAGATGACTACATTTTGTCCTATGTTACAGCCTTCTCCGATAACACAATCGGGCATAATGTGAGAAAAATGCCAGATTTTGGTGTCTTTTCCAATCGTGCATCCTTCATCAATTACTGCCGTAGCATGTGCAAAATATTCCATTGAATGGTATTAACTTAGTGGCGGCAAAAATACTCAGGTTTACAGGCTTTTCAAAGCATTTAAACCTGAATTAAACGAAGAAACACTTGTTAAAACGACTATCTAAAAACTTCAAAGAAGATACAGATACCGGCTTTGGTAACTCAGCCACCACACAGGGCTCCAGGCTGGTAAACAAAGATGGTTCATTTAATGTAAAGCGCACCAGTTTGCCTTTTACATACAAGTTTAACCACTTTCACCACCGTATTACCATGCCTTGGTGGCAGTTTAATCTCTTGATAATTGGTTCCTAACTGTTCCTCAACCTGATTTTTGCAGCGAGTTATTATATGCTGGGCATAGAAAAGTTGAGCGGCACAATCGGAGAATCGACAACAGAAAAATTTCTGGAGGCTTTTTACTTCAGTTGCCAAACCTTCAGCACGGTAGGATACGGGCGAATTAACCCTACGGGACACTGGGCCAGTATGGTGGCCTCCTTTGAATCATTGGCCGGTTTAATGTCCTTCGCTTTAGCTACCGGTTTGCTGTACGGACGTTTCTCCCGGCCTCAGGCATCGCTGTTATATAGTGAGAAGGCTGTTGTTGCCCCTTATAAAGACATCAGCGCACTTATGTTCCGCATTGCCAATGCCCGAAAAAACCAATTGGTTGAATGTGAAGCTCAGGTTCTCCTTAGCATCAACGTTATGGAAAAAGAACGCCTTGTGCGTAAGTTTTTCCCGCTGAAATTGGAGCGGGAAAAAGTAACCGGCTTATCCATGAGTTGGACCATTGTTCACCCGATTGATAAAGATAGTCCGCTCAATGGATGGGGGCAGCAGGACTACAGGGATGCAGAAGCAGAATTCCTGTTTATTTTCAAGGCTTTTGACGACACCTATTCCCAGCAGGTGCATACCCGTTATTCTTATCATCACCAGGAAATTGCCTGGGGAGTAAAATTTACACCCATGTACCACCCATCGCCAGATGGAACGGGCACAGTGCTGGAGTTGGATAAAATCGGCCTTTATGAGCCTGCTGACTTGCCTGCGGGAAGTAACCCCACCCCTTTACCTGAACGCGCCACATCAAGCGGTTGATAAAGTTCTTTCCTCTGCCCGCTTCCTTAAAAGTTTTTTAAATAACTTGCCGCCAAATTCAACGCACATGAACATCATTATTGGTGGCGACCATGCCGGTTACCAGTTAAAAAAAGAAATTATTGACCGCTTGCAATCGTCAGGTCATACCTGTACCGACATCGGACCCTTTTCAGAAGACAGCTGCGACTACCCCGACTTTGCTCACCCTTTGGCCGAGAAAGTGCTGGCGGAAAAAACGCTGGGTATACTTATTTGCGGAAGCGGGAACGGAGTATGCATTACTGCCAATAAACATAAAGGTATACGCGCTGCACTTTGCTGGAATGAAGAACTGGCGGCACTGGCCCGGCAGCACAATAATGCCAACGTACTGTGTTTACCTGCACGGTTTATTTCTCAGGAACTAGCCTTTGCCATTACTGAAACTTTTCTTACAACCGCTTTTGAAGGCGGAAGACATGAACGCAGAGTAACTAAAATTGATGCCTGAACAACTGCTTAATCAATTGCATGCAGGAGACAGAAAAGCTTTGGCTCGCTGCCTCACCCTGGTGGAAAACAGTGTAGAGGGGTATGAACAATTGTTGCAAAATTTACACTTCTCAAAAAATTGTGCTGTGGTAGGTATTACCGGCCCCCCCGGAGCCGGAAAAAGTACCCTTATCAATGCCCTGATACATGAGCTTCTGCAACAAAACAAACAGATAGCCATATTGGCCATTGACCCTACCTCCCCTTTTAATTATGGTGCTTTGCTGGGCGACCGCATTCGAATGGGTGAACACTTTACCAATCCCCATGTATTCATTCGGTCCATGGCCAGCAGGGGTTCTTTAGGCGGACTGGCTCCCAAAATTTATGAAGCTGTTGACGTGTTAAAGGCAGCAGGTTTTGATTATGTGATTGTGGAAACTGTGGGTGTAGGGCAATCAGAAGTAGAAATTGCCGGATTGGCTGATACTACGGTGGTGGTGGTGGTACCCGAAGCGGGAGATGAAATACAAACCATCAAATCGGGGGTGATGGAAATTGCCGATGTGTTTGTAGTGAACAAGGCCGACAGAGATGGGGCAATAAGTTTTCACAAAAACCTGGTAGTGCTGGCCCATACCCATGCCACAGCTGAATGGGAAACGCCTGTGGTAAAAACCGTGGCGTCAAAAAATGAAGGACTCAAAGAATTGGCTGAGGCTATAGAAAAACACCTGCACTCCCACCGTATTAACGAAAAGAAAAAAATACTGCTGGCTCAAAAAGCCCTCAACATGATTCGTGATTACCGCACACGTGACATTGATACGCAACAACTCATTCATGAAATAGCGGAGCAAATGAACAAAAGCAGCTTTAACCTGTATAGGTACATAACCAAATGGAACAACTGAAATTTTAATTACGTTCCATAAGGATAAACACAACAAAATGAAACTTACTATTATTTCGGCCTCCCCAAGAATAAGCAGCAACAGTTTGCGCGTTGCCAAAGCTTTGAAACGAATAGCCGGATTCAAAGGAATATCAGACATTGAAATTATTGACTTTGCCTATTATGACATTCCGTTATACAATCAGGGTGATATTAATCCAAATCAACTCACGGCTTTTCAGCAGCAACTGGTTAACTCCTTAAACGGAGAACGCATGGTTGTGTTGGTAGTGCCGGAATACAATTGGACCATGCCTGCTGAACTGGCTAACTTTATTCACCGCATGGGCGACCGTCCGTTTATTCACCTGTTCGATAAAAAAGTGTTTGCTTTGGTTGGTGTATCCTCAGGCAAGGGAGGCCGTCAACCTGTTGTTCAGCTTACCTACATTCTGGGTAAAATAATCGGCTTTTTTGAATTAGAAACTTTTGTTTCTTCCAAAATATTTGAATCACACTTTACCAAAGAGTGTTTGGATGAAAACGGAATTTCTTTGGGCAATACAGCCTACGATACCGGAATGGAAAAGTTTATTGACTATACCATCAACTCGTCTAAGCGATGGCTCACTTCTTTTTAAACCAACGCAAATAAAACGGAAGTCTGTTTTGGTAATAATGGTAATACGGTTGTTCAACCGCCCCGAAGCCTTTATAGAATCTGGCAATACCGTCAATATCTGAACCTTCAAAATCGAGCAACTGAATTTTGCCGCAATGCTGCTGAATAAACTCATCCATCAACAGGTGCATTGCCCCTTTATTTTTTCCGTCTACGGATGAGGTCCCCATTAAATAAATGGCCCTGTTACTAGCGTCTGTCCCAAAAATGCCTGTGGCTAAAACAGTGTTTGCTTCCTTTACGCACAGTATCTTTAACATACTACGTTGCCGCGCCTCCAGCAGTACACGTTTAAATCGTGCATAGTCGGCAGGCTTCACTTCAGGGCTACGGTGCCCGTTATGCGTTACGTAAAAATTTATTGCACTGTCAATGTCCGTAATCTTTTCTACGGTAAGTTTTTCTTTTCTGGCTTTGCTGATGTTGCGTTTGGTATTTTCGTTATACGCAGCTGTTATTTCCTGATAGGCGGGTGACAAATTGAGTACGTGGTTCCTTCTCTCTCTGGTATTGTGGCTCAAAAAATCTTCCGGGTCGCAGGCAGCATTGAGTTGCACATCCACAACCCTGAATTTGTCCGGCACTGCTGTTACAAACTTATTCACTGTAAAACCCGATAAATAATTGGTAGAAAAAACGCCCAACTGTTGCGCAAAAAAAGGATGGTACACATAGGCTTGTCCGTATTTTTTTCTGACGGGCAGCGGCATTACTGCTTCATAATCGTTCTGCACCAAAGCATCCCAGCGGTCACACACCACATCCAGGTACCAGGAGTAGCCATACATTAACTGGTTGTATGAGCGGGCTATGGTTTCATCCCACACCCGCTTGTCAATTTGATCGTGCGTCAGGTATTTAATCATGCTTTGGCCTCCTGCAACAAGTGTTCAAACACAGTTCTCCATCCGGTCCATTCATCAAACTCGCTGAGGCTGTCGTTGTGCCACAACGAAACAAATTGTCCGTTCACTGCTTTTACACTTGCAATTAATTCACTTATGTGTTGCCTGGCCTCTTGGGGTGAAAGTTCCAAATAGTGCCTGAGCGTTACATCCATTACAACAAACGGATGCAGGAGCAAATCGGTTTTTTCTTCCTTCACTAAATCGTAAAAATAAAACGGGTGTGCCGTTGATGCCCTGAAACCGGTATGTGAAGCATAACCCATGCTGTACTCGTGTTTAATTCCCGCCTGTAGTAAGTGCTGAAAAGTATGGGGCAAAGTAAATCTTAAAAAGTGTTGCCGGCTATGTTGAACATCTGCATCGGTGAGTTGTTCCAATCTTTCTGCTTCTTCCTGAAAAAGTTCAGACTTCACACTGCTGTAATAAGACGGGTGTATGCCCACCGTTCCGTAAGTTGTACATTGGTTGATGGTGTATTTCATTAACGAATGTTGCCAATGCAGGTTTTTATCCATGTCCGAATAATCTGAGAGCAGCCAAAAAAATATGGGGTGCAGGTTTTTGGTGTGTTGGTGAATGTACTCAAAGCTGTCGTTAGGGTCGGTTGAGTTTCCAAGTAACACATCGAGTCTTTTTTTGCTGCGGGTAAGTTCACCGCTCAGCACTTCCCTTATCCCACCGGTAAGTATGCGCCACAGTGGTTTACCCTCAAATGAACGCAGCATGTCTATATCAAAAGTAGGTTGAAAACGGTATTGCGGTTCACGAAAGTTTAGTGCGGGGTAGATTTTCTTTATTTCTGCCTGCACTTGAATTAACACTTCATCCAACCAGGGGCGATGTAGATTATTCGTTTTAAAGGCAATGCTTTCTTCAGCCATAAACCTTCCGTGCTCATCGGTGTAAAGCGAGTTGTACTCCTCGTAACGGGAAAGCAGAAAAAAAGCCATACTCAACACATCAAAAGGCAGTGAAGAGTTTTCCTGCTCTACTGAAAACAATACTGCACTTCCGTTCCATTGCTGCGCATCGGGATTAAATAACCGGTGTGTTGTTTCCTCCAAAAAACCGGAAGGCGTAATCTGAAAACCACCGATGGCCTGATTTGAATAGCTGATTTTAGGACCGCTGTATTGCTCAAACTCCTGCTGTTCAGAGGTAAAATCTATCGGTATACCCCAACGGTGAAAAAAAACCTCCTGTGTAATGTAGTGGAAGCGGGGAGAGATATGTGGGCTGAAAATAAGCACTGACGCAATTTTAGTAGATTTTAAGCTGATAAACTGTAGCTTTGCAATTTAACCAAAAATTTAAACTCGTTGTACGCATGTCGAAAGTAGCTCTTATTACGGGAATTACAGGCCAGGATGGTGCTTATCTGGCAGAATTTTTATTGCACAAAGGATACACCGTTCACGGTATAAAACGCAGAAGCTCATTGTTTAATACCGATAGGATTGACCACCTTTACCAAGATCCTCACGAAAAAAACCTGAAACTTACCCTGCACTACGGTGACCTTACCGATAGCACCAATCTAATTCGCATCATACAGGAAACACAGCCTGACGAAATATATAACCTCGCGGCCATGAGCCACGTACACGTAAGTTTCGAAACACCTGAATACACAGCCAATGCTGATGGTATTGGTACTTTGCGTATTCTGGAGGCACTGCGCATTTGCGGTTTAACCAATAAAACCAAAGTGTATCAGGCATCTACTTCAGAGCTGTATGGCTTGGTGCAGGCCGTACCGCAAAGTGAGACCACCCCGTTTTACCCGCGCTCGCCTTATGCCGTAGCTAAAATGTATGCTTACTGGATTACCGTAAACTACCGCGAAGCTTATGGCATGTATGCCTGCAACGGAATACTGTTCAATCATGAATCGCCTATTCGCGGAGAAACTTTTGTTACCCGTAAAATTACCCGCGCAACAGCTAAGATTGTATTGGGCATGCAGGAAAAACTTTTCCTGGGCAACCTCAATGCACAGCGCGACTGGGGACATGCCAAAGACTACATAGAGGCTATGTACCTCATTTTACAGCAGCCTCAACCGGAAGATTATGTAATAGCTACCGGAGTAACCACACACGTACGTGATTTTGTGAAAATGGCTTTTGAAGATGTGGGTGTACAACTTGAATTTAAAGGAGAGGGAGCAAATGAAAAAGGTATAGTAGCCGGCTTTGATAAAGCACGCATGGAATACCTGCAAATTTCACCCGATAAACTAAAAATAGGACAAGAAGTAGTATCTGTTGATCCACGTTACTTCCGCCCTACGGAGGTTGATTTGCTGATAGGCGACCCTACCAAAGCACAAACCAAATTAGGCTGGAAACCCAAATACGATTTACCTGCATTGGTAAACGACATGATGAAAGGTGACCTGAAGCTGATGAAAAAAGATAAGTACCTGCGTGATGGCGGTTACAAAACCTTAAACTATTTCGAATAGTAATCATTTCATTTTCCTGAACGTTTTACATGGAATCTAACTCGAAAATATTTGTTGCCGGTTACCGCGGAATGGTGGGTTCTGCCGTGTACCGCAAATTGCAACGTGAAGGGCATACCAACATTGTTGTGCGCAGTTCTGCTGAGCTTGACCTGAGAGATGCCGCGGCTGTGGAAGCCTTTTTTACTCAGGAAAAACCTGAATATGTTTTTTTAGCTGCGGCCAAAGTGGGCGGTATTATTGCCAACAACACTTACCGTGCTGATTTCATTTATGAAAACCTGATGATTCAAAACAACGTGATTCATCAGAGTTACAAACACGGGGTTAAAAAACTGATGTTCTTCGGTTCATCCTGTATATACCCCAAGATGGCTCCCCAGCCATTAAAAGAAGAATCGCTACTTACCGGCTTGCTCGAACCTACCAACGAGCCTTATGCCATTGCAAAAATAGCGGGCATCAAAATGTGTGAGGCCTACCGCGACCAATACGGTTGCAATTTTATTTCAGTAATGCCCACCAACCTTTATGGTTACAATGACAATTACCATCCGGAGAATTCACACGTGTTGCCTGCACTCATCCGCAGGTTTCATGAAGCCAAACGTGATGGCAAAAATGAAGTGACCATTTGGGGTACCGGTGCACCTTTAAGGGAATTTTTATTTGCTGATGATTTGGCTGATGCAGCTTACCTGCTGATGCAAGTGTACAATGAAAAGCAGTTTGTGAACATTGGCAGCGGAGAAGATATTTCCATCAAAGACCTGGCTGATTTGGTGAAACACATTATCGGCTTTAAAGGTGAGCTGGTGTTTGATACCACCAAACCTGACGGCACACCGCGCAAGCTGATGGATGTAAGTAAACTCAAACAGATTGGCTGGATGTATTCCACTTCATTAGAGAAAGGCATACACTTAGCTTACGAAGACTTTTTAAGTAAAGGCTTAGGGTAATAAAAAAGGGCGAACAAACTGCTCACCCTTTCTCTTCAAAAAATTTATTACGGTTAATCTATCTTATTCAGAATTTTAATTTCAGGCTGTCCTATTACACCGGCCTGTTGCATATCGGCTTGCAGTTGGGTGTTCCCTAAAAATCCCTGAACAACCTCAACATTGGGAAACTCTGTGGTTATAGTAACATGGTTAGGGTTTTCAACTGAAGCATATACTCCCGTTGTTTTGATTCCTGCTTTTGCGCGCATGGGTTCACCGGCTTCAAATCCTTTTTTCCACTCTGCGAAGTCTCTTACTTCATGTGATAAAATTACGTTGACCATTTTAGTTGTTGGTTTAATTTGTGAGCGATGAAGGTAGGTGTTAATCAGGTCTGTATTTAAAAAATTTGCCTGATTGTGATATGTAGTGCGATAAGACTGTCAGTTGTAGCAACTGACAGCACCAGGTATAGATGGTTTGCAATTGGTCTGACGCGTAATGCGTCTGACCAAATTGATGCGGTGCGGTCAGACGCATTACGCGTCAGACAGCTACAAGGAATTCTAATAAATACTACCCCGCAACTGATACACCCTGCTGGCATCTAAGCGCAACAGAATAAACAGCAATACCGTAAAGCTGATGAGCGATGAACCACCGTAGCTGAAAAACGGCAAGGGGATACCAATTACCGGCAACAAACCAATGGTCATTCCTATATTAATGGTGAAGTGAAAGAAAAGTATACTGGCTACGCAGTACCCGTAAATGCGGTTAAATCGGTTGCGTTGTCGCTCAGCAATAACAATCAATCGTACAAAAAGAACAATGAACATCACAATCAAAACAGATGAGCCGACAAAACCATACTCCTCACCCACTGTACAAAAAATAAAGTCGGTGCTTTGTTCAGGTACAAAGTTAAATTTGGTTTGAGTGCCCTCTAAAAATCCTTTACCCAACAAGCCACCCGAGCCAATCGCAATTTTTGACTGGTGCACGTTGTAGCCCGCTCCTTTCAAATCTACCTCTTTCCCCAACAATACATTTACCCTTTGCTGCTGGTGCGGTTGCAATTTGTAAAACAGGTAATCTATTCCCTTGATTAAACCTATGCAGGTAATGAGTACTGCTGCAACCAACAGCATTCCCTGTTTGGAGGCGCGCAATAAAAACACAGCCAACAACGCTAAGCCGATAAGAATGTAGATGAGTACATTGGATGGAACTACCAGCGCGAGTACAGATATAATTCCTAGAGCTAGTCCTATAAATAAAATCCAACCCGGCAAACCTTCTCTGTACAATACAAAAATAAAGGAGCAGTATACTAAAGCTGAACCGGTATCATTCTGCGCCAGAATTACTGCCATAGGTAACATAATAATGGCTGCCACATACCACCAGTGTTTTTTATCTTTTAAACTAAAATCAAAATGGCTCATGTACCTTGCCAGGGTAAGCGCGGTGGCAAACTTGGCAAACTCAGCCGGCTGCAACCTGAAGCTGCCTATTTCAAACCAGGCATGTGCTCCTTTCACTTCTTTACTGAAAAACAATACGGCAATGTTCAACACAATCATTACTCCGTAAAGCCCGTAAGAAAATGCATAGAAGAACTTATCATCCACCAGCATAATCATTAACGCAATAAATGCGGATATGCCTATCCAGATAAGTTGTTTGCCGTAGCTTTGTGAAATATCAAAAATACTGGCATGATCGGCCTCGTATACGGCCGCATAAATATTCACCCATCCTGCCAAAACAAACAGGAAATAAATGAGTAGTGTAAGCCAATCAATGTGCTGGCTTTGCAGCTGACTTTCCTGCTTCATCGGTTACTGGTTTGGGGTGAATCAAATCGGCTTTCACCATACGCTCTTCGAGCCATGCACGTGTGATGGTATCCGTTAAATATTTTTCTATCATCAGGCTCGCAATAGGGGCTGCCCACGTGGCTCCGAACCCTGCATTCTCCACTACTACAGCTATGGCAATTTTAGGATTATCACGCGGGGCAAATGCAAAAAATACCGAGTGGTCTTTGCCGTGCGGGTTTTGTGCGGTACCTGTTTTTCCGCACACTATAATGTCTTTCATCATGGCTACACGTGCAGTACCTCGTTCTACCACATCCTGCATGGCATCTACTATAATACCGTAGTAGCCGGTATCAACCGTAGTGTAGTGGCGCTTGGTGTACTCCGGTCGGTTGAGTTTGGTTCCTTCAATTGCTTTTACAATGTGCGGGGTAATGTAATAGCCGCGGTTGGCCAATATAGCGGTAACGTTGGCCATCTGTAAAGGTGTTATACCCAACTCTCCCTGCCCTATACCCAACGAAATAGTTGTAGAAGATTTCCAGTGGTAACGACCGTAAATTTTATCGTAGTACTCAGGCGATGGTACATTGCCCATGCCTTCTCCGGGTAAATCAATGCCCATGCGTTGTCCGAGTCCGAAACTCATTACGTGTTCTCTCCACTTTCTATAAGCAGCTTCTGAATTGGGGTAACGTTTGTTGTCAATTACCGAGCGGTACACATTACAAAAATAGGCGTTACAGGAAACCGCAATACCCGGGCGAAGTGGCAAGGGAGAAGAGTGCGGGTGACAACCTACTTTAATGCTTCCCATGCGGTAACCGCCTCCGCAAAAATAACTTGTATTCTCATTGAGCACCCCTTCCTTCTGGCCTATAAGTGCCATGATAATTTTAAAGATAGAACCCGGTGGATAAGGTGCGGCAATGGGTCTGTTAAACAAGGGTTTTTGCGGGTCGCGCAACAGGCGCATGTAATTGTTTCCTCGTTCACGACCAATAAACAAATTGGGGTCATACGTAGGATTACTGATGAGCGCAAGTATTTCTCCTGTGGAGGGTTCAATAGCCACCACACTGCCCCGTTTATTCTGAATGAGTTTTTCTCCGTACTCTTGCAACTGGTGGTCAAGCGTGGTGGTGATGTTTAATCCTGCAACAGATGCGGTGTCAAACAAACCTTCTTTGTACCTGCCCTGCGTGCGGTTGTGTACGTCTACCAAAACATATTTGATACCCCGTGTTCCGCGCAGCACATCTTCATACGAGCGTTCTATACCGCTTACTCCGTAATAGTCGCCCATGCGGTAATAGCCACTGGATTGTTCAATAATTTTATCGGTTACCTCACCTATGTAACCCATTACGTGTGCGGCATTGTTGTACACGTATTTTCTATCGGTACGTGTTTCTACGTAAAATCCCGGAAAGTCAAATAGCTTTTCCTGAAAGGCAGCATAAACCGGTATGGTCAATTGTTTTTCAAAAACCGAAGCCCGGTAACGCGAGTAACCTTTGCTGTTTTTTATTTTAGTGAACCTGCGAATAAATTCTTCTTTGGTAATGCCCAATACATCGCAAAAACTGTTGGTGTCCAAATCTTTCAACCGCTCCGGCACTACCATTAAATCATAAATGGCATCGTTGTAAATGAGTAGTTGTCCGTTGCGGTCGTACACCAATCCACGGGCGGGATATACCACTACCTCATTGAGCACGTTGTTGCGCGCAAACTGCACATAGGTTTCATCCACTACCTGCAACCAGAACAGGCGCAGCAAAAAAATGATACCTATGGTAACAAATATGATGTATAACGTAACACGTTTGGATGCTGCATCAATCATCGGAAGGTTTTACGGTAAAGAAGAGGAATTGTGCCAGAATTATCATCAGCAAACTCACTGCTGAGCTGTATAACACGCGTTGCATGGTGGCAAAAAATTCTTTGGTGCTGTAAATCTCCAGAAAGAAAAGCGAACAATGGTGCACAAAAATAAGTGAGGCCGCATACGTAAAGAACCAGATAAAACCTTTGCTGGCAATGTTAGGTTCAATGTTGGCATCAAAATCTTCTTTGTTGAGTGAGGCAGAAAGTATACGCGGACGAAGGTAACCCAGCAGTGTAGTGGCAAACATGTGTATGCCCACTGTACTGGAGAACATGTCCATTACGGCACCCAATAAAAAACCTATAACCAGACTTTGCCATTTGGGTACATTTACTTTCATCATCATCAACAGCAAAATGTAGATGTACGGATTAACATAGGACGACAGGTTGACGTTGTTCACGATAAGCACCTGAACAAACAACAACAGTATCAACCGTAGGGTATGTTTCAGCAGCTCATTGATCATCGGGAAGTTTGATTTTAGTGAGTACCTCCAGCGAGTCCATCTCTTCTTTGAAAAAATTATTGATGATGTACACCGAGGTGAGGTTGCTGAAGTTGGTGGACATGCGCACTTTAATGGTGTGAAAATTATCACCGGCTTCCAGGCTGTGGGCCTGTACTTCGCCTACCGGTATGTTCTCAGGAAATATGGTAGAATAACCGCTGGTTACAATTTTTTTTCCGTTGGCCAGTTGCACGTGTTTGTTTACATCATACAGGCGACATACTGTGGGATCATTTCCATCCCACACCAATGAACCGAAGGCATTGTCATCAGCAATACGCGCACTTATTTTGGCATTGCTGTTTAAAACAGATAGTACCGTACAAAAATGTTCTGAGGTGGCCATCACAATACCTACTATACCGTTGTCGCAAATTACACCCATCTGTGTTTTAACCCCGTGTGCTGCTCCTCTGTTCAGCGTAATGTAGTTGTTGCGTTTGTTAATGGAGTTGTTGAGTACTTTGGCTGCGATGTAAGTGTACTGCTGTTTGTAAATGGTATCGTTAACTTTAAAATCTCTTATCTCGTTGTTGTAATACGAAGTAAATAACTCTGAGCGCAGTCGAGCATTTTCCAACTGTAAACTGTCATTAATCTGCCGAAGTCTGAAATACGATTTAAAGTTGGCTACTGTGCTGTAAGCCTGCCCTGAAACTCCGTTGGAAAAATTTATGAAACTGGCGCGCTGATACGTGTTGTACTGATAAATCAGATACAACGAAAAAAATTCCAGCACCAGAAAAAGGATGAAATTGTAATACTTGTATAGAAAAACAATGATGTTTCTCATGCAAAGGATGTGCGCATTAAGTCATCAGATTTTTGAACACGTGCAGGTTTTTCAAAGCAATACCTGTTCCGCGTACTACCGCTCTCAGCGGGTCTTCGGCCACGTGTACCTGCAGTTTGGTTTTGGCAGAAATACGTTTGTCTAAACCACGCAGCAACGCGCCACCACCGGTAAGGTACAGGCCGGTTTGGTAAATATCAGCCGACAATTCAGGAGGTGTTAACTCCAATGCACGCAATACCGCTTCTTCAATTTTGGTAATGGATTTATCAAGAGCCTGAGCAATCTCGCTGTACGATACTTTAATCTGCTTGGGCAAACCCGTCATCAAATCTCTACCGTTTACTTCATAATCAGCCGGAGGATTTTCTAATTCAGATAAGGCGGCTCCTACTTCAATTTTAATTCGCTCGGCACTACGCTCTCCAATCAACAGGTTGTGTTGCCTGCGCATGTAATCCACAATATCATCGGTAAACTCATCTCCCGCCACTCGTATGGACTGGTCGCACACAATACCGGCCAGTGCAATTACCGCAATCTCCGTAGTACCACCGCCAATGTCAATCACCATGTTGCCCATAGGTTCAAACACATCTATGCCAATACCGATAGCAGCTGCCATAGGCTCGTGAATGAGGTAAACTTCTTTGGCTCCGGCACGTTCAGCAGAATCTTTTACCGCACGTTTTTCCACCTCAGTAATGCCCGATGGAATGCAAATAACCATGCGCAACTGCGGATTGAACAATTTATTTTTGGTACTGATCATTTTAATCAGCCCTCTGATCATGTGCTCGGCAGCGTTAAAATCGGCAATAACACCGTCTTTCAGCGGACGAATGGTTTTGATATCCTCGTGTACCTTACCATGCATTTGCATGGCCTGGTTACCCACAGCAATTACGTTTCCGGTAGTGCGGTTAATGGCAATAATAGACGGTTCGTCTACCACCACTTTGTCTTTATGTATAATCAGCGTATTGGCTGTACCCAAGTCAATGGCTAATTCCTGCGTCAAAAAAGTGAAAACACTCATGCTGTAATTTGGAAAATGATGATTTGAAAAGCGTACGCAAATTACGTGTTTTAAAAGCAAAATAACGGCCCGTTAAAAAATAATTTACACCAGAAATCAACATTTAAGGGCGAGCTGTGTTGTATGTGCAGAAGCGGTTATGCCGAAATTACTTATTTTTGTCTTCCTTTATGGTTTTAAGTCAGCAAACACTTGCCCTGCCGCTGTTGGATGATCAACGCATCAGCCGTCTGAAAAATACAGATACGGACCAAACATTTTTTGTGGAAATGGTGGGGCTGTTTGAATTGCGCACAGCTGAGCTTATTCAGGAAATTTCCAGAGAAATAAACGGAGAGCAGAAAGATATAAAACCTCAGTTGCACAAGCTGAAGGGTATCAGCTATTCGCTGGGTGCATACCGTTTGGCAGAAGTTTGTAAGGTGCTGGAGACTATGGCTGAACAAGGAAATATTGACTCAACCGTGGTGGTTTTACTTGCTGAAATAACCAACGAAACCCTTGCCGCACAAAAGGCACAGCTTTAATGTAACGCAGGCACCCGATTCACCACATTCACTACTTTATCTGTTGCCCCCGACTGTGAAAGCACAAAGTGTTTGCACACGTCTGACGCCTGATTATACTTTGCATCAAACCTGCTTAGCACATTGAGTGTATGTTCCAGTTCATTGTATGCACTTACCTCAAACGCACCGCCTGCCTTGCATAACGCAGCTGCTTCCCAAAACTTGCTGTGCTTAGGACCAAAAATAACCGGAAGGCCAAAGGCTGCTGCTTCCAGAATATTGTGTAAACCTTTACCAAATGCACCGCCCACTATGGCTATGTCGCCATAACGGTAAGCCCTGGCCAATAAACCTATGCTGTCTATAATGAGTACTTTGGAAGTTGTGTGGTCGTTGATTTCGCTGAATAAAACGGCCTGCGGAAAAAGGCGTTGAATCTGCTGAATGTGTGCCGCGCTAATATCATGTGGTGCTATAATCAGTTTAACTCCCGTGGGTTGGTGTTTTACCCACCACTGCTGCAGCCACTTCTCTTCTGCTGGCCATGAACTTCCGGCTATAATTATTCTGTTGCCTGATTTGAACGCCTCCAGTTGCGGTATGCTTTCAGCTGCTGCAATGGTTTGCATTACCCGATCAAAACGGGTGTCTCCGCTAAAGTGTACCTCGTTTAAGTTCAGGTGCCGGGCCAACAACAACGACTCCTCGTTCTGCACAAAAATGGCCGTAAACTTCCGCAGAAAACCGGCAAAAAAACCTCCGGCCAACGGATGAAAAAACAATTGCGACTCCCTAAAAACAGCCGAAAGTAAAAACAACGGAATGTTACGCTGCTTTATAGCGTTGATGTAATGCAGCCAGAATTCATACTTGACAAAAAACACCATCTCGGGTTGCACCAACTCTAAAAATTCAGCGGCATGGGCTGCGCTGTCATTGGGCAGGTAAAAAACATAATCACACAACTCATCCTGCTTTTTTGTGTTGTAGCCTGAGGGTGAAAAGAAGGTAACAAAAAAACGGTAGTCGGGGTGCCGGGCGCGCAATCGCAACATAACGGGCCTGCCCTGCTCAAGCTCACCCAATGAAGCAAAGTGAAACCAAATGCGTTTTTCGTTTTTGCCTTCCAGTTGTTGTGCTATGCGGAGGAGTAAATCAACACGTCCGTCTACAAAATCACGGGCCTTGACAGAAAAGAGTGCTGCCAGTTTAACCAGCAAAAAATATCCCTGTGTACCTATGTTGTAAAGCAGGAACCACATGAATTAATAGAATATGTACTCGTCAGTTTTTGAAGAAGGGTAGATGGGAATGATCCAGCCAAATCTTATGCCGCCCAACATGTCCATGCGTTTTTGGGTATCCTGTGTGCGGGTATCGTAGTTCCAGTCCCTGCGGCTTTGGGTAAAGCCCTGCATCAGGTTATAGCCTACATAAAAATTAATAAATTTCTCTCTGTCTAAGTAATAAAACCCTACAAATTGATTCAGGGTCAAACCGTTGGTGAGGCGGTCATACCCTTTGCGTCCTTCTTTGTCCAGCAAGGGCACATTATTATCCGGCACGGCAATTCTGATTTTGTGCTGCATAAAGCCTACACCGCCTGAAACCATAATGCCTGAATTGCGGTTGCGTTTAAACACGGGAAACACCTTTCCGCCTTTGGCTAAAAGAAAATACCCGCGCTGACTGATGGTGATATTTGAATACGCTCCGTTGATACCGATAATGCGGTAATCACTGTTACGCAAACTATCTAAAATACCGGTTTCCTTTACATCGCCTCCAAACATGAAGGCTCCTTCAATACCGTAGAAGAAATTTTTCTTGTCTTTAAAAAATGAACCAAACCCGATGGCTGAGTTGTTACCGAAACGTTTAGCCATATCCGCTGAAGGAACCTGGTAATCATAGGTAACCTGCAAATTCACCACCCTGCGTATTTCATCGGGTCTGAATTTGGTTTTATCTTCTACCGGCTTGGGCGTTGCAGGTGCCGGAGTTTGCTGAGCCTGTGTGAACACAGCAACCAATAAAAAACATACAACTGAAATAAGCTTTAAACGCATAAACGGGTTTTAGGGCTCAAATTTACGTGTTTCTGCGGGTTATTTAATCTGTATAAGCATATTCAGAATATATTTGCGCTTAAACTTAGCTTCAGGAACAGATGGACAAAATCCAAATGGTTAATCTTACGGACCAGCACAAAAAAATTCAGACTGAACTGAATGAAGCTATTCAGCGGGTAATAGCAAGCAGCGCTTTTATTAACGGACCTGAGGTAAAAGCATTTGCCGTTGAACTGGAACAGTATACCGGAGCCCGCCACGTAATTCCCTGTGCCAACGGTACCGATGCTTTACAAATAGCCATGATGGCACTTGGACTTCAACCCGGTGATGAGGTAATTGTACCTGCCTTTACGTATGCCGCTACTGCTGAGGTAATAGGGCTTTTGGGATTAACCACCGTAATGGTGGATGTAAACCCGCATACGTTTAACATAGAAGCCGATACCATTGCCAAAGCCATTACACCAAAAACCAAAGCCATAGTTCCTGTTCATCTTTTTGGCCAATGTGCCGATATGGAAAATATATTACAACTAGCTGAAAAACATCAGCTATTTGTAATTGAAGATACCGCACAGGCCATTGGTGCAGTATATACATTCAGTAACGGCACGCAAAAACAGGCCGGCACCATGGGCACCATAGGCACCACTTCTTTTTTCCCTTCCAAAAACCTAGGCTGCATGGGCGATGGCGGTGCACTCTTTACTAACGATGAGGCACTGGCTCAAAAAATAAAAATGATTGCCCACCACGGTCAGTCTACTCAATATGTTCATGATGTATTAGGCGTTAACTCCCGCTTAGATTCCATTCAGGCGGCTGTGTTGCGGGTAAAACTGCGGCACCTCAATGCGTATAAAGAAGCGCGGCAACACGTGGCCGCGCTGTATGACCGCGCTTTTGCCCAACACCCCAATTTAAAAATACCTACCCGGCAAGCCAACTCCACCCACGTGTTTCACCAATATACCTTGCAACTGTGCGGTATTAACCGACAAGCGCTCAGAGATTTTCTGGCAGAGAAACAAATTCCTACTGCGGTGTATTACCCCATACCCCTGCATTTTCAAAAAGCATACGAAAGTTCACGGTACCCGAAAGGGAGTTTACCAACAACAGAAATTTTATGTACCTGTGTATTATCTTTGCCCATTAGTACCGAGCTTTCAGCTGAACAGCAACAGTACATTATAGAAAATATTTTAACCTTTTGCACCACAAAACACCAATAACTAACTGATTTATAGAAGATGAAAATTGCTATTGTAGGAACAGGATATGTAGGACTGGTTACCGGAACCTGTTTGGCTGAAACCGGAGCTGATGTTATTTGCATTGACATTGACACGAAAAAAATAGACAACCTTAAAAAAGGAATTCTGCCCATATATGAACCCGGACTGGAAGAAATGGTGAGCCGCAATGTGCAAAAAGGCCGTTTACATTTTTCAACCAATTTGGGCGAAAGCATTCAAAATGCAGAGGTAGCTTTTATTGCAGTAGGCACCCCTCCCGGTGAAGACGGCAGTGCCGATTTAAAATATGTACTGGCCGTGGCTACAGAAATTGGTAAAACCATGAACCACCATCTGGTAGTGGTAACCAAAAGTACCGTACCCGTAGGAACTGCTGAAAAAGTGAAAAGTGCCGTGGCTGCTGCCCTTAAAGAGCGCGGTGCCGATATTCCTTACGATGTGGCTTCTAATCCTGAGTTTTTGAAAGAAGGTGCAGCCATTGATGATTTTATGAAACCCGATCGTATTGTGGTAGGCGTATCGTCTCACAAAGCAGAAGAAATCATGCACCGCCTGTACAAGCCTTTTGTACTGAACGGACACCCCATTATTTTTATGGATATCCCTTCGGCTGAGATGACCAAGTATGCCGCCAATGCTATGCTGGCTACCAAAATCAGTTTTATGAATGACATTGCCAACCTGTGTGAAATTATGGGTGCCGATGTAAATCTGGTGCGCAAAGGCATAGGCAGCGACCCGCGCATTGGTAATAAATTTATTTACCCGGGCATTGGTTACGGAGGTTCTTGTTTTCCTAAGGACGTAAAAGCACTGGTGAAAACCGCTGCTGAAAACGGACACCGCATGCGTATTCTGGAAGCAGTAGAGGCCGTTAACGATGACCAAAAATCAGTGTTGTTTAACAAGGTGATGAACCGCTTTGCAGGCAACATAGAAGGCAAAGTATTTGCCATGTGGGGACTTTCTTTCAAACCCAAAACCGATGACATGCGAGAAGCACCTTCGTTGGTGATTATCGAAAAACTTTTAGCTAAAGGCGCTAAGGTAGTGGCTTACGATCCGGTAGCCATGCACGAAGCCAAACATACATTGGGCGATACCGTTGCTTTTGCTGATAATGAATATGACACCTTAAAAGGAGCCGATGCTTTATTGATTATTACAGAATGGCCGGAGTTCCGTTCACCTGATTTTAAACAAATGGGGGCTTTGCTCAACAACAAACTCATTTTTGACGGACGTAACATTTACGACTTAGCTGAAATGAACGAAAACGGATTTGAATACTATTGCATAGGAGTAAAAACAGTATAAAACATGGCCAATAAACGCATACTCATTACCGGTGCTGCCGGATTTTTAGGCTCTCACCTGTGTGACCGCTTTATTAAAGAAGGTTACGATGTTATTGGCATGGACAACCTGATTACCGGTGACCTCAAAAACATTGAGCACCTGTTCAAATTAAAAGAGTTTGTTTTCTACCACCATGATGTAAGCAACTACATTCATGTACCGGGGCACCTCGATTATATTCTTCATTTTGCCTCACCGGCCAGCCCCATTGATTACCTTAAAATTCCAATACAAACCTTAAAGGTGGGTTCTTTGGGAACACACAATTGCCTGGGATTGGCACTTGCCAAAAAAGCCCGCATACTGGTAGCCTCTACCTCTGAGGTATATGGCGACCCGCTGGTACACCCGCAAACCGAGGAGTACTGGGGCAATGTAAACCCCGTGGGTCCGCGTGGGGTGTATGATGAGGCCAAACGTTTTCAGGAGGCTATCACCATGGCCTACCACACCTACCACGGAGTAGAAACACGCATCATACGTATTTTTAATACCTACGGCCCGCGCATGCGACTGAATGACGGACGCGTGTTACCTGCTTTTATAGGGCAGGCATTGCGCGGTGAAGACCTCACCATGTTTGGCGATGGTTCACAAACACGTGCCTTTTGTTACGTGGACGATTTGGTGGAAGGCATTTACCGCCTGCTGATGAGTGATTATGCTCAACCGGTAAACATTGGCAACCCCGATGAAATTACCATCAAAGAGTTTGGTGAAGAAATTTTAAAACTCACGGGAGCCCAGCAAAAACTGATTTCACTCCCTTTACCAACTGACGACCCTAAACAACGCAAGCCCGATATTACCAAAGCCAAAAACATTTTGGGCTGGGAACCTAAAGTAAGCCGTGCCGAGGGTTTAAAAATTACCTACGAATATTTTAAAAGCCTGCCCAAAGAAGATCTATACAAATACGCCTACCCGAAAGAGTTTGCGAAGAAGTAGGAGGTTCTTTTGTTGTGTAGTACTTGCACGCGTTGCAAACCATTAGTGTTCGAAACCTTATGTTGAATCCCAAAGGTATGTTGCTTTATCAGGGTTTCCCCCGCATAAGATCACGATTTCTTTCATTAACATATTATCTAACTGTATTTCAAAACGGAGC
>JBAYTR010000014.1:0-122136 GCA_041675505.1 Bacteroidia bacterium | reverse complement strand
CCAGTGGTATGCTGTGTGGATTTATGCGGCAATCATTTCCGTATGCACTTTGGGAGCAGTTTTCTTCAGTCATTTGGTTTTACACACCGGTGAACGCTTTGACCCGAAATTGTGCAACAACATATTATTCTTCACGCTTATTTTTTGCCAGATGTTTCATGTATTTAACATGGCTTCGATTAAAACATCTTTCTTTAAATCCGAAGTGTTTCTCAACAAATATGTGTGGTATGCGCTGGTTTTAAGTTTGCTCATTGTGCTTTCCGTATTTTTTATTCCCCCGGCTCGCGTAGCATTAAATGTTCAGCCGCTTAAAGCAGAAGACTGGTTGTTGGTTATTGCTTCTGCTCTCCTTTCACTGTTGGTTATTCAAATTTTAAAACGCACAAATATTATTCACGATGAAGATTAATGAAGAAAATATAAATATCACTAAAGCATCCGGGCTTAAAGTTCCTTTTAATAAGGGTAAGTTGAAACAATCACTTATGCGTTCTGGTGCAAACAGTGAACAAGCTGACGAAGTAGTTAGTGAAGTAATGGAAATGCTGGTAGAGGGAATGTCTACACGCAAAATTTATAAAACAGCATTTCGATTATTGCGGAACGTTTCCCGCCCGATGGCGGCACGATATAAACTCAAACACGCTATTATGGAATTAGGCCCTTCCGGTTTTCCTTTTGAACAATTCGTGGCGGAACTATTGAAACATAAAGGTTACAAAACACAAGTAGGAGTGATTGTAAAAGGGCATTGCGTAAATCACGAAGTAGATGTAATTGCCGAAAAAGACAAGCATCATTTTATGATTGAGTGCAAATTCCATAACCGTCAGGGTTACTCGTCCGATGTAAAAATTCCGCTTTACATACAGTCAAGATTTTTAGATGTAGAAACGTCATGGAAACAGTTGGATGGTCATGCCGAAAAATTTCATCAGGGTTGGGTGGTAACAAACACCCGCTTTTCAGAAGATGCAGCACAATACGGAAGGTGCATGAATATGAATTTGGTGGGTTGGGATTACCCGAAAAATAATGGGTTGAAAGATTGGATTGATGGTTCGGGCTTACATCCCGTAACCTGTCTTACTTATCTTACCCAAAGTGAGAAGCAGCAACTGCTAGACAAAAAAATTGTGCTTTGTAAAACCATTCACCACAATCACACTGTATTGCAGAGTATCGGCATCGGTTCACCGAGATTGGAAAAGGTAATGGATGAATGTTCGGCTTTGTGTGAGGCATTTTCGAATAATTTAAGCACTAAAAATATGGAGAAATGAAAACAGCCGTATTTAGCATACATAATTTTGAAAAGGAATACCTGCTGCAAGCAAATTCAGAAAAGCATGAGCTTGTTCTTATTGAAGCAAGGCTATCTGAAACTTCTGTTGTCCTTGCCAAAGGATGTGAGGCTATCAGCATATTTACCGGTGACAAAACCACTGCGCCTGTTTTGGAAGCATTGCACAAAATAGGCGTGAAATTCATTGCCCTTCGTTCTGCCGGATTTAATCATGTGGATTTAATTAAGGCAAAAGAACTCAATATGAAAGTTGCCCGTGTGCCTGCTTATTCCCCTTATGCCATTGCGGAACACGCGGTTGCCCTGATGCTTGCTTTGAACAGGAAACTCATCCGTTCGCATCACAGAGTTATGGACTTGAATTTCTCATTAGACGGTTTAGTGGGATTTGACATGAACGGGAAAACTGTTGGCATTATTGGAACAGGTAAAATTGGTAGTGTTCTGGCTCGCATACTTCATGGATTTGGTTGTCGCATACTGGCTTGTGATAAACAAGAAAACAAGGAGCTGGTGAAGCAATATAAGGTAGAATATACAAGCTGCGAATTACTTTGTGTGCAGTCGGATATTATTACCCTACACCTCCCCTTAACCGAAGACACCCGATACATTATTGATAAGAATTGTATCGACAATATGAAGCCCGGTGTAATGCTCATCAATACCAGCAGAGGAGGACTGGTTAATTCCAAAGCCGTAATTAATGCTTTGAAAACAAAACACATCGGTTCTTTCGGAATGGATGTTTATGAAGAAGAAGAAGGACTGTTCTTTGAAGACCATTCTGAAGATATTTTGCAAGATGATACGATCGCCCGCTTGATGACATTTAAAAATGTAATAATCACCAGTCATCAGGCATTTCTGACTGATACGGCATTGAGAAATATTTCAGAAACAACAATTGCAAATCTCGATTGCTTTGAAAAGAATGAAAAATCTCAAAATGAATTATGAACTAAAAAGTAAAGAAATTAGGCCATGCACGATTTAATAAATACATTATTTTCTCCTTTCCTGTTTAGCTTCATTACAGCTATAGGAATTGGGCTTGTTGTAGGGTTTCAGCGGGAGTTTGATATAGTTAGTGGCAACCAGCATTATGCAGGCATAAGATCATTTGCGTTAACCGCTGCATTGGGTTGCTTATCTTCCTTTATTGCGCAAGAGTTTACCCCATTCTTTCTTGTCGGTGCTATTGTCTCATTTCTCTTTTACATGAGCATATTTCATTACACTAAAGCTCAAAAAGAAAACTTTGGCATTATCACCGAACTATCCTTAACGCTGGTTTTTATGCTTGGCGTATTATCTGGTTACCATTTAATGAAAGAGGCATTGGCGGCATCCGTAATCATCGTATTGCTTTTATCATTCAAAAACAAATTCAAAGAAACTATCAAGAAAATTACACAAGAGGAACTTTATGGGTTTTTACGATTTGTCATACTTGCCTTTCTTATCATGCCATACTTGCCTGACATTGATTATGGACCAGATGGCATATTAAATCCTCAGAAAATCGGCTATGTAATTCTTATAATATCCTGTCTGAGTTTTTTTGGATACTTTATCATAAAGTTTTTTGGGGCTAAAAAGGGAATACTTTTTACAGCATTCTTTGGCGGAACTTTTTCAAGCACTGCGGTAACTTGGACTTTTAGTTCACGAAGTAAAGAAAACCCTGCACTATCTGTGCAGTATGCCGGTGGAATTGCTATAGCCGCGTCTGTCATGTTCTTAAGAGTGGCTATAATTGCAGCTATATTTAACTTCCGGGTTTTTCAACTCTTGGCGCTGCCATGCGCTATAATGATTATCACATCTGTCTCCTATGCTATTTATATTTTAAGAAAGCAGGATGCTTCTTCTTTTAAAACCTCAGAAGAAATAAAATTAGGTAATCCCCTTGATATTTTGAATGCCGGATTATTCGGTGGCTTATATATTTTGCTAACATTATTTGTCTATTACGCAAATCTAAAATTTGGCGAAAAAGGGCTTTACGTTACCGGTTTGATTTCCGGCTTGACAGATGTTGACGCAATCAATATCAGTGTTTCAAAATTGAGCCTTGATCAAATCAATCCGAACTTGGCAGCCATAGTCATTCTGTTGGCTATAATTAGCAATACAGTTTTCAAAATAACAGAAACAATGTTCAAGGGTTCTAAGGTATTATATAAACATGTGCTGTTCGCCCTTATACCTTCTGTAATAATTGCTGTCATCAGTATAATCTTTTTAAAATTCCAAATATGAATAGTAACATCAAAATCCAATTTCTCGGAGCAGCCGGAACAGTAACCGGCTCTAAATATCTTATTACTGCATTCGGAAAGAACATCCTTATTGATTGTGGACTTTTTCAAGGTTTGAAAGAATTACGGCTTTTGAATTGGGAACCATTGAGTTTTCCACCCGCCCAGATTGATGTTGTTTTACTTACCCATGCACACCTTGACCATACAGGCTACCTTCCCCGATTGGTTAAAGAGGGTTTTACCGGAAATATCATTGGCACATCGCCCACATTGCAGGTTGCCGAAATAATTTTAAAAGACAGTGCAAAAATTCAGGAAGAAGATGCTGTCCGGGCAAACAAGCATAAATATTCTAAGCACAAGCCAGCCCTGCCTTTGTATGGGCTTGATGATGTTGAGGCAACGCTGCCTTTATTTAAATCAAAGCCATTAAATGAATGGTGTCATATCAATTATGGAATAAGCTACCGCTTTCGGTATAACGGGCATATCATTGGCGCAACTTTCATTGAACTCAAAGTAGGCGATAAATTATTAGTATTTTCAGGTGATATAGGCAGAGAAATTGACCCCTTGCTATTTCCACCCGAAAAACCTGAACATGCCGATATTCTTTTTATTGAAGCTACTTACGGTAACCGTCTGCACCCAAATCGTCAGGCAATTGATGCGTTACAGGAATTAATCAACCGATGCACCAATAGAAACGGAACCATCATTATCCCAAGTTTTTCTGTTGAGCGCACTCAACTGCTCATGTATCTTTTTTGGCAATTAAAAAAGTCAGGAAGAATGAAAGACATTCCCATTTATATGGATAGTCCCATGGGAAGAAATGTGTTGGAAGTATTTCATAAAAACACTTCATGGCATAAACTCTCAACGGATGAGTGCTCCGAAATGTGCAGCGAGATTAAACGCATTAAAACAATGGATGAAACCCATGCGCTTGCTGCCGATAGTTCACCGAAAATAATTATTGCGGGAAGCGGAATGGCAGCAGGTGGCAGGGTGCTTACTTATTTTACAAAATATCTTGGCGATGAAAATGCAACTATACTGTTGGTTGGATTTCAGGCGGAAGGCACAAGAGGGCGTGCATTATTGGAAGGAGCAAAGGAAGTCAAACTCTACGGCAAATATTATCAGGTAAAAGCAACGATCGAAAACATTGAGGGCTTATCAGGTCATGCAGACCAAAACGGATTGATTGACTGGATGGACAAATTAAAATCCATGCCCGAGAAAATATTTATAGTCCACAGCGAAAAAGAGGGGGCAGAAGGTTTAAAAAAGAGGATTAAAGAAACTTACGGATGGGTATCATATATTCCAAAATTAAATGAAATTATACATTGAAATATAACGGCTTATGAATAATCACAAAGTACTAAGAATAAAAAATATCGGGATTGATACTTACCGGGAGAATATCATTTATATGAGGTTTGATTGTCATATTTGCCGCTCCGAAGGATTTACATCGCTTACCCGCGTGGTAGTCCATTGCATGGACAAAAGCATTATAGCCACTCTGAATGTTGTCCAATCAGAATTATTGCAACATGGGGAAGCGGGTCTTTCCAAGGACGCAATCAGAAGGCTGGGAGCAAAAGAAGGCAACATGATTACAGTCTCGCACCTCCAACCTATTCCTTCTATGGGTTTGGTCAGGGCAAAGATGTATGGAAAGGAATTGACGGAAACAGAACTCGAATACATTGTTGCCGACATTGCAAAAGGACACTACTCGAACATTGAACTGGCTGCCTTTATTACTGCTACGTCAGGCAACCATCTTTCCACCAATGAAATAATTGGTCTTACTAATGCAATGATACGTTCCGGTGAAAAACTAACTTGGGGTGATAATCGTATTTTCGACAAACATTGTATAGGCGGGTTGCCGGGGAACAGAACAACTCCTATAGTGATTAGTATAGCCGCATCAGCAGGATTGACTATTCCCAAAACATCTTCCCGAGCTATCACATCACCCGCAGGAACTGCCGACACTATGGAGGTAATGACTAATGTAGAACTGAATATGATACAGATGAAAAAGGTAGTAAATAAAGAAAATGGTTGTTTAGTATGGGGTGGTTCGGTAAGCTTAAGCCCTGCAGATGACATCCTTATTACTATTGAAAAAGCGCTGGATATTGATGGTGAAGGGCAAATGATAGCTTCCGTGCTTTCAAAAAAAGCAGCGGCAGGGGCTACACATGTAGTGATTGACATACCTGTAGGTGAAACAGCAAAAGTCAGATCTGAAGATAAGGCGAAGCAACTAAAAGCATTATTTGAAATAGTTGGGAAAAGTATTGGTTTAATGGTGAAAGTAATTATTACTGATGGTAGTCAGCCGATTGGCAGAGGAATCGGTCCTGCATTGGAAGCAATGGACGTAATAAGTGTATTGAGAAATGAGCCTGATGCCCCTGTAGACCTGAGGCAAAGAGCAATAAAAATTGCCGGTGTATTGCTGGAACTTTCAGGAAAATCAGCGTTAGGAAAAGGTGCACAAATGGCCGAAGAAATACTTGGTCATGGTTTAGCCTATAAAAAATTTCTTTCAATATGTGAAATACAGGGGCGTTTTACCGAACCATCTTTTGCGCCATATAGCCAAGATGTTTTAGCAGAAGACAGTGGGATTGTTCGAAGTATTGACAATAGAAAAATTGCCAAACTTGCCAAACTTGCCGGAGCACCCAAATCTCCAAAAGCCGGGGTATTGTTTAATTCTCCACTGAATAAACAAGTGAAAAAGGGAGATTTGCTTTTTACAATATATGCAGAAGCAAAGGGTGAATTGGATTATGCACTTGAATATTATAAAAGTCAAACTCAAATTATCGAAATAAAATGAATAACAATAATACCATAATATTTGCATTGCCGGGTAATGAAAGCCTCGCTAACGCCATTGCAAAAAAACACCAAGTGCCAATTGGAGAATTTACGATAAGGAATTTTCCTGATGGTGAAACCTATCTAAGGATTCTTTCGGATGTCAAAAACAAAAAAGTTGTTTTAGTGTGTTCGTTAGATCGCCCTGATGCCAAACTGCTGCCGTTATATTTTCTATCGAAAACTGCAATTGAATTAGGCGCAAAATGTACCTGCTTAATTGCTCCTTACCTGGCATATATGAGACAGGACAAACAATTTCACCCGGGTGAAGGCATTACATCAAAATATTTTGCATCATTGGTGTCCTGTTTTGCAGAAACCATAACCACAGTTGATCCCCACTTGCACAGGTATGACTCCTTGTCGGAAATTTATTCTGTTCCGGCTACGGTGGTCAAGGCTGCTAATCATATTTCAGATTGGATAAAAAATAATATCCAAAATCCAGTCTTGATTGGGCCTGATAGTGAAAGTGAACAATGGGTTTCCGAAGTAGCCGTAAATGCCAATGCACCTTTTCTTGTTTTGCAAAAAATAAGACATGGAGATAAAGATGTAGAGGTTTCCGTTCCACAAGTCGAAAAATTCAAAAATCACACGCCTGTGTTGGTAGATGATATTATTTCAACTGCACGGACAATGATAGAAACCGTAGCACACTTGAATAAGGCTGGAATGCTTCCCCCAGTCTGTGTTGGTGTTCATGCCGTATTTGCTGGAAACGCTTATCATGACTTACAGAATGCTGGGGCAGCAAAGGTAATAACTTGTAACACCATTCCTCACGAAAGCAATAAGATTGATATCAGCAGCCTGTTCCTTTCTGTTTTCAACAATAGGAGTGAAACGACAGAAACGTTAAAATAATAAGGCTATGAAAAAAATAATTTCAACCATAGCATTATTGGTTTGTCTGCATCAAATCCAGGCACAGGATACCACTTACATTTCATTGGAAAAACTGTTGCAGCGGGTAGAGACCAATTATCCATCCATCATCCAGTATCAATACAACATTCAGTCTATTGAGCCAAAAGCAGACGGGGCAAAAGCATGGATGCCGCCCACTTTTTCCACAGGCTTCATGCGTTTTCCTTACAACTTATCCATGCTCAAAGAAAAAAACGACCCCATGAACCAGGCAGGCATAGCTTTTTCTTTTGAACAAATGATACCCAACACAAGCAAACTGAACGCAAAGAAAAATTACATCACCTCCTTAGCTGAAATCGAAAAATCAAAAAGAGAATGGACAAAAAACGAATTGAGACGCGAAGCGAAAATCCTGTATTACAACCGCCATATAGCCGAAAAAAAACAGACTATCCTGAAGGAAAGTGAAGAAATACTACAACTGCTGATCTCAACATCCGAAGAAAAATTCAGCAATAACCAGTCGCAACTGCAAACCATATACAAAGCCAAAGCCCGTTTAGCCGAACTCAGTAACATGTTGCTGATGCTTGACGGAGCAATTGCAGAAAGTAACATCGGCTTAAACATTCTAATGGTGCGTGATGTAAACACACCCTTTCAGATTGATACGTTGATTTGGCCTGTTAATTATTCACTGAGCATAGTTGACACTGCAAGTGTTGCCGACCGCAGTGATATTACTGCCCTCACCAAAAACATTCAATCCATGAAGTTGGAGCAGCGTGTAATGAAAATAGGTGTACGCCCAGATTTTGGGGTTCGGGCCGAACATGCTCAAATGTTCGGTATGCCGAGTCAATGGTCAGTTATGGGAATGATAACAATTCCAATTGTGCCCTGGGCTTCCAAAATGTATTCCTCTGAAGTAAAATCTATGGGCTTTCAAATTCAGTCAATGGAATTGGAAAAACAAACCATGCAACTGATGGCATCCAGAATGCTCACCGAAAAATTAACGATGCTCAGTTATGAAAATGGGCAGTATCAAAATTACAGTCAGCAAATTATTCCCGCTTACGAAAACAACATGCAAGCCAATTTACTTGCCTTCAAACAAAACACAGGCGACCTTTTTGTGCTGTTGGATGCGTGGGAAATGTTGCTGATGAAAAAACTGGAAATGTATGACCGCTTGTTCAACATCTTAAAATTAGAAGCCGAATATGAATACGAGAGGGAAATTAATTAGTCAAATAAGCATCATGCTGTTTTTGCTATTGGTATCGGTGTTTTCATCGTGCAATAACAAACAAAGCGAGCAAGGGCATGAAAATCATGTTCAGGACGAAGGCGATTATATCTGCTCCATGCGCTGCGAAGGAGAAAAAACTTATCCGCAACCCGGCAACTGTCCGGTTTGTAAAATGAAATTGCAGTTGGTCGAAGAAGAATTAGTGCAAACGGTTTCCCCCAACAAACAGGTTTTATCCCGTCAGGCAACCGTAAAACTGCAAACTGCAAGCGAAGCGCAATCCATAAAAGCACAGGGCTTCATTGATTATGACCGCAATCGAAATCAAAATGTATCAGCACGTTTTGGCGGAAGAATTGAAAAACTATTCGTGAAATACAATTTGCAGTTCGTGAATAAAGGTGATAAAATATTGGAACTCTACAGCCCCGAACTAAACACCATTCAGGAGCAACATTTATTTCTGCTGAAAACAGAAACCGGAAAAACACTTATTGAACAATCGCGCGAAAAACTAAAACTGTTGGGAATTACCGAACAACAAATTTCAGCTTTAGAAAACAAAGGCACATTCACACAATACATTGCTGTTTACAGCCCTGCAAGCGGCTACATTCTTTTTAATTCCGATGAGCAAACCAATACAGGTTCACAAGCCACGCAGCAAACATCCATGAGCAGCATGAGCATGAACGCAAATACTTCCGATGCTAAAACATCGGGTTCAGCAGGTGTGCAAATTCGTGAAGGCATGTATGTAAACAAAGGCGAAACGCTATTCAGCGTAAACGATTTACAAACCGTTTGGGCAATCATTTCCGTGCCCTCTCAATATCATTCATCCGTTCAGCCAAACAAACAAATCAATATCGTTTCAGAATTATTTCCCGCTCAAATTCTCACAGGAAAAATTTTACTGATGGAAAAAACATTTGAAGAAAAACAACAACGCTTCGTCAGGGTAAGAGTTGAATTATACAATCCGAAAGCTGCTTTGAAACTCAACTCACTCGTTACGGCTGAGTTTCCGCTTGAAACGAAAACGGGTTTTCAAATTCCCTCATCGGCAGTTTACCGCACAGGCATGAACGCTTTTGTTTGGGTAAAAACAGGAACAACTAAAAACGGAACAGGAATTTTTGAGTTGCGGAAAGTTGTCACAGGCGTAGTAAGTAACGGAACAACAACCATAGTAAGCGGTTTTGCACCCGATGAAGAAATTGCTTTACACGCTGGGGCATTAACCGACAGCGAAACATTTTTAAACGGAAACTGACATGAAGCAAAAAATAATTTTTCTTTCAATCACTATTCTTTTTGCATTGGCAGGTTGCAAGAGCAAAAATGAAAATCACGCAGGGCATGATAGCGGAACATACTATACCTGCCCCATGCACCCAACCGTAAAAAGCAACAGCCCCGGTTCTTGTCCTGTATGCAATATGTCTTTAATCAAAGTCGAAAAACAAAACAACGAACATGCACAACAAGCGGGCAATTTCATCACCATTGAAAAAAAACAGCAACAATTAGCTGGAATTAAAACCGACACCGTAAAATTTCAAAACATATTTTCTGCTTCAACCATTTTGGGAACAGTTGCCATTGATGAAGAACAGGTAACAACTATCAGCAGCCGTGTCAAAGGAAGATTAGATAAACTCTACATCAAAACATCAGGCGAATACATCAGAAAGGGAAACCCTGTTTACGCCATTTACAGCGAACAACTTTTTGCCGATGAGAAAGAATTTCTTGTCCTGTCAGAAAATAAAATAAACAGCAATGCTGAAAATAAATTGCTGAACGATATGCTATCGGCATCCAAAAACAAACTTTTGCTTTGGGGGCTTTCAGAAAAGCAGATTGAAGAATTAGAAAAGAACAAATCCGCTTCACCGCAAATTGTCTTTTATGCACAGACAGAAGGTTATGTTACCGAAATTCTTGTAAAAGAAGGAGCGTATGTAGAAGAAGGAACACTGCTAATCAAACTAACTGCACTAAATCAGGTTTGGATTGATGCACAGGTTTACTCCAATGAAATAGAAAAAATTAGCGGCAGCAATTCCTTTCAGGTTTTTTCCGAAACCTATCCCGATGAAATTTACACAGGTCGCCTTGTGTTCAGCAATCCAAGCGTGGAAAATGGTCGCAAAGTGCAACTGTTGCGCCTTAAAGTTGACAACTCCAAAAACAAACTCATTCCGGGTATGATGGTATATGTAAGTCCCAAACAAAATTCAAAACCCGTTTTAGCCGTTCCAAAATCTGCTGTTCTGTTAGAGAAAATGAAAACCGTTTGGGTATTAGCGCATAACAACACCTTCGAGCAACGCATGGTTGAAACAGGCGCAGAAAATAAATTCTGGATTGAAATTTTATCCGGTTTGAAAGATGGCGAAACAGTAGTTACCGAAGGAGCATACTTAATCAGCAGCGAATTTATTCTCAAAAGTGGGGCAGGACAAAGGCATGAGCATTAAACCACTCTCATAATCGAGATTTCTTCGCTATATACTAAGTGCAATCATCACGAGTCAGCTTGAAATAACACATCTACAAACTGGCTCAAAAAAACTGTACTATTAGAAAGGCTATCTGCCTACCAGTGAATGGTTCATAAAAGATAAGCATGAAGGTGTCTTATCCATACCGACCAATGTGTATATCATGTGAAAGTATGTATGTTCTATGCTATTGTCATGTGATTAATATGTGATAGCTAAGCAATCTTTATGTCAGTAAACCACAACAATGCCTCAGTTCTATGCTAAGCTATATATGATGTGGTCCTATGAATTTTCCAGTAACGAAAACTCTTTTGTTTTCCAAACTTTTCATATTTTTCAGGTGCAATCTGAATTCAATCTAAATTAAACTTTGAATGATTGGAGTTGCCTTCTTCCTTGGCCAACCCATTTGATAGTAAGCTCGACTAAGTAATACCTGTTGTGTGAATCACATCTAATGAGTCCCCCCCGACTCAGCACTAAGCTTCAGTATATTTTAACAGTCACACTGGCTGGTTTCATTTCTTTGGCATTTCCTATACAAATAATTATTGAAAATAAGCAAGGCGGACTATGATACTTAGGAACATGCTGAAAATTTAAACCTTTGATATATCAGAAATATAGGCAAATGTAAATGGACTGAAATTGGATATATTACAGCAGAATCCCGGGCTATTGAAATGCTAAACAAAACGAGATATGTTAGTGAAAAAACGAAATACGAGCGTAGCGATAAATAAGTAATAGCTATTGAGGAAGCAAGAGCACTACTGGTTGATTTTAAAATGTCAGTGACGAGGAGGTTCGCATGTGCTGGATAGCCTAAACATACTGCGAAGTGGTCTTCGGAATTATCAGATGCAATGCGTTTTCTCTTGACCTGGAACGAAAACAAGCAACATAACCATTCACTGATTTTAACACCATGCTGGCAAGACAAAGAGTTTAGCGGGCAGGTTTTATCGGCAAGTCCCATGTTGGAACAGTTTGCCAAAGTACCAGTTAAAGGTGCGCTTGAAGTCCTGAGCAGTTACGGTAACTGTAAACAATAAAAGCAGAAGAAAAAAGAAGAGTCGGTTCATATTCAATTATAGTTCCTGCAAATTACAGAAAAGCTATTAAATAAAAAAGGACGCAGCACATCAATTCTCGATTTAAAGTTGCAATCAATCATCAACAAAGGGTAGAATATCTCTATCCTCACCATTGAGCTGCAAAAAAACAGTATCTTATTTACTGAACTCACCGTGTAAGCATTCGGTGGTTCACCACCTTCTTTAAAAGGTTATCCCTGTATGCAACTCCTAATGGCACTGTGTACTTCCCCAAATGCACTTCATCAGAGCTTATACTCTCTATCTTGTGGCTATGCACCAGATAAGACCTGTGGCAACGAATGAAGATACCTGATGGCATCTGTGCTTCTGCATTCTTTAAGTTGACCAACACTACATATTGCCTCTTATCTGTATAGATGCGTACAAAGTCCTTCATGCCTTCCAGATAAAACACATCGGCATACCGTATTTTGACATACTGCGAATCTGACCTGATGAAGAAATGGTCGTCACTGAAGGATAGGTTTCTTAAAGAGTGTTTTGATACATCAAGCTGCCTGAAATATTCATGCAGCAGATTAGCTACATGGCTGAAGTGTTCCTTTGTGATAGGCGTGTACAGGTGAGCTATGGTTTGTAAATCCTCTTTTGTAGCTTCACCATTAAAATCAAGTCGGATAAGTGCATCAATTTGCCTGAGACTATCAATAATCTCTTCACTGCATTCTTTCTCTGACTGTTCTCCTATAAAGACAACGTGTATTCTCTGGCTTTTGAGCAGACGCATAGCGTCCTTTGGTTTGCGTACAGTTTTCACTAATTCCATGTCGGTACGTTCAGACAAGAAACCTGTCAGTGCATTGATTATTTCAGGACGATAATCAAATATCAAACAACGTAAACTATACGGCATATTACTGCTTGTGAATATAGCCGTATCAAATGCCTGACTGAATCTTGCTGTATACTTTTCAGCAGCATTGGTATATTTTATCAGCGGTCTGGTATACTTACCCCAAACAACAATCCCTTTTCTAATAACATTGTTCAAAATAGTTTATACCATGAAAAAGAAATTTAATGCTTTATTAGTTTGTGCAGGAGTAGCTGCACTGATGTCATGTTCAAAACCCTCAGGTAAAAAAGCAATGCAAGAAGTATGTGATTGCTACAGTACGCTACTGACACGTGAATACATTACGAAAAAAGACATTCGATATGTGGAAGATTCTTGTGCTGCAATAACACAAGAGAAGTACAAGGAATCTTATAACACTGATGACAAGTTCAAAAGTGAGGTTCTCGCAAACAAGTACATGTTTGAGAGTATTGAGAAGCAGGTAAAAGAAAAAATGAAAGGTCAGGTAGAAGATATTTCACTTTGGGATTTAATTATAAAAAGTAGGGCTGATTTGTTTGGAACTAAGAAAGAATACAGCGGAAGGAACATACGTCTGACAGGATGGTTAAAAGAAGTAGAGGAATCAAACGGGTATAAAGTTGTAGTGCTGGAAGGTGTTTCAACAAAAGATGGGGAATCCATATTGATGGACGGATGGGGCAGAAAAAGACCTGCTCAGGACATCACTCGTTACTTTGGTGTTGCTACCTGTAAGTTAAAGAATGATGCAAGCCTTTCCGGATTAAAACCTGCTACTAATGATGAATTCTTTCAGGAGGTTGTAGTGGAAGGAGAGGTTTTCGACTTTGACCATAAAAATGAAGGATTCTCTATGTTGGGACAATACATCAATATAGAAAAGAACATAGTTGAACTTAAACGATGCGCTATAATTGAAGCTAAAGAGATTGGAAATAAATCTATCCAAAACAATGCATCACCCGCAATGCAAAGCACTGCTGACGAAAAAAAGGAAGTAAGTATAAACAATGACCGGTGTGAAGAATTTCTTGAAGGGTACGAAAGGTATGTAGATGAAGTAATCTATTTAAGTGAAGAAATAAAAGAAAATCCTGATAACCCAGAGCTATTAGAAAGCTTCACCAATTTACAACGCGAGCAATCAGAATGGATAAACAAATTAAAGGATTGTAAAAAAAATAGTGAGCTAGCACGAAAGATAGTACTGCTTAATGCAAAATTGTCTAACGCAAACAACTAAACAGATACATCATCAATTAAGTAAAGTATAAATCATAGTGCTTAAGTACAAATTTTAGAACACCCAATATGACAACAACCAACAACGGGCGTGTAACTGTTTCAAGGGACGCCATCACATTCAAAGGCCTTATCGGCTCAACTACAATCAACCGAAATAACATCAAAGAGCTGACACATTGTACAGGCTTTATGAGATATGTACGTGCTGTAATCCGCATCATCTGTATTGTTACAATTGTTGAAGGAATCAGACTATTGTTTACGCATGCTATGGTGGAAATAGTAACCTATGACAGCCCTAAACCACAAAGGATATGGTTTAGCTCAGCAGAGGAGTACGTACAATTCTGTAAAGCTCTTTAACCAACATAAAGCAAAGAAGCCCTCATTTGAGGGCTTCTTTGCTTTTAAGGTAATTTATCACCTGTATTAATAAAAGTGCCTTACAATGCTTGCAAGGGCGTTACGGTGATTCTTTAAGGTGACTTTCTATGCTTCTATCTTCAATCCGGCTTTAACTGCCTTTTCAATGAATACCAGAATGCTTTCTTTCGTCCACTGGTTTGTCACAGCTACCTTGGTACCGTCTGCCAGTTTGATGATTTGTTCAGGCTTTAAGAAATAGCGGTCATATTTCTCTCCGCTACGCTCACGCGCATACTTTATGTTCTGTACCACACCGTAATACTTCACAATCTCATCAGGGAAAATACCCTTTAACTTTTCCAGAGTCAGTTTCTTCTTAGTTGCAAGTTCTGCCACAACCGCAAGTGCAAGAGGTCCTTTTTTCAAGCGGTTGCCCATGAACATAAATTCCGATATATCTCTTTTTGGTCCATAGGAAGAAGCGGCTGTTTTCTTCAATGGTTTCTCTACCTGTGCTACAGGTGCCTTTACTTTTCCTGCCGGTTTAACAGGTTCTTTGGCAAAGAGGTAAACGGCATCATTGCCTTTTCCTTCAATAGTAATGCTTCCACCCTTCTCAAGTGAACGTGTAAGGCTGAACACATTCAGCTTAGGAACCTTTGTTCCTTTTACGATTTGATCAGTAGAACAATTGGGGTGCTGTGTGATGAACTGAAGTATCAGTTCTGATTTAGATGTTGTCTTATTCATATTTTGATTATTAATGTTACAAAGCGAGTATAGCAGATACCGTTGGAAACACTGCGGCAACACTGGAAGAAAACTTTCTGAGTGCATGCAAAACAGGGCGCTTTTCTCCTACAGAAAACAAAAAAGACAGGTATAGCAATACAAGAAGGCTACAAACGACTAAACACTTTCAAATTTTCTACAGGTCATAAATTATTTGCATGGTGTTATCAGCGTCAGTAGTACTATTTGTTGAGGAGGATATTCACTCACTATAAGGCACAGGAAAGCCTTCTAAAAACACTTTGGCACATACACGGGAAAGCCCGTTACGCCTATATTCGCTATCGACACTCACATGCAGCACAACCTACGTTGTATAGTATTTGATTCCCGTCCTGACATCATCAACACACTCACAGATTTTTTATCAAACCGTAATGATATGGAACTGGTAAAGTGTGTACGCAAACCAAAAGATGCCATAAGGATACTCAGGAGCCAGCGGATAGATGTAGTCTTCATCGGACAACAGGCGGCCAAAGAATGCAATGAAGAGATTACAGATACGCTCAGGCAAGTTGATGCACTGGTTAGCCTTGATGATGTTAATGAACCTATTGAAGCGAATCTGCAAGCTGTTGCACATCTTTATACACCTATCACCAAAGAACATTTTAATCATGTTGCCAATCTGCTGAATGAATATTTCAGAAAATTGGGAATATCCAGACATGGTCTGCTAAATCCGTTTTTGGTAGATGACCATTTCTTTATTCGCTCAGATGCTCACTATGTAAAAATACGGTATGCTGATGCTTACTACTTGGAAGGCATGAAAGACTTTGTACGCATTTATACTGATAAGCGTCAGTACATGGTACTCGTTAACTTGAAGAATGCAGAAGCTCAGCTTCCATCAGGGCTGTTTGTGCGTTGCCACCGCTCCTACTTAGTAAACACCCAGAAGATTGAAAGCATAGGTTCTGATGAAATTCACTTAGGCAAGTATACTGTGCCATTGGGAATAGCCTATAGAAACGCGCTGCTGGAAACAGTGGTAAACCACAGAATACTGACCAGGTAGTGTATGCCCTGGAGATTTTTCTGAATTAAGAAAAATCTCCGTTTACAGGTCATCATACACAGAGGCAATCTCTTCCTGCCTTAAACCGAGGTATCTTCTGGTGATGCTAACACTGGAATGATTGTAAACTTCTGAAAGCAGGATAAGCGCATGGTCTGAATAGTTCTGCTTCTCCATAAATCTGCGTCCAAGTGTTTTACGAAGCATGTGAGAACTTACATTTCCTGAGACCTTGATTTTATACTTGGTCATTATCGTTTTTAGTTTGCTGTTTACATAGTGCCTTCGGATGGCCTGTGTACCATACCGGTTAATAAACATCAGCTCATTTACCAAAGGTTGGCCTGACTTGATATGAAGCCGTTCTGCAATCTCTTTGAGTTGTGGATTGACTTTGATTCTTCTGGTCTTTTTTGTTTTACGTTCATTGAGTGTGAAATCTTCTTTTTCCAGTATATCGGCCCATGTTAAAGATAACAGGTCTGAGATACGCAAACCGGTGAAAGCACCACAGGCGATAAGCAATGCAAACTTAAAATCACGGTCACGTTCCAGTTTGCTAATCAGGGTCAGAGTGGTTTCCCACTCCAGAAATGAAGTTGTTGTTTTTTGTCCGGGAAGTGGCATAAATAAAGGGGTTTCCGTGAATTTAGCCGTAAAACCTCACTTTTAACACGTTTTAAGCATAAATGACACTTGACCTATATTTCCCAAAACTAAAGTCAGTTTCAGTAGCAGTATTTCTTGCTACTTTACTAAAGACACGTTACTTTTATCAAAAGTGACATGTTGAATTAGTATTTAAGATATTTGTAAAATTATACTATGAGAAAGAAAAATCTGCCAATCATAAAAGAAGCCCATAGAAAAGAGTGGCTTTCACAAAGAGAATTCGAATCGGTAATTGAGCCCTGGAAAGTAGATCATTGGAATCCCAAGGACTATGGGATAGATGCAACAGTTGAACTTACACGACCAATAAGAGGGACAAAAGACTTGCATGCACTTAACCAACGGTTTCATGTGCAATTGAAATGCACGGATAGTCTCAAAGAGATTAATGAGATGGCTTCATTCCCTGTGCATACAGATAAAATAGAGTATTGGTATAGAGGTAATTTACCAACCATGTTAGTTGTATATGACCGGAAGAAATCAAGGCTTCTGTACAAATGGATTGATACTGATATTATTAATGAATTAGATAACAAGAATTTAGGTTGGCGAAATCAAAAGTCAGTTACAATCAGAATTCCAACCAATTCCTTACTCTCAGATAGCACACTTCGTATTGGCATCCAAGAGTATGTAGAGAGATGGAAAGTGCAGCCCAAAAACTTACTTATCCCGGGTAAATATTTTGAATTGCAGAAGGAGGCCAGAGATGTGGTTGACCAATTTCGACATACTGTTGAAAAATCTGATTTTGCATCTATACAACAGGATATATTAAACATTCAGAATTGTATTGATCATGCTATATACCGTATAGCTATAGCTGGACCATCTAGGGCAGGAAAGAGTACGCTTATAAATGCACTCCTTAGGAGAAGAGACGTTTCCCCCGTCAGAAATAGACAAACTACAGGTGTGCCAATAGAAGTTCTACCTGCAAAACAAGAATGCCTATCTATTCTGTTTCAAGATAAAACTATTGAGAAGTACGATTTAACAGACGAGAAAATCAAAGAATATGCTTCTCAGGAAAAGAATTCAGGCAACAGAAAAAAAGTAGCTGTTGTAAGAATAGAACTTCTAAACAAAGAACTCGAAAAGGGCATTGCATTGTATGATACACCGGGTTTGGATGATGCTAACGAATTGATTGAAACAAATACCTGGTCAACTCTTGGACATGCCAATTCTGTCATTTACATGATGGATGCATCCACATTCCGAAATGGGGGTTTTTCTTTTAGAAAAGACCACTACTCACAGATTAATGAGCTTGGAAATAAAGATTGCCTCTTTTTGGTTTTCAATAAAATTGATGACCTGCGTGAAGGGCAACTGGAAGAATTTCAACAAAACATTCTGGAAGATTTAAATGACTTGGATCTAATTAAGTATGTAGGTAATCGGATTTTTTACATAAAGGCTGATGAGAGCCTTAAACATAGAACAGGAGAAGCTTTAAAAGAGAAGGACTCAGTAGCAGAATTAGAAAGTGCCATTTGGCAGTTTATGCTCAATGAAAATAAATTCGGACTTTCCAGGCTAAAAAGTGCTTTGAGCGACTTAGAAAATCAGATAACTAATTTTAAACAAATAGTAGCAGTTCGTTTCTCAGACCATAAAAACAGGGTTAAGTTAGAACAAGCCATACGTGAGGCTGAGGGAAAAGTTAATGAGTTAAATGACATTTTCAGGATAGGCCATAAGAAGAATGTAACTGTTCTTTCTCAAAATTTGGAAGAAAAAAGAAATGCATTTTATAATCAAGTTAAGTTCGAACTAAACAGTATACCACCCGATAAACCATTACCCAATGATACAGAAATTCGCAAAAGACTCTTTGAGGGAATTAATGTGATCATTCAAGAAACTAATGCAATATTTGAGGAAGAAATTCAGGAGCTAAAAGACCAAGCTGAAACATGGTTTAAAAACAATCTTACAAAGGTAAGAGAGGTTCTCAATAGCAATGTGGAGCAAAAATTTGTTGATTTCACTGACTTTGAAAATTATGAGTTTAAAGAACAGCAAGGTTACTCCTTCCTTGGTCCTAGTACATTTATAGCACTTGCTATTGGATTTTTTTCCGGGCTTCCAGAACTTGCTGCAGTTGCATTTATACTAACTAGTCTAACAAGTATTTTCCTGTCAAAGGAGGAAAGAAGAAGAAAAAAAGTAAAAAAGATAACAACTGGAGTTAAAGAGAATTTTGATAAAGTCTTTGAAAGTGTTAAAGAAAAGTATATTGAGGCTGCTGAGGAGCATGTATTAGATATGGAGAAGTTTACCAGATCTAAACTGAATAATTATTTTAATGACCTGAGAGGACAAGCAGCGAAATTCAAGGAACCATTATCTGAATCGGAAAGAAAAAGTATAAAAAATGCACTAACTCTGAATGAAGAACTACTTGAAAGGTTGGTTGATATTAAAACTGAAATTAATGAGGCAATATGAATCCAAACCAAATCGAACCAATAAATAAGCTATCTCACTTCATAAAACAATTCCACAACAAGGAGTTGCAAAATAACTACATGCCTGATTCAATGGAGTCTGATACACTATGGGCTTCATCTCATCTTTTTGCAAAACTTATATACAAGTCGGGAAAACATAAATTCTTACATAAACTGGAGGATTGGCTTGAGTATAAAGTATCATACGAAAAAAGAAATGATTGTATTATTGACATCGATAACCTTATCAATAACCACTGGATACGAAAGACGCTTGGCTTTATTGAAATTCCCGGAGTTATACGAAGTGCTGCGAACGAAGTCAATAGGCGGAAACTACACAAGGACGGAATTTTATTCCTTATAGAAACAAAAGCTAAACTTGGGAGCAAAATTCCAATTAGCATTTTCCTAGACTACCTTTCTGAGTTCGAAAAGAAAAAAGGGATAGAAATAGGTATAGAAGAAATAAGAAAGTGGCATATCACTAAGGAAGAAAACGAAGAGATTCACATTTTAAATGTACATTACTACACCCCTCTGCTTGAGAAGTGGAATGAGCTTAACTTTATCTATGAGTATACACACAGCAGCAATCAGGAAAATGATATAGGTACTCAAGTTGACAAGACTATTTTTGAGGAGTCATATCTTGAACATTCAAGACTATTTATAAATACACCTTCCATTGAGAATTTGATTGCGCAAAAACTCATTAAGGAATCGGAATACAATACTATAACTGTCCTGCAATTACATCATCCACAATCTATTCACTCAAAAACATCGGGTATTTTCTGGCAACTTCTTTGTAACGACAATTTATTCAATACAGATACAGAGCGCCTAAGAATCTGGTTACAAAGAACGTTTCTTCCGCACTGGCCAGATATAAACAACTACATCACAGAAGAGTTCTCTTTAAGATTCATTGATGCAGCAATGGAATTGATTAAGCTCGACTCGGATACACTTGGTGTAGAGGATGAAATAGGCAAAATAAAGCTTGATTCCCGTTTAGTTGGTGACTATACCCAGCTAAGTAATTCAATAAAGCACTCAGGAGATGAACTTAATAATGAGAATCTTTTCGATTTATTAAAATCTATGGATGAGGTTGGGGAAAAGTGGCATGATGACATTTTTCAAGTACAACGAGTGAGATATAATCTTGCCTTTCTGATTAAACAAATTGTTCTGCTTGACAATAAAAATGAATATGTTGAAAAGACTAACGAGCGTAAGTATTTTCCGAGAATTAAAGAGTTGCTCCGCTTGGGAATAGACAGACCTTATCTGTTATGGGAAACAGCGCATTTTGTTGCTCAAAACAGACCTTCAGTTATTCCATACTTGCTTGTAGAAACAGATTTATCTTCGTTATGTTTCAAAATTATTGACAGAGTATCATTTCTTCAAGTCAATTTAGAAGGAAATTCTGACATCAACATTGAAGTGTGGAAGAAGAGTTTAGATCTGTCCTTATATGCCTTCTCAAGCATAGATGATGCTAAACAAAAGGCGAAATTCATTTTTCAGGTGTTCAACCGATTAACACAAGGGAAATATAATGTCCATTATTCAGGTGGGAGACAAAAAAGTGTAGAAGAATTTCTTTTTAAAGAAGAAACAAAAATTTCAATAGTGCTGGATGTACTATTGAGTTACCCTCGTTATACTCATTCTGTATATCCTGCCAATAAAGAATTCTTTTTCCCAACCATTCTAAATGAACTTTTTCAGGAGTTTAAGAGCTATAAACCAGACCCAAAATGGCAAAATGGGTTTATTCAATTACCCATTGAACAAATTACAGGCTACAGCTGGCTCCTAAAATGCTTAACTCTCCCGGACTTTCAACTTCAGCTTAAAAATTCAGAACTCCCTGACAAAATATCTGAAGAATTTCTCTCGATATACATTGAAAGGATTCAACAAACTGAAGAGTATAAACTCAATTTCGAAACTGGAGAAAAAGAGCTTTCTCCTGCAAATTGGGGCGAAAAGAATGAACGCTTAGAATTAGTTGAGTGGATATATCCGGTCTACCACCTGAATAATACCAACAGGTTAAATGCATTTCTATCCCCGGTTTTTAGTTTTAAAAAGACAAAAGCAAAATATGATGATACAAACTGGTTTAATGCAGAAAAATTACGAAGTCATTTTGGTATTCTGTTACAAATTCTAAGAGCGCTAACCTCATCAAATATTGACAACAATTTAAACCGAAATAAAATTGCCGAAATTAAGAGCAAAATAGAAGCAAAGCTGGTAGAATATGTAAGGGGATATAGTGTTTCAAATATAAAACAAGCGCAAATAGATATTTTCGAACGTGAGTATGAACGATCGGTTTTTTCATATCAATTGTTACCCTTATTAGCTCAAGCCATTAATTGGTTTGAAGAAAAAGAAGAAATCATTAAGGCCCTTGCAGACACAAGTGACTTAGTTCGACTACTTACTATAGCTGAATGGATTACCTCTGAGAGCGCTAAAAAATTGCTTGTACAGAAAGTAAAGAAAGCTAAAATTAGAGATTTCTTAGAAAAAACATATTGGATTCCTGAAGTAGAGTCTGCAATGATGAGGATGATAGACTACCCTGAACTACAGAGTCAAGTAGAAGAAACTCTAAAATTTTGGGAGGCAAAAATTTCAGGTCCTAAAAATCTGCCGGAATTAATTCAAGCAACCTATAACGTAAAATTACTTCTTGCTTACAAAAAGAATGATGAAAATTTGTTAGATCAAGTATCTAGTCCTGAGAATAACCATATTCGAACATCCACAAAATTTGATAAAAAGGAATTCTTCAGAGGATTGATTAGACTTAAATCCGATCCCGAGGCGGCATACCAAATATTTAATAAGCTCTTGACTGTTCAGCCAAATAACACTGCTTTGGCCCTAAATCGTTTCGCGTGCAAAATTAGTCATGGGCTTAAAGTGAAACAGCCGGTAATTCTAGAAGAGGCAATAAACGAATGGGACAATTTTGAGAGTAAAATTAGAGATAAAGGAGAACTCGATTCCATTCAGATAAATTTATGGGCGAATAAGCTCATCGTCTATAATGAGTTAAAAAAACATGAGGATTTCGATAAGTTGTACCTAACCTTAGAAAAGCCTTACAGAATGCTACCAAATTTTCTTTCAATAAAAATTGAAAACCTTATTGAACGAAAGTTGACCGCTTCTGCTCAGCAACTCTTAAAAGAGGCCCGCTCATATCATCAGTTTTCAGATGGAAGTGAACCTGATTTTATTCAGAAATTATCAAGAGAAATCGAAGGAACAGACCTTATAAAAGACCTAAAAAATAATTACAATGAAATATTCTCAAAATCACCTGAAACATTAATTAAGATATTTCCTGAAAATCTTAACGGTAATGAGATCATAGAGAGCTTTATTGTGAAAGAAGTCGCAATTGCAGCTGATAAAATGCTGGACAAAATACAATCAATTCATGAAATAAGGAAAGAGGATAAGTATTCTGATTTGCTTCTATTAGCGTTAGAGTCTCGTATTATCCCTTGGGGGTGGCATGCAACATCTCAAGACAGAGGTGCTTTTTCAGCATCGGGAAAAGGATTGGGTGAAAGAGATTGCACTGTTAAGGCCAAGCAGGATATTTTAGCAATCATAGAGATGTTCAACTTTAAAAGTAAGGCAACTGTGCAATCTCATCTCGAAAAGTTATTCAATTATCATCATCAAAGGCAATTCTTTATTGTGCTTTCATATTACATGGGAAAAAAAGGCGAATTTGATACTACATGGCGGAAATACGCAAATGAGATAGTCCCGGATATTAAATACCCGACAGGCTTTAAGATGGTAGGTAAAAATTTAACTGATGTTACTACAAAATTTGATTACAAAAATTCTGCAATTAAAATAGGAAAGGCAAAGCATGGTAAAGAGTGTCTGGTTTATCACTTATTTGTAAATATAAACTACAGAATTCACTAAGCATGCAAAATCGAGTAAAGCCAATTCATCATATGTTCAAAAATGGATTAAAAGTAACAATCCCTCTTTTATTCTTTTATGCCATATTTGCGTTTACCCCTATTGAACTGTTTGATGATTTTTTTGAATTCAAAAAAATCATGTCTCCAACAGATTTTATATCAACAATACTTGGTGTTCTTGCTACCATTATAAGTATCACTGTAGCTATCATCATCTTATCTTTTGAAACATTTAAACACAAGGCGGGTGAATATGCTACTGAATATTTTGGCAGCATAAAATGGCTACATTATTTAGTTGCTCTTTACATAACTTCTATTCTTTTAATATTTTTCAGTTTTATTCATATTTCCAGGGAAGGATCAGACTACGTAAACCTTCTGTATTTTAACACATATCTCTTCATTACAACTTTAGGCTTACTGCTGGTATTTTCGTACAAACTATTTCAGAGCATTTCGGTAAGCGAACTCATTGCATACTACTATTCGAGGTTAAGTGTAAAGGATATTATTGCCAATCGGGGTCAATACGGAAGTCCTGGCTTAATTAAAGAAGCTCTAGCCAACCCTTTGTTCATTCTTGAGGATTTGGGGTTATCATACGTTAGAAAAGGAGACTTTGTTGCAGCTAACTTTATCTATTCTAAAATCAGTGATAAAATTATAGATGAGATAAAGGGTGCTGACGACAATAATTGCAGACAATATCTAAATTACCTCTCAAAGGTGTATTATAATGTTATTCCTGAAGCAATTCATCAGAATAACGATGTATTACTTTCAGAAATTTGGGGGTGGCATTATAGAATTCACTCATCTCTTGGAATTAAAAGAGCTTCTATTTTTTGGGATTACTATTCAGGCTTCGGGTGTAGCTATTATAAGATACTAATACAAAATGGGAAGTATGATTATTCAGAAGAATTTTTCAAAACCACTTCTTTTCTATTTTATAATTATGACTTTAAAAAGCTTTACCCAGATGAAAAACTAATTCTCTCTTTTGCCCTATACTATCAAAAAGAATATATCAATTTATATGGCAAACCAGAAATGTTAAACGAAGATAATTACACTGATCGCGCGTGGGAAGACTTTATTAAAGCTTATGTGAGAATTTATTATACATGTGGGGAATTTAACCTCGAAACCAATAATGAAAGAGGGCTAATTGCTGTAATTCATAGTATGAGTAACCACATAAAATTTAGAAATACATCTTCATCTGCTCCTCTTAAATCTCTCTACGTATATGGTGCTTTTTATCCGATAATAGGTGAGCTATTGGATAGAGGTATTGATAGGGGCATTTTCAGAAATGATACTGATAAAATCTTAAGAGACATCAATCCATTAACTGGTATCGGGCTCACCGGCAAAGTACTCTACGAAAGACACGTATTAACTGAGTATTGTAACTTATTAATATTCTTACAACGTAATGGAATTACCAGTCACTATATTTTGGGGGGCTTAACCTACGGGCCAATGGTTCTTCCTGGTGAACTCGGAGCATTGGTGCACAGATACTTACATGGGTACAAAAAAGATGAGAATATGATAGGCTGCTTGGAATTTATTGTTGAGGTCTTTGGGGTACTTAAAGAAAAACTAGAACACGATTTAACTAGTAGCAAGAACCAAGGACTGCATTTTCAACTAAGAGAAAGGTTAAAAGAAATATCAATAAGGCTTTCTACAAGTCAGACCACAGATGCCAGATTAATACAGATGAATCGAAAGGTAAACACCTTGATTCGTATTATGACTAGGATTAGAAAGGACAAAGGGATAATAGAGGAACAAGCATGATAAGCGTGTAACTAAAGTTGTATGACTCTAGCAGGCTTAATAAAAAGCACTTGAAAAGAAGTTCAATAAAAGCCAATAACCTTCTTTTGTTTAGTTATTTCATTGACACTTTCTTCGGTCTCCAAACCATATACATCAGCTAAGGTCATTTCTCTTTCAGGCAACGCTGGCTTCTTCAATTCCTTGGCAAGGTTTCTGGCCTTATCCAAACTAAGTTCCTTGAATTCATAGCTGGCAGTAAGTCGTCCTTTTCTCAGTAAAGCAGGGTCAATATTTGAAAGCGGTGTGTTGAACGTACAAATAACCTGAATACTCAGCAAGTCAGATAAAATACCGTCACATAGGTTAAGCAGGTTTGAAACAGCTGAACTCCGGGTGAAGTTCCTGTCTGCAATCAAATCTTCTGAGTCCTCAATGATTAAGATGGAGTTTGGGGCCTCCGTAAGCAATGCAAGTAAAGATGGCTCAGATAGGTTGCCGGCTATCTCTGGGGACAAATAAATGACCCTTTTCTCAATTGTGGAGGCAAGGTAACGTAAGAAGGTTGTTTTACCCGTACCGGGCTTACCATGTAATAAAAAAAGACCTTTCTCATTTTCCCTGGAAATATGATCCACGGCAGTTTGGCTAAAATTGATAAAATCATCATTGTAATGAGTATTTAAATTGACTGAGGAGCACTTAAGTTCAAAAGGGCTGTAGTATAACATTCCATGACTGGACAGAATGAATTCAACAGCTTTACGTTTTATGATCTTACTAGGAAACGTTTTTATTTTGTCTGTTAACCAATCAAGTTTTTTTATTGGTGTTAATCTGGGATTGTAATAAAGCTCCACAGAATCACCATGAGAGGAGAAATAAATCAAAATGCGGCCATTCAGCCAGACTGCCGCTGAACGAAGACTTGGTTCTGAAGATTGATCTGAGTAGTTGGTGTTTTTAATAATGTTATGCTGAGGCACTTTTACTTCATCCCTGAGCCAGCAATAAATATCTGTCTTGTCTACATTGCTGAAAATTATTCTGGAAGGCATTTCACTGTGTGTGCTTACATACAGCATTGCAGGGTTAATGAAACGGGCGTTCTCAAACGTGTATGCGGTTGAGATTCGTTTAGGCTTACTAAATTTGGCAAGCGTTTCTGCTGTTTCTTGCCATATAGATTGAAATACGGTTGTCATAAAGCTAAGATAGCCGTGAAAAATGAGAAGGCAGATGCTAAAACAAGGTGTTGAGCTCATAGATATGAAATCCAATCAGTTATTTTTCAGGCATTTCCAGCTTTTGAGGCATTTGATATAAACTCATGAACACTCATCTGTAAATGGTGATTTAGTTCTGAATGCTTATTTCAAACAGGTTATGCAGCAATAGAAGGAGAATCAATAATTTTATCAATTAGGGCTCCACCGGGCAATCCTTGCTTGAGTTGTGGTACAATACCATACTTGGCTTCAAAAGCGTCCTGAATTGCTTTAATGACAACATCATGATGTATCTGTTCATAGATTAGTGAATCATGTATGGTCGTAATAAACATTGATGGGTCATGTTCCATTAGTTTAGGCACAACAATGTCAATAATGACATCACTTTCCTTGCGTTGAAGTTCAATGGCAAATCCAATATGTCCTTCATCCTTTTTCTCCTTCAGGTAGTTGGTTACTTCAGGAAACCTATCTCTGAACCGCTTTATGGATTTTATTTGTAAAAACGTTTCATTAGGGCTAAAGAGTATTTGAAACATTTTCCCTTTTGCTTCATCCTTTGTTTCTAAAGACAGAAGTTCTCCTAATTCTTTGTACAAAGTTCCGTTAACACATAGATGATTGAAATAGGCCACGTCTTCAGGTATTCCTGTAAGAGACTTTGCATACTTTTCTCTTAACATACACGCTAAAATAAAAGGTTGCGAATTAGAAATGTCTACCTCCAATAGTTGGTTGACACCATCAACATACAATATGCTTCTTAGAATCTTTTTTAAGTTGGTCATATTGGTATAAACCCTCTTGCCTTTTTTATCTCTAAATAAATAGAAATTTCCATAAATAATATTTATCACCGATAGTATTAAAGAGGCACTTTTATGGCAAAAAGGGGAATCATATGCGGCGAGTATACCCCCCTCCCCTTTGTCGTTATTCATATTTATATCATTTAATAGCAAATGAAGGGCTGGAAGCTCAAAATGCTTGACAAGGGCCTCCAAACGCGTCCTATCGATGCGTATTCGCTCCAGATTAGCCTTCAACCAGGAAAGTGTAGAAGAATTATCAAAATCATTCGTGGTGATCTTTTTTAGAAGACGGAGGTCAGTAATTTTCTCTATTACGATACCACTTTCTATTAAAAGTGATGGATTTATTTCATACAGCTTTGAACACTTACCTGGGAGATAAGACCCAGAAGTACGAAGGATGTCGTGTTTGCATAATTCACTTAACACAGTTAAACCTAACTTTGACCCAATGATTGACCTAAGCGTGTTAGTATGAATAGGCACTCTACCTGCATACTTCTCCATATATTTTTGATTACTTACAAAATCATGGAAGACTTTACTTAACACATAAAGGTATCGCTGAGAATACTTTGTTTTCTTTTTGGTAAGCAGATGTTTTACTGCATTTCCTGCACGTTCAGGGTAAATTAGGTACTTCATAGAATATGATTATCATTTACCTTATATACTAAATTATCTCACCTCCACTCGTGCAGAAAACGCTAAATAACAAACAATTAACGCTACGTTAGTAACTCAAGTTACATAGTAAAAAAACGTGCACTATCCTTGGATTGTATTGGCGGACAAACTGGCGGACAAAAAAATACACGCTCACAACTTGTTGATTTTCAAATATATTTTAGAAGGTTCAGGTACCTCCCACACCACCGGTGATTAAAAAGCCTCGATTTATCGGGGCTTTTTCTTTTTTATCAATTCCGCATTCTGAAATTTTGTGCCTTGTTCGGCTTTGCTCAATAATTTCTATAATTCTGCAACACTTTTATTTCAAAAGCTGTCTTTGTGCTGAACTTAACTAACTATGCACATGCAAATTTCATTACCGTTAAAGGCATATTTATGTACACTGTTGCTATGCGTTTTGCAGCATACAAGCATATATGCACAAAAAGGTGGCTATACAGTAAGTGGCTTTGTTACCGAAAAAGGCAGTAAAGAACAACTACCGGGAGTAAACGTGTTTATAGCAGGTACCACAACAGGTGCCATTACCAATGCTTACGGCTTTTATTCGCTAAGGGTACCTACAGATAGCTTTACTCTTGTTTTTACTTATGTGGGATTCTCCCCCCAACAATTCCGCATGAAACTGGATGCCAACAAAGAACTCAATGTTGACTTATCGCAAGGTGTACAATTAACTGAGGTGGTTATAAGCAGCGAAAAAACAACGCGTGAATCAGAATCAGCACGCATGAGTACCATCAGCATTCCTATCACACAAATCAAAGAGATACCTGCGTTATTCGGAGAGAAAGATGTACTGAAAGTTATTCAGTTAATGCCCGGAGTACAGAAATCGGGTGAAGGTAATACCGGTATATATGTTCGTGGTGGTGGACCTGACCAAAACCTAATCATTTTGGATGAAGCTCCGGTATACAATGCCAATCACCTGTTTGGTTTTTTCTCCATTTTTAATGGTGATGCGTTAAAAAGCGTAGAGCTTACCAAAGGAGGGTTTCCTGCTCGCTACGGAGGAAGGCTATCCTCCGTAATAGACATGCGCATGAAAGAAGGCAATAAAGAAAAAATTCACGGAGAAGGCGGAGTAGGAATAGTAGCCTCACGACTCACGTTGGAGGGACCGATTGTTAAGGGCAAATCATCCTTTATTGTTTCGGGTAGAAGAACCTATATTGATATTTTGGCACAACCGTTTATGAGTCCTGTTTCGCGTGGAGGATATTATTTCTACGACCTGAACGGAAAAGTAAATTATGACTTGAATCAAAAGAATAAATTTTTTCTGAGTGGCTACTTAGGCAACGACAAATTTTACTCTAAAGAAAAAGCCACCGGTTACAAAAGTGAAGCTGGAATACGCTGGGGAAATGCTACAATAAGTGCCCGGTGGAATCACGTTCATAAAAGTGATTTATTTGCCAATACCTCTTTAATATACAGCCGATATCGTTTCAACGTATTTGCTGAAGAAGATATGGGAAACGATGTATTTACCTTGGACTACCTATCAGGCATAAAAGACATTACCCTTAAACACGATTACGACTGGTATGCATCTCCCAAGCATCAGGTAAAAGCAGGTATAATGGCCACCTACCATACTTTTACACCCAGAGCTGTACAAATGAAAGAAAATACAGTTACCGGTATAAATGAAAACAGCAAAGAAGAACAAACAGCATTTGAAACCGGTCTTTACATTGAAGACACCTGGGCTGTAACACAACGATTGAAGTTCAATGGCGGCTTCAGATTATCATCCTTTATTACACAAGGTACAACTTACATAAGGCCTGAGCCACGCATTTCCGGTGCATATATGCTTTCTGACAAAACAGCTATAAAGGCATCTTATGCTACCATGAACCAATACATTCACTTGCTTACCAATACCGGTATTGGTTTACCTACTGATTTATGGGTACCCACCACCACTAATGTATTACCACAACAATCCAATCAAATAGCTGGGGGTGTAACACGTGATTTCGAGAAAAATTATTTCATTTCCATTGAGGGTTACTACAAAACAATGAATAACATTATAGGATACAAGGATGGAGCCTCTTTTCTGGACTTTGAAAACATTAACAGCGACCCCGATAATAAACAGGAGAATGCCTGGGAAAAAAATGTGACACAAGGGCAAGGCTGGAGTTACGGAATGGAGTTCTTGTTGCAAAAGAAAAGCGGAAAATTTTCGGGCTGGATTGGTTACACCTTGTCATGGTCTCAGTTGCAATTCGATGATTTGAACAACGGTAAAAAGTTTTTTGCACGTTACGACCGAAGACATGACATTTCACTTGTAGGTATATACAAATTCAGTGAGCGGTTTAAACTGGCTGCAACATGGGTGTACGGCTCAGGCAATGCGGTTACACTTCCGCTTTCTAGCTACAGTTTAAATCCTCATACCATTTTGGGAGGTTTATTCTCCGGAGGTTCACAGGTAGATGATTACGGAGAGAAAAACGGTTTTCGTATGGCCGCATACCACAGATTGGATTTGGGTCTAAGTTTTACCAAGAAGAAATCATGGGGTGAACGCAGCTGGGAGCTTGGCTTTTATAATGCTTACAGCAGAGCAAATCCATTCTATTATTTTAGTGAATATGATGCCGACAATAAACGACATGAGTTAAAACAGGTAAGTCTTTTTCCTGTAATTCCTTACATCACCTATAATTTTAAATTCTGATATGAAACAACTGCTTAAATTATATACTTGTTGCCTGCTGTTACTGTTGTTTATTTCATCTTGCGAAAAAGAGGCCAATATAGACATCCCTAAACAACCACGTAAGTTGGTGGTAACCTCTTTTATCTCACCCCAGGACAGTCAACTTACAGTATCAGTTACACTCTCTACCCCATTGTTTGAAACTGATCCGGATAATAACGCCTTTGATTATGTAACAGATGCTATTGTTAGTATGAGCGATGGAATAACTACACAGGTATTCACATACAATGCATCAGTGCAACTATACACCTTACCGGCTTCACAGTTACCTGTTGTTGCAGGTAAAACCTATCACCTTAAAATAGCCACACCGGATGGTAAATATGCTGAAGCCCATTGCATCGTACCTGTTCCGGGTAATCAAACGCCTGTACTTAGTGCCCTTGATTCAGTAGAACTAAGAAGCGGAGCAACAGAATATCGTTTTAAAATAAACTATACCGACCAACCGGGTATTACTAATTTTTACCGACTGGGTGCTCAGGTAAAAGCAGTAAACGGACAAATCTTTAGTGCTGTTGCAGGTAATGACCCCACAAATATCTTACAAGGTAGCGTGCTGGACGATGACACAAAACAATCAGGGGCAGAAATCATTCACCGCTTTACCCATGAATTTTACGATTACTTATCTTCTCCTGATTCATTACACATTGACTTATTAATTACCGATGAGCCCTATTACCGTTTCCACAGCACCTTATTAAGTCATTTGCAGGCTAAAAATAACCCATTTGCAGAGCCGGTGCTCATATACAGCAATATTAACGGAGGACTGGGTTGCTTTGCCGCGTATATTCGTAAAACCAGCGCTATTGACATACCTTAAACAAATACGTCTGATTCCTGTAAATTAAGGCTTTTCCTGTACTACTCACCAAAACATCAAGTAGTTCGATTATCCGGCTATCGAGAAAATCTATGATATATGTAACTTATACGGCAACTTATATAAGGGTTTCAAAGTAGTATTGGCGCTCCTTTGCATGGTGAATTTTTGTTCACCTTAATACTATTCAAATGAAACATAAATTACTTTTTACATCAGCTTTTGCTGCTTTGCTCACCATCCCGCAACTTGTATTAGCGCAAGCCCCTGTTTTAGGCAGCACTACAGACTACGTCTTGTTCAGTTCTGCAGGTGCAGTGGGAAATACCGCCATATCTCATGTTACCGGGAATATCGGCACCAATGCCGGTGCTATTTCTTCTTTCGGAAATGTGGATGGTGTTTTAAATGCTGCCAACGGATCAACAGCAATGGCACTTACTGATTTGTCTTCTTTATACACTCAACTTAACGGAACAACCACTACAGCAACTCACGCTGCTGTATTAGGTGGTGGTGAAATACTTACTACGGGTGTTTATGCCATTGCATCAGCCGGAACAGTTGCCGGAAAACTAATACTTAATGCAGCAGGTGACCAGAATGCACAATTTATTTTTAAAATAGGCGGAGCATTTGCTACTGCTGCTTTAACTGAAATTGAATTAATGAACGGAACACAGGCTTGCAATGTATTCTGGATTGCAGAAGGTGCAATAAATATAGGAGCAGGCACCAAAATGAAAGGTACACTCATTGCCAACAATGCCGACATCGCTCTGGCAGCAGGTGGACAATTAGAGGGAAGAATGTTTTCTACTGCGGGTGCAGTTGCCATTGACGGAGCAACTGTTACATTACCGTTGGGATGTGGTAAAGCCATACTCACCGGCCCCGTTGCACCAACTTTAGGAAAAACAGAGTGTTATGCCATATTCTCCTCTTCAGGAGCGGTTACCAATACTACTTTGTCTAACGTAACCGGTGACATAGGAACAAATGTGGGCGCCACTACCGGATATACTGCCATTAACGTAACCGGCACTATACACGCCAGTCCTGATGCTTCAACGGCAACCTGTGCAACTGACTTAATCTCTGTATACAATCATCTTAAAGCCTTACCTGCTGATATCGAATTGCTGTACCCTGCACAAATGGGCAACAAACTGGTGCTTACCCCGCATACTTATGTATTAAAAGCTGCAACTGCCATAACAGATACACTTTACTTAAATGCACAAAACAACCCCAATGGTGTTTTTGTATTTTTAATGACCGGAGCTCTTACAACCGGAGTAAACGCAAAAGTTATACTAATGAATGGCGCACAAGCAAAAAATGTTTACTGGCTTGTAAAAGGCAGCGTAAGTTTAAACACTGATGTTCACTTTAAAGGTACAGTTGTATGCGATAGCGGAGCTGTTGATATGGCCATTGGCGTACTGTTGAACGGAAGAGCGCTTACAACACTTGGTGATTTTACTACCAGTGGTATAACAGCTGTAGTGCCCACCACTTGCGTGCTAACCGGCACTAAAAATATGAATAAATCCGAAAATGCTCAAGTGAGTATTTACCCTAATCCGTTTACACAATCTGTAACATTTGATTTAAGTAATGTGGCTACAACAGATGCTCAAATTAGTATTTACAATGTAGTGGGAACCTTAGTATTGAAAACTTCACTTACCAAACAGGTAAATACTGTTGATGCAAGTCAGCTTCCTGCCGGTGTTTATGTATACACTATTTATAGTGCAAACAACACCATTCAAACAGGCAGATTGATAGCTCAGTAATCAACCGGTTTAAATAGTTAAGCCCCGATTATGCATAACATAATCGGGGCTTCTTTTTAATATTCGCTTAGGCTACAATATGCGTTGCAACGAAGGATTGGTTTTGTTATATGTTCCCTTTAAACAACTTCACCGCAATGGAAAGCAGAATAATGCCGAAGAACTTACGCACAACAGCCAATCCGCCTTTACCCAGTTTACGTTCAATAAATCCGGTTGATTTAAGCACGATGTAAATAAAAGTGAGGTTAAGAATGATACCTGCCAATATGTTGGGAACTGTATAGACTGCCTTTAGTGAAATAATGGTTGTGAGTGTTCCTGAGCCGGCAATAATGGGAAAAGCAATAGGTACAACACTTCCTGCTTCATCATTGGGATCAGGGCGAAAAAGATTAATGCCCAGAATCATTTCTAAACCCAATATGAAAATAACAATAGAACCCGCAATGGCAAAAGAGGCCAGATCAATACCTATAAGCCGTAACAATTGCTCCCCGAAAAACAAGAACAAAATCATCAGCGAACCTGCAGCAGCCGTAGCTTTCTCCGACTGTATATGGCCGAGTTTCTGCCGCATACTGATAATTAAAGGCACTGTACCCACAATATCAATAATGGCAAACAGAGTGAGGGTGACGGTAGCTATTTCGTTGAAAGAAAATTCCATAATTCAATTTGCCGCAAAGATAGGGCAAATGAAGCACCCGCTAAAATTAAATAAACGTTAGCTGTAGGTAAACTATGTTATGTTCAGTAAATACTGGGAAAGAAGAAACTTATTTTTTCAATAACCCGATTTCAATTAACCGCTCAGTAAGGTATTCGCCTCCGCTGATGGGCGGATAAGCGCAAGGATGCTCATTGTCTACACACTCGGGTAAACAATCCAATCGCATCTCTGACCTTGGATGCAAAAAGAAAGGTATGGAGAAACGAGATGTGTTCCACTTCTCACGTGGCGGGTTTACAACACGGTGTGTAGTAGACTTGAGCTTATTGTTGGTGAGGCGCTGAAGCATATCGCCAACATTTACTACCAATTGTTCAGGTAAAGCGGTAATACCAATCCATTCGCCCTTTTTGTTCAACACCTCTAATCCTTCTGCTGAGGCCCCCATCAACAATGTAATAAGATTAATGTCTTCATGCTCCGCAGCCCGAACGGCACTTTGTGGCTCATCGGTAATAGGCGGGTAATGAATGGGGCGAAGTATACTGTTGCCGTGATGAATTTTATCATCAAAATAGAATTCATTCAAACCTAAATACAGTGCAATGGCACGCAACATGTACTTGCCTGTTTCCTGTAATTTTTGATACGCTTCTTTGCCTGAAATATTAAAATCTGGCAACTCATCTACAATCACATTTTCCGGATATTCTTTTTTGATGGGATCATCATCTTCTACATACTGACCAAAGTGCCAGAACTCCTTCAGGTCACCCACATTTCTGCCTTTGGCGTGCTCTTTTCCAAAAGAGGTGTAGCCACGCTGGCCGGCTAATCCTTCCACCTCATACTTTGCTTTTACTCCATCGGGCAATGCAAAAAAATTCTGTACTTCTTTATACAGCCTGTTCTGTAAACTGTCGCTAAGTAAATGTCCTTTTACGGCTACAAAGCCAATATCCTCGTACGCATTACCAAGGGCTTTAACAAAGGCTTGTTTGCAAGAAGCATCTCCTGAAATAAAATCGTCTAAATCGATACCCGGAATATTTTGCATAGGAATAAATTGAATTTCAAAAGTACGCAGCAAAAACGAGAACGCAAACTATTACGGATTGCCCAATTTGTTAAAGTACTCTTTGGTTTTGTCTTTGTAGAATGGCTGTAATGCAGGTGGAATAGTTAACAGCAGTTCCTGCTCCTTCGATTTTTGTTTGAGGTATTCCTCCAAATCGGGAGGCAGGGCTTGGGTTTTTTCATTGGCCGTTTTAGACTCACGTTTGTTGTCCTGCTCACGTTCCTTCTCTGCTTTCTCTGACTCCAGCATACGGGTGAGAATTTCCTGCTGGCGGTTGATTGTTTCAGTATTGAACTTTTTGTTGACCAAATCCTTTTCCGTTTTTTCCATCATTTGCTGAATCTGCTGCAACTGATTGCCCATTGCACCTTTGCCATCCTTTTGCATCTGTTGTTGCATTTGCTGTAATTGCCTGCGTATTGCAGCCTGCTTAGCAGCCATTTCAGCAAACTGCTTGCTGCCCATACCCTGCCCTTGCTTACCACCGGGATTTTGCCCTTGCTTCATCATCTCATTGAGTTGTTGCTGCATTTTCATGAGCTCACTTAAGCTTTGCGAGTTGCCGGGTTTCTTACTTTTCTTTTTTCCTTTGCCACTTCCTGAAGCAGATGCATTACTATTCATATCCTGCTGCATTTGTTTGAGTATCTCACTCATCATAACAGCAATATTATTTACTGAGGTCATTACAAATTGTTGTCGCTTTCTTGTTTCCCCCACCTCACGGTCAGAGAAGCCTTTCAGTGCTTTATCCATATTGTAATTTACCTGCCCCAACTCGCGGTTTATGTATGAACGTATCTGAGGAACACGTTTACTCAAAGCATACAGACTGTCTTCAATCATACGGGCATTATCACGTATCTCTTTCTGACGCTGCCCCATTTTCACATACTGCGGATTGTACCCTTGAATAGAACCCATTTGTTGCATCAAGTCTTCCTGGTCTTTGGATAATTGAATCAGATTCTCGAGCAACATTCGTAAAGCCTCATAGTTTTCTTCTTGCTCCTCCTTCTCCGATTGCTCCATATTCTGTTGCATCTTCTCAGCCATCTCTTTCATCTTCTGGCCTGATTTTTTCTGCGAATCTGATGCCTTTTTATTATTCCCTTTGTTCAACTGTTCTTCACTATCCTCCATGTTCTGCTCAATCTGCTGCTGTTCTTCTTTGGTATCGGGCATTTGCTCCGGTTCTTCCAGTTGTTCGTTCTTTTGCTCCAGTTTCTGAAGGTCTTTTTTCAACTCCTCAAAGTTCTTCTTAATCTCCTCTTGTTTTTGTTTCAATGCATCAGGCGTGGTCGTTTTTTCTTTGGTCTGTTCAGATAGCTTCTGTTGCTCGTCACTCAGTTTTTTAAGTTCATCTACATTCTCTTTCAGTTTTTGCTCTATCTCCAGTTTTTTGTATAATTCCAGCATCCTATCGAGTTCTTTCTCTACTTCTTTATTACTCAGCTCCATCTCCTCCATTTTTTGCTGTAGCGCATCTTTGTTGTTCATTTTCATCAGCTGCTCCATTTGCTGAATCATCTTTTTTATATCTTCATTAAGCACTTCGTCCCACATTTTCTGCAGTTCTTGCTGCTTCTGCATAATTTCCTCATCCTGCTTAGAAAACTCCTGTTTCTGTTGCATTTTTTGCTCTGAAAGCTGCTCCATTGAGTTAATCTTTTTCTCCAATTCCTTCTCCCGCTTTATCAACTCCTCCATCTTCTTTTTCTCTTCCCAGCTGAGTTCTTTTTTATCCAGCATTTTTTGCTGCAGGTCCTTCATCTCTTTCTGCAAAGATTTGGCTTCCTGAATTGCTTCTGCAATTTTATTCTTCAACTCTCTGCTGCTACTTTCTGCATTCTCTTTAATTTCCTGTTTGGTAGGTGCTTTAAATAACATGGCCTGCGACCGTGTAGCCTTACTTCCGGTAACGCCATCATTATCCCATACTTCAAAATAATATTCTACCTCATCACCCGGCTCTATGTTTAATGTGCGCACATCAAATACATGAAAAAAACTTTGACGGTTACCTGATTGACGTAATGGCACCGGATTACTTTGCATTTGTGGCTGACCATCTTTTTTCTTTAAAGAATAATGCATCAGCAGCTTTTTCAAGCCGTGGTCATCACTCAACTCCCCGGTGAAATAGATGGTAGAATTTTGTATACTATCGGCACGTTGTTGAACCTGAATTACCGGATATTCATCAGGAATAACCTGCACCGCATATACCATGGAATCTCCTTTAGGTGATTCAGCGTTGGCCGTCAGGATGGCATAAGATGAACTGCGTAAAAATTTTCGGGCCACTGTGAAACGATTTTTCTCCGTAGCGATTGCACTCATCACTACATCAGGAAAAGCAAGTTGCAGGGTATTGACATTAGCTGTATTAAAACTCCAACTGATGCGTGTGCCCGCTGGCACGGTAAGATCACCTGCATTACTGAGTGTTTCATTCTTTTTACCCAAATAGGCGGGATATTCTAAGGCTACAGAAAAATTGCGCAGGTTGGGTTTAGCCAGCACATCCAATTTGTAATTATCAGAATAAAAATCATCTGCAAACAATCGAAAACCTATATCGTCCTGTGTATTGCGAAAAGTATACGTAAACAGGTTTTTCTCCTTGCGCTGCATTTTGAACTTTGTTCCGTTCACTTCAACAAAAACCTCTTCAGGTAATATGTTACCACTTGTTTTTAATTGCAACTCAAAATCCTGTTGTTGCAAAACGTTCAACTCCTTATTTAGTAGGACAAACTGAAAGGGGGCTTTGGGCGCAAAATAAGTATTGTAATGTACCAGCCTGTTGGAACTTTCTTTGATTATAGAAGGTGCTAAGAATAATACTGCCACAAAAGCAAGCAATGGAAGTGCGGCATAGCGGGCATATTTGTAATTTGCACTAAGATTAATTGCACTGGTAAAAGGCAATGGCTTTAGTTCAGCTGCTTTCTGGTTAATGCTTGCTTCAATCAGCTCCCTGCTTGCTGAGTCCTTATCCAGCTGAAGTTGCAGAACATTGAGTAGTTTATCTTTTACTTCAGAAAAGTGATTGCCTATAATTTCGGAAGCCTGTGTATAACTGATTACCTTTCCTATACGGAACAATCCGGTTAATGGGATAGCAATGTAGCGGGTGAGTACATATACTGAGAAAGCAATAAAACCGTAAAACAACAGCCCGCGGATAACACTGTTGAAATTACCGAAATACTCTAACACAGCTACGGTTAAAAATGTAACAGTAAGCCCTGTAACCGCGTACAATAAGCCTTTTATGAGCAAGTTTTTGTAGTACTTGCGAATAAAATCATCCAGCTTTTGGATGAGTAAGTTATAATTCTGAGAGTTAGCGTTCACTAGATTCAATTCCCCTCAAATTTAATGCTAATCCTGTTCAGTTTATTGTGTCGAATTAAATAAAGTAAAATAAACCGTGTTTCCTTTCCCGAGTGAGCTTTCCACCCACAAGTCACCACCCGTCTTAACACAGATAAGCTTACACACCTGCAAACCCATTCCTTCAAACACATCGTGGCCTGATGGTGAAATATCAAAGGCTTCTACCAGCTCTTTGTCAATGCCTTCACCGTTGTCTCGTAAACTAACCTCAATCATTTTGCTTTTCTCCCGGGCACTCAGACGAACTGAACTGACCTGCCCTCCATGTAAAATTACATTCTCCAGTAGATTTCTGAAAATAAGTTGCAATGCGCCTTTACTGCTTTTGACCCTTATCCCGGAGTCAATGTCATTTATTATGTCAATTTTACGGGTGGCAAATTCTTTTTCAACAGTCTGAATGGCGTGCTCCGCAACATTCCGTAAAGGCAAATCCGCTTCTGTAAGAATGTTCCCTGCTTTATACTTGGCCCAATACAATACATTGAGCAATGGCAACTCTGCTGATTTTATGACCTCTTCTGATTCATTGATGGCGTTAACTATATCTGCCTCCGAAAAAAGATTCCGTTTACCTGATAGTGCCAAAATGAGCTGATTGTGCTTACTCACCGGCTCCTGAAGTTTATTAATGATTGTTGCGTAATACTTCTTTGACTCTTGCTGTAAAAGAGAATTTTCGTGCTGTAGTTTTTTATACTCCCCCTCTGTCTTTCTTCTGAAATTAATGGTAGCCAATAAAATAATAGTAAGCAAAATAATGAACACCAGTAAGGCAATCAGAAACTGTCTCGTTTGTGTATTTGACTGTTTCTCCATAAACTCAATATAGTCGTTCTTATTCTGAATAACTCTGCTGAGCTTATTGTTTTGTAAAACCTGATTATTTTCCAACTGCTTTATGGTACTGTGCAACATTTCTTGTTGTACAATATTATTCTCATCTATAAGTAACCTCTGGTACCTGATAATTTCATCTTTCAAACCACTGCGCATCGCAATGTATGATAACAGCCGCAAGGCTTCCCGCTTTTCTGTTGACTGAGAAAATTTTACTGCTTGGGCATATGCCTGATTACCTTCCTCTGCTGCTTCTTTAAGTCGGTTGGATTCAAGAAGGACGTTGCCTGTTCTCAAAGCAAGTTTTACTATATGGGTATTTAAGTCATTAGTAAGAAGAATTTGTTTTGACCTTCGAAAATGAGATAGTGCTGCAGTGTAATTTTTCTGCTTCAACGCATTATCTCCTTTATACATCCAGGCATATGCCAGATATAAACCATTTCCTGTTTTTGAATTAAGGGCAATGGCATCATCCAGATATTTTTCAGCCAACTGATATCTATGCATTTGCGTTGCAAGTTGCCCCAGATAAGCCAGTGACTGCCCTATCTTATCCTGCTTATTTAATTTTTTTCTGATAGCAAGGGCCTTCATAAAATACAAAGCACTGCTATCTGTTGTACCTATCTTTTCAAAAGCAAATGCGATATTGTTGTATGTGTGCGCAAGTATTTCCCTTGATGAAGCTGAGGTGTCATTTTGTACAAATGGTATGGCTTGTTTATATTGTGAAAGGGCTAACTGATATAACTCACGTTTGTGGTAAACATAGCCTATGTCATTGTGGGTATACGCAACGGCACCCCAATCTCCAAGTCGTGAATTGATAAGCAGGCATTGATTGTAAACATTTACTGCTGTTCCGTGAAGGCCCAGATCAAAATATATGTTACCCGTTTTATTGAAAATTTTTGACAACCCTTTTCGGTCGGCACACTTAATTGCGTAGCCGGTTGCTTCTTCAGCAATGCTCAATCCTTTGTAAGGGTCAACTTCCCTGTACTCATGAATAAGTGACGTGTAAAAGAGTATGAGGTTACTATCATTCACATTAACTTTTTTGTAATGACGAATGATTCGTTCCAAACTATCAATAGTGGAAGCCGAAGCATTGAGGTGGAGTAAGAAAATAAATATGAGGCAGTTTCTTAATAACACAGGGTAAAAGTAGTAAAAATATACTTTACCAGCTTTCAAATTCAGCAGAAAAGATATAATTTGGTTGAATGAAATTTTTCCCCGGCCTCTTTTCGTTTTTATTCTGCACCGCCTTTTCCTATGCACAAACTCCTTTTGTAAAAGTTAATACCACGCACTTAAACCCCAACGAAGTAAGTATTTCTATTTCGCCTCAACAGCAAAGGCATATGGTTGCCGGAGCAAATATTAACTGGATATACACCAGTGCTGACAGTGGAAAAACCTGGCAGGAGAAACAAGTTAACTCCCCTTTGGGGGTATGGGGCGATCCGGTGATATTAATTGATGACTCGGCATACGTGTATTATGCTCACCTGAGCCGTACTCCTGGAAAAGAATTTCCTGAGAACATTGACCGCATTGTTGTACAACGCAGCTTAGACAATGGAAACACCTTTAACGCAGGTATAGGTGTTGGGGTCAATGGTAAACGGGCTCAGGATAAGGAGTGGTTGAGTTTTGATGGCTCAGTAAAAAGTAAATATTATGGCAACGTCTATCTTTCCTGGACCGAGTTTGACAAATACGGAAGTAAAAATAAAGAACATCGTTCCAGAATCAGATTTGCTGCTTCTTCGAACAGGGGATTATCATTCGGTGAACCTGTTGTGGTTTCCGATTCTTCAGGAGATTGCATAGATGGTGACAACACCACAGAAGGCGCCACTACCACCACCACACCTGAAGGTACCATAGCCATAGCGTGGGCCGCTTTCGGGAAAATATTTTTTGACAGGTCAACCGATGGAGGAAAGTCTTTTGGCAAAGACAGGATAGTAGCCGGACAATTCAACGGCTGGGATATGGATATTTCTCATATTTACCGTACCAACGGAATGCCTTTTTTAGCGAGCGATCACTGCCCCTCGTCCACTCAGAAGGGTAGGATATACCTGTGTTGGGCGGATAACAAACTGGGTGATGCGGATGTATGGCTTATCCATTCTGATGATGCCGGCATCAATTGGAGTAACCCTTTAAGGGTAAACCTTGATGCCCGCCAAAACGGGAAAGACCAGTTTTTACCCTATGTAACTGTTGACCCCTCATCTGGATATGTGTATGTAATTTATTATGACCGCAGACATTCTTCCTCCTCGGCTTTTATGGATACCTACCTGGCCGTTTCAAAAAACGGAGGTGAAACTTTTGAAGAATTCAGGTTAACACAATCTACACCCGCAGCGGGTAAAAAAACATTCTTTGGCGATTACATCACCGTGGCTGCGCAAAATGGAATTGTGCGCCCTGCCTGGACCGCTGTTGGTGATTCAGGGCTGGAAATACGCACCAGTATTTTCGAGCAGTTTACAGCAACTTCTTTTTATAAGCCACATATTTCTAACCCTTTTGTCAATCAGGAAAGTAAAGAGATGCAAATTCATGTATCAGTGGGTAGAAAAAGTAAAGCTGTAGTTCAACTTATCATTAACAATATTCCTCAGCCACCCGTTGAGGTGAATAGTGAAGATGAAATATACATCAACAAGGCTGAGCCTGGTGAGTACCACATACGCCTGATGACAGCACAAAGGCAACTGATGGCAGAGAAGAAATTCACCATCAGCCTGTGATTACAATGTATCTAATGCCTTAGCCAGCTCCCTGTCTCTATCCGTAACTATGTTGCCAGCATCATGGGAGCGTAACACCACATGTACTTTATTGTACACATTGCTCCACTCCGGATGATGATTCATTTTCTCGATAATAAAAGAGGCTTTTACCATCCACGAGATAGCCTCAGCAAAAGAGTTAAACTTAAATGTTTTACTGAGTTGATTATTTTCTTCTGTCCAATTCATACTTAATGCTTTTAAACATGTTCAAGATTTCTCAGTTATTCCACTTTTTATTGAATGTAATCATGAATAAAAAATAACCAAGCCGGAATACACTAAGAATAAAAAAAGCCGGTTGATACTACAACCGGCTTCAAAAATAAAGAAGTTTTACTTATTGAACCACGAAACGCTGACGGGCTGTTGAACCGTTGCTTAAGCTGGCATCAATAAAATATACGCCTTTAGCTAATTGCGTGGCATCAACAGCATACTTGTTGTTGTTAACACTTTGCGCATTTACTAGAGTTCTTCCTGCAATATCAATTACACGAACAGAGGTAATGTTTCCTGCACCTGTAAACTGTATGTTTACAACTGATGAAGCCGGGTTAGGGAACACGCTCAGGTATTTGTTCATATCCACTTCTTCTACACTACTGTACAACTGGGCCAAATCAAACTGAACTACAATGCGAGGAGTAACAAATCCAACAATGGTATCAATGTATGCTTTAGCTTTTGTATCAGACATGGAAGGATTGGTGAGCATAGAAAGTGAATCGGCAATACGACCGGCACCGGCAGAAGGGAAATTGATATTCTGCATAATGGTGCGGTTCCACCATTCCCAAGGTGCTGATTCAGGAGTTGCAGTATAGAAAGGATACAGGTTATTGTTACTGGAAAGTGTAGCAGCTTTAACGCTGAAAGGATCATGGTAGGCTCTGCTGTTAATTTTATTGTTTACGCCAACTGTATTGGCTTTAACAACAACATCGCGGGCACCTGATGCACTTGGCACAACAGTAATACCGGTTGTAGGAACAATAACGTTTCCTGTGGTGTAAGGGGCAAACGGATCATTCACACTGTGAAGACCAACAATAGGCACTCCACCGGCTTCTAACCAATTCAAATCACCCATGGCTCCACCGCAAGAGAAAATCATGTGGATGTTGCTTGAAACATTAGAATCACCACTGTAGTTAAAGAACGGAATTCCGCCTCTGCCCAGCCAATCTCCTAAGGTATCAACACTCACCATTGGCGTGAAATCTCCTCTTTGAAATTTAAGGTTAGATTCAATTTCGGATCTTTTGTCAACAGTAGCTACGCCATACGCAATGTATGACCCTGTACCAAATCCGCCTAAAATAATTTTAGACGTATCAGCTTTGTATACCGAAGCATTGCTCCTTACAAAACGAACACAGTTGCGTGCATCCTGAATACCGCGGTAAGTTGCTTTTAACAACTGCTCGGTAGCCTCTGCCTGGTTAGTAGTAGTTGGGTTCCAGCCTAAACGGTAGTTCATGGCAAATACCAGATAACCCTTTTTAGCAAAACGCATAGCTGTTTCTACCACGTTACTGTCTTTGTTGTTACCGGTGGTTTGCTTGTTCGCAATAGCAGGTAAATAACTTCCTGTGTGCAACAGAATGATTACCGGACGCTTGGTAGCTGTATCTCCTGTTGGCTCATACATATCGCACATTAAAGGGGCAGTAACAATAGGAGGATTATTTGGTGGTATAAGATTAATCGTGCGATTAGAATCATACATAATACTATTTACACGGGTAACCGCAGGAAACACATCATCAAAATATCTGATTTGTGCAAAGCCTGAAATGCTTAAACACGTTAATACGGTAAGCACTAAAAATGGTAAAAATCGTTTGGTCATATATTTAATATTAGTTTAAATTTATTGGCTAATTAACGAAAAAATAACTTAACAAGCGAATGTTATTTCCACTTGTCCAGTTCAAACAATACTGAGCAATAAACTAACCTCCCCACTAAAGGCCCTCCGTATACCTGAAACACCTTATTATCAAGCAAGTTATTGGCCCCCAGTTTAAACGTAGCATACCATGCGGGAATCCTTTTGTTAATTTGAGCATCCACCATACCGTAAGCAGGAACAAAGCCCGTAAACTGTGGTGAGCCCTCAAATTCGAACCCTTCCTGCCATTTATAATTGATATTGTATCCCCAGTGGCGGATGCGCACATTACCTAACCGGCTGTTAATTTCCCGGCCGTTAAAACCCACGTTGTATTTGTGAACGGGTGTATTGAATGCTGGAATCAAAGAATCTCTTGAACCCTGCATATTCAATTCATTGTAGGAATAGTTGCCACTGAAATTAAAATAGTCTTTGATAAACCAGGTAATTCCAACTGTAGCACCTTGTGTGGTCACCTCGTCTTTGGAATTGGAAGTAACCCGATAAAACTGAACACTTTTAACAAGTATATCTGTAGAAGGCCAATCTACCCGCGCCCCTATTATGTATCCTAAAAAGTTGGTGTATGAACTGTGGTAATAACTCACATCAAAAAATAGCCTTTCTTTAATCGCGGTACGGTAACCAAATTCAATGGTACGCACCTGCTCGGGTTTTATCTTATCTACATTGAAGTATTTCAGGTTCTGCCTGCCGTTGTTAAATGCATCAATCAATGAACCATAGGTAACCAAACTATCAAAACCATTCAAATTACCCAACAATGTGGCCCGGCCAACATTAAGATTAATGTATTGATCTGTTAATGTAGGATTACGTAAGGCAGAAGATAAGGAAACCCTGAACACATGCTGCTTTTGTGTAAACACTGCGGTAGCAGCGGGAGACCACAACAGATTAAAGTTTTGGTTTTTATCTAATCGGTTAGTGACGCTGATTTTGAGTTTATCTTTAATCAGTTTACGCTCTATACCTAAATAAGCCCCGACTTCACTGTTGGTGATGCGTTGATTTGCTGCTGTATCAAGGAAAATAGTTCCCCTGGAATTTGGCTTATACAAACGAAAGTTGGCTCCTGAAATAAAATCAAAACGACTCCATTTAAAACGATACTCACCTACTACGTGGTACAACGCTGAGCGGTCAAACAAACGCGAGCCACCCTTACGGTTAGTGCGTGTAGTTACAGCATTAAATGCTGAATCAAACCTTGCAGTACCCGGCTCAAATCGATCATACGTAGTGCCAATTCCATTGCCACTATTAGCAAATTTCCGTCCTTTAGAGTGGTACATCACTAAAGAATCTTTATTTACCGTGCGCCAGTAATTTTCAATGTAGTTTATGCGCTGCCCGTTTGCAGCCGGAATAGTATCTAACTGCAAACCATTGCCACCTATGTTTTCGCCATACCAATCTATTAAACGGTTACCCAAGGTTTGTGTAAGGTAATTGTTGTAATCTTTCCCCCAGTCCAAATCAGATTTTGCAGAATTCTGTAAAATAAGAGCTGTAGCATAGGCATCATAACTATCGCCTGCATCTTCATGGGTAGCATAGGCTCTGATAAAATACTTTCCTTCTTTTCGTACTTCAAGTCTGTTCTGAAAAAATAGAATATTCTTCAGACTAAAACGATTGTCGCCCTGATACACTGTGGTACCTGTGCCAAAGTTATTGGAATAAATAATTTCATTGTCCTTTTTGAACTTGTAATGGAATGCAGCACCCAACTTCAAGTTGTGGGAATTATAATCAACTAAGTCCTTCTCTTTATAGCCATCACGCAAATAGTAACCCTGCCCTGCACTGGGCACGTTTGTTAAGGGTGTATAGAATATTCTATTGTAGTATTCATCTCCGTACAGGTTTACAGCATCGTACCCTCCGGGGTTATCTTTTCCTGCGGGTGATTGCTCTGTGACGTTGTAATTAGTGGCGTTCCAATCATCGGCACGCATGTAAAAAAGATTGAACTTATAGGCAAAACGTTCTTCTTCTTTTTTGCTCTTAAACTTTTGTGCCCAACGCACAGAGGTCTCCAGCAAGTTTCTTTCACCCACCTTTACCTGTGCACTTAACCCGGGAAATAAAAACGGACTTTTTGTTTGCATACTGATAACCCCGTTAAATGCATTTGGCCCGTAGTACGCAGAACTTGCCCCTACCACTAAATCCACTTTTTGTATATCCAGTTCAGATGCTCCCAAAAAATTTCCCAGAGAAAAATTAAGTCCAGGTGCCTGATTATCTACTCCATCAATCATTTGCAGGGTGCGCACCGGAGAGGTACTATTGAACCCTCTCGTATTAATAATCTTAAAACCAATACTTGCTGAGGTTAAATCCACCCCTTTAAGCAAGGCCAGTCCTTCGTAAAAATTAGCTGACGGTGTTTCTTTAATAGAAACCAAATCCATGGTTTCAACAGTAATTGGAGACTGTAATTGTTTCTCTGTTACTCGTGCCGTAGTGACCTTTACCTCCCTGAGTGTGCTGGCTTGTTCAGCCATCCTCATTGTTAACGGTTTTTTAGGAGGTGATTTCAAAACAAGTTCAGTGGAAGTATAACCCAGGTAAGTAACAGACAGTGTCAACGGAAAATTACCCGTATACTTTAGTTCGAAATAACCCTTTTCATTAGTAAGTGTGGCCAGTGTTGTTCCTTTAACAGCAACAGTTGCTCCTGCTAAGCCTTCGTTTGTACGATCGTCATAAATGCTACCTGAAATAGTAGTTTGAGCAAAACCGACTATGGAAAGAAAAAGAAAAAGAAAAGTACCTACATAGCGTACAGCAATTGTAAAGTTACCTGTTGGGTTCATCGGTTTGGTTGAATGAGAAAGCAATATTTCAATAAATGTTTGAAATACCAAATGGATTTTACACCCACAGTGCAGGTGTTATCAGCTATTACCTTGTTCTTTTATTGGATAAGGATACTACCCAACCTGAGATATTCAACCTTTCACATTCATTGGCAACTCTATGCCCAGAAAATCAGCGGCTGTTTTGCTTAACAATTGTTGCTTGATTTCATTACTTAAGTCGGGCATCTGTTCAATAAATTTTCCGTGTTCCAAATCACCGAGAGGGAAGGGATAATCTGTACCATACGCAATTTTATCTGCACCAAACATATTTATCAGGTACTTTAATGCCTCATCATCATGAGTGATTCCGTCAATCCAGAATTTGCCAATGTAATCGCGCGGATCTTTTATTTCATTGATGTTACATAAGTCTGGACGACAGTGCCAGCCGTGCGATACACGCCCAACAGTAAAAGGGAAAGAGCCTCCACCGTGTGCAAACATTACTTTCAGTTTCGGGAATTTATCAAAGACTCCTCCAAAAATCATGGAACAGATGGCTAAGGATGTTTCAGCCGGCATACCTACTAACCAAGGTAAAAAATATTTTGGCATTTTCTCCTGACCCATCATATCCCAGGGGTGAACAAAAATAGCCATACCCAAATCCTGAGCGGCTTCATAAAAAGGGAAAAACGAAGGGTCGTCCAGATTTTTTTCCTGAATATGCGAACCAATTTCTACACCCGGTAACTTAAGTTGCGTTTTGCAACGTTCCAGCTCTTGAATGGCGTAATCTATATGTTGCATAGGCAAAGTACCTAAGCCGATGAACCTATTATTGTAACCCTCCTGAACACCTGCAAGGTGATTGTTTAAAAAACGGCTCCAGTCTAATGTATGTTCAGGCTTGGCCCAATAATTAAAAAGTACAGGAACCGTACACAGCACCATCTTATCTACACTGTGTGCATCCATATCTACCAGAATGGCTTCAGGGTCCCAGCAATTCTGCTGTACTTCACGAAAGAACTGCCCTGAATCCTTCATCATACGTGCACTGCCTTTTTTATGATGATCCATGTAAACAAATCCTCCGTAGCCGTATTTCTGTTTCAAATCAGGCCAGCTCTCGGGTAAAATATGTGCGTGAATGTCTATTTTCATTATATGTTTTCTCCTCAAGCGAACATCATACAAACCGAGGATCAGCTTCCATAACGTGACCGCAATTTTTGCAGGTACGCAGTTCTTCAGAGGCGTAGTAATTTTTAAAGTGTGGCAGAAAATCTTTCTCAATGTCATTTAACTCAAAATAGGCCTCATGCAGTTTGGTATTGCATTTTTCACAAAACCACAAAAGTCCGTCATTGAAGCCTTTCCCGGCCCGTACACGTTCTATTACAAGCCCAACAGAACCTTCTGTTCTGCCCGGGGAATGGGGCACTTTAGGCGGCAATAAAAACATATCTCCTGCCTTCAGCTTAATATCTACCGCTTTGCCCTCTTGTTGAGTTTTTACCACTATCTCCCCTTCCAATTGGTAGAATAACTCTTCTGTTTCATTGTAGTGATAATCTTTACGCGCGTTTGGTCCACCCACAATCATTACAATATAATCTGAACCTTCAGGGTACAGATTTTTATTGGCTACAGGTGGTTTTAATAAATGTTTATTCTCAGCAATCCATTGCTGCAAGTTAAAGGGTGCTTTCATAAATGAAGATTTTTGGTAAAATTAACAAAAAACCTGTTAATGAGAAGAAACCGCCTCAACAGATAGTTTTTTCAGCAAGGCCAATATATACAGTATAAATAACGGCAAAGGTGATTTGATAAAGTTAATCAGGTGGTTAAGTCCTGCTTTGGCAGTGTGTTCAGTGAATACAAAATCCCACCAGTGCCAGTAAACAGTGTGCATAAAAACTAAAAGTAGCACCAACAGCAGTAAATGAGTTTTTACCCACAGTAAATTTAGTTCAGCGAATCTTAAAATGCTTTGCTGCAAAAAAAGCATTAACAGGCAGTAAGCTGAAAAATGTAGATGGGTATCTGAAACCTCAGCGGGTTCCACACTTATACTGATAAAACTAAAAGCGAGTATCAACAGTGTAGCCAATACTATTCTGAACAGCACCTTCATTTCAATCCAGTCTTAGAGAATTTTTTCACCCATATCACCCAGAATAAAAAAATAACACCGTAAACAATAAAAGTAAAGGTGTACCGGTGATTAAAATCAAGGTATTCGGGTGCCTTAAACTGAATCATGGCCAAGGCTGCAACCCTTATAACATTAAGAAAATGAATGAGTACTAACCCTACCGGAATAAACCAGAGTTTATGTTTTACTGAACCAGGAAATGCAATGATAAAGCCTGCAAACAAAACAAATAATTCCAATGCATTACATGCCCTGCCAACCCCTACCAAACATTTTGTGTTGTAACAAACTGTGTGCATAAGGTATTTACCCCTTTGTTCAACTGATACGTGATAGTTACTGTCAACAATGGAAAGAAGTGAAGTGCTATGCTCAACTACCAGTTCTGACAGTACTTTACTGGTAAGTAGTTTATCTGCTTTTTCTACGTAATAGTAAACAAACCACAAGGAAAAAATAATTGCTGCTCTGAATAAGAACCGATTAAGAGGGGTTCGATTCATCATTTTTGCTGCGGTTATCCCTGAGTTTTTTTACAGCATATCCTGCACCTGCCGCTAATAATAAAGATATGCCTCCGTCAACAGGAACATCAGGATCATTACCACCACCATCACCTTGTGAGTATGAAAAAATAGGCAGTATGAGAAGAAAGAGCGAGAAAAAACAGGCTTTCTTAAAATGCATGAAGCAAAATTACTTGTTCTTTTGGAACTTCATACTACTCTTTTTACCATCAAATGTGGTTATGTTGAGTATGTATGTTCCCTCCGGTAATTCACTCACATCAAACGTGATAACATTATCCTGCTTTTGATACTTAACCTGCGGAATCTGTTGACCGTTAATATTCATCATTTCAACTGCACTAACATTGCTTACATTCTCTTTGGTGCTGGTAAAGTACATTTCGCTCTGAGCCGGAACCGGATAAAGAGTGTAATTAAAAAACTTCTCAGAAGCGATGCCGGTATTAACTGAATTGAAAACAACTTTTTTGATATCAGTAAGTTCAACTTCACCGTACATATTGTATTTGGCTAAACGGTAGTAATTAGCGGTATTTACCGGATTGCTATGCATAAAGAAGTAAGAACATCCCTGAAGTAACAAGGTATCATTAAGTTGTACTGTTTGAATAGTAGAGAAATTGATACTATCGGTACTGTATTGCACCTCGTATTTACGGGTGTATATTTCTTTCGAACTGGTCCATTCTACTTTTGTTTGTTTTATGGCCTCATCAGCTGTAGGATTAAAACTAACCTGAGCTGGGGTTACATTTACAAATACCACTTTCAAACGACCAAGTGCATAGGATTGTGGCTCAGCATTGATAAGCACTTTCCATTCTTTTTCTTTTCTAACATCAATCGTTCTTCCACGGTACTCGTCAATCAGGTAAACCAAAACATTGCTTGGAATAGAATCGGTACTGAATTTTAAAGTGAATATCCCTCCGTTGGAAGAAGTCATCCCTAATACTACCGTATCTGAGCCGGAAGGTGCAGGGTAGTTATTGATAACGAGATTTTGATTATCTGAAGAAACCGACCAAAGATTGATTGTGCTGTTTACCAGCTTGAGTGCATCTCCTGTTTCTTTCTGATAAGCCCGGTCGTATTCATTACTGAAATTAAACACAGCATCATCCCAAATCAACTCATCTTGTTGCATGGTGATACGGAAGGTGTTTTGTGCTGTTTGATTCGATTTAAAGAACCCTGAAGTTGCCGTAGTAGTTTTTACATTTTCATTCATGGAAAGTACCGGGTTGGTTGCTGTTGCCTTAACCCAAAATCCTTGCCCCATAGCAATGCGGCCACTATTCATACCATTTGTGCCACTGTTGCCATTCCATGTTGCATAGGTTCCTGACTGTGCGTTCCAAACATAAATGGTTCCGCTTATTCTGGTCTTGGTCCAACCACTTGCAGCATTCCAATCAATGGCAGAGGGATAAGGATTAGAAACAAAATTCCAACCGTCCCATGGGTCATTGCCATTATTGGTGTAAGTAACTGCCATAGTCTGCGTGCCTGCGTTAATCTGACCTGTAAAATCTAAGGTAACAGCATTGGGTGCGGGGCCGTTGTAACTTAATCTGGAAGGGTTTCTGTCTCCTCTGAAAAACACTTTTAAACCGTGGTTTGAGGCAGGACTATTCGAAACTGCAGTTGGGTATTCCCAGCCGTTCGGTCCGCAATCACCGGTATAATATTCTTCGTAAGTATAGGCTGATGGATAATTTGAACCGTTCACATCAAATCCTCCTGCTCCTGGACCTGAAATTAAAATATCATCAATGAGTTGGCTCCAGGTAAAATTCTGAATAGGAGCACCTAAATGTAACCAGCGTCTTCCGTTACCGGCAGGAATATATTTTTGTACTACTACATTGCCTGTAACTGATGCACCTACACCTGCTGTTGCTACACGTGCCTCAGCAGAAGCAGTTGAAACAAGTGTGATATTTCCACCTGATGAAATGGTGCCTGCGGTAGGAGTTAATGCGCCTGTAATTTCTAATGGGTTAGCTATAGTTAATGTACCTGCTGCATTAAAAGTAAGGTTATTTAACGTACGTGTTAAGCTGCTGGATTGGGTCATGCTTAAGGAATTGGCAGCGGTAACTACCATACTCGATGCAGATGAACCGGTAATGGTTCCTGAGCCTGAAATGGTGCCATTTACTGTAAGTGTATTTGCACCAATGGACAAATCACCTGCTGAAATATTTAACCCGCTTACTGATACTGCTCCACTTAAAGATTTTGTGCCACTACCTGATACGGTAATGTTGTTGTAGGTGTATGCGGGAATAGATTGATTGCCAGAATTGTTAAACTCAACTGTCCCTGTTCCTGCGGTAACACTACCACCTGACAGAACTCCTGCAATCCTCAAAGTGCCGCCTGTAGTAAAGTTAACTGCATTTCTGGTTGGCGTACCATTCATGGTAAGGTTGCCGGTAACGGTTACGGTTCCACCATCAATACCTAATTCACAATCTCTGTTATTGTTGTTGGAAGCATTCATGGTATAACTACCGGTAGTGTATGAACCGCTTACAAATACACCATTTGTTCTGTTACCACTTGTAGGAGGTGAAACAAGTGTAGAATTAGTAACAGTTAAAGATGCTCCCGAATTAACCAACACCTGAGTTTCCCCTTTACCACCGATAAGCGTTAAAGACTTGCAGGCTGCATTGGATATATTCACTGTGCAGGTTGCTCCAAGATCAATTATAGCATCTGTGTTGGCATCAGGAATGCCATTGGTCCAGTTACCGGGTACATCCCAATTTCCGCTGGATGCGGTAAATGTTGTTTGGGCAGAAACAAAAGCTGCCGTTACAGTGAAAAATAAAACGAATAATATAACTTTGACAGTGTTCATTTTGTTATTTGTGTTCAATTGTACTGTATTATGAGCCAAAGCCATTCCACACTTCACTCTGAACTCCAAAGCGGGCCTTGCTTTCGACTAATTTGGCTTGCCGAAAAAAAAGGCTTAAATGAAAGACAATAACTGTCTGATTATAAATAAAATAAGAATAAACAAATTATGGCCTTACCTATATTAAGTAAGATTAATTTTTGTAAAGACGTATCAAAGCATTCGTCACAAAAACAAATTTGGCTCATTTTGGGCCTATTTTTCCCTTTTTGGAACTAAACTCAGGCTACTGAAATCTGATGAAAAATGAATAAAAACAAGGCTCTTGAAACACTCTCCCTCGTTTCGGGTGTCACCAAAAAAGAGGTAAAAATTCGCTTTCGTGAGTTAGCAAAAATCCATCACCCTGATTTGTATCACAACTACCCTGACCAATCTGAGGCGGTTAGTGAATTCATTAAAATTAAAGAAGCTTATGACTTCTTAATGAATCACCCGAGCGATGTAATTATTGTAACAGAAAATGAGCCCATACTGCGCGCAAAAAAAAGAGGCTATCCTGCAAGCTATAAACTCCCGGATTGGTTGGTGTTGAGAGAAATAAAAAATGCCATAAGTCTGCTCAGGTTAATGCGCGTGAATACTATTATAAATTTATTTAATCCGGGGCAAATAAACAGTTGGTTTCAAAGGACCGAAATCAACGAACGAAACTACCATACAAGATATTGGTTGAGGCTGTGGAATTTGTTAAAAGTACTAACTATATCTTTCATCTACCTGTGTATCTTCATACTGTTTACCCTTGCATTATTCTGTTTCGCAATCTGTTTTGTTCTTTTCTATCCGTTTCTCTGGTCCTACAATAAATCAGTAAATTCACTTATGAAGCTCTGTAGGGCACTGTGGGGATATACACCTTCACCAACCTGCGGAAGATTTCGCGGAGAGGTAATTTATTTGCTGGCAAGAAGTTTACCTGTGGTTGCTCTTTGTGTTTTTATGGCAACACTCACACATCAATATTACATGTACCGAACCTCTTTCGCATTTTGGGCGTTAAGTCCGCTCAACATATTTGCCTTTGTAATGCTCAGCAGCATTATATATGAATGGAGTTGCTTTTTAAGAATCCGAAAATGGAGAAGACGCAACCGTTAATTACTCTGCTCTGATCAATGTAACCGGCCCACCTCTTATCTGTGTTTCATCCCCCTTAAACCTGTACTTTAAAATAAAAAAGTACACGCCATCCGGGCAGTTTTTATTCGTGTTAAATTCTTTACCGTTCCAGTCCTTAGCATCGTCATCTGATTCAAATACCAACTGTCCCCAGCGATTATAAATACTTAAAGCATAATACTCATGCCCGAAAATGGGTATATCAAAAACATCATTCTTATCATCTGCATTCTGAGGGGTGAAAACATTTGGTATAAAGATTCCGTGATTAGTAATAACCTCAATATACTTACATACACTATCCGCACAACCTTCTTTATTTAAAACCGACAGGCAAACAACAAAAACACCTGTATCCTGCATATAATTATGTCCACCATCTTTAGTTATAGCCGTATTAAGTGAGCCGGACTGTGGATGTCCGAAATCCCAAAAATAAACCGATGCATTCGATGACGTATTCTTAAAATAAAAGAAAGGTGGGTCTGATAATACAGTATCTGTTTCAAAATCTGCTATCACATCAACAACTTCAATAGAATCAGTTTTAGTTTGAACACAATAGGGTTGTCCCGGTGAAGGAAAATAAAAAGGTGCATAATGGATCCCATACTTTCCTGAAGATGTAAAAGAGTAGATTACAGAGTCCTTTGGCGCTACTGAGGTAAGGGAGTCTGTCGCAGAAAAGTACCACCGGTAAGTGGTGTATTTTACATCAGAGGAATCTCGAAACACAACATTCTCTCCCACACAAACGGGAGATTTGAATGTAAAATTGGCCGGAGGAACCGGAAGAACATGAACAAAAAATCTCTTCTGGGTTAATATGGTCGTATCAGGGAAATTTGCTGAGCAATAGTAGGTGTTTTGTGTAACCGGATTAAGAAATGTATCCACTCCGAATAACTTTACTTCATAAATTCCGGGCTTGGTATAGGTATGTTGAATAAGGCTGGTATCTGTAACACTCAGGTTAGTAGAATCACCAAAGTCCCATACCCAATACCTTACATTTACAGATGTATTTCTGAATGCCGCTGTATAGGGCACGCATCCTATGGTATCACTGGCCATTTCAAAAGAAGGAGAAGGCCCTATTACACGAACCGAACGAATAAAATCATCGTAACATCCAATAGTATTGAATGCCCTTAACCTAACCTGAAAGGTACCGAATGAGGTGTAATCGTGATAAGGATTTTTTAATATACTTGGCGTTTTACCATCACCAAAATCCCATTCCCAGGCAACAACTGAATCAACAGAAGGGAATCCTGAATGTGTGAACCTGTTCAATACAAAAGATGAATCATAAAAACGGGCAATCTGTCCGCAAATGAAAAGGGTATCTGAAATTCCGAAATCTGCCTGTGTACCTAAAACCCTTATTTTATACTCAGCTGTATCGAAACAATTGTCCTTATCTACTGCCGCCAATTTAATTGTGTAATTACCCAATGCATTAAACCTGAATGATTGTAAAGGGCCTGATTGGTTGAACCCGTTTCCGTCATCAAAATTCCAGTACAATTTTTCTGGTCTGGGTTGTGCCCAACGCCAATAGGCGTTGGGGTCTACCCCAAAAATTCCGTTATAGTATCTAACGGAATCAACAAACAAAACAGTTTGTCCTTCACATACTGTAGAGTCTTTTGCCTTGAACGGATACACGTGTGTAAGGAATCCAAAATGAAAGGGCAAATAATCAAACTCCAAACAACCAGAGTCGCTCATAGTGCGCACCACAACTCCATATTTATTGGCACCGTAAAATGTAAAACTTTTGGAATAAATAATACTGTCGCTTGGACCTAATGTGTCTGTGAAAATGTTACTATCACCAAAGTCCCACTCTACCCATTGCAATTGCTGTTGAATGGAATCATAAAGTGATATTGTCACTCTGAGACTGTCGCAAAACTTTTCTTCTCTGGCAAAAATACGCGAGTCAAAATCTTCCAGATCAATCATGTGGTGATACCAGGTAGTATCATAACAATTTCCATTTCGAATAACAAATCCAACTGTAACCTTTCCTGTACCGTTACAGGTAGATGCATAATTCCACTTATGAGGCGGAGATAGCGGCAAGGGTTGCCACACCTTATTCACACAATCCGAATCAGGCAAAATCCAAATTTCCTGTTTATCGCAGTAGGGTTTAGTATTACCCAATTCAAAATAAATATCCTTTCGAATGCACCAGGGTTTGTAGGCCGTAATGTTATCGGCAGAGGGGTTTCCCACAACAACTTTGGTTGAATCATAATCGGTGCAACCTGTTATACTATCCCTAAGTGTGAGCCGTAGGGTGTAACATGTGTCTATGCCTGTGGGATATTTGTGCTTTACATTGATAGAGTCTTTTGAATAATTACAGTTGGTATTTACATTAATTCCTCTTCGGGTATCTGTTGTACAATTGGGTGCGGTGTAGTCTCCGAAATTCCACAAAAACTGAACTGCTGTGCCGGTGCAAAAAGTAGAAAAATGCACATTGGCCGGAGGAGCATACATAGTGTCTCCTGTACATTGGTATTTATTGGTGACTCTCGCATTACCCAATTCAATTCTTGCTTTGGGGCCCAGTATATCTATGGTGTCATAAAGTACCGTATCACACAACCCTCTTTTAAGATGAAGTGTAATCGGGTGTCTACCGCAACCGGAAATAATTTGTGAGGGCATCTTAAACGCGCTATCCCAAACGGGTACTCCGTTTTGCCCGTCAGGTTGAAAAACCACCCACGTATAGGTTACACCGGCACCCGCAGATGCGCTGAAATTTATGCTACCCCTATTGCTGTAACAAACCTGTTTAGGTGAAATTCCCCAGGTAAAATTCCCTACCGGAACCGAAAAATTACTAATGTCTGTCGCAAAAGTATCTGTGCACCCTTGCTTGTTGGTTACAATAAGTTTTGCATTAAAAATACCATTACCTGTGTAAGTATGAATGACGTTGTCCCATGAACTGTTTACAACAGAATCTCCGTCACCAAAAATCCATTTGTAATTTTTCACATCAGCCTGTTGGGTGTAACTTTCATTTACAAACAATATTCTGATAAAACCACATCCCTGTTGCTGAACGATTACTTTAAATTTAGGGTACACATCAGGGGCAACTGTTATGGCATTACTAATCACTTTTCTACTCATGCAACCGAATGTGTCCTTAACTTCTATTACCGGACTGAATGTACCTATGGCTCCATAAACATGACAAAAATCTTTCTGACTTATTGGCGAGCTTAAATCTCCTGCACCATCTCCGAATAAAATAGTACGTTGAATAATGTTACCACTGCCCAAAACTGAACGGTCTTTGAAACAAAAATAGTTTCCTTCAAAACACTGCGATGTGGTGCTTTCAACGGTAAGATTTGCAGAGGGCAAAGGCAATACCTGCACATTTACAGGTGTTGCGTTACAGGTATTTCCTCCGGAAAATGTAACCTTTAAGGTGATTTGGTAAGTGCCGGGTGTATTGTATTTGTAATTTGGTTTTTGTGTCGAATCTGTTTTGCTGTCGCCAAAGTCCCATTCATACTTAGTTACTGTACCTCCGCTGGTGACAGGAGTAAGGGTAACTGTTGTACCCAAACATATCTTTAATGCAGAGGGAGAAAAAGAACAGGTTTGAGCAAAAGCCCAGAGTGAATTTATAAAAAACAGAAACAGAAAAATATACTTGTTCATAGTCTTAAGCAATAATTATTGGTTGGTTGGAACGCAACACTATTTTAACCATGCATCCAGCCAGCGGAAATATTCCCGCTGCCACAATACTGAGTTTTGAGGCTTAAGCATCCAGTGGTTCTCATCCGGAAAACTCAAAAATCTGCTGGGTACGCCTTTGATTTGAGCGGCAGTAAATGCTTCCATACCTTGAGTTACTGGAACACGAAAATCTTTTTCATTGTGAATAACCAATAAGGGCGTATCCCAGTTTTTCACAAACAAATGAGGTGATGCTGAAAAATTTGCCGGCTTAGGCTCCTGCCAATATGGGCCCTTGTTATCGTTGTTTGCAAAAAACATTTCTTCCGTACTACCGTACCAGCTCTCCATGTTAAACATGCCACAATGGGCAATAAAACATTTAAATCTTTTGTTGTGATTACCAGCCAACCAATATACTGAATAACCACCAAAGCTTGCTCCCACAGCACCCAACTTATCTTTGTTCACATATGACTCTTTAGCAACTTCATCGATGGCACTGAGATAATCGCGCATACATTGTCCTCCGTAATCTCCAATAATAGCATCGTTCCATTCTTTACCAAATCCGGGCAGGCCCCTTCTGTTTGGCGCTACTACAATGTATCCTTTTGCTGCCATCAATTGAAAATTCCAACGGTAGCTGAAAAATTGTGAAACGGGACTCTGTGGCCCACCCTGACAATATAAAAGTGCAGGGTACTTTTTAGTGGCATCAAAATCAGGAGGAAGAATTACCCAGGTAAGCATCTCTTTTCCGTCAGAGGTTTTCACCATTCGTTTCTCCACTTTACCCATTTTTATTCCGGAAAGCAGTTGCTTGTTTTCAAAAGTAAGCTGACGGGCAGCGCCTGTTTTAGCATCAATAACATATAACTCTGCCGGAGAACTGATGGACATTCTTGAACCCACCAAAGTTGTTTCCTTATCAGTTGATGCGGCCGCAACGGATATATAATCATAATCTCCTTTGGTAAGTTGCGGGTATACGTTAGCCTTAAGTAATCTGTTTAAAGTAAAAACCTGCTGCGTAGCATTGATTGTAGAAGTAAAGGACAATACTGAATTATTCACCCAGATAAAACTTTCTACTGAATGCGCAAATGCGGTAGTCAGGTCACGCACAAAAGGCAGCGTGGGAGTACCTTCTGCAATTAGTGAAACACCATTCATGTCAAACATCATCAGCCTGGTTTTATCGCTTTCATAGCCGGGAGTTTCCATGCTCATCCAAACCACAACACTACCATCAGGCGAGAATTGCGGATTTTTATCGTAACCGTTCATTCCTGCAGAAAGGTTCAATGTTTTACCTGAAGCCAACTCATACAGGTAAATGTCTGTATTTGTACTTACCGCCTCTGTGGTTCCCTGCATTTTTTTACAACTGTAAACAATGTACTTCCCATCCGGACTCCAGGCCACTTCTTCCATACCACCAAAGGGTTGCGTAGGTGCATCAAAAGGTTCTCCCTGCAAAATATCTTTCCCTCTTATCACCATTCCTGTCAAAGAGATATTAGCTGTAAACACGTGTGAACTGAATTCATCTTCCCAGTTATCCCAATGCCGGTACATCAATCCATCAGCAATTTTACCTGTGGCTTGCGGCAAATCAGGATAAATATTTTTTATTGTCATACGCGTTTGCACATCTGCAGCATAAGCCAGCTTCATCCCGTCTGTTGAATACAGGTAACCGTTTATTCCTCCTGAAACGGAGGTAACCTGAACAGGGTTTGTGCCATCTGCATTCATTTGCCAAAGTTGCATTTCTCCGCTTTTGGCACACATGAATGCAATTTTACCATTCACAAATTTTACTGAGTTAACGTTCCATGAATCGTTTGCTAACAACTTGGGTTCACCACCTGCAACCGGAATACTGTAAAGAAAACTCTTCCCGCTATTAGCCGCAAGATCATATCGTTTTACTGCATAAATTACTGTTTTGCCGTCTTTAGACAAGTCAAACTCATTGATTCGGCCTAATTTCCATAGGAACTCGGGGGTGAGTACATTTTGTGCAAATAAACATCCGTAAAAAAAGATGAAGAGTATACTGAGCAGTTTTCGCATATTTGAAAAATTATAATGTCCTTCAAACATACAAAAAATGATTATCAGTTTAACAGATAAAAGAGCCCTGGTTTGTGGCAGCACACAAGGTATAGGTAAAGCCATTGCAGCAGAACTTGCTAGAAGCGGAGCTGCGGTTACACTGGTGGCCCGTAATGAAGATAAACTAAAAAATGTTTTGCAGGAACTCTCGACCCTGCACAAAGCTGAACACCATTACATCACAGCAGATTTTTCTAAGCCTGATGAGCTCAAAAAAAGTATAACGGCTTATACCGCACAACATCCGGTTCACATACTTATCAATAATACCGGTGGCCCTGCAGCGGGTCCTATTGCAAATGCCGCTGCCGAATCATTTTTGCAGGCATATGAACAACATCTCATCTGCAATCATATTCTGATGCAGGCTACTCTTGATGGAATGAAAAAAGCAGGTTACGGACGTATTATAAATATTATCTCCACTTCTGTAAAACAACCGCTGGCCAATCTGGGAGTTTCCAACACCACCAGAGCAGCTGTAGCCAACTGGTCAAAAACCTTGGCTACTGAATTGGCCGGATTTGGCATTACAGTAAATAACGTTTTACCCGGTGCAACTAAAACTGTGCGTTTGGAAAGTATCATTCAGAATAAAGCAACTCATTCAGCCACAGATACCGCTTCCATAGAAGCGCATATGCTTGCTGAAATTCCTGCCGCACGTTTTGCCGCAGCAGAAGAAATTGCTTACGCGGCAGTATTTCTTGCCTCACCACAGGCTGCCTACATAACCGGAATCAACCTGCCTGTTGACGGGGGAAGAACAGGTTGTTTATGACCTGAATCAGCATCTCATACATGATATTAATCATTGTTAAATGAGCTATGTATACTCAAAAAAAGCATTTACTTTGTAAAGTCAAAAAACTAGTTGACCTGACTGACAGATGGTAAAAGCAGTTTCATTTTTGTTGTTACTTTCCTTCTCCTGGCAAATTTCAGGAAGACTCCACACATTACTTTTATTTAAACTCAACGAGAAGAAAATTGTAAGTGAATTGTGTGAAAACAAAAACACTCCATCCAAAAGATGCGAAGGCAAATGTTTCCTGAAGAAAGAGTTCAAAAAAGAAACAGAAAAAGAGCAGAAGCAAACTTCTACAGTAAAGGACTACCTTGAAACACTTATCTGCACCAACGGTCAGAGTTTTAAAATTACACTCAGTTCAATTCGCATCAATTATCCGCTTGTTTCGTTCTGTGTTGCACAGGGAAAAAACCACGCTGTATTTCATCCACCCGCAATCGGTTAACTAAATATTCCTACACATTTCTGCTGCCCTATCAGGGTGAATTGTGTTCTGTTTTTAGTATTATTTATTTAACCTTATTATCATGAAATCATTAACCAGAGCTACTAAAGTTATATGGATGCTTGCCATCTCCCTCTCTCTTATTTTCGTTACGTCATGCAAAAAAGATGACGATACTTCTACTCCCCTACCTTCTGATCCGTACCCTGTTCCGTCAACATTAAAACTTATTGGCACAAGCTATGCTCAGGGCGCTTCGGCCATGGTAAAACTTTATGCTGAAACTGACCTGCAAACAGGCTACAATAAAATTTATGTTGCCTTGTACGATTCACTCACTCAGGCCCGCATTACCAACTCACACATAGGCTTCAACCCGTTAATGCACATGATGAGTATGACGCACGCCTGCCCTTTTGAAAACCCTGATGAAAATGCTGTAAAAGGACTTTTTGAGGGCGCTGTTTATTTCTCTATGCCTTCCAATAGCAGTGAATACTGGACACTTACGCTGCATGTCCACAATCATTCCAATGATAAAGAAGGTGAAGCGGAATTTGATATCACCGTAAAAAACACTCCGAATAGAATAATGTCCCTCACCGCATTGAATGATAGCAGCAAAATTTTAATCAGCCTGGTGAAACCACTTAAGCCCGAAGTGGGAATGAACGATTTTGAAATCGCCATTCATAAAAGAGCAAACATGATGAGTTTTCCGGGAGTTGATAATTACACAGTAGAAATTGAACCCACCATGCCAAGTATGGGCCATGGATCACCTAACAATGTTAACCCCTCATTTACCAGTGATGGACACTATACCGGAAAAGTAAACTTCACTATGACAGGCTTATGGAGAGTGAAACTCCTTATTAAACAAGGAACTGCTGTTGTAGACAGCACTGCTTACTTTGATATTACACTGTAATGCCGCTTAAAAAAATAGGATATATATTTGTGCTCAAGTGCTGTTGTTTTACAACAGCACTTGCTCAAAACTCTGTTGCAGATTCATCCATAAAAAAGCTGGAGTTAAATGAAGTAATTGTATGTGAACATTTTTCGCAACAGGACGATGTTTTTAATTTTTACAGAAACAACAAATCAGCCACAACAGAAGAAATTTTACTGAGAATGCCCGGCATCTCTCTAATCAGAAGAGGCAGTTACGGTATGGAACCTATGTTGAGAGGATACTCAGCGGGGCAAATTAACCTAACCATTGACGGGATGAAAATTGTGGGTGCCTGTACAGATAAAATGGATCCGGTAAATATTTATGTAGAACCAGCCAACCTCCAGAGTTTGCAGGTGACTACCGGAGCATCGGGGTCGGGCATGGGGTCAACCTTGGGTGGAGGAATTAATATGGCACTAAAAGAACCTGAATTTTTGTGCAACAACAAACCTTACGTTGGCTTTAACAGCGGTTATAATACAGTTAACAAAAGTACCAGCAACAGCCTGTTTCTTAATCTGAACAACAATAAAATTGCTTGGAGAATCAGCGGAGCATATCGCAAAGCCGATGACTATAAAACCGGTGGATGTGTTACCGTACCTTTCTCAGGTTATGAAAAAACTAACGTGGCCACAGCAATAATCTGGCAGGCTTCAGAAAAACATTCCCTGAAAGCAGATTATCTGGATGACCGCGGATGGAATATCGGTTTCCCTGCACTTACCATGGATGTGGGGTACGCGCATGCTTCCATTGCCTCGCTCTCACACACTTTTCAAAACGATCAAAATTTCTTTCGAACAATAAAATCTAAAGTCTACTACAACACCATACAGCACAGTATGGATGATACACGCAGGCCTTTTGTGCCCATGCACATGGATATGCCTGGTAAAAGCAAAACCATGGGTTACTTCTCAGAGTTCAGCATTAAAAAAATAAAGAAACATATGATAACGGGGCGAGTTGATGCTTCTCACAGTTTCACACGTGCCGAAATGACTATGTACCCGATAAATGAGCCCGCCATGTTCATGCTCACCCTTCCTGACAATTACCGCATTAACACAGGAGTATTTCTAAAAGACGACATTAAAATAGACTCCATGCAACTTTTTTCAGTAAGCGGGAGAGTTGACAGAATGTTGAGTGTGATGGACAGCGAATTCGGTAAAAAACAGTGGTCGGTATTCGGCACTTTTCCTTTGCAGCGGGTTTTCTATACATCCAACATTCAACTTGCCTACAGCAGAATACTGAGTAAAAGCACGTCATTAAAAGCCGGTATTGGCTATGCTGAACGAGCCCCTACACCCAATGAATTATATGGCTACTACCTCTTTAACCGATTAGACAATTTTGATTACACAGGTAATTTACTACTTAAAAAAGAACAGGCGAAACAGGCGGAAATAGAAGTAAACATGGTAAAAAAAAGAACCATGGTACAGGCCGTTTTTTACTACCACCACATCAACAATTATATATTGGGTGAACTGAACCCTGCATGGATAGCTATGACCATAGGAGCACGTGGCGTTAAAAGCTATACTAACCTTTCCTTTGCCCGAATTTACGGAGGCGATTTCACCTTTTCTCACCTCTTCAATAAACACCTGGAACATATCAGTACGGCCAAAATAACCGTTGGAGCAGATGCTGACGGAGAAGCATTGCCCCAGATGCCTCCTTTAAAATGTTTACACGCATTTAAATTCAAAAAGAAAGGTTGGTTTGTTCAACTTGAAGCAGAGTGGGCCCTGCCACAGTATCGCAACAGTGCTTCATTTGGTGAAATGGAGACAAGGGCTTACAGCGTTTTTAACCTGAGGCTGGGGTACAAATTCAACACCGGTGGTCACGCTGTCCACTTTAGTACATCAATAGAAAACATTACCGACCGTTCATACAGAGAACATCTTGATTTTTCGGCAGTTACGCGACCCGGAAGGAGTTTCCTATTTAATCTCAGCTACTCTTTTCACTAGCTTTTAACAGGTGATTGCACTCAGATAACATCCATTGGATGCTCTCTGAACGTATGTATATTGCGTTATTAAAGCAGAAATTATTATATCTTCGTGTTATCCAGACTCTAACTAATGAATAGATTTTTTTTTCTTGTGCTTTCCTTTTTTGCACTTTTATGCAATCAGTCGTCAGCACAAAACATACTTCAACTTAAAACAGGCGCTGTAATTCTCAGTTCCAATATAGACAGCATACTGGAAGTTGGAACCTTGCCTGAAACAGCATTATTTAACCAACAACATTACTTAGTTCTAAGTTTTAACACCCTTCCTTCTGCTTCGGCATTCAAGCAACTTACTGCTTCGGGTGTAACCTTCCTGGATTACCTTCCTGAAAATTCTTACTGGGCAGCTGTTGCAACCGGAACCAATATTTCAATGCTGAAAGCTAACGGTGTAATTGGCATTAACTTATTGGAGGGAATACACAAAATATCCCTTACACTTCAACAGCCTCCTTTGCCTGAATGGACCATTACAAGTGAGGGAAAAATAAAAGCAACCATTGACTACTTTAGCAATTGCAACCTGCAAGACGTTGAAAGAGACTTAATTTCAAGAGGCGTTTCCATTCAAGAACGTAAACCTCACGTGTTTCAGCTCGATGTAATGTTCCCGGGTGAACTGCTCCATACTATTGCGCAGTTGCCTTATGTAAATTACATTGACCATGCAACTCCACCTGTAACTCCTGACAATACACCCGGGGTTAATAACCACAGAGCAAACGTGCTCACATCAGCTATTGCCGGACGCAATCTGAGCGGACAAGGTGTTAGTGTTGGCATTGGTGACGGTGGTTTTGTTACCCCGCACCTTGATTTTCAAAACAGGCAAACCAATTTTTCAGGAACAGTATTAGGCGGGTGGGGTGATCACGGGGATCACGTTACCGGAACTGTGGGAGGAGCAGGCATCATTAACAAAAACTACATGGGCATGGCCCCGAAGGCTACACTATATGCCATTCAATCCTCCGGCTTTGTTTCCAACACCGCCTACTATTTTAATAATTTCGGCATTGTACTTACAAATAATTCCTACGGGATAACATCTTCCTGTACAACTTTTGGATTGTATACAGGAATAAGCCGCATTCTGGATATGCAACTTATTGCCAGCTCCGCTGTAAACCACATTTTTGCAGCATCTAATGATGGGGGCACCAGTTGCTCTCCCTACCCTGCCGGGTTTGCTACCATGAGTCAGGGGTATGGCGCCAGTAAAAATGTACTTACTGTAGGGGCAGTATCAGACCTTGATGCATTAGCTGGTTTCTCCAGCAGGGGCCCATGTGATGACGGCAGAATAAAACCGGATATATGTGGTGTAGGTGTATCTGTTACTTCTACTATACCCAACAACACTTACGGTACAAAAAACGGCACCAGTATGGCTACTCCGGGTGTTACCGGAACATTGGCACTTATTTACGAAAGATATAAACTGCTCAATAGCGGCTCTAATCCTGATGGCGCACTGATTAAAGCCATTGTAATGAACACCGCTGATGATATAGGAAATTCAGGCCCTGACTTCAGACATGGTTACGGGAGATTAAATGCCAAAAGAGCTGTTGAGGCAATTGAGGCGGGTACTTTTACCAATAAAAATGTTAGCCAGAACGACTCCGTTACTCAAACCATTACAGTTCCCTCCGGTGCACTTCAACTGCGTGTATTGGTTTATTGGAAAGATAAAGAAGGAAATGCAAGTGCCAATCCTGCGTTGGTAAACAATGTAGATATGCATATAATCAGTCCTTCAGCAACAATTATACGCCCATGGATACTGGATACTACAGCAGCGTTGGTTAACTCCGTTGCTGTGCAGGGTATTGATAATTTAAATAATGTGGAGCAGGTAACCATTAACAACCCTGCTGCGGGCAATTACACCACAAGTTTGATTGGCAAATCAATTCCGTTCGGGCCTCAAAAATGTTTTATTGTTTGGGAAGTAATCATGCCATCCCTTGCGCTCACTTTCCCCGCAGGTGCTGAGAAGTTCAGCCCGGGAAGCACACAACGCATCCGCTTTGATGCCTATGGATTTACCAGCGGCAATTTTATTCTGGAATACAGTATAAATAACGGAACCTCATGGTCTACCATAAGTAATACCGTATCCGTATCTGCACGTTCGTTTGACTGGCTGGTACCATCAGCCATATCTTCTAATTGCAGGGTACGTGTAAGACACTCCACCGTAACAACTTTAAGAGACAGTTCACTTACATTTACCATAATCGGCACACCAAGTATTTCGCTTGCCTCTACAACCACATGTGGCAATCAGGTTTTATTGCGCTGGAACCCAATTGCTGGTGCTGTCTCCTACGATGTAATGATGCTGAATGGAACAAGTTGGACAACTATAGGCAATACGGGCTACCAATATTACACTGTCACCAACCTTTCAACCGGAATAGCGTATTGGTTCAGCTTAAGAGCAAATGGTTCAGCAGGAGAACAAAGTTTAGTGGATACCGGCATTTCAGTAACTGTATCTGCGGCAGGCTGCAATTACACGTCTACTGATGGAGGAGTCTCAAAAGTATTAAGCCCCAAGAGCGGCCGTCTTAACTCATCTACAAAATTAAGTTCCAACACCAACATATCAGTCGAAATCAAAAACTACGGCACCACTTCAATTGGTAATTTCCCTGTTCACTTTCAGGTAAATGGCGGTGCTATTATTACAGAAGTATTCTCCGGTTCAATCGCGTCAAACAGCACTGCATCCTTCACATTCTCTTCTACAGTTAATCTTTCAGCCATAGGCAACTACTCCATAAAATCATGGACAAGTGTTACAGGCGATACGGTAAGTCTGAACAATGGTTGTACTTCCAACGTTCGCCATTTGGATAATTATGTAATTGTGTTGCCTTATTCTCAAAGTTTCGAGGGGGCTACTGATACTATCGTTAATGAAACATGCATAGGCATGGCGGGGCTAGTAGAGTTTGATTACATAAATAATAATGCACTTTGCAGAATGCGGACTACAGGCCCAAGAAATTTAATAAGAACTGGGCAAAAGGCTGTGTTTCTCGATAAATCGCAAAGCACTACTTCTTCGCATACTAACAATTTAATTGCAACACTTAATTTATCGACATACACAACTGCCAATAATATTAAATTTAGCTTCTCTTTCCTTCATACCGGTGAAGAGAAGAACGACAATGATAGTGTTTGGATAAGAGGTAATGATTTATCAGCTTGGATACCTATATATGATTTATGGGGTAACAGAGCAGCAGCAGGAACTTATAAAAATGTAACAGGTATTGACATATCAAAGGCTTTGGCAAATGCCGGGCAAAACTACAGCAGCAGTTTCCAGATAAGATTCGGACAGCAAGGCAACGCCACTCAACGAACGGCTAATGATAGTGATGGTTTTGTATTTGATGATATTCTGTTGGAAGATGTTACAAATGATATTCAGTTGGTAAGTGCTTCTTCACCCGTATCAGGTTGCGGTTTGAGCAGCGCAACTGATGTATCTGTTACTATAAAAAATAATGGTTCAACACCTGCATCTAACTTTTTACTTAACTATACCATTAATGGTACAGGCACTGTGTCTGAAATATTCACTCCCACCATAGCTCCGGGAAATACAGCTGCATTTACTTTCAGTACTAAAGCCAATCTAGCCTTGCCGGGTCTTTACTCAATTGTAATATGGTGCGAACTTCCGCTTGACGGGAAAAACAATAATGACACACTTTACAATTCCACTCAAAGCATAGAACTGGTTAACACCTTCCCTTACAACCAATCTTTTGAAACAACTAACGGCAATTTTTATACAGGAGGCACTAACAGCAGTTGGGCATGGGGAGTTCCGGCCGGCAACAATATTGATACTGCAGCTAACGGAATAAAAGCATGGGTAACTAACCTAACGGGTGACTACAATGATGGCGAACTCAGCTATTTATATTCCCCTTGTTTTAATCTTAGTTCTCTGGCTTCAGCGGTGTTGTCATTCAACATGACTTACTTTACTGAAAACGGATATGACAGAATTTGGGTAGAGTACAGTGAAAACAGCACTACCTGGACCAAGCTCGGAATATCGGGCAGTGGTACAAACTGGTACTCTACTGGCGGTGGCACACAAGTATGGGAAGGAACTTCCACCGGATGGTCGGTAAGAAGTTATACTATTCCATTAGGGTCCATTGTCAATAAAACCAATGTGCGATTCAGAATAGTATTCAGTGCTGATGGCAGCATAACAGATGATGGTGTAGGCATTGACGACTTCCTCATTATCGGCACACCTAACACTATTTACTCCGGAGGCAATACCAGCATACTGCTTACTTCAACAGGCAGCGGATGGCTCGATTTTATTTCAGGTGGCCAACGAATTGCATCCATCAACGATAACGGACAAAACTTAGGGAATGTTACTGTTCATGTAGGTATATCAGGACTTAACAGAACATACGATAACCACAAAGTGCTTCGAAGAAACTGGGCAGTAAAAACAGCAAACAACCCAACGAGTACATACACTGTAAGACTATACCTCTTAAACACAGAGTACAATTTGCTCAATGCTGCAGATGACTCTATTTCCAGTACGCATGATCTGGGAGTATCAAAATACAACGGATCAAACGAAGACACTATATACACCAACAACAGCGGAACATATACGTTTATACCACCCTCGTCCATCAGAAAGGTTCCTTTTAACAACGGATATTATTTGGAATTTACCGTGAACAGTTTTTCTGAATTTTGGGTTCATGCGGGCGGACCAAATCACAACACCCCGTTACCGGTAGAATGGCTAAACTTTAACGCTGATAAACTTGGAGAAGATGCTTTGTTAAGTTGGACCACTGCAACTGAAAAAGACAACGATTATTTCACTGTAGAACTTTCAGCCCCGCACACTAAAAATCAATTCACCCCGATAGGTAATGTAAAAGCAGCGGGTAATAGCCTTGTTCCAAAAAGCTACACGTTTACTGATACTGAAAAAAATAAAACGGGCTTACGTTACTACCGCATAAAACAAACCGATTATAACGGAATGTATTCTTACTCTGCTGTTCGGGCACTTGACTTTACGGGTGAAAATACAACCGTAGTGAGTATTCAGCCTAACCCTACTCCGGGTGAGTTGTTCCTGAAAATAAACGGCAGCAAGGCTGAAAAAGCTACCGTAATCATCAGTGACTTTACCGGAAGGATACTAACGGAAAGTACATTACAACTGACTTCAGAAACCGAGCAAAAATTTGCTCTGCAAGAAGTGGCGGGGCTTAAAGCAGGAATATACTTTGTAAAAGTAAACATCAAAACAGAGCAGTATATCTTTAAGCTGATTAAGAACTAACCCCATAGGTTTATTCTTCTTGTGCGTCCAATAACTCCCTTCCCAAAATCACGTTTTGAGTAATGGTTTGTTCATTACCGATGGACAGCACCAACCTGTATACACCTGCAGGTAATTCACGTGTTGAAAGCGTAACCTTGGTAATGGCTTTTCCGGCAAACATTTGCTTATTGCTAAGTACTTCTTTCACCAAACGATTATCCCGGTTATATACTTTTAACGACACTGACGAAGCAGAGACCAGACTATATTCAAATGAGCAGGTAGTTTTATACACCGCAGCATCAGTATATTCTTCTGGAATTACCGAGTGTAAACTACTTATTTCTCTGCCATGTGTTGGCTTCAGCGGTAATCCTGTAACAGAGGCCACATAATTGCGCAATTTATTTTGCATAGCTGTATCACTCATGCTGATTTCCCAAACCGGTTTCCGATCAGATACACTCCATACAGCTGCTTGTCCCGCAGCATTGTGCAGCTGATGCTTATCAATGAACCTGGCAATTTTCTGTAACTTATCATTCCCCATACGGCCTGAAAAAAAGTCTGTTGATGATGAAGGTGAGCCATCATGTCGTTGAGCACACATGGCATATACATCCTGAGTTAACTCTTTACCGGGCAACAGCACAAAATCAATTGGTTTAGTCACCAGCATATTTTGCACATTGCTGTCTTTGGGTACAAGTAAACGTCCTACTTCCAATGAAATATTTAACGGATGGGGAGTTTGGTTCTTTAACGTCATCTGCAGGCATTTTCCGTAATGTGAATTTGCTGCACCCGCTTTGCCTTTAGCAGAAAACGATACTTTTTTTTGTTGGAGGGCCTGCTCTAAATTAATGCCTGAGGTTAAGCCTGTTTGTGCTGCCAATAATGTGGCAACTACAAACATTTTTGTTACACTTTTCATGGCTCATAAGATTTAAGTTAATTTGAAAAAGTGTAAGGGTATTTTACATAGGTTTGCTTTACAACAGAACGCCTGTAAAGAAACTATTAGTATCAGAGCTTACACAATACTCCTGCTAATGAGCAAAATGCAAACGAAAAGCCCTGTAAACAGCGGTTAAATACTTGTAAACACCTGTGGAAATTCATTTAAGTAAAGGCTACATTCAAATGGATAGCTTTGCAGGCTGGTATGGAAAATATTGCACTTTGGGTATGGCTGATTGTGGGGGTTTTGTTGGCAGCACTGCTGATACAGTTGTACTATTATCTCGCTGTATTCAGTAAGTTGGCCTTATATCAGGCTTCGGCCAAAGGTTACACGGATACACCTGAAGTATCGGTGATTATAGCTGCTCGAAACGAAAGCACCAACCTGAGTAAAAATCTTCCGGCCATTCTGGAACAAGAGTACCCCAACTATGAAGTAGTGGTTGTGAATGACGGCAGTTGGGACGATAGCATAGAAATACTGGAAGCCTTTGAGCGCCAATACCCGCACCTCAAAATTGTCGATTACAAAGAGCAGGAAAAGTACCCGAAAGGCAAAAAATTTGCACTCATGCTTGGCATTAAAGCAGCTAAGAATGAAGTGCTGGTGTTTACTGATGCTGATTGCCTGCCTGCCAGTAAACAATGGTTGAGTCTGATGGCCTCCAATTATTTGGTTGGTAAACAAATTGTATTGGGCTTCTCTCCGTTTACACGTAACAACAGCTTGTTAAACTTCATCATACGTTTTGAAACCTTCACTACCGCCATGATGTATTTTTCGCTGGCTCTAAAGGGAAAAGCATACATGGGTGTTGGCCGTAACCTCTCCTACTCCAAATCGCTTTTTTTTAAAGTAAAAGGATTTGCCAGCCACCAGCACATTATGAGTGGTGACGATGATTTGTTTGTGAATGAAACTGCCACAGCAACCAATGTGGCCATTGAAATACATCCGGATAGTTTTGTAACCACTGAACCCAAAACAACCTGGGGCGATTGGATGCACCAAAAAGCCCGGCACATGAGCACAGGCAAATACTATAAACCCGCAGACAAATTAAGACTGGGCCTGTTCTACAGCAGCTGGGTGGCTTTTTATTGCTCACTTATTGCGGTTATTGTGTTGCTTTTACCTTACCCTGATTTATTAAAAGCCATTGCAGCACTGTATGGCATTCGTTTACTGGTGCAATACATCATAGGTTATATGGCGGCTAAGCGGCTAAAAGAAAACAGCCTGCTTTACTTCCTTCCGTTTCTTGATTTCGTGTATGTATTCTATTTTCTTGTAAACGGAACCCGCGCTTTGTTTGTAAAACCCAAAGTGTGGTAACATGGAGTTACTACTCAAATATTTTCCGCAACTCAACGATACTCAACTGGAAAAATTCTCCCGTTTACTGGAGTTATACACCCATTGGAATGCGCAGATTAATGTAATCTCACGCAAAGACATGGAGCATTTTTATGAACGCCATGTGTTGCATTCTTTAGCTATTACCAAACAGTTTCATTTTACTGAAGGCACAAAACTACTGGACATTGGCACAGGCGGAGGTTTCCCTTCCATTCCGCTGGCTATTTTTTTTCCTGAAGTACACATCACTGCTTGTGACTCCATCGGCAAAAAAATAAAAGTAGTTACCGAGGTGGCACAAGCATTAGAACTGCACAACATTCACCCACATGCCGGACGAGTGGAGCAGGTAAACGGTCGCTTTGATTTTATTGTGAGTAGGGCGGTTGCCCCGTTGAGCGACTTATACAAATGGACACAACATCAGGTAGCTGTTAAGGGCCGGAATAAAATGGCCAACGGTTGGATTTGCTTGAAAGGTGGTGACCTGAAAGATGAAATTGCCGAAGTGAAAAAACTGAATAAGACGCTGCATGTAGAACAATGGAACTTAAACGATTTTTACACGGAAGAATTTTTCGAGACAAAGAAGTTATTGTACGTGTATTAGTGCAGCTATAATTATTTTATTAAATTACCCTTCCTGTTGTATTGGTACAAAAGTCTGCTGTCCATATTTGTATCCTCTGGTGAATTGTGAAAATACTCAACGAGATTGATTTCATGTTTTCTCTTTTGATTCGATCGAAAAAGCACACCTGTGGTATTTAAATAATTATAGCTATAGATGAGCGAAAGCTTAGTATTGTCAAATATAAATCTTGTTAGATTTAGAGCTGAAGTATACTTTATCTCTTTTATGGATTTATATTTTCCAAAATTATTAATTGCCACTAATGTACTTTTACCATTTTTACTAAAAAGAACCTTCTCAACAAAGTGATTTGAATAGATTACTGTCGCTTCCACACTATCTATCCATAAATTAATAATACAATCTTTCTGAGCACTTTCTGGCAGGTGAACCTCTTCATAGATTTTTACACTATCTATTTCATACATCCTGTTTTTATATGCAAAAAATATTCTATTATCATGTTCAAGCAACTCAATATACTGATTTTGTGAAGCTGTTTTAACCAACAGTTTTTGGGCTTTCATATCATAATAAAATATTGAATCCGTAGTATAAAAGGAAACTAGCGTTTTATTAGCAAATAAGAATTTATTGTCACCTGATTCGTAAGCCACTAAACATCCTCTATGATTATGAGTAAACATAGAATCTAAAATCAAATTTTGCGCTAAACTCTGGCCATTAACAAAAAACAAAACGTTAAAAATGGCGCCAATTATTATTTTTCTTATGAGAGTACCCTTCTCATGGTGGCATAAGTTTTCCATAATCGAATTTAATACTTTTTTTTAAGATGGGGCATTGCCCAATACTAGCAAAAAAATTGACTGCTTTTAATAACACTCTTTATCTAATGCAAAATACTCTTTATAATAGTACACTTATAACAAGTAACATTTTTACCGCCCGTTTCCTTAAAAAGCCCTATTTTCGGGCGTTGATTTAATACCCGATGGACAAACGTAAAACACTTGAAAACTTACGCCTTAAGGCAGAACTGGGCGGAGGTAAAGATAAAATTGAAGCACGCCATAAAAAGGGGCTGCTCACCGCCCGCGAACGCATTCATTTTTTATTGGATGAAGGTTCGTTCGAAGAAATAGGCGCTTTTGTGGCCCACCGCAGCAAAGATTTCGGTATGGAGAAACAACAGTTTCCCGGAGATGGTGTGGTAACCGGCTATGGAAATATTAACGGACGACTGGTGTATGTTTTCTCGCAGGACTTCACCATTTTTGGCGGCTCGCTTTCTGAAACCCACGCAGAAAAAATATGCAAAATTATGGACCTCGCTATGAAAAACGGGGCTCCTGTTATCGGTTTAAATGATTCAGGCGGTGCACGCATACAGGAAGGTGTGGTATCATTGGGTGGGTATGCCGATATTTTTTACCGCAACACGTTGTCCTCCGGAGTTATTCCGCAGATATCTGCTATTATGGGCCCATGTGCTGGCGGTGCCGTTTACTCTCCTGCCATTACAGATTTTATTATGATGGTAGAAAAAACATCTTACATGTTTGTTACCGGCCCCAACGTAGTAAAAACCGTAACTCATGAAGAAGTAACTTCTGAAGAATTGGGAGGTGCATCAGTACACTCCAGCAAATCAGGCGTAGCACATTTTACAGCTGCCAATGAAATTGAATGTTTGAAAAACATCCGCAGGCTGCTCAGTTATATTCCACAGAACTGCGAAGAAACACCTGTTTCACTCCCTTACGAAAACAGCAATGAAACAAGAGAACAACTGAAGAACATTGTTCCTGATAATGCCAACCAACCTTACGATATCAAAGAAGTAATTACAGCAGTGGCTGATGAGGGAAGTTTCTTTGAGGTGCACAAAGACTACGCTGAAAATATTGTGGTAGGCTTCGCCCGTTTAGCCGGACGAAGCATTGGTGTAGTGGCCAACCAACCTGCATTTTTAGCCGGTGTGTTGGACATTCACTCCTCACAAAAAGCTGCGCGTTTTGTGCGCTTTTGTGATGCCTTTAATGTGCCCTTGCTGGTGTTTGAAGACGTTCCCGGATTTTTACCCGGGACCGATCAGGAATGGAATGCCATCATTACCAACGGAGCTAAATTGTTGTATGCCTTTTGTGAAGCCACTGTTCCTCGTGTAACCGTTATCACGCGCAAAGCTTACGGTGGTGCATACGATGTGATGAACAGCAAACACATTGGTGCGGATATGAACTTCGCCTGGCCCACTGCTGAAATTGCTGTAATGGGAGCCAAAGGAGCTGCAGAAATTATTTTCAAGAAAGAGATTGCCGCTGCTGCCGACCCTGTACAAGCACTTGCTGAAAAGGAAAAAGAGTATGGCGGCATTTTTGCTAATCCATACCGTGCAGCAGAAAGAGGTTTTATTGATGAAGTGATAATGCCTGAAGAAACCAGAGCAAAGCTCATCAAAGCTTTTAAAATGTTAGAGAATAAGGCAGTAAAACTTCCGCGCAAGAAACACGGCAATATTCCGTTATAGAGTTTTAAAATAAATTGGATGGTTATGAATAAACGTTCCCTGCTTTTTACTTTACTGTTGATTCCTGTAGTGCTCTTTGCTCAAAAAGAAGACGAGCAAAAAGTGAATGCACCCGTTACACAGGTAACCGTATTTCTGAATGGTGCACAGGTAACCCGCGAGTGGCAGGGGCAACTTCGTGCCGGTATAAACCGCTTGTTGTTTGACAACCTTTCTTCAGCCATTGATGCCAAAAGTTTGCAGGCAACTGTAGAAGGGAACCTGACCATCTTATCTGTTCAATACAGAGTAAACCATTTGCGCAATCAGGTAAAACCTGCCGGTATTCAGCAATTAGAAGACTCTTTGGAAAATGTAACTTACCTCTTAGAATCTGTGCGCGGAAAGAAAAATGCCTTCGAAGAAGAAAAGTCAATGATACTGGCCAATAAATCCATTGGCGGAAACAACAACGGAGTACAAATAGCCGAACTGGAAGATGGGGCTGATTTCTTCCGCAAACGCATGACGGATATTATCGAGCAGATTATTCTCTTAAAACGGGAAGAGAAAAAACTTCAGGACATTGCGCAACACCTCAATGATGAATTGGGTGATTACAACAACAAGCGCAACACCCCTTCACATGAAGCAATTGTTACGTTAAGCAGCGAGGTAGCACAATCATCGAAAGTGGCCCTGAGTTATTATACAGGCAATGCACAGTGGGTTGCTTATTACGACATTCGTGTAAAGAACACTCAATCTCCTGTTCAACTTTTTTACAAAGCCAATATTTCACAAAATACCGGAGAAAATTGGAACAATGTAAAATTGAAATTATCTACAGGCAACCCCTCTGTAAGCGGTCAAAAACCAACATTAAATCCCTACTACCTGAACTTTTACCAACCACAGGCATACGATGCTAAAGAAGAAAAAGCACAGGCACCGAATTTCAGAGGAGCCAGAGCAGAGGGAACAGCGTATTACATTGATGGGGTAAGAGTTGCCGGGAATGCGCAACCCTCAGTTCAAATGAACCAAATGGCAGCCAATATTGAATTTGATATCGCACCCAGATATACTGTTACTGCTGATGGTAGTTTACAAACCGTTGATATCAGAACAGTTGATTTGAAAGCACACTACGGCTACCAAGCTGCACCTAAGTTGGACAAAGATCCTTTTTTGGTTGCCCGCATTATAGGTGATAATGATTTATACAATTTATCAGGAGAAGCTAACATTTTTTACGAAGGCACCTACGTTGGGCAAAGTTACATTAACCCGGGAGCTGAGGATACATTAACACTCTCTTTAGGTCGTGACAAACGTATTGTTATTGAACGCACACAGGTAAAAGACCTCACGGCTAAAAGTAAAATAGGTGGAAGCATTAAAGAAAACAACACCTGGGAAATTACCATTCGCAATACCCGCAAAGAAGCTGCTGAGCTAGTGATTGAAGACCAGATTCCTGTTACTCAAAACAAAGACATTGAAGTAGAACTGAAAGATGCCGGAGGCGCACAAGTAAATACTGAAACAGGTAAATTAACCTGGACAGTTACAGTACCTCCCGGACAAACATTAAAACTACGTTTCAGCTTCGAAGTAAAATACCCTAAAGACAAAAACATCAATCCTTACTAAATTTTCTATCGCCTTGAAAACTTATGTCCACCACACCAATGCTGTTAGAAAATATTGTGCCGCAAAGCAAATCGCTGGCACAACTTAAAACGTTAATCGGGTTCCTGCGAAAGAACAAAAGCAACGGAATCGCTCAACTTATAACTGCGTTAGAGCAGGATGAAGATAAACGAAAGGATTTATCGGATTACGTACAGGCGGTTTTAGCCCGTTACACAGCGAAAGAATTACTCACTGACAGTGGCATAAATGAAAGCAGCTCTTTTGCCTCGGCTATCACCAACAGCATCAAACATACCCTGCTGCCTAAAGTACCTCAGCAAAATTCATTTGCTTACTTACTACACTGTCTTTTCCCTGAGAAGTATGATGCGGAATGGGTAAACAGTATCAGCGATGATGAATGGCTCAAATTACTGGAACTTATTTTCAGCGAAGAAAACAGTCGTCTATCTGAAACACTCTCTCATGATGAAATAAGCGAAGCCATCGAGATTCTTTCTTACCGTGTTGCCTCAGCTGCGTTGAATACTTCTTTTAACCACCGTTATGCCTCAGAGGTTAAACATTACCACGCGTTAACCGAACAACACAAATTTGTGGAGATGCTGCGTGAAGAGTATGAAAAAACCGGCTTAGTTGGTCCAACATCTGCCAATATGCTCATCACACAGCTAAACGAATGCCTTACTGCCTTGCAAGAGCTAAAAAGAACTACTATCCTAAGGGGTACCAGCTTGCAGGCAACATTTACCATTCACTGTATGCAACAGCAATTACTGCGAATGCGATTGCTGGCACAAATGATTAGCGGACAAGCCAACTCTTTGCTGCATGCCGTTGTGCTGTTTAAACAACTATTACAAAACGAAAAAGATAAAAACAGTTTGAGCAAACTGTTTTCTGAAAACTCTTACTTGTTGGCCTACCGCATTGCTGAGCATGAAAGTTCAACGGGGGAACACTACATTGCTACCAACGAAAAAGAGTACTACGATTTTTTCAAAGCTGCGTCAAAAGGCGGAATCATTGCTGCGCTGATGACTTTTGTGAAAATTATTCTTCATCACCTGCACTTCGCACCCTTTTGGGAAGCCTTTTGTTACAGTCTTAATTATGCAACAGGTTTTGTTTCTATACAAATAAGCCATGCCATACTGGCCACCAAACAACCGGCCATGACTGCCTCTACCATTGCAGCAGCCTTAGATAAAAAATCAACCGACAAACCCTCCATCCCTGACCTTGCTTTATTAATCGGCAGTGTTTCACGTAGTCAGTTTATTTCCTTTGCCGGAAACTTATTGCTCGTATTCCCGGTATCTTTTTTAATTGCTGCAGTATACTACCTCACCATGGGCCATGAATTAGTAAATGAACATGAGGCCACAAAAATGTTACATGATTTACATCCGTGGGAAAATCCGACCTGGGTTTACGCAAGCATCACCGGTGCGTTCCTGTTTATTTCAGGCATTATCTCGGGGTATTATGACAACAAAGTAATTTACTCGTCCATTCCTCACCGCATAAAACAACATGCGGTATTACGCAGGCTATTAAACCAGCGTCAACTCATTCGTTTTGCTCAATATGTTGAACATAACCTGGGTTCGCTTATCGGAAATATTTGCCTGGGTTTCTTTTTAGGAACAGCCGCATTTTTAGGATTCATTTTCGGACTTCCTTTTGACATACGGCACATTACCATTTCCTCAGGCAACTACGCCATTGCAGTTTTTACACTCATGTCCCATCCTGATTGGCGACTACTGGCAGAAGCATTTATAGGTGTGATGGGAATAGGCTTTTTTAATTTTTTAGTTAGCTTTGGATTAGCCATAACCGTTGCAGCCAAATCACGCAAGGTGGGCAAAAAAGAATTTATAGAACTACTTAATTGGGTAAAGAAATATATTCGCAGGTATCCGAAGGATTTTGTTGTTCCGCCCAAAACAGATCGCAAACCTCAGGATATTGATATTACACTAGCATAACATGGGAATAAAATCATTTCTGGCAAAACCGTTTGCCCGATTTATTACCAACAAGGTAAAAAAAGAAAGTGCTGACGCATTGCAGTGGCAGGACTACTGGTTTAAACAACTGCTCTCCAAAGCAGCCAATACAGCCTTTGGCCGGGACCATATGTTTGACTCCATTAAAACGTATGAGGACTTTAAACACCATGTACCCATAAGGGACTACGAAGGATTCAGAACCTACATTGAACGGGCTGTAAATGCGGAGGAGAACATTTTGTGGCCGGGCAAACCACTTTACTGGAGTAAAACTTCCGGCACCACATCCGGTGTAAAATATATTCCCATTACGGATGATTCAATTCCTTACCACATCAACTCTGCCCGCAACGCATTGTTGCATTACATTGCTGAAACAGGAAGATCTTCTTTTGTTGACGGCAAACTGATCTTTTTATCCGGGAGCCCAGAACTGGATACTAAAAACGGAATCCCCATTGGCCGACTATCCGGTATTGTGAACCACCACATACCGCAATACCTGCGCAGAAACCAGATGCCATCTTATGCTACCAACTGCATTGAAGATTGGGAGCAAAAAGTGGATGCCATTGTAGAAGAAACGTTTGATAAAGACATGACCCTCATTAGCGGAATTCCGCCTTGGGTACAAATGTACTTCGACAAACTCTCAGAAAAAGCCGGAGGTAAACCGGTAAAAGATATCTATCCCAATTTTAATCTGTTTGTTTTTGGCGGAGTAAATTTTGAACCTTACCGCGCCAAAATCGAAAAGGTAATAGGAAAGGCTGTAGACACTATAGAAACGTATCCGGCATCAGAAGGATTTATTGCGTATCAAAACTCACAAAAAGAAAAAGGTTTGCTGCTGTTGGTTAACAACGGAATTTTTTATGAGTTTATTCCTACAGAAGAATTTTTCAATGAAAACCCAACCCGCATATCTTTAAAAGATGTGGAGTTGGAGAAAAACTACGCTATTATTCTAAACACCAATGCAGGCTTATATGGCTACAACATTGGCGATACTGTAAAATTTGTTTCTAAAAAACCCTACAAACTTGTAGTTACAGGCCGCATCAAACATTACATCTCTGCTTTTGGAGAACATGTAATTGGGGAAGAAGTTGAGCACGCCATTCTCTCCGTTGCAAAACAAGAAAATATAGAAATAATTGAATTTACTGTTGCACCCATGGTAAACCCTAAGGAAGGCCTGCCCTATCATGAGTGGTTTGTGGAATTTGGCAGCCTGCCAAGTGATCTCAATACGTTTTCACTTAAAGTAGATGAGGCCATGCGCAGTAAAAATATTTATTACCGTGATTTAGTTGGCGGCAACATCCTTCGCCCTTTGGTGATGCACGCTTTACAAAAAGGGGCGTTTATTGAATACATGAAAAGTGAAGGCAAGCTGGGTGGACAAAATAAAGTTCCCAGACTTAGTAATGACCGTAAGATTGCTGAGAAGTTGTCTGCGTTTATATCTGCTTAAAAAACACCTTTCGATGAATTAGTTGAAAAGCCTGATGGCTTTGTCTAATTTTACACGGTCTAAAGCTGCTGTTATTGCAAACTATTTAACTAAACGTGAAGTATGCGTATTAAACTGTCTACCGAATTTAAGGTAGTCTTTTATTTCATTATCACCACAGTAGTAGTGGTGGTAACCGGAATACTGGCCTTTCATAACCTGAACCGGCTCACAGAGTCTATCCAGCAGAGTAAAACATCTGAGATAAAAATGCTCCTGCTCAAGGGCATTAATTCTGATATGGCTTCCGCAGAAAGCAGTGTGAAATCATTTGCACTAAGCTCAGAAACTGACTATTTAGAACAATACAATGACGTTAACCAGTCGCTCTATCAAAAAATAAGCTCGCTGGACTCATTGGCGGTTCAGAATAAAACCCAACACGAGCTGCTCACTGAAATGACCCCGTTAATTGAGGAAAAACTTGCGCTGCTGGAGGGTTACATTGAGCTGGAAAAGCGAGGCTTGGTTATAAATGAGCTCAATTCACTGGCCAAAAAACTGGATGAACGAAGGAATAAAGTAGAATCAGAAAAAATTGCGAAAGAAGAAAAGGGAGGCGTGTTTAAACGTCTCTTCAAGAAAAAGGATAAAAAGAAAAAAGAGGCAGAAGAAAAGAAACGCAACCCCGAAGAAATAAAGAAAAAACAACTCCTGCTTCTGGAAGAAATGAAAAAAGATGTGAACGCGGTAAAACAAAAACAATCGCGCACACTTAAAACCTTCGACACCCACGAGCTCAACCTTACACAACGCAATAAATTTCTTTCAGAAGAAATAAGAGCATTGGTTACCTCTATGGAAGTTATTGAAATAAATGAGGCCAATGCATTGGTTATTGCCAACGAGCAAAAGCACAAAGAAACCAACCGCATGATTGCTATATTCTCTATTGCCACCTGCATACTGCTGGTGAGCATGGGATGGATATTGTATGTTTACCTCAAAAAGCGCAATCAATACGAAACCGCTTTGATAGCGGCACGCAATGAAGCCGAGAATTACTCTGCCATGCAGGAGGTTTTTCTGGCCAATATGAGCCATGAGGTACGCACTCCAATGAACGCCATATCGGGTTTTACAGAGCAATTGCAGCACACCACACTAAACAACCAACAACAAACCTATGTGGACATTGTGCGTAAATCAGTAAAACACCTGTTGGTTATTATTGATGACATACTCGATTACTCTAAACTGAAAGCCGGAAAGCTGCGCATTGAAAATATTAACTTTTCGCCTGAAATACTTGTGAGTGATGTGATAACACTTATGAGCAATCAAGCCGATAAAAAACAGCTTTATCTGAAATCTTCGTTCGAAAAAAAGTTACCCGATGCGTTGATGGGTGACCCGGTAAGGTTAAAACAAGTGCTCATCAACATTATTGGTAATGCTATAAAGTTTACTTCAACTGGAGGGGTAAAACTCCATGCAAAGTATGCAGCGGGCAGTCTGCAACTCACTATAACCGACACCGGCATTGGCATTGAAAAAGATAGTATCAAAAGAATATTTGAAGCATTTGAACAAGCCAATACCTCCACTACACGCGTATACGGAGGGTCGGGGTTAGGTTTAGCGATAACCAAAAAACTGGTAGAACTGATGAACGGCAGTATTCATTTTAGCAGCGAGCTCAACAAGGGAACAACCGTGCAGATAAATTTGCCTTACGCTATAGGAGATGGAATCCCCGAAGCACAACAGACCAATATGGCTGAAGTAAAGTCTATGGTTAAAGGATTACGCATACTTGTTGCAGATGACGAAGAGTGGAACATAAAACTACTGCAAGCCATATTCGGGAGTTTATCAGTGCAACTTACCTGCGTTAGTAACGGAACCACAGCCATAGAAGAAATTGAGAAGCGTGAGTTTGATCTTGCTTTGCTGGATATGCGTATGCCGGGCAAGGATGGGATTGCAGTAACAAAGAGTGTAAGAAGCATGAAAGACGAAAGCAAATCCCTGCTTCCAGTTATTATACTTACGGCATCAGCAAATAACAATCATTTAGATGCTTGCAGAGAAGCCGGAGTAAATGCCATTCTTATAAAACCGTTTGATGAAACCCTGTTGCTGGAAAAAATTATTCAGGTAACCACCAACACTTCCTATATTGCTAAACGTGCAGTTGGCAATGCATTTGAAGAACAATCAACTCCTACTAACAACCAATTAAGCCACAACCTTTCTCACCTGATAAAACTGGCCAACGGAGATCAGGTCTTCTTAAAAGAGATGATAAAAACCTTTGCACGAAACCTGAATAAAACAATAGAGGAATGTGCCCCGCTCATCGAAAATGAAAATTTTCAGGAAGTATATGAGCTGGTGCATAAGATTATTCCCCCTTGCCGTTTTATGGAAGCACACGAACTGGTAAAACTTTTTAAACAGTTGGAAGAGGACACACAAACAAAAAACAAAAACAGTGCATTGACATCGCTGAATGATATTAAAGTTGCGGGCAATAACCTGATACAAATACTTTCAAAAGAATATACTGACTAACCCTATCCATGAAAAGAAAGCCTTTTACATTATTTGTTGTTGAAGATGATGAATGGTACAACAACCTCATTACGTACACGCTCTCCCTCAATCCGGAGTATGCTGTAAAAAGTTTCCGTGATGCTAAATCATTCCTTGATGCCTTGCCCGAACAACCCGATGTAGTTACACTTGACTTCAGATTACCCGATAGTACCGGTTTGGATATATTGAAATCAATTAAAGCAACTCATCCGGAATGCGAAGTGATTATCATTTCTGAACAGGATAACGTGGAAACAGCGGTAGACCTGCTTAAGGAAGGAGCATACGATTATCTGGTTAAAACAACCGATATACGCGATCGCTTGCTTAACTTAATTACCAATATCAAAGGCAAACAATCACTGAAAGAACGTATTTCTCAACTGGAAAAAGAGGTTGAAAAAAAATACGACTTCCAATCTACCATAATCGGGCAAAGTGAACCTATTTTAAAATTGTACGATTTTATTGCTAAAGCTGTTGAATCAAATATTAACGTATCGGTAACCGGTGAAACAGGAACCGGAAAAGAACTGGTGGCAAAAGCCATTCATTACAATTCAGCAAAAAGGAAAAAACCATTTGTTGCTGTAAACATTGCAGCTATTCCTTCTGAGCTCATTGAGAGTGAACTTTTCGGACATGAAAAAGGTGCATTCACCGGAGCAGCTACCCGAAGAATAGGTAAGTTTGAAGAAGCCAGCGGAGGTACACTATTTTTGGATGAAATAGGTGAGATGAATCTCAATCTGCAATCAAAACTTTTGCGCGCATTGCAGGAAAAAGAAATAGTGCGCGTAGGCAGTAATACAGCAATTCCCGTTGATTGCAGAATTATCATTGCAACACATAAAAACCTGAAAGAAGAGACGCGCAGAGGTAATTTCAGAGAAGACCTCTATTACCGTTTAATAGGGCTGCCCATTGAACTTCCCCCGCTGCGTGACAGAGGAAAAGATGTATTGATACTCGCCAAACATTTCATTACGGAGTTTTGTAAAACCAATAACACGCCTGAGAAAAGAATAGCGGAATCAGCACAACAAAAAATGCTGAGCTATAGCTGGAAGGGAAATGTGCGGGAACTTAAGTCAATCATTGAACTGGCTGTAGTCCTTTCTTCAGGTAACGTAATAGAGGCCGATGACATCAAGTTAGGCAGTGATGATGTTTTACCTGAAGTGATGAGCAATGAAATTACATTACGCGATTACAACCTACGCATTGTATCAACTTACCTCAAGAATTTTGATAATGATATTCCGTTAGTAGCGAAAAAACTGGATATTAGTCAGGCTACTATTTACAGAATGTTGAAGGAAATGAAGGGTGAGTCTGCTTCATAGCACCCCATTTCTATCAATTTGAGAATTTACCTTGCAAATTGATAAAGAACAGAAAGCAGGAACAAAATTAATTAGCTGATTGTGTTGAATTTGCGCCAAAATTTAATTTGGCCGGCATATTGAATTAAATATGCCAAACTTCAACTTTAACAACAGCGTCTCATGAAAAAGTTACTTGCCTTTACACTACTCTCTTTTGTACTGCAAACTGCAAGCGCTCAAAAAACAGCCGGTAGTTCTTCATACAAAACTGCAGTTGGAATAAGAGGGGGTGGCACATCCGGACTTACCATCAAACATTTTAACAGTTCATCATCAGCTATAGAAGGCATCATAGGTTTTGGCGGCAATTGGAACAACCGGTTCAGTCTCACCTGCCTGTTAGAGAAACATACCAATCCATTTAATGAAGATGGGCTCAGTTTGTATTACGGAATGGGCGCACACTTGGCTTCATACAGAAACGGGTTTTATGCTGACGGGTTTTACGGTAAAAATAAATACAACTACGCCTACTACAATGAGTCTGTTTTTGGCATCGGAGTAGATGGGATTATCGGCATTGAATATAAGATTCAGCCCATACCTGTTGCAGTAAGTTTTGATTTGAAACCTTTTTTAGAAATCAACACCCACGGCTATGCAGGAATTGCACTGGACCCGGCACTAGGTATAAAGTTTACGTTCTGACGAAATAAATAAAAAGGAGGAGTTATGTCACGCAACGGATTATTTCTTATTGTTATTCTCTACTGCTTGTTAATTGCTGTATTGCTGTTAACCGGTTGTAAGGAAGAAGATACTGCTGCAAGCCACCAGTCGGGACAATTGGTAGTACACATGACTGACGGTCCGGCTGATTTCTCAAAAGTAAATGTTGACATACAAGAAGTAAGGGTACACTATGCTGAAGAACAGAACAACCCGAGTAAGTGGGTTATCCTGAATACTAACACAGGAATATACAATCTGCTCGATTTTCAAAATAACGTAAGTACCATTATAGCCGACTCTACTTTCCTTACCGTTGGCCATATAGATGAGATAAGGCTTTTGCTCGGACCACAGAATTCGGTAGAAGTTGATAAAGTGGTATATCCGCTAATGATTCCCAGCGGAACCCAGAGCGGAATAAAAATAAAGGTACACGCAGATATTATCAATGATTTGCAAACCGATGTTCTCATTGATTTTGATGCACGATTATCTGTTCACCAAACAGGCAATGGAAATTATATCCTGTCACCCGTAGTAAAATCAGAGCGAATTCATTACAGAAATAAGAAATAAAGTTTAGGTTAGGTTTGTTTAGTAGCCCGCCACAGTACTGTCTTGTACTAGTGGCGGCTATTTTTTTAACCATATATCAAAAACGTTTCCCATATTTGTTTCTTCATGAATAAGCAAAAACGCATAGCCATTTTAGGCTCCACAGGTTCCATAGGCACACAGGCTCTTGAAGTAATTGAAGAACAAAAAGAACACTTTGCAGTAGAGGTTCTTACTGCACATTCCAATGCCCAGCTGCTCATTGAACAGGCACGAAAATTCAATCCGAATTGTGTGGTAATAGCTGATGAAAGCAAGTATGCTGAGGTTAAAGCAGCATTAGATCCGTTGGATATAAAAGTATTTGCCGGTATGGAGGCCATTGCTCAGGTGGTAGAATTTGACAGTATAGACATTGTGCTTACTGCTATGGTAGGTTATGCCGGATTAAAGCCCACCATCAATGCCATCAACGCCAAAAAAACAATTGCCCTAGCAAATAAAGAAACTCTCGTTGTAGCCGGTGAGTTAATTACTGAACTGGCTATGGAAAAACACGTGCCCATCATTCCGGTTGATTCAGAACATTCCGCCATTTTCCAATGTCTGGTAGGCGAACCCCTGGACCGCATAGAAAAAATATACCTGACTGCATCAGGCGGACCATTTCGTGGCAAAAAACGTGAAGAACTGGCTGAAGTAACCAAAGCGCAGGCACTGAAACATCCCAACTGGAGCATGGGTGCAAAAATCACTATCGATTCGGCTTCGCTCATGAACAAAGGTTTGGAAGTAATTGAAGCTAAATGGTTGTTCGGATTAAAAACCGAACAGATTGATGTAATTGTACACCCGCAAAGTATTGTCCATTCGCTGGTGCAAATGGTGGATGGCAGTATGAAAGCACAAATGGGTTTACCTGATATGAAGCTACCCATTCAGTATGCCTTCACGTATCCTGACCGTTACAAATCAGAATTCCCGCGTTTCAATTTTTTAGATTATCCAACACTCACATTTGAGAAAGCCGATACTGCTACTTTCAGAAATCTGGAATTAGCTTACGAAGCCCTGCGAAAAGGAGGAAACATGGCCTGCACATTAAATGCAGCAAATGAAGTGGCTGTTGATGCTTTTTTGAAAGACAAAATAAAATTCCTTCAGATTGCTGAACTCAATGAGGCCTGCATGGCCAAAATGAGTTTTATTGCTAAACCTGATTATGCCGATTATGTAGCAACAGATGCTGAAACACGCAGGTTAGCCCTGTCACTTATTTAGAACCCGTACTTGTTAAGATAAATCTGGAAACCGATATTGAGGGATAAACCATTACTCTTATCTGAGTTACTGAGTGAATACAAAAAGGTGTAATCAGCCAAGGTTTCCAAACCTACACTTTCATTAAAAAAGTAAATAACACCCACTCCTACGGCACCACCCATATAGCCTGTGTTTCTGTTAATCTTCAGGTTTCTGTCTTCAAAATTACTTTGTGAATACGTGCCACGTGCCTCCAGCAACAGATTTAATTTGGAGCCCTCCCCTTCTGTTTCTTCAAAAGGTGAATAGTAACGTATAAATGGCCCGCCACCCCAAGTAAGTTCGCTTTGCTGATCAATGCGCGAATAGGTTAACGGCACTGAAATACCCACAGCAAAATTATTGGCTATCAATCTGCCATAACGCAAATTGAGGTTGTATGCCGAACTGGCTACATTGCGCGTAGAATCGATATCATTATTTCTTGCATTCATAGTTGCTGAAGCGCCTATTAACTGAGTCCCTTTTTCCAACTGAGCATCAGCAATCAAATAACAAAAGAGTGCGGTAACAACTAGTAGAATTTTTTTCATACGGATGATTTCTTATGATTTCGCAAAAGTATACAATTTAAGCAAGTATCACATTAGCACGATTTATGCCGGACAAAAGCTTATTTTCGCACTCTTTTAAAATTCAATTATAGTAAATGGAAGTATTGGTAATGATAGGGCAGTTAATATTAGGACTTTCCATCCTGGTATTTTTTCACGAGTTGGGACACTACACCGCTGCCCGTGCCTTTGGAATTAAAGTAGAAAAATTTTACCTGTTTTTTGATGCCTGGGGATTTAAGCTCTTCAGCTTCAAACGGGGAGATACGGAGTACGGAATAGGTTGGTTACCCTTTGGCGGCTATGTAAAAATTGCCGGTATGATTGATGAATCAATGGATACCGAACAAATGCAGAAAGCCCCCGAACCTTGGGAATTTCGCTCAAAACCGGCCTGGCAAAGATTGATTGTAATGATAGCCGGAGTAGTAGTAAATGCTGTACTTGCTGTTTTCATATTCGCCTTGATGGTGTGGCATTACGGGGAAACCTATCTGCCCAACAGTCAGGTAAAATACGGTATTGTTGCACATGAACTGGCTAAAGAAATAGGTTTACAAACAGGAGATAAAATTGTATCCATTAATGGCCAAACCTTAGAAAGATTTGAAGATATATTGAGCCCGAAAGTGTTGTTGGGAGAAAACATGGTTCTCAACATTGACCGTAACGGTACGCTAATGGACATTGCTATTCCTGATGACTTCGCCAACAAATTCACTGATAAGCGCGATGCTTTTCTGGATAAACGCATGACCTTTTTTGTAGCACAACCCCTTCCGGGCAGTAACGCATCCAAAGCCGGGCTAAAACCTGAAGACAGAATTATTGCTTTAAACGGAAATCCGTTCAGCTTTTTTGATGAGTTCCAGCAATTGCTTAAAGACAACAAAGAAAAAGAAGTTCAGCTTTCAGTTTTACGCTCTACAGATACATTATTACTAAAAGCTAAAGTAGATGCCGATGGTAAGCTGGGCTTTATGCCCGACACTAAAGATTTTGAACTGAAAACCATTGAATATACATTAGCACAAGCTATCCCTATTGGCACCACTAAAGCCTGGAATGCTTTGGCAGATAATGCCAGAGGCTTATCCAAAATATTCAAAGGCAAAGTATCAGCCAGCAAATCCGTTCAGGGTCCCATAGGAATTGCGCAGATATACGGAGGTCAATGGATATGGAGCAAATTCTGGTACCTCACCGGATTAATTTCCATCATTTTGGCTTTCATGAATATATTACCCATTCCTGCTTTAGATGGCGGACATGTGGTGTTTCTTATTGCTGAAATGATTAAAGGCAAACCACTCAGCATTAAGTTTATGGAAAAAGCGCAAATGGTAGGTATGGTTCTCCTTTTCGGACTGATGATTTTTGCCGTATTTAATGATGTTATCAAACTTTTATTCTGATTCAGGGAATAGCAGTTGCACAAAAAAACTTAATCCATTACCTTCGCACCGCTCTTAAGCCCAGGTGGCGGAATTGGTAGACGCGCTGGTCTCAAACACCAGTGGATTCAACCCCGTATCGGTTCGACTCCGATCCTGGGCACTAAACCCGACTTTAAAGGTCGGGTTTTTTTATTGCTAATCTTTCCGATGTTTAACTACATAGCACACAGCTTCCCTGTAGAGTCACATAATACCCCACCGTATAAACTAAAACACAATGTGCTGATTTTAAGCTGCCAACAATTTGCCTTCAGAAAATGTTTTTGATTAAGTCACCTTACATTTGTGTTTAAGCCTGCTGCAAGAAATATTTTTTTGTGCCTACACCCGCTAACTAAACAAAATGGACAAGACTGACCGTTATGCTGTTAATCTGGAAAATTCGCTTCAGATTTATTTTCTTACCAAACCTACAGGAGAAATACTGGATTGCAACCAAATGGCATGTAAGGTCTTTGGTTACTCAAGAGAAGAGATTAAACAATTGGGTAGAAACGGATTAATAGTTAACGATGAAACGCTACAGCACGTCATCCTTCAACGGGAAAAAAACGGTGAAGTAAGCTGTGTGTTAACCGGCATTAAAAAAGATGGAGAAAAATTTCCACTTGAATTGTGGAGCAAAATATTCTTTGATGAAGGAAGCGGAGAAAACAGAACCATTATCATTGGTCAGGACATTAGTGCCCGGCAATCAGAAGAAGAGAAAAAGGCTGAAGCCGAAAAGGAACTGAGGCGAGTAATTGAGGCCGTAAACGTAGGTATTGTAGTGCATAATGAGCAAGATCAGATTATACACTTTAACAATAAGGCATTAGAACTATTAAACGTTTCAGAAGATTTTCTTCTGGGAAAAACGGCACAACATGAAGAATGGCAGCTCCTGAAAGAAAACTTTGAACCCTATACATTTGACGAGGTGCCTTCTACAGTGGCCAGAAAACAAAAAACGCCCATACTTGGGGCCGTAATAGGAGTAAAGAGTAAGAATGAACACATATCCTGGCTAATAGTTGATGCAAAACCAACAGAAAACAGCAAGGGAGAACCAATTGTAATTGTAAGTTTTACAGATATTAGTGCGCAGAAGAAAATGCAGCATGAGTTGCAAAGTACTACACGGCTATTAGAGCAAACTAACAAAGAAGCCCTAATTGGCGGGTGGGAATTTGATATACTCACACAAAAGCTCATGTGGACATCTGTCACTCGGGTTATTCACGAAGTGAATGAAAATTTTAAACCCAACATTGAAAAGGCAATAAACTTTTATGAACCAGAATACAGTAAACCACAAATTGAAAAGGCAGTTCAAAATTTAATCACTCGAGGAGAAAAGTATATCTTGGAACTTCAGATTATAACTGAAAAAGGGAAAAAACTTTGGGTGAGAACTACCGGAAACGGAGAATTCATAAACGGCAATTGCACAAGAATTTTTGGGACTTTTCAGGATATTGATGAACAGAAAAAACGAGAGATTACACTGAGTGAAAGCCGTGCAGAAATTGTTCAAATTTACAATACTATATCTGATGTTGTATTTAAACTAGAGGTAGAGTCTTCTGATAAATTCAAATTTGTAAGTGTAAATGACGCCTTTTGTCAATCTACCGGGCACTCGAAAGAAGAAATAATAGGACATTACACGCACAAAATTATACCTGAGCCATCACTTACACTTGTTCACAAAAAATATGCTGAGGCGATTGCCACGGGCAAATCCGTTGAATGGAAAGAAACCACTACTTATTCAGGCATTGAAAAAACAGGTATTGTACGTGTTAACCCTATGTTTAACGAAGAGGGGCATTGTACGCATCTAATCGGCAACGTACATGATATAACAGAAGTTATCACTTCTGCGAAAACTATTCAGGAGTCACTCAACAAACTTAATCATCAAAAATTTGCACTTGATCAGCATTCCATTGTTGCTGTTACTGATGCTCGGGCCAACATCATATACGTGAATGACAAGTTTTGTGAAATAAGCGGATACAGCCGCGAAGAACTCATAGGACAAAATCATCGTATTATAAACTCAGGTATTCACCCTAAGTCTTTTTTTGAGCACATGTACAAAACCATTTACGCTGGCGAAGTGTGGCACGGTGACATTTGCAACAAAAGAAAAGATGGAACATTATATTGGGTAAGAACATCCATTGTGCCTTTCAATGATAGTAACAGCCGGCAACCTCTTCAGTTTATTGCTATACGTACCGACATTACCAAAGAAAAGGCGAATCTAACAGCTCTGCAACGAAGTGAAGAATACCTGCGTACTATATTTGATTACTCTATTACTGCAATTATTGTAGCTGATGATGAAGGAAAATATCTTGATGTAAACCCATACACATGCCACCTTTTCGGGTACACTAAAGAAGAAATGCTGAACATGGGAGTAAAGGATCTGAAAGTGGCCTCGCATAAACCAGGTTCAGAATTATATAAGGAATATATAAACAAAGGCGTAGACCAAGGGGAGTTTCATTTCTATAACAAATCAGGCAAGCTAGTCAGTACGCTTTACCAGGCTATACGAGTGCGAGAAAATTTTAACGTAAGCATAATGGTAGATATTACTGAGAGGACAGAATATGAATCAAAACTCAGACAAAGTGAAAGTAGAATTAAAACTATACTGGAAAGTGAGCCGGAATGTATAAAGATTGTTGATGCAAGTGGCCGCATACTGGAAATGAATCCTGCCGGGCTTAATATGATTGAAGCCTCATCGCTGGATGATATACAAGGGAAATATGCCTTGGATATTGTGCATACAGAAGACAGAGAAATATATAAGCTTCAGCACCAAAAGGCTCTATCGGGCGAAAACTCAATGGAACGTTTCAGAATAATAGGATTAAACGGCACCTTACGTTGGTTAGAAAGTAATTCTGTTGGGTTTAAAGAGAATACTACACAAAAAATAAGCGTACTTAGTGTTTCTCGTGACATTACAAAGCAAGTAGAAGCTGATGAAAAGCTAAAAGCCGGCCAGCAAATGCTGGAACAAGTTTTCAATACTGTTTCTGATGTAATTTATGTACTAGACATAGAACCGGGTTTCAAGCTAAAGTATGTAACCATCAATTACGCTTTTACTAAATTCACAGGTTTGGATTTAAATGAAAGAATAGGCAAATACGTTGATGAAGCAATTGATTCCACAGCACGTGAATTAGAGGTGAGAAAATACAAAGAGGCAATTGCAAAGAAAACAACTGTAACATGGAGACAAACCTACCACTATCCTAAAGGCACAAGAACTGCAATACTTTCAGCAACTCCACTGTTTGATACAAATAATGAGTGTACCAGACTCATTTGTTCTGCACGTGATATTACAGATATCATAGATTCACAAAATGAGATAAGGAAGTTATCTTTAATTGCACGGGAAACAATCAACGGGGCTGTGATTACTGATATTGAAGGGAAAATATTGTGGGTAAACCGTGCTTTTGAACAAATAAGCGGCTACAAGCTTAATGAGCTAACGGGGCAAAAGCCCGGAAAGTTACTGCAAGGTAAAGATACTGACCCAAACATGGTCAAACTAATGAGTGAGTCCCTTAAAAACAAACAACCTTTTGATGTTGAAATAATCAACTATACCAAATCAGGAACGCCTTATTGGATAAAAATCCAATGTCAACCTCTTGTAAATAGTCATGATAAGGTAGAGGGTTTCTTTGCCATAGAAACCGATATAACTCATGAGGTAGAAACTAAAAATGAACGCGAGTTTCTTATCAAGGAACTTACTGAAAACAACAACGACCTGAAACAATTTACCTATATAACATCTCACAATCTACGCTCTCCGCTTACAAATCTTGTTGCTATTGCCAACTTACTGGAAGTACCGGAAGATATGGATGAATTAAACAAAAAACTGATTGAAGGATTTAAAACTTCGACTTATCAACTCAATGAAACGTTAGACAGTTTAATAAAAATCCTGCTATTAAAAGAGACTACACAAATCAGCCAACAAAAAATCAAGTTCAATGATATCCTGGATAAAATATTAGGCTCACTAAGTATCCTGATAAAAGAAAATCAGGTAATTATTGATACGGATTTCAGTGAAGTTGATACAGTTCATTTTTCTCCATCATACATGGAAAGTATCTTCCTTAATTTGATTACAAATTCAATTAAATACAAAGCTACCAATAGACCTCCCCACATACAAATAAAATCATATATCCGGCCGGAATGCATTATGATAAAATACACTGATAATGGTTCAGGGTTCGATGCTGACCGAGTTCGGAACAGAGTCTTCGGACTGTTTCAGAGGTTTCATACCAACAAAGACGGTAAAGGAATAGGCCTTTATCTTATTAAATCACAACTAAGTTCCCTTGGAGGCAACATAGAAGTAGAAAGCAAAGAGAATAAAGGCACCACTTTCACATTAACTTTCAAACGCAATGATTGAGAAAGTACTCTGTATTGATGATGATCAAATTACTTTGATGCTTTGTTCCTATACAATTAAAAAAGCAGGCTTTGCCGAATTAATTGATACCTGCGAGGACGCAAAAAAAGCACTAAATTATTTTGAAAACCTGAAAGAATCCGAAATGAAAAGCCCCCAACTTATCTTTCTTGACTTGAATATGCCCGGAATGAATGGTTGGGAATTTCTGGATGTTTTTAATCGCGATCTCCGGCACTATTTTCCTGATACCAAAGTAGTTATTCTTACTTCCAGTATAAATCCGGAAGACAAAAAAAAATCTGAATCCTATCAAAACATCATAAAATTTATACATAAACCCTTAAATACAGAACATCTGGAAGGACTCTGCACGTGATTTTTTATATCTGATAGTCAATAATTTAAAAAATATTTATTCAGTAATACATCATTTGGTAAAGTTTTCGTTGTCTATGGTAAAAAAGAAAGGAGCGCATATGAAAACCAGAATTGAAATGAACAAAGTAAAAGCAGTAGTTTTCCTTTTATTACTAGTAAGTGCATTTAGTATTAATGCCGTTAACAGTTTGCAAAAAACCACGCCCCATAGTGCAATGACTCTTTCCAAATAACACAGCATAGCTAATAGTTCAGGTTTAATATTTAATGAGTAAAAGATCCTGCCTTGTGCAGGATTTTTTATGCCTGTAAACAATCCGTTTGGTTTATCCTGTAAAAAGCCTATATTTGCATCCCCAAATCGAAGCGAAATGCTTCAGGTTTAGTTCTTAGAAAGTTCGTTGAACATAAAAATATAAAATCGCGGAGTGGAGCAGTGGTAGCTCGTTGGGCTCATAACCCAAAGGTCCCAGGTTCGAGTCCTGGCTCCGCAACTAAATTAAGAACGAGACCGCGAGAGCGGTCTTTTTTGTTTATAACCATGGCACACAAGTCAGGCTTCGTAAGTATTATCGGCAAACCAAATGTAGGCAAGTCAACACTCATCAACATTCTGGTGGGTGAAAAGCTGTCTATTATTACCTCCAAAGCACAAACCACCCGACACCGCATACTGGGCATTGTGAGCACAGATGATTACCAGGTGATATTTTCTGATACTCCCGGCATTATCAAACCAAGATATTTGTTGCAGGAAAGCATGATGAATGCCGTAGAAGAAAGTTTACAGGGCGGTGATGTGGTGCTATATGTAACGGCCTGGGACGAGCGTGGCGACAATGAGGAAATTGAAAAACGTTTGAGTAAAAACAAAGCGCCTGTAATTTGCATACTCAACAAAATTGACCTTTCTGCCACTCAGGAAGAAGTGGTAGCCCGAACACAGGAGCTACAGGAAAAATACAATCCGGTTAAAGTAATTCCCGTTTCAGCTAAAGAGAGTTTTAACGTACAACATATTTTCCCGGCTATTCTGGAACTTTTACCTGAAGGGCCTGAATACTATCCGAAAGATCAGTTTACTGACCGGCCTGAACGCTTTTTTGCATCAGAAATCATTCGTGAAAAAATATTTATTCTGCTCAAAGAAGAGTTGCCCTACTCTTGTGAAGTGGACATTATGCAGTTTGTAGAAGAAGAAAAAATCATCCGTATACATGCCGATATTTATGTATTGCGTGATTCGCAAAAACCAATTGTAATAGGTGCACAGGGCAAAAATTTGAAACGTATTGGTATTGGCGCACGCAAAGATCTGGAAGCCTTTTTCGGCAAGCAGGTTTATCTGGAAACGTACGTTAAAGTTCGCGAAAACTGGCGTGATGAAAAAAAATACCTCAAATCATTCGGTTATCCCGATTAATAAATAAAAAACATGTCGAGTAATCTCGTGGCCATTGTGGGCCGTCCAAATGTGGGGAAATCAACCCTGTTCAACCGTCTTGTAGGTGAGCGTAAAGCCATTGTAGACGATTTCAGTGGTGTAACACGTGACCGCCATTATGGTGTAGCTGAATGGCAAAACCGCGAGTTTTTACTGGTGGACACCGGAGGTTTTGTTGCCGGCAGTGACGATGTTTTTGAAAAAGAAATTGCCAACCAGGTAAAAATTGCTGTGGATGAATCAGCAGTAATTTTATTCATGGTAGACGTATCAACAGGTATCACTGATTTAGACGATCAGATGGCCGACTTGCTGCGCAGGTCAAAGAAACCTGTATTTGTGGTGGTAAATAAGGTTGACAACAACGAGCGGTATCTTGATATGCATGAGTTTCACGCTCTAGGATTCGAGCACCTGTATCCGCTATCCTCAGTTTCAGGAAGTGGCACAGGCGAGTTGTTGGAAGATATCATGAAACACCTTCCCGAACCTGTTATCGCGGATGAGCCTGCGCAAAAAATGCCACGTATTGCCATTGTTGGCCGACCTAATGTAGGCAAGTCATCTCTGATTAATGCGCTGTTGGGACAGGAGCGCAACATTGTAACAGAAATTGCCGGCACAACGCGCGATTCAATAGACACCCATTACAACGCTTTTGGCAAAGAATTCATACTGGTGGATACAGCAGGTATCCGTAAAAAAGGAAAAGTTAAAGAGGACATTGAATTTTACTCCGTAATGCGTTCTCTGCGAACGCTGGAGCAAGCCGATATAGTTATATTGATGATAGATGCTACACAAGGTCTTGATTCTCAAGATTTGAATCTTTATTACCTGGCACATAAAAACGGCAAAGGTGTAGTGATTCTGGTGAATAAGTGGGATTTAATGGAGAAAGAAACCAATACCTCCCGCGATTATGAAAAAATGATTCTGGAAAAGCTGGCTCCGTTAAATGACGTTCCTGTAGTATTTACATCAGCCACTACCAAACAACGTATCCACAAAGCCATTGAAACCGCCCTGCAGGTATACGAAAACAGATCGCGTAGAATTACTACCCATAAGCTGAATGATTTCCTTCAGGAAGTTACAGCCAAGTACCAACCACCTGCAATTAAAGGCAAGTTTGTGAAAATAAAGTATTGCACACAACTCCCCGGAATTTACCCTCAGTTTGCGTTTTTCTGTAACCTGCCCCAATACATTCGTGAGCCATACAAACGATACATTGAAAACCAATTACGTGAACACTACGATTTTAAAGGAGTGAGCATGAAACTTTTTTTCAGAAAAAAATAACTTTCCTATTGCATTTGTCGAAAACACCTTTATTTTTGCAGCCAATTTGCTAACAATCATTAAATTTCAAACCAAGATGAAAAAAGTATTATCAGTATTAGCTCTTGCTTCTACTTTCGCATTCGTAGCTTGTGGTCCTTCAGCTGAAGAAAAAGCCAAAGCTGACGAAAAACGCATTCAGGATTCAATCGAAGCCGCTACAGCTATGCAGGATTCAATTGATGCTGCTATGCAAGCCGCTGAAGAAATGGTTACAGATTCATCAGCTGCTGACACTACAGCTGCTGCTACTGAAGCTGCTCCAGCTGAAGCTGCTCACTAAGCGAAAGCTGAAAAACAGAAGGAAAGAGTGCCGTATAGCACTCTTTTTTTTTGACTTGACGTCAACAAAGAAAATCATATGAAACATTTCATTTTTTGCATCACCGCAGTTCTTGCGGTTTCTTCTTTCAGCGCCTGTTCGTCTGAAACGGGGAAAGAAACAAAACAACAGGAGTTGATTGAACAGCAAATAAAATCAGATGAGGCCAAGATGGACTCCATGGAACAAGTTATTCAGGAGCAAATGAAAAACATCCCTGATGATTCCATTCTCAATGATGCTGTAAATCCTTAAGGTTTAAGCAGGGCCTCGTATTCACCCAACGCATTCAAAGCTTTAGCTACAGCTTTATCCTGTTTGTTCAACACATAATAATATCCTTCGTCTTTCCATTGCTGACGAGCCAGCAAAGCCCGAAGCACAGTACTCATCCATTGACCTGAACGATCAACATCTGCCTGACTGAAAGAGATGTTCTGACTTTTGATGTATTGCAGAAACTGTTCAAACAGTTGATTGCGCGAGTCAAACGTTTTTTCAAACTCTGAATAACTCAAATAGGATTTTAATTCTTTTCTATTCTTTTCCGCATAGGTAAAAACAAATCTGTTCAGTAAACCCTCAGCATAAACCCGTGTGAGTAATGACGAAGCAATGGCTGTGTCAAAAGGATTCTGTACATCAGGTTTTATCCCTCCTCCTCCATATACCATCCTGCCTGCTTGAGTTTTGTATACCTTTTTAGCTTTATCAGAGGTATCCTTTTTTTCTGTTTCAACCGACTGATCCCTGTCAAATATCTCATGCTCGTAAGCATCTACATCATCATCATAGGGTTTCTGAATGCTTCGTCCGGAAGGAGTATAGTACCTGGATACAGTTAAGCGAACGGCTGAACCGTCCTTAAGTTGAAACGGCTCCTGTACCAAACCTTTACCGAAAGATCTTCTGCCAACAATCACTCCTCTGTCCCAATCTTGAATTGCACCACTAACAATCTCACTGGCTGAAGCGCTTCCTTCATCAATAAGCACCACTAACTTTCCTTGCTCAAATAATCCTTCCCGTGTTGACCTGTAATCCACTCTGGGCGATGTACGTCCGCTGGTATATACAATCAACTTGTCATCATCCAGCAGTTCATCACAAATCTCAGTAGCGGCACTTAAATACCCTCCGGGATTGCCACGCAGGTCAAGAACAAGCTGTTGCATCCCTTTTTGTTTTAACTTCAGTAAAGCAGCTTTGAACTCTTCATAAGTAGTAGCAGCAAAGCGGCTGATTTTAATATATCCCGCTTGTTTGTTGAGCATGTAAGCTGCATCTACACTGTAAATAGGTATGGTGTTGCGCACAATGGTGTATTCAATTAATTTAGCATAACCACTGCGGTAAATGCTTACTTTAACTTCTGTACCCTTTTTACCTTTGAGCAGTTTCACTACTTCATCTGTCTTAATGTTGATGTGGGCTACATTTTTGCCGTTTACCTTTACAATACGGTCCCCGGCCTGAATGCCCAGTTGATGAGACGGGCCACCTGTAATGGGAGTTACCACAACAATGGTGTCGTTTATTACATTAAATTCAATTCCTATCCCTTCAAAATTTCCTTCGAGCGGTTCATTCACGGCCTTTAATTCACTTGCCGGAATATAAACTGAATGCGGATCCAGCTTTTGTAATACTTCATTTATCGCATCGTTTTCTAATTCTTCAAAATTAACCGTATCAACATAGGCTGCATTTACAAGGTCAATTATTTCTGAAAATTTATTGCTGCCTGAAAGTAACAGGGAACGGCCTGCACCTGCAGGACGCATAATCATCCCGATAGTTACACCCAATCCTATTAAAAGGCCATATATAAGTGGTTGCCAGTTTTTATTCATAGATAAATGCCGTAAGTATTTTGTTATTCACAAGTGTTCAAATATAAAACCATTCAACCCTGTTTTTTGATTGCGGAAAATTTAATTTTGTTCAGATGATATTAATTGCCGACAGCGGGTCAACAAAAACCGATTGGTGCTATCTGGCTCCTGACGGGCAACATACGCTCCTGCAAAGCGAGGGCATCAATCCATATTTTCAGGAAAGTGACAACATAGCTGAGATTGTACGAAAAGGAGTGTATGAAAAAGCGGATACATCAGCCCTTACCCACATCTATTTTTACGGAGCCGGATGCTCCAGCGATGAAAAGTGTAACATAGTGCGTAATGGCTTGCAACAGGTATACCCACACGCTACTATTGAAGTAGAACACGATATGATGGCCGCTGCACGTGCATTGTGCAACAACAGCAAAGGCATAGTATGTATATTGGGAACTGGATCTAACTCTGTTTTATTTGACGGAGAAAAAATTACAGAGGATGTGCCTTCTCTGGGGTTCATTTTAGGCGATGAAGGCAGCGGGGCTTACTTGGGAAAAAAACTTATCCGTAGGTTTTTATATGGTGAATTACCTCAAACATTGCACAACAGTTTTATAAACGAATCAGGTGTCACCAAAGAACAGATATTGGATGCAGTCTATAAAAAACCTTTGCCCAACAGGTATCTGGCCACTTTCAGTAAGTTTATCCATACCCATATTGAAAATGAGGTGATGTACCAATTGGTATACGATGCATTTAATGCTTTTATACAACACCACATCAGCAAATACAGTAACTACCACTCCACACCTCTGCATTGCACAGGCTCAGTCGGATATACGTATAAAGATATTTTACTGGAAGTGTGCAGAAACAACCATATACAAACGGGCAATATTGTTAAAAGTCCGTTGAACGGATTAATTACTTATCACGAACAACAGTGGAAAAGAAAAAACAACCCATAAAAACTACCGAGTCAGATTCCAAGTACAATCATCTCGAAAAAATGTCGGTGAAAGATTTACTCACTAACATCAACCGTGAAGACCAAACTGTTCCATTGGCTATTCAAAAAGTAATCCCTAAAATAGAAAAACTTATTACACAAACTGTGAAACACATGAAAGCCGGAGGGCGATTGTTTTACATGGGGGCCGGCACGAGTGGCCGACTGGGAATAGTGGATGCAAGTGAATGCCCGCCTACTTTCGGAGTACCACAAGGTATGGTCATCGGACTAATTGCCGGAGGAGACAAAGCGATTCGAAAAGCAGTGGAATTTGCTGAAGATGACACTGAACAAGGTTGGAACGACCTGTTAAAATATAAAATCACAAATAAAGATGTGGTGATTGGTATTGCGGCATCAGGGTCTACCCCCTATGTAATTGGTGCGATAGAACAATGCAATAAGAACGGTATAACAACCGGATGCATTACCTGCAATAAAGGCAGCCGGCTGGCAGCAACTGCAAAATTTCCAGTTGAAATTGTAGTGGGTCCCGAATTTGTAACCGGAAGTACCCGTATGAAATCGGGTACAGCGCAAAAACTTGTACTCAATATGATCAGTACTGCCGTAATGGTACAATTAGGGCGCGTACAAGGCAACAAAATGGTAGATATGCAATTGAGTAACAACAAACTCATTGAACGGGGCACACGAATGATTGTAAAAGCAACCGGCATCAGTGAAACAAAAGCTAAAAAACTACTATTACAACATGGCAGTGTTAGAAAGGCCGTTGAGGTTTGCCTGAATAAATAAATGAAGGCTTGATTATTGCACCAAGAGTTCTCTCCTAAACAACCCATGACTGAATCATTTCTCGACTTATTAATTGTTTTCGCGCTATCGTCTACAAAATACCTTATCGGGGCAAGCTCTGCTTTGGTAAAAGATTTTAACTTTCTGTTGTCAATGGTAACAACTGTTGGCGGGGGGATGACGGGCGTAATTGTATACCTGTATTGCTGGGATGGGATTTTGTGGGTGAAACACAAATTGTTTACTGCCAAGCCCCACGCAAAAGTTAAGTTCAATAAATTTCGCAGGTGGTTAGTAGGCTTTATTAAGAACTACGGTTTGTTCGGTATTGCGTTTTTAACCCCGGTTTTACTCTCTGTTCCCGTTGGTACCATACTGGCTGCCAGCATTGAACCCAACAAATGGAAAATAAAACGTTTCATGCTTATTTCTTTTGTTAACTGGTCACTGCTGTTCTTTGGAATTTTTCAGCTGTTTGATATTAACCCGAAAGATACCATTAACCGTTTATTGAGGAGGGACCAAACTTCGCATAAGTCGTCCACTTGGCTAGTACCTGCTGAAAATCATCAGGCATTTCGGAATCAAAAAACACTTTTCTTCCATCATCAGGATGCAGGAAACCCAGAGATTTGGCGTGCAGGGCGTGGCGTGGCATAAGTGCGAAACAATTCTCTACAAACTGCTTGTATTTAGTAAAGGTAGTACCTTTCAAAATTCTGTCCCCGCCATAAGTTGAATCGTTAAACAACGGATGTCCGATGTGCTTCATATGTACCCTTATCTGATGCGTTCGTCCTGTTTCCAGCCTGCACTCAATTAACGTAACGTAACCGTACCTTTCGAGCACTTTGTAGTGGGTAACCGCATGTTTCCCGCTTTCCCCTTCAGGAAATACGGTTTGTGTTTTTCTGTCTTTAAGGCTTCTGCCCACATGAGCTGTTATTGTACCTTCATCAGCCTCCATATCTCCCCACACCAAAGCAATGTAGGAACGCTCAATGCTGTGATCAAAAAACTGTTTAGCCAAATGCGACATGGCACGTTCCGTTTTTGCTATTACCACAAGGCCTGAAGTGTTCTTATCAATCCGGTGAACCAAGCCAGGGCGTTGTTCACCATTAGCCGATACCGGCAACTGTGAAAAATGATATACCAGTGCGTTGACTAATGTACCCGAATAGTTGTTAAAGCCCGGATGTACCACCATGCCAGGTTTTTTATTAATAATAAGCAGGGTGTCGTCTTCATAAACAATATCAAGCGGAATATTCTCGGGATAAATTTCAGTATCGCGGGGTGGATTGGGCAGAACCACTGAAATAACATCCCCCGGTTTTACTTTATAGCTTGATTTAACGGGCTTTTCATTGACCAGAATGCAACCTGTATCAGCCCCGTTCTGAATTTTGGTACGGCTGGCATTGTGCAGGCGAATCATCAGAAACTTGTCTATTCGCAGTAAAGCTTGTCCTTTATCAACCGTAATACGGTGATGTTCAAACAGCTCCTGTTCATCTTGTTCGTCTATAAGTTCCTCATTCGTGCTCATGGCACAAAGATAGGAATTGACTGATAAGAATCAGGCCTTTCTTTACCTGCTTGTTATTACATTTGTTATATGAAAAAAATAATATTTTCCATGCTGAGCATTTGTGTATCATTTGCCGCATCCGCTTTCTCTAAAGTTGTAAAAGAAGAAAGTTTTCATACCTCAACCGTAAAAAACATTACAGCCAGCAGTTTTGGGGGTAATTATACTATTTCCAAATTCAATGGCGACTCAGTGGTAGTCAGGGTAAGTTTGGAGTGCAAAGATTTTACTGCTTACAATAATTTCATGATGAAATACGCAGTAAACCTCAGCAGCACATCTGGCAACCTGAACTTGCGTACCGACAAGGTACCTTCCTCCACAGGAACCCTCGTCTATGAAATTTTTCTTCCTGCCGATATTCCACTTGACATCAAAAGTGAAAAAAGTAATGTTTCCATAAAAGACCTGAAAGTAAATATGAAGGTAAACATTATTGACGGGGTACTTTTTGGTGATAATCTTTCAGGAGTTCTTACCATATCTACTGAAAAAATGGATGTGGATATTAAAGGGAATAACCTAGAAGCTACGATCAACACGAAGAATTCTGATGTAAGCTTTTCCGGAAAAGGTGGAAAGATTACCGTGATTAATGCTAGTGGAGACAGCAAAATCAAACTTACAGGTATTGTAGATGCAGCAGATATTCAGAGTACCAGTGGAGACATCGATGTTTTACTGCCAAAATCCATTAACTGTAATCTGCAGGCAGCCTCCCTTAAAAAGAGTATACTCATTAACTTCGAAGATATTTTAATTAGTGGTAATGTCACCCCCTATAACATAAAAGTAGCACTAGGGAAAGGCGGGACTGATATAAAGTTCAATACACAAGGCGGCAACCTCACCATTAGCAATGTACTAATGTTGAGCAAGTAAAAACTATTTGCGAGAAACCGGGAACCGCATCCTGTAGTCCACATCAATCTTACCCTTGCTGATGTCGTTTAACTTGCCTTTGAGCAGGGTTCTTTTAAAATCAGACAGGTGGTCAACAAACATGCGGCCAATGTTGTGGTCGTATTCATGCTGAATGATGCGCGCCTTCATTCCGTCATATTGCTCTTCATGAAACTCAAAATTTTCATCGTAGTAACGGATAGTAAGTTTGCGCGGACGTGAAACGTATTCATGTATTTTAGGAATGCTCAGGCAGCCTTCCTCCTTTTCCCAAGGCTCGCCTTCTTCTTCAATTTCAGCGTTGATGAATACTTTTCTAAAGTCTTCAAAACCTTCCCCCAATGCATCGGCACCGGTTATAAACAACATAATGGGATAACCCACCTGTTGAGCTGCTAAGCCTATACCATCAGCATTATCCATGGTTTCAAACATGTTTTGGATAAGCTGCTCAAGTTTTGGAAAATCTTTAGTAATTGTTTTTCCTTTTTGTCTTAAAACGGGGTCGCCATAGGCAACAATGGGGAGAATCATGGATATAAACTGTATTTCTTAAATTATCGGCCTTCTAAGAACGACTGCAAAATGAGTGTTGCGCTTATTTTGTCGAGCAACTGCTTATCCTGCCGGTCTTTCTTTTTCTTTCCTGCTTCCAACAAGGTACGTTGAGCGATTTTAGAAGTGAATCTTTCATCTGCCCGGTATATCGTTTGAGCTGGAAATTTTTTGCGCAGCAAAGATACAAATTTTTCCACGTGTACAGCCGACTGAGAATCAGAACCATCCATTTGAAGGGGTTGGCCCACTACAAAGGACTCCACCTCCTCTTTTTGCACATAGTTCTCCAGAAATTGAATAACATCCTTGGCATGAATTGTATCCAACGGGTTGGCAATAATCTGCAAGGGGTCAGTAACTGCCAGACCTACCCTTTTGGTGCCGTAATCTATTGCGATAATACGTGCCATTATTTGTGCAGAATTATTCTGAAGGTGGTGCCTTTATTCACCTCTGATTGCAAAACAATGATGGTACCTTTGTGGTAATCTTCTACAATACGTTTTACCAGAGAGAGTCCCAGACCCCAGCCTCGTTTTTTGGTAGTATAACCCGGATTAAATACGGTAATGAATTTAGATTTGGGGATTCCTTTTCCCGTGTCGGTTATGTCAATCACTACCTGTTTATTTTCTTCGCGAATAGTAAAAGTGATGGCTCCAATGCCGTCCATCGCATCTATCGCGTTTTTGCTCAGGTTCTCAATTACCCATTCAAACAAAGGCACGTTGAGGGGAGCCTGAATGGTGTTAGACGAATACTCCACCGCAAACTTTACCTTGTTGGAACTTCGGCTTTGTAAATAGTTTACCGCATGTCCGATTACCTGAACCAGGTTTTCATTTTGTAATGCGGGTGCTGAGCCTATTTTGGAAAAACGCTCAGTAATGATGTTAAGCCGGGAAACATCTTTCTCCATCTCACGCACAATGGTTTCATCAGCACCTGCTTCGCTTTTGAGCATTTCGAGCCAGGCCATCAATGAGGAAATTGGGGTACCCAGCTGGTGGGCTGTTTCTTTACTCATACCTACCCATACCCGGTTTTGCTCCGACCTGCGTGAGGCACTGAACGCCAGGTAGGACACCAACATAAACAAAGCAATTACACTCAGTTGAAAATAGGGGTAGTATTTAAGTTGAGTGAGCAACAAAGAATTTTTGAAGTAGATGTAATTTTTGTTGTTGGCATAAAGCTCAATGATAATGGGCTCATGCTCCTCTTTCATCAACTGCAATTGCTTCATAAGGTAAAGCGAGTCATTTGCTTTATCGTTATCTAGATTACGGTGGGAAATAATGTTATCCTTTTCATCCGTGAGAATAACCGGAATAGTGACGTTTTGCTTCTGAATATTGGAAAGAAAATTATTGACCTCATTCATCAATAAATCAAGCTGGTGATACTGGTTGGTATCCACCTCTCTGAGCGAAGAAAAATCCTCCATAAAGCCGGTACTCACAATCAGTTTAGTTGCCTCGGCCCACTGCTGAATTTTTTTCTCTTCTTCCTGTGCAAGTTTTTGCACCAGTGCATTGGTGTACCACAATGAAAAAACACCAATAAACATGGCAAACAACAAGAGCAGCAATTTCCAGTATCTCTTTCGGGTGTAATCGTTCATAAATGCGATGCGGTAAAGATAACGTTTAATGAGTAATTCTTAATACAAGAGGATGTGTTTGAGTGTTTAGGTGGGGGAGAGTATACCGACCGTGAGCTAATTTGTGCAATCAGTGAAATCTGTGGCGTTCTGCGCTTCGCTAAATTTTGAATGTTTAATTCTTAATGTTTAATGAAGTGCTTTGTGAGTGTTTAGGTGTGTAAGTGTTTATGAGAGGGATGGGAAAGGACCTCTGTTAAATTTGCGTTAATCTGTGCAATCAGTGGCAGGAACGCTTCGCTTAATTTTGAATTCTTAATGAAGAAGATGCTCATTGTGTTTGCAGTTAATACAATCTGTGTAAATCAGTGAACCGTAAGCTCAGCGAAGCTAAATCTGTGGCGTTCTGCGCTGCGCTGAATTTTGAATACGTTGGTGCTTAGTTAAGCAACAGAAAAATTCTTGTTGGCTGAACAAATCATTTCTGCGTATAATCGGGAGATAATTATCTTTGTTTTATGTACGTTGAATTTTCTATTGCAGATGGCCGTCCACTTAAGGCAGATTTAAGTCGCCCCATTGACCTTTCTACTCCTATACTGCCGGGCGATGATTGTGTGAATGCCTTTCACATTTCGCCACCGGTGTTTGAACCCATCAGAGTAGGAACTTTTGTGGGCAGTGTAACAGAAGGCGGGGCATGCAACTGCGAAAACCTGTACCTGAATGCACACGGTAACGGTACACATACTGAGTGTGTAGGGCATATTGCTATAGAAAGAATTACCATCAACAGCATACTGAGAACATTTCACTTCAGTGCCGAACTCATCACCGTCACTCCATCAGCCGCTGACAACGGTGACCTTGTTATTCTGCGCGAACAAATCGAACGGGCCGTACAACACCGCACTCAAGCTTTGTTGATACGCACCCTGCCTAACAATGCAACTAAACTTCACGCTCATTATTCGGGCACCAACCCTACTTATTTGCACCATGAGGCAGCCCAATGGATTCGCGAGCAGGGATACCAACACCTGCTTATTGACCAACCCTCTGTTGACAGAGAAGAAGACGGTGGATTACTACTGGCACACCACGCTTACTGGAACTACCCCCATCAAACCGATGGAGGTTTACGCACCATTACTGAGTTAATGTATGCCGCACCTAATGTAAAAGATGGCTTGTATTTACTCAATTTACAAATTGCTTCACTGGAAACTGATGCCAGTCCGAGTAAGCCGGTACTTTATCCGTTGGTTTGAAAAAGTTACTGCTCATCTTCGGCCTTACAGCAGGCATTGTATTGGGTGCAAAAATGAAAGTCCCTGTGGAACCTGTACCGTTTACGTTGCAAACCCTATTTGTCTTATTACTGTGCTTTAAATACCCTCCGATAGTAAGCACCGGTGCCGTTATTTTGTATTTATTGCTGGGTTGTTTTCTACCTGTATTCAGCGGAGAAAATTATGGCAAAGACGTGTTGCTGGGACCTACCGCAGGATACCTGTTGGCATTTCCCGTTGCTGCGTATGCATGCAGCTTCAGTTACCAACGTATTCAAAATAAAAATTGGGGCATCCGTTTTGCACTAGCCTTAGGTGCTCACCTGTTTATTTTATGTTGCGGAGTGGTTGGTTTGATGCTGGCAACCCCACTCTCTTTCTCTGAAATTGTGCTGAAAGGAGGAGTAGTACTTCTACCGGGTGCTGTACTTAAAAGTGCCTTGGTGGCCTTGGTGAAATAACATCAAGAAGTATGATCACTCACAATCACCCACTCTCCTGCTATTTTGCGAAAGAGTAAAGTAAAATAACCGCCCACATTGCCTTTGGTACGTTGCAGGTCCCACTTGCCTGTAATGAACATACTCTCTTTACCCAACTCTTTTACATGCAAGAGTGTAAAGAAAAGTTTTCCCATCGTGGCCGTATCGGGATACGATTTTTTGTAGTTGTCATATGTTTTTTGCCAACCGTAGGTCACTCCGTTTTTACCTATAAACTGCAGGGAATCTGATTTCCAATACCCCTGCATAAAAGCCTGCAGGTCGCCACGGTTCCATGCTTGCTCTTGCATAGCGAGTACCTGCCTCACAGCAACTTCATTTTTACTTTGAGCAAAAATGTGCAGCGATAAAAATGTGAACAGCAATAAAAAAAGGGAACGAACCATTTTACTTGGCCTCTTCAATGGCGTAATAGATAGCGCTGCTGAATTCTTCCAATACCAAAAAATTCACCAACTGAATATCGGTATTGATGGTGGCCTGATGTTCCCACACTACTTTACCTTCTTTGGCACTTATAAAAAAACAGCTGGAGTTGCGGTTGTTGGTAAGGTGCATGTACACCACCTTGGGGTCTTGTTCTTCAATGGCTTTAAGTAACTCTTCCTTCTCTACAATCTTGTAATTAAACTTATAATGCTTGCTTAGTTTGTTTACGTCAACCAGTTTTTCATTCAGGTCTTTTTTCTCAATGTAAAGTACTTTGTCTTTCATGGAGAGTTGTTTGTTAAAAGAAGAATAGATGTCCTTCTTTTTGTTGGCAACATCCGCCTTCCAGGCTATCGTATTTTGCAATACCTGTAAGATGCCCGGAAACCTGGGAGCATAGTCCCACAAGTCTTTGCGCACATATACCCAAGCCAGCTCATCGGTGTGTTTGTATTGCTTAAACAATTTACCTCCTTTAATGATACCCATGGAGCTTACGTTAATAATGCCATTGGTAGAGATAATTTCTTCATCAAAAATATTTACAAAATAAACCTTGTCGTTAAGTATGATTTTATCAACGGTATCAGCACTTACAAATTCAAACTTTCCAAGGTTCCAGTACGTGGGAACATACTTCGTGAGAAAATGATTGTATATTTTGTCGGTTTCAGAGTTTTCTGTTTTCAGAATAAAATACACTTTGGCATTTTTTACTGCCAACGCCTCTTTCTGATCACAATTGGCCAATTGTGCTGAAGAAGTTAGTGCTGTAAGCAGCATCAGGAAGAATAAAGAAGTATAACTCTTTTGCAGTGTAGTCATCATAATGCGGTTATTAAGTACACAAAGGTACTATTTTCCGCCAAAGTGTCTATCAGCCTCTTCCAGTATGGGTAGTATCTTTTCCCTGTTGTGCAACTCCGCTTCCAGTTTTTGCGCTACAATGGCATTCAGTATCCGTTCATTTACCTTACCTCGGTCGAGCGCATATTTATAAGGAGTAGTGCTGAAAGTGACCAGTTCGTACTGCGATTTAAACTCATCGGGGTAGAGTTCTGACAAGTCATGCTCAATGTGTTTCTTATGCAGGAATTCTTTATCTCCCACCTTGTCGGCCATTTCGCTGTAGTTTTGTATAGCTAAATCAGCAATGGCATCGGCATTGGGTTTACGCAGTTGCTGGTAATCGCTGAAAACCGTGTTCCAGTCAGGATAATGCCTGCCAATGCATTCATCCATCACCAACACATCTTCAAAAGAACAATTCATTCCCTGTCCGAAGAATGGCACCACTGCATGTGCAGCATCACCGGCTAAGGCAAGTTTATCTTTTTTAACCCAGGGATAACAGCGCACCGTTACCAATGACGAGGTAGGGTTGGTGAAAAAGTCTTCTATCAGTGTTGGCATCATGGCCATCGCATCAGGAAACTCTGTTGCGAAAAAGTCTTTCACCTGTTGTTCAGTAGTGAGGTTGGCGAAACTCTTTTCTCCTTCAAAAGGCAGAAACAATGTACAGGTAAAATCACCTGCCGGATTAGGCAAAGCAATCATCATAAACGCTCCGCGCGGCCAGATGTGTAAAGCATTTTTCTCCATAAGAAAAGCGCCTGCTTCACCTGCCGGAATGCTCAATTCTTTATAACCCACCGGCATGTAGGTTTGTGAATAATTGAACCTGTCGGAAGTTTGTAAACGGGCGCGGGTAGCAGCGAAGGCTCCGTCAGTACCAATGGTTCTGTCGGCTTCATATGTTTTTACTGAACCGTCTTCCATTTCAAAAGTAGCGGTGGCTTTATCAATATCCACATCCACACATTTGGTGTTAAAATGCAGGGTAATGTTTTCATAAGCATCGGCCAATTCAAGCAGTTGAATATTGAGCCTACCACGGGAAACGGAATTGATGGCCTGCCCTTCTTTACCGTATGGATGGTAATTCAGTTCACCGGTTTTCATGTGCATCATGCGTCCGTACATGGGAATGGCATCTTCCAGAATGGCTTTATCCAAACCTACTTTTTCCAACGCGCGTAACCCACGGGTTGAAAGTGCCAGGTTAATGGACTTTCCTGCAGACATGCGGTTATTGCGCATATCGGGTCTGCGTTCAAACAGGTTTACCTGAAAGCCGCGTTTGGCCATGTAAATAGCCAGCAATGATCCGGAAAGTCCTCCGCCTATGATGTTAATACGTTCGCTCATACTTATTCATTTTATACTGTGTGCCTCTCGGCAGAAATCTTTTATGCTATGAAACAAAAAACTTGTGCAGCAATACTCCCAGATGATATACATCGGTAAAGCTGTTGTACAAAGGTGCCGGTGCCATGCGAATAACGTCAGGCTCGCGCCAGTCAGCTACCACACCGTTTTCTGTAAGGAACTTAAACAAGGCCCTTCCGCGCTCACCGGCCACTACTGACAACTGAGCACCCCTTTGGTTCACATCGCGCGGAGTTATTATTGTCAATTGCTCGTGTTCTTCCAATCCTGCATTTACTTCATCTAAAACAAATTCTAAGTACCCTGTCAATAGAACACTTTTATCCCGAAGTTGTTTCATACCTGCTTCATCAAAAATATCAAGAGAAGCTTTGTGAATGGCCATCGGAAACACCTGGGCATTGCTCAACTGCCAGCCCTGTGCGCCCAACATGGGGTTAAAGCCTTTCTTCATCAGAAACCGTTCTTCTTCATTATGTCCCCACCAGCCGGCAAAACGAATGAGCTCTTTGTTAGCTGCATGACGTTCATGCACAAAAGCACCTGATGTTCCACCCGGACCTGAGTTGAGGTATTTGTAGGAACACCACACGGCAAAATCCACATCCCAATCATGTAGTTGTAAATGCAAATTACCCGCAGCATGTGCTAAGTCAAAACCTGCATAGGCACCTACAGCATGCGCTGCTTTTGTAATGGCCTGCATATCGTAGGCCTGACCGGTGTAATAATTTACTCCGCCCATCATCACCAAAGCCAGTTCATTACCGTGTTGTTGAATGGTGGCCAAAATATCTTCGGTACGTAAGGTGTGTTCTCCTTCACGCGGCACTAATTCTACAATTGTTTTTTCAGGATCAAGTCCGTGAAAACGGGCCTGTGTTTCCATGGCATATTGGTCGGAAGGAAAAGCCCCGCCTTCCATAATAATTTTATAGCGCTGTGCTGTGGGGCGGTAAAAACTTACCATCATCAAATGAAGATTAACGGTAAGATTGTTCATCACTACCACTTCAACGGGTTTTGCGCCTACCACACGGGCGGCTTTTTCTGTTAAAAATTTGTGGTAATGGAACCAAGGGTTTTTAGCGTGAAAATGTCCCTCCACTCCGTAAGTGGCCCAGTCTGTGAGTTCTTGTTCAACAGCTGCACGGGCGGTAACGGGCTGCAACCCCAGTGAGTTGCCAGTAAGGTAAATGACCTCTTTACCGTTGTGCTGCGGAAATAAAAACTGTGAACGGAATCGTTTCAGTACATCCTGTTCATCCTGAGCCTGTGCATAGCTCAACGAAAATTCAAAATTACTCATGGCCGACAAATTTATATTTTTCCTGTATAGCTGCGCCTGATATTTATCAGTTACTTCCGGTTAAAGCAAAAACGGCAACCCGAAGGCTGCCGTTTCTTTTATGTCTACTCAAAAGTGGTTATTGTCCCTGTGCAAGGGAGTATCCTTTTTTGTCTCCGTACATGCGTAATATTTCAAACGAGGGGATGTAGAAGGTATCACTTAGCATGCTCAGCAATGAAAATATTTCTTTCTGAGTCATTTCACCTTCTACCCTTAAGCGGTAATGATCAATACACTCCGTAAAAATGGAGCCGGAGGGCCACACCTGTGTGCCGCGGTTAGAAATCATTATCAGTTTTTGAGAAGGTGTGAGGTGTGGAGTAATCTTATCGGCAATGGCCTGTCCAAGCAAATCGGTTTCAATAAAAAAGTCAACACCCACAATCTTTTTATCGGCATTATCCACGTTAGATTCCATCATGCGCTGAACCGATGGAGCAGCCGGTTTAGTGAAAATAGCTACTCCGTCCTTCGCTTCACGTGGTTTAGAAAATTCAGGTTTTTTACCCAGATTGTTGATAATGGCCTGCGCAAATTCATTGGTGTTGGAGAACGGAATACTGCGGTCGCCAAAATCAGCGGTGTGTACACCTTGCTCTAAGGTGTAACGTAAAGCGTTTTCAATTTCGGCCGCGTGTTTTACGTAACCCAGGTGACGCAACATCATCAGTCCGCTCAATAAAAGCGAGGTGGGGTTGGCCATTAATTTACCGGCAATATCGGGAGCAGTTCCGTGAACGGCTTCAAAAATAGAAATGTTATCGCCAATGTTGGCTGAAGGAGCAAAACCCAAACCGCCTACCAATCCGGCACACAGGTCGCTCATAATATCACCTTGCAGGTTGGTGAGCACCACCACCTGAAACTCATGCGGACGAGCCACCAACCTCATGGCCAGATCGTCTACAATGATATCGTTGCTGTTAATCTCCGGATATTCTTTGGCTACTTCCTGAAAGGTTTCAAGAAAAAGGCCATCGGTCAATTTCATGATGTTGGCTTTGTGGGCACAGGTTACTTTGGTAAAGCCTTCTTTACGGGCCATTTCAAAAGCAAAACGCACCACTTGCTCACTTCCGGGGCGGGTAATAATTCTACGGCAAATAGCCACATCATGTGTGTTCAGGTGCTCTATGCCTCCGTATGTGCCTTCAATATTCTCGCGCACAATGGTGATGTCAATGGGAATACCGGCTTTCGAAAAAACAGTATCTACCCCGGGCAAACTTTGAAAATGCCTGCGGTTAGCATAGGTGCTCCATGTTTTACGGGCGGTAACGTTAATGCTCTTCATCCCTTTGCCTTTGGGAGTTTCCATAGGGCCTTTAAAAACAATGCCCAGGTCTTCCACTATTTCTTTGGCTTTGGGGGTCATGCCCGCACTGTTTCCCTGTTCGAAATAGGTTTTTCCCATTTCAATAAACTCGTACTGCAACGGAACTTTTGCCGCATCAAACACATGCAACACCGCGTCCATAATCTCCGGACCTATTCCATCTCCTTTGGCTACAGCTATCTTCATATTGTTTTCTGTTTTTTTATCGGGCGCAAAAGTAATAAAGAGAATTGTTTTTGGGTTACTTAGTGTAAAGTTTATATTTGACTGTAACGATATGACCCCACGCCTGCCCTACCTCAGCAAAATAACTCCTATGCGAACAACACTGTTGCTCACCGCATTATTATCGTTACTGCTTTCACAAAACACTTTTGCTCAAACTGATGCTGATTCTCTGGTACTCAAGCGCCCCACTAAAGTTTTTAAAGCCTTTGGGAAAAGATGGCAACGAAACGGGCATAATTATCATTTCATGATTGGTTCTTATACAATGAAAAGTTGGAGCAAAGTGGATGATGTTTTCAATTTAACGAATATGCCTGATGAAAAACAGTCTTTCAATGTCAATAAGAACAAAAGTGTAAATACTAGAGAACAAGGTTTTGGATTCGGTTATTTACGCGATTTCGGCATTAGCATAAGTTATGAAATGATTAGCAATTCAACCTCATCTATTACTAAAGAAGTTCGCATCGGGGCTGCCTATTCAGACATTAGTTTAGGAGAAAGTAGGTCACGCTTTGACTTTACACTTGACCCTTATCAACTAGGCATTGTGGGAGCTAATTATTCCTGCTCTTTAAATGTAGAAATCATTTCTATAAAAGCTGATATGCTGTGGAATTTCAAACCCTTTCTTAAAAACAAATTGCGATTTTACACAGGTGCGGGTGTGCGAGTGAGTCCGGCATTATTCTCATCGGTTGAATATGATCATTCTGAAACCTTAAGACAATTTGATCCTTTATCCAACCAATACGAAGAAATAGAAAGTAGCTTTATACCAAAAGGAGACGACTTACCCAACTTGTCGTCAAGTTTTCATTACGGTGCGCAGGCCTTAGGCGGAATAAAATTCAACGCCTCTTGTCGAACTACCTGGTACATCGAAATGCAAAAGGCACTCAACTTTGATACTTTTTTCGGAGCTAAAACGTATGTGGGCACTTCAACACTTTTTGCTATAGGCTTGCGCAAACGACTTCATTATTTCGATTTGGTAGAACCACCCATAAACCCCGATTTAACCGCTCCACCAATTTTTTGATTTCTCTATACTTATAATGAGCATAAAATTAATAAATTGAATCACATCAATATGAACCCAAGCCTGTCCTCTCACACTAAAATAACTCCTATGCGAACAGCACTGTTGCTCACCGCATTATTATCGTTACTGCTTTCACAAAACACCTTTGCCCAAACTGATGCTGATACGACCAAGACACCTGTGCTGGTTTTCCCCAGCAAGCCCTTTAAGCTTTTTGGATACAATTGGCAAGCTAACGGATATAACCTGATGGCGGGCATTCACATAGCCCAAATCAATGGTGATCAACTTACAAAAAGTATGGATCAAGCTTTTCCCTCATCAGACTTATTAAAAAAAAGACAAGCAGATTTGGCTTTAGGACGCAAAATAGAAGTTATAGATTTTTCAGGCCCAGACCTTCAAGTGGAAGCCGGATTATCTTGTTCTTATGAACTTCTTGAGCGCACTACCCCAAGGTTTAACAAAGAGGCTCGCCTCGGTTTGTTTTATCATAGTTTTCACAATTTTTATTATGAGGACGAACTGATATCATCACCAAAAACAGATACCACTAGCGTGAAGTATACTTTTAACCGCCAGGCAAGTGCGTTGCAACTAAGAGCTGATATGCTATGGAATACGAAACCTGTATTCAAAAGATTATCCTTCTATGGTGGTTTAGGGATGTTGGTTGGTTTTACTGTATTTGATAATTTCTCTGCCAGCAGAAGCTATTACATAGGGACCGACTCTTTGCTCAACGTTGGTTTAGTGTACAAATACGATAGAACTGAATACCTCTTACCCGACAAGACATTTCCACTCATGTTAGGTGTATATGGGCTAGGGGGAGTTAAATATAATGCCGGGTGCTATGTAAATGTTTTTACTGAATATACCGTTTCACTTTATTCCATATCCCATTATCCCGGAAGCGAGGTTGACTATTCATCAATGTGGCGATGGGGCATCAGAATGAAACTAAATGTATGGGATGAAAATTACAACAGTAAATCACGTGACAATCCCTTCTACTAAAATATTACTTTTGCGCACATGGGCCTCACCCACATTCAGCAACTTATTTTAGCCGGAGAAAGCGATACGCTCGATTTCAAACAAACCATCTCTTCGGCAGCTAAAATTGCCAAAACCATGGTATCCTTCGCCAACCACAAAGGCGGACGATTGTTGGTGGGCGTTACCGATAAAAAAATGATCAGCGGTATTCAAAGTGAAGATGAAAAATACATGCTCGATTTAGCCGCACATTTTTACTGCAAACCTGAAATAGATATTGAACTGATAGAATGGGAAATAAACGGCAAAGTAATTATTGAAGCCATTATTCCTGAAGGCCCCGACAAACCATACTATGCCAAAGGAGAAGATGACAAGTGGTGGGTATACATTCGGGTAAAAGACAAAAGTTTATTGGCCAGCAAAGTGGTGGTGGATGTACTGCGCAGACAACACAGCATGCAAAACACCATTATCAATTATTCAAAGCACGAACAATCATTGCTCAAATACCTAGAACAAAACGAGCGAATCACCCTGCGCGAAACCTGCAAGTTGTTAAATATCTCCCGCTGGAGAGCCACCAAAATGCTGGTGAATCTGGTGAGTATTGGGTTGGTGAGGTCGCACACTACAGAAAAAACGGAATACTTCACATTGAGCTAAGCATAGAACAGACACTGATTGCACAGATTAACACAAATTTATTAGAGGCTATTTCCTCATTAAGCATTAGCTCCGTTGAACTTCCTTTCAAAATTAAGCGAAGCGTTTTGCCGCTAATTACGCTGATTGACGCAGATAAATCACATTTACCGGAAGCCCTCATTAAACATTAAGAATTAAGAATTCAACATTAAGCGAAGCGCAGAACGCCACTGATTTAGCTTCGCTGAGCTTACGGTTCACTGATTTACACAGATTGTATTAACTGCAAACACAACAAACATCTTCCTCATTAAAAATTCAAAATTAAGAATTCAACATTAAGCGAAGCGTTCTTGCCACTGATTTCACAGATTAACACAAATTTAGCAGAGGTTATTTACCATCCCTCTCATAAACACATAAACACTTACACACCTAAACACAACAAAGCACTTCATTAAACATTAAGAATTAAGCATTCAAAATTCAGCGAAGCGTTCCCGCCACAGATTTCACTGATTTTCACAGATTGCAATGACTGCAAACACAATGAGCATCTTCCTCATTAAAAATTCAAAATTAAGAATTCAAAATTAAGCGAAGCATTCGCTTAAAAGGTGTAATTTTGCCACTCAATTTTCACAATATGAAATTCGGTGTAGTTATTTTTCCGGGCTCCAACTGCGATCAGGATGCCATCAACGTGTTACAGGAATATTCCAACCAAACGGTAGAGAAGCTTTGGCACAAGGATACTGATTTGAAAGGATGCGATTTTATTTTGCTGCCGGGCGGCTTTTCTTACGGTGACTACCTGCGTTCAGGCGCTATTGCACAACTTTCGCCCATTATGCAAAGTGTAAAAGAGTTTGCAAAAAATGGCGGCTATGTGATGGGCATTTGCAACGGATTTCAGATTTTGTGCGAGGCCGGCTTATTACCCGGAGCCTTGTTACGTAACGACCATACCAAATTTTTGTGCAGCAACGTGTACCTCAAATGCGAGAACACCGATTTGTTGATTACCCGAAACATTGACGCCTCCAAAGCCCTTAAAATTCCTATTGCCCACGGTGAGGGCCGCTTTTATGCGGATGAGGCCACTATCAAACAAATTACCGACAACAAACAGGTGATGTTCCGCTATTGCGATGCTGAGGGCAATGTAACGCCTGAGGCCAACCCCAACGGCTCCCTGCACAACATTGCGGGTATTTGCAACGAAGGGCGCAACGTGTTTGGCATGATGCCTCACCCCGAGCGGGCCGCTTCTGAGCTGCTGTTCAATACCGATGGCGTAGCCCTTTTCGAAAGTATTGTAGCTTAAGGTTTTCTTGTCATTTTTCCCGTTAAATGAGGGAAAAAATTATCTTTGCCGCACTTATGACAGAGAGAAGAGTTAGAGTGCGTTTTGCGCCCAGCCCCACCGGCCCCTTACACATTGGTGGCGTACGTACGGCACTATACAATTATTTATTTGCCCGCAAAAACGGAGGCGACTTTGTACTGCGCATTGAAGACACTGACCAAAACCGCTTTGTGCCCGGTGCTGAACAATACATTATTGAATCACTTAAATGGTTGGGCATTGAACCCAATGAAGGCATTGGATTTGGTGACGGTGCCCACGCTCCTTACCGCCAAAGCGACCGCAAAGCGGAAGGTACTTATGCTAAATATGCTGAGCAACTGCTGGCCTCGGGCCACGCCTACTACGCATTTGATACTCCGGAAGAACTGGAAGCCATGCGCGAGCGGTTAAAAGCCTCCAACATTGGTGCACAGTACGACAGCATTACCCGCATGGCCATGAAAAATTCCCTTACCCTGTCGGAAGATGAGGTAAAGCGCAGAATTGAAGCGGGTGAGCCGTATGTTATCCGTATAAAATTACCCAAGAAAGAAGAAGTAAAATTCCATGACATGATACGCGGCTGGGTAAGTGTGAGCACCTCGCAAATGGACGACAAAGTGTTGTTCAAAAGTGATGGTATGCCCACCTACCATTTGGCCAACGTGGTGGATGATTATATGATGGAAACCTCTCACGTTATTCGCGGGGAAGAGTGGTTACCCTCTGCTCCGCTGCACGTGTTGCTATACCGCTACTTAGGTTGGGAAGAAGTAATGCCGCAATTTGCCCACTTACCGCTTTTATTAAAACCTGAAGGCAACGGAAAATTAAGTAAACGCGATGGCGACCGTTTAGGTTTCCCCGTGTTTCCGTTGGAGTGGAAAGATCCGGCTTCGGGCGAGGTTTCCAGTGGTTACCGCGAAACAGGTTATTTCCCTGAAGCGGTGGTGAACATGCTGGCCCTGCTGGGTTGGAATGCCGGCAACAACCAGGAAATGTTCAGCAAAGAGGAGTTGATTAATTCCTTTAGTATTGAGCGCGTAAGTAAACACGGAGCCAAGTTTGACCAAAACAAAGCCAAGTGGTTCAACCAACAATACCTGCGCTTGCTACCTGATGCCATGATTGCTGAAAGGTTAAAACCTGTACTTACCGCCAACGGAGTTAGTTCAGAAGATACCTACATCGAACAAGTGTGTGCGCTGATGAAAGAGAAAGTTACCTTCCCTAAAGATGTGTGGGAAATGGGCAGCTACTTTTTTGTGGAGCCTGCCACCTTTGATGCCGAAGTAGCTAAAAAACGCTGGAAAGAAACTACCCCGGCTTTTATACTGGCCATAAAAGATGCCTATGCTGCCTGTGCTGATTTAACGGCTGCTGAAGCCGAGCGTTTGTTCAATGAAGTATTGGCTGCGCAAGGTTTACAAAGTAAAGACGTGTTGCAGGTATTTCGCCTCAGTATTTCAGGTGTGGGTGCCGGAGCACCTATTTTTGAAACGGTTGAATTACTTGGCAAAGAGCGAGTAACCCAACGCATGCAACGCGCAGTAAACGAAATAAACATATGAGTTCAAAAGCCCTGTTATTTTTCACACTGCTGTGCACGGGTTTATTTTCCTCGTGTATGCTGGCTACATTTGACCGCACACCGGGCGAACGTTTAACCGAAGTGCCCGCAGAGTTTCAGGGTGTATACAAACAAATTCCTTCTACTGAATACAAGGCCGATTTAGAAGACTCCACCCGCCTTATTTTAGGCAGCAACTGGTGGGAAGTAAAACGCATTGACAGTACTGAGCGTTACTACATGGGCGATTCCATTGTGTTGAGCAAAATGGAGAACTATTATTTTATCTCCATCAAAAATTACAACCGTAAATACTGGCACGTGTTCATTGCTGAAAAAAGTGCACCTGGTAAAATAGTGTTGCGCCCGCTGTTGCCTCAAGTAGGTTGTTATAAAATTAAAAAACGATTGACTGTGTTGAATAATACTGGAGAAGATGTGGTGTACAAAATGGATGAGGCTGCACTCATTCGCTATTACCGCAAAGCCATTCGTAAAAAACCCGGGTTTGAATTAATTAAAGAAAAATAAATGAAACGACCCATACGTGTATTAGTGGCCAAAGTAGGACTTGACGGGCACGACCGCGGAGCCAAAGTAATTGCTACCGCCCTGCGCGATGCCGGCATGGAAGTAATTTACACCGGCCTGCGCCAAACACCTGAAATGGTGGTGAACACTGCCCTGCAGGAAGACGTGGATGCCATAGGCATAAGCATACTCTCCGGAGCACACAACACCGTGTTTCCGAAAGTGCTGGAGCTGATGAAAGCAAAAGGATTAACAGATGTATTGCTTACCGGTGGCGGCATTATACCTGATAACGACTTGCAGGCACTGATGACCTCAGGCGTAGGCAAACTTTTCCCTCCGGGTACTAACACAGGCGACATTGCCGGTTACATTCAAGAGTGGGTAGCTGCTCACCGTAATTTTTAATTTTTTTTAATTCTGGTAAAAAACAATTCCCATGTACAACAACATTGTTACTGAAATAAAAAACAACATCTGCTACATTACCATCAACCGCGAGAGCAAGATGAATGCCCTTAACATTGAAACCCTGGCAGAAATTAAAACAGCCGTTGAAAGCATTTACACCAATGCTGACGTAAAAGGCGTGATACTAACCGGGGCCGGACAAAAAGCTTTTGCTGCCGGTGCTGATATTGCCGAGTTTGCCAACTTTACCGTAGAACAAGGTGCACGCATGAGTGCCGATGGACATGCCGTAATGAATGCCATTGAAAATTGCCCTAAGCCGGTAATTGCAGCCGTAAACGGTTTTGCTTTAGGGGGAGGTTGCGAACTGGCCATGTGTTGCCACATGCGTATAGCTGCAGAGAATGCCAAGTTTGGGCAGCCCGAAGTGAACCTGGGCATTATACCGGGTTATGCAGGCACACAACGTTTACCGCAGTTAATTGGTAAGGGCCGTGCACTGGAACTGTTGATGACAGGCGATGCCATTAACGCAACAGAAGCGCACCGCTTAGGATTGGTTAACCACGTGGTAGCCCCTGAACAATTGCTGCCCAAATGCGAAGAGATTTTGAACAAAATTGCAGGCAAAGCACCACTAGCTATTGCGAGCATCATTGAGTGTGTAAACACCTCGTTTAACAAAACCAAAGACGGCAACCAGCTGGAGATAACTGAATTTGGCAACTTCTTCGCTACGGAAGATTTTAAAGAAGGCACCACCGCTTTTTTAGGCAAACGCAAAGCCGAGTTTAAAGGAAAATAAGATATACCAAATACCTTGTTGAAAGCCACCCCGAAACGGGTGGCTTTTTTGTTGCACCGCTTGGCGGGAAACTAAAACTTGTTATCTTGCAGTTGAAAAAATGTATCTGTATGATAATTGAACCTAACTACTTCTTCTGTTTTAGTCAGCGATTACACTGCACAACAGTTTCACTTTTGAAATTTATGAGCCAGATAAAATGCTTGCAACAAAATGAAAAACTTCTTATGCTTTCTCATACTGTAGATATATGCGAAGGTTATATCGTATTTAATTAGGTGCAACCCATAAAGACAATCAAATAGATGAATGAAGAAAACATAGCATACATTTCTTACAAAGGTCACCTTGTTGAGAGCGGTTATTTAGACGCACGAAAATCAGCAGAAGCTTTAACGGGTATTGACGAAATTATTAGATACTTTTTATTTCAAGAGGACCCTTCTCTTCAAGAACTACATATTGAGGTTCCGATCAAAATTCAAAAAGGTAGTTGGGAAGCTCTAATTCCACATAATATTGAGGAATGGATAAAGACAGCTGTTGGACTCGGTATAACAACTTACTCAACTACCGCTTTAAAGAAACTCGCTGAAAATGATTTTAAAGACAAAAAAATTAAGGACATTTTTATTGGCGCTTTTAAAGGTATAAGATGGGTGCTAAAAATTGCTAGCCATTTGGGTTCAATGGCAATAAAAAAAATCGAGAACGCTAAATTTGAAGGCGACAATACTTGGGTGACCATCACTAATGAAGTTGGAGAATCAATTTTGGTTCCTTACAAATATTTGGAAATTTATGTGAGTTGTCCTGACAAAATTTTCGCTAGGGTAACTAATGTTATTGAGGATGGACGAATTTTAGCTATTGGACTTAATTCAAGCGATAATGAAGACGATGGTAAGGAAATTCAAATAAACGCGACACAGAAATGGATTTTTACATCCAAAGACACTAACAACGATATATTATTTCCTGACTTAGTTCATGACATGTACATAGAAATCGAAGGGCACGTAACTAGAGGTAATGAAAACTCAAATACAATCGGTTTTGAATACAATAAACATATTCTTACATGCATGCCTGCTCAAGGAAATATTATTAATTACAAACCTTTACTTTTCACAAACTGCATAATTAAAGGTTATGTTGACAGACTAGGAGTAGATGGTGAAATTAATGAAAAGCGACCTCGGATTCGCTTTCTTGACTTGGTGGAGATTCCTCCAAAAACTAAGGCTGACTTATTCAGACAGTAATGTGGGCAGTACTCTGACCTATGCGTAGATTTTACGTTCATGTAGCTTGTAGATACATGAACAGCTAATTTTATTAAAGCACACTATAGGTGCAACTCTTTAAACATCAAAACAACTTGCTTTTGCCGCTTTTTATTTGCAGTTTTACAAGACAAAGCGTAAGGTTTTGTACAAAATTAAACAATATGATAAAGCATCTTAGTATCTTTTTAGTGACAGCAATTCTTACAGCAAATACAATTTTTGCTCAAACAACAGAAGCAGAAAAAAAAGAACTCTATCCTGACAAATACACATTTGAGAAGGCAGACGACTTCCAAAAGAAAGGTGAATATGAAAAAGCGGTATGGTTTTATATCAACTTGTTCCCCGAAAACCAAACTAGAGTAATTGAAATTGTAAAGATGCTTGCAATAAAACTCGACACCATAGACATGGGCAACTTCATTAAAAAATCGTTTGCACTTTATGGCACATTTGACCCCACAATTATATCGTTCGAGAACGGTGCACCAAATATGGACATGGGTAAACTAAAACTTAAAGGCGCATGGGGTGACGAGCTTATACAGAAAATATCTGACCAAAATAAACCTTTGACTTCTGCTTCGGAATACAACTTTAGAGGAATCGATAAAGCAAAGGCCGGAAAATTTAAGGAAGCAATTATTGATTTCGACAAAGCAATTGAACTTAATCCAACAGGACAAATTTACTACAACAGAGCATACTCAAAAAGCATGATTGGGGATTTCGTGGGGGCCATTAACGACTTTGACAAGACAATTGAAGTTAAATACAGACTTGCAGAAGCATATTTTGAAAGAGGTTATTGTAAAGACCAGATTAATAATTCTGAGGGTGCAATAGATGACTTCACTAAAGCCATTGAATTAAATAGTGAATATGCAGACGCATACAATAACAGAGCATTTACAAGACTCAAACAAAAAGACTATAAAGCAGCCATTAAGGATTTTGACAAAGCAATAAACATTAAACCTGACTTTGTGGGAGCATATGTAAACCGTGGTTTTGCAAAAAAAGAATCAGGTGACAAATCCGGTGCATGTAAAGACTGGACAACGGCTGTTAACTTAGGGTACAAAGAAGCAACTAAATTTTTAAAGGCTAATTGCGAATGAGAATAAACTCAATTACAAGCAGTCACATTGCTTTTCGAAGTTTTATTTTTATGTAGCTTTTAGCTACAAGAGTGCCCCCTTCCTAATCGTAAGTTCCTGCCTACGATTTTACTTTTATGTAGCTTGTAGCTACAAGAGCACCAAACTCTTCACACAGGAAACGTGAGAATAAATGTACTCCCTTTTCCGGGTCCGCTTTGTACATCAACGGTGCCGTTCATGGCGCTCATCTGAGTTTTCACCATAAACAATCCCATGCCTTTGTGTAAGCATCCCCATTTTAGTACAAAGCTAAAGTAGACATTTTTTATTATTTTACCATAGCAGGACTTTTACCTTTTAAAGCTTTATGTGGCCTATTATTGTTGTAATCATACATCCAAT
>JBAYTR010000013.1:0-147870 GCA_041675505.1 Bacteroidia bacterium | reverse complement strand
AATTGGATGTATGATTACAACAATAATAGGCCACATAAAGCTTTAAAAGGTAAAAGTCCTGCTATGGTAAAATAATAAAAAATGTCTACTTTAGCTTTGTACTAAAATGGGGATGCTTACACATTTGCATACACATATTTCCATATCAGAGTTTTTCTTATTCATATACTGCTATTTCTTTATGAGTAGTTGTATTGATAATGGAAATTCGCCTTATTATCTGTCTTTTTAAACTATATTTTGTGAATCTGCATGGATTAACTGCATGGTAAAGGTCCTTTTCCTTTAAACGTATTCCTTCTTTAAACTTGATTTCTATTCTGAGAGAATCGTTTGAGAGTACTATCCCATGGATATAATTCAAATGAACGTTGTGGGAACAAAAGGAAAAGCAATTAGGGGCAACGGCTTTAATTTCTTTGAATAAAGATTTCACCTCTACATTTATGAACTGATGAAATTGAATTTTGTAAATTGAAAGATGCTCTTGAGCATGTACTTTACTTCCTATATAGAAGCAAAAAAATAGAAGGATTAATTTTTTCATATATCTATTTTAATTCAATAGGGGTACTTCCTTGGTCTCCACTAATTCTCATTTGCAATGCTCTCTTCATTATACTTTATCTCTTCCTTTCAACTTGTGATGAATATTCAACACTATCCGAATAAACTATCGGATTTATTGAAAGGGGGTATAATGAGCTAGCGTTTGTGCAGTGAATGTACGTAATGTAATTTTTTTCGATGTTTTGAAGTAAATGGTGGGTATTAGTATAAAAACTATTAGACCCGGATTTAAGATATTCCTTAAAAAGCGGGCTAGTAACGAAAGTTAGAAGAACAGAATCATTTGGCAGAATTAATACAACTTCATTAATAATATGTCTGCTAAATCGTATAGTATCAGAAGATTTCTTATTGACTTTCAAAAGTTCATATTCTGAGGGTATGAACTTTATAGTATCATCAGAATTATTTAGAAATTTTAATGTGGATTTTATGTTTAGATCTAATAACATCGTTTCGCCTTTGACCATAAAAAATGGGTATGGAAGATTATACTGAAGTGATAATCTGTATTCATATATGTAGCTTTTCGGTTTATCTTTAAGTGTCTTCCATGCCCCCAATATAATTGACCATAGTGCTGTCAGGGTAAGAATGTAAATACTGCGGAAGTAGTTTCTAAAATTAATTTTAAAGTGTTGTTTCACCGTTTGTAAAGAGGTTTCCTTCTTTGCTGCGTTTGCAACGTTCTCTTCGTTATATTTCATGTTTAAGCGTAGAGTGAAATGTTTGCCATTTTTTGCAAACTAACAATAAGTCAAAAATAGTGAAATTAGCGTATTCTTAAAGGTTTTAAAAGCATGTGTTCCAGCACTCACAGCTTTATACTTTTGAGTATAATACTATGAGGTATAAAAAATCTGTTTATAAAGTTCGATAGTAAGCAAGCATTCTGCGCCAGAGAGAGGATATTCATCTTCCCTTCTTCCATGTATCTTTCCCGGAAGCAAATTTTTTTGCGCAAAATATTTATCCTGCTAAGGCAAACTAAAACTAGGAAGTCTTGAGGCAGGCCAATAAAGGTTAGCTATATCACCAACCGTTTGCCTGAATAAATGCACCATAGGAGAGCATTCGAGAGGGCAAAGCGGAGGAGGCTTTCTGGATAAATGAAGCAGGTTGAAAATTGTTTGCTGACAATTTCATATTTTTGTTTGGAGATGAAAAAAATGCAGCAGAAAGAATCAATACTGGGAGATATCTTTTTGTAGCTATTCCTTGTCTCCCGTTCCGTAAATATTTTACTCTGAAAAAGATGAAAAAACATTATTTGTTTTGCTTAGTATTAACATGTGTGGTTGGGTTTTCCTTTGCACAAAAAAGTAACTACATCAGCAACGTGCCCGGTGCTAACGGGGTGGTAAACGCAATTACCTCACATGGTGATACCGTATTTGTAGGAGGAAATTTTACAACACTTTTTTCAAGGCTCGATTCTGTTAACAGGGCTAAATACAGCGCACTTATTGACTCCACTACAGGTTTAGCAAATGCTGCATACCCCAAACCCAATAGCATGGTGTATACCGCAATTCCTGACGGGCATAACGGATATTATATCGGTGGAGCTTTTACAAAAGTGGGCAATGCTTTCAGGAGTCGTGTTGCACACATTGATTCAACCGGAAATGTAACAGGGAAGTTTAGTAAGGCAGGCATTATAGGAGGTTTCGTAAAGTCACTGGCACTTAAAGGCGACACCTTGTTTGTGGGAGGCTATTTTACAGGTGCGGGTAAAGTGGTGAACGGGGCAGCTTTTGCAGTAGATGCTGCTTATGCTACATATCCGTTGCCTGAGATTGATCGGGGGACGGTGTATTGTGCGTTAAGTGACGATAAAGGTGGATGGTATATAGGCGGCACTTTTTCAATGGTGGGTGATTCCAGTCGTTGGGGTCTTGCACATATTGACTCAGCAGGCAATGTTACCGCATGGGATCCACATGTGTTTGGAGCGGTATATACCATTTACAAACAAGGGGATGTTATATATTTGGGAGGTTCTTTTACACAAGTAGGTGGTTTTCCCAGAAACAATCTGGCAGCGGTTTCTGCAACTAGCGGTGATATTCTTAATTGGGTAAACAATTGCAATGGTACCGTGAATGCAATTTCAGGCGACAACTCACAGTTGATTATAGCAGGGGGGTTTAGCACAATAGGAGGGCTTGCAAGGCAAAGGCTTGCCGCTATTGACATGAGCGGAAGTATAACCGGGCTTATGTTTTCCATGAATGGTTCGGTATTATGCACTAAAGTAAAAAACGGAATCCTTTACCTGGGTGGAAGCTTTACCAATATCGGTGGTCAGTCAAGAAGCCGGCTTGCCGCCATCAACCTGTCTTCCGGAACCATAACCGGATGGAACCCTTCTGCCAATGACATAGTGAGAGCAATTGATTGTGTCGATACCATTCTTTATGTAGGAGGAGATTTTACCACAGTAAGTAATGAGTCAAGAGGCCGACTGTGCGCAATCAGTATGTTAAACGCATCGGTTACGAGCTGGAACCCCGGAGCTAATGCGCCCGTATATGCGCTGCGCGTGATGGACAGTATGGTATATGCAGGCGGAGATTTTACCATCATTGGTGGTCAAAGTATACAAAGCGCGGTAGCTATCAACCTCACTACAGGCATAGTGTCTTCCTTTAATCCCAGATTGATTTATACCACCTATGCACTTGCATCATCGGGCGGTCGAATGCTGATTGGAGGTGCGTTTTACTCCGGTGGAGGGCAAGCACGAGGAGGATTGGTAGCACTAAGTATCTCCGGTGACAGCTTGCTCACTTGGAATTCAGGTATAGCTAATCAACACACTGTGCATGCTTTATGCATTACAGATTCAATTCTTTTAATCGGAGGTGCATTTCATGTCAATTCAAGAACAAACCTGGCAGCAATACAAAAAAATACACTTGCTAGTTTGCCTTGGGGTCCTGTGCCCAATGGTCCAGTTTATGCCTTGGCGGCCCGTAACGACAGTATTTTTGTGGGAGGCGCTTTTAGTTTAATTAGCTCATCAGGCTTGACTGGGTTGGCTTGTTTTAAATGGCCGAGTTCTTCAGCGAGCAGCTGGAATGCCAATATCACTGATGGAAGGGTGCATGCTTTATGTCTTACAGCCGATAAAATTTATATAGGTGGAGATATTGCCACCATCAATTCGCAATCGAGAAACAACCTAGGTGCAATTAATCTTTCTTCAGCTTCACTGAGTAGTTGGAATCCAGATGCCAACGGAGTTGTGAATGCACTTAGTGTTTATGGAGGGGCTGTGTATGCAGGCGGAAATTTTACTAAAATAGGCGGGCAGTTGAGAAACCGTATAGCTAAAATTGATCTTTCAACTGCTGAAATTTCTTCCTGGGACGCAGTGGCCAGTCATACCATAAATGTTATACATGCCGGTAACAATGGAGTATATGCGGGTGGAAATTTTGCTTCTATGGGTGGTAAGAACAGGTATTACATCGCGGCATTTTCTGAATCAACGGGAAATATTCTCGATTGGGCACCACAGGCCAATGACCAAGTACATTGTTTTAAATATACAGGAGCCACTTTGTATGCCGGAGGGAATTTTACTACTATGAGCGGCCAAACCCGCAACAGAGTTGCTTCGTTTAATGTAGCCACAGGAGCAATGAAAAGTTTTAATCCCGGTGCCGATGCAGTGGTTCGTACTATTGATGTGTGGGACAATAAGGTATACATGGGCGGGGATTTCAATAATGCAGGTGGACAAGGCCGTACAAGACTGGTAGAGGTTGATTCTGCCACGGGAAATGCTACTGCTCTCAATATTTCGTTTAACGGAACAGTTTATGCCCTTGCAGCTTCGGCCAATATGCTTTTTGCAGGAGGTAATTTTACTTTTGTTGCAGGTCAAACAAGAAGTTTTTTTGTGGCCATAGATCGGGGCAATTCTTCACTATCATCTTCTTTTGCTAATATATTGAATGGTCAAGTTAGATCAATGTTCGTTAAAGATAGTGTACTCTATTTAGGTGGAATGTTTTCCAATATTAATGGTCCGGTGAGAATAGGTGTTGGTGCGGTACATATGGCCACAGGTGCGTTAACTGCATGGAATCCCAATTCTACTTTAGGGAGTAATCCCGGTACGTGGGCTGTTACATCAATAACTCCTTATTCCGACAGGCTGTTTTACAGTAACCTTACTTCAGTTTACCCATATTCCATTTCAGAAGTTGATTTTTTTACTGGATATCATTTTCCCTGGATTGCCAAAACAGTTTCCTCCAATGATATTTATGCATTGCTTGCCAACAAGAAGGTGTTGTATGCCGGAGGAGCTTTTGTTAATATTACGGGAGTTAATGTTTCCAGGTTAGATCCGGCTTATTTTATTGGTCACGATATTGATACCAACCTGAGGATTGTCGGAAGCGTGGTCCAGAGTATTTGCCAGAATCATGAACTTTCTGTACCTTTTTTTAAAAATAGCAATACTCCAAATACATTTGTTATTCAATTAAGCGACTCCTCTGGAAGTTTTGCCAATCCTGTGAACATAGGCAGCACGACAGGAGCACGTTACGGATTTATTACCGGACGCGTTCCGAGAAACATTCCGGCAGGTGTCAATTACCGTATTCGTTTAGCGGGTTTAAATCCTGCAATCTATTCTGCCCCGTCTCCCAACAGCATTATTATTAAAGTTAATGCTTACACAGGGTTCAGTATTTCCGATACAGATCAGTGTTTGAGCGGCAATGTTTTTTCATTGAATGATACCTCAGTACTTGCCTCAGGATACAGCATGTTAAGGCTGTGGAGATTTGGTGATGGTACTGAAGGATTAATAAAGACTCCTGCAAAAGTATATGCAACCAACGATACATTTACGGTGATATTGTCGCAATTGGTTAATAACGGTTGCAGAGATTCTTTTTCAAGGCAAGTGGTGGTTTTTCCTGAACCCGTTCCGGGTTACACCATCAATGATTCAACGCAATGTTTCAGGGATAATAATTTTGTTTTTGCTGATACATCCCGTATTGCATCAGGAAACATTGCATCACGTACTTGGAATTTTGGTGCAGGAACAAATGATACATCGGGCGCAATAAGTTATAATAAAAACTATACCGCTGATGGGAACTTTATGGTTAAACTAAAGGTTACAAGCAACAAAGGTTGTATTGATTCGATTATAAAACCGGTAACTGTATATCTTCATCCTCGTGCAGGGTTTATTGTAAGTAGTGTATCCAACTGTAGTGGTGATAGCTTTTTTCTAAGCGACACCTCACAAATTTCATCAGGAACATTAAGTCGAACATGGAATTTTGGTACCGGGCCCAATGATACGTTAAGCTTGAGCAGTGTATCCAAGTCATATACTGTTGCGGGTTTATACACCGTTCAGTTGGTTGCAAAAAGCAATTTCGATTGTACAGATACAGCCACTACAACTTTAGTTGTAAATCCGGTACCGGTCGCCAGAATGGTTGTGAATAACCCTGCTCAATGTTACAGCGGAAATACATTTTTGTTTACAGACTCATCAGCCATTACATACGGCAATCTCACTGTGCTGTGGAATTTTGGTGAGGGTATCAACGATACCTCTTCACAAAGTATTTTCTCGAAAAATTATTCAACCCCAGGAATTTATATTGCCAAGCTGGTGGTAAGAAGCGGAGCCAATTGTGTTGATTCAGCTATAAGAAATGTTACGGTTCATCCATCGCCTCTGGCAAGTTTTTTTGTGAATGACACTACCCAGTGTTTAAATACAAATAGTTTTGCTTTTACTGATTCCTCCTCAATTTCATCCGGCAATCTGATGCGGGTATGGAACTTTGGCTCAGGAAGCGGTGATACTTCTTTGCTGAGTAATCCTGTAAAATCATATACACTGCCGGGAGCATATCTCATCCGTCTCATTTCAATATCCGACTCCGGCTGTACTGACACTGTGTTGAAAGGTGTAGTGGTTTATCATGCCCCGAATGCAGGTTTCAGAATAACTACGTCCTCAGCACAATGTTGGAGTACAAACAGTTTCACAGTACAGGATACTTCAGTTATTTCACAAGGTACACTGAGCTCGCAATGGAATTTCGGCTCCGCTGTTAGCGATACTTCTTCACAAACTCAGGCACAAAAAACGTACACTGTTCATGGCAATTACCCGATTACACTTATTGCTGAAAGCAATTTAGGATGCAAGGATACTGCAGTGAAAATGGTGGAGGTTTATCCGCAAACCAATATTCAGTTTACGGTCAATGATTCCCAGCAGTGTTTAAAGGGAAACGAATTTATTTTTTCAAATCAGAGTTCAGTAGTATCGGGCACTTTTAGTTCGTATTGGACATTCGGAGATTCTGCTGCTTCAAGTTCACCCAATGCACAACATAGTTATAACAATACAGGTTCTTACAATGTATGGCTCAGAACTACCACCAATCATGGTTGTATAGATTCGCTATACAGGCAAGTAAGTCTGTTTGGTCATCCGGCTGCATCGTTTACCTGTGCTGATACGCAACAATGTTTGAACGGAAATGTGTTTGCATTTGCAAATACAAGTGTCGCATCGGCAAGCTACCTTTGGAATTTTGGTAATTCAGCTACCACAGTTCAGATGAGTCCTCAATACACCTATGCCAATTCAGGAGTATTTGATGTGCGTCTTATTTCATATGACAGCAATGGTTGCACCGACACAACAGACCGCAAAATTTATGTAGAGGCACATCCCACATCTCCCCAACTTACTGTTACCCCTGATTCGGTTGTATGTACAGGCACAGACGCTACACTTAGGTGCGCCTCTACCTTTAACAAAGAATGGTTCAAAGATAGTACCCCATTGAGCATATTCACCGATTCGCTGGTTTTGCAAAGCAGTACGGGATATTATCATGTAGAAGTGAGAAATGCCGCGAATTGTGCAAGTGGTTCTGTACCTATGTACATTCTTTTTAAATCAGTACCAGTAAAACCAATTGTAGTTGCTTCAGGTAATTTGCTCACCTCTAATGCACCATACGGCAACCAATGGTACAATACAGCCGGAATATTATCCGGTGATACCGGAGTTACTTACACAGCAAGTGCAGCAAACGTTTACTACTCCATAGTTACTGTTAACGGCTGCTCTTCCGATTCTTCCAACAATATTACGTATCCTGCAACAGGGGTTGTGCGTCCTGCGCAAAGTATGCAGGTATTGGTTTATCCCAATCCAAACAATGGAGAGTTTACGCTGGCGTGCAATGGTTGTTCTTCATCGGGTTCTTACAACATACTGCTAACAGATTATTGCGGAAAGCAGTTGCTAAGAGAAAGTGTTGCTGATTTATCAACTGTTCGTATACGTACCAGCGGATTGGCAGCAGGTTTATATCTGTTGAGTGTAACAGGCGCAGAAGGAACAGCACGAATACCTGTATTTATAAGGTAGATAAGGAAAGTGTATGTGTTATGACCATGTTCACAAGTTGTAGTATGCAATGACTTAGAGATCAAAGTGAATCAAAATGTAAAATCGTCATGGAGGATATTCATCCTTCCTGCTTCCAATAACAATCCAACAAGTAAAATCTTCATGCAGGGTATTCACCTCAGTTGAGAACCCACATCTGCTACTATTAATTTGTTAAGAATAAGAATTACTCCACCACCACTTTCAGCACCTTCGATTCATGTGCATGAATGATGCGCAACAGGTATACCCCCTTGCTAAATTGTCTATCAGGTGTTACAAGAGTTTCATCAGTAAGGGTAGAGTAAATAACCTGTCCGTTGGTGTTAAAAATTTCAACACGGTAGGGCTGGTTTGATGGGGGTAGTTCCAGTGTAAATGTTCCGTTGTTTGGATTAGGATACAGGTGTATATTTTTACTGAGCAGTTCATTTGTACCCACATTAAGCACAGCAACAGAATCAGAACGTGAAGAGCAGGAAGTGGTGTCAGTAACCAACACCTGGTAGTATCCGTTGGCGGTAACATTGTAATCTTTTGTTGTGGCTCCCGAGATACTATTGTTGTTGAGCAACCATTGATAGGATGGAGCTGTTGAAGAAGAGAGAACAAACAGGTTACGACTGATAACAGGTTTGGCCGGATGAGGATTTACCTGCACGCTTTTCACCAAAGTATCACTGCAATTTTTGCTGGAGGTTGAAACCAATTGTACGGTGTAATTACCGGCACTTGGGTACTGGTAAACAGGGGCGGAAACATTTGATGAATCACCATTGCCAAACCGCCACTTGTAACCCTGTATGATGCCACCGGGTAAAATGGATTGGTTGGTAAACGTAAATGCATTGCCGATTAAACACTGTGTGTTGTTGCTTACATTAAAAAGTGTTTGCGGATGTGGGTTTACCCTCAAAATTTTTCCTGTGCTGTCTTTGCACCCTTTATCAGAAGTTACCACCAGTGTTACGGGATAAGTGCCGCTAAAAGCATAGGTTTTGTTTATTGATTGAAGTGCTGATACATTACCGTCACCTAAAGTCCATGAGCGGGTGTTTATGCTGCCTGTGGAAACTGAAGAAGAATCATATAGGTTAAACGCGTTTCCTTTCAAACATTGTTCAGCAGCACTAACAGCATAACCGGCTACAGGCTGAGGGTGCACAGTAACAGAGGTGTTGGCAGAGTCTTTACATCCCTTATCAGACGTGATGTTTAGCTTTACTGAGTAACTTCCTGCAGCAGCGTAACTTTTGTTTTTTTGCACTATAGTATCCGTAGTTGCATCCCCGAAGTTCCAAAGTCTGGTATAACTACCTGCTGTGATAGAACTGCTGTCAGTAAAAGAAAAACTATGCCCCTTTATGCACTGCTCATTTGAACTTGATGCTTTGAGTTTTGCAAAAGGAGCCGCAAATACCTCTACCGTTTTGTAAGAAGAATCTTTGCACCCGATATCTGTTGTGACCAAAAGCGACACGCCATAAATGCCAAGTGTATTAAATACCCGTTGTGTATCGACAGAAAATGCACGCACACTATCTGTCCATATCCATGTTCGCGAGGCAATGTTGCCCACACTTATTTTGCTGCTATCGGCAAATAGAAATAGATTTCCGGGGAGGCATTGCTGTGTGGTTGAGTTGATACGAATATCTGATACCGGATTGGGGTAAAAGGTAACCAGCGTATCTTTAGAGGTAGTAACGCAGCCGCCACTGGTGGTGCTTATTACGCGATAGGTTCCTGTGGTAGAAACTTTGTAACTAAACGATGTATCTAAAAAAGAGGTGTTTGTTCCGTTGCGTTGCCATTGATAGCGAATTCCTGAAGCGTTAACTCCGCTTAGCCACAAAAAACTTCCCTGGCACACCTGTGTGTTGGCGCCATTCAGAATATTCAAAGAGTTAGCTACCGGTTGTTGTACTTTGAAAAAAGCAGAGGGAGAAGAAGTATCTCCGGGGTTGGTGTTAATAATACGAATGCGATAAGAACTACCCGGTGTGAGGTTGGCCGGTAGCAGGATGCGTATACTATCTGCCTTAATTGAAGCAGTATAACTTTTTATTGCAAGTTTCACAGGGTTGATGAATACTCCGTTTACATCACTTAGTTCAACTGTAAGCGTGTTGCCGGCATAAAGGGGGCTTAATACGTTATACCTTACCCATATACTATCCCCTCTGCACATCTCATATTTATCAAACTTAGGTCGTGATGTTCTGAACGTAGTATCGTAGAGCATTTTCATCATAAAGCCATCCCAAGCATCCCCTCCATAAGTGTTTTGGTGTCCACCAGAGATGTTGATAGTTGTATCAGCAGTGCGGCCACAGAAGTATGCATTCCCGTTTCCGTCAACACTTGCGCCATGCACTATAAAATTTTGTGTAGTACTGGGTTCGATTAGTAATTGTGCATTGGGTGTAAATCTTCCCCAGTAGCTACCGTTTTGCGTTTGGGTAGCTTGCATGGAGTAGAACATAATATTTCGCTTATCAACGTCAAGTGATTTAACCTCTCCCCACCAACCATGTGTTGTCCATATTCGACTGCCTGACGAGTCGAAGCGGGCAAATACTCCTGGTCCTGATGTGCTCCACCCGTTGTAATTCATTTGTGTACTTGTAGTTCTACCGCCTACATAAACATTGGCATTATTATCAAGTCCAATGGAATACAAATATTCATGCAATGTGCCACCTAAGTAAGTACCCCATACCCATTGCCCGTTTGGTTTAAACTTGGCTATAAAACCGTCATAATATCCTGCCGCACCCGACTTGGAATTTTGAAAAGCATTTTTGCAAAAGGATGTACTGTCGGTAGATTTGGTAGAGCCGCAAAAGTAGATGTTACCGTCCCAATCTGTTGTAATGGAGGTGAAAGTTGTAGCAGTGGTATGTGAAAACGTTGGAAAGAAAACCTCTTTTCCATATAGTGTACCCCAAAGTCTTTGTCCCTGAGGTGTAAATCGGGCAATGTAAACTCCCGGCCCACCGATGTTATTATTGGAAGCGTGAATAAAATAACCTGGTAATGCACCTGAGTATTGGCTGTTGTTAAGTATACTGCCTACTAATCCCATCAGGTATATATTGCCCAATCGATCAATGGCCAGGCTGGTTACATATTGGATGGTGGTATGATCGCTGCCGTAGTATGTGCCCCATTCCCGATAACCACTTGTTGTTAATTTTGCTATAAAGCCCTGCGTGTTGCTTCCCGTAGGGCGGGTGGACTGGTAAGCAATGGTTGAAGCAATATTGCCTGTACTCTGAGTAACACCGCCTATCACAATCTTATTTTCATGATCAATGGCAAGGCAAAAAATGATATCATCCCATTCACCACCGTAATATGTTGCCCATATACGGGTGCCGGTTGCTGTCATTTTAATTAGCATCCCATCATGAACAGGTAATCCGCTTCGTGAACTTTGCCAGGCATTAGTGGTAGATATATTATTGGTACTTCGAGACCCACCTGCAAAAAGTACATTGTCATCATTGTCGGTACGGGTAGCGTAAAGCATATCAGTTGAGAGACCGCCATAGTATGATCTCCATTGAACAAAAGGATCAATGGTAATATCTGCGTTTGTATCATAAATAGCTGAACTATTTTCATCACCGGTAAATTCTACCTCATACCGGTTTTCCTTTTTAACTAGTTTGTATTTATGTTGAAGGGGTGTTTTATTCTTCCCTATCCAGCTTACAGGAGCACTTTCGTTAATCTCCCCCAAAGGGTTGGTAACGGTAAGCGAACCGTCAGTGTTAATGCGGGCATCGCTTGCATTCAGATATTCTATGTTGATGTTTTTGACATCTCCACCTGGGTGAATGATAAAGTTATATTTGAGCTGCTCGTTTACTATGTAAAGTTCCCAGTCAATGTTGGGGTAAATATTTTTGTAGGTTATTTTTTCAAAAGTTGGCACATGTGGAATTCCTTCCGGACGTCCGATAACGTTGTAGTAATTTTCATAGTAGTCATTTTTATTTCCTCTGATGAGCTGGCTCATGGGGTTGGTTCCGGTAAGGTGCATTTGCATCCGGTAAGTCGATATGATTACCGAGTCCTTATCTTGTTTAACTGAACTATACTCAGTTTTACTGAACAGGTAGTGGATGCCTTGCGGCCCTATAAAAACATTGACATGCCGGTCTTTAAGCACAAAATGAATATCGGGCTGAGGTAGACCGTTTTTGTCAGTAATCTGGCCTTTGTTCTCAATAAACAATTTGGGCGTGGCAGAGTTTAATCGTGTTTGCGCACTAACAGCTGCGGCAAAACATAAGAAGCACAGTAATAGAATGTTTTTCATAGCAATAAATTAACTGCCCGAAAAATAACTCATGGGCTGTGATTTTCAAAACTATTTATTTCTGTTTAATCCGAAGGCAACCGTCAGGGAGGGTATTCACCCTCCCTTCTTCCGTGTAGCTTTCCAAGGAGTAATATTCTCATCAGGATATTTATCCTGCTAAAACAAACTAAAACTAAAGATCACCTTTACGCATAAAATAAAAAAGCACACCCAATCCGGTGTGCTTTTGTGTAGTGGCCTCGTCAGGAATCGAACCTGAATCTGGAGCTTCGGAAACTCTTATACTATCCGTTGTACTACGAGGCCAAAAGAGGTGCAAAGATAGTACTTTTCAAATTTACCACGGGCGTGGAATCTGCAGGATATCTCCGGGCTGCATATCGTTCAGCCACAAAGTATTGATGCGTACCCGTACCAAACGTACCGTGGGGAACCCCACAGCGGAGGTCATTCTGCGTATCTGCCTGTTTTTACCTTCTTTGAGCACAATGGATAGCCAGGTGTAAGGTTTTTTCTGGTGTTTAATCATGTGCGGTATTCGATGGGGAATAGGCAGGGGTTCCTGCAATATTTTTACGGTGCAGGGTTGTGTGGTGTAAGGTACTCCCTCCACACTAATGTGTACCCCTTGTTCCAAAGCCAGCCGCTGTTCTTCACTTACCACGCCCACCACCTGCACCCAGTATTCTTTCTCCATGCTTTTGTCGTGGAGCGTAAGGTGGTGAAAACTTTTATCGTCAGTAAGTAGCAATAAACCTTCGCTGTCTTCATCTAAACGGCCAAGCGGCTGCACTCCTTCAGCAAACAGGTGTACATCACGCAGCGTTTTTTTCTTTTTCACATCACTAAAATGCTGGCTGATAATGCCGATGGGTTTATATAGCAGGTAATAACGAAACTCACTCATCGGCACAACATTTTCCTTCATGCGTTTCTTTTAGCCAGGCTTCGTCTGTTGGTTGTTCGTCAGGTTTATCGGGTGTGGTTTCTTTTACGGGCGTACACCAGTCGCAGGGTTCACCGTTGGCGGTAAAGCCTGTTCCTTCACATTGTGGGCACACATATCCGCAGGTCATTTATTTAAAGTTGAGGGTGCAAAGATAGTTCATGTAACAGCATCTGCAATTGTTCGCTTACGGGTATGTTGGCATCAATCCAATGAATGTGCAAACCCTCGCGCTCCAATTTGCGCCACCAGGTCATTTGCCTGCGGGAATATTGTTGTATGGCTATAGTCAATAGTTCCTGCAATTGTGTATAGGAATATTTGCCCAGTAAAAACTCGGTTACAAATTTATACTCCAGTCCGTAGCGGATAAGTTGAGCGGCTTCAATACCTGAGGCCAGCAAATTTTCGGTTTCTTCTATCAAGCCGTTTTGTAAACGAAAGCGGAGGCGTTCAGCAATATTTATTTTGCGTTGTTCAGCACTCAACTGCATACCAAAACAGAGCGGGGAGATATTGGGGTAATTGTTTTGAGGCAAAGAGTGGTGAAGTAACCAGGAGCATATTTCAATGGCGCGAATTAATCTTTTGGCTGTTGACGTATCTGCCAAGGTGGTGTAAGCCGTAGCAGGAAGTTGCCGGAAAATATGCAGTAACTCTTCTTTGCTTTTTGGCTCCAGTTCCCCACGCAAACTTTCGTTAACGGGCACGGAGGTAAATTGATGTTCCTGCAACAAAGCATGAAGATAAAGAGCCGTACCACCGCAAAGCACGGGCAACTTATGTTGTTCAGTAAGTTGTTTAAACACGGTGTTAAAGTCATGAATAAACTGGTGCAGGTGATAGGTGGTGCCGGGCTCGGCAATGTCAATCAGGTGCACGGGCAATTGTTTTCCGTTTACGTTATACTCCTGCAAATCTTTTCCCGTACCAATGTTCATGCCTCGGTAAACCTGACGCGAGTCGAGGCTGATAACCTCTGTGTGCAGAGCAAATGCAGCGGCTACAGCCAATCGGGTTTTACCCGAGGCGGTAGGCCCGATAATAGTGATGCAGTTAATTGCTTCCAAATATGCCTTAACTTAAGATTTTGTTTTACAGCGCAAATATGTAATTTTACCATCACAACCTAATCAACCTCGTATGAAAACACGCGTATACCTTTACCTGATTCTGGTTTTTTTCGGCATTTCAGGTTTTGCTCAAACCCTGCCTGATGATTTGCCACCGGTAATTGAAGGCAATGAAGATGCATTCATTGACTGGACCAATCAGTTGTTGCAAGCCAAAGGAATTTCCTTTATTGACAATAAACGGTTTAAAAATCCGGCACAGGCAAAATTGATGGCTGTTCGCGGGGCGCAGGCTGTAGCGCAGCGTAACCTGATGGAGCTGGTGCTGGGCATAAGCGTAACCGGTATTACAACCGTGCGCGATTTTGTGACCGAAAGTGATGTAGTCACTACCAAGTTGGAGGGTATGGTTAAAAATGCCCGAATGATAGGAGAGCCGGTTATTTCAAAAGACGGTAAAGTAGAAGTAACTCTGCAGGTGGCCATTTATGATGTTACTGCGGGCAATACACAATCAGTAGCGCAGGTAGTGAGCGAACAGTTGACAGATACTACGTCAGCAGCCTACCAGGCAGAGATGAAACGCAGAGGTATATTGTGTGATTCCGCTAAGTTCAGACCTTCTTTGCTGCCGGTTGTAAAAGATATGAACGGCAACGCGCTGTATAACCTTACCTCAACAGCAGAGTCGCTGTTAAAAGGTAAAAAGCCGGTGTACCTCAAAAGTTCTGATGCCACATTGAATGCTTTACAGAAAGCTGATTTTGACGGAGTGCTGGATGCGCAGTTGAAAGATTGCGAACTGGTGGTGCAGGATAAATCAAAACTCAGTAAAGAAAAACTGTTGAACATCGGTAAGTCGGTACTCAAGGTGGGCTCTATGCTGCTCATGTTTATTTAACGTACCTGAACGTATGAACTGGAAAGCGGTACTGTTATTTTTATTTCTGCCTTTTAATTTGAGTGCTCAAACTTTTTCTGAAGTTGAGGCACGCGGAAAAGGAATTACCCGGAATGCAGCCATTGGTGATGCCTTGCGACAGGCCATTGCACAAACCTGTGGAGTGCTTGTTCAGTCATCAACAAAAGTAGAAAATTACGTTACTCTGGAAGATGCTATTGTTACGCGAACGAATGGCTACATTCAGAATTATACCGTTACCACAGAAGAAAAAAAAGGCGAGGAGTTTGATGTAACCGTAAAAGCGAATGTAAGTGTGGAGCCGCTTAAACAAGATGTGACCGTGCTCTCTCAATTTGTATCGTCATTAAGGTTTATGGTATTGTTTGACGACCGTAAACTAAGTGTACAGGATCACCTTTATCTTTCTTATGCTTACAGCCGTATAAATGAAAAACTGCTGGAATCAAAACTGAGGTATGTGGAGGCAGAGAAGTTGAATCATGTAAAAGTGCAAACGGCTAAATCTGTAGCCGGAGATACCGCTGCATCGGCTTACGTAGAAAAGCTGGGGATGTATGCTGATGCAGAATTTTTGTTGCTGATTAAAAAAATCAACGTGCGCAGTGAAGAAAAAATGAACGGACTTCACTCGTCAAAAGCCACTATAGAGGTAACAGCTTTCGATAACTGTACGGGCGAAGGTTTGGCTTCTTTAGTACTGGAAGGAGATTGGAAAACCTTACCCGATAAAAACCAGTCGGCCAAGGCAGCCATTAACTCAGCACTAGAAAAAGGATTTTCTTCCCTCATACAAAGTTTTACCACACGTGTGGCCGGTTGGATAAACGGGGCACCTTACCAATTGCGTTTTTACGGAATTAAAAGTCCAAAGACGTTGTTGCCTTTACTGCAACACCTGCAGCTCGATTCAGAATTTGGTGGAGAAATGGAGCAACTGCTTTCGCAGGAGTACATTCGTATAGATCTTACATACAAAGGAAAGCCTATGCTCATGTATGAAAAACTGATGAATTATATAGAACAGGTTCCGGAGTTGAAGAAGCTGAACCTGGATGTTAAACTTTTTTACGGACGACAACTTTCACTCGCACCTTTAACACAGCCGGTACCTAAAAAGAAATGAAGATGAAAAAATACACTACACTTTTTTTGCTGCTTCTGGTGTTTGTATCAGCAGATGCGCAGCAGGATATTACTTCCAGACTCACAGCAAAAATGAGTACGGAAATTATGACTGTACTGCAAACATCGCCTTACATTTCCAAGCAAAGTAAGGTCGTGGTGCTTAATCTGATGAATGTAAAGGACAAGAACGATTCTTTAAGAACTCCGTTGGGTGTTCACCTGTCAAAAAACATCACACATGAGTTGTTGCAAACCATTTCGAAAAAATCACTGCCCTATCTTGTACTGGTGCCCAACATAGAAGCAGAGCGCATGATGAGTTCTTTTTTTATTATGCCCGATAGTGTAGATGAGAGTGATTTCTGGAACAAGTACCTGAACAACCAAAAACCCGATTATTACCTGAGTGCTTCGTATGTTATTGCAGACGATTATTCTGCTATTTCCATAGTGAACTGTCAGTTAATTCCCGACAGATACAATATTTCCAACAGGGTAATACCGGTAAAGAATGTATCAGTAGAGTTACAAAATGATGAGGACAAAAAACAATTGATGCAGTTTCAGGTGATACAGGATGTAAAACAATTGTGCGATCAGTTTGCCTATCACCTCAAATTTTACCGTAAAATTAAAAATATACAGCTCCATTATTTTACTGAGGAAGTAAGCGGAGCAATGACTCCTTTTTCTAAAAAACTGGGTGAAACACTCACCGCTTCTTTAACCCGTGTAGGCGGTTATCAGGTTACGCAGGTAACTATGGGCACAAGAGGTTTGTTTACCAAGGAAGACCTTACACCCTATGAAATAAGCGGAAAATACGTGCAGGAAGGAGAGCGGGTTAAAGTAACCGGCTTTCTCAAAAATTCAACAACACAAGCGGTGGTTTCATCAGCAGAGTTTTATTTGCCGGCCAGTGTGTTGCAAAACAATGGCAACGGAGTAGTGGATTTAACCGCAAAACTACAAGCCGATTTGTGGACCAATAAAGGGAATGAAAATGTTAGTTACCAGCAGGGAGAGTCCATGCGTATTTATTACCAAGTAAATAAACCCTGTTTTGTGAGGGTACTGTACATTACTTCTGAAAATGATTCGATAGTTTTGCTGGATAACTATTCAATAGAGATGAAAGAGGCAGGCAAGCCTATGATGATAATGGAAGGAATAAGTTCCAGCCCCTACGGTAAGGAAAAAATACTGTTGTTGAGCAGCACGGTGCAGTTACCACAAATCACCTACGTGCTCAGGGATAATGTAAAAGTTATTGTGCCGAATAGTGCTCCTGTTGCCAGCAGAGGATTTAAAGTAAAAGAAGAATCGGATACAAAAGAACTGAACTTGTTATCCACCCCGAAGTGATATTTATAATTTATGGTGAAACACATTGTTTTTTGGAAGTTGAAAGAGGAGGCAAACGGTAATGATAAAGCCCGTAATGCCCAAGAAATAAAGGAACAACTCGAAGCCTTGAAAGGCAAAATACCGGGTTTGTTGCACATTGAAGTAGGTTTGGATTTTTTACACTCACCTGAATCTGCTGAGGTTGTGCTTTACAGTGAATTTGAAAACAGGGACGCTTTAGAGGTTTATGCTGCCCATCCCTTGCACAAAGCCATAATGCCGTTTATCGCTGAGGCCAGAAGCGAGCGCAGAGTGGTGGATTACGAAGTGTAGTTCTACTGCAGCTCCTGTTTTGTACAACAGGCTATATGTGCTTTAGTTAAATCATTTTTTCGACTGATTTTGCATGGGTATGTTGTTAAAAATACCTAATCTTGAATCAAATACTCCCTTATGAATAAGATATATATCAGCATACTCCTGTTTTGCTTAGGTACAGCAGGTGCTTATGCGCAAAGCAACACGGTAAGCAGCGGAGGTGTTGCTTCAGGTAGCGGTGGTTCATCATCGTATACTATTGGTCAGCTGGACTTCGTGCCTGCATCCGGTAGTGGTGGTTCTGCTACTTTAGGTTTGCAGCGCCCTCTGGAAATTGTGGTGGTTTCAGGAGTAAAAGAAACCTCTGTTCAACTAACTGCAAGTGTTTTCCCTAACCCTTCTTCCGACTTTGTTAACCTGACCATCAGCGGTGCAGAAATAAAGTTGATGAGTTTTGATCTCACCGATGTTGCCGGAAAGCAACTTGTGCAGCGGAAACTAACTTCAGCAACCAGCACCATTCAATTAAAAGAGTTTGCAGCCGGAACCTATTTTCTCAAAGTAAATAACAACGGAGCAGCACTCAAAACATTTAAAATCATCAAAAAATAGTCAACACTTTATCAGATAATACTTTACAATATGAAAAGAATATACACCATTTTAATGGCCCTGATGACAACAGTTGTTGTTATGGCACAAGCGCCCGACAGGATGAGTTACCAGGCCGTTTTGAGAGATGCAGGAAATAACCTGCTTACCAATAAATCAGTATCCATGCGCATCAGTGTGCTTCAGGGTAATGCATTCGGCTCAGCAGTATATGTGGAAACGCATTCACTAAGTACCAATTCCAATGGTTTGGTAACTGTTGAAATAGGTTCGGGTACACCATCAACAGGTAGTTTTGCTTCGATTAACTGGGCCAATGGTCCTTACTTTATAAAAACAGAAACAGATCCGAATGCCGGAACTAGTTACAGCATTTCGGGTACCAGTCAGTTGTTGAGTGTTCCTTATGCTTTAAGTGCAAAAAAAGCCGAGAGCGTAAGCAACATGAAACTCGATGATTTGACTGACGTGAATGCAGCATCACCTGCTTCCAATCAGGTATTAAGCTGGAACGGCTCAGCATGGTCGCCTGCAACGTTATCAGGAGGCAGTGGCAGTTACTTTGCCGGAACAGGATTAACGCTTAACGGCACTACTTTCTCCGCACAAACCACCACCGCTTTATGGAATGCCAATCAATTGCAAGGCCGCGGACTCTCTACAGCCACACCATCTAACGGACAGTTTTTACAGTGGAACGGCTCAGTTTGGGCGCCTGCTACTGTTTCAACAGGTAGTAATTATACTGCAGGCACAGGTCTTGATTTATCAGGAAATACTTTCTCAGCACAAAATACCTCGGCTATATGGAATGCTAACCAGTTGCAAGGCTTCGGCTTGTCAACAGCTACACCTACTACAGGACAAACATTACAATGGAACGGCTCAGTATGGGCACCTGCCAATGTAAGCGGAGGATCATCACAATGGACCACTACAGGCTCAAATATTTATTATAATACGGGACGTGTGGGTATTGGTACTTCGTCACCTGCTCACCCTTTTCATCTTAATTCATCAACAACAGTTTCTTCAGGTACTACCTATTACGGAGCATTGATGAATATTACCGGAGGGTCTACCAGTACCAACACATACGAAGGGCTGCGTGTAAACAATACGAGTGCAGGCGATGGTTCACACGTAGGTATACAAGGTGTTGTGAGTGGCACCTCTACTCAATTTAATGTGGGTGTAAGAGGAACATCATCCGGATCTACTTTGTTAAACAGAGGTGTTCAGGGAGCAACATCCGGAACAGCTACATACAATCAGGCAGTATTCGGAAGAGCAGATGGACGCGGAGACAGTTCAGGCACATCTGATAACACAGGTGTTTTTGGTTATGCCCTCAACAATCAGGATTACAACTATGGCGTTGCAGCTGCAGCAACTAATGCAAGTGGTGGTACTGCCTATGGTCTGTATGCCTATGGTAGTCCGGTTGATTATGCCGGTTACTTTGACGGTGATGTAAACATAACTGGTACCTTAACCAACCCATCTGACATGAAACTGAAAAAGAATGTTACCGATATGGGTTCTTCAATAAGTAAACTGATGTTGCTGGATGTAAAACGTTACGAGTATTTATCATCAGAGCAAGCAGGAATTAACTTGCCAAGAGGTTTTCAATTCGGTTTTATGGCACAGGACATGGAGCGTTTGTTCCCTGAACTGGTAAAGCAGCAAATACAAAAACGCCCTTCAATGAATGGTGAAAAATTTGACCGCATAGAATACAAAGCCATCAACTACATCGGTTTGGTGCCTGTTTTAACTAAGGCTATTCAGGAACAACAAACGCAGATTGATGAGTTGAAAAAGCAACTCGAAGCCATATCGCTTCAATTAAAGAAACTGGAAGAACAGAAGTAAGCTTTCAACAATATTCTAAAACGGCTCTGTGTAATTTACGCAGAGCCGTTTTTTTATTTACGTAAATCAAGCACCATTTTTTTATTTCCGCTGTTCCATACTTTTTTGCAGAAGGGTGATTGGCGGTCATCGAATTTGTGCAAAGGAATACGTTTCCATTCTCCGGGTTTTACGTAAAAGACAAATGCCGGGAGTATGGATTCTACCGTGAACCCGAACTTTTCAAAACTTTTTCCATCGCCCCAATCTAAGTCAATATAGGTCATTAAATGTGCGGGGTGATGTTGGGTTATAAAATGCCTCAATAATTTGCTCAACCCACCGTTAATGATAGTTCCCTGTGTACACGCAAAACGTACCAGTTCGTAGCTGCGGTAAGGTACAGGTCCGTCATGCATAACGCGACTGTTGCTGAATGTGGCCACGGCCATCAATTGTTCGTTTTGGTATAAGCCATATTTATAATAAGCGGTAGCATACTGCTGCAGGTGATGTTTATCCAAAAATGTTTTAGCCGTGACAGTATCAAGCCGTTTTACTTCGGTTTGTCGTGCATGTATTTTTCGGGCTTTACCGCACAGTGCTGTTAAACGGCTTTTCACTTTTTCAGACTGAGACATCCACACGTCCTCCCATAAACAAATTACTTTTCTGCCGAGAGCCAGATGTTGTTGTTGTATGGAGGTAATTGATTCTTCAGTTGCTTGATTGGTTTGGATGAGCAGCAGCGTTATTTGTTCCTTGGGTAAATGGAGTATGGCACCAAAAGCAGCTTTTGTTAACTTTAGGGTTTGTCCGGTGAGTGTGGAAGTAAAATCAAAAACATCCTGTGGGAACATGGGTGCAAAGTTGCAGGATGAATTTCAAAATACGGTTACATGCCCAATACTTCTTTCAGTTTGGGGTATCCTGTTCTGCTTAACGGAACCTTGGCTCCGTTTTTCAGAATAGCGGTGTGGTGTTCCCCGTTTTCCTGATCAATGCGTGTGAGGTAAGCTACCTGAATAATATAGGAACGGTGTACCCTTACAAACTGCAAGGAGTTCAGCGTTTGTTCAAAGTACTGCATGGTTTTCTTTTTGAGGAATGATCCGTCAGCAGTATGAATACGGATGTAATCGTCATCTGCCTCAAAATACAGAATATCGTGCACGGGAATAATGCGAATTTTGCTGCCGGTTTTTACTACCACACGTTGTGACTGCTCCGGCTGTTGTGAAGTATTTTCCAAAAGTGCATCTGTTTTCTTTTTAGCATTTTCGCTGCTGTATTGTTCGCGCCATTTTTGAATGGCTTTGTCAAATCGATCTTTACTGAAGGGTTTTAATAAATAATCGATGGCATGCGTTTCAAATGCTTTGAGGGCATACTCGTCAAAAGCCGTAGTGAAAATAACTGACGGATGTTCTTCTACAAGTTCCAGCATTTCAAAGCCGTTTATTTTGGGCATTTGTATGTCGAGGAAAATTAATTCGGGCTGGTGTTGTTGAATGGCTTTTACTCCTTCAAAACCATCATTGCATTCCTGTACTATTTCAATATCAGGGTAATTTTGCAGATACTCGCGCACAATGCTGCGGGCGAGGGGTTCATCATCAATGAGCAGGGCTTTTATCATGTTGTGGAATGTTTACAAATGTGGTAAATGTGCGGTCGTTGATTTTTGTCTGCACCAAATCTTGTCGGGCATACAATAAATACAACCTGCGTTGTATGGAGTTTAACCCGAAGCCTGTTCCTTGGCGTGGAGCAGAAGTAGCAGGGTCAAACGGATTGGTGATGCTTACATGAAGTTCCTGTTCAGTACAGGTAGTTTCGATGTGGATGGTAATGGCTTCGGTGGTATCGTACAACCCGAATTTGATGGCATTTTCTACCAATGGTTGCAGCAACAGGTGCGGAATCATTTTTTTGCGGCAATCATCACCCGTTTTTATTTCTGTATTTAACCGGTGACCGAAGCGCACTTTTTCAATTTCCAGGTACAGTTGCAAGTGTGCAATTTCTTCTTCCAGTGAAACCAGTTGGCCCTCATCCTTACGCAAAGTGCCGCGCAAAAAATCAGAGAGTTGCTGAATCATGTGTCTTGCCTCTTCCGGTCGTGAACCGGCCAATGCACTGATGGAGTTGAGGCTGTTGAATAAAAAGTGCGGTTGCAGTTGCTGGCGCAACATGGTGAGTTCAGCTTCTTTGGCCAGCTTTTCCGCATCACTCTGCCGTTTGGTTTCTTCTTCCAATGATTTGAAGTAGTACCACAGCCAGTTGAGCAGCGATACAAAAGAAATCATCAGAAAGTTAAAACAGAAACGTATGGGTATAGCTTTATGTGCAAGTTCCAGGTACGCGGTGTTACCCTTGCCTATAAAGGTGAACAGGTATTGTTGCAAAGCAGTTACCCCGATAGACAGCAGCAAAATCCACAAACGCAGGTAAAAATAATTTTCATTATCGGGTCGGTAAAAACGCATGCTGTTAAACATGCCTGCACCAATACCTGCGAGTAATAAATTTACCACTATGCTGTCGTAAAAGGAGGTGAGGTAATCAATACCCATGTAATGTAAAATATAGGTATCAATCACAATCCATATGCTCCACCATACAGCAAATGCCAGCAACATTTGTCTGGCACTGAATTCTCTTTTAACAGCTATGCCCGGCATTCTTCAGAAGTATTATCAGTAGCTGGTGATTTCAATGCCGCCAAATACTGTGGTGCCTCTTATGAGTAGTACCTTACTTCCGTCAGCGTTATTGTTGCCCATAGGACGTTTGTCTTCAATGCCACCCAACACAGCCGTCATCTCTGATTGGATATCCCAGTGCGATGGCACTACTATGCGTGTTCCGCCAAATACCTGCGTTACTTCCAGTGTGGCTTTTTCGGTAAGGTCAGCCTGACACAAATTAATTTCAGAGCCGCCCATAAAAGTGGTGATTTCTCCGCCTTTGAAATTTTTAGAGAGTATGTGTTTTTTTACTGAACCAAATACGGAAGTTGCATCAACATAATCTTGTGTGGTAGATGTTTCTTTGGCAAACTCACATCCGCGTTCGGTAGCTTTTAGTTTATCCCACATTTGTTTGCTATCCACCTTTTTGCGGGAAGAAAAAATCATTGATACGCCTACCAGAATAATCAGTGCCGGCCACACGAACTGGGAAAAGGGAATGTCGGGATAAATGTCATCAACTAAAAATGCGGCACCTATAACAATGGGAATGAGCCAACCCTTACCATGAAAGGCATGTTTTGCTCCGATGTAAATACCGAGTACAATCAGAAAAAATTCCCAGGTAAACAGCCATGCAGGAAATACTACCCCCGCCTGACGGGCCAGCAGTACTGCACCTACCAGCAACAGAATAATTCCGCCATACACTCTGCCACGTTGGTGTTGCTGTTGCCATTTCATCCACCTTTCTTCGTCCCAGCCTGCTTGTTTAAAAAAGTCGTTCATTGTTTTAATGAATTAGGCCACAAAGCTAAGTGCTTGTTTTTGATGCCACAACAGTAAAAAGGTACAGCAAGTGGTAAGGGCGGTAAACGGTGGTGATTTATCGGTTACCTGTTTTTGAAGCATTAATAAGTGGTTGCAGCAGAAACTCCAATCCGTTGAGTTTAATTTCAAATAAGGTTTCCAGTTGTTGCCCCAGTTTATTTTTGGGGAAACCATTGCGCTTCATCCACTCGAGGTAATGCATAGGGATTTTATACAACAGCACATCCTTGTACTTGCCATAAGGCATTTTGGTATTCACCAATGAAAGCAGAATCGAAGTATCGGGCCCTTGTTGCATTATTTTTTAATGGTGAATATATAGCAGAATTTGGTCATTTTAATCAGATGAAATATGCATTTGTCTTTCTAATTAGTAAGAGTATATAAGCCTCACTACTCTGCAGGTGTACTTCCTTCTTCAGTTTCGGGTATCGAAAGTTTTCTCATTTTTTCCAACAGTTGAAATACTTTTTCCATATCTATGTGGACTTTTCTATTAATAGCGTGTTTTCGAATTTGAGTTATAATTTCTGGTGCATCTATACGGTTCATTACTTGAGATAAATCAATTAAGCAATGAGCCGGATTACTTGGATTACCAATTTCAGGTGGCGTTATAATGATTGGGTCATGAAAGACTGTGATTGTCTTATCTATTAATACTAATGACCTCACACTAAGTGAATATATCTCCCAAAATTCTGGAGATTTGAAGTTTTGAGTCCCAGTTTTGTATTGAGAACCTTTTATTGCAAGTGATTCTTCGGGCGATATTAATGTTTCAGAGTCAACTGATAGTAATCCTTGGTCGTTTTTTTTGGGTTGAAAGCATCTTTCTGCTGGAATAGATTTATTTAATTTATCTCTTTCACTTGCAAGAACATGTCTAAAAGTATTTTCATCGGGACCTAATAAACTCCTCATACGCAATATTTTTCTTCATCCATGCAATTAAGACGTCATCTACTATATCTGAAATTTTGTATCCATTTTTGATTTTATCAGGTTGTTTGCTATTCTTATTTTCACCATAATAATAAGCAAAATCGGTTGCGTCTTTCTCAAAAATAATAAAAAATATAGCTTTGTCATTTTCCCATTTTAATGATATGCCACCATCAACAGTAATGTCTATAAAAGGAATATCGATTGAAAAATGTGCGCAGGCAAGTGCATCTGCATACTTTCTTAAAAATGAAGTTGCAAAAGTGAATGTCTCATTGCTTGTGGACAAACTTCCGTTATCGTCCCAATCATCTTCATATTTTAGCAATGCTTTAGCTTCTTCTATCGTTTGTTCTAGCTTTTTTCGATTGTTTGGCTTAAATACTATTGTGTCCAAAATGATTACTGTAGGTCCCCTTAAAGCAGGACTAGTAGGTTTGTTTTCCACTAATGTTTGCCAACTATTTTTATCAGTGACATTAAGAGTTGAAGCATTAATTTGTTGAGGTAAGCAAGATTCGTATCTCGGATTACTTACAACATAATTTATACTTTGGCTGCGATATCTATTATGTGTAATTTTACCTTTAGATGCAAGCAGTCTTGGCATTTCTATGTTTAGCCGTTCTTTTTTGTCAAATGAAGAATTACTCATCTATGTGAATGAATTTAAATTTGCCTAAATTATCCTCAATTATGTGCTGTTCCTTTTTTATAGCTCTTTCAATTGTTTCTTTTAATTTTTGTAAATCAGTTCTGTCTAAACTCAGGTAAAATTCTTTTTCACCTCCGGATGCTAGGTAGTTAAGTCGTAAATTATGAATTATTAATGCGCATTTATCTTTGCTTGTTAATTCGTTATTGAAAACTAATCGGATGTCTGTAATAATTCTTGAATCTATGTAGACATTATCATTTTCTTTTAATAGCTCGATTGCTTTTGAAGATAGTATAAGATTTTCACTTACGCTGAATATTCGGATCAGTCGTTCTTCCAGAAGTTTTTCATTAACAGTTGGAGCATTTTTCTTGTATGCATTTGTCAATTCAACTGCTAATTCTGTAATTGAAGAAGTATATTTTTTTGACAATAACTCACCAAAACTATATATCACATTAGCCAAATTAGTTGAAATTCGAGAAGTATTTACCTCAATTAATCCAAGTATAAAATTAGATGGGCTAATGCCTAGTGGAGTTTTTGCTATGTAGGACTCAATTTCGATAAAGCATGATTCTTCGATACCAACTAAATCCTTGAAGCCTATTTCAAAATCTGAAGGAATTTGTAGTTTTTGCATGATTCAAAATTATCGATTTTCTATACAACTAATATTCAAATGTACGACTCAAGATTGTTTATATTCTAAGCAACTATACATAATATAATGGTCAGAAGTATAAAAAAAAGTATAAATTTCTACAATTTTTATTCTTTGGGCAATGAATTACAATCTATATTTGAGATAACTAAAGTGTTGTAAATGAGTTTCAGTTTTCAATTTATTTAATCTGCATTTTGTTTGATAACCCTTCTAATAAAGTTTGTTCAATAGTTTGTACACTAAGTATGCCAATAATTAGTGGTGTATTGGACTGGGAGACTTTAGTTGGGATTAGTTTAGAATTCTAAGAAAGAGTCATTTAAGGTAGTTATTTACCGATACAAAATTTAGAAAAAATTGACTCCAGCAAATCGTCTGTAGTAATCTCCCCGGTAATCTCACCTAAATGGAAAATAGCCTTGCGTATATCAAAAGCAACCAACTCACCGCTAATGCCCGATGTTAAGGCGTTTTGTACCTGCTGAAGGGAGGCGGTGGCGTTAAGCAGAGCCTGGTAGTGGCGCAGGTTGGTAATCACCACTTGGTTGGGGGCATGTTCAGCTGTGGCTACTAAATTTTTTAGAGTAGTGAGCAATTGCCCGATGTGTTCTTCGTTGTTGGCGGAGATAAACAATATCGGCACCTGTATGGCCGACCATTTTTCCTGTACTTCTTTTTCAGTACTCAGGTCAATCTTATTGCCTATAGCCAATATCTTAGCCGTTGGTAAGGCATTTAGTTCAGCTTGTAATATTTCGGGCGTGGTAGTGTTTACGTCAAACAGGTACAGAATAATTTCTGCCTGCTTCAGTTTTTCCAGTGTGCGTTCAATACCTGCCGCTTCAATCACTGATTCAGCCTCACGAATACCGGCTGTATCAATCAACCGGAAAACCAATCCGTCTACCACCAATCGTTCTTCGATGGTGTCGCGGGTGGTGCCTTCGATATTGCTTACAATGGCCCGGTCTTCTTTGAGCAACGAATTAAGCAGCGTACTTTTTCCTGCGTTGGGTTTTCCCGCAATTACTGTTGGTACACCGTTTTTAATCGCATTCCCGTATTGGAAGGAGTCAATGAGTGATTGAATAAGCTGTTGAACGTTGTGCAACAATTGAAGCAATTGTGCTCGGTTGGCAAACTCCACATCCTCTTCGCTGAAGTCCAGCTCCAGTTCGATAAGAGAGGCAAAACCAATCAGTTCTTCCCTCATACGTTGAATAAAAGTGGAATAACCACCCCGCATCTGTTTCAGGGCTGTTTGGAGCGATGCTTCGGAATCAGCCGAGATTAAATCAGCCACAGCCTCAGCTTGCGAAAGATCCAGTTTTTTATTCAGAAAGGCCCTTAAGGTAAACTCCCCCGGTTGAGCCATGCGCGCGCCCTTGCGTACCAGCAATTCCAAAATACGTTGCTGAATAAACGTTGAGCCGTGGCAACTGATTTCCACCGTATGTTCACCAGTGTAAGAAGCGGGTGCTACAAACACGGTGGCCAGTACTTCATCAATTACTTTTTCTCCGTCTGTAATTTTTCCAAAATGAACCGTGTGCGAGTGAACTTCATTCAGTTTATGTCCTTTAAACACAGCCGTTACCAGGTTGAGTGCTTCGGCTCCCGATACACGGATAACGGAGATGGCGCCAATACCCGGGGCAGTTGCCGGAGCACAAATGGTTGAAGATGGGTCGAGTTGATTCATGTAAAATTCAGGTTCAAAGTTAATACTTCGTTAGGAAACTCATGGTTTTATTAGAGAGCGTGGCTCGGAATTTGTACCTTAGTGGCCAAATTTCAAATAAAAAATGAGGGGCACACCTAAACTTGAGTTTAAAAACGATAAAGAAGCGCTGTCGATAAAACTGGGGATTTTGGCCAAAAAGTATTTCGGAATACTTACCTACCATGCCAGCGACAAGACAATTGACAAATACCAAACGATGTTGCGCATGGTTGTTAAACATCAGGGAGTGTCTCAACAGGATTTGGCTAATATGACTGATGTAGATAAATCATCCATTGTCAGAATTGTTGATTACCTTGAATCGAAAGGACTGGTTGAACGGAAAGAAAATCCTGATGACAGAAGAGCATACTTAATTACACCTACATCAAAAGCGTATGCAGTGGCAGAATCAATGGGGCGGGATTACCAGATGGTGAATGACTGGGCCTTCAAGGGATTCAGTAAAACGGAACGGGAACTTTTTTACAGCATGTTGGAGCGTATCAGCCAAAATATGATGCCCATTCCCTCCGATCAATACATTGTTCAATATTTAAAGACACTGGGTAAGCTGGATGATGAAAAATAAACTGTGGCGTTGGCTACTTATTATAGTTGTATTGTTAGTGCTGTTAATTCCGAAATTCTTTGGTAAAAAAGAAGGCTCTGCTGCGGGCAACGGAAAGCCGGGTATGCAAGGTCCGCTGCCTGTTCAGGGCATGCTGATTAAATCATCTGCCCTCAACAATGTGGTAAAAACATCCGGTACTTTGCTGGCGGATGAACAGGTGGAACTTCAAGCTGAAACCAACGGCAAAATTGTGGGTTTGTACTTTGAAGAAGGTGCCCGAGTAAGCAAAGGAAAACTCTTGCTTAAAATAAATGATGCCGAGTGGCAGGCTATGTTGCGTAAAGCAGAATCACGTTTGCGACTGGCTGAGGAAATGGAACGCAGGCAAAAAGAGATGCTTAAAAAAGAAGGCATCAGCCAAACGGAATACGACCAGGCTTTGAACGAACTGAATACCGCTAAAGCTGACGTAGCGCAAGCCAAAGAACAAATTCGTAAAACAGAAGTGATTGCACCGTTTGACGGAGTAATCGGATTAAAATACATCAGCGAAGGAGCTTACGTTACACCCAATGCCCGTATTGCAGGCTTTCATAAAATCGACCGCATTAAAATTGAATTTTCAGTGCCTGAGCGTTATGCCGCACAGGTGCAAAGCGGACAAACCATTTTTTTCAAAACAGAAGGCAGCGAAGTTTTGCGTGAAGCAAAAATTTATGCTGTAGAACCACGCATTGATGAGTTGACCCGTAACCTGCAATTGCGTGCGGTGTGTGCCAACAACGGTACATTATATCCCGGTGCATTTGTACAGGTACAGGTGCCGCTCAAAGAAGTTTCTGATGCGGTAATGATTCCAACGGAGGCGGTAATTCCGATATTAAAAGGACAAAAAGTTTTTCTTGCTAAAGGCGATTCTGTGCTGGAAGTAAAAATCAAAACCGGTATTCGAAATGATCAGTTTATTCAGGTAACAGAAGGACTGAAAAGCGGAGATACGTTAATTACTTCGGCTTTAATGCAATTGAAACAAGGAGCGAAAATAACCCTGCGTTCACTCAAATGAGCATCAGTACTACCAGCATTAACCGCCCGGTTTTAGCGAGTGTATTTTCTATACTCATTGTACTGTTTGGTATTATCGGCTACTCTTATCTGGGTGTACGCGAATACCCTTCCATTGATCCACCGGTGATTAATGTGCGCACTGCCTACACCGGTGCCAGTGCTGAAATTATAGAATCACAAATTACCGAGCCTTTAGAAAAAGCCATTAACGGAATTGCCGGTATACGTTCCATTTCATCCGCCAGTAACCTGGGCTCTTCACAAATTACGGTAGAGTTTAATCTGGATGCTAATCTGGAAGAAGCTGCCAACGATGTGCGCGATAAAGTATCACAAGCCGTTCGTCAGTTGCCGCAGGATATTGATGCACCTCCGGTGGTGGCTAAAGCCGATGCGAATTCAGATGCCATTATTGCCATGACGGTGCGCAGCGATACGCGCAACCAGCTGCAATTAAATGACTATGCAGAAAATGTGCTCATTGAAAAACTGCAAACCATTCCGGGTGTGAGTACCATACAGGTGTGGGGACAAAAACGTTATGCCATGCGCATATGGATGGATCCTGCGCGACTGGCTGCTTTACGGTTAACTCCGCTCGATATTAAATCAGCCTTAGACAGAGAGAATGTAGAATTGCCCGGAGGAAAAATTGTAGGCAACACGACAGAACTTACCGTACGCACCTTAGGGAAATTTTCTACCGAAGAGGAATTCAACAACCTCATCATTCGCAGTGACGGAAATAAAACTATTCGTTTGCGTGATATCGGGTATGCTGCTTTAGGTGCAGAAAATGAAGAGACCATGCTGAAAGGCAACGGCACTCCTATGATTGGTTTAGGGGTGGTGCCTCAGCCCGGAGCCAACTACATTGATATTGCCGATGAGTTCTACAAACGCATGGAGCAAATCAAAAAAGATCAGCCCAAAGATTTGCAGGTAGACTTAGCACTGGATAATACGAAGTTTATACGCAGCTCCATTACAGAAGTGCAGGAAACTTTGCTCATTGCCTTTTTACTGGTGGTGCTTATTATTTACCTCTTCTTCCGAGATTGGCTCATTGCTTTCCGTCCGTTGATTGATATTCCGGTGTCGCTTATCGGTGCGTTTTTTATTATGTACCTGGCGGGATTCTCCATCAATATTCTCACTATGCTGGCCATTGTGCTGGCTACCGGTTTGGTTGTGGATGACGGTATTGTGGTCACAGAAAATATTTTTAAGAAAATTGAAGAAGGACTCTCTCCTAGGGAAGCAGCTATCAAAGGCAGTAATGAAATTTTCTTTGCAGTTGTGTCCACTTCCATTACCCTCGCTATTGTATTTCTTCCCATTATATTTTTAGAAGGTTTTGTGGGCAGGCTGTTTCGTGAATTTGGTGTAGTACTGGCAGGTGCTGTGCTTATTTCAGCTTTTGTTTCGCTTACACTCACTCCTATGCTCAATGTGCTCATGACGCGCAAAGAGCAAAAGCACAGCAGGTTTTATGAAATGACAGAACCATTCTTTCAAAAGCTAAATGATACGTACGAAAAATCTTTAAAACGTTTTCTGGCTAAACGCTGGCAGGCCGTTGTTATCGTAATTGTTGCTTTTGTTTTGATAGGAGTTTTGTTCAGTGTAATTAAATCAGAATTGTCTCCTTTGGACGACCGCAGTGTAATGCGTGTAACGGCTTCAGCACCTGAAGGGGTGTCATACGAGTACATGGATCACTACATGAACAAGATGACAAGGTATGCCCTTGATTCCATTCCGGAGAAAACGATTATTCTTACCGTAACTGCTCCCGGATTTACCGGTAGTGGTGCCGTAAATACGGGCTTTATGCGGGTGGTGTTGGTTGACCCTGCTGAACGTAATCGCTCGCAAAATGAGATTGCACAACAGTTGCAAAAAGCTGTGGGGCGCATGCAGGAAGGAAAAGGATTTGTGATACAGGATCAAACCATCAGTGCAGGCGGTGGTCCGCGCATTGGTTTGCCGGTACAATTTATTCTGCAAAATCAGGATTTTGAAAAACTGCGCGAATACCTGCCTCAGTTTATGGAAGCGGTAGCTAAACATCCCGTGTTTCAGGGCAATGATGCCAACCTTAAATTTAATAAACCTGAATTGGTCATTACCATTGACCGCGATAAAGCAAAAGCTCTGGATGTTTCAGTGATGGATATTGCACAAACACTGCAACTAGCCTATAGCGGGGTGCGTTATAATTATTTTAACATGAAGGGTAAGCAGTACCAGGTTATCGGGCAAATGGACAGAGCCAACCGCGATGAGCCTATGGATTTAACCTCCATGTATGTGCGCAATACGAAAGGTAATCTTATACAATTAGATAACGTGGTGCAGGTGGCTGAACAAACCAGTCCGCCACAGTTGTATCATTACAACAGGTATAAATCGGCTACCGTTTCAGCAGGTTTAGCTCCGGGCAAAACCATTGGTGACGGGGTAAAGGCCATGCAGGAAATTGCCGATAAAGTGTTAGACGATTCGTTCAGTACAGAACTTTCCGGTCCTTCCAGAGATTTTGCCGAGAGTTCTTCCAATACCACCTTCGCATTTCTTCTCGCACTCGTTTTAATTTATTTGGTACTTGCAGCACAGTTTGAAAGTTTCATTGATCCGTTCATTATTATGATTACCGTGCCGCTGGCTTTTGCCGGTGCCTTATTGGCTTTGTGGTACTTTGATCAAACCATCAACATCTTTTCGCAAATTGGTATCATCATGCTCATAGGCCTGGTAACCAAAAACGGAATTCTGATTGTGGAGTTTGCCAACCACAAACGTGCAGAAGGTTTTACTGCTACTGAGGCAGCCACAGCGGCAGCAGTTTCACGTTTGCGTCCGATATTGATGACCAGCTTGGCTACTTCGTTAGGTGCCCTGCCCATAGCATTAGCACTTGGTGCAGCAGCCAGCAGCCGTATGCCCATGGGTATTGCCATTGTAGGCGGATTACTTTTCTCTACCTTCTTAACCTTGTATGTGGTGCCGGCTGTTTATTCTTATTTGTCGCGCAGAAAAAAGAAAGGAGCACAGGAATGAAAAAATTACTTCTGCTCATTTTAATACTGAAACTTACTTCATCTTTTGCGCAGATACTCACGGCTGAGGAAGCAATAAAATTAGCCCTTCAAAATAATTTTGATATTCAACTGGCGCGCAACTCAGCAGATGTAGCGGCTAATAATAACAGCTTGGGCAATGCAGGTATGTTGCCGCAAGTGAATGCCAACGGTGCTCTGGGAGGCAGCAATACTGCACTTAACCAAACACTAGCTGACGGCCGAAATACGGAACGCAACGGTGTTATAACCAATACGGCCAATGCCGGTGTACAACTCAGCTGGACTTTGTTTGACGGTATGGGCATGTTTATTAACCGCACCCGTTTAAATCAATTGAATGCCGCAGGTGAACAAGCTTACCGCATTCAGGTGGAACAAACTCTGCAGGAAGTGCTCACTGCTTATTACAATTTAGTGCGCCAGCAATACGTGGTAAAAGTGAATGAACAAAACTTAAAACTTTCGGATGAACGGGTGCGTTTGGCAGGCAACCGGTACGAAGTAGGTACAGGTTCCAAGCTGGATTACCTGCAATCAAAAGTAGACCGCAACAACGATAAAACTTTATTGATTCAATTGCAGCAGGCACTCGAAACTTCGAAGATACAACTGAACCAGTTGTTGGCCCGTGAGGTAAGAACAACTTTTAAAGTGGCCGATTCATTGGAGGTGGATTCCACACTCAGTTACGATAACCTGTTTAAAGATGCGCAAATCAAAAACAGTGTTCTTAAACTCACCGACCTGCAACGCAGTGTGGCCTTGCAAGATTTGAGATTGGTACGTGCACAACAAATGCCTTCACTAAACTTTAACTCAGGCTACACGTATAACCGCAGCAAAACCACCGCTGGTTTTTTGTTACTAAATCAAAACAACGGACTCAACTTCGGGCTGAATGCCAGTGTGCCGCTGTTTGCCGGTTTTAACATGAAACGGCAATACCAGAATGCTAAACTCAATCTGCGCTCGGCTGAGTTACTTAATCAGAAACAACAGTTGGAAGTACAGGCACAACTTAATACGGTGTATGTGCAATACTCCCGCAACAAAGAACTACTCGCCCTGCAACGCGAAAATGTAGTAACCGCCAAGTTGGCTATGGAGGTAGCTATGGACAAGTTCAGAATAGGAACCGCCAATTTACTGGAAGTTAAAAATGCCCAGCAAAATCTGCTCAATTCCGAGAACAGGATGATTGAGGTAATCCTGCAAATCAAACAATCAGAAGTGCAGTTGTTGCGCTTGAGCGGCAATCTGGTGAAAGGAAATTGACCCTAAAAAGTCTGGACCGCAGATGGATTTGATGGAATGATGTTAGTGATAGATTGTATTGTAAGTTTTGAATATTGGTAAGTATAAGATAAGCCATGATAAAGGAAGAATACAAACATTCTGAAATTACTCAAAAGATAATTGGTAGTGCCATGAAAGTGCACAACACATTAGGTAATGGTTTTCAAGAGGTCATTTATCAGCGTGCGTTAGCTATTGAAATGAGTAAACAAGGGTTGTCCTTTGTGCGTGAAATGGAGATGCCGATATTTTATGAAAACGAAGAAATCGGTAGAAGAAGAGTTGATTTTTTTGTAGAAGGCAAAATAATGGTAGAACTTAAAGCACTAAGTGCGCTGGAGAAGGTACATTTGGCTCAGGCACTAAACTATTTAGAAGCCTATAAGATGGAAATCGGACTCTTGATAAACTTTGGTAATACTAAGCTTGACTTCAAAAGATTAACGTTACAAAAGAAATTAGAACAAGGGATTAAATCATAAATATCATTTAATCCCGCACATCTGCGGTTCTGACAATTTAGTCAAGGTTGGTATCCTTGCCAACCTTAAAAGTGTATCTGCTATTCGTACTAGAGGTGTTTATAAAGCTATATGTTTTGTTGGACATCAAAACAATGCAGAAGTGTATTTACGGCTGCTTTTTAAATGTCAATATTAGGCCAACAGTCGCAAGTAATACTATAGAAATTATTAGTATCTCTGTATTATTGAATTCAATGGAATTTGAATCCTCTAGTATTACATTCTCAGGTTGTATATAGTTGATAGATTTTTCTTGCTTGGTTTCGCTCTTTTGAGCTGGGAGACCCTCTATCGGTATTTCGATTGGCTTGTGGGATGGTTCGTAAAAAGGTACCGACAGTCCAGATTCTCGAGGATCTGTTATGCTATCATCTAACCACTCTTCGAAAACATCAGGAATCTCATACTTATTGTATCTAAATGTTTCATCTTCATTTCTTACCCAATGCAAAAAGGTGAAAGAATCAGGTAAACATAAAAATGCAATCTTAGCACCATGTGTAGTGTTTTTTTGCCATTCAGATGCTTTTTGTTCAATTGTTTTATCGCTTTCAAATACACAATAATAATCTTTATCTAGTAGTTTAAATATCTCATTAGCTGAAGTTTGGCTTAGGCAGTGTATTTCAACAACTTCGCATATCCCGTCTTTATTGAATCGATAACGTATTAAGTAGTCACCCTTCTGGTGCTCGATTGTCCAGTATCCCTTAAATCCACCCCCATGTTCCATATACTTGTTGAACTTAGAGTTTCTATAATGTCTTGTGATTTCTTGAGGTGTCCAACCAATTTGAGCAAATGAGGAAATAGTAGACATTGCGAGAAGACCAACATATAAAAGTAGCTTTTTCATAAATATTTCACCGACTCTATACCAAGCCTGACCTTATAGTTATTTTAAAAAGCGTGGTATAGTAGTGCGAGTAATGGTAAGGCTATACCCAAGCATAGATACTAAATGTATGCGCAGTGTCTTTATTTTGCGTCAATATTTTTAGTTTTCTATACTCAAATGATAGGTCATTTCTTATACACAGAAACTAACGCTTTACAAAGCTGTTTATTTGAGTTTGCAATACGAATGTATAAAATATGTTACATAAAATAAAGTATTTGATGACTTTCGTTCTGTCGGATGCTACACCCGCCAGAGCAATCAACTTCCTGTAACGCCATTCCCCTCTCTCATTCCGCTTTCCATTCCCCGCCATGTTTTTTGCGGTAGGCAATGCGGGTACGTGCTTTTTGCAGTTGGCGTTGTATCATTAACTCGGCAATCATACTAGGAATTTCGTGTGGGGTATATTCATCAAACACTCGTTTAACATTATTCTCGTGCACATCAATGCGGTACAATATGGCCAGCAGACGGTGAAAATCATGCTGCATTAAGTCGGCTATTTTTGCTGAGAGCCAGTCGCGCAATTGCTCGTGTGTAATGTGTTCTTTGAGTTCAATATCGGTAGAGATATTTTCTTTCTGCAATTCAGTTTGCAGCAATTTTAGCGACTCTTCCAGTTCTTCGTTCATAAGCTCTTTTTAATTTGCATAAACAGTTCCTGTAAGTGGGGCTGTTGTTTATAGGTAGTTTTGTTTTTTTGCAATTGTTCTTTCATGTGCGTAATGCGTGTATCGGGCAACGGGTGTGTGCTGAAAAATTCAGGGGCCTGATGTTCAATTTTCTTAAATTTTTCAAACAAGGTAATCATACCTTCAGGCGAAATGTGCTTTTCCCGCAGCAAAGCAAAACCGTGTGTATCGGCCTCTTCTTCCAGTGTTCTGCTATAGTGCAGTTGTTTTAACTGAGCCGCATTGTGTAACACAAAATCACCCAACGCATCGTTTCCGCCAAAAATTACCGAGAGCAAAACCGTGACAGACAGTTGGCTCACGATGTTTCGTGTGCTATGTCGCAAGGCTACGTGCGAGTATTCATGTGCCAGTAAACCCGCCAACTCTTCATAACTTTCCATACTGCGCAAGATGGAATCGTACACAATGATGTGTCCGCCCGGCATAGCAAAAGCATTGAGTTCGTTTTGTTTTACTACATCAACTTTAACAGGATAAACAGAGGTATCAACAAAATGGTGAATAAAGGTGGTAAGGGCTTTTCCGGCTTCCACATTCACTTCATATTCCTTAATGGCGGAGACATACATGGTTTCTCCCAATTCAATTTCATACTCCACCGGAATGGCCTCCACTACTTTTTTGCCGGCATAAGGCAACAGTATCCACCACACCAAAGCCACCAGACCCACAAGTAACGCAAGTGCGACCAGCAAAAGCGGATAGTTAACCGCCATAATCGCAAACTGCCGGTTGGGCTTCAGTTGCAGTTCAGGGTACAACTGTTGCAAGGCTGCGGGAAATCCTTCGTCCGTTACCTGAAGAGTTTGGTAAGGGAAGTTGCCGTATGTGAGTTGGTGTTTTGTACCTTCTGAGTTCAGGTTGGGGTGCAACAACTGCGGTTCCCACAGTGCATTTTTCAGTTCTCCTTCAGCCGAAGTGTAGCTGATACTGATGCCTGAACGAAGGAACTGCACCTTGCAGGGGAATCGTCCCGCATCTTGTCCGTTGGAATAGGTGGCCGAGTAATTCATCATAAAAAATCCGCTGCAAAAATAAGTGAATCTGCTGCAATTCAGCGCCCGAAGCAGGTTTTCGTGTGCTGGAAATCTTTGAAAAATTCGGTGTTTTTGGCCTGTATTTTATCTACCTTTGCACCCGAAAATTCTTTTAATTATGGCATTTGATATTGAAATGATTAAGGCTGTTTACGCCCGAATGGATGAACGTATAGCAGCAGCCCGCAAGGCAGTAGGCAGACCCCTGACCCTAACCGAGAAAATTTTGTACAGCCACTTAACAGAGGGCAACGCAACCAAAAGTTTCGAAAGAGGTAAGAGTTACGTGGACTTTGGTCCGGATAGAGTAGCGATGCAGGATGCTACGGCACAAATGGCGTTGTTGCAGTTTATGCAGTCGGGTCGTCCCAAAGTAGCCGTTCCTTCTACCGTGCATTGTGATCACCTGATTACCGCTAAGAACGGTGCCGAGCAGGATTTGGAATTTGCCACTAAAGAAAGTAAAGAAGTGTTCGATTTCTTAGGTTCAGTATCGAACAAATACGGTATAGGTTTCTGGAAACCCGGTGCAGGTATTATTCACCAGGTGGTATTGGAAAATTACGCCTTCCCCGGTGGAATGATGATTGGTACCGATTCGCACACCGTTAACGCGGGTGGTTTGGGTATGATTGCCATTGGAGTGGGTGGAGCTGATGCCTGTGATGTAATGGCCGGCTTGCCTTGGGAACTGAAGATGCCTAAACTAATAGGGATTAAATTAACCGGTAAATTAAACGGATGGACCGCTCCTAAAGATGTTATCTTAAAAGTGGCCGGTATACTTACTGTAAAAGGTGGTACCGATGCCGTAGTGGAATATTTTGGCGAAGGCGCTACCAGCATGAGCTGCACAGGTAAAGGAACCATTTGCAACATGGGTGCTGAAATAGGTGCCACTACCTCCACCTTTGGTTACGATGATTCCATGGCCCGCTATTTAAAAGCAACCGGCAGAGCTGATGTAGCTGAACTGGCTGACGGTATCAGACATCACTTAACAGCCGACCCTGAGTGTTATGCCAACCCTGAGCAATATTTCGATCAGGTAATTGAAATTAATTTATCAGAACTGGAGCCGCATGTAAACGGTCCGTTCACTCCTGATTTGGCTACGCCTATTTCTAAATTAAAAGAAGCTGCTTTGGCTAACGGATGGCCCACTAAAATTTCAGTAGGTCTTATCGGTTCATGTACCAACTCCAGCTACGAGGATATTTCACGTGCCGTAAGTTTGGCTAAGCAGGTAGCTGCAAAAGGCTTAACCGCTAAAGCGGAATATTGCATTAACCCGGGTTCTGAGCAAATACGTTACACCATTAAACGCGATGGTTTCCTAGACGTGTTTAACTCCATTGGCGCAAAAGTATTTACCAATGCCTGCGGACCATGTATTGGAATGTGGGACAGAATGGGTGCCGAAAAGCAGGAAAAAAATACCATCATCCACTCGTTTAACCGCAACTTTGCCAAACGTGCCGATGGTAACCCCAACACCTTTGCCTTTGTAGCCTCACCTGAACTGGTAACCGCTATGGCCATTGCCGGAGATTTAACGTTTAACCCGTTAACCGATACTTTAACTAACGATAAAGGGGAGCAGGTAAAATTAGACGGTCCGCACGGTGACGAATTACCCACCCAAGGTTTTGCCGTGGAAGATGCAGGTTTCGTAGCTCCCGCTGCTGACGGAAGTCAGGTGCAGGTAGCTGTTTCACCTACCTCAGATCGTTTGCAATTGTTAGATCCTTTTGCAGCCTGGGAAGGTACTGACCTTAAAGGATTGAAACTGCTCATTAAAGCCAAAGGAAAATGTACTACCGACCATATTTCGATGGCAGGTAAATGGCTCAAGTACCGCGGTCACTTAGATAATATTTCCAACAACTTATTGATAGGTGCAGTAAACGCCTTCAATGAAAAAACTGATAGTGTAAAGAACCAATTGACCGGAGCATACGAAGGTGTACCGGTGGTACAGCGTCAGTACAAAGCGCAAGGTATAGGTTCATTGGTGGTAGGAGATGAGAACTACGGTGAAGGTTCATCACGTGAGCACGCTGCTATGGAGCCTCGTCACTTGGGTGTTCGTGCGGTACTGGTAAAATCATTTGCCCGTATTCACGAAACCAACCTGAAGAAACAAGGTATGCTGGCTTTAACTTTTGCCAACAAAGAAGACTACAACAAAATACTGGAAGACGATTCGATTGACATCATCGGATTAAACACCTTTGCACCCGGTAAACAACTGGAGCTGGTGTTAAACCATCAGGATGGTTCAAGCGAAACCATTCAGGTAAATCACACGTACAACGAACAACAAATCGAGTGGTTCAAAGCCGGTGGCGCATTGAACATTATTCGTGCAAGTGTAGCGAAGTAAATTTTTCTACTTTTTATATAGGAAAGCGACCCCAAAAGGGTCGCTTTTTTTGTTTGTGGAATAGGTTGGGATTTTCGCTAATTTGCGTATTAGCGGCAATAGACAGACTACAACGACAAATGGCATTTTACGACTTCATGCATAAAATTAATTTGAGACTAATAACAGTTCATCTTATTGCGACATTCTTTATAATTCTCGCAGCAAGACAATTTGCAATGCTCAACGACACAGGTATTGTTGAATCGGTTGATAAATATGGGCTTGACGAAGGACTTAAACACTTAGTCAAAGAGGATAATTTTTCAACTCGACTTGCGTATTTTTCACTTTGGATAAATTTATCTTCATTAATTGGATTGTTGCTTGCATTTATAGCTTCATTAATCTTGACAATAAAAAAGAAGATGTTTTGGCTAAATGCACTTATTGTTTTTATTATGGCAATATTGCTTAACCGACTTGGACTATACGAGAATAAAATTATTGGAACAATATTTTTTTCGCTGGGCGACTTGACTTCTCATTTCGGACTTCAATACAAATTCATTACAAACGGGACAATCTTAACTCTGGCTGGACTATTTATGTTTTTAAGCAAGTGGACAAATAATTTGGCTCTCAAACACCAGACTCCGCCTCGGTTCGTGTCATCACAAACCGAATAACTATGCCACTAAGATAGCACCGGAATCAAAAGTTTTATCCCTTGGTGTTCAGAATATTTGCTAATTTGCAAGTGCTTTCATGAGAACGTTTACGTTTACACAAATTAATAGTATAAGCCAGTTTAGAACGACCAACACCATGAGCCAATCCGCGACATTATATAGAATATCACAAGACACTTTTGGACACTTAGTTAAGCTGGACAGTAAACAACAATTTGACATTACATCTGCAAAAAGCCATGCAACATTTCAAGGTTCGTTTATGGGGCTTGAGTATGTTTTGTCAAAAGGACAAGACGCATTAACAGTTGAACTTATAGGAGAAATATTTAACCCCAAACAATTGTTGGGTGGGCAAGAGTTTAACCGCTTAATACCTGAGGAGCAATTAGCATTTTATGAACGTGGGCGTTTTATTCAATACTTAGACACCACAACAATTTCTAAACTTAACGACTTTCTTAACACCGTTCTAGAGATTGACATTTATTCAAAGTATAACGCGACAGAATTAAATGACAACGGAATTTATCCAGAAGTTTGGCATAATGACAATTCGCTTGATCAAGCATATAATAGGCGACAAATTTTAGACGATTTAAAAGAATTAAAAGCAATCGTTAGTCAAGCTCACAATCAGGGCGACTACATTTTAGTTTTTGTAGGCTGAAATAGGAACTTCAACCACTCCGCCTCGGTTCGTGTCACCCACCAACCGAATAACTGTGCCACTAAGATAGCACAGTAATCAATAGATTTATTCCTTGATATTCAGAATATTTACTAATTTGCAAGTACTTTCATGAGAACGTTTACGTTTTACACAGGTTAATAGTACAAGTATGAAAACAAATAAACTTATTGCATTTTTTGCCGCAGGTATTTTCTTGTTGACTTCTTGCGAGCACAGTTTGTCGCCACTTGACGATGCTTCCGGCTGGGAAGATGGCAATGCGCCATCCTATTATGAAAAAGGCATAGCTAAGGCGGAAGGTAAACAGGGGAATGATGTGCTGTGCATTCGTGGTAGGTCTGATGCTGATATTGATGCAACAGATTTTGGTACCATAATGAAAAATACCCGGGCAGATCAATACAGAGGTAAACGCATCAGATGTAAAGCCTATATAAAAACCAGCGAAGCAAATGAAGGTGCGGGTTTGTGGGTAAGGGTGGAGAATGAGCAGTACCTGCTGGCATTTGATAATACAGATAATCGTATGGTGAAAGGCACTGCTGATTGGCAGGAGAGAGTAATAGTACTGGATGTTCCTGAAGAGGCCACCACCATTGTGTGTGGAATTTATTTAACCGGAAAAGGCAAGATGTGGGTTGATGGAGTGGAGTTGGAAGAAGTGAATAAGCAGGTAGCCGTTACGGGCAAATCCGTGCATGAACCTTTACCGGAGCAAAAAGAAAAAATCTGTCTGCGTGGATATGGGTATGTGTTACCGCACAATAAAGTAGCCTACATCAGGCACGTGAGTGACCAGATTCAAAAGAAGTAAGGTTTACTTCTCCTGTTGCATGCTTCGCCTCGGTTCGTGTCATCACAAAACGAACATTCAGCTATATCCAAAGTAGCCTATTGTAAACTCACTAAATTTCTTAAGTTTGTACATGAACCTTACCCAGATTCCGTTTGCGCAAATGATACGTTTGCAGGAAGCCGAAGGAGACTACACCTTTTGTTTACCTGCACATGCAGATTATACCAATCATTTGGGAACAGTTGCCGCAGCCGCACAATTTTCTCTGGCTGAATTTGCCACCGGCCAATGGTTGCTTGATACTTTTCCTGATTTAGCAGAACACGTAATTCCCATGTTGCGCACATCGGAGGTGAAATTTAAACTGCCGGCCAAAGGACGGGTAAGAGCAAAAGTTATTGTTCCGCAGGAGAGTGTTGCGGCAGTGAGAAATGACCTGCAGGTGAAAAAGAGGGCCTTGTGCTCCATTGCAGTGCAGGTAATCAATGATGAGGAAAAGGTGGTAATGAACGGAAATTTTGAATGGATTCTAATACTGAAATAATATGCTGCTAACTACTGCCTCGTCTCCAACGCGAAAACAATTTGCTGATAATGTATTGCTCAAAATATTCATGGCTGTATTTACAGTTTGCTGGATAATCACTTTTATCAGAACTCCAGACCGAGCTAATTGGTACACCGAAAATGCCATGACCGTTTTGATACTGCTGGTATTGGGCTTAGGTTACCGCAAATTCAAATTCAGTGATTTGAGTTATACCTTACTCTTTATTTACGGTCTCTTGCATATTTATGGTGCAGAGTATACCTATGCAGAGAACCCGCTTGGTTATTGGCTTAAAGACGCTTTGCACTGGGAACGCAATCACTACGATCGTATTGTTCATTTCAGTTTCGGGTTTTTACTGGCTTACCCCATGCGCGATTATTTTATGAATCATTTTCAATGGCCGGTGTGGGTGTGCTGGGTACTGCCTTGTGAGATTACACTTTCGTTCAGCGGCATGTATGAGTTAATAGAATGGGCCGTTGCCGATTTATTTTTCCCCGCACAGGGAGTGGCTTACTTAGGCACACAAGGCGATATCTGGGATGCACAAAAAGATATGGGATTGGCTTTTGGAGGTGCGGTACTTATTATGTTTACCGGCTACCTGTTTAAGCGAGTTAATTCAGATAATTAGCGCATAAAAAAAGCAGACTATTTGGTCTGCTTTTTTTATGCTTAAAATAGCGCTGAAATTCTTGTTCCCGGCTATCTTGGGCTACTTGTATGTCTCAGCCAGTTGAATGGCTTTGTAAGCATTTACCACGCCACCACTCACACACAGTTTACTCATCTTAATTTTCTTTTTCGAACCCGGGATATACACTTTGTGTTTTACTGGAGTTACACTTTGCAGCAAAATAGCTTTAATCTGTACAGCGGTTAAGTGGGGATAGTAAGAACGCAGTAAGGAAGCCACACCCGCAGTAACCGGAGAAGCCATGCTGGTACCGTCATAAGCATCATAAGCATTGGTGTCAGGTACAGTAGAATAAATATCAACTCCGGGAGCAAATACATCTACACGGGTTTGACCGTAGTTAGAAAAATTGGCGGTTAATTTTTTCTTTTTCATCCACGATGAGGCACCTACTTCAATCCAGTTGGCAGCAAAGCCGGTACTGTCTTCAAAAAAATCGTTAGGGAAGTTGCTGGAAGTTTCCAGGTTTTTGGCATCGTTACCTGCGGCATGTACCAGCAACACATCTTTTGACAAAGCATATTTCACTGCATCGTCAACCACTTTTTTGTTCCATGAATAGGCTTTACCAAAACTCATGTTAATCACTTTGGCTCCGTTGTCGGCAGCATAACGAATGGCATTGGCAACGTCTTTGTCGCGCTCATCACCGTCAGGTACCACACGCAAAGTCATGATGCGTACATTATCGGCCACACCCTTCATTCCTATATTGTTGTTTCTTGATGCCGCAATAATTCCGGCTACGTGTGTACCGTGTCCGGCACTGGGGCCTTTTACGTTATTGTTGCCGTATTTAATATCTGATGTGTTCAGGTAATCATCTTGTACAATCTCTCTGCGCGGGTCGAAATCAGTATTCAGGTGAAACTTAATCATCTTGCTGAAATAGTCCAGTGCACCTTTCAACTCGTCTTTGGCCTGACCTACAGTTAGCCCTTTGCTGATAATTTTGAGCACCTGTTCTTTCATCGCTTTTTCCATGTCGCTTTGCGGTTGAAAAGCTTCCACTTCCGCTTTGGTAGGATTGCTTTTGCCCATGCTTTCGGTAAGCGTAACAATGCCTTTGTATACAAAGCTGTAACTCATGTAAGGGCTTTGGTATTTCGATAGTTCTTTTTCGTACAGGGCTTTGAAACGTTTGTACTCAGTATACTCTGCTTTGCGTTGAGGGGCAAGCTCTTCTTCATTTACACTGCCATATTTGTTGTAGTATTTGGCATACAAACGGGTGAGTTCGTAGGTGTCTTCATTTACGTTGTTCATGGGGTCGCTGCCACCAATGTAATTCCATCCGTATATGTCATCTACATAACCGTTTTTATCATCATCCACTCCGTTGCCGGCTACTTCTTTTGTGTTTACCCAAAGTACTTCTTTTAAGTCTTCGTGGTAAATATCCGTACCGCCATCAATAACCGCTACAATAACGGTAGTTGATTTTTTGTTTTTGAGTAGCTCTTCGTAAGCCCGTTCTGTACTTACACCCATCACCTTGTTTTTTTTAGGGTCTAGGTTAAACCAGTTGGCCGGAGCAGCTTTTTGTTTCTTTTGTGCAAAGGAGGCTGTAGATACAGCCATAAGCAGCAAAAGAAGAATTTGTTTCATTTTCATATTAAAGGCAATTAATTTTAACGGATTGCAAAATAGGATGCAGATTTCATTTATCACAGCATAACCGATGAAGAGATGCATTTTTGCTACGGCTGTTATATATTGCACGACAGGTGAGAAAGTTCTGCTTATTGGTTTTTATCTTTCAATTGGTGAGCCATTGCGAGGCTCAGCGTGCGGTATTCATGAACAGAGCCGATGAAACCGTAGCGGGATTTGATTTTGCTAACGATGTCTTCTTTAAAACAGACAAATACTTTACCCACGGCACGCGTATTTTTACGTACAATGATTTTCTGAAAAGTACGCCTTTGCGTTGGCTTAACCTTAAAACCTCAGGCCCCAAAACGGATTATTATCAAGGAATATATTTGTTGTCCAACCTTTACACCCCGCGCGATCTGGAGGATACGGGTATCATTATCAACGACAGGCCCTATGCTTCGTATATGCTTATTGGTCTTTCAGGCATAAGCAACAACCCGAGTGATAAATACCGGTTAACCAGCGAAGTTGCCGGTGGGGTGATGGGCAATACGGCTTTGGGGAAACAAATTCAATCGCTGGGGCATTTAATTCCGCCCAATAATCCGCCAAAGGGATGGGACAAACAGTTGAGCAATTCTTTTGTGGCGAATTACTTTACACGCATTGATTATTTGTTGGCAGAAGTGCCGCGCAGATTTGAAGGATTTGTCTCAGCAGAGGGCAATATAGGCACTTTGCAGATTAATGGTTCAGTGGGAGGTTTTGTGCGATTGGGTTTGTTTGACCCTTACCTGCGCAGTATAGGCCCTACTACTAGACGCAATGTGAACTACAAACGCATAACAGGATATCAAATCTATATAAGGGTGGGGCAGGAGTTAAAGTTAGTAGGGTTTGACGGTACTATGGAAGGAGGATTGATTAAACAGAAGCAAAACCAGTACACACTGGCCAGTCAGGATGTTACACGTCAGCTCTGGAACACCCATGCCGCGCTTGGTTTTTCCTTGCGCAATCTTTTTGTGGAAGTTCGGGGAGATTATGTAACGCATCAGTTTAAAGGAGGCACTGATCACCGTTGGGGCAATATACATGTGGGCTTTGCGTTTTAAATCTTTCCGGTTTTTGCTGAGTTGAAAATCGTATTTTTGTCCTTGAATATGCCGCGCATTTTTTTATTTTTCTGTTGCTTTCTTCTTACGTTGGTGGCTTTGGCACAAGACGAGGAAGAGCGTTTGCAGTTTAGCGGAAAGGTATATCAACAGGATAGTCTTCAACCGCTTGCATCGGCCTACGTTATTATTAAAAAGTCGGAGGGCGGTACTATAACCGATGCGTATGGTCGTTTTGTTTTGTATGTAAAACCCAGCGACACCATATTGGTTACTTACACCGGTTTTGAAACGCAAATCATCCCGATTAGTAATCTCCTTCATAACAAAAAAGGGAGTGAACTTTTTTTACGCATCTACTTAAAACCTCTGGTGGTTAAACTTCGATCGGCTGTGGTAATGGCTGTTCGGCCTGTGGACGCAGGTAAAACGGATAAGAATTTTTTTGAGGGACAAATTAAAAGCTACACTGTAAAACCCACATTAAGCACAACAGGTGGGTTGGCGCTGGTGGGTGGCCTCTCGGCTTTATTGATGCCGTTTACGCGCAAAGGTAAGGAGATGATTAAGTTTGAAGAAATGTACCTGCGCATGGAAACAGAGCGCGTGGTAAGAAAACGTTTTAATGATGATTTGGTACACGATTTAACGGGTATGGACTATGCCGATATTCCGGATTTTAAAAGATTCTGCGGATTCAGTAATGACTTTGTGTTAGGCAGCAGTGATTATGATTTTTATTTTGCTATCCGAAAAGCATACGAACGTTACCTGTTCAGTAAATTTGGTATTCGCGAACAAAACAAATAATGAAAAACCCAACCGATAACCCCTGGACATTGTTGAGTGAACGTGTGGCGTATGAGTCACCTTGGATACAGGTAAATCACCATGAGGTTTTAAATCCGGTGGGAAATCCCGGTACTTACTCTGTGGTACATTTTCAAAAACTGGCCATTGGTATTTTACCCATTGATGAAGAAGGTTACACCTGGATAGTGGGACAATACCGTTATCCGATAGCGCAGTACAGCTGGGAGATTCCTGAAGGCGGGGGTGATATAGATGTTGAACCGGTTGTATCGGCACAACGTGAACTTTTGGAAGAAGCCGGATTGGTAGCAGACAAATGGGAACTTATTCAGCAAATGTACCTCAGCAATTCAGCCACAGATGAGTTGGCGTACATTTTTCTCGCTACTCAACTTACGCAAGAAAAACCTGAACCTGAAGAAACCGAACAACTGCAGATTCGTAAACTACACTTTAACGAGTTGTATGAATTGGTGGAGAAAGGCGAGGTACTCGATAGCCTTACTGTTGCAGCTGTATTAAAACTCAGGTTGCTTATAGCAGAAGGTAAATTCAGCTTACCAGATTCAGCACGAAAACAGTAATGTGTTTAATAGCATCGCTGAAAGCAATGTTGTACCATACGTTGAGGTAAATCAGGTAAAGAGCAAAAAGCGAGGTGAAAAATATCAGACTTATTCCGGTAATTCTGCCGCCTATATTTTTACCTGCGCTCAGTAGTTTTTGAGCAATACGTTTTACAATTCCGTCTAACCATTTGTAAGCAGGGAATAAAACAAAAACAATTACCGCCATGCCTATAAGTGTTGCACGGTAAGGACTCATACCTTCTTTAAGGTGCAGGATGTAAGCTGAAATTCTGTTGCTCAATAGTTCAAACAAGAGTATGCTGATAATAAACACCAGTACACTGATGAGCCCTTTCCCTTTCACGATGATGATATACTATGAATGCACAGTAAAACCAATGCCCGGTTTCTGGTTGCCTTTTGATTTGTCTACCTTAAATTCATTCACATCAGCAAGGGTTAGTGACTTAATCATTTCAGAAGCACGTTTTCCCGGATCCAGTTTGGCTAATCGCAAGTGCTGGTTTTTAATGGCTTCTTCTACCACTTTGCGAACAGAGCGTGCATTGCCAAAAAACTTGTCTTTATTGGCATGCAATTCAATCAAAAATGCTTTCAGGAATTTGGCTGCTTCTTTATCGGGTTTGATGTTGTTATCAGCCATCATTTTCACCGCTATATCATACAACTGAGTTGCATTGTAATCATCAAAATGCAGTTCCTTATCAAAACGTGATTTTAAGCCGGGGTTCGATTCAAGAAAACGTTTCATGTTATCGGTGTAGCCGGCCGCAATTACTACAAACTCTCCTCTGCGGTCTTCCATCCTTTTCAGGATGGTTTCGATGGCCTCTCTTCCATAGTCATTTTCTCCACCCTCCGTTAAAGAGTAAGCCTCGTCAATAAACAACACACCACCCATAGCGCGTTCCAATACTTCGTTGGTTTTAATGGCCGTTTGACCAATAAAACCGCCAACCAGAGCTTGGCGATCGCACTCCACCAAATTACCACGCTCCAAAATGCCCAGAGCTTTATAGATTTGAGCCAAAACACGGGCCACAGTAGTTTTACCTGTGCCAGGGTTGCCGGTAAATACAGTGTGTAACGAAAAAGTCTGACGAACATCTTTGCCTATTTCGCGGTAAAAGCGAACAAGTTTTACCAGTTCATCTATTTCATTTTTTACACTTTCCAGGCCTATCATGCTGTGCAGTGAGTTGAGCGCAGCCTTCAGTAACTCTTCATCCACCGGTATATCTGCAGCCATTTTGCGTTTGGCTCCGAATATTTTTTCAATATCCGCATCAGTAAGGGTGGAGAGTTCTTCTTTACTCAACTGCGTGGGGTCAACACTTTGCATTACACGCAAGCCCATGTTCATCTTTGCTTCATCAATAAGCGAGTTCACGTAACGCGCGTTGCCGAAAGAGTTGTCGCGTTCGCGGTAGGCTTCTACCAACCTTTTGTACAAAGCGGTTTTAGATTCCTCATTAAAATTTACACCACGTTTTTTGCAACTGAATTCAGCAATGAGCATTAATTCCTGCGGGGTGTAATCAGGAAATTCATAGTACATATTAAAGCGTGATTTCATACCCGGGTTAGAGGTGAGAAAAGTGTCCATCTCTTCGGGATATCCGGCAACTATTACAGCAATATCACCGTCTCCGTCACTCATTTCCTTAAGCAGAATTTCAATTACCTCTTTACCGAAATCTTTCGAGTCGTCATTTTTGCGGGCTAAAGCATAGGCTTCATCAATAAAGAGTATGCCGCCCTTTGCCTTTTTAATGGCCTCTTTGGTTTTAGGTGCGGTTTGCCCGATGAATTCAGCCACCAAATCACTTCGGTCAACTTCATGCACGTGGCCTTTGCTCAGCATGCCCAACTTCTTGTAAATTTTACCCAGCATTTTGGCCACAGTAGTTTTCCCAGTGCCTGGGTTGCCGGTAAATACAGCGTGCAGGTTGAGTTTATCTTCGTCTTCAAAGCCTTTATCTTTTCTAAGGCGGATGAAGTTGAGGTAATTGGTGTACTCTTTTATTTTGGTCTTGATGCTTTCCAACCCGATGAGTTCTTCCAGTTCCTTCATCACATCTTCCACACTTTCGGGCTCGTTTTTAAAACGCTCAGTTGTGGCCGGCTTAGCTTTGGTGGTAGTTACAATAGGCAAATCCTCATCTCCGGCATCGGTAGTTAAATCACCCACTTCAAAGGGAACGGTGGCAATAATGTGATCCATAAAAACAATGTCAACCGAGTACAGGTCGTTGCCCCAGGTGCCTTTATGGTCGCTGCCCCAGCCAATGGTAAACAGAAACTCATCTTCAGTTTGCAACACTTTCTGCATTTTATCAATGCTGCCTTTTAGCTGTCCGCTGTGGGTTCTGAAATTGAAGAAAAATTCACACAACCAGTGCTCGTGTTTTTTAACCAGATTCTCACAGGTTACTTCCACCCATACGTAACGCGTGTCTTTGGCGTCAAACGTTTTGAGGTATTTGCGTTGGTGGTGAGGCACATTTGCATCAGGGCCTTCATACAGTTTTACGCCTTTCAGTGTAAAGTAGTTGTTGGATAAATCAGTTACAATACCTTCTTTTTCTACATAAAACTCTTTTCCGCCTACAGGTTCACCATCAATATAGGCCTCCCAGCGGTAGGTGCCGCGTTTCCAATACGAGCCGGGTGTTTTAACTCCCCAACCTTCGCGTATGTAAACAATGTTCTCTTCTTTGGATATTTTGCGGTCGGCACGCAGGTCGCATATCAATGTATTATCGTCTCTGAAGCATTTTATCTGAACTTTTACTTCCCATTCCCCCTCATCAAATTTTTTATTGAAGAAGGAAAGCTCACAATATATAAAGGTACATTCGGCTTCATCGTAAACCGTGCGGTATTTCTTTTCGTTGTTGGCCAACCATTCTGTTGAACCGAACACTTTGAGGTCCTTGAATTTATAGAAGAGGTTTTCTTTATCAGCCATAGTGTAATTTTTTAGTGATAGACAGGATAAGTGTTCAAAAAGTAACAGGGCAATTTTAGAAAAATTATCGGGTTTTCAGTTTTTTGTGAAAAAAATTAATAAACATCAGGAATTCGTGTTCCTTTTTTTGTTCTTTTGATTGAAATTTCTATCTTCGCATCCCCAATCAGGAAAGGTGGGTGAGTGGCTGAAACCACCGGTTTGCTAAACCGACATACGATGTTTAGTCGTATCGAGGGTTCGAATCCCTCCCTTTCCGCGATAAACACCAGTGTTTATATTATTGGGAATGTGCATTTTACTTCGGGTGCGCAACTTGACAGACTAGCAAACTGCAAAGAATTTGAAGGGTTTTCGGGGTGTAGCGTAGCCCGGTATCGCGCCACATTTGGGATGTGGAGGTCGTAGGTTCGAATCCTGCCACCCCGACAAAAAGGGAAAAAGTTCAAAGTTTAGAGAAAATGGGTTCTTCCCACCTTTAGGCTTTGAACTTTTAAAATTTAAAGACGGTTCCATTTTTGACCCCGTAGCTCAGCTGGATAGAGCAACTGCCTTCTAAGTAGTAGGTCACAGGTTCGAATCCTGTCGGGGTCACAACAATTTAAGCGAGCATTAGCTCGCTTTTTTATTTAGTGCCAAGGTCTTTCAATAACAATTCCCCATTCCCTTATTGAACCTTTTCTTATCTTTGCCATTCTAAATCACGCATATCCAACACTTCAGCGCACATATTGCCCGAGTATTACTGGTACTGTTTACCATTACCTGGTTGCCGCTGCACGTATGGCATGAGCACGAAGCCGAGGTACATGAACACGCTTTGTTGGCGCATGATGAAGAACACAGTTGTACATTTGATATCCACTTTTGTGAACACCATGATGCAGGTGATTGCGGGCATACTGCTCACCTGGAGCAAACTCATGCAGGTTGTTTCTCCTGCACCTTTCACTTTACAGATTTTTTTACACTTACTGCCTGGCTTTGGTCGGGAGTAACAGCATCGGTTCATGAAGCATACACTGTTTATGAACCATCGTATGCACATACGTTTATTGCAGATAGCCGCAGTCGAGGCCCGCCCGTTGTTTGGGTTGCTACTTCAGTTTAACCGTATGTTCAATTGCCGCCAGTTGGTGGCTTAATTAATTTTCTATTGTACACATTTTTTTATCGCTCAGCAGTTTTGCTACTGTTGTTTCTATTGTCTGCGTTGGTAGTCACAGCACAACGTACCAAATCCCGTTTTAAGATTTCGGTAGTGGTGGTTGACAGCACCTCGAGGCAACCTTTAGAGGCAGCAACAGTAGTGCTCAAAGAAAAAAATCGCAGTGCATTAACAGATGCACTGGGTAAGGTGGCCTTTGATTCTGTGGAAGCCGGTTATTATACAGTGCAGGTGTCTTACATCGGTTACCATGTTTACGAGCGTAAGGTGGATGTGAAACAAAACCGGGAGTTGCGCATTGATTTATGTGCAGAGGAGTTTCACCTGCATGAGGTAGAAATCACGGAGCGAAGAGCCGAGGAGAAATCATCGGTTACCGGACAGCGTATAGAAGAGCTTAACAAAAAAGAACTGGATGCCTTGCGCGGACAAACCCTGAGCGACCAGTTAAAATTGTTGCCGGGGGTCACCACATTTTCAACCGGGCCTTCCATCAGCAAGCCCGTTATTCGCGGTTTACACAGTCAGCGTATTTTAACGGTAAATAGTGGGGTGCGTCAGGAAGGGCAACAGTGGGGTGGCGAACACGGGCCGGAGATTGATCCTTTTATGCCCGGCAAAGTGCAGGTAATTAAAGGAGCAAGTTCAGTTGAATATGGCCCTGAAGCTATAGGAGGTGTGGTGCGAATTGAACCACGTGAGTTTCGTTCAGCAGAAGGAATAGGAGGTGAGTTGATGGGAAATTATTTTTCCAACAATAAACAAAGTGCCGGCTCATTGGTATTGGACGGGCACCACCATAAAGGCATGCAACATGTAAGTTGGTGGGTGCAGGGCAGCTTACGTAAAGCAGGAGATTCAAGAACTCCGGAGTACGTGATGTCGAATACAGGTTTCAGGGAATACGATGGCGCTGCTTCAGCAGAATGGCGAAATACCAATAGTAGTGTGCAGGTATATTACAGTCGCTTTGCTACTAAGTTGGGCATTTTGCGTGGTTCACACATAGGCAACAAAGAAGATTTGCTGCGGGCGATTACTGCTGAAGAACCATTTTACACTAAACCTTTCACCTTTCACATTGGTAATCCAAAGCAGGAAGTGCTGCATGAAATAGGCAGCATTAAGCTGATGCATAACCTGAAAAAAATAGGGCGCGTATCCTTACAACTGGCTCAACAGGTAAACGACCGCAAAGAATACGATGCACATTATATATACAGCGATTCCTTACGTGCATTGCAACGCCCGGGTTATGAGTTAACACTAACCACACAAACAGCAGAGTTAAAGTTGGAGCATAAACGCCTACGCAATTTTACAGGCAAAACAGGTTTCAGTTACATGAATCAAGGCAACTATGCTTCAGGTGAACGTTTTCTCATTCCGAATTTTATTGCCCGAACTGCAGGGGTTTATGTCGTAGAGAAGTGGAGTAAATCACGCTGGCAAGTGGAGGGTGGTTTACGATACGACTGGCGTTGGATGGAGGTGTATCAAAACATCAATAAGGTGATAACACAAACACCCCATACCTGGCAAAACCTTACGGTAGTGTTGGGTGGCGAGTACCATATTTCAGAATATGTGAAAGCCGATATGAATATAGCCTCGGCCTGGCGTCCACCGGCAGTGAATGAATTATACAGTAACGGATTGCATGGCGGCACAGCAACCTATGAAACAGGTAACACGAATTTGAAACCTGAAAAATCATGGAACACCGATGCAGGTATTCAGTTTACCCGTGAACGATGGAACCTGAGGGCAGGCGTGTATAGCAACTACATCGGTAACTTTATTTATCAGCAACCCGATACGCAGGTTACGGTTACCATCAGAGGAAGTTTCCCTACGTGGCGCTATACACAAACCAACGCACGATTAAGTGGAGCAGAGTTAAGTGGTACTTATGCTCCGCACAAAAACTGGCAGCTCACTGCCGGCATAACTTACCTGTATGCGCAAAATGAAAGTGCAAACAAGCCGCTTATTTTGATGCCGGCTAACAGAGGAAATGTGCGGGTAAGTTACCTTCTTCCGGTGTTATGGAAACGAATTAAAGAAAGTCAGCTGGAATGGCAAACGGTAGTGGTAGCCAAACAAAATCGTGTACCTAAAGGAGAAGACTATATGACTCCGCCTGACGGGTATGCGCTACATTCGCTCGCCTGGCGAACCACATTCTTAGCCGGTAAGCAGGAAATTAATTTCAAAATAGCCGCACACAATATTTTGAATACTTCTTATCGGGATTACTTAAGCCGGTTCAGGTATTACACGAATGAACCCGGTAGAAACATTGTGCTAAGTGTGCAAATTCCTTTTACTATTTATCAACCTCAAAACAAAAAATAACATGAATCACATTTTAAAAACAACATCCATATTTTTTTCAGTAATTGTTATCAGCAGTTTTTTCTATTCCTGTAAAGACAAGGATAAGGACCCATCCAATCCCACGCCCATCAATCCGCAGGAGTTAATCACCACAGTAAAGTTAACCTTAACAGATGCATCAGATTCCAACAATACATTTACTATACAGTGGAAAGACGCAGATGGCCCCGGGGCTTTGGCTCCTGTTATTGATACGTTGTTGCTTGATACGTCAAAAACATATAATGCAGTTGTATCAGTATTGGATGAGACCAAATCACCCGTTGATGATATTTCAACAGAAATAAAAGAAGAGGCGGAGTCGCATCAGTTTTTTTATACGCTAAGCAGTAATCTCACCGGAAGGATTGCAATAACGCGCACAGACATAGATTTAAATAATTTGCCCGTGGGCTTGGAGTTACAACTAAATACCACAGCAGGTGCACCCGTACAGGGCACGCTGAATGTGGTATTAAGTCATTACGATGGTGTGCCAAAAACAGCGAGTCCTTCTGCTGAGTCGGATATTGATATTACTTTTCCGGTTAGGCTGAAGTAGTTGTTTCTGCTGAGTCAGGTGCAGTTCAATTCACCTGACTCAGCATATTTTCAAAGTAAAATAAAAGTTACTTTTGTGGTATGAAATATTTACTCGCACTTTTATTATTAGTCTTTATTCAATCTTTGCGGGCACAATTACCTTTGCCCGGAGCTGTTATTCCATTTCGGCAAGTTATGTTAGAGTATCCCGAAGTAAAAGGGGCAGATGTGTATCATATTAATATTATCCGAGAGTCAGATATGAAAGTAATTTATGTAGCTTCTGATTCTACTGTAGCTCATCTTGTAAAGGAGTTATTAGATTTCGGGCAAACATACAGATGCAGTGTACAAGCAACAGCAGCGGGTAAAAATCTGTCACAATTAACGGTGTGGAGTTTTTCGACAAAAGCATCGGTCACTTCTAACAATTTAAAAAATACGATTACAGTCTATGATTCTGTTGATGCTACAGATGGCCTTATTTGCCTTGATTATGGAATAATCATAAACAGGAAAGGGGAAACAGTTCTTTGCCATCCGTCTATAGTTGATGCAGTGCGTCATTTCAGAGTAAACCCTAACGGACGAATTACCTTTGTTTCAGATTTTGTTGCTGAATGTAATCTGGAGGGAGATTATTTATGGAAGACTAAACAAATTCAATGGAAGAATCAATACATCGGAAACTTTCATCACCAGGTTGGGTTTGTATCCGGAGGCAATTACTTATTGTTAATGACGCGAAAGGATAGTCTTAATCCCATGAGTTCAGAGGATATAGTTGCTGAGGTTGATTACAAAAAAGACATTGTTCGTTTTTGGAGCGAACGTCCCTATAACCCCGCTTGTGATTCTGCAGGTAGTTTTCATATAAATTCCATCGCTATCGGAAATAAGAATGAAGATTTTCTTATTTCTTGTCGTGACATTAGTTCAATCATTTGTGTAAACAGAAAAAGCGGTGTACCACGTTACGTTATCGGAAAAAATATCAGTTCATCAGTACCTGCATTTCCTCAAGCTAACTTTGAGGTTCAACATGCTGCGTCTTTTACATCAGCAGGAGAAGTACTCTTGTTTAATAATGGCAATCGCAGCCGCAGAGGTACGGTAAGTTCGATACAGTTGTTTTCATCACCAAAAGCTGTAAACCCTCCCCAATTGTTATGGGAGTATAAGTTCAACTTTGCTTTGCCTGAGGAGAATTTCTGTGCTAAAACAGGTTCTGTGGAAGAAGTACCTAACGGCAATTATCTTATAGCACAAGGTGTGTGGAACAGACATTTTGAGGTGAACAGAGACAAAAAGATTGTTTGGGAGTGCCTTACTGAGCGTAGGGCAGATAGCTCGGCTCAATGGAGTAAGGCCGGCAGTTTCAGTGCACACTATATATCCTCATTGTACCCGTGTTATTTTACTGCAACTTTGAAGGAAGGTGGACATTTGCTTCTCTCTAATGAAGGGTCGGAACCGGATGAATATGAAATCTTTTTACTTAAAGGTGAAAAGAATGAAAAGTTGTTACATACTGTTAGCCTGTTAGCAGGCTCCAGTTCGCGTTTCGGCTTACCAAAATCGGTTATAAAAAGAAAGCAGAAAATTGTTGTTCGAAGTAAAACAGCCGGAAGAGCGAGCCAACGTATAATAGCTTCAAATTAATAGGTTGCCCTTAATCCTTTTTTCTTCCAATATTCCAGAATGGGTGTGTAAGGCCCGAACTTGTGCTGAGCTATGCTAAATGTATCGGCAAAGGGAGGTATGGCATAATCAATTGCTTTTTCCACAGCTATGGGGTAGTCAAAGTTTTTTGTACCCGGCCGCAAATGAATACGGTCATCGTTTATGAAGGCTGCAATATCAAAATATTCTTCATCAGTTAATAGTGGTTTTTGTGCTGAACTTATACCGTATGGCATATTGGCCTTTAACCACTGTGCCATTTTAATTACACGGTGCATACTTGAGCCTGATTGGTACGATTGAGGCCCCCATAATGCAGGATATAAAAAAGCAATGTTTGCACTGTCTGATATTCCTTCTCCGCTTTTACCATGGCATGAGGAGCAGTGTTGGGCATACAAGATTTCCCCTTTTTGGGGATTAGCTGCTCGCTCAGGGAAAACGACAGTCAGATTCTTTTCACCTGCAACTGCAGAGTCGGGTATAAAAGAGTTAATCCACTTCAGGTAAGACAGAATTGCAATCATTTCTTTGCTGCTGTGAGGTAATGGTTTTCCATTATGTGGGCGCATTATGCAGTTGTTAACTCTGTCTGCTAACGAAAGTACTTTGCCTTCACGAGCCCTGTATTGAGGATAAACATCATGTGAACGCATAAGATTGAAGGAGTAAGGCTTTGTTCCCGCTTGCTGGTGGCAGTTGGTGCAGTTTAATTTGTTGCCGGTGTATTGCCCGTTCTGTCCGCGGGGGCCAATATAAAATGCAGTGTTAAGTAGTAAAGCCCTCCCATATCTTACAGCTAAATCAAAAGAGTCATTTCCAAGTGCAAGTGTATCTGCTTGTGGAAATTCTAAATTCTCTTTTTTAGTTCTATCTGTTACTGGTTCCATATTTGAACAGGAACAGAACAAAGCAATAGAAACAGCAAAAATATTTCCTGTTACTCTCAATTTAGATTTTAAGAAATTTTTCAGAAGCATGAATGTCTTCATATAGTTTTCGGTCATGTTCAACAAAAGAAACATGTTTTCTGTAATTCAGAACAAACTCTTCCAGGTATGGTGATGTTTTCAATGGTCTGCGGAATTCCAATGCCTGCGTAGCATTCAGCAATTCAATGGCGAGAATGGTGCGCAGGTTATTCACCACACGCAAACATTTAGTAGCTGCATTGGCACCCATGCTTACATGATCTTCTTGTCCGTTGCTGCTTACAATACTGTCAACTGAGGCAGGGGTACACAATTGTTTGTTCTGGCTAACAATGGAGGCCGCTGTGTATTGCGGAATCATCAGTCCGGAATGCAGGCCCGGATTAGGAGTTAGGAAAGCAGGCAGTTGGCGCTGACCCGAAATCAACTGATACGTTCTACGCTCTGAAATACTGCCGAGTTCAGCTAAGGCGATGGCTAAAAAGTCGAGCGTAATGGCTAACGGTTGTCCGTGAAAGTTGCCCCCTGATAAAATTAAATCTTCATCAGGAAACACATTCGGATTATCGGTAACACTATTAATTTCCGTTTCAAAAACAGAATGTACATAGCTGATGGCATCCTTACTTGCACCGTGTACCTGCGGAATGCAACGGAATGCATACGGATCTTGTACAGCGGTTTTGGGTTGTGCATTAATCTCACTTCCGGCAAGTAAATCTTTGATGCGTTTGGCGGTTGCTATTTGTCCGTTGTGTGCGCGAATGCGATGCAGGGCTTCGTGAAAAGGATCTATTCTTCCGTCAAAAGCATCAATGGAAAGTGCCGCTATTTCATCAGCCTTATTGCTGAGTTTTTTTGCTTCGAGTAAACACCACACGCCATAGGCAGCCATAAATTGAGTGCCGTTGATAAGTGCTAAACCTTCTTTGGCTCGCAATTGAACAGGGCTAAGTCCGGCAGATGTTAATGCTTTGCTTGCAGTTGTTTTTTCACCTTTGTACCATACCTCTCCTTCGCCAATAAGCGGTAAACACAAATGAGCCAAAGGAGCCAAATCACCTGAAGCACCCAGAGAACCTTGTTCGTAAACTACCGGTAATATAGCGTGGTTATAAAACTGCGTGAGTAATTCTACTGTTGCCGTTTGTACACCTGAATGACCATACGATAAGGATTGTATTTTGAGCAGCAGCATAATTTTTACTATGTGCTGAGGTACTTCTTGTCCGGTTCCGCAGGCATGCGAGCGTAAAAGATTTTCCTGCAGGGTCGAAAGTTTTTCATTCGAAATGCCCGTATTACACAAAGCACCGAATCCGGTATTCACTCCGTAAATAGGGTCGGTTGCTTTTTCGATTTTTTGCTGCAGGTAGTGGTGGCATTTTTCAATGCGCTGTGTAGCCGCAGCAGATAATTTTATGGATGTATTTTGCTCCAGTAAATGAGCGATGTTGTCTATGGTAAGCGAATGGTCAATTTCAAATGTGCTCATAAATGTGGTTATTGTTTGTGGCCCCGGTGCAAACTACCCTTTGAGTTTTTCGATGATGGTTTCCAGTGTGAGTGATTCCTGTGTACCGCTGTTCAGGTCTTTGAATGAGAGTATTCCGCTGCTGCGTTCATTTTCACCAATCATAATGGCAAAAGGGATTTTTAATGCATTCGCATAATCCAGTTGTTTGCCTATTTTTTTCAGATCAGGATATACTTCAGCAGGTATACCCGCCTGGCGTACTTTATTCAATGCTTCAGTTGCGTATAGTTGAGATGCCTCATCAAAACAACAGAACAATACTTTGGTGTGCGTGGGTTGGTTTACTTCTTCCGGATAACGTTTCAGTTCTTCAAGAATATCGTAAATGCGATCGAGGCCAAAAGAAATACCCACTCCCGATACACCCTGCAAACCAAATACACCCGTAAGGTTATCGTAACGACCACCACCACCTATGCTGCTTTTGAGTGTGCCTTCATTGGCCACTACTTCTACAATGCAACCGGTGTAATAGGAGAGGCCACGTGCCAACAACGGGTCAATCATTACCTGTGCCTGCCACTCCTGCGGAATCATGTGGTATACTTTGGCCAACTCTTCAATGCCTTTTAAGCCAAAATCGATGTTGTATTTTTCAAAGTCATTGCCCAAATCCTGCAATGCACCCAGTACAATGGGGTTGTGGTAAGGGTTAGGAAATTCATCTGTTCGTATGGAGAATATTTTTTCAGAAGCAGTGAGCGCCTGAATAGCAAAACCCGAGGCATGCAATTCTTCCATCACCTTATCGTATCCTATTTTATCCAGCTTATCAATGATGGTAGCAAACTCAATGAAGCGGGAGCGTTCACCGTGTAAAGCAGCCATACCTTCTAAAATTTTGCGGTTGTTTAAGCGCACCACAACATCCAGTCCCAGTTTTTTAAATGCTTCCAGGTAAATCAGAATCAAATCGGCTTCGTTGAGTAAAGAATCGCTGCCCACCACATCGGCATCACATTGCCAAAACTCCCGGTAGCGTCCTTTCTGTGGCCTGTCAGCCCGCCACACGGGTTGCATCTGGTAACGTTTAAAAGGTAAGGTAATGTCATTGCGGTTCATTACAACGTAACGGGCAAATGGAACGGTGAGGTCGTAGCGGAGGCCTTTTTGCGAAAACTCTTTTTTTAGTTCTTTCGATTCCAGAATTAAAAACTTGTTAAATGATTTAATGACAAATTCATTTATTAAGTAATCTAAATAGGGTGTATTCTCGTTTGCTATTTCAAGTATACTATCAGGAGTATTGCGATATAAGTTACAGAGGTATAATGCAATATCTTCAATTTTAGATTCAAATTTCTTATAAAAAGGTTTGTTAGCAGAAAGCAAGTTTTGAAACGATGCTTCTCGACTTGATATGCGCTGTGTTATAAAATCAAAATTATTTTTCAGATAGCTCTGTAGCTTGTCATATTCTTTCGCATCTGTTTCTGATAAGTCAGTCCATTTAGAACTAGTATCAAAGATGCCTATAGTTATTTCCTTAAGAAATTTTGTTAAAATGAATTGTTTTGTAGTAATATGATTGTAAGCATTTGTAATGTACTCTCCACTTTCAATTATTCTGAACAGCAATTTATCACCTTCTTCTCCATACTTTCCCTCCAGTGAACTAAGGTTCTCCATAGCAGGAGTTTCCAGCGGCATGTAGCCGTGGGCGCGAAATACCTGTTCAAGGGTGTTGAGTATGTGTTTTCTTTTCTGCACCTGAACCGGGCCAAAGTCTCTTGTTCCACTGGGGATGCTGGGTTTTTGTACTGCCATAACGGGCCAAAATTACTTAATTTTACCCGAAGCTATTCCTCCAATGCAAAGAAAGTTTTATAATTGAGGCTATGAACGACAAAGCTCTTCAGTCAAGCGAATACAGACCGTCTGCATCTTTAGGACGTTTGTCGTTGCTGGCAGTGCTGGCCATTGCGGCTTTGTATTACATAAGATATAACTCCTTGCGCTCCTGGATGGTGAAGGCCCCCATTACCTGGGATCAAAGCGATTATTATGCTTACCTCCCCACATTTTTAATTTATGGTGATGCGGATTTGGCTATAGTAAAGCAGGATAAAGAGCTGTATGGCGAGAGGTTTAAACATTTTATTTCAGCTAAGGGCAAACCGGTTTTTCGAATGACGATGGGTGTGGCACTGATGAATGTTCCTTTTTTTCTGGCCGGACATACATGGGCCTTGAACAGTGATTTTCCGGCAGATGGGTATAGTCCGCCTTATTACAAGATGATGTGGCTGAGTGGTATTGTATACAGCCTGCTGGGGTTGCTGCTGTTAAGAAAACTATTGCTTCAGCATTTTAACGATAGGGTTGTGGCGCTCACACTGATTACTGTTGGTGCTGCCACTAACCTGATGAATTACGCCACATACGATGCGCTGATGTCGCACGCCATCAGTTTTTTTCTGGCGTTGCTTTTTATGCATTTTACTGTAGCCTTTCATAAGAAAGAATCTGTTTTGAATATGCTGGCTTTGGGGTTAGTGTGGGGTATGATAACACTTATCCGCCCGACTAATTGCCTGATACTTTTTTTCTTTGTGTTGTATGATGTGCAATCGTTTTCAGCACTGGCAGGCAAAGTAAAAAGATTGCTTGGTTCGCCCAGGTTCTTATTGCTTTTCGGAGTTTTGGCATTACTCGTCTTTCTTCCTCAATTACTTTATTGGCATCGGCAAACAGGTAACTGGTTGTTTTATTCATACGGAGAAAAAGGCTCGTTTTTCTTTTTGCGTCCCCGCATTGCAGATGGCCTGTTCAGTTATCGCAAAGGTTGGCTGCTTTACACTCCCGTAATGATTCTGGCATTGACAGGCATTCCTTTGTTGTACAAAAAGTACAAACAATTTTTTGCTTCGGTGGCTGTTACATTTATTTTAGCGGTATACGTGATGTTCAGTTTTTGGTGCTGGTGGTATGGCGGAAGCTTTGGCTGCAGGCCCATTATAGAGTATTACGGGTTATTGGCAATTCCTATGGCAGCAGTATTTGCAGCTGTGTCGTCAAAAAAAATACTTCAAAGTATGTTAGTGTTGTTTGTTGCAGGCTGCATATGGCTTAATATAAAACAGCAAAAGTTGTATCGGGACGGACTGATTCACTGGGATAGCATGTCGGAGGAATTTTATTGGGATGTGATGTTGGGGCGTTCTTTGGATACATCGAAACTCGATGTCCCGGATTATGAACAAGGAGCGCTTACAGGCGAGGAATAAAAATATGTTGAATCAAACACGCATAGAAAAAATAACGTACTCGGGTTGGGCCATGGCCATCATTACACTGGTTTACTTGATGGTATTCTTTAATTTTTCTACATGGAAAAAGGAAGTGGTGCTGGAGTGGGATGCCTGGGAGTATTACCTGTATTTGCCGGCCACGTTTGTGTACCACAATTATGATTTAGATTTTGCACGGGAACAGTTGGAGTTTTTAGGTTCGGGCTTTAATTACAGTTACGTGGGGCCTCTGGGAAAGACTGTTGTGCGCATGAGCATGGGATTGGCTTTATTGGAAACACCTTTTTTTCTGATGGGGCATGTGGTGGCCAACTTAACGGGATATGAGGCCAATGGGTTCTCAGCCCCATATTACTTTTTTCTGTTATTGGGTACGTTAATTTATGCATTCATCGGCAATTGGTATTTACGTAAAATTCTTCGTTTGTATTTTACCGATACCACAACAGCCATTTGCCTGCTTTTGGTCAACTGGGGTACTAATCTTTTTTACTTCGTCACTTCAGAAGCGCTGGTTACACACGTGCCCAGTTATATGTTGTTTGCCTTGTTTTTGTACGGCACCATTCAATGGCACAAATCTCCCGGTGTTAAAAATAGTTTTGCTTTGGGTGTGCTGTTCGGGTTTATTTCGCTTATTCGTCCCACCAATTCAGTAGTAGCCTTGATTTTTGTTTTATGGGGGGTAACTAATGCGAGCGAGCTTATTCACCGCATGAATCTTTTTTTGAAAACTATCAGGTTATTGTTGCTTTTGTTGGTAGGCATTGCTTTGGTATGGTTTCCTCAGTTGCTGTACTGGAAAGTTCAAACCGGCCAATGGTACTACTACACGTATGGTTTCCTCGGGAAATTTTATTTTAATCAGCCGCATTTTTGGGACGCCTTATTCAGTTACCGTAAAGGTTGGTTGTTGTATACCCCGATAATGTTATTGGCATTAGCCGGCATCTTCTTTTTGCGCAGACAGCTGAAAGACGCTTGGTTTGCGGTTTTGATATTTGTGCCGGTTAATTTCTACATTGTTTCCAGTTTTTGGTGCTGGTGGTACGGAGCAGGATTTGGTTTGCGACCAATGATTGACAGTTATCCGTTGATGGCTTTGTTATTGGGCGCCACATTAACAAAACTTACCGACTATCAGAAGTTAAAGAAAATGATGTTTTACTTACTGGTAGTTTTAGTTGTTGTCAATCAGATACAGGCCTATCAATCGCGCAAAAATATTCTTCATTTTGATTCCGTTACGCGGGAGTATTACCGGGCCATGTTTTTGCGCATCAGGAATGATGCAACAAAGACACACCTCTTGCAGGCACCGGATTACCACAAAGCACTGAAGGGGGAAGAAGATTATTAGTAAAGAGTTAATACGTAATGCTATGATAACACAACAGACAATTAAAATCATTTATGTGACAGCATTGTTTTTGTTGGCAATTTTTATTTGGCAACAACTTTATTCTGCCCAATTTCTAGAATATGACGACAACTATGGAGTATTGATTTCGACCTTTTTTCTTTCAGTTTTAGCGACAATCGTTTTGACAATAATATGGTTTAAAGCAAGATATCTGATTGAGCAGAACTTTATACCGACAATTGTTTTTTTGCTTGCAGGTTCACCTTTGACTGTAGCTTTAGTTTTTTACTTCTATCACAATCTATTCGGACAATTGAAAAACTAATGAAACGATTTCTGAAAATATTATTGGTTGCAGCTTGCCTATTCGCTTTTACAATACTTTGGTATTGGGCAGACGACCAAGACTATTTTCAAAGTAACTATAACGACCTAACCGAGCAGCAAAAGGAAATTTTCAACTGGCGTTCGAACGTTGATAATTTTGACCTCGCTCAAGTTTACAAACAACATTTTGCAGACACTGAATACATATTCCCTCGACAACAAGTTTCTAAAATAAAACTATTCAAAAATATTCCAATTATTAGTGTTTTTACTGGCAAGACACTTAGACAAAATCAAGTTGACTATTTTCTAAAGTTCTGTAACGATACAGCAAATTTTGATTGGGGTGAAACAACTTGGGGCCTTAATGAAGCTGAATATTTTATTCGACTTTACAACTCGGAAGACAAAGTTGTAGGTAAAATTTACTTTTGCCTTGCTGATTGTGGGCAAATAGATGCAAAACCATTCTCTCCATCAATGAAATTTGGTATGCTTTCAACAATCGGACTTTACAAAATCAATCAATTTATTAATGACAAAGACCAGTGGGAATAGCTCGGGAATGCATAAAAAACTTTTTGGAAAAATGGTTGTAGTATATAAATGAAGCTTTGTACAGGCAGAAAGTAAGTGTTTCGGAATCCCTTTCTTTATCAATCGTAAAGGAGTTATTGTAACACCACATCAACCAAGCTACTCTCGAATTCTCTAAATACGTTTTTAAGGTTGCTGTTTCCATCAGTGCCGTAGTTAATCAGAAAACACATAATGGTGTTGTTCTTTTTAAAGTAGAATAAGTCGCAACTGTAACCCAAATCACGACCCGTATGGCCAATGCCTGTATTGCCCGGGCCCTTTTCTCCAAAGTCTTCCAGACAGCCTTGTCCGTAGCCGCGGTTATCATCGTACCCGCTCATGGTGGTTATCTCAGTAAGTGTAGCGGGTTGTAAAATCGTTTTCTTAACCAACAGTGCATCAAGAAAAGTATAGAGGTCAAATACATTGGAGTGTAAGCCGCCATATCCGTTACCGCTGCCGGTAATGTAATTGGATACATTCACTATGCTTCCGTTGTTGTATAAGTCAAAATAACCTTGTGCAGTGCTGGAAGGCAACGGGTCGTGGTAGTGGTAGAAGGTATTGCGTAAGCTTAAAGGAGTTAGTATTTTTTCATGCAACAATTGGCTGTGTTTTCTGCCGGTGGCATATTCAATGGCCATGCTCACCAATAAAGTATTGGTGTTGCTGTATTTGTACTGAGAGCCGCAGGGAAACACCGCATCTTTATTGTACACAAACTCAAGTAATTCATCAGGTGTCCAGTTTTTATTGGGGTTATTTAGTACTGACAAATAAAAGCCATCATCCTTAATCACATCATAAATACCGCTGCTGTGGTTGAGCAGTTGCCGCAAAGTGGCCTCATTCGCGTTCTTAATGTTGTTGAGGTATTTGCCCGGTATCCACTTACTGATTTTTTCGTCAAGTTGTAAGGCTCCTTCTTCTACCAGTTTCATGGTAAGTGTGCCCACAAAAAGTTTAGTGATACTGGCTGCTTTGGATACATGACAGGGTTCAAAGTTGATGTTTTTACCAATGTCGGCCTTGCCTGCGCTGCCTACCCAGGTGCCGTTATCATCATGCACCAGCATTGCCATGCCCGGTAATCCTTTTTTTACATACGTGGTCATCAGGTAGGTTAATGCTGCGGCTTTGGGGTGACTGTTACTGCTATCAGCCCGGTTGTCATAACACTGTACGGTATGCTTTACACTATCGGTTTGGCAGCAAAACAATACAACAGTTAAAAGAACAAGAAGTAGATTTTTGAATGGAATCATTTTTTACCTCCTGTTTTACGTTTCATTTTTAATGAGGTACAGTAACCTATATGCAAAGCCGTGTTGGGTAACATAGGGACATAATTTTTGACAAAGGGAGCCTGTAGCCAAAACTGGTAGCGCACAAAAACACCGTTTTGTACAGTATGCGTGGCCGAGTTTCGGCACATAGTGCAAGTTGAATTGGATGTCTTTTTTTGGAGAGGAATAAACAACCCGATATGTGTACTCACCATTATCTGCGGGCGACCAAAGTTCTTTTTCTTTTCGTATTCTCCGTTACTGTTCAGTTTAAACTGTTCCAAATCGCTGATGGCATGTAAGTAGCCCAAGCCTGCACCGGCTTCGGGTTGTAACCATTTAAAACGGGTGTAACGGTACTGTAGTTCAGTATACAATTGAATGCCGTGTTGTGAATAGCGGTGGTAATAATAACCTAAAGTAGCTGTTTGTTGCAGTAAATGCCTACTTTTCTCCTGCCACAAATAAGATGTGCCTACGCTGATTCCCGGATGAACAGGAGACTCCGACATACCCAGTTTCATGCCCACGGGTAAGGTGGTTTGGTTGTTAAAAACGCTAATGGATATAGGTAAAATACGGTAGGTTGTACTATCCTGACTAGAGGCCGAAAGCCGGATGGCGAGGAATAAAAATAGCAGCAGTTTTTTTCGCATGGGCTAATATAGCTCTAAATTTTCATCAGAAGCAATTGTGCACGGATGAGGGATAAAACATCGTGTTTATTTTGGAGGCAAAACTTTATCTTGCCACAAAGTTTACTCAATTGGCTAAAAAATCCAACCCTTCTTCTTCTTTGTCAGAAACCATACTTGATATATTTATTAAGAATGGTAAAAAAGAATTTAATGCAAAGCAGGTAGCATCTGTTTTGGGTATGCGTGATGAAAAAGGACGCATTCTGATTGATAAGGCACTAAATAAATTAGTTGGCATTGGAAAAATTAAACTGATTGGTCCGGGCAGGTACAAGTTAGTTTCGTTTGATCGTTTTGTGGAGGGTGTATTGGATGTTAATTCACGCGGTTCCGCTTACCTGATACAGGAAGGCGATGATAACGATGTGTTCATTGCTCCGGCAGATTTAAACCGGGCCTTACATAAAGATAAGGTGCGGGTTTGTCTTTTTGCCGCCCGCAAAGACGGTCGCTCAGCAGGTGAGGTAGTCGAAATTCTGGAACGTGCCCGCACCGAGTTTGTGGGTGTAGTGGAACGTAAAGCAGGCTTTGCTTTTTTGGTTCCTGACGACAGACACATGCACGTGGATTTGTACATTCCCAATGAAAAACTGAACGGAGTTCAAAACGGATATAAGGCCATTGCACGTATTACAGATTGGCCCGAAGATTTCAATAATCCATTCGGTGAAATTATTCAGGTTTTAGGAAAGCCGGGTAACAACGAGGTAGAGATGAATGCCATCATTGCCGAGTTTGGTTTTCCGCTTAAATTTCCTGAGCAAGTGGAACGTGAGGCAGAAAAAATTCCGGAGATTGTTCCGGAGGCAGAAATTAAGAACAGAAAAGATTTCAGAAACGTACTTACGTTTACCATAGACCCTGAAGATGCAAAAGACTTTGACGATGCCATTTCTGTTCAACCTATGGAAAATGGTTTATGGGAAATAGGCGTACACATTGCAGATGTGAGTCATTACGTGAGGCCTGGAACACAATTGGATGATGAGGCATACAACCGCGGAACCTCCATTTATCTGGTAGATAGAGTTGTTCCCATGTTGCCCGAGAAATTGTCAAACGGAGTATGTTCGCTGCGACCCAAAGAAGATAAATTGTGTTTTTCAGCCGTGTTTGTGATAGATGAAAAGGCACACGTACACAGCGAGTGGTTTGGCAAAACTGTTATTCATTCCGACAGACGCTTTGCGTATGAAGAGGTACAGGAAATTCTGGAAAACGGCAAGGGAGAGTTTAGTGAAGAGCTGTTGCTGTTAAATCGTATAGCACATGTTTTCCGTAAGCAACGTTTCAAAGAAGGAGCCATATCATTTGAAACACAAGAGGTGAAATTCAAATTGGATGAAAATGGTCACCCGACAGGTGTGTATACCAAAGTACGTAAAGATGCGCATAAACTTATTGAAGATTTTATGTTGCTGGCCAACCGCAAAGTGGCAGAATTGATGGGCAAGCACAAGCGTACCTGCGTGTACCGTGTGCATGAAGCGCCCAACATTGATAAGCTGAGTCAGTTTGGTTTAATTGCCGGACGATTTGGCTACCGTATCAATGTGCAATCAGATAAATCCATTGCTAAATCACTCAACAGTTTGCTGGATGAAGCTGAGGGTAAACCCGAGCAAAATCTTTTGCAACAAATGGCTATTCGCACCATGGCGAAAGCCTATTACTCCACAAAAAAAACAAGTCACTACGGTTTAGCGTTTGATTACTATTCTCACTTTACATCACCCATCAGACGTTACCCCGATTTAATGACCCACCGCGAGTTACAATCTTATCTGGAGCATGGTGCGAATGCATCAGCTACCAAACTGGAAGCGAATTGTAAGCACAGCAGTGATATGGAACAAAAAGCGGCAGAGGCGGAACGGGCTTCCATACGCTACAAGCAGGTGGAGTACCTGAACGATTCATTGGGACAGATTTTCCCCGGAATTATTTCAGGAGTTACCGAGTGGGGTATTTATGTAGAGTTGGAAGACAACAAATGTGAAGGCATGATACGTTTAGCCTCTTTGCAGGATGACTATTATGTGTATGACGAAGCTAACATGATGGTAGTGGGAAAGAAGAAAAAAATCCGCTATCAGTTAGGCGATAAAGTAAAAGTAAAAGTAATCAAAACCGATTTGGTTAAACGCACCATCGATTTTCAATTGGTAAAATAATCCTTCTTAATGGAGCTATACAAAGAACTTCTCAGCACAGTTAATTCCTATATACAACAACATCCGTTTACCGGTCGGCCCGCACAACTGTATGATCCGATTAATTACATGATGCAACTGGGGGGCAAACGCGTTCGTCCGGTATTGACGCTCATGGGGTGTAAATTATTCGGTGGTGATACAGAAAAAGCCTTGCCAGTAGCTGTTGCAGTTGAGGTATTTCACAATTTCACTCTGGTGCATGATGATATTATGGACAAGGCGCCTATTCGCAGAGGTCAACCTACAGTACACATCAAGTGGAACCCTGATACTGCAATCTTGTCGGGAGATTTGATGATGATTAAAAGTATGGAAATGTTTCAGCACCTTGATGGTGAAACATTAAAACGCTGCCTGCCACTTTTTTTGACAACGGCAGCAGAAGTGTGCGAGGGACAACAAATCGACATGAATTTTGAAACAGCAGTTAAGGTAAGTGTAAAAGAGTACCTGCACATGATTGAGCTTAAAACAGCTGTGTTACTGGCGTGTTCTTTAAAGTTGGGCGCTTATGTAGCCGGTAGTAGCGAAGATGATGCAAGGCATTTGTATGATTTCGGTAAACACATTGGTATAGCGTTTCAGTTACAAGATGATATTCTGGATGCTTTTGGCGAAACAGCTGAAGTGGGTAAACAAAAGGGCGGTGATATTATCGCCAATAAAAAAACGTACTTGTTGATTAAAGCATTAGAACAGTCGCAGGGTGAACAGAAAACCATGCTGCATCACTGGCTCAACCAAAATTCGTTTAATGAATCAGAAAAAGTAACGGCTGTCTTGGACATATTTAATCAACTGGATGTAAAAGCGCAGGCAGAAGCAGAAATGAAGAAGCATTTAGATTTAGCCCATCAGCACCTCAACAGTGTTAGAGCTGCTGAAGAATCTAAAAATATGCTGGCAGCGTTTGCCGGTATGTTACAGCAAAGAGTAGGGTAAAATATACAGGAGGTTATCCTGAACGAAGTTCGTTGTAGTAGGGGATTATAATTTCACCAGTTTACTCACCTGCGAATGGCCCTTATCAGAAGAGATTAACACGTGATAAATTCCCTTGGTCAGATCTGAAACATCCACTTGGTTTCCGTCAGGATTCTCAACAGATAATACGGTTTGGCCATTCATGTTCACTACTGTTACCTTTTGAACTTTTTCAGCAGCAATGGTGCTTATGGTAAGATAATCAGCCACAGGGTTCGGGCTGATGGTGAAAGTTGTTGCAGAAGTAATCTTATCAGTACTTAATGTGCCTTCTCTTCTCAATCGCAGTTGGCTCAGGTAGGTTTGATCTCCTTCCTTGTGGCCTTCAAAGTTTGAGTTGAATGCGCCATAAAATATTACCTCATTTACATTGGCTGCCGGAGCAATCCAGTCAAAGGTCCATGTTTTGGAATCAACACCATCAACACCACCAGTTCTGTAGGTAGCATATTTGTCATTACCCACCAATTTAGTAGCTACGGTATCCGTAATAATCATAGTACCTAATAAATCTCCGTTTGGAGCTTGCGGGGAAATAGAAAAGCCGAAACGTGTACCGCCCACTTCAGTATTGGTAGCTGTGATGGTATAACGTTGTCCGGGTACGAAACCCGTAGCCGGAACGGTGGATGTAATCCAGCCTTCTACATTGAGCGGAGTACCACCGTGGCAGGCAGTGCAGTTTTTTAAGCTGTCACCGGGTGAGCCAGTATAGCCGGGTTCAGTGCCGTCACGTTTGCCAAATGGAGTTGTGTTAAATGATTCCAATACTATCACCACTCCGATAGCTATAAATAAACAAATGACGAATTTTCTCATGAAGTCTTAATTAATGTAAAACAAATATATAGTTATTCTTTTGAAACATTGCAGGGTAAAAACAGAAAACCCCGCAATGCGGGGTTTTCAAAATATAAGTTTTTGAACTTAAAATTAAGCTTGAGCTGCTATAGGCTGTATAGAAACAAAAGAGCGATCATCGCGTCCTTTTTTGAATACTACCTTACCATCAGTAAGTGCAAACAAGGTATGGTCTCTGCCAATACCTACGTTATCACCCGGGTGGTGCTTGGTACCACGCTGTCTGATAATGATATTGCCGGCTTTGGCAAACTGTCCGCCAAATAATTTTACACCAAGGCGTTTACTGTGTGATTCGCGTCCGTTTTTGGAACTACCGACCCCTTTTTTATGTGCCATTGTATTATTCCTTTTCTATTAAATTATCCTACAATATTTGAAATCTGGATTTTGGTGAAGAATTGACGGTGACCGTTTTTCTTCTTGTATCCTTTTCTGCGTTTCTTTTTGAAAACGATGACTTTGTCGCCTTTCAGGTGGGTAAGCACTGTGGCTTGCACCTTAGCTCCGTCAACGGTAGGCATGCCTACTTTTACTTTTCCGCTGTTGTCTACCAACAGTACTTTATCGAACTCAACGCTGGCGCCTTCTTCGTTTTGTAAACGATGTACAAACAAAGTCTGGTCTTTTTCAACTTTAAACTGTTGGCCGGCAATTTCTACGATTGCGAACATGTTTTTATTTATTTTATGGTTAAATGGACGGCAAAGGTAGGGGTATTCACCTGAATATCAAAAACTGCTACCCAAATTTATTTAGTAGTTCTTGAAATACAGCTTCTTAGTTATGGAAAAGCCCATAAAAAGGTACCAATCTTTACTGGCCGGGTTGCCTCTTGGGCCTGCTTTTTGGGAGGTATTACCCAGCAAACGCGATGGGTCACTCAAAATGGCAGCAATTTCTCCCTGATCATTTAATACCGTATTGTAATCGGCATAATAGCCGCCCACACCGTCCAGGAAATCAGTAAAGGTCTTACGCATTCCTACTTCAAAGCCAATGGTCCAAAGGTTAATGGGGCTAAACTTTACCCCTGCGCCAACAGGTATTGATAAGTTAAAGGTTTTGTAACTTTTACCCAACTCAGTATCCAGATTTTTAACGTTGTAGTATTTGCCACCTACTTCTGATTTGGGAGAAAAGAAATAGAAGTTAAAACCCGTAAATACATATGGGCTGAAACGAATCTTTTCCAAACCGGGATATTTTCTTTTGCTGCCTGAGCTGTAGCCGAATATGTTGTATTCTCCGGTAAAGCCTAACTCGGTAATGGTAGTTCGAAAATTGATATTTCTATTTCGTTGAAAAACTGATTTGGAAAGCGCGTCATCGCTTTTCACATTGCCAACCGTGAGGGCAAACCTTCCTGAGAATTTGGAGTTGTAGTTGTAACGTGCATGGAGTCCGTAATACATCCCTTTTTGTTTCCAACTGAAAATGCGCGAATTCACATCACCGTAAAACTGTGTAATGCCTGAATGAAGCCCACCCTCAAAGGAACCTTTTACATCATCCTGAGCCTTTCCGGTTTGTACGAAAACCAGAAAACTTATAAATAAGAAAGCGATATTTTTCAAACCTGACCTGATTTTTTAAACAGACAACCTTTTAGAGTCATTTGTTTCACCTACTGCAAATATGCTTTATAAAGAGGTAGTTTCCAAGGCAACTGCAATTAAGGTACTATACGTGCCGTTGATTTTTGCTGCATTTGCCGGTTAACTTCAGTGTAGGTAATGCGAGCCAGGTCTGAGATAATCTCATCACTCACCTGCTGGTTTTTGCCTCGGGTCATTATGCCAATGGTGAAGGGCTTGTTTGGGTAATACACTATTCCGAAGTGGTGGAGCTGATGCCCTTTAATTTTAGTGCCGTTAAGTTCAACATCCCTTATGCCGTATTTATGTGCAATGGGTATTTCAGCAGGTATGCTTTTTCGAATACCATTTTTGTACTGCGACTGCGACAGATAGTTTAGGGCTTTAAGTGACATTTCTTTGTTCAGGAAAGTGCAGTTATACAGCACCCTGAAGATAGAAGCATAATTTTTAACCTTAATAAAATTGGTGTTGGGTTTACCATTTTCAGGAACTGATTGGCTGAGAAATTTTTCAACAGCCTGCAGTTTATCATCGCCAATATATTTAAGCAGAATGAGTGCGGCTTCATTGTCAGAGTATACAATCATTTGTCGTAGCAGTTCATCCAGTGAGTAAAAACTGCCATCCTTTTTTTCATACCCATCGTCACCTTTATCTAAACCTGCAAAATCTTTAGTGAAATACTGGTACGTGGCTGATAATATGGCAGGATTACTTTCTGCCTCTTTTAATATGGCCATCATCAGGGGCAATTTGAACAGACTGGCCGGAGCAAATTCTTCTTTTTCGTTTATACCTATCCAAATTCCATTATCAAGATCTCTGAAGTAGTAGGATATCAGTATCTCCGGATTTTTTTGTTTGGCTTTTGTGATGTAATCTTCAATAAGGCTGGAAAATGGTTCCAATTCCCGTATGCCTTCGTTTTGATAGGAGCTGTTTAAACTCTTGTTTATTAAGGAAAACGCATTGTTTTCTTCAGCCGAAACAGTTGTGGTTTGTACAACTGCCTCTTTCTTTTGCGTTGGTTTGTTCTTGAAAATACCTGATACTGCAAATCCTCCGGTGGCGCAGGTAATAGCCACTAGAACGTAGCTGTAGTACTTCTTTATTTGGGGCATAGGCTGGTTAGATTGTAGAGGTAGATAGGTTGTGCCGTGAAATAGTTGCACGCAGAAACAATTATTCGAATGAGGAATTTATGTGGCTGTAAATCAGATGTATAATTTTTGGCTTAGGCTAAATGGGCATAAAAAAAGCCGCATAAAGCGGCTTTGGGAGTAGCGAGGACGGGAGTCGAACCCGTGACCTCAGGGTTATGAATCCTGCGCTCTAACCATCTGAGCTACCTCGCCATTAAAGGGGTGCAAATATATAAATTTTTATTACGCAGTAAAACGGAATGTAAATTACTTTCGGAAACCGTAGTAATTCATCATTTTATAAAAAATTTCGGTGTTCTGGTAAATGCCTGAAAACTCTTCTGCACCCGGTCCGAATGCAAAAACAGGTACCATTATTCCCGTGTGGCTTTTGGTAGTAAAGGCTGCTTCTACATGTTTCTTGCGGTAAGAAGTGCCTGAGTTCAGAGACAAACCGCCTGTTTCATGATCTGCTGTAACTATCACCAACGTATTCCCGTCTTTGGCTGCAAAATCCAGTACAGCAGCCAATGTTCTGTCAAAGTCCAACATCTCGGCCATAATATAATCGATGTCGTTATTGTGTCCGCCCCAATCAATCTGAGAGCCTTCTATCATCAGAAAAAAACCGTTTTTGTTGGGCTGAAGTAATTTTATGGCATGCATAGAGGCATCTTTCAAAAAGCTGGTATCGCGTCCTTTGTTTACCGGTAGCGGATCTTTTTCTGCCATAAAACCGGCCAGCTTTCCGCTTTGAACAGCGTAAATTGATTTTAAATCGGTGGCTACCTGGTACCCGTTTTTACGTAAGTCATTCAGCAGGTTTTTGCCATCCGTTCTTTTATCAAAAAAGTTCTGCCCGCCTCCAATAAACACATCAATATCGGTTTTCAGAAAATCGAGTGCAATGGCTTCATCCATGCTGCGTGATGGTTGGTGAGCAATAAATGAGGCCGGTGTAGCGTGTGTTACAGGGCAGGTAACTACCATGCCGGTGGCATATTGATTTTCTTCTGCGTATTCCAGAATAGTTTTAGCCGGCAGTGAATCTGCATCTACGCCCACGGCTTTATTATAAGTTTTTTTACCGGTTGAAAGAGCTGTGGCACCTGCCGCGCTATCGGTAATATAATCATCGGCCGAGTTGGTTCTGCTAAAACCAATGTGTTTAAACCGTTCAAAGTTGAGGTAACCTCCGTTGGCTACAAAGCCGGCACAAATCTGAGCCAAGCCCATGCCGTCACCAATCATCAATATCACGTTGCGCGGTTTAGCCGGTGTTTTGCTGGGAGTCGGTGGGGCTACATTGGCTGAACTGCAAACGATAACTGTGAGCAGCAGCAACGAAAAGTAAAGGGATTTTTTCATGTGGAGGAGAGTTGGTAATACTTGCCGGGCAAAGAACGTATAATCCCTTTGAATTCCATATCAAGCAAGGTGAGTGCCACAGTGCCACTATCTGATTCCAGTCTCATGCTTATTTCATCAATGCCCAGTTTGGGTTGCCCGTTAAAAAGATTCACTATGGATTGTTCTTCTATAGTAAGGTTAAGGAGCATACTAGTTTTAGCGGTGCGTTTATTGTTGGCAGGTTGCCAGCCCATCATTTCCAATAGGTCGGCACCAGATTGAATAAGAGCGGCTTTGTTTTTTCGGATGAGCTGGTTACACCCTTCCGACATGGTATCATTGGCGCGGCCCGGAACAGCAAATACATCGCGGTTGTAATCATTGGCCAACTCAGCAGTTATTATGGCACCACCTTTAAAAGCAGTTTCTATCACAACGGTAGCATCACACATGCCGGCTACAATGCGGTTTCTTTTAGGGAAATTTTCTTTGTCGGTATTTTGAGTGCTGCGAAATTCAGTGAGCAGACCACCGCCATTTTCTATCATCTTCTTGGCCGTACTTTTATGTGCCGAAGGATAAAGCGTATGCAGTCCGTGAGCCATTACACCTACTGTGGGCAGGTTGTTTTGCAGCGCAGCTTTGTGTGCAATAATGTCAATGCCATAGGCCATGCCGCTTACAATTAAACAACCGCTGTTTTGAAGTTCATTCAGTAGTTGTTCGGTAAATGCTCTTCCGTAATCGGTGTTTTTTCGGGTGCCCACTATGGCGAGTATTCTTGCCGCATTCAAATTTGTTTCTCCCAAGTGGTACAACACTACAGGACCATCTTCGCAGTTTTTTAATCGCTCAGGATAGTCAGTGTGTACATAAGGCAGAATTTTTATTTTGTGTTTTTGCGCAAATACAATTTCCTGTTCTGCCTCACTGAAATCATGGAACGCAGCAATGGACTCAGCTGTTTTTTCCCCGATACCGGGAATGCGCATCAACTTGGTTTTTTTCTGACGAAATACTTCTTCTGCACTTCCGCAGTAGCTCACCAGGTGCTTAGCCATTACCGGGCCAACTCCCGGAATCATAGTAAGCGCTATCCAAAAAACTTCGTCTTGCAGTTTCACACCGCAAAATGTTACATAGTAATATGAAAAACAAGTGTTGTGGGTTATTTACGGCAGCAATCTTTAACCACCTTATGATCAGATGATATTTTCGGACTCAGGTAGGGGATACCCAACCCCATACCCCGGATGATAAAAAGACAGCCGATGAGTACAGCAACTACGGGTACAAATTTATTGATGCGACTTCTTACACCTGCAGATAAAAACTGACCTGCGATGGAAACAGTAAACATAAGCGGGGTTGTGCCTGCACCAAACAGAGCCATAAATAAAGCACCTTGCCAGGCATCTTGAGTAGCCACACTGCCCAACAAACCAATGTAAACAAAACCGCAGGGCAGCAGCCCGTTGAGCAGGCCGATGAGAAAAAGAGAGGAGTAAGTGCGTTGGTTAAACAGCTGCTTAAGTTTTTCGCCACTCAACCATTTAAAAGGATTGCCCACAAATTTTTCTATCCACCTGCTGCTAAAAACAGCCAACAGAATAATCAGTATTCCTGCAACTATGCTGATACTTTGCTGCAACCCGGCTAATTGTAAACCTTTGCCAAAACTACCTAATAAAAAACCTAATACCGCATAGGTAACAATACGTCCCAGGTTGTATAAAATACGGCTGATGAATTTTTGTGTCATACTGCTACCTGTTACAGGAAGTGCTAATGCGATAGGGCCACACATACCCACACAATGAAAACTTCCGAGCAATCCGGTTAAGAAAGCAGTATAAAAAATCATTGCACGGTTATCGCTTTTTCAAACGTAACTATGGAGTTGTTAGCTGCCCATTCAAGTTTTACCTGCCACAAACCTTTGGCCATAGCGGAGGTTGATAGCATTGCTTTGCCATCGGCATCAGTGGTTACCTCCATGTTTTGATCAAGTTTGGAATCTGACGGGCGATACAGTTGTACTTTAACTGCGGTGGATGGAGTGGGAATTTTAAACTGAATCTCAGCGGTAGCAGTCGCATATGTAAAGTCAATGTCTTTGCCTTCTGTGGCGTTGAATTTGTTCAACTCTTCCTGAAAACGAATGCCTTTCTCGTAATAGTTTTCATCAACCAGTTCGTTTTTTTTCTGCGTCATGTAAAACACCATGCCCATTACAAAAAGCATAAAACAAACTCCGAAGAAAACAAGCTTATGACCCCAGTTAAATTTCATGTGGTGTATTTTTATTGTGAAACAGGTCCTACAAAGTTAGTCTTAATATCATCCATAAGTTTACCGTTACTGAATACCTGAATGTGTACCTCATTGTTATTTTTTACAATATCTTTTTCAGGTATTTCAATAAAGAAAGAACCGCTGATGATGTCGTCTTCTTTAAGTGTAGAGTTGAGTGATGAATTGTTCACCATGCGGATGGCTGCGTTAGACGGCTCCACTACTTTGAGTTCAATTTGCTGGTCGTGAAAAGTTTTGTTAACCACTTCAAAGTTGTACATGTTACTGACTTTTTCACCGGGTTGTGCCTGATAGGTTAGGCCGGGTGTACGTAATACTGTTGCTTCCACATCACTGCGGGTAGCCAACAGGTAAGTAAGGGCCGACATGAGTATCACTAAAATAACAGTATACGCAGAACTGCGAAACGAAAAACGTTTAGTAATGCCGCTGGATATCTGTGCCTGTGAAGCATAACGAATAAGTCCTTTGGGCTTATGAATTTTCGTCATCACATCGTTGCACTCATCAATACAGGCGGTGCAGTTGATGCACTCCAGTTGTGTTCCGTTTCTGATGTCAATTCCTGTGGGACATACCTGCACGCAACGGTGACAATCTACGCAGTCGCCCTTAAGTTCGGCAGAGTTCTTTTTGATAAATCCTCTGGGTTCTCCACGCACATCATCATAAGCCACTACAATGGAGTTTTTGTCGAGCATCAATCCCTGCAGCCGTCCGTACGGGCATATAACAATACATACAATCTCTCTGAACTTGGCAAACACAATGTAAAATACAAATGTGAAAATGGTGAGTGATATAAACTGACCGAGATGGGCAGATGGTCCATCATACGCCAGCTTTTTTAATTCATCAATACCTATAAGGTAGGCCAGAAAAGTATTCGCAATCAGAAACGAGAGGATAAAGAAGAGAATGTGCTTGAGTGTCTTTTTAAATATTTTTTCATTGTCCCAGGGTTGTGCATCAAGTTTTTGCTGTTGTTTAAAATCGCCTTCAATTAAGTATTCAATTTTGCGGAACAGCATCTCCATAAAAATGGTTTGCGGGCAGGCCCAACCGCACCACAAGCGACCAAACAGAACAGTAAATACAATGATGAACACCACAAAGGTGAGCATGAGTAACGCAAACAAAGGTAAATCCTGTGGCCAGAAAGGGATGCCGAAAATGATGAACTTTCGTTCAATGATATTCAGCAATAAAATGGGATGTCCGTTTATTTTAATGAAGGGGCCGGAGAAGAGCAGAGCCATCAACGCTATGCTGAACCAAGTACGGCCATTGTATAAAGGCCCGGATGGTTTTTTAGGATAAATCCATTTACGGTCGCCTGTTTTTTTGTCAACTACACCTATGCTGTCACGAAAAAACTCTTCAGCAGATTGATTTGTATTATTTGTATCCATGTTGTATCGTGCAGGCAGATGAAAAAAAGCCCTCTTCGGTATGAAGAGGGCTACAAAGGTAGTTATTTCACAAGTGAGTCGGTAGCCACAGAGTCAGCTACTACAGCATCAGCCGCAGTAGACATTTTTTCACCCTGAGGTTCTTTACCTCCGGCCGGGTTAGTGCCTTGTAGTGACATAATGTAGCTGGCCACATTTTGCATTTCAATGGGGTTAAGTGTGCTTTGCCAGGCAATCATACCTTTAGCAGGTACACCGTATTTAATGGTTTTAAAAACATCGTTGATGGTTCCGCCATGCAGCCAATACTCATCAGTCAGATTAGGGCCTACTGTTCCCTCACCTTTTTGACCATGACAGGCGGCACATTTTGATGTAAATAGTTCTGCTCCTGCGGTAAGTAATTTCTGATCGGTTATTGCTTTTACATTGTTTTCATCCACCAGATTTCCGGCTTTTTTAAGGAAGTCGTTTTTTTGCTTTTCGGCTACGGCCACCTGGTTTTCATATTCTTTACCCTGTAATGGTGCAATATCAAAAACGTGGTAAACAAAGAGGTAGATAATGGCGAATACTACAGTTCCGTAAAATAGCACATTGAACCATGGCGGAATGGGGTTATTCAGTTCTTTGATTCCGTCATATTCATGCTCAAGTTCCACTTCTTTTTCTGCGGCAAGCGGTTTAAGTGAAAGTAGTTTTTCCCAGAATCCGCGATCGTCTTCGTATTGCGGGTAATTTCCGCCTGTGGCTTCAATGTGTAATACACTTACTACCTTTTGCAACGTAAACGTTACAATCAGCAGCACTGCACTCAAAACAATGATAATACCCAGCAGTACACTGTAAAAAGTAGTATCTGTTTCAACTGGTGCTACGGTATCCTGCGCAAAAGTGTTGGAGTAGGCAGCAAGAAAGGCTATTGCGATATAAATTTTTTTCATGACCTGTTGCTTAATTGTTGTCAAAGGGTAAATTTTTCATTCGGTTAATGTAGGTTTTGTCAGCTTTGAAGACCCACCACAGTAGGCCCACAAAGAACAGTATGAATACAACCATGGAGAAGATAAGATAGCCGTCAACCCCGGTTACATTATATAAAAATTGTTTCATGTGTAGTTAAATTTAAACTTAGTTAGAAACAGTATTTTGTTTTTTAATGTCGGCACCCAAACGTTGCATGTAGGCAATAAGTGCTATCATTTCCTTGTTTTTGTCAAGGGCGATTTTCTCTTTCTTCAATGCCTCTGAGATGGAGGTAGCCTGTGCATCTATACTGGCTTGTGCATTGTTAATTTCTTCATCAGTATACGGTACACCTACTGAGCGCAAGGCTTTCATTTTTGGTGCAGTAGAAGCAACGTCAATGTCTTGTTCAGCCAGCCAAGGGTAAGGAGGCATAATAGAACCTGGCGACATGGAACGAGGGTCCATCATGTGGTAGTAGTGCCAGCTATCAGGATATTTGGCTCCCAAACGGTGCAAGTCAGGACCGGTTCGTTTGGAACCCCACAAGAAAGGATGGTCGTACACATATTCTCCTGCTTTAGAATATTCACCCTGATAACGTTCGGTTTCCCACCGGAACGGGCGAACCCATTGCGTGTGGCAGGCATTACATCCTTCACGAATGTAAATGTCACGTCCTTGTAATTCTAATGGTGAATATGGTTTTACAGAACTGATGGTAGGAATATTTTGTTTAACAGTAAAGGTTGGAATCATTTCTACAGCACCGCCAATAACAATCATGATAACGGCCAGAACGGTAAAAGTAACCGGTTTCTTTTCCAATACAGTGTGCCAAAATTCACCGGGTACAAACAGTTTAGATTTTTCCAAAGCAGGTGCCTCAGCGGGTTCGTTTGCTACAAGCGATCCTTGTTTAATGGTTTTAACAATGTTGTAGATCAAAACAAAGAATCCGGCCAGATAAAGTGTTCCACCTAATGAACGCAATACATGAAGTGGTAAAATCTGTATGGTTATTTTCAGGAATTCAGGGTATTGAAGAGTACCTTGTTCAGTAAATTCTCTCCACATTAAACCTTGAGTGAAACCCGACCAGTACATAGGAATAGCATAGAACACAATACCTAATGTAGCCAGCCAGAAGTGTACATTCATTAAACTCTTAGAGTAAATAGTAGTATTGTAAATGCGTGGAATAATCCAGTAAAGTATAGCGAAGGTTAATAAACCGTTCCAACCTAAAGCACCCACATGCACGTGTGCTACAATCCAATCGGTGAAGTGTGCTACAGCATTTACGTTTTTCAGTGAAAGCAAAGGACCTTCGAATGTGGCCATACCGTATGCAGTAACACCCACAGCAAACATTTTCAAAATAGGCTCATCTCTTACTCTGTCCCAGGCACCGCGCAGGGTAAGTAATCCGTTAATCATACCGCCCCATGATGGTGCAATGAGCATGATAGAGAAGGCTACTCCTAATGATTGTGCCCAATCAGGCAAAGAAGAGTAAAGCAAGTGGTGTGGTCCGGCCCAGATGTATAAGAATATAAGCGACCAGAAGTGAAGTATAGAAAGTTTGTAAGAATAAACAGGACGATTGGCTGCTTTAGGCAGGTAATAATACATCATACCAAGGAAGGGTGTGGTGAGGAAAAACGCTACGGCATTGTGACCGTACCACCACTGTACCAGCGCATCCTGAACGCCCGCATAAACTGAATAACTCTTGAATAAACTTACCGGAATAGCCAGTGAGTTCACAATGTGCAACACGGCAACTGTAACAAACGTAGCTATGTAAAACCAAATGGCTACATACATTTGTTTCTCTCTGCGTTTGATAATGGTCATAATCATGTTAAGACCAAAAACCACCCACACTAAAGCAATCAGAATATCAATGGGCCATTCTAGTTCAGCATATTCTTTTGAACTGCTTAAGCCTAAAGGTAACGTGATTGCCGCTGAGAGAATAACTAACTGCCACCCCCAAAAGTGCAACTTACTTAAAAGATCACTGTACATGCGGGCTTTACACAATCTCTGAAGAGAATAGTAAACGCCCATAAATATGGCATTACCCACAAACGCAAAAATGATCGCATTGGTGTGTAACGGGCGTATACGTCCGAATGACGTGTACTGTGTACCTAAATTAGCTGCGGGATGGTAAAGCTGAACCGCGGCCAATAAGCCCACGAGCATACCAACCACACCAAAAATAATGGTCGCAATAGCAAAGTTGCGAACAATCTTGTTGTCATAATTAAATTTCTCGACTTGCATAGTAGCTGTGTTTTTTATATCTGGTATTTAATGATTCAAAACTATAGTTGTGCTTATGACACAAAAATGACATTGGGCAGCAGAAAACCTGATTTTGGTCATACTTTCTGTATTTTGTTTAGGTTTTTCGGGCCTTGGCTTTAACATGCTCACTATTTTCAGGTGGTGCAGGTTTGTTGTCAAAAAGAATGCGTACAGATGGAGTGTAATCATCATCCAGCTGACCTGATTTAACGGACCATATAAAAGCTCCCAGAAAAAAGAGCGCCAGCGTAAGGCTGCATCCGATAAGTAAATACATTATGCTCATGATAAGTTTCTTTGTTTAGAGAATAAGGTGGTAGCAATAGTGGTGAACCCGATAACGGTTACTGAACTTAAAGGCATCAGTATGGCTGCGATTAACGGAGATAGTGTGCCCTGAACGGCAAAACTCAATCCGATGATGTTGTAGATTAACGAAATCACAAAACTCATATGTATCACTTTTACCGTATCCTTTGAAAATCGTATAAAATTAAACATTTTTTCGAATTTGCAAGCATCCATAATCACATCAGAAGAAGGCGAAAAGTGGGCGGTATTTTCAGTAATGGAAACACCCGTGTGTGCAGCTTTTAAAGCACCTGCATCATTCAGCCCGTCACCCAGCATCATCACCTGCTTGTTTTGTGCACGAAGCTGTTCAATATAGTGTAACTTGTTTGACGGAGACTGCCTGAAGTGGAGTTGCGTAGTGTTGCCGAAAAAATCTGCCAGTTTATGCTTTTCACTTTCGTTGTCGCCTGATAACAGGTGCAGGTCATAGTGTGGTTTTAATGCTGCTATTAACTCGCGCAAACCATTTCTGTATGCATGTTGTAATTGAAAGAAACCCGGTACGCGCCCGTCTATTTCTATATAAACGCGGGTGGCCAGTAAATCAGGGTTTTCAGCACTCATTTTTATGGCATCCTGTCCGGGAAATATAAAGTCGAAAGAACCCAGTTTTATTGTGGTCCCGTTAATTATGCCGCTCAAACCCTTTCCGTTTATTTCTTCGTAAGCTATTACCTGCTCATTGGAGGGTGCATTCAGGTGTTTCTTTATTTTTTTGCTGAGCGGATGCACCGAGTTAGCGGCTAATGCAGCAACAGCTTCCCTGGTTTTTGGTGAAAGAGCATCACCTATATAAGTAATGTGCGCTTCATCCGGCTGTGTAATGGTGCCGGTTTTGTCGAATACAATGGTGTTTGTTTTAGCAATTTGTTCGACCACCTCAGGGGATTTGATGTAAAATTTGTGACGCCCTAAAATGCGCATGGCAGTTCCGAGTGCAAAGGGGCTTGACAAAGCCAAAGCGCAGGGGCAGGCAATAATCAGTACTGCCGTTACAGCACGCCAGATTAGTGCAGGGTTAACTATGCTCCAATATATACCGGCACTTGTGGCAATAAGCAAAAGTGCCAGCGTAAAATATTTACTTACTGTTTGCTGAAATGTTTGGATACGGCTTTGTGTGTCTTTACTGAAGTGCTCACTGTTCCATAACTGTGTAAGGTAACTTTGCGACACATTTTTGGTAATTTCCAGTTCAATGGTGCTACCTACCTGCCGGCCTCCGGCATATATAATTTCACCTGCTACTTTACTCACCGGGTTAGACTCCCCTGTTACAAAACTGAAGTCAATGCTGGCGCTACCTTGTAAAAGAATAGCATCGGCAGGTATAAGTTCATTGTTGCGTATAATGATGCGGTCACCCACCTTCAGGTTGGTGACAGGAACAGTTGCTTCAACTCCGTTTTTAACAGCAGTTACAGCAACAGGGAAATATGATTTGTAATCACGCTCAAATGAAAGTGTATCAAATGTTTTTTGCTGAAACCACTTGCCGATAAGTAAAAAGAAAACAAGTCCGGCATGTGTATCAAAGTAACCGATGCCTGTTTCTGAAATAACTTCGTAGGCACTGCGTACAAAAAGTACAAGTATGCCCAGCGCCAATGGAACATCAATGCTGATGTGTTTTTTGCGTAAACCCTTAAATGCATTGATGAAGTAGTCTCTGGAGCTATACAGAAATACAGGTAAGGATAGCGCCATGTTCAGGTAGCCGAACAGTTTAGAAAAGGATGATTGTGTAAAAGCATCTAATCCGAAATATTCCGGAAAGCTGATGAGCATGATGTTGCCAAAACAGAATCCGGCTACGCCCATCTGGTACAGAATTTTTTTGCTGTCCTTGTGTTTTATTTCATCCTCAATATTACTCAGGTTAATGGCGGGTTCATAACCTAAGGAGGTAAGTAGTTCAACTACTTCCCGCAAAGAAAGCTGCTCATTGATAAACGTAATGCTTACTTCTTTTTTCAGGAAGTTCACCTTTGATGAGGCAATACCCTTTTTTATTTTATACAAACTCTCCAGCAGCCATATACAAGAACTGCAGTGCATCACGGGGATAAAGAAAGTAACTTTTGTCATTTCCTTATCACGGTAACTAATCAGTTTTTGCTGAACTTGTTCATCGTCCAGGTAGTTGAACTGATTACTGAGTACAGGTTTTTTCTGATTGATTCCGGGTGTGTTATCTATGCTATAATAATCGCACAGGTTGTTTTCAGAGAGAAGTTCGTACACACTTTTGCAACCATTACAGCAAAACGTAAGGGAGTTATACTGCAGTGTTTCGTCTTCGCATAATTCACCGCAATGGTAGCAGGTGCTTGTTTTTTGGTCCAGTACGCTGCTCATGCTTACAACATAAATACTGATCGGTTGCCTTTTAAATAAAAAGAGTTTTCCCGGTTTGAAATTACATCTTCAATATTTTCCTGTCTGCTTACACCGGTTACCAGCAGAAATTCATCCAAATCGCTCAGGCCGGATAACAGTTCATTGTAATAGTTGTCGGGATAAATTCGGTTTACCGAGAAAAACGGCTGATGTACCTTGAGGTAATCACACACGTTTTTTTCTGATACTACGGTATGTTCATTTACAATGGTAAATAGTATAACCTTGTTTTTTTTCAGTTGATCGGCACTGAGGTAAACGAATAATTTGATGGCGTCAAAACTACGTTGTGAGCCATCAAACAAAATGACAATATTTTTGAAGGAGGGTGATTCATTGGGCAACAACAATATCGGGCATCTGGCTTTGCTAAGCGTTGATTCCAGTATTTCAATGCTACTTTTATCTGAATATTTTCTGGTGAAAATGCTTTTGCCTATAACCAGTAAATCAGAAAACATACTGTCGCTGGCAAACCCTTTTTCAGTGTCATCTTCGTTCAGGTAAACTCTGGTACGAATATTCATTTCCTCGCATTTGTTGATGAACCTTTCAATGAATTCGTTACTGTTGTCCTGCTCTGTGTGCAGTATTTTATCCAGAATATCGGAATAGGAGTAATAGTAATTAAGCGATTCAGAAGGAATTTCAAATAAATCTCCCAGGTGCTTGTTACGAATGCCATTGATAAAGGTAGCATTGTATTGGTTGTTCGGCTGATTGAACAGACGCACTGAAAGATCCAGTAACTTTTCAGAGTCCCGCGTGCCGTCCATCAAAATAAGCATGTTTTTAACCACAGCAGTTTCAAATTAATTGTAGTAGTCAAAATTAGATTTAAAACTGCCATTGAAACATGACAGGACTCATTTCAAAATATGATTTTTATCAGTACAGTGGCTGACTTAAACTGATGCGTGGGAGATTTTTTCCAATCCCTTTTTGTTCAGTATCCTGATTTTTTTGCCTTCCAATTCAATCAGTTTGTCGCTTTTAAAGTCGGAAAGCAGACGAATTACGGTTTCTGTTGCAGTGCCTACAATGTTGGCAATATCTTCGCGTGGTAAGGTAATGGAGATAACATCTTCATTTTGTTCTGTGCTGAAAGTGGTTTGCAGAAAGAGCAATGTTTCAGCCAGTCTTTCACGCACACTTTTTTGTGCAAGACTTTGAACGCGCTCTTCCACCACACCCAATTCATGACTAAGGGCTTTGAGCAAACTTTTACTAATGTGCGGATTTTCATCCAGCAGGTCAATAAACGCTTTGCGGGGAATAAAACAGGAAATGGTGTCTTCTACACATACCGCTGTTGAAACGAGTGGCTCATCAGCAATAAGTGCACGGTAACCTAAAAATTCACCGGTTTGTGCAAAGCGCAGAATTTGCTCTTTACCGTCATGGTTGGTGCGAACCAGTTTAACTACACCTTTGCTGATGCAATAAATACCCAAAGGGATGTTACCTTCATAAAAGATGTTTTCACCTTTTTTGTAGTGGCTACAGGTTTTTACCTGACTTATTTTTTCACGTTGCTCGGGTGAGCAATCCTTTAAGAAGGATATCGTGTGTGAATCACACATCTGGCAATCAAGGTGCGTGCGCTGCATGGCATTTCTTTTTAAAAACGTGATAAATATACAGAAACTAGTTTTAATTTGTGCAAGGAGAATCTTATATAAGTGAAATCAAAGCTTTTAATCTTTCTTTTGCCCCTTTTTTGGCAGGTAACTTTCGCTCAAACCTATACAGTAAAAGGGGTGGTTAAGGATAAATTTACGGGAGAAAAACTGGCCGGTGCATACGTTATATCCGAAGGAAAAGCCACCGCATGTGATGAAAAAGGGAGGTTCAGTATTTCGCTCACCTCAATCAATGTTTCAATAGTGTTTACGTATCTTGGGTATGACAGCAATCGGGTTGATGTGAAAAAACTCAGTTTCACCAATGACGTGGCTACTCTTAATGTATTTTTAATTCCGGTGCAAAAGCAGTTGCAGCAGGTGGTTATATCGGCAGGTAAGTTTGATCAACACATTGAAGAAGTGAGTGTTTCCATGGAAGTGCTCAGGCCCGATTTGATTGAACGTACCAATACCACCAGACTGGATCAAACGCTTGACCAGTTACCCGGTGTAAATGTGGTGAACGGACAAATTAATATCCGTGGCGGAAGTGGCTTTAGTTACGGGGCCGGAAGTAGGGTAGCCTTGATGGTGGATGGTTTGCCCCTGATGAGCGGAGATGCAGGAGATATTAAGTGGGATGCTTTGCCCTTTGAAAATCTGGAGCAGGTAGAAGTGATTAAGGGTGCTTCATCGGCATTGTTCGGCAGTGGTGCTTTGGGAGGAGTAATTAACCTGCGTACGGCAGTACCTCAGAAAAAACCTGTTACAAAAGTTCGTGTTTTCAGCGGAGTAACAGATGATGCTCCGGATAAAAAATTTCAATATTGGAAAACTAATCCCATGCAATATGGAGCCAGTGTTTTTCATGCACGCAAAATAGGGGCTTACGAACTTTCAGCAGGCGTTTATTATTTATCAGATGATGGTTACCGCAAAGGGGAAAATACCAATACGTTTCGAATCAATGCTAACCAACGCTGGAGGAACAAAAAGATAGCAGGTTTAAGTTATGGGTTGAATGCCAACGGTGTTTTTACATCAGGCGGAAATTTTCTCTTTTGGCAGGATGAGAAAAATCCCTACCTGCCTGCCCCCAATACCATGAGCGTGGTGCAGAACAATAAAATCAATATTGACCCATTTATAGAATGGCTAACGAAAAACAATGCTAAGCACAGTTTACGTAACCGCTACTACATAACCGACAATCAAAATAATACCAACCAAAGTTCAACGGCCCGCAATTGGTACAGTGAATACCAGTATCAGCAATTAGTTAATATAGCTCAGGGATATACCGCTACATTTACAGGAGGCACAAGCTTCCAAAGGAATAGTGTGACAAGCGACAGTTTGTATGGCCGCCACAATGGACACACCTGGTCGGTTTATGCGCAGCTCGATCAACGTTTTCGAAGGTTTAATGTTTCTTTCGGAGCACGTTTTGAACGCAACAAAGTAGATACCATTAAGCCGGAATATTACCCGGTTTTCAGGGGAGGAATAAATACGCAGCTGGGTAAGGCAACATACGTGCGTGCATCTATGGGACAAAGCTATCGTTTTGCTTCCATAGCCGAACGTTTCGCAGCAACACAGGCAGGTACACTAAAAATATTTCCGAATGCCGCAGTAAAACCTGAAACAGGATGGAGTGCCGAGATAGGCATTCGTCAGGTATTCAAAATTAACCGGTGGAGGGGTTATGCAGATGCGGCTTTATTCTGGACAGAATATTACAACATGATAGAGTTTACTTTCGGTTTGTATCTACCCCCGGTGTATGACCCGAATAACACCGCTGCTTACTTAGGATTCTCGGCACTTAATATTACCAACGCACGCATTAACGGAGTGGAAATTACCACAGGCGGAGAAGGAGACTTATGGGGTTTGCCGGTTAAATTGTTGGCAGGGTACACATTTATAGATCCGGTAAACAAAGACTATGTAAAACAACCTTCGGATACTTTGGGAGATGAAGACAAACTGAAGTACCGCTTTCAGCATACCGTTAAACTGAATGCGGATATCTCTATCCGAAAGTTTGATGTGGGAGTTAGCTGGCGCTACAACAGTTTTATGGTCAATATAGACCCAACATTCGGGTTGTTTATTCAGGGGGTAAATCAATACCGCGCTTTGCACAACAAAGGTTACAGTTTGCTTGATGCGCGCGTGGCGTTCAATCTTAATGCTCACAACAAGTTTTCATTTGTACTGAAGAATGCGTTAAATAAGGAGTACATGTATTTCCCCGGTAATATGGGAGCTCCCAGAAGTTTTAATGTGCAGTACCACCTGCTGTTTTAGTTTGGAATGGTTTTGGTTTAAGAGTCGAAAACTATACTCTTATGAAAACATTCATCGTGTTACTTTTATCTTTTCCGTTGTTATTTTCCTGTAGCAGGAAGGTGGCCGTGAATCAGCAGCTGTACAACCAACTCAACAGTCAATCGGTTGATTTGAAGAAGGTGCAATTTTATACGCATGGCAGATTTTTTCTGGAGCGTGAAGTAAGTGATGAGGGCATGGTTGCACTCAACGGTAAGGTGAGAATGCGAAACGGCAAACAAATAGAACGCATTGTTTTTAAGCACCACACGAAAGGTATATTGGAAAAAGCAGAAGATGATGTTTTGTACCTGCGTTTTGAAAAGGGGGAGAATAAAGTTCTGCGTTTTAAATTAAATACCTCGGGGTATTTTATGTTGCAGCATGATGGGGAAGAGAATGGTGTACGTTACATCAAATACGGGGACAAAACATTTGCTATGGATGTGCTGGAGGATAACCGGAACATTTTTGTTCAGATTAAACGCAGCAAGGCAAAAGATGTGAACAGGGACAAACGCAGGGTGAAAGGACTAAAGGCCTGACACAGCTACATCCGTTTGTGGTTGTAAACAAAGAGAATTATCAGGCATATCCCGAATAAAGCCGGAAATAATATAATGAAGCGAGGGAAATAAGGCTTATTTTTAGCCACTACTGGCTTTACAAGTTCAAAATTATTGATGAACTGTTTTTGTGAACGTATGCTGATTAGTTTTTGAGTAAGGTTAATGCCCGATTCATACACACGTACCGGGTCAATAGGTTCTCCGTAAACAAATCCGCCATTGCCACGTGGGGTGGTGTTAGCAGCCAGGGTGCGTTTTAAACTGTCGTTGTATTCAATATCCTGAAGCAGTTTTTCTTCCATGGTATTCAGTTCTGCCTGACGCATATCGTGGAGTTTTTTGTAATGCGGACTAGTGCCCAGGTAACGCAGAATGGCTTGTTCCAACGTATCAAAAACAGTATTGTCATCAGCAATAACAAGCACCTCTACCGAAGCGATAGTGTCTTTGCGGAATTCATTTTTATACAATACCTCATGTTTGGCGCGACTAACTTTTGCTGCCAGATTTTCATCAATACTTAAAAGTTTAGAAGCAGTAGCACTGTTATTTTCTTTAAGTAAAATGTCTAAGTCTTTCAGCAGGTCAAGGTGGAATAAGTCGGATTTCAGCGTGGGCTCGTAAATAAATGTAGCGGAATAATATTTAGGTAAAGTGAACCGAAGTGCTGCGGAGATTACACCGCACATTATGAATGTAATTAAAAGTATTTTGGTGTTGAAGAACAGAACACGGAACGGGAAAGTGAGTTTGAACCATATTTTTTTGTTTATACGATTCAACTTTTGAAACAGCAATTCAATGTCGAATTCATCGTCATTAAAAGAGTTACGCTTGGGGGAGTTGTCTTCCATACAGGGAGTTTTGAGGGTGCAATATATTTAAAAATTAACATTTGATAAACTTCTGATATATTCGTTGGTCCTTACATGCACATTAACCTCCGACATATTTTCAAGGGGCAATTGCTTCGGAATTCCTTCTGGACCTTCTCTGATCTGGCCCTCTATCCTTTGTTGATGATAGTGGCTACTCCTTTGTTTATTAGTAAGCTGGGAGCAGAACAGTACGGCCTGTGGATGATGCTTACGGTTGTTGTGCAACTGATGAATGCGCTCAACTTTGGTGTGGGCGACAGTACCATAAAATATACTTCGGCCGGTTTAGCACTCAACCAACAGAAAGAGATTGCTGAGGTAGTTAACCGAAATATCTCGCTGGGAGTTATACTTACGCTCATAACCACCTTGCTGGGTGCATTGGCGGCTTATTTTATTGAAAGGTTTGAAATACTGGCTATCCAAAAAGCCGACTACACCATCACCGTTCAGGTGTTGGTGCTTTTTTCGCTCTCAGCGGGATTGAAATTTATTGAGCAGGTGTTCTTGTCTGTACTAAAAGGCTATCAGCGTTTTGATATTGCGGCCCGACTATCCATGAGTTCCAGAGTCTCCGTTTTAGTTGCTTCAGCGGCTGTGGTGAGTGCGGGTTTCGGATTGCTGGAGATTGCTTTGGTTACTGTAGGGTGCAATATATTTAATCTGCTTATTCAGGTAATTATCCTTCGTCAACGTATGCCTGGCTTGTACCTGTTTCCGCGTTTTCGTATTCATTCCTGGGAAGAAATTTTTCAGCAAAACGGTTGGTTTTGGCTCCAATCGGTTATTGCATTAACGGGTTTTTTGGCCGACAGGATTATTATCGGCTTTTACATTGACATGGCCACTGTGGGTTATTACTCCATTGCTGCTTTGGTGGGTACACAAATTCACAACGTGTTACTTGCTTTCGGCTCCTTTGTTTTTCCAAAAGTATCAGCAAGAATTTCGCAACAAAAAAATATTGAACAGGTATATTATGTGTCGCGCATGGCCATAACCGGCCTGGGTTGGGGTATTATTGCCTGCCTCATGTTTGGCGGAAGTGTTATTTTTAAGTGGTGGTTGGGCGAGGCAGTATATGCCGCTTCTTATTCGCTTATACGGCTTTACCTCAGCTTTGAAACTATCATACTGCTTATCATTATTCCCTATCATTTTATCAACGGCAGTCATCACTTAAAATTAAATTCGCTGTTTGAGTTTCTCCTTCGTTCATCACATGTGGTTTTTATGTTATTGCTTTACCCGTATTATGGATTAACGGGTATTGTGTGGGCATTAATACTCACTACCGCGGTAAACATACCTTTTCAGTATTACCTCTTTCACCAACGGGTACTTCACCAAAACGGGCTCATGAATGCCCTGTTACCAGTGATACCTGCTTTATTTTTAACCGCTTCATTCTTACTTTCACACGTTTACCTGCAAATAGCATTTTTGGCAGCTGCTGTAATTGTGTTTAAGTTTGTGTATTGGAACAAAGCGATAAAAGCATTTTCGTCATAATATATGGTAGGCAACTCAAAAGCAAAGCTCAGTAAATACAGCCTGCTCTCGTACCTGTATTTTTTCTTTAACTGTGCCGGCTTGCCCGGTGGTTTGTTGTACACCAATATATTGTCGCCTGTTTTTTACATCTGGATAGTGTACCAAAAAAAGCAACCGGTGCTTTACCAGTTTTTTCTGGTTCTTATTCCGTTTAACATTATTCATTTGCTTTTGGGTGTACAGTGGAAAAGCTTTCTTGTTTCCAATCTGCTTTTTTTGAGTACGTACATTTTTGTGGTTTGCTTTTATTATTTCATCAATAACTACAGTCGCATAGGGCGCATTTACAAAAACATATTGCTGCTCAACTTTTTGTTTATGCTGCTGGCCTTGCTGCTTTTGTTTACGCCCTTCAGAGAGTTGCTGTGGTACAAAAATAAGTTCACGCATTCTGTGGAAGATTTTTTCCGTCTCTCATTACTTACGTTTGAAGCCTCTTACTACTCCCTGCTTTTTGCACCGGTAAGTATTTATTTCCTGCTGAAAATATTCTTTAAGCAATACACCGGAAATGCCACGCCCATTTTGCTGATGAGTGTTTTGCCGTTGATACTTTCGCTGTCACTCGGGGTAATCGGAGCCATGTTGTTTGCCTTCGGAATGATGTTTATAGTTAACTGGGAGAAAGTTTTTTATAAACGCAATTTCCTGAGTGTTTTAGTGGTTTCTTTTACTGCGCTGCTCGTAGGTTTTCTTGTGCTGTATTTTCTGTTTCCCAATAACGCAGTATTCATTCGTCTCAACAATATTTATTATGGAGTAGATACCTCCACACGCGGGCGCACAACGGAATCTTTCTGGCTGGCCTGGAAAGTAGCTGAAGAACGCAGCATTTGGTTTGGCTCGGGTTTAGGGCAAATAAAAGAACTGGCCCACGCTATTGTTAAAAAATATTTTGACTATTGGGGAGATCTGGATGTAGTTCGGATTCCCAATGCTGTGGGCGAAACGCTTGCTATATTTGGCATCACCGGTCTGATTTTCCGTTTCGGATTGATTTTTTACCTCTTTTTTAAAACGCGTGTACTTTCGAATTACTACCGTTCCTGTATTTTTTTCTTCATTTTTATTTATCAGTTTACAGGAAGTTACATCACCAACATTGTAGAGTATGTATTGTGGTGCATAGCATTCTCAACGGCTTTTGTGTGTTTTGACAGGAAAGGAGCTTTGAAGTGAAAGTAGCCTTTATTGCCCGAACCGATTTGTACCGTATATCGGGTGGTGATACTGTTCAGATAGAAGGCACTGCCCGTGCATTGCGCCAACTGGGTGTTACGGTTAACATTCACCTGTCTGACGAAACCATAAATTACAGCGACTATGACCTGCTACACTTTTTTAACATCATTGACTGCGAGGATATATTGGGCCATGTAATGCGTGCAACAGTGCCCTATGTGGTGTCTACCATTTATGTGGATTACCGTGAGTACGACCGTTTCCATCGGGGCGGAGTAATCGGGCTGCTCAGTCGTTTCCTTTCGTATGATGCAATGGAGTTCATTAAAAAAACGGCTAAATGGCTGAAAGGAGATAAAATAAGTACGGTGAAATATTTGGCAATGGGCAACAGAAAATCCATACGGTATATTCTTGAGCATGCCGCGTATTTACTTCCTAACTCAACTAATGAATACAACCGCTTGCTTAAAGATTACGGTGTTCAAAAACACTATACCGTTGTGCCGAATGCAGTAGATAATCAACTGTTCAACTATACGGTACAACATGAAGAGCCCCGGAATATTGTACTTTGTGTAGCACGTATAGAAGGACGTAAAAATCAACTTAACTTAATCAGGGCAATAAAGGGTAGCGGTTATAAGCTGGTACTTATAGGTCGCCCATCGGTTAACCAGCAAAAGTATGTAGAACAATGCAAAGCAGAGGCCGATGAAAATGTTACGTTTATCAACCACATCACGCAACCTGAATTACTTAAATACTATCTTAAAGCAAGAGTGCATGTTTTACCCAGTTGGTTTGAAACAACAGGTCTTTCATCTCTGGAAGCAGGTAGTATGGGATGTAACGTAGTAGTGGGCGACAGGGGAGACGTTAGAGAATATTTTGGCGATTTTGCGTACTATTGCAACCCTGGAGATGTGGGTTCTGTGAAACAAGCTGTTGAACAGGCTTTTCAGGCCACTGCGAAAGAAGAATTCAGACAAAAAATACAACGTGAATTCAATTGGGAAAAAGCCGCTGAAATGACATGGAAAACCTATAATAAAGTATTGGAGCATGATTAATTTTGAAAGATTGGAGAAGGAAAAGGAAGCATTGAGATTAAAATTTCTTCTGGCCAAACCTTTTCCTCACTTGGTGATTGATGATTTTTGTGATGAAATTAAAATTGTACAACTGTATGATACTATCCCTGATATAGAAACCAAAAGCAGAGATTATGTTTTTGCAGCAAACAAATTCGAAAAATCAAAATTTGCCGAACTTTCACCTTTGCTGAAAGAATTACACGATGATTTGGTATCAGATAAATTCGGAGATTTTCTCCGCTTTATTTCCAATGAAAATGTTTTTGTAGATAAGAAGTTTCACGGTGGTGGAATACACCAGGGAAAGAAAAAGAGCTTTCTCGATATGCACATTGATTTTAATTACCACCCACTACATCCCACGTGGTACCGTAACCTGAATCTGTTGTTGTACCTCAATAAAGATTGGCAACCCGCTTATGGCGGACAATTAAAGCTGGAGGATTTGCGTACCGGTGAGCGCACTTCTATTGATGTGCCGTTTAATCGTATGGTGATTCAGCAAACACGCAACTATACGTTGCACGGATATGATGTAACCAATTTCCCGGAAGGTATTTACAGAACTTCCATTGCTTCGTATGCCTATTGCGAACATAAGGTGCACATAGAAAAACCACGCACTACAGATTGGCACCCGGGCAAGGAGGAACACTTTAAACGGTTTCTTGCCGGCATATATGACCCCGCTGTAAAAATTAAAAACAAGATATTTGGCAGCTCTACCGCCAAACATTAATGAAAATAGGCATACTTGGTACCCGCGGAATACCCAATAATTACGGAGGGTTTGAGCAATTAGCAGAATACCTTTCTGTTGAGCTGGTTCATCGCGGGCACAAAGTATCTGTATATTGCTCTTCACTACATCCTTACAAAGAGAAGCAGTTTAATGGAGTAGAACTTATTCATTGTAAAGATCCTGAAAATAAAATAGGTACTGCGGGGCAATTTCTGTACGATTTAAATTGCATACGCGACAGCCGAAAGCGAAATTTTGATGTGCTGCTCCAGTTGGGTTATACCAGTAGCTCCGTGTGGTACTTTCTTTTACCTGAAGGAACGGCAGTAGTTACCAATATGGACGGACTGGAATGGAAACGTTCCAAATACAGTGCAGCGGTAAAACGATTTTTGAATGTGGCCGAAAAGCTGGCAGTAAAATCCAGCGATTTACTCATTGCCGATTCACCTGCTATTGCCGATTACTTAAAAGAAAAATACCGGGAACAAGCTGTGTATATTGCTTACGGGGCAGAGTTGTTTCAAAACCCTGATGAAAACAAGTTGAAGGGGATGATGTTGCATCCGTATAGTTATGGTTTGCTCATTGCCCGCTTTGAGCCGGAAAATAACATTGACATGGTGGTAGAAGGTTTTCTTCAGCAAACAAAAGTTCAGCAGCTTGTGCTTATCGGGAATCACCAGAATAAGTTCGGAACGTACATGAAAGAGAAGTATGCCGGAAATAGCCGTATACTATTTCAGGCTGCGGTGTATGACATTTCACTTTTAAATAACCTCAGGTATTTTTCGCAAGTGTATTTCCACGGGCATTCTGTTGGTGGTACTAATCCCTCTTTACTGGAAGCCATGGCTTCAGATGCCTTGATATGCGCCCATGATAATCCGTTTAACAAAGCGGTGTTGCAAAACGGAGCATTTTATTTCAGTAACGCAACAGAGGTAAGCGCAGCCATCGAGGCCGCTTTAAGCACCCATCAACGCAATGAAATACTCGAGATGAACAAACGCAGAATAACTTCTGAATTCAGTTGGAAGTCCGTTATTGATAAGTATGAAAACCTCTTTCTTTCTATACAGCAATAACAGCACATCACTCCGGCAAGTGATGTGGATGCTCGCAGCAGCCAGCTTTGTGTTGCCGGTACCTTTGAACAATGTTTTGCTCGCGATGGTGTTCATCGTGAACATACTCACCGGCTCAACCGGAAATTTTCAATCCAATATCCGCCAACTTGTTTTTTGGGTTCCCATGTTGCTTTTCGGATTGTATTTGTTAAGTGTAATCAACAGTACCCATACAACGGAAGCGTGGCATTATGCTGAACGTAAACTTGCACTTCTTTTGCTTCCGCTATCCTTTGCTTTTGTGTCAAAGGTGGAGGATAGTGTTCTGCAAAAAGTATTCAAATGTTACGTGGGAAGTATTTTGCTGGCAGCCCTGTATTGTCTTCAGCGGGCTTACGTGTTGCACAACTACACAGGTAGTTCCGAGTATTATTTTTACCATAATTTATCCGGGTTCATATCGGTGAATGCTATTTATTTCTCGGCCTACATTGCTTTCGCGATAGTGCTGCTGTGGTTAAACCGAAATTCGTGGCAACTTCATAAATTACTTTTTGCTGCCGTGTTGCTTTTTCTTGTGTGTATGTTGTACCTGCTGGCTTCCAAAATGGTGCTTATGTTTCTGCTCCTGTTTTTTGTAGCGCAACAATTTTTTACCCGTTGGTCAGTAAAAAAACTGCTGATAGGCGGAGCGGCTACTGTGGGCCTGTTGCTGCTTTTGCTTTTGTCTGATCAATTTGTTTTAAAACGTTATGTAGCTGAATGGAACACGGATTTTTCCGTAGTGAGGCAGGAAAAATATTTTTACAACACCCCTTTCAGCGGGAGCAGTTTGCGTCTGGTTTTATGGAAGCATTCACTTCACCTTGTAAGGGAACAACAGGCTTGGATAACGGGCGTTGGAACAGGTGATTTTCAAGACCTACTAAATGAACGTTACCGGGAGTCGGGGATGTTTATGGGAGATGAGCGCAGGAATGATAAAGGGTACGAGGGTTACAATCCGCACAACCAGTATATGGAGGCTTTGTTATCAACGGGGTTGGTAGGTCTGGCTTGTCTGCTGCTTTGGTTGGCTGCTTTGTACCGGCACTTTTACCACCACCGTCAATATCATTTTCTGCTATTAATTGTTTTTGTTTCAATCCTTTGCCTCACGGAGTGTTTTTTAAGTGCCAACAAAGGAATTGTGTGGTTCGTATTTTTCACCTGTCTGTTGGTAAATTCAAAGCCCACTGCCGTCAAAAGCCAAAAAAAATAGCAGCATATTGCTTTACTTTGCCGGATTCGATTACAAAGTGAAACTATCTAAAGCACATAACACAGCAGGCGTTAATAATGTACCGGTTGAACTAATGCTCATGAGGAATCTCAAAACATACCATCAGGAAAGCAGTCATCTGGCTATAGTCAGGTTTCCGGGGAGTTTTGTGAAAAGGACGGCCGATATTGTGTTCTCATTACTGGTGATTGTTTTGGTGCTCAGTTGGCTGTTGCCTATTCTGGCCATCTTAATTAAATTGTCGTCAAAAGGGCCGGTCTTTTTTGTTCAGCAAAGAACAGGGCGCTACAATTTGCCGTTCAACTGTTACAAACTGCGCTCCATGATAGTGAATGAATCATCCGATTTGCAACAGGCTTTTCAAGGTGACCCGCGAGTAACTCTGGTGGGTAAATTGCTCAGAAAATTAAGTCTGGACGAATTGCCGCAGTTTTTTAATGTATTGGCCGGTGAGATGTCTTTAGTGGGACCACGACCACACATGTTGCACCACACCAACATATACACCCAGGATGTGGCCGAGTACCCGAAACGTTTGTTGGTGCGGCCCGGCATCACCGGACTTTCACAGGTAGAAGGATACCGGGGTGAAATTCGCAACCACCGCATGATAAGGAATAGGGTGCTGCTCGATATTTTTTACATTAAACACTGGAGTGTGTGGCTCGATTTAGTAATCATTTTAAAAACTATTAAGTTAGTTTTGTTTGGTGATAAAAACGCAGTTTGAGTTCAGCAAAAGAATGTGCCTGCTTATAGCGGGTTGCATAGCTTTTGTTTTGATTGTGTTTTCCAAAGGACATGCCATTGGTGATTTCGGTAATTACTATTACGCCTCCAAATTTCTCACGCAAGGCCAATGGGGCCTTTGGATATATGACCCCTATCAGTTTAACACAGCGATATACAACACGGGCCTGCGCAATTTTTTCCTGAATTATACTCCTGTTACTCCCTTTACGGCTTTGGTGTATGTGCCTTTAACTTTTTTTGAGCCGTTCACCGCAAAACTAATCTGGAATGTATTGTCAGCAGTGGCGTTGTTGACAGGTATCTATAAATTGGCAACACATTACAGTTGGCGCAATGAATGGATTTTTATTTCCCCTTTGCTTGTTTTGTTTCCGCTGCGTTATAATTTTATAGAGGGACAAACCTATTGCCTCATTTTTTTTCTGCTGGCTACAGGATTTATAGCTTACCAAAAGCAACAGTTGTGGCTTATGGCGGTATGCTGGGCTTTGGCTATTCTGCTTAAGATAACTCCGGCCTTTGTGCTGTTCTTCTTATTTTTTCAAAAAGATTACCGCGGCCTGCTTAAACTGTTTTTGGCTATGTTGGTTTTTTTCGCACTGTCTGTTCCTGTTGTGCACATGGAGGTATGGCGTGAGTACCTCGTTGATATTTTGCCCCGTTTGGCTGCCGGAGACATAAACAATACTTACGCACTCAATTACCAAAGCATGCAGGTGCTGCTTAAAAAGCTGTTTGTTCCTGATGCTTTGGACAACCCCGAAGCGTGGTTCAATAACCCTTACCTGTACGGCAAATTGTGGCTTACGTTTAAGGTACTTGTTTTTGGCTTAACAGTTCTGGCCACGTTAACTTCTGCTTCGGTAGAAAGGAAATTTGCGCTTTGGCTTTTGTCTTCATTTCTGCTCAGTGGGTATGGAAACAGCTTCAGCCTTATGCTGCTTCTTTTACTTTTAGCTGATAAAGAGTTACGAAACTTTTCAGGTAAAGGAAGGTGGATTATACTACTCATAGTACTTGCAGCTAACCTGCCATTCAATCTGCTTAGTGCTTTGCCTGTGCCGCTTCAGTTTCACCGGTTGTACCTGCTTCTTATTCTTTTTGTACTGGTGTTGCTTTGGGCTAAACCTCGGCTTAAATGGTCTTATGCCGTATTGTTATTCATCCCCTGGTATATACCTACGGCAATTGCTGAAACCGGTCGAAGATATTTGCCAACGGATAAAGGAGTTGTTTTAATCAAGGAATTTGATGTGGCAGGGGACTCCGTTTTATTTGAGCACTTTAATCTGAACGGTCCGCAACTACAACGGGTAGCCTTGCCTTTTCAGGTGAATAAAGTAGAATGGGAAGTTCCGCATCAGCAGGTTTGTTTAAATGACAGCATTTGTCTGTCTCTTTCTGATGAAGGCAGAGGCGTGGGCTTTTACACCTTAATGTTTATTCAACAACATTAATACGTAATGCAAAACATTTCGACTTATTCATTGAAGCGTTTGAAATTTGTACTGGCCTATGCTGGCGGACAATTTACCTCAACAGCTAGCGGCTTGGTGTTGTCATATATAGTGGTCGCATTTTTTAATACCCAGTGGTGGGGTAAAGTAAATGCTGCTCAGGTCTACCTCTCCTTAGCCGTTACTTTTGCTTCATGGGGAAACAAAGAGTATTTGCTCAGGCAGTTTAGTCTTCATCCGGCTATGCAAAAAACGCTTTTCCGTCAGTTGCTTATGGCCCGTGTTCCCATACTGTTTTTATCCATGCTGCTGCTGCCGTTCTTTTCATTCGATGCAGTAGAATACATGCACCTGTTAATTTGGATAGTGGCAGGGTACATAAGTCAGTCAACAGAGGTGATTACGCTGTACGAAAAGAAATTTCATTTGCCTGTTGCGGCTGAAATTACATCTTTTTTATCAGCCGTTACTTTTTTAGCACTTAAAGGAGATACTGCCACATATTACACGTTGTTGCAGGCACTCTCGCTTATGCAACTGGTAAAAATGATTTTACTGGTGGTGTTTTTTAACCGCTTCTTTTTTGTTCGCTCACCGCTTTTTGAAGCAGTAAAGCGGGACATGAGTTTTATCCGAAAGTCACTCTCCTTTGCGCTGGTCAACTTTACCGGACTTGTTTTTACCAGAGGGATACTTATTGGTGCTGATTTATATCTGGATGATTACACACTGGGAAAATTCAGGGTATTGCTCGGCTTATTGGTTATGGTACAGTCGGGTGGTGCGTATTTATTTCAACCTTTTGCTAAAGGATTTTACCGTATGAAAGAAGCGGAGGGAAACAAGCTGGGGCGCTCACTGTTGTTGCCCGGTTTAATCATTACTGCTGTGGCTACTTTATTGTTGCAGCCATTTATGCTGTTGTTTTTCAAAACTTATGTGGATATTTTGGCCCTTATTTTCGCCTGGGTTTTTATGTTTTCTGTCTACCTTATTTTGCCCTATGCCTATCAGCTTTTCAAACAGCAGGGGAATATAAAGGTGCTGTACATAAATGTTATTTCCATGCTGGTATTGTTTTTATTTTTGGTGCTTGTCATGCATTTCGGGCAGCCGGATATAGCTCATGTTTTGCTGGCCGCATCCTGCACCCAGTTGGTTATGGTAGCAATGTTTGCCTTTGCCGCTTCTATGAAAAAAGAACATGTTTAAAATAATTAATTCATCTTTGCCTGAATGAGGTCAATTGTTTATCTGACGTTGGTATTACTGCTGTGTGATTGTAACCGACTCCTGCAAGCATGAGTACGAGGAGATCACCGTTGTTGAAGGAGTTGCTTCCATTCGTTTACGTTGGAACAAATCACACGCTGGTGAAACACAAAGCGATGTGGAGACAGCCCTCAAATGGGCCTTATCCTACCTGGGTGCTGAGTTGCCTGCGGGAAGTTTTGCTCGCACACTGCAATGGGAAGGGGAGCGGGTAATGCTGGTAAACTACCGGTGCAACTGTTTAAAATATGAACAAATGAATTTAGTTTTAGAGGAATGGCTGCCCATAGCGGAGTTTCATAAAAACATGGAACATATTATTGAGCCTGATGTGTTGACGGGGGAAATAATGGTAGCCTGTGTGGACTAGGAAAACCTTACCAGCGACAGTTCGTCATTCTCTCTTCCTCAAAGCGGAACATCACTGCCTGCTATGCTTAAATGCCCGGCACGCAGATGAGGAACAAAGCAGGTGGTTTGCTTCCGGCTTGCAGCAGGTGTTGCAGTGCTTTTAATGATTAAATATGGGATTTAAATTTTTAGATATTTTAGCAAAAACAGGAGTTTCGTACCTGCACCCGGGCGGTAAAAAAAGTACGGCTTATCTTATCAGCAAAATAAAGCCCGTTTCAGGGATGAAGATACTGGAAATTGGCTGCGGCACAGGCGCAACACTTGCCGATCTTTCGCTCAATACAGGTGTTCATTTGTATGGTGCTGATATATCGGAACAGATGTTAAAAACAGCACAGCAAAGATTGAACTACTGCGGCATATCCTCTGTAAACCTGAAATTAATACAGCCTGATGGAAAGCTGCCCTTTGAAGATAATTTTTTTGATGCAGTATATGCTGAATCTGTATTGGGTATAATTGAGCAACCGGCTTTGAGTGTATTGGTGGCAGAAATAAGAAGAGTACTAAAACCTGCCGGAGCATTTTTTTCAGTTGATGCTGTTTGGGAGTGGAATACACCCAAAGAAAAAATCAGCGAGGTAAACAACCGCTGTTTAAAGGATTTCGGGATAATACAAAGCAATGGAAGCCTTGTTGCTCCAAACGAGTGGGAAAATTTATTTAGTCAATCAGGCTTTGTAAATGTAGCCTCCATTGAAATAAAAGAGGTTACTAAGTTGAAAACCGGCACTGACCACGTTAATGTTCTTTCTGATAAGTTTACCCTAAGGAAAAAGAGAGTAGCATTTTTAAATCCGGTAGTAGTAGTGGCTTACATAAGCGCTCTCTTGTTGATTAAGTGTTTTCACCGGAATGATGGCAAACATTTGAAAAACTATTTCTTTCAAATGGAGAAAAGCAGGTAACATACCTTGTTTTTAAAATAAGTATCGACTCATTTCAATAAAGGTGTTGGCAGTGTTTCACTAAATCAAAAAAACGTCACTTCGATCCCGATGGCTATCGGGATCCCAAAGATGAGCACCACCGTTTAAAATGGGACATCAATTGAAAAATAGAAAATACTTGTATATTGCAGTTTGAAAAATCAAACTGATGAAACCTGAATGGATTATTACACCTGTGCTGCATGAAGGCCAAAAGCGCCTTACCATTAAGTTTCCATACAACAAAGAAGACAATGCGCTCGTACGCACACTAAAAGGCGCACGGTGGAGCAGCACGCTTAAGTGCTGGCACGTGCAGGACAATGAACATTTTCGCAAGCTTTTGGGAGTGGCCATTGCTGAAAAAACCTATACTGCCAATAGCCCTGATGATGTTGCTGAAGGTGCATTTGAAAAAATAACAGAGTTTACCAGATGGATGCGCTCACGTAATTACAGTGAAAACACCATAAGAACATATAGTGATTCTTTAAGAGTTTTTTTAAAACACTACAGTAAAAAGAATGTAGATGACATTACTAATAAAGACGTAATCAATTTCAATAACGATTATATAAAAGCAAAAGGTTATTCAACTTCCTTGCAGAATCAAACTGTAAATGCGCTAAAACTTTTTTTTAGTGTTATTAGGGAAAGTAAAATTGAAACTGACAAAATTCACAGGCCAAGAAGGGAAAAGAAGTTACCTAATGTACTAAGTAAAGCGGAGGTTAAAGCTATTTTGGATAGTTGTACCAACATAAAACACAAGGCCATGTTATCGTTAATTTACAGTTGTGGCTTGCGCAGCAGTGAGTTAATTAATTTGGAGGTAACACATGTTGATAGCAAGAGAAATTTGTTGGTTATTAAACAGGCCAAAGGTTTTAAAGACCGTATTGCCCCCTTGAGCAACAAGACTATTGAGCTGCTTCGGGCTTACGTTATGGTTGCAAAAACATCTAAGTATTTATTTGAGGGGCAATATAAGGGTGAGCCTTACGATGCCAGAAGCCTTCAGAAAGTATTAAAGACAGCATTAGAAAAAGCAAACGTCAAAAAACCGGTTACCCTTCACTGGCTCAGACACAGTTATGCTACACATTTATTAGAATCAGGAACCGATTTGAGGTATATTCAGGAAATTTTGGGGCATAAAAGCAGTAAAACTACCGAAATTTATACCCATGTAAGTACCCGAAGCATCCAAAAAATCACCTCTCCATTTGACGATTTATGAACCTATTGATATATTTACAGAACGAAGCAAAGGTTCGCATGTCTGCCCAAAATGGTGGGATATGCGAACAAAAGGTTCGTATATAAACGAGTTAGCGGTAATAATAAAAAAGACATGAAACGGATAAAAATATTTATAGCATCTGCAGGAAGTTTGCAGGAAGAAAGAAAAAGTATCGAGACTTTCCTAAGCAGAAAGAATGACCATCTTGTAGATCAAAATGTATATTTAGAAACTGTTATTTGGGAAAAGCTTTCTTCTTCATTTTCAACAGACAGAAAACAAGATGAGTTTAACAATGCCTTACTTGGCTGCGACATTGTAATATGTTTACTCTTTGATAAAGTGGGACCTTTCACATATGAAGAATTTCAAAAAGCCTATAATGGTTTTAAAGAAAATGGGAAGCCAAGAAAAATGTATGTTTATTTTAAAGACAAAGCGATTAAACCATCAGAAATAACGAAAGACTTCGAAACTGTTTGGAAATTGAAAGATGAGATTAAGAAATATGAGCAAATATATAAATCCTATGATAATGTTGCAGATCTTCTACTAAGCATTGACCATAATTTGACCATTGACCTGAAAGACATTTTAAAAAAATCGACAAAGGAAGAATTGATTGAATTACTTAACAAAATCAATCCAGAAATTCTAAACAGATTTAAACAAGGAATAAATCAAACTTGTGTTCTTATTAGCCCAGGCAATATGGCAAAACTTAATCAGTTAAAGGACAAATTAGAAAGTGAAAGATTAATGACATATTTCTCCAATGGAAATACAGTTATGGGTTTTGGTAATCGCATTGGTAATTGCATCAACGACAAAGAAGAAGGAATGCTTATGGGTTTTGAATTTGTAAAACTTGAGAATCTATAATTACTACCGCTAACACGGGCTTTGCGTTAGTGGGCGGACAGTGCGAATAGAAACATTTGAGCAATTAATAAACGTTGGTACTGGCAGACAGTTTACGGTTTCAAAAGCCCACCAACGCAAAGCCGGAAACCGTTGGCAGTAATTATAAAACGACACCGTAAAATTTAAACGATATGGAAACAACAGAAAAAGAGCAACCAAAACAAAACATCAGACTTGAACGCATTTTCGGAATTATTTTACTAATTCCACCAATAATTGGCGTTCTTCTATTTTTATTAAACTTGATAAGTGACGACTTTGGGCGTATGAGTAATTTAAGTACCCATTGGACAGGGGATTGGAATTATGGTGGTGACGCAGGTGGTGGCGGTTATACTTCTGCCGCACCGATATATCTTGGATTAATGGCAATAGCAGGTTCAATCCTACTTAAAGGAACTGACAAAAAATAAAACCGTATGAGAATTTACGATGTTGAATTATTGGTTTCGGGGCAAGTATCAATAAAAAGACCAATTAGTTTTAATACGGACAAAGAACTTGACTTTGGCAATGTGTTTCGTAGCGACATATCAATAAGAAAGCATACTCAGGGCTTCTTAATTTCGTCAACTGTTTATACCGCAGACCAAGATAGAGCCTATAAAGTTGCATTACTTTTTGTAGGTAAAATGCTTGACATTTTATCTATTAAAACGAAAACCGCCCTTAATGTAAGTTTAAATGATTATCGTCAACTTTCAGACAGAAATACTGTAAGGGCTGTTATTGACGAAGATGAATTTAGGTTTTGTTTTGACCTTGCAAGACAACTTAATCTAAACGAGAATAAATTGCTTAGAGCATTTAGCTGGTATCGCAAAGGTTTATACACAGAAGACCCTTTTGATAAATTTTTAGCCTTTTGGAACTCAATTAGTGTTGTAGCTGACGGTTATTGCAATTACAACGAAAGAACAAGGCTGGGAATTATCAATAAAATATGGGACTGTTTTGTAACACTTTGGGGCGACTGTGCAAATTGGGAATACATTAACGGAAACAACAACTGGATTAACGACAATAATGATATACGAAACAAAATAGCTCATGGTGGTGTGACGGTAGATGTTCAATATGTAGAAAATGTAATTAGCCAACTTACAACAGTTCAAAATGTAGCATATAAATTTTTGACACAATGGGCAGACAGGCTTGGCAGACGAATAGAATAACTACTGCCAACAGGCGTTTGGCTCAATGGCGGGTGACGTGGTTAATTGAACATTCTACCTCGCATCAACTTTTGTGGTTAATTGACAGTTTTGTGCTCCGAAATCCGCCACTGCGCCAAGCGCCAAAACGTTATGGGCAATGCTATTTGACTACAGTGCAACAATGAAAGGACTGCTGACATATTCAATTTTACTACTGCTTTTTGCTTGCGGTCGGACAACTGATGCTACCAAGCCAAGCGGACTTTTTCCAATAAAGGAGTTTGGCAAGTGGGGTTACATCAATTCAGACGGACAAACAGTAATTCAATGCCAATTTGATGGTGCAGGTCAATTTTCAGACGGGCTTGCGGCAATTCTTATTGACACGGTTTGGGGTTTTATAGACACGACAGGCAAAATAGTTATTGAACCAAAGTATTACAGAGTTGCACAATTCTCTGACGGACTTTGTAATGTTACAATCAAAAAAGACACAACCTTTCAAAACGCTTTTATTCGGACAGACGGTAGTATTGCATTCATAACGGAATTTAATGATGTTGGCACATTCTATAATGGAAGAGCAGAAGTAGAAATTAATGAAGAAGTGTGTTACTTAAATAAAAAAGGAGAAATCGTAATTAACACCCATTTCCCTTACAGTTCAGGAAGATTTTATGACGGTATTGCGGTAGTATGGTCTGGCGACAGCAGTAAGTATATAGACACGACTGGAAAAACGGTTAGATTCTTCAAAGAGATGAATGCTAATAGATTTTCTGAAGGTTTGGCTATCGTTCAAGAAAACGGAAGCAATTTTTATATCGACAAATCAGGGAATAAGAAAATAAATCTTGAGCGTCAAGACCTGACATACTTTGACTTTTCAGACGGTATGGCTCAAGCGGTAATTGCAGGTTCAGACCACAAAGCAGGTTTTATTGACACATCTGGCAAGCTTGTAATTCCAATCCAATATCACGACATCAGAGATTTTAAAGAAGGGCTTGCAGCTTTCAGAGATAAAGATGGTTGGGGTTTCATTGACAAAACAGGAAAAGTAGTTATCAAACCGCAATTTGAACAAATCGAATATGATGGTTTCTCAAATGGACTTTGCAGAGCAAAACAAAATCATCAATGGGGTTACATAAACTATAAAGGTGAATTTGTTTGGAAAGAACAACTCGGACTTGAATACACAAAAATTGATTTGTCAAAATGGGAGCTTGATACTTTAGAAATCAGCAAACCACTTTATGCCGACAAATACGCTGGTAGCGATAACTTTCCCAGAAAGCAAACATTTGCTACTTTAAACGAACTTACTCTTAAAGTTGATACAGCGGACTTGACTGTATTTGCAGACAAATATTTTGCACACAAACTCTATTTGATTAACGCTTCAAAAGACACCGTCAAGATTCCTGCACAAGACGGACGGATAAAAATTATCCAGCAAGCAAAAAATAAGAATGGAGAGTGGCAAGACATCGACAATTTTATAAATAGTTTTTGTGGCAATAGCTATTACACTTTACGACTTGCTCCAAACGAGTTTCAAATTTTTGCAACCCCAATCTTTAAAGGAAAATTTAAAACACAGCTTCGGTTCAAACTTGAAATTGATAAACAAATAATTTATTCAAACTTTTACTCCGGACAAATAAATCAAGGACAGTTACTCAACCCAAATGACAAAGACAAAACAGGAATTGCGGTATGGACGAATTAAACCCAGGAAGAAGCACAGCCCATAACAGCACCTACAAGAAATTGGCGGTTCAGTGGTTAAATGAAGCTTTGTGCTTCGTATCAAGTTCATTGGTGGCCGACAGTTTTGTGCTTCGAAATCGCCAACTTCTTGTAGCTGCCAACCGTTATATGCAACCCTACCAGACCGACAGTGCAACATTTAAACAACAGAAAAGACAACAATGAAATTAACGAGTAACATAGACAAATTGGGGACGGCTGGACTTTTCTTGACCGCAATATTTTCACCTTGTTGTTTTCCACTTTTTGCATTTGCAGCATCGGCACTTGGACTTGGTAGTTTTGAACTTTTCGGTGGGTGGACAATGTGGATTTTTCAAGCAATGGTTTTAATATCTGTTGGCGGACTTTACATTTCGTATCGCAGACACCGTTGTATGTATCCGTTAATGGTTGCTATTCCAAGCGGACTTTTAATTTTTTACGCTTACCACATAAACGACAGCGACTACTGGACATATTTTCTTTATGCTGGTATGTTCGGACTTCTCATAGCGACAATTTGGAATTATAAACGAAACAAAATGAACGGAACTTGCGACACTTGCACAACCTACAACGGTAAGACCGTTGAAACACAATCAACTTTGACCTGCCCCAACTGCGGACACAAGAAAACTGAAATTATGCCGACAGACGCTTGTGTATATTTCTATGAGTGTGAAAAATGTAAAACACGACTGAAACCATTACAAGGCGACTGTTGTGTTTATTGTAGTTACGGGACAGTTAAATGTCCACCAATTCAAGCAGGAGAAAATTGTTGCTAATGGACACGACAGAAAAAAGGGCAGCATATAACAGCACATTTGCAATAGGCGGGGTTTCGTGCTCCGCAGACAGTTTAGTGGTAGCCGAAAGTTTTGTGCTCCGCATCAAGTTCAGTGGTAAAAATCCCGCCCATCGCAAATCTGAAAAACGTTAGCGGTCATTGTGTAGGGCGACTCAAAAAATAATAGACGGAGATATAAAATGAATTTTAAACCAATAAAAATAGAAACACAAAGACTAGTGTTGACTGGTTATTCACCTCAAGACATGACTTTTATTTTTGATAATTTCCAAAAGGATGAAATAATGAAAGTATTAGGACATCGTTCAGAAGAAGATTATCAGCAGGAAATATTCAAGTACAAAAATGGATATTCATCATATAATAGAGACTTCATTCTTTTCTTATTGACAGAAAAAACAACAAATTCTATAATTGGACGGTGTGGACTTCATAATTGGAATAGAGAACATAATCGAGCTGAAATAGGTTATAACATTTCTGATGAAAAGTTTAAAAGAAAGGGATTAATGAGCGAAGCCGTAAGTTCAATTATTGATTATGGCTTTAATGAATTGAATTTACACAGAATTGAAGCCCTTGTTGGAAGCAATAACATTCCTTCTTTGAAAATCATCGAAAGCCATCACTTCATTAAAGAAGGCTTATTAAGACAACATTATTTTGTAGAAGACAAATTTGAAGATTCAATTGTATTTTCAATATTGCAAAATGAATATATCAACTACAAAAGTGATAAAACAACGAACCGCTAACAGCCGTTTTGCAAAAGCGGGGGTTTGGCGCTTCTATGACTGTGAAGTGCTAAATTCAAACTTTGTGCATCTAATGAAGTTTAGTGCTGAAAATCCCCGCCTTCGCAAAGCGGCAAACCGTTATAGGGCATTTTAAATCACGAAAAAGTGCAGACAAGAAAACATACAGCTTGGAAGAAGAACAGAAGATTCGGAGATATAATGGGTGGACGTAAAAGACTCAAACTTGCTGACAATATTTTTAATAGAAAACACAACTTGACTGCCCCAATTGAAGGACAAGAAAAACCAGTTTTTATTGTTGATAATCCTTCACGTGACTTTTATTTCCCTGTGACTATAGACGAAGTAAAAGATATTCTTAACCGACTTCCAAATGACCACATAGACCATTTAACTCATATTTGGTTTCAAAAAATTAAAAAGTCAGACTATTTAGACGGCAAGACATTTCAAGGTTCTTTTATTTGTGGAAGTGGAGTTTACTTGATTGTTCTCAATCCATTCCCAACAGACAATAAAATGAGATTAGGTATAAAGAAGCCGTTAAAGAGAATTATAAATTTCTATAAAGACTTCACGACAGAATTGAAAGAAGATCAAGCAGGTTGGTATTTAAAATGGACTGAGGAAAAGATTAAGGAATATTACTTGGAGAACTTACTGCTTCACGAAATCGGACACTCAATTGACAGTTTTTATAAAAGGTATTGGAGCAAGACTACGGAACAAAAGCGAGAAAATTGGGCAGATAATTATGTAGCAGTATGGGCAGACCAAGTTAGAGAAAAATATGAACCGAATGAGAAAAACGCCCTATAACAGTTGCTACACGCCATACGGGTGGACGTTCTTTCCGCATGCTCATCGTCCTAATGAAAATCTCAAAACTTGGCTGTTCGCTTTGCGAAAATTACAGCCAAGTTCTTTAACTTTATTCGTACCAAGTCCCGTACGATCGTGTAGCAGTGGACGTTATGCCTCATTCTAAAAAGACGACAGTGCAACAAACGAACGACAGAAATATGACGGAAAGAAAAGCCAACGCTTCAGCAAAATCAAAAGAGGTGCAACGCCACCCACAAGCCGACACACAGTTGCACCACATTTGCTTTTGCCCAACCGCACCCCGTAACCTGACAACTTTTCGTTTCTGATGACAGAAAATGAAAAAATATTAGCTGGACTTTTACAAGGTGTTCATTCGTGGACTGACCTGAAACCGAAACTTTCAGAATATAACACTTCAGCGACAGACACAACCGCCAAGACAACAAGAGCAGGAAAATTATTTGAATACTTTACAAAACTTTGTTTTCTCCATGACAACGAATTTGCAGCAGAATATGACTGCAAAGAAATTTATCTCTATGAAGAAATACCAGCCGACCTAAAACAAAAGCTAAACTTGCCGACAGTTGAACACGGTATAGATTTACTAATTATTGACCGTGACGGAAAAGTAATTGCTATTCAATGCAAATTCAAAAATGACGAAACTGTAAAACTCAATTGGAACGCAGACAAATTGGGGAACTTCTTTGGCTTTGCCCGAAACGCTGACTTACATTGTGTTTTTTCAAACTCTTCTGACATAACGCAAGTCGCTCAAAACTTAACGGACAACTTCAAATTTTTCAGTTACTCACATCTTCAAAATATTTCAGCAGCGACCTTTGAGAAAATGAGAACCGCTTTAATCGGTTTACCGATTAAAGAAATCAAAAAACCAACTCCACACGATTACCAAGAAGACGCAATTGAAGCAGTAGTAAACCACTTTAAAGACAACGAAAGAGGCCAATTGATTTTGCCCTGCGGAGCAGGAAAAACATTGACATCTCTTTGGATTAAGGAGAAACTACAAGCTGCAAATACTTTGGTTTTAGTTCCCTCTTTAGCGTTGTTGCGACAAATTAAAAGCAATTGGAACGAAGCATACAACACGAAATTTATTCGCTTAAATGTTTGTAGCGAAAAAGATATTGATGCAGACATTGACAACGATATTGCAATTACACACACTTACGAAATACCAGGAAATGTAACATCTGATAAAAATCTTGTTGCTTCATTTTTGCAAAGACCAGAAAACAAAGTTGTCTTTTCAACTTATCAATCCTTGCAAGTTGTTGTCGATGCACTACAGGAAGTTCCAGACTTTCAATTTGATTTGATAATTGCAGATGAGGCCCACAAGACAGCAGGTTTTGAAGACCAAAACAAGTTCACTTTAGTTCATAATAAAGAAAAAGTAAGAGGCGTAAAACGCCTCTACATGACTGCAACCCCTCGAATTGCGTCACCTGAATTGAAAGCAAAGCATACAGGGAGAATTACTTTTCTAAAAGATATGAGCAATCCCAAAGTTTATGGTAAAGAAGCCTATCGTATGACTTTTGGAACTGCAATTACAAAGAAGATTTTAGTGAACTATAAAATTATTGCGGTTGGTGTTTCAGACAGCGATTTAAAGAAATACATTGAGCGGAATATTCAGTTGACAAAATCAGAAAGTATTACTGACTATGCACACAATTACGCATTGAATATAGTAATGGAAAAGTATCAAGCATTCCATGCTTTAACTTTTCATTCTCGTATCACTAGCGCAGTCGCTTTTTCCAAACGACACAATAAATTAGTTCCAAATGCCATTTCAACATCAATCAGCGGAGCACAAACTACAAGCGAAAGGGAAATAATTTTAAAGGCATTTGAGCAAGCTGACAAGGCAGTAGTTTCTAATGCAAAATGTTTAACCGAAGGTGTTGATGTTCCTGTAATAGACGTTGTTTATTACAGCGACCCGAAGAATTCAAAAATTGATATTGTGCAATCTGCGGGGAGAGCCTTGCGGAAGGCAAAGCATAGAAATAAAGAAATGGGCTTTATTGTTGTTCCCATTTTTCATAAGGACAGAGAAACGGTAGAAGATGCAATTGAGAAAAGTGATTATAAAAACTTAATCACTGTAATCCGTTCACTTTGTGACCAAGACGAAAGGCTTGTTACTGAAATAAACGAATTGGCATGGGAAAAAGAAAGTAGAAAACAAAAGGCAACTATTGAATTTACTTTCTCTGATGACCAAACAGAAAAGGTTATTCAGTTTGAGCAAATCCAAGAGAAACTTAAAAATGCCTTGTTCAACCAAGTCATTGAAACACTAAAGGACAGTTGGGAAATTCACTACAAGGAAGTTGAGCAATATTTTAAAGCCAATGGCAACTCTAACATTCCAGCCCGATACAAATTAGAAAATGGTTTTGGTTTAGGAACATGGTGTGTAAGCCAAAGAGTAAATTTCAACAAAGGACTACTTTCTGACTCCGAAATCAAGAAATTAGAAAAGTTGAATTTTGATTTTGACCCTGATAAGTCATTATTTGAAAGCGACTTTCAGAAGCTATTAGATTATAAAGCCAAAAACGGACATGTAAATGTTCCAACAATGGGAACATACTTAGGACGAAAGGTAAATAAGTTCAGAATAAATTATCGAAAAGGAATTCTAAGTCAAGAACGCATTGACCGACTAACTTCAATTGGATTTCAATTCACATTTGAAGAATTAAAAACATGGGATGAACGATTTTTAGAACTTAAAAATTATTACGAATTACATAATACGAAGCAAGTTAATTCAGCAATAGATTTAGCTCTATACTCATGGGAGCGAAGACAAAGACAGACCTATTCCAAAGGAAAACTTGAGCAGGAACAAGTAAATAAATTAAATGAAATAGGTTTTGACTGGACTTACAGAGTTGTTAGAGAGACTAAAGATAAATGGGATGTTAGGTTTGAAATATTTAAAAAATATTGGAAAAACAATCACACGATTGAAATTCCAGAGAATCATTCAGATTATGAAATTCTGAAACTCTTTGTCAAAGACTTAAAATACAACTTTGGCAGAAACCGCCTAAATGATACACGACTTAATCAATTGAAAGAAATTGGTTTTAATTTTAACCTACTACCAACTTCAGAAACAAAAGAAAAACAATGGGATAGCTTCTACGAAAGATTAAAAGCACTTTATGCAAGCAAGGGCAATTCACTCATTCCAAAATCTGATGAATTTTCAGATATGCCACCATGGATTGCGGCACAACGCAGAGCAAAAATGCTAGGGTCACTAATTGAAGCAAAAGAAAAACTACTTAATGAAATTGGATTTCCTTGGACTGGAAAAATTCAAGCTAACAAAGAAAGTGAAGAAGATAAAATATCTAATGAAAGACGTTGGAATGAAAGTTATTCTGAATTGAAAGAATATTACTTAAAACACAATACATGTCTTGTTCCATTTACTGAGGAATATAACTCACTAAGATTATGGACTATCACCCAAAGAAAGAGTGGGAAAAAGAATCTTCTATCAGAAGAAAGAAGGAAGCTTCTTGATGAGATAAATTTCCCATGGGAAGTTCAACTTGGTGCAAGGAGAAAAAGAGAGAAGAAGGACACCGTAACTCATGAGGAAGAATGGAATGCCTCATTTGATGAGTTACTCACATTCCATAATGAGTTTAAAACTTTTATAATCCCGAATGATAAGAAATATCAAAGCTTACGGAGTTGGTGTTCCACTCAAAGAATATTCAACAATAAAGGTAAAATACAAGAAGACCGATTTAAAAAATTGGATGCCTTGGGTTTTCCATGGGAACTAAAAAGAGGAAGGAAAAAAATAAGAGAACATGTTGAAAGACATTCTTATGCATCGCAATGGGAAACAATGTTTAATGTTTTGGTTGATTATCACCAAACCCATCAGACTTTTAAAATCCCGTTAGACGAAAAGTATGGCACACTTCGCAGATGGGTTCAAACCCAACAAAATCTTAAAAGAAAAGATAAATTAGCTCCTGAAAGGCTTCAAAAACTGTCTGATATAAACTTTACATGGTCAATTGAAAGTCCAACACCAAATAGGTTTGGAAAGGATAATGAGGGCTATTGGCTAAAAATGTTTGACCAGTTATTTTCATTTGTTATAAAACATAATCATGCTATTATTCCAAGAGGCGATGATACTACAAGAGCTTTGGCATTATGGCTTGTCAAACAGCGTAAATTATTTCGTGAAGGCAAATTACCACAAGAGAAAATTGAAAAATTTAAACGAATTAACGTTGATTTAGCATATAATAGAAGTCAAGAATTTGAAAGTATTTGGATGAAGCGATACAATGAATTAGTTGAATTCAAAGAAAAATTCGGGCATTGTAGTCCATCTGCAAAAAAAGCTGAAGAAAAATCAATTGGAACATGGGTATTGCTGCAGCGAATGGATAGGAAGAAAAATAAATTGGAAGAAAGAAAAGTAAAACTTTTAGACAATATCAACTTCATTTGGAATGCAGAAGCTTCTAAAAAAACAAGTACACTAAAAGATGATGTTTGGCTTTCAAAATATAATTTACTTGTTGAATATAAAAGGAAAAACAATACGACTATTGTTCCCCAACACGACAAATTTTTGGGTAGATGGGTAAATGACCAAAGAGTAAACTACAAGAGAAATAAATTATCACAATTTCGAATGGACAAACTAAATGAAATTGGTTTTGTATGGGACGTAAAAAATAATAGACAGTAAAATATGCTACCGCTTTTGTTAGCACATTTGCTGTTTTACCGACTGCACAAAGCCAAACAAAAAACAGCAAAAGAGCTACCAAGCCAACGCACAACGACACGACAATGTATAGACAATTAACGATCGATAAAGAAGAACGAAGGCATAACATCACCTATACGCAAGCAGGGGTTTCGTGCTTCGTAGGACAGGAAAGTGCTAAATTTAAAGTTCAGTTCTTCGTAGGTAGTTCAGTGGTAAAAGCCCTGCCTGCGTATAGCTGAATCCCGTTAGCGGTAATTGTAAAACGACACCTAATAACAAACAGTAATAATAATAAATATTAGAATGGAATTGATTCCTTACAAAGAAGAACATAGAGAACAGATGATTTCCGTTTGGGAAAGATCTGTTAGATCAACACATCATTTTGTTAATTCAGAAGAAGTTGACAGGCTAAAAGAGTTGGTAAAACAGATAGATTTTAATTCATTTTCAGTATACTGCCTGATTTCCGAAAATAAAGTTTTAGGTTTTTTAGGTGTAGAAGATTATGTGATAGAATCCTTGTTTTTAGACCCTGACTATATTGGACAGCGATTGGGAACTAAGCTAATGAATTTTGCAATAAATGAGTTAAAAGCTGATAAGGTTAATGTAAATGAACAGAACTTAGATGCAATTAAATTCTATTCTAAATTTGGATTTGTTACCTATGAAAGAACTGAAAAAGACGATTATGGTAACGATTATCCAGTATTAAAAATGAAACTTAGCTTACAAAATGACTAACGAGTATCAACCTTCTGATGTAGTCGAAATAATTTATTGATTCTTAGAACTACTACCTGCCGAGAGACTCCTACAAATCAATACGAATTGCATATATTGAAATTGTAAGGAACAACCAGCAGAATTACGAAAGTACTAAATAACTTTATTCGAAAAATATCACGACAACAAACTTATTTCAGGGAGAGACAGTGACGACTACCTATTAACATAACAACACTAAATATTCAATTTTAAGAATGATATATAAACCAAGCTTTCCGACAGTATTACACCAAGACACAGCAGAATTAGTAAGAGACTACTTTTTAACTATTCCGAATGTTGACACAGTCTTAGTTGTAAATTCTTGTGCAAGAGGACAGGCAGTGCCAGAAAGCGATCTTGACTTCGCCATATTGGTAAAACCTGATACTACACCAGTAGAAATTGGAAAAATCGAAACAGCTTGGTTAAATTATTCAGCTACTCATCCAATACTTTTAAAATACAAAAAGTCAAATCAATTTGCTCACCTTCATTTAGACATTATTGATGGTAATTACACTCCGACAATTTTAGAAATAGGTGTAGCCTCAGACTTCTTTGAAATAGAAATTGGAAATCATATTTGTTATTCAGCTCCTATGGGCAATGCAGGCATATACTTCAAAGAGTTGCAAAATAAATGGTTACCCTATTACAATGAAGAACTGCGTTTACAACGCCTAACAATGACAAGAAATGCTTGTGAATACGACTTAAACCACATTCCATTTTTCATAAAACGAGGACTATACTTTCAGGCATTTGACGTTTTATGTAAAGCATTTCAAGAATATCTGCAAACACTTTTTATTGCCAACAAAACATATCCAATTGCTTATAACAAATGGATTAAATATCAAGTTGTAAACTGGCTTAATAAACCAGATTTATATCCAAAACTTTCCCCAATTTTATCAGTAAGCAATATAGAAAGCAATGAAATAAATGAAAAAGTAAAAATGCTTAGTGAACTTTTAAACGACCTGACAAATGATTGACGGAAAACAACGAACCGCTAACACACGTTTGGCGCAATGGGGGCTAATTCGGTTCATGGAAAGTTTCTGCTTCTATTGTAAATTCGTGCTGGCAAACAATTTAGTTTTCTAAAATCCCCCACTGCGCCAAGCGTGGGAACGTTACAAGCAAGCCTAAAAGACGACACGACAGACAATAAACGAACAGTAAAACGACAGACAAAATGCCAACGCTTCGCAAAATTAAAAGAGCAGCAATCCAACACACAAGCCAACGCTCTTGCAGCACATTTAATTTTGCCGGGGCAAGGCAGACATAAATCAATTGCACATTAATTGCACAAATTGCACAATGACAGCGGGACAACCCAACGCATTTGGTGGCACATTTGTATTTTTTTCCACGCACAGACCAACGCTAAAAAAATCCAAAAGAGCCACCAAGCAACCGCACCAAGACACTGCAACTATGGACGGACAAAGCACGACCGAAAGAGAACAACGAAGGCATAACAGCGGTTTGGCAAAAGTGGCGGTTCCGTTCTTCGCAGACAGTTTTGTGGTTAATCAAAGTTTAGTTCTCCGTATCAAGTTTAGTGGTGGAAATCGCCACCTTCGGGTAGCTGCAAAACGTCAGGTTGTGAAAAAACTTCGTTTTTCACATTAAAACATGAAAAGCCGGTTAGTAAAATGTTGTTTGAGCTCGAGATTTGAGTTATGAGCGAGGTGTTTTTTCAGGCAGCCAAATTTGTTTGAAAATTTTGAGTGGCTCTATAAAGCTGCAAATTGACTGGTTTTGAAAAAGCACAGGCTATCCCTTTGTAATTGGGTTGCCCAGTGAAGTTCAATATTGCGCTTGCATTCTTTCTCTAACCTGCGGCTGCTTCTGATACCATTGAGGTATCCGTAAAAGTAAAGTTTTAAAAATACTTTGGGGTTGTATGACGGACGGCCCTCTTGCTGTATGGTTTTAACATTAAAGTGCAGTTGTGCTAAATCCAGTTTTTCAACAAAGGCTTCTATAAAACGAACGCTGTGGTCTTGTTCTATGTGTTCATCAAGGCTGCTGAACTGTATCTGAAATCTGTTGGCGGGACTGATGTGTTGCATGAGAGCTATACGCTCAAAAAACAATCCTTTTTGCTTGCTTTTACAGCTTTTTATCACCAGTTTTACCTTGCAAAGTGTGGATGAGTTTTTTCACACTGGCGTTACAAAAAATAAAAATCATGAGATTAACATTTTGTTTAATTCTTACTTTCAACTTTTTTGCATTGTTTGGACAAAGAACAGGGACTTTTTACTATTCTCCGGTTGGTGAATTGTGTAATAGCGATATAGCGAAGAAAAAGTGTGTGATTAATGCTTTAGATGATAAGAATTTCAAAGAAGAGATTTATAACAGGTTTGAAAAAGAATGGAGCACGCCTAACTATTACAACACTTATGAATTCCTAACTGATTCAGTAATAATAATCAAAACGTATGTAAATAATAATTTACCATCGATTACCAAACGCATTTACAAAAAAATCAATGATAGTCTTTTCGAATTTACTGATTATTATAAGGATACTGTTATTCGACAAAGAGGTGAAGCTTCAACTATTTTACCGTTGATATTAAATGGTCAGGTAATAAACTATTTCAAAAATGGAAATATAAGTTGTAAATCAAAATACAGAAATAATAGATTGATTAGTAATCAAAGTTGGAGTGAAAGCGGGGAAAAAGATGTTGAAAATGTTTTTGATTTTTATCAAGTTGAAGTGGAACCTCAATTTAATGATGGTAAGTTAAGCGAATTTATTGGTAAGCAAATAAGTTATCCCAAAGAGGCAAGGAAGAACAACATAGCGGGACGAGTTGTAATTCAATTTATTATTATGGAAGATGGTTCGGTTGAACGTTTGAAAATCTTAAAAAGTATGCATCCTACATTAGATGAAGAGGCCATTAGAGTTGTAAAATTGACAAATAAGAAATGGTTGCCAGGAATTATAGATGCAATACCAGTTCGTGTGACTTTTGTTTTGCCAATTTTATTTAGCTTGGATTAAATAAAACAATACACAACACAGAGTATAAGTCATGCCTCTGCTATGCTTACTCTGTTAATAAGGGTTCTTTACACTTGCTTCTATTACTCTCATTCCCAAAGCCCAGAATACTTTCCCCATCACACAGCGGATATTTCAGTCAACTGAAACGGGTAAACCATACATTCAGTTCTGTCAGTTACAAAGCGAGGCATAATTGCCCGTAAAGGTTGCTTGTTTTTTCCTTTAGCAGGCGCGGTAATCATTAAAAGCTTTCTTACATTTGTTTTGATGAAAGTGCTTCTTTTTAACCCCCGTAGTGCCGATTACAAGTACCGTGTGCCCATGTCTGTTTTGCAAGTAGCCGGTTCTATTGAAGGTAAATATGATTGGGCAATTGTTGACGGAAACAGGGAGAATGATCCCTGGCACAAATTAGCAGGGTATTTGGATACCGGTGAGGTACAGTATGTTGGTTTTACTGTGATGCCCGGCCCTCAGTTAAAGCAAGCCATACCCTTTGCTCAAAAAATCAGGCAAAAATATCCGCATATTAAAATGATATGGGGAGGTTATTTTGCTTCCAATCAGCACAAATGTGTTTTGGAATCGGGCTACGTAGATTATGTAATCAACGGCCCCGGAGATTACGCTTTCCCTGCTTTGATTCATGCCCTGGAAAACTACCTGCCGGTAGATGCCATTGAAAATCTTATTTACCGCAAATCGGGAGAAATAATCAAAACACCTAAAGCCGAACTGGTAGACTATGATTTATTGCCCCCGTTACCTTATGAAAAATTAGATAAACTCTATTCATTGGAGAAATATTTAGGGAAAACGTATCTGGGCAATAAAACCCTGGCTTACCACAGCAGTTTTGGATGTCCGTTTACCTGCTCCTTTTGTGCAGTAGTCCCAATTTACGAGGCACGTTGGAAAGCTAAATCAGCACAGGGCGTTTATGCTGATGTGAAATTTATCAAAGAAAAATGGGGAGCTGATTCCATCGAGTTTCATGACAATAACTTCTTTGTTTCTGAAAAAAGAGTGGTAGAATTTTCGAACCTCATTAAAAACGACAACATGATTTGGTGGGGCGAAGGTCGCATTGATACCATTAACAAGTACAAAGATGAATCGCTGGCCTTGATGCGCGAAGCCGGCTGCAAGATGATATTCTTTGGTGCCGAAACCGGCAATGATGAAGTACTGAAAAAGATGGACAAAGGCGGTACGCAAACAGGTGAGCAGATTGCTGCTTTTGCTGCCCGCATGAAAAAATTTGACATCATACCTGAGTATTCTTTTGTATTGGGTACTCCGGGAGATACCCCTGAGCAGGTGATGAAACAAATTGATGAAGACATCAACTTTATCAAACGCATCAAAGACATTAACCCCGATACAGAAATAATTATTTACGTGTATAGTCCGGTGCCTACAGAAGGTTCTGATATGTACAACAAAGTATTGGAAAGTGGTTTCCGTTTTCCGCAAAAGTTGGGCGATTGGCTCAATAACGATTGGGCAAATTTTGACTTGCGTAAAAATCCCCTTACCCCGTGGTTAACTCCGGAAATGATTGATAAAATCAAAAATTTCGAAACAGTATTGAATGCGCATTACCCAACAGTTTCGGATATTCGGATGAAGCCCTACCAGCGTAAGTTGATTAAAACACTGTCAGGTGTTCGTTACAGAAATAATATATACACGCTTCCGTATGAGTTAAAAGCGTTGCAAAAAATTTGGGGCTACCGTCAACCGGAGATTCAGGGATTTTGATATGTTCTACAAGCTGCTACGCAAATCCGTTAATTTATTTCATCGTCCAAGGGCGTTGTTTCTTATAAGTACTGATCGTAAGTACAAGTGGCACGGCTTGGAGCTGCTCATTAAAAAAGGGGTTTTTCACCCGGGATTATTTTACAGCACTAAGTTTTTATTGCAGGTTATCCGAAAAGAAAATCTCACGGGCAAAACATTTTTGGAGTTGGGAGCAGGAAGTGGTTTGCTCTCTTTTTATGCCGCTTCAGCAGGAGCAATAGTTGCCGCTTCTGATATCAGCAAAACGGCTATTGAGGGATTAAAAATAAATTTACGTCACCTTAAAGTAATGGGGCACAAGTTGCAACTCACTATTTTGCAATCAGATTTATTTGACTCCATTCCTGAACAGCAGTTTGATTACATTATTATCAACCCGCCCTACTATCCTAAAAGAGCGGCTAATGAAGCAGAGCTGGCCTGGTTTTGCGGAGAGAATTATGAGTACTTCGGTAAATTATTCAGCGGATTGGGTAAATACATGCAACTAAACAGTAAGGTATTACTGTCCTTATCCGAAGATTGTAATCTCGATAAGATTATGCAAATAGCCTCAACACATGAGCTAAAATTAAATCTCTTCCGTAAAAAAAGAATCGGTGGGGAATTGAATTTTATTTTTCAAGTAGTAAAAAACTAATGAACACAAAATCGATACTGCAAAATCAGCTACTCAATGAACAAGAGTCAACCGTTATTGATACGTTGTTGTACTTTGATATTTTTCACTACCCATTAACTGCTGATGAAATAGTGCAGTTCAGTTCGGGGCAAATCAAAAATGAAAAGCTGCAGGAGTTGCTGGATACCTTGCTCAACAGAAAACTAATTTATAAGTTAGGACAGTACTATTCACTGGAGAATGAGCAACGCCTTGTAGAAAGGCGTGAAGAGGGCAACCGAAAAGCAGAAGAGATGATGCAAAAGGCGGTAAAATATTCTAACCTCATACATCAGTTTCCCTATGTTCGCAGCGTGTGTATTTCCGGTTCATTGTCAAAAGGGTTTATGGATGAAAAGGGAGATGTAGATTATTTTATCATCACCACACCCAAACGTTTGTGGATTGCACGCAGCCTGTTGATTCTGTTCAAAAAAATAGTGCTGTTGAATAACCACAAATATTTTTGCGTCAATTATTTTGTAGATACCACACACCTGGAGATTCCGGATAAAAATATTTTTACCGCTACAGAATTACTCACCTTACTCCCTATGACTGGTAAAGAGGTTCATGGCTCACTTATGGAGAATAATCAATGGGCTTTAGGCTACCTGCCCAACTATACAAAAAGAGTTGAGGTAGACGAAGAGCGAGGCACCAGGACGGTGAAGCGTTTGCTGGAAAAATTACTGGATAACCGGTTGGGCGATGTGTTGGATGACATCTTTATGCGTTTAACCATCAAAAAGTGGCAGAATAAATTCAGGCATTTTTCAAAAGAGGAATTAGATACTGCACTTCGGTCAAGGAAATACGTATCTAAACATCACCCTCAGAATTTTCAAAAATTAGTGCTCGAAAAACTATCTCAAAACAGAAGTCAGTTTCAGCAACAGTATAAAGCAACATTACATGGCTGATATCTTACTCACACACTCGTATTTTCTTCGGTTTGACCCCAAGCAGTTTCGTGCAGGAACACCTTATGCACCTTTGGCTACCCTGTTTGCCGCAGCAGTATTAAAACAAAAAGGATTCTCAGTTGCCTTTAAAGACAATATGTTTGCGCAAAGTGCTGATGAAACCGCACCGGCTATTGCACAGCACAAACCACAACTGTTTGTGATTTATGATGATGGGTTTAATTACCTCACCAAAATGTGCCTCACCAATATGCGTGATGCTGCTTTTGAGATGATACAACTGGCTAAAAAAGCAGGTTGCACGGTAGCTATTTCAAGTTCTGATTCCACTGACCGTGCGGAAGACTATCTGAGCAAAGGAGCAGATTACGTGATTGCCGGAGAAGGAGAGCAAACACTGCTGGAGTTAGCCGAGTATGTGGTAAAGAAAAACGGAAACATCAACAACATCAACGGCCTTATTTACCTGCAAGAAGGAAATGTGGTACACACGCCTAAAAGAGAGAACCTGAGAGAGCTGGATACATTGCCATTACCGGCCTGGGAGTTAATAGACATTACACCGTACAAAAAAATGTGGATGGAGCATAAAGGTTTTTTCTCCATTAACATGGCCACTACACGTGGTTGCCCGTTTAAGTGCAACTGGTGCGCCAAGCCCATATACGGCAATCGTTACAATTCACGCTCTCCGGAGAATGTAATCAGTGAGATTAAACTGCTCAAAGAAAAATTCGGGGTTCAGCACATCTGGTTTGCCGATGATATATTTGGTTTAAAACCGGGTTGGGTGAAACATTTTGCTGAACTGGTACAAAAAGAACAGCTTACTTTTAAGTTCAAAATACAATCGCGGGTTGACCTGCTTTTGGAAGAAGACAGTATCCGTTACCTGGCTATGGCAGGTTGCGAAGAGGTGTGGGTAGGAGCTGAAAGCGGTTCTCAAAAAATACTGGATGCCATGGACAAAGGCACCAAAGTGGAACAAATTGAACAGGCAACGCTGCTCATGAAACAACACCATATTCATCCCTGTTTCTTTTTACAGTTTGGTTACCCGGGTGAAAATCTGGAGGACATTCAAAGTACCCTTGCTATGGTGAAAAAACTTTTACCGCATGATATCGGCATTTCCGTTTCCTATCCCTTACCCGGCACCAAGTTTTACGACAATGTAAAAGCGCAATTAAGTAATAAACAAAACTGGACCGATTCAGATGAATTGCTGGTGATGTTTAAAGGTACCTACCCCGCTGATTTTTACAAACACCTGCAACGTTTGGTGCATTACAAATTCAGAACATGGAAAGCAGTAGAAGCCTGGAGAACCGGACATAACTTTAAAAAGGTTTTATCTCTCGGATACCGCATTCCGCAAGTGTGGCTGGCACAACAACGCATAAAAAAACATGCTGCAATCAGCTAATTTTGACGCGCTGGCTCAGGCGTACGACCGGGAGTTTACCCATACCCGTATTGGCACAATGCAACGCAACAGGGTAAGGCATTTTCTTCAACCTTTTATTAACTATGCGCAACTTAACCTACTGGAAATAAACTGCGGAACAGGTGAAGATGCTTTGTGGCTGGCAGCAAAAGGCCACCGGGTATGGGCAAGCGATATTTCTGAGGAAATGATTGCTGTAGCTAAACAAAAAACAGCAGAGGTAAAATTTCAAGTAGCTGCCTTTAGTGAACTCAGAGAAAAGTATAAAGGTCAACAGTTCGACATCATTTTTTCTGACTTTGCCGGACTCAATTGCATCAATGCACAGGAATTGAAACAACTCAATGAAGACTTTTATCAGTTGCTGGCCCCGAAAGGAAAGCTGATTCTGGTAGTGTTGGGCAAAAAATGTTTTTGGGAAAGGATGTACTTTACCCTGAAAGGAGACAGGCAAAAAGGAAATCGCAGGCAGGGGGAAGCCTTGGCTCAGTTGGGCCATCAGGCTACGCAGCCTACGTTTTGTTATTCCGTGAAAGAATTGCAGCACATTTTTTCCTCCTTTGAGTTTAAAAAATCACGCCCTGTCGGGTTGTTTATTCCTCCTTCTTACCTGGAGTCTTGGCTCCAACGTTTCCGACTAATTGTACCGCTTATTAACCTACTGGAATTTCTGTTCGCTCACTTTTCCTTTTTTAGTGACCATGCCGACCATACATTTGTAGTATTCGAAAAAAAATGAAAATAGTATTTACCCACGGCTACTTTATAGCAGAAGACCCGAAAGAGCAGGAGATCATGCGCCCCTATATGCCGCTGGGAATACTTTACATATCAGCCTGGCTCGAGAAGCACGGGTATGATAATCAGGTGTTCGATTCAACTTTTTCCTCTTTTGAAAATCAGAAGCAAACCATACTCGCACAGCAGCCGGATATAGTGGCCGTGTATACTAACCTGATGACTAAACTCAATGTATTGCGCCTTGTTCAGTTCATAAAAAGTGAACCTACTCTTGCACGCACTAAAATAATTTTGGGTGGTCCGGAAGTGCGGAATCACGTACAGAAATTTCTGGAGCACGGGGCAGATTTTATTGTATTGGGAGAGGGAGAAGAAACCATGTTGGAGCTTACACAGTACCTCGATGGACAGTTGAACAAGCAAGTAGCTGAAATACCCGGTATGGCATTTTTGAACAAAACAGAGGTGGTATACACCCCAGAGCGCACCAAATTGCGTGAGCTGGATAACCTGCCTTTACCTAACCGCACCAAAGTAAATTTGCAATTGTATTTTGATGCCTGGAAATCGAAGCACGGTACCAGTGCCATATCCATTAACACCATGCGCGGTTGCCCTTACAGTTGCAAATGGTGTAGTCGTGCCGTGTACGGACAAAGTTACCGCAGGCGCAGTGCTAAACATGTAGTAGATGAAATAGAATGGATTAAAACCAACTACGATGTAGACAGTATTTGGTTTGTTGACGATGTGTTTACTGTGAGTCACAAATGGCTTAAAGAATTTCGGGAAGAGATGGAAAGTCGGGGTATTCATTTTCCATACGAATGCATTACGCGTGCCGACAGGATGAGTGAAGAAGTGATAGATGACCTTAAAGCCACGGGCTGTTTCCGCGTGTGGATTGGAGCGGAGAGTGGCTCGCAAAAAGTGATTGACCTGATGGATCGCAGGGTAGATGTGATGCAGGTGCGTGACATGATTCGGAAAGCACAGGCCAAAGGCATACAGGCCGGAACGTTTATCATGGTAGGTTATCCGGGAGAGACAGAGGAAGATATTTATGAAACGGTGCGCCACCTCAAAGAATCTGACCCCGATATTTTTACCATTACAGTAGCTTATCCCATTAAAGGCACTCCATTGTATCAGGAGGTGGAGAACAACTTCATTGAGGATTTACCTTGGGAAACCTCTACTGATCGGGACATTGACTTTAAGCGTACCTATTCACGTAAGTACTACCAATACGCAGTGAATATGATTGTGAATGAAGTGAACGCGTTTAAAGCAGGCAAAAAGGGAAATTACTTAGGCATGTCGAAACTTAAGGCTAAAGCATCCCTTGCTCGCGGTATGATGACTTTACAAAAAGTATTACCGTTGACCGGTTAAATTCCCATTCAACTAACTTAACAAAACATTTTATAAGCATATATCTTTGCACCATGTCCAAAAAGACACTCATTATAGGTGCCACACCCAATACCGACCGCTACGCTTACCGTGCGGCTCATATGCTTACAAAGCATGGGCACCCCATTGTGAACGTAGGAATTAAAAAGGGTGAGGTAGCCGGAGTACCCATTCTCAACGGGCATCCTGAAGTGGAAGAGGTAGATAGTGTAACACTTTATCTTGGTCCTGATAAACAACAGGAGTATGAAGATTACATCCTTTCCCTAAAACCCAAGCGGGTTATTTTTAACCCCGGAACAGAGAATGAAGCTTTTGAAGCGAAACTGGAAAAACACGGTGTACAGGTATTGGAAGCTTGCACGCTGGTATTATTAAGCACCGGAAATTATTAAACACATGAAGCGCATACACGCAGTTAAATTTTTTATTGCAGTACTTAGTACCGCCATTTTTTTTGCTTGCACCTCACCCAAAGATGAGGCTTTGCACAAAATCAAAAAGATTGAAGATAGCGATTCAACGCTCAACAATCCGGCCTTGTTGGAGGAGCTCACCGCTATGTACGTAGATTTTATTACGAAGTACCCCAAGGATCCCAACACGTGTGATTTTACGTTTAAAGCAGCTGAGTCGTACCACATGCTCAGTAAGTTTGATGATGCCATAGGTATGTACGATGTATTTGCTAAAAATTACAGCAAAGACAAACGTGCTGAACACGCTTTGTTTATGAAAGCCTTTGTACAGGAAAACGGTTTGCAGCAATTTGCCAAAGCCCGTACCGATTACGAAGAGTTTTTGAAAAAATACCCTAACGGAGAACTCGCTGATGATGCCCGTGCCGCTTTAAATCTTATTGGTAAAAGTGATGAAGACATCATTAAGTTTTTAAAAGAGAAAGAAGCCTCAGGCGATTCAACTATGTAAACGTTATGATAAGGTCTGCCTGCCTTTTTTTTATTTTTTGCAGTGTTATCAGCACCCAAAGCAGTGCGCAGCTTTATGCAGCTCCGGGTATTTCTTTCGGGTATTGTTTTACCAGCAGAGGCATAGTGGCCGGAGTGGAATGTGATGTGGCACTCAGCCAGGGACGCACCACAGAGGACCAGTTGAATAAAGGTGTTTCTTTAGCTTACTCCTGGATTATGATACGTAAAAACCGCAGGAGAGATATTCACCATTTGCGCAGTGTTAGTTTAATGATGGAAACCCGAACGCTGGATGTAAAAGCCGGTTGGGGCAGCATGCGAAAGCCTTGCGGTCATTCAGGCAACAAGAGTGCTTGCAGGGTAGGAGGTTTATGCTTAGATGTGAGTATGGGCGGCAGCAATTACAATTTTTTTCGGGGTGGCGTAAAAGGGTTTATATACAACCGCACCAACTGGAACTGGTTTGATGCACCTTACCTTTCTGTTTACACAAAATATAAAAATGATTTAGGCCGTTCAGGTTTTTTGAAACCTCTGAAGTAGTAGTTCATAAGTGTTATGGTTGCCCAATCCCTTTCTGCAAAGGAGCGTCAGATGTAGCATCTGACGCCACGAGAGAAAATGAGCCACATGTCTATCATATTGTGGTCAGACGCATTACGCGTCAGACCACTTCACGTGCTACATCTGACAGTCCATCACTTGATCAACTCATCAGCAAACTCGGCACTCATCATGCGTACAATGTCAAAAGGCAAGACATCCTCTTTCACTTTGCCTTCCTTAACAATACTTATTTTGCCGGTCTCTTCTGAGATAACAATCGCAATAGCATCCGATTGTTCAGTAATGCCCACACCCGCTCTGTGACGCAAGCCCATACCTGCGGGTAAATCAGGGTTTTCGCTTACGGGCAATACACAACCTGCAGCTTTTATGCGGTTGCTGTGCACAATAGCCGCACCGTCATGTAAGGGGCTGTACTTGTTAAAAATACTTTCTATCAGTCGCTTGGAAACAACGGCATCCATAATCTCTCCGGTTAAAGCAAAAAATTTCAGTTCGCTTGATTTCGGAAACACCAATATGGCACCTGTTTTTCCCGCAGCAAGCGTTTCGCAGGCTGCAGCTACTGCTTCAAAGTTGTTGGTGATATTGCCTTCCCGTATGTTCCAGTTCCAGGGCAGCAGGTTTTTCCAAGAGACTTTTCCTCCCCCATAAATACTGTTTTGCCCCAGCAGCATCAGAAACTTGCGTATCTCTTGCTGAAATACAATAAGCACTGCGAGCATACCCACTTTGGTGAACTCACCCAGTATGCTGGAAATAAAATGCAGGTTCAGTTGGGCCAGTATCCACCACAAGATGTAGATGGTAATTACCCCGATGAGAATGTTAAATGCCAGACTTCCCTTTAATGCTCTTAACAATTGAATGGTGATGAGCAGGGTGAGCAACAAGTCAACACTAAAGGCAAACCAGTGTTCTTGTATATAATCTAATGTAAGTACCTTATCGAACATAAATTTTTTGTACTAATTGAATACACTCCATCGCCTCTTTTACATCATGTACCCTTAGCAGGCATGCTCCGTTTTGCAGGGCAATGGTATGGCAAACAGTGGTGCCGTTAAGGGCTTCAGCAGCAGTTGTTCCCAAAGTTTTATAAATGCTTGACTTGCGACTTAAACCCGCCAGCAGAGGTAAACCCAACACAGCCAGTTCATCCAGACGCCTCAGCAATTCAAAATTTTGTGCGATGGTTTTACTGAAACCAAAGCCGGGATCAATGACCACATCAGCCACACCCATGGATTGTAACTGTTTTACCTTAGGTAGCAATATATCAATAATATCCGATACCACATCCGTATACTGCGCAGGTGCATGCATGGTAGATATGCTTCCCTGCTTGTGCATCAGTATGTAAGGCACCCTTAGTTGGGCCACAGTGGTAAACATCTCAGCATCCTCACCACCGCTGATGTCGTTGATAATGTGTGCTCCTTTTTGTACGACTGCTTTCGCTACACGCGCCCTGAAAGTATCAATGGAAATAAAGGCTTCAGGGAATTTTTGAGCAATGGCCTCAACAGCAGGGATTACACGGTTTAACTCCTCTTCTTCACTAATGTCAGTTGCTCCAGGGCGTGTGGAGTATCCACCTATATCAAGTATAGTGGCACCCTCATTCAACATACGTTCAGCCTGTGTTAATGCGCTTGAAACAGAGTTGTGTTGTCCACCGTCAAAGAAGGAGTCGGGGGTTACGTTTAAGATACCCATCACCACAGGTTTGCTCAGGTCCAAAAGACGGCCTTTGCAGTTGAGCGTTTTTTTTAATGAAATTTCCGATAAATTCGCCATCGCTATTCTACAAATAAACACAATAACACTTGAGTACACAAACCAAAGCACAATACGAAAACGCCATTGCATCGTGTCGTGAGATTTTCGCCCGCAAAAATAAGGATTACGGAACATCATGGCGCATTATGCGTTTATCATCCATCACTGATCAGATATTCATCAAAGCGCAACGTATTCGTACCATTGAGCAAAAAGGGGAGATGCGTATTGATGAAGGAATTGAATCGGAGTACATGGGCATTATTAACTATTGCGTTATTGCGTTGATTCAACTCGAATTGGGCTCTGAGAACGAACAGGAGCTTACTTCGGACCAGTTATTGCTTAAATACGACCGTGAAATTGACATCACCCACCGCCTGATGCAGGATAAAAATCAGGATTACGGTGAGGCCTGGAGAGATATGCGGGTGAGTACCTTTACCGATATGATTCTGATGCGTATTTTACGCATCCGTCAGATTGAAGATAACGATGGTAAAACACTGGCTTCAGAAGGTGTAGATGCCAATTTCAGAGACATTATTAATTATGCTGTTTTTGCATTGATAAGATTAAACGAAGCGAAATAATATGAAACTGTTAGTACAGATTAGTCGTGTGTTGGTTGGAGTATTGTTCATTATCTCCGGCCTTATTAAAGCCAATGATTCCTTAGGGTTCTCTTATAAACTCGAAGAGTATTTTGAGGTATTTCACATGCCCTTCTTTGTATCCATGGCCTTGCCTATGGCAATGGTGATTTGCATTTTCGAGATCATAGTAGGTGTGCTGCTGCTGATTGGTGCGTATACCAAACTCAACAGTTGGTTGCTGCTATTAATGATTGTGTTTTTCACTTGGCTCACGGGTTATTCAGCAGTGTACAACAAAGTAACAGATTGTGGTTGCTTTGGTGATGCAATTAAACTCACCCCGTGGCAATCGTTCACCAAAGATATTGTGTTGTTGATTTTTATTCTCCTCATTTTCATCGGGCAGAAGCACATCAAACCCCTGTTCGGAAAGGCTATTCAATCGGTAACTATTTTTACCTTTCTTTTTGCCTCTACAGGTTTCACTATACTGGCTTACATGTTTCTACCTTTTGTTGATTTTCTTCCCTACAAAGAAGGCAATGATATTGAAGCATTATCAGCAATTCCTCCGGGAGCTCCGGTTGATGAATACGAGATGGTTTTTATATATGAAAAAGGAGGACAGCAGTTCGAGTTTAAATCTACGGCATTACCGGCTGATTTGGATACTTATAAATTTGTTGACCGCAAAGACAAGCTCGTCAAGCAAGGGTATAAACCACCTATTCACGATTTCAAAATTTACGATTCACAGGGAGCAGAGCAAACAGATTTATTCTTCATCAAAGATGAGTACCAGTTGGTGTTAATACAGTATAACCTGCAAAAGACATTTAAAAGCTTTCAGCCGAAGATAAATCAACTGGCTAATGACTGGCAGGATAAAGCACAAAAACGTTTCTGGGCACTTACAGGAACCACTTTAGCTGATGCAGAATTATACCGCCACGAGGTGCAGGCACCTTACGAATATTATAACGTAGACGGAACGGCACTTAAAACAGCTATTCGCTCCAATCCAGGCATTATGCTCATGAAAAAAGGAGTAGTAGTGAAAAAGTGGTCGGCATTCGAAATACCAACATTCGAAACAGTACAGAAGTACATGAAATAATGGACAGCCATTCGCTTTCAGAATTTATTTTCTCATTAGCTCAAAAAGTGGCGTGATGAGAATATTTCTGATAGGTTTTATGGGTGTGGGTAAAACTACTATTGGTAAAAAAGTAGCCGCAGCATTGCACATACCTTTTCTGGATTTAGACAGTTACATCGCGCAGCAAAACAACATGTCGGTTGCAGACATTTTCCATCACTTTGGCGAGGACTATTTTCGTATGTGTGAATCGAAGTGTTTGCAGGAAATAATCTCTGCCAATGAAAACGTCTTACTGGCCTGTGGTGGCGGTACTCCGGCTTATCAAAACAACATGCAACTTATGAATGAAAATGGTACTACTATATATATGTGTGCCGGTTTTGATTTTCTGATGTCGCGCATTAAACAAAGCACTACCATCAGGCCGATGGTGAAAAAACACGAAGAAAAGGGCAGCGAAAACGGACTTCTGAAGCTTTTTGAGCAGCGAAAATCCGTTTATGAAAGGGCTTTAAGGGTAGTAGATGTGGAAAAGTTACCGTCAAATGAGGTGGTAGAGCGGATTCTGAAAATTTTGTAAATTCTCAATAATCAGATTTTCAATAGTTTGAATATCTCCAAATTATTTTCTTTCTAAATTAACGGTGGTGAATAAAAAATATGCCTGAACCCCTTGCAGAATCAATTACTTCAGCTAAGTTTGAGTTATAACAGCATTTAATTTCAAAACCTCAAAAAAGTTAAACAAAATGAACAAATCAGATTTAATTAGCGTAATGGCTGACGAAGCCGGAATTACAAAAGTTCAAGCTGCTGCTGCTTTAAGCGGATTCATCGCAGCTTCAGAAAAAGCATTGAAAAAAGGCGACAAAGTTATTCTTGTTGGCTTCGGTACTTTTTCAGTAAGCAAAAGAGCTGCTCGTAAAGGCAGAAACCCACAAACCGGTAAAGAAATTAACATCCCTGCAAAAAAGGTTGTACGTTTCAAAGCAGGTTCAGAACTTTCTTCTAAAGTTAAGTAATCCACGATTACCTGAAATAAAAAATCCTCTCAGTATATACTGGGAGGATTTTTTATTTATAGCATTTTCATTTTTAATATTGAATGCAAAGTATCGCAACTCGATGTCTTGTGTGATTGAAATGAAAAAGCAGAGCAATTGCGCAACTCACAAAATGATATTTCCTAGAGAAATGTTCTCAGCTAATTACGCTTTGACTCGTAGTCTCCGGCAGCAATATTTATTTTTTGAAAAGCCCCTTACGTAAGATATACCTGAACTTTTTTCTGTTCAATGGTTACATCCACATGTTCACGTACTCCGGTAGAAAGAGCAGTTCCCACATAATCCACATGTACAGGGAAAGTTTTGTGGCTGCGGTCAATCAATACAGCCGTTTGTATTTTTTTGGCGTTGTGTGTAATAAGCGGAACCAGGCAATACATTAATGTACGTCCTGAATTGAGCACATCATCCACCACTACAGTAGTTTTACCCTTTACTTTAATATCAGGTACAATACTGATGGTTTCCACCTGCGGGTTGCGCTTGTCAATCACCAGTTGGTGTAAACTAAGTTTTTGCTTGCTTATTTTGGAAAGTTCAGCCATAAGTAATTCAGCTACAGCATATCCCCGGCCAACAATGCCGGCAATAATGAGTTCATTTTCTTCTAAATTGCGCTCATAAATCTCCCACGCCATCCGGCTGATACTTTTAATGGCTTGTTCGTGGTTGATAATCAGTATCTTATTTTCAGGCATAGTCTTTAACCTTTCTTTCAAAAGTAAATCAAAAAAAATATTTCAGGACTAATAAAAATACCTATATTTGCGGTCCAATTTTGTAGAAGATGAAAACAGATATCCATCCTAAGAATTACAGATTAGTGGTTTTCAAAGACATGTCATGCGACTATTCTTTTATCACTAAATCAACTGTTGAGACCAAAGAAACCGTTAAGTGGGAAGACGGAAACGAATATCCATTGTATAAACTGGAGATTTCAGATAAATCACACCCTTTCTTCACCGGTAAATCTAACCTGATTGACACCGCTGGTAGAATTGACAAATTCCGCAAGCGCTACGCTAAAAAATAAGCATCACATTTTGTTGATATTAAAAGTCCTGCCCACAGCAGGACTTTTTTATTTTTGTTCGTATGAATCTCGTATTTTTTGATGACGCGAACAGGAACCATTTGCTTCCGTTCACCTTTACCCGTCCGGTTGCTGAGATAAGAACAGGTATTCTCACCATACGTGAAAAGTGGCTGATGTATTTTAAGGATGCATCCTTTGCCTACTTAACCCAGCCTTATTTACAAAAAAAATTCCCCTTTAAAACAAGTGCTCACAACCTTTACATCAACGGAGCTGTATGCCCCAATGATACGCTGGCAGCAGAAGCAGCCTCACTGAAGGTTGGAGAGGCTCTTTATGAGCAGGACGTTTTGCTGGCTGTTCATTTAGAAGGTGAAGAGCAATTTGATGCCGAAGCATCTTTTCAGCGTATACAAACACAGTCAGCAAACCATCTTTGCATAGCAAGAGTTTGGGATATATTTTCCAAAAATGCGCAGGCTATTGAAGAAGATTATGTCCGTATCACAGCAGGTAGAACTTCGGCAATTGTGGATGATACCAATACGCTCATCAATCCAGAGCGGATTTTTGTTGAACCGGGTGCATCAGTTAGTTGCAGTATTCTCAATGCTTCCACAGGACCCATTTACATCGGTAAAGATGCGGAGGTAATGGAAGGTACTATTGTTCGCGGACCATTTGCCTTATGCGAACATGCAGGTACAAAAATGGCTGCTAAAATTTATGGTGCCACCACCGTGGGTCCATATTGTAAAGTAGGAGGAGAGGTGAACAACTCTGTTTTGTTTGCGTATTCCAACAAAGGTCATGATGGGTTTTTAGGCAATGCAGTAGTGGGCGAGTGGTGTAACATAGGCGCAGACACTAACAACTCTAACCTAAAGAATAATTACCAGGAAGTGAAAATCTGGAGTTACGCAGACAATCGTTTTGTGCGTACCGGTCTTCAGTTTTGCGGATTAATGATGGGTGACCACTCCAAATGCGGTATCAATACCATGTTTAATACCGGAACAGTTGTAGGGGTTGCCGCCAATATTTTTGGTGCAGGTTTTCCGCGCAATTTTATTCCTTCCTTTGCCTGGGGCGGGGCGCAGGGTTTTGATACTTTTCAAACAAATAAAGTACACGAAATGGCTGAGGCCATGTGCAAACGCAGAGGGGTGGAATACACCACTGCGGATAAAGAAATAATGGAGCATATTTATACTGAAACGGCTCCGAACAGATTTTGGGAAAACGCTAAAGCATAATTATATCATGAGAAAAAAAATAGTTGCAGGTAACTGGAAAATGAACAAAACCTTTGAAGAAGGTATGGCACTTACCTCAGAAGTAGTGAATATGGTAAAAGATGAGGTGAATTCATCTAAGGTTACGGCCATATTAATTCCTCCCTTTATTCATTTGCATAGTGTAGCCGCATTAGCTGCCAATACAGGGGTTGCGGTAGGTGCACAAAACTGTCATCAGGCAGCATCTGGTGCTTATACCGGTGAAGTTTCTGTATCCATGATAAAATCTACCGGTGCTGATTATGTTATTCTGGGACATTCGGAACGCAGAGCATATTTTGGTGAAACCAATGCATTGCTGGCTCAGAAAACTGATGCTGTTTTAAAAGAAAATCTTTTACCCATATATTGTTGTGGCGAAACGTTGGAAGAACGTAATGCAGGTAAACATTTTGATGTAATACGTTCGCAGGTGGCAGAAGGATTATTTCACCTTTCAGTTGAACAAATAACTAATGTGGTAATTGCTTATGAGCCGGTTTGGGCCATTGGTACAGGGGTTACGGCTTCTACAGCACAAGCTCAGGAAATTCATGCCTTCATTCGTGTCTTGCTTACTGAGAAATACGGAAATGATATTGCACAACAAATACGCATTCTGTATGGAGGAAGTGTGAAGCCTGATAATGCTGCAGATTTATTCTCGCAGTCAGATATTGACGGAGGACTTATTGGTGGTGCGGCCCTGCAATCACGCAGTTTTGTTGATATTGTAAAAGCAGCTCAATGAGGCATTACGCAGTAAACATTAACTGCACACCTGAATATACAGAAGTGTTCATTGCGCTATTAGCCGAATTGGGCTATGAAAGTTTTGAGGAACAGGAGCACGGACTGACGGCATATATCGAAGAGCGTTTGTTTGACGAAACACAGTTAATAGATTTATTGGCAGAACGAAACGGGTTGCACAGCGGTTATACTCATGAATTAATACCGGAGAAAAACTGGAACGAAGAATGGGAACGTAATTTTGAACCAGTGGTGATTAATGAGCAATGCCGTATCAGAGCTCCTTTCCACTCGGCTGATGAAAGTTATTTGTATGAGGTAGTTATTCAACCTAAAATGTCTTTTGGTACCGGTCATCACTCTACCACAAGGTTGATGATGCAACGCATGTTGCAGTTCAATTTTGATGGGAAAAAGGTGCTTGATTTTGGGTCGGGAACAGGTGTTTTAGCGGTATTGGCAGCAAAACTCGGAGCACAGCTAATTGATGTGGTAGATAACGATGAATGGGCTTTTGACAACTCCACTGAAAATTTTCAATTGAACAATGTGCAATCAATGATTGGCACAAAAACGCTGTCACTTGCAGGTATAGGTCACACAACATATGATATTATTCTGGCTAATATTAACAAGAATATTCTGTTGGAGTACATGAATCAATTGGCGGGTATGATGCAAACAGAATCATACCTCTTGCTCAGTGGTTTTTTTGAGCACGATGTAGAAGAAATTACAACTGAAGCCCGCAAAGCAGGATTAAATTTTGTAGATTTATCCACTGAAAATAACTGGGCCGTAGTAACGTTAACTAAATGATGAGCAGGAATAGAGTTTTTCTTTTGTGTGTGTTGTTGTTGCAAAGCATGTTTGTTTTGGCTCAGCAGGCACCTAAAAGTTTTTCGGTGGAACCGCCCAAGTTCATTGATGAACTGGAGGAATATATCAAATCAGCTAAAATTGAATCATCCTCAAAAGTAATAGAAGAATTCTCCGGCTATTGGATGTCCGGTAAACTTTCTGTGCAGCAGCAAAGAGCGGTGATTACTTCCTGTAATAACATGCTCATGAAACGATTCAGGGTAAATCCTGAGTTTGAAAGTTACCTGGCTACACTCAATGCCATGATAAGTTCAGGGCAACAACAAAAAATTGAATCGTGGCAAAAAATGGTGGATGCCATGATGGGTAAAACACGCAAAAATTACCTCGACTTTTTAAGCTTTACCCGGGGACTTTTTTCAGAAACAATTCTGAGTGAAAATGCCAATAAAAAGTGGAGAGCAACGTCAGCTGAGTTTGATTTATCATTGGATAAAAATGAACCCATAGTTAAATTCTCTAAACCATTTACACTGGTGTGTTATACGCAGGGAGATACCATTTTTGTGAAGAATACAACCGGGAGTTTTAATGCGGTAACTGATTTGTGGACGGGCGATAAAGGCCATATAGATTGGGCGCGCACATTCTTAGATACCAATAAAGTATATGCTGATTTTGGTCGCTATAAAATTGACTTGAAAAAATCGGAGTTCACGGTAGATACAGTGACATTCTACAATAAAAATCTTTTTCAGTTTCCTATAAAAGGGCGGCTGATGGAAAAAGCCTATATGGCTTATGCAGGTGGCGACAGAGCCTTGTCCCCACGATTTGAATCTTTTGAGAAGAGTTTTGATTTTCCGCAGTTTAAAGGGGAGGTAAAGTTTCTCGGTGGATTCGGAATGAAAGGAACTAAAATAATTGGTATAGGAACGGAAGATAACCAGGCCTCTTTTGTTTTTATGTACAAGGGAAAACCTAAGATGAAAGTGCAGGCGCTTGAGTTTACCATTGGCGAGCAAAAAACAATTACGGAAAAGGCTTCGGTTATCATATTTGTGGACAATGATTCCATTTATCACCCGCAAATGACTTTTGTATATGACCTGCCAAAGAAAATAGTAACCATGAACAGGGATGCGAATGAGCCTATTACTGCCGCGCCTTTTCTGGATACCTACCACAGAATTGAATTTTACGTGGATGAGTTGCGATGGAATTTGAACAATGCCCATATGAACTTTTTGAACCTGAATCCCGAGCGTGTGGCTGTTTTTGAATCATTCAATTTTTACCGTTTGCCCCGTTATGATAAGGTTCAGGGGATTCTGAGCGAGCATCCTTTGTATACTATCAGGCAATTCAGCTACAGAAATGACACCACATGGAATTTTCATATTGAAGACTTTGCTGCATTTCTCGGTTTGAAAAAACAGGAGGTTGTCGCATTAATTATTGACTTGAACGATAACGGCTTTTTACTTTACAACCCGCGCACAGGGGATATAAAGTTGCGTGAAAAAGCATTTGAATGGTTCCGTGCACGAAACAACAAAACCGACTATGATGTATTGCGTTTCACTTCCACCATTGATGGTTCGAAGAGACCGCATGCCATGCTCAACTTTGTCAATCATGATTTAAATGTACAGGGTGTAACAAGATTTATTTTCTCCGATTCACAGAGTGTGTATGTGGAACCTACCGATCAGCAAATCAATATAAGAAAAAACAGAGACGTTGATTTTGCGGGGCATTTACATGCCGGTCGTATGGACTTCTTTTCAAAGGTTGGTCCCGACCAGGGTTTCCTGTTCTCGTATGATCAGTTTAAAGTAAACTTTACCAATGTGGAGTTGCAGCTTACCGCTGAAGACAGCAGTGGAAGACAACTTCCTTTGCGCAACAGAATGAAAAACGTTACAGGAAAAATTCTGATTGATAAACCAAGAAACAAACGAGGAATGAACGGTCCGCGTGATGAATACCCTATACTGGAGAGTGTGAAAAACGCGAACATGTTCTATGATTATATTTCAACGGGAGGGAAGGTAGATTACGATCCGTTAAAATTCTATTTTGATATAGACCCTTTCACTATTGATAGTTTGGATAACTTTGATATCAATACCATGACGTTTGACGGGACTCTTCATGCCGGTGGTATCATGAAAGATTTCAGAGAGGTGTTGCGGTATATGCCCGATACTTCGCTTGGATTCAAGCGCGAAATGATGGAGTATGACCTGTACATTAATGAAGGTAAATCCAAAGGCAAAGGTGCCATAGCACTAACACTCAGCGACAATGGATTCCACGGAAATGGTGGTGTTACCTACCTCGCCTCTAAAAGTAATTCAGCAGATTATTTCCTTCATCTGGATTCATCCAATGCGAGTTTGAGAGACTTTGAATTAAAACGTACGGATATCTATCCGAGTGCTACAGGTAAAAATATGTACCAGCGTTGGATTGCCTATCAGGATACCATGTTTATAGGAACTACAGATGAAGATATGGCTATGTTTGAGGGGCGTGCATATTTGAAAGGTAATGCGGTACTCACACCAAAAACATTGTATGGAGATGGCCGGTTAAGTTGGGACAATGCGGAGTTGTTCTCCAGTAGGTTTAACTTCTCCCCGGTTACCACTAAAACGGATAAGGCCTACTTTAGGTTGGCTTCAGCTGATCCCGGTAAGTTTGCTATTATCATTAATGATGTAAACGCATTTGTGGATTTTGATAAACGTTTTGCTGAGTTTAAAGTAAACAAAGTAGGACAGATAGTTGATTTGCCTTACAACCAATACCAAATGGTATTCTCAGATTACCGCTGGAACATGGATGCGAAAACAATTGACATGAAAGCCAGAGATGTGGCCGGCACAGCTCAAAATGTACAAAAGAACTTTTTCCGCTCTATTCATCCTGATCAGGACTCGCTTATTTTTAATGCAGGAAATGCTACTTACTTCCTGGATGATTACCTGGTGGTGGCTGAAAAGGTACCTTACATTCATACTGCAGATGCCCGCGTAATACCTGACAGTAACAGGGTGTATATTGAACCGAATGCGTTAATGCGAACATTGAAAAATTCCACCATTTACACTGATACTATTAAACGTTTTCATACCATCGTTCGAAGTAATGTAGATGTATTGGGCCGCAAAAATTTCAGAGGCAACGGATTTTATTCCTATACTGACAGAACAAAGAAAAACTTTGAAATTTATTTTGAAAACATTTACGTAAACAAATTCGGACGCACAAGTGCCAGCGGTCCTATAAGTGATACCATGAACTTTACGCTTAGCCCCAAGATTCAGTTTAAGGGTACTGCCACGCTTATCAGTAATGACCGCAATATGGAGTTTGACGGTTATATATTGCCTGTTCACACCCTGCCATATCCGCAATCTGAATGGTTCAGGCATACACAACGCATTAACCCCGACTCCGTATTTATCCGATATGAAGATTTGAGAAACGAAGAGAAACAACTCTTGTTTTCAGGAGCATTCTTGTCAACCGATTCTACGCACGCCTATGAAGGATTTTTCAACAGAAAACGAAACTATTCTGATTTAGAACTCACACGTGCAACAGGTGTGCTTTTTTATGATGATAAAGCATCACTTTTAAAAGCAGGAAGCTGGGACAAACTTTTACTGGGCAAGCTGGTAGGGAATGCCATTTTTCTGAATGATAAAACACAGAGTATTTACACCGAAGGTAAAATTAATCTGGGTTTACCTAAAGGACGTTTTATAGTTAAATCGGGTGGTATTATCACAGGCACTGTAAGAGATACACTGTATGTAATGGATGCAGCTATGCTGCTTGACATCCCATTGCCTGAGGCAGCCTTAAAACTTATGTCGGATACCATCTTTGAAGCAGCAGCCTTTTCTGAAGAACTTAAATACAATAACGACAGGATAATCAAGTCAATTCTTGAAATTATGGATTATCCTGATGCGGAAGGAAAAGGTGCATCAGAGAAAGACCTTAACCGTCAGGTAGAGAGTATGCGTGAAGACAATGTTGTACGTATGTCTTCAGAGCTTACCAAAACATTCCTGATGTCTGATGTTAGAATGGTGTGGAATACCCGAAAAAGAAGTTTCACATCAAAAGGCAAAATAGGGCTTACAGCTGTAGGCAAATTGAAAGTTGACAGAAGAATAAATGCCAAAATAGAAATTATTAAAAAACGAAGCGGAGATGAAGTGAATATACTTATTGAACCCATGTCGGGCACCTGGTTCTTCTTTAAGTTTTTCAGAAATCAAATGTTTGTTATAAGTTCGAACGCAAGTTTTAACCAGATAATAAAAGAGCAGATGGAAAAAATGTCGACCGGAGACTATAAGCTCAGGTTTGGTTCAGTAACGTCTAAGAATAATTTCCAAAGAGGAGAAGTAGATGAGGAGGACCAGGAATAAATGGATAGTTTAACGGTTATTGCTTTTTGTGTAATTTCCTATCTGTTGGGCTCTATTCCCACTGCTGTGTGGTTTGGTAAAGCATATTTCGGCATCGATATCCGTTCGCAGGGGAGTGGAAATGCCGGGGCAACTAATACACTTCGAACATTAGGAAAGAAAGCCGGACTCTTTGTTCTTATTGTTGACTTTATGAAAGGATTTTCAGCAGCCAACCTGATGATGCTTCAAAATCAACTTTCAAATACAGATTATACACAGCGGGAAATGTATATCACTTTTCAGTTGTTGTTCGGAGCCTGTGCGGCAGCGGGGCATATTTATCCTGTATTTGCCCACTTTAAAGGGGGAAAAGGAATAGCCACCATGATAGGGGTTGTGCTTGCCGTAGATTATGAGTTGGCTCTGTTACTTATTCTCACTTTTATAGTAGTGGTGGCCATTACACAGTATGTGTCTATGGCATCTATGCTGGCTGCTTGTTTGTCTCCGGTATATGTATATTTGCTTTTCAGAAACAGTAAGTTTACACAACAACCGAATTTTATTTTATTTTGCATAGGATTTGCCTCAGTGGTATTAATAACTCACCGAAAAAATATTGTGCGGTTGTTTCATGGCAATGAAAATAAAACAAGGCTGTTTAAGATAAAAGGGAGACAGAAATGATTAATCATTCAGAACAAACGGAAGAAAGCGTACTGGATGTTGTAACAACAGCAACCGGTGCTTTTTTGGTATTGCACAATGATGATGTAAATACTTTTGATTTTGTAATCGAATGTCTGGTTAACGTATGCAAGCATGATACTTTGCAGGCAGAGCAATGTGCGTTGCTGGTACACTATACCGGTAAAGCAACCGTTAAATCAGGCGAGTACGATAAGTTGGTTCCTATGAAAACAGCTTTAACTGACAGAGGACTAAGTGCCACCGTAGAATTTAAAAAGGACTAATGATGAAAAAGATTGTAGCCAATGCCGAGGAGGCCATAAAAGATATTCAGGATGGGGCAGTATTGATGTTGGGTGGTTTTGGCCTTTGTGGTATACCCGAAAACTGCATTAATGCACTGGTGAAAAAAGGAGTGAAACAACTTACCTGCATTTCAAATAATGCCGGTGTTGATGATTTCGGTATCGGCCTGATGTTGCAAAAAAAACAGGTGAAAAAAATGATTTCGTCTTACGTGGGAGAAAATGCGGAATTCGAACGGCAGTTGCTCTCAGGTGAGTTGGAGGTGGAACTTATTCCGCAGGGAACTTTGGCTACACGTTGCATGGCAGCAGGTTATGGTATGCCCGCCATATATACACCCGCAGGCGTTGGTACTGAGGTGGCCATAGGGAAGGAGACGCGTGAATTCAACGGCAAAACATATTTGATGGAACACGCTTTTGATGCCGATTATGCCATTGTGAAAGCCTGGAAAGGTGATGCGCACGGTAACCTGGTGTTTAAGGCTACTGCGCGTAATTTTAATCCACTTATGGCTATGGCCGGAAAGATTACCATTGCCGAGGTGGAAGAATTGGTTCCTGCCGGTGAATTAGATCCGAATGAAATACATACTCCCGGCATTTATGTGCACCGTATTTTTCAGGGAGTAGATTATGAAAAGCGGATTGAGCAACTCACTACTCGCATAAGCGACAACTAGTTCGTATATACCCTCACTTTATTCTTATGAACGCGAAAGGAGAAAGGAGCTTGTCCTTTCATTTCACCATCAATATTAGTCATTTCAGTAGTTTCAAAACATTTTACACTCAGTGTAGGTGATTGTATGTAGTGCAGAATATCGCTGCCCATGTGCCCACCCTTAAATATTTTCGGAAACAACTTCAGGAGTGTAAGTCGTGAACTGGCTTTTACCACCAACACATCAAACTTGCCGTCATGTAATTGTGCCCGTGGGGCCATCATCATGCCTTTGCCGGTGTAACGTGTATTGCAGGCTAACACAAAGGAAATGCGCCCGGTAATGGTTGTTTCTTCAGTGATTATTTCAGCCTGCATTGTTCTGTTTCTCAACAACTGTATCAGTGAGGCAATGGTGTATCGGCTGCTTCCCAGCCAGCGCATACGTTCAGCCATAGCATTAATGTCTGCAACCAGTCCGCAACCGATAATGTTAAACGACCACAACGTTTGCTCAGCGTATTTTACTTCAGCAACATCAATTGCGCTGATTTTATTATTCAGAATGCACCGTATGGTTTCATCAACAGAACTGCACCCTATATCAAAATTAAACGCATTTCCTGTACCGCACGGGAACAATGCCACGGGTGTGGTGAGATGGTGTGTTGTGCTAAAAACAGCGTTGAGAAATTCATGCATGGTGCCGTCTCCGCCTACTATGCCAATGCTATGGTAATTGTTCATGTTAGTATGCTGAACAAAATGCTGCAAGGAAGCAATAGATGGGCTCAGGAATATTTCAGACCGGAAGCCTTTGGTTTCCAGTTCACGGGTTATGTATGCACTTTGTTTGCCTCCGTTTTTCTTTCCGGAGTAAGGGTTTACAATCAATAGAACTGTTGGCTGCATGGGCCGTAAATTGCGCATAAAATCATTCGTATCAAAATTTGTTTCTTTCCTGAAATAAATGGTGCTTTTAAAGAATGGAAATAGCATATTTGCGATTCAATTGATTACAAGAGCATGCTCGATAAATATGGTATAGCCAAACGTATAGCCCGCGAACTACAAGACGGGTATTATGTTAATCTGGGTATAGGCATTCCAACACTGGTGGCCAATTATATTCCTAAGGGAATAGAAGTGGTGCTGCAATCAGAAAACGGTTTGCTGGGCATGGGGCCTTTTCCCTTTGCCGATGAGGTAGATCCTGATTTGATTAATGCAGGTAAACAAACCATCACAACGGTAAACGGATCATCATTTTTCGACTCAGCCATGAGCTTCGGAATGATACGTGCCGGCAAGGTGGATTTGACTGTTCTGGGAGCCATGGAAGTTGCCGATAACGGAGATATTGCCAATTGGAAAATTCCGGGTAAAATGGTGAAAGGTATGGGAGGTGCAATGGATTTAGTGGCCTCGGCAAAAAATATTATTGTAGCCATGCAACATACGGATAAACAAGGCAACTCGAAACTGCTTAAACAATGTTCATTGCCCATTACCGGTTTAAAATGTGTGAAGAAAGTAGTAAGCGATTTGGGTGTTTTTGACGTTACTCCAAATGGCTTTAAACTATTGGAAAGAGCACCCGGTGTATCGGTAGAATATATTCAGCAAAGAACGGAGGGTCGCTTGGTTGTAGACGGAGAGATACCTGAAATGAACCTGAATTAAATCATGTTTTAATCGCAGGTAGAATTTTTAATTTCGCATCAATTTTTAAATAATAAATAACGTAAAACAATATGACAAAAGTTTCTGTAATTGGAGCCGGAGCTGTAGGAGCAACAACGGCTGATGTAATCGCTTACCGCGAGTTGGCTGATGAAGTAGTGTTGTTGGATGTAAAGGAAGGTTTCGCTGAAGGTAAAGCACTGGATATTTACCAAACTACTTCTTTGTTGGGCATGAAAACCCGTGTGTCAGGTACAACCAATGATTACAGTAAAACAGCCGGTTCTGATGTGGTGGTTATTACTTCAGGTATTCCGCGTAAACCGGGTATGACTCGTGAGGAGTTAATCGGTACAAATGCCAATATTGTAAAAACGGTTACTGAAAATGTATTGAAGCATTCACCCAATGCAATTATAGTAGTGGTGTCAAACCCTATGGATACCATGACTTACCTGGCGCTTAAAGCATCGGGTTTGCCAAAGAACAGAATTATTGGAATGGGTGGACTGCTGGACAGCGCCCGCTTTAAAGGCTACCTTGGTTTAGCATTAAACCAACCTACTGCTGACATTCACGGAACAGTAATTGGCGGACACGGTGATACTACTATGATTCCGCTTACACGTTTAGCCACACTTAACGGAGTTCCTGTGTCATCATCATTAAGTGCAGATAAGCTGAAAGAAATAAGCGATGCTACTATGGTGGGTGGTGCAACACTTACCAAGTTGCTGGGCACTTCTGCCTGGTACGCTCCGGGTGCGGCCAGTGCTTTACTGGTAGAAAGTATTGTGCGTGATCAGAAACGTGTTATGCCTTGTTGCGTATACCTAGATGGTGAATACGGTCAGAAAGATATTTGCTTGGGTGTTCCGGTAACAATTGGTAAAAACGGATGGGAAACCATTGTGGATTATAACCTGAACAGCGATGAACAAGCTGCTTTTGCAAAGAGTGCAGATGCCGTTAGAAGTATGAATGCTGTACTGAGTGAAACTAATGTGATTTAAGATTTTTAATAGAGCTATAAAAAGCCTCCCTCGGGAGGCTTTTTTGTTGTTATGATTTCATGTTGCCAAATTGTACCGGCACCTCTAGCGATGCACTTCTTACAGTTGTCATTACTGCTTGCAGGTCATCAATTTTTTTGCCCGTTACGCGTATCATATCGTCCATAATCGCAGCCTGCACTTTCAGGCCTGAATCTTTAATCAATTTCACAATTTTTTTTGCCTGCTCTTTATCAATTCCGTCTTTAACGGGCAATTTCTTTTTATACATTTTGCCGCTTGTTTCGGTCTCTCCGGTAAGGTCAACAGATTTGGGCTCTACTCCTTGCTTAATCATGCGGGAAAGCAGTACATCAACTATGCCATCCATCTTTAATTCACTTGCCGTATGCAGTGTAATCACCTTACTCTTCTGGTCCAGCTCAATAGTAGATTGTGTGTCTTTAAAGTCGAAGCGTGTGCCAATTTCTTTTTGAGCAACGTTTATAGAGTTGTCAAGCTTCTGGAAATCAATTTTGTTGGTAATGTCAAATGAGGGCATAAATTTAATTATTGAGGTGCAACCATATGCAAAAATAGGGTATCTATGTTTTTACGAATCACAAATTTTTGTGGTTTAATGGGTATGTAGTATATTGGGTAACAAATTTAAGTATTACCGAATGAAACAGTTCTACCGTATTAAGATTGTCTTATTTCTGTTTGTGGTCTTTTATTCGTGCAAGGATAAAGAGCCGGAACCGGACAATAACTTCTATATACCCACGCCCGTTGCTATTACTCTTCCTAATGGTTGGCCGGCATTCACAATTCCATCAAACAACCAATTAACTAAAGAAGGAATTGAATTAGGCAGAAGGTTGTTTTATGATCCGCTTCTTTCCGGTAATAACAAACAATCCTGTTCCTCTTGTCATAACATTAGCTATTCATTTGTCGACAGTACCAACCGTTTCAGTAAAGGAATTGACGGCACTATGGGTAAGCGCAATTCAATGCCGTTATTTAATTTGTTGTGGAGTACAAAATTCTTTTGGGACGGACGGGCAGTAAGCTTAGAGGATCAGGCGCTGAAGCCCATTACAGATGTTACAGAGATGCACGAAAACTGGCCTAACCTGTTGAATGAATTAAAGAATCATCCGCAGTATCCAGCTCTCTTTAAAATGGCCTTTATGACGGATGAAATTACCCCGGAACTGGTTGGAAAAGCCATCGCTCAGTTTGAACGTACATTAATTTCCAAAGGCTCAAAATTTGATAAAAATATTTTTGGTTTAACAGCTTCTGAACTTCGAGGGAAACAGATTTTTGAAACGGAGGCTTTTAAGCAGATAGAAAACCCTTCATTACCTCCTGGTGGTGATTGTTTTCATTGCCACGGAAGTCCGGGTTCAGTATTGTTTCAGAGCACCACAAAACAAATGAGTAATAACGGAATTGACTTGCAACCTGATTCAGGTTATGCAATAGTTACAGGTCTTTCAACAGACATCGGAAAATTTAAAATACCCTCTCTTCGCAACCTCAAGTATACGGCACCTTACATGCACGATGGTCGTTTTAATACTTTGGAGGAAGTGATTCAACATTACAATACAGGGGTGAAGTTTTCTTCACCAAATCTTGACCCCGACATTAAAAAGCACAATGGTAAACCTTTAGGTTTAAACGCAGCAGATATTCAAGACCTGGTTAATTTCCTGAATACCCTTAATGATGAGGAGTTTATAGTTAATGAAGCACATAGTTCACCCTTTAAATAGCAGTAAAGTTATGCACGCCAATGGTAAACTGGAGTTAAGTCATTATCAACTTTCTATTAAAAATAGTCACTATTTTTTTTGGAGTGAGCAAAAAATACATATATTCGAAATCTAAAATTGTTTAAAAAGCCGTCTTATGAAGAGAAATTTTTACTTGTTTTTAGTTTTAGTACTTTCAAGTCTTTTGTCTGCGGATGTGTTTGCACAAACGCCTGCGTATGTTTCAGGAACTTGGACGGGAACACCAGGCGGTAATACAATTCCCATGTACTACACTGGTGCTTGCAGAGGACAGCACCTGTATCCGGGCACTACGTTTGGAACTGTTCCATCAGGAATGGGTATTAACCGTATCTATTTTGCATCAGGCACATCAGGTACACAACCGTATTCTAACTTTGAAGTAAAGTTGGGACAAAAAAATATTTCATCTCTTACCAATACCTATGAAACAGGTTTAACCACGGTTCTCAACGCAACAAATTTTAATGTTACTCGTGTAGCTGGTCAATGGTTTGCAATTAATTTAACAACAGCCTTCCCTTACACACCGGGTGTTCCGTTAATAGTAGAAATTAACCAACAAACCTCAGGCGGAGGTTCATACTCATGTTTTGTTCAGCCTACTGTAGCCGGTTCATGGAGAAATTTTGCAACTGCTTACAATGCAGGTGCCGCAACCGGCAACGGGGCTTATATGATTTACTTTGGCTTTGACTTAGTAAGTTTAATACCGCCAGCACCCCCAGTGGCTAATTTTTATTTACCTACTACGGGCTGTCATTTAACACCTACTACTATAATAAACAACAGCCAGCCTAACAGTGCATCACCTAAGTACAAATGGACGTTTACCCCATCAACCATTACTTACCTTGCTGGTTCTAATGATTCCAGCATTCGTCCTACAGTAAGATTTAATGATTCAGTAAGCTATTCGGTTAAATTGCGAGTGACTAACGGTTTAGGTTTTGACGAGATGACTAAGGTCATAAATATTACAGGTCCTACGGTAGTTCCAGTAGCAGATTTTTATACTTTCCCGCGTATAGTTCCGGAGGCTACGTATGTGCAGTATTTCTATGATTTGTCAACGGAATGTCCGACTGCTTTGGCATGGAGTAGCCCGGATCATGAGGCGGAATTGTCGATGAGTCCTTTTTTAGATTCAACTGAACAAATTGGCAGGGCCTTTTTTGCCTTTTCAGGGGTATGGGATGTTTGCTTACGTGCCAGTAACGCTATAGGTTCTCATACTACTTGTAAGACAGATTACATTACGGTATTACCTGCAGATAACCTGTGTAACGACACCATTTCTACCCAGCCGGCCGGCTTTATCATGGATGAAGGAACGGCTACGAACAGTTACGGTAACAACAGAACGTTGAACAACTGTAAAGGTTACCTGATAGATCCTTGCGCATCCAGCATAACTTTAACATTTGACCAGATAAAACTTTCAGCAGGAGCGGGAGACAGTATATTTGTCCATAACGGTCCTAACCAAAACTCACCCCGTTTGGGTGCTTACGGTTCCAATGCCAACGGAACCTTCCCTAGCTTAACCGCCAACAGCGGTAAGATGTTTATTTACATGATTACTAACGCAAGTGGAGTTGACTCAGGCTTTGTTGCCCGCTGGTCAAGCACCCCGGCTACTTACGGTAAACCCAGCGCTTCCTTTAATCTGAGTCAGGCCAATGGTTTGGGTGTAGATACGTTCTATTCCGGTTACCCTATTAGCTTCAACAACACTACCACAGGAGTTGATGCTAAATTTATCTGGGACGTAGACGGTAACTCTGCCTTAGATTCTACTGTAGCTAACCCTAAAGGTGTTCGTTTGGTTAACTTCGGCAGCACCCCGCTTACATTTACGACCATGCTTATGGCATACAACTGTCAGGGTTATGATACTGTATATAAGAACATCGTTATTTTACCGGTTACCTCTAAACCAACCGCTATCAACTTTATAGCAGATAAGTTTACCGTAACGGCTAATGATACCATTACACTTACCGACCTTTCACTCGGTTCATCCGATTGGGAATGGTCATTTACCCCCAACACCGTATCTTATATAGCAGGTTACACTAAGTTTTCACAAAACCCTAAAATCAGATTATCAGGAGCCGGTTGTATCCGTGTACAAATGAAGGTGTCCAACATCTCCGGTTCAGACAGCGTAGCTAAGAACTGCTATATCCGTATTCGTTCTTATTGCCCACCGGCAACAGCCAATGGCCCTACTTCAGATATCGGGTTCTCACGCGTACAAATGGGTAACATAGACAACAGCACCATTTGCGGAGCCGTTGAATTTGCTAATTTCTACGACAGTTCTTTCGGAGCTACCCCTGTATACAGAGGCAATACTTACAGCATTACGCTGAACCGTCCATCCAACAATAACAATGTATCATGGAAAGGTTGGATAGATTACAACTTAGACGGTATATTTAATGAGACCTCAGAATTAGTACTGAGTGAAATAAACTTCAGCGGTACGTCCAAGAGCTTTAACATCACCATACCAAGTAACGCCATTATAGGCAGCACCGTACTCAGATTAGGAGCATCCATTAACAGCACCTACTTAACGCCATGTGCAGGCTTTGCCGGAGAATACGAAGATTACCGCATTACAGTAGTTAACAACAATGTAGCTCCTGTGATTACCTTAGTTGGAGCCGACACTGTATGTATTGAAAGAATGAGCGGTTATAGCGATGCCGGAGCTACTGCCACAGATGATTTGGAAGGTAACATTACCTCAAAACTCATCAAAAGCAGTACTGTGGATAGTTCCATTGTAGGCTTCTTTAAAGTATGTTACGATGTAACTGACCTTTATGGCAACGTTGCTGCCACCAAGTGCCGCGTAGTATGTGTACGAGTAGACATGACTCCTCCGGTAATTACACTTTCGGGTAAAAACCCTGATACTACAGATGTAGGTACTTCTTATATCGAGCCGGGCTTTACAGCTACCGATAACTTTGCCGGTAACATTACAGCACTGGTTGTAGTAGATAATGATGTAAATGAAGATAGTGTTGGAACATATACTATTACGTATGATGTTCAGGATCCATTCGGGTTCAGTGACCGTAAAGTAAGAACCGTGCATGTAGTTGACCGTATTGCACCGGTTATCAGCAGAGCCACCACCACTACTAACCACATTCACTCCGTAGGTTTACCATTAGATGATAAATTGGTTATCAATGTAAATGAGAACTACTGGAAAACAGTAACCTACAACAGAACAGGCAGTGTTGATGTGAATACCTT
>JBAYTR010000012.1:0-149092 GCA_041675505.1 Bacteroidia bacterium | reverse complement strand
CACCTCGATGTCGGCTCGTCACATCCTGGGGCTGGAGAAGGTCCCAAGGGTTCGGCTGTTCGCCGATTAAAGTGGCACGCGAGCTGGGTTCAGAACGTCGTGAGACAGTTCGGTCCCTATCTGATGCGAGCGTTAGAAGTTTGAGAGGATCTGACCTTAGTACGAGAGGACCGGGTCGGACGTACCTCTGGTGTATCTGTTGTGGCGCCAGCTGCATTGCAGAGTAGCTATGTACGGACAAGATAAGCGCTGAAAGCATCTAAGCGCGAAACTTACCTCGAGATGAGACTTCTTTATAAGGGTCGTAGAAGATGACTACGTTGATAGGCTGTAGATGTAAAGATGGTAACATCAAAGTCAAGCAGTACTAATTACCCGTAGACTTAAAATATTTTATATTCAGTATCTCTTGTGTTTTCTTTCAATAATATGTCAATTAACTTATTAAGAGTTTTTTGGTGACTATAGCGAAGGTGTCCACCTCTTCCCATTCCGAACAGAGAAGTTAAGCCCTTCAGCGCAGATGATACTTGGGTAATACCTGGGAAAGTATGTCGTTGCCGGAATATTTAAAAAGCCCCTTCATGGGGCTTTTTTATTTTACAAGAATTCCGATTACATTAAATCGTTCGAATACTTTTTCTGAATGCGGGGCATCAGGAAGTTCATCTGTTAAGTCTTGGCCAGCCCAATGTTCGTAATGTTTGCCGTTTTTCCATAACCGGCTTTGGGTGACATCATAAATGATCCCTTTATATGCAATCCATATCTCTTCTTTATCATGACCGTTTCTAAGAGACAATTGGTTTTTTGTGTATTTTTCCAATGTATTACAGGATTTCTTTAGCTATATATTCTGCTATTTGTACAGCGTTGGTTGCAGCTCCTTTACGGAGATTATCTGCTACAATCCACATGTTTAATCCATTTTGGATTGATTCATCAAGTCTGACTCTGCCAACTAATACTTCATCTTTATCTTTTGACAGTAGTGGCATAGGATAAATCTGGTTGTCTATATCGTCCATAAGCACCACTCCAGCTGTGTCAGAGATCAAAGACTTGATATTATCTATAGTAAATGGCTTTTCAGTTTGAATATTGACAGATTCAGAATGCCCCCCAACAACAGGAATTCTTACACAAGTTGATGTTATTTGAATATAGTTGCTGTTTAATATCTTCCTGGTTTCATTAACCATTTTCATCTCCTCTTTGGTATATCCATTTTCTAAGAAGACGTCTATCTGTGGTATACAATTCTTATCAATAGGGTATTTGTAGGCCATGTCACCGGAAATTCCATTTCGTTCATTTTCCATCTGATTTACCGCTTTTACTCCAGTTCCTGTTATGGATTGGTAAGTTGACACTACAATTCGTTGAATTTTGTATAAATTATGTATTGGTGCTAGGACCATTACCATTTGTATGGTTGAGCAATTAGGGTTGGCAATAATTTTATCTTGTACTGTAAGTGTTGAAGCATTTATTTCCGGAACTATTAATTTGTGGTCGGGGTGCATTCTCCATGCAGAAGAATTGTCAATAACGAATGTGCCAACTTGAGCGAACTGAGGTGCAAATTCTAATGACACATCTGAGCCAGCAGAAAAAATTGCAATATCCGGTTTAAGAATAATAGCCTCTTCAATAGTTTTGATTCCAAATTTTTCCCCTTTGAAATTAATAGTTTTTCCGGCAGATTTATTTGATGCTACCGGTATGAGTTCAGTAACATTGAAATTTCGCTCTTCAAGTACTTTTAATATTGTTGAACCGACAAGCCCGGTAGCCCCAATTATTGCTATTTTCATTATTTTACGATAAATTTATGCGAAGATATTTTTTTCGTACTATATTCATTGCGATGAAGTTTATTAATCTTATTCTGGCTGTTCTGTTATCTCTAGGAGCTCTGGCACAGGTTCAAGACAATTTCGATGACGGTGATTTTATTAATTCCCCTGCATGGGCTGGAAATACTGACTCATTTGTGGTTTTTTCAGGGCAATTAAGGTTGAATGCTCTGGGAGCAGGGAAATCTTATCTTAGTACATCAACGAATTATAACTTAAACCACGAATGGAGGCTGACCAGCAGGTTTGATTTTAGCCCAAGCAACCAGAATTTTTGTAGAGTTTATTTAGTAAGCAGTCAGAGTGATTTATCATCAGCTCTTAACGGGTATTATGTTCAGCTTGGTGGTAGCACGGGGAACACGGATTCTATTTCTTTATACAGGCAGGATGGATTACAACGTACGAGATTAATAGCGGGAAGGGCAGGTACAGTTTCAAAGAGTCAGAACGCTGTAAGTTTAAGGGTTGTTAAGGATTCTCTAGATGGCTGGCAACTTTTTTCAGATACAACGGGCGGTATAAACTTTAGTTTGGAAGGCAGCGCAACCGATTCTGTCTATAAGACATTTGAATATGCGGGGGTATATTGCCAGTATACGAGTGGCAACAAGACGAATTTTTATTTTGATAACTTCTACTCAGGCCCTATTATTATTGACCAAACAGCTCCGCTTGTTGACTCATTTGCTGTATTGAGTAGTACTTCACTATTGCTTCGATTTAACGAAGCAATAGATTTAACATCTTCTCAAACTGTCTCAAACTATATTTTAAATGGGGGAATACAACCTGTAAGTGTGGTTAGGCAATCAGATGAAAGAACTGTATTGATTACCTTTTCCATTCCTTTTGTGTCAGGGCAGTCGAGGACTTTGGTTTGTGACGGGGTTGAAGATTTAGCTGGAAATCCTATTGTAAACTATGTAAAACAATTTTTCTACTTTGTTCCTACCTACAGAGATATTGTAATCAATGAGATATTTCCAGATCCAAGCCCTGTTGTGGGATTACCAGTGTTTGAATTTGTTGAATTATATAACAGAAGCGCTACAGATATAAACATTAAGGGTTGGTATTTTAGCGATGGTACGACTACAGCAACTTTACCTGACTTTATTCTGAAAACAGATAGTCATCTAACTATTTGCCCTACAGGTGGAGTAGCAGATTATTCAATATTGGGTCGAGTGCTTGGTGTAACATCATTTCCAAGTTTGAATAATGCAGGGGATAAGCTTGTATTAATGTCTGCATCCGGAAATATAATTGATGAAGTGAACTATTCTGATGTTTGGTATGGCGATGAGTTGAAAAGGGGAGGGGGGTGGACATTAGAACAGAAGAACCCCAATCACCCTTGTTCAGGCTCAGGTAATTGGATTGCATCCTCAGATATAAGCGGTGGTACACCCGGAAAAAGAAATAGCGTATACACCATTGTTGCTGACAATACTCCTCCATCTGTTATCAATAAATTATATCAAAGTGGTAATGGTTTTCTGTTGGTTTTTGATGAACAGATTGATTCGGTCTCATTTTCAATGAGTATTTTTACATTAGATAACGGTGTTACTGTATTGTCAAAAGTATTAAAAGGTGATTCTGTGTTTCTTCAACTTTCAGCAAATCTGGTTTCGAATGTTACTTATACTTTTAGAATATCAGGTGTGAAAGATTGTTGGGGTAATGTATTAAATAATTTTTCTTTCAATTATGTTCATGTAGTTCCGGTTGCAGCTTCAATATATGGTGTGCTTATAACAGAGATATTAGCAGATGAAAATCCGGTTGTGGGCTTACCTGAGGCCGAATATATAGAGTTGTATAACAATACAGGTGAGTCAGTTGATCTTACTAACTGGAGCATTTCTGATATCTCGGGCTCCGGTAAGTTACCTTCTTACATTCTTGATTCAGGGGAGTATGTGATTTTGTGCAATAATTCTGCAGTTGCTAAGTTTAGCGGATATTCCAATGTTTTAGGTGTTTCTTCATTTCCATCTTTGTCGAATGACGGAGAGCTTTTGGTGTTAAAAAACAGCAACGGAAATACAATTCATTTTCTTAACTATAATAGCAGTTGGCATACAGATAATCTGAAGAAGAATGGTGGCTGGAGTTTGGAGATGGCCGATTTAAAGAACTACTGTACCGTAGATAATAACTGGAGAAGTTCGTTAGATGTAAAGGGAGGAACGCCAGGAAGTGTCAATTCCTTGAATGGAAATTATCCTGATACTAAGAAACCGGAAGTTATCAATTCATTTATTGCAGATTCAGTTCATGTGGTATTGGTTTTTTCAGAAGCAATAGATAGTATTTCTGCTTCGAAGTTAACGCAATATGTATGTGCAGATTTGCCTTATCCGGTTGAGGCATCAGCGTTTTCAAGTGATTTTACGTCTTTCAAACTGCGTTATCCTTTGCCTTTTTCAACAGGAATTATCTACGAACTTTCGTTTGATAGTATAACCGATTGTGCAGGGAACGTCATTTCTGCCAAAAGAAACAGAGTAAAATTTGCTGTTACTTCTGAGGCAGATAGTGGAGATATAATTATTAATGAAGTGCTTTTTAATCCACGCTCAGGCGGATATGATTACGTTGAACTATACAATAGGACAAATAAAGTTATTGACCTAAACAGGTTAATGTTGGCTAATGTAGATAATCAGCATCAGATTAAAGATTTTTATGGTATAGGAAACACACCCCTTCTCATTTTCCCAAAGGAACAAATTGCACTTACTGAAAATGTGAAAAATATCCGAGCTAACTATTACTCCGCTTATCCTGAGCGGATTTTGCAGGTTAATGCCTTGCCTGGTATGTCTGACGATGAAGGTACTATACTTATTATGGATTCAGTTGGTAAACGTTTGGATCAACTCAATTATTCAGTTGAGTGGCATCATCCGCAAGTAGATAATAAAGATGGTGTGAGTTTAGAGCGAATCAGTTATGAATTACCTACGCAGGATAAAAACAATTGGACTTCTGCAGCTGCAACAGCAGGATACGGAACCCCGGGACAGGTGAACTCTCAATTTAATACATTGAATTCAAATGATAGAACGATTCATCTTCTAAAAGACGTCTTTTCCCCTGATGGAGATGGTTATGATGATGAACTATTAATTCAGTATAACATGGGAGAGGCCGGTTACATCTGCACATTTTCTGTGCTTACATCACAGGGAGACCTTGTTAAAAAGGTTTTAAACAATGAATTGCTTGGTGCGAGCGGGCAATTAAAATGGAGAGGAGAAACAGCCCAATCAGCTATTTCACCCCCTGGCATTTATGTGCTTGTTTTTGAGTTACAGCATCCGTCAGGCCAACTAAAGCAGATACGAAAAACTGCTGTACTTGCGGTAAAATAGGGGCTTACTTGCAATCAGGTTTTAATATTTCATGATTGCGTGTAGTACATGTACCACACATAATACTTTTAAGAAAACATGCTGCACGATTCATGAGATAAGTGTCATCATACACTACATGAGATCCTTTGGGGTCTGTATTTAGTTCATTGCATATTTTAAGTACATTCAATCTTTTTGTAAGGCTTAATGAACCGTGAATAACCGGATATTCTACTGGTGCATAACAATTACAGAAACGTCCAATGTAATAAGGAACAACATCATCCTTTCCGCCATGGAATGAGATAACGGGAATTCTATCATGTTCTTCTATGAATAAATCTGACAGCAGGGCTCCCCACATATTGACCACGCCTTTAATGGTGTACTTATTTTTGAGGGAATTGCTTGAAGAATCAATCCCTCCGAATTTTTTCTCTTGTTTTTCCAGCCTCTGGTTTATTTCATCTTGTGTACAGAATGCTACATGCAGAGCCGTTGCTGCCCCTGCTGAAGACCCTCCAACAAAAATCCATGCTGTATCAATTCCATAAGTAGCTGCATTTGCAACGCTATATCTTAACGCAGCACGAGTATCTTGAACTGCTCTGTAAACAGCATCTTTCAATAAGTCAACATTACCGTTACACTCTTTGCCGGTATACCATCCGGTTCTGTAATCAATAGCTGCAGCAACAAAACCCTTTGATGCCAGTAACATACACTGTTGGTGCATTAGCTGGCGTTTGCCTGCACTGAATCCACCCGGAAAAACCAACAGTACCAGTGGCCTTTTTTTGAAATTATCAACTTCTGCAGATGGATAAAAGTAATCTACCCGAAGTGTGTCTGTGCCACCTTTCCAGTTTCTGGCAGTACCATATACTACACCCAATGAAGACGAAATTTCTTTTGCTTTAAAAGATGTTGCATTGGTGAATCGCTTGTCAGAACAATAATCCTGCTGCGCAAGTGTAGTCAGTGAAAGAAATAATAATGATAACAATAATGTGGTTTTAGACTTCATATACATGGAAATTAACCGAGTTGAGTTTTAGATACAGGCAAGTCAGTTTCAATGATTTTGGAGTATCCTCCGTAAACATTTTTAATGTTTTGAAAACCTCTTGCTTTTAAAAGTGATGATGCAATCATGGACCGATAACCCCCAGCGCAATGAATGTAGTAAGTATCATTTTTGGAGAGGGTATTTAATTTCTCAGGTAATTCCTGCAAAGATGCATGCTGCGCTCCTTCTATATGGCCGGAGTCAAATTCACTGGGTTTGCGTACATCCAATACTTTAATGTCATCATGCTTATAATCGAGAGAGAATTCATACGGGTCGATAGAGATAATCATGTCGATTCTTTTGCCCGCATCACGCCATGCATCAAAACCACCTTTTAATATTCCCAATACGTTGTCGAAGCCAACTCTCGCTAATCGGGTAACAGATTCATTTTCTTTGCCGGGTGGGGTTACTAAAAGAACCGGTGTTGAAATATCCAGCAGGGTTGCCGCCCAAATTGCATATTGGCCATTAAGCCCAAAATTAAGTGAGCCCGGAATAAAGCCGTTCTCAAATTCATCAGGTATTCGGGTATCAATTATTACGGTTTGTTTTGATGTAGCTTCGATAAATTCATTTACAGTGAGTTCTTTTACTGCTGAGTTGATTAGTTCATCAATGGGTATGTATCCATTTTTGTTAAGTGAAGCGTCTTTGAAAAAATATTTTGGTGCAGGTTGAATGCCTGCAGTTACTTCGTTAATGAACGCCTCTTTTGTCATGGGTTGTAAGGCATAGTTATTTTGTTTCTGTTCCCCAATGGTAGAGAATGTTTCTTTACCTATGTTTTTACCACAGGCAGAACCGGCACCGTGCGCGGGGTATACCAATACATCATCAGGAAGCGTCATAAGTTTATCACGAAGTGAGTCGTACATCAAACCGGCCAATTCTTCTTTAGTCATAACACCATCAAGTAAATCGGGCCGGCCCACATCTCCAACAAAAAGAGTATCTCCTGTAAATACCGCAGTTGATTTGCCTTGTTCATCTATAGCCAGAAAACAACTTGATTCAGGCGTGTGCCCCGGTGTATGCAATACTTTTATTTTTGCATTTCCCAATTTTAACTCTTCTCCATCCTTCGCCACATGCACACTATAACTTGTTTTAGTGGTGGGGCCGTACACAATTTGCGCCCCTGTTTTAGTGGCCAAATCAATATGTCCTGAAACAAAATCAGCATGAAAGTGAGTTTCGAAAATGTATTTTATACGGGCATTTCTGGAGGAAGCGAGTTCCATGTACTCCTGATAATCCCTTAGCGGGTCAATGATTGCAGCTTCTCCGTCAGCTTCTATATAATAAGCTGCTTGGGCAAGGCAGCTTGTGTAAAGTTGTTGAATATACATGACTAAAGTATCTTTGAATAATTACAAATGTATCAAGCTTTAGCCGTAGTAAAAAAGTCTTTCAGGTAAAAAGGCTCAAATGCTGAGGTGTTCTCCAATTCTTTTTGTTCAAATTTTGCTCGAGCAAGTTCGGCCATGTGAGACGCTTTCAGCACAAAGTCAGGAAAATAGTTGGCCTTATTGAAGAGTTGTTCGAATGCCACCATTTTACCTGCGCCATTTCCGATAAATGCAGTTGTTTCGTTTTTAAGTTCTTCAAAAGAGTTTTCACTTAATATTTCAGCGCGGGCAGGAGACATACTTTTCATGTTTAGGTCAAATACTTCAGCATACACCTCCATTCTTTTGGCGTCAATCATGGGGCAAATGAAACCGGAACTAAAGCCATATTCCATTCTGAAGCCGCTGGCCATTGCATCTAACGTTCCCACTGCAATTAAGGGGAGGTTGAGTGCATAACAAAGGCCTTTTGCAGTGGAAGCACCAACCCTCAAGCCTGTGTATGATCCAGGACCTTTACTTACGCATATAGCATCCAAATCTTTCAAATGAAGGTGATTGGTTCGTATTAATTCATCAATCAGGCCGGTTAATGCCACCGCATGAACGTTTTTCTCCCTTCTTTCCAGGTAAGTTGTTTTGCTTTCGTTGAACAAGGCAACGGAGCAAAGTTCTCCTGAGGTTTCGATAGCTAAAAGTACTGCCATATATCGTCAAAAATACAAAAGCTATTGTGTATTTGATTTTATTTTCGAAATTGCGACAAAAGCAAAACACATGAACCTAAAACTAGCGACAATAATTTGTTCTCTGTCCATTGTATTTGGCTGTAAGCCACCGGATGATACAGGTTTTGAACCCACAGCTCCATTTCTGATTAAAAAACAGGTTTTTGAAGCACCAGGTACGGATGAAGATCCGGTGAGTTCTGTAAGTTCAGGTGTGGAAGTTAAAATTGCAGGTAATAACGGCAACGGAGGAGCAACAAACTTTAGTTTTGCTAACCTCACATCGTCAGGAGACTTTGCGGTAGGCGCCTGGAAGAGTATTACACAAACGGCAGGCATGTCTTATAATAAGTGCAACAGAATACAACAGTTAAGCGGTGGGAATTTGCTTATGCTGGGCGCGGCAGGTATTTCAATGACTGATTGTGAAGCATACGCGATTGTAACTGACGCAGGTGGTAATTATATCAAACATTACAAAACAGATAATGTTGGCGCAAATGAGTTCAATAGCGCTGTTGCTCAGTCGGACGGGGCATTGCTTATTACCGGTAGTTCAACAGCCTTTGGTACTGGAGATCCGGATTTTTATCTTGTTAAGCTGGATGTGAATCTCGATTTTGTATGGGAGAAAAACTTTGGATCAGAGTGGAATGAAGGTGCAGTAAAAATTGTTCCTTTTGACAATAACGGGAACTTCTTTTATCTCTTTGGATATACGGATGCAGATTTTCTGAACGGAAGACAATTATGGCTTATTCGTATCAACAATCTGGGTGATTCTGTATGGAGTAAAACACTAGGAACAGATGTGGATGATGAGCCAAGAGATATTATCAGAACAGAAGATGAAAATCATGTGATTTTGAGTGTAGCGGATAATGATAATCGTGAGTTGCAGTTTTACAAAATTGACCCATCCACAGGAAAAGACAATTGGTTGGGAACTGCTAAATACGGAATGCCTAATCAAGATATTGATGCATACCATTTGATTAATTACCCATCTTCATACCCAGGAGGGACGATTATAGCCGTGGGTTATGGTTATGCAAGCGGTGCACGAACAGATGAGGATATGTTGGTTATTAAAACAACTCTATCTTTTGACGGGCCTACAGTTTACACCATTGGAGAGGCTGATTTTAATGAACGTGGAAAAACAGCCGTGGAGGTTGCTGATGGCATTATGATTATCGGGTATAAGTCTGATAAATCGGGTAACACAAACAAAGATTTATTTGTGGCGAAAATCAGAAAATAATAGTTAAAGGATTTCCCACACCGTTTTGCTCAGCACCAAGAGGGCAAAAATCATAAAGATGATTTTGATTTTTGCAGGTTTCATGGTGTGCGATGCTTTTACGCCCAATTGAGTAAAAAATACAGAACCTATGGCCAGCGGTAATATAATTTGTCCGTTTAGCCAACCTAATTGTAAGGGTAAAACAACTCCGTCAGGGAGTTGCTGCATGGCATAGTAAATAGTTATTGGCAGTACCAAAAATGTGATAACCCCGGTAGATATAGACGTAGATGTTTTCAGATTTAACCGGAGTAATTGGTTGAATACAGGTACCATCACTAATCCTCCCCCTAACCCTGACAAAGCAGTTGCGCAACCTGTAACTGCACCCACCAAGGAATAATGCAAGGGCGACCAATGGGAGGGTAAAATGCTTTCTGAAATAGCCTCTTTTTGATTTTTCAGCATACGTACGATAAGAACCAGCAACATCAATGCAAAGATGATGTTGAACATGCCCTTGGAATAAAAAGTTGTTGTAGAAATTAAGTATGAAACAGACAACGATGTGATAATTCCACCAAGAGTAGTGAAAGCTATTTCTCTTGGGAAATAATTTCCGAGTTTAAATTGTTTGATGCTGCCTGCAGCTCCTGTAAATACAATAGTGGCAAGGGAATTAGCCAATATTAAACTCACCAGCAAGTGTCCGTTTATACCTTGTTTTTGCAGGTAGTAGTCAATCACAGGTACGAAAATAATGCCTCCGCCTACACCCAGTAATCCCGACATAAAGCCTCCCACTGCACCTGTGAGTAATAGTAATATGATTTGCAGTATATCGGGCAAATCTTAGTTGGCTTTTAACAATGATTGGTACTTTTTCATGTCACTGAAAAGTTTCACGGCTTCTTGAATTTCCGCATCATCATCAAAGGATGATTCAACGCGTGCCTTTTGAAAATAATACCTGCGGGCAATTTCTTCTTCCAGCAATTCAGTTATTTCAGCTTTATTTTTTAGTATATCAGCATCTTTATCACGCTTCAACTGTTGCTTCATTTTTTCGTAGGTTTCTTTTACGGCCTCGAAATATTTTTCATCTTCTGCCTTTTTTCTGAAGTCTTCCAGGCTTTGCTCTGCTCTGGTGGTGTATTCGTAGTTACGGCTTTTGGCAAAGTTGATAAATTCTGTAAAATCAGTTTCGGTAATGCTGAAGTTACGGGCAGGTGCTATGGTAGCATGTTTGCTGTGGTAAGAGGTAGCGAAGTCAAAAATGATTTGCTTGTAAAGTAAACTTTGCGCAATGGCACTCATGTTTTCAGCTTTAGTTTCAATATCAGGGTTTACTCCACCGCCATCATATACTTTGCGACCGGCCTTAGTTTTGAATTCTTTTTTGAGAGAATCAGGTACTGAGCCCACACTTCCATCTTCATTACGGTGCGAGTAGTCTAATGCCTGAATGCAACGTCCTGATGGAATATAGTATTTGGCTGTAGTTACTTTAAGTTGGGAATTATATGTTAAGGGGCGGGTGGATTGAACTAAGCCTTTTCCGAATGTACGCTGGCCAATAATCACTCCACGATCAAGGTCCTGGATAGTGCCCGAAACAATTTCAGATGCTGATGCAGAACTTCTGCTGGTTAGAACTACCAAAGGAATTTCGGCATCTACAGCCTGTCCTAAGGTGTGGTAAGATTTGTCCCACTCTTTGGCCTTTCCTTTTGTACTAACTACTTCCTGACCTTTAGAAACAAATACGTTTACCACATTTACCGATTCATGCAATAATCCACCGGGGTTACCTCTAACGTCTAAAATTACGGATGTGAGTTTGTCATTTTTCTTTAGTTCTGTCAAGGCATCTTTTACCTCTTTGCCGGCATCGTTGGTAAAGCCTGTTAGTTTAATGTACCCAATATTATCGTTAATCATCCCGAAGTACGGCACGTTCTTAACATGAATCTCCTCGCGGGTAATTTCTTTAACAAGCTCACCTGTTCCTTCTCTTTTGATTTTTAATTTGACCTTTGTTTTGGGTTGACCTTTCAGCAGTTTACTTACATCAGAGGTGGTTTTTCCTTTCATACTTTTCCCGTCAATCTCCAGTAAAATATCTCCTGGCCTCAGGTCTTCTTTTTGCGCAGGGAAGCCCTCGTAAGGTTCTGTAATCATGATTTCATTTTCACGCATGCCTATGGTAGCGCCAATGCCTCCGTACTGGCCGGTTACCTGAAATCTGTAATCTTCTGTTTCAGCTTCCGAAATATAATTGGTGTATGGATCGAGCGATTCCAGCATAGCATCAATGCCGGTGCGCATAAACTTGGATGGCTCAATGTCATCCACATAATACGTATTCACTTCTTTGTAGAGAGTGGTGAAAATATCGAGGTTCTTACTCATTTCAAAGTAATTGTCGACAAAGGAAAAAGTGAATATTGACGATAGGCCAAGGGCCCCAATGACGATATATTTTTTATGTTTGTTCATCGGTAAATTATCTGTGGGTAAAGATACTCAAAATTATTGCCAAGGTGAATCAGTCGAGCGGGTCATGCCCATGACCACCCCAAGGGTGGCAGCGCGATATTCTGTCGGCAGTTTTAATCAACCCTTTGAACGGGCCGTATTTTTTAAATGCCTGAATACCATAATCTGAACAGGTAGGGGTAAAGCGACAGGCGTTGGGCAACAGAGGTGAAATCAACGCCCTGTAAAGTTTAATGAGCAGAATAAAAAAATTACTTAGCAGCAACCTCATGTTGGTCAAAAAGCTGTTGTAGTGTGGTGCTCAGTCTTTCCTGCATAAAAGCAAAAGGTTGGTGTTCTTTGCCTACAAAAGTAATGAGCAAGGCTGCCTGTTTGTTTTGTTTAAGCAAAAGTTGATGTATTAACGGCTGTTGGTGGCGCAATATTTCACGAATCTGCCTTTTTATACGATTACGGTCGTGGGCGTGTTTGAATTTGCGTGACGATACGGAAATGAGTGTTTGTAAGGGCACATCCTCCGGTAGATGTGTATACAGGCAACTTACTTTAAACGGGAACAGATAGGATGAGGCTGAAGGTTTGCTATAGAGTTGCTCTATGAGTTTTGTACTGCAAAGCCGGTGTTTTTTGCTAAAGGATAAACGAACTTTGGGGGCGGGCAACATGCTCAAATATAATAAAAAAGGCCCCGATGCGCACCGGAGCCTTCAGTTAAGAGTTTGGAAACACAAATAAGACTAGCGTTTGTGTCTTTTCTCGTCAGAAACGGTAAGTTTCTTGCGGCCTTGTTTCCTTCTTCTGGCTAACACAGCGCGTCCTGAAGCAGTTGCCATACGGTCTTTAAAGCCGTGTTTATTCTTTCTTTTTCTAACTGAAGGTTGGTAAGTACGTATCATCGCTCAAAAATTTTGGACTGCAAAGATAGGAAAGCAGGGGATAAATAAAAATTTTTTCGCACTTTTAGTAAAATGGCTCCGCAATTCATACAATCCTTCTATTATTGAGGCCTTATACCAAAAGAATGCGCTACAAAGTTAAAGCACAACATCCGCATCGCCATGTGGTGGAAATTGAGTTTATAGTTACTGATAATCAAGGGAAAGAATTGGTAGTTCAGCAGCCGTCTTGGCGTCCGGGCCGGTATGAATCGGGTAATTTTGCCAAAAATATTATTGCATGGAGGGCTTTGGATGCCAATGGCAAGGAGCTGAAATTCAAAAAAATAAATAAAGACAGGTGGCTTATAAGTACGCCTGAGCAGGGCGATGTGCATATCCATTACAGTTATTATGCGCATGAGTTAACGGCCGGGTCTAGTTTTTTTAATGAGCAAATGCTTTATCTGAACCCTGTTAACTGCTTTTTGTATGTACCTGAGCGTATGCATGTGCCCTGCGAAGTAGAGCTTTTAGGCTTGCCTGATACCTATGAGGTGGCCTGCCAAATGGAGAAATCAGCGCATCATGTTTTGAAAGCACGCGATTTTGATTACTTGGCTGATAGTCCGTTGATAGCCTCAGAACACCTCAAACACTTTCATTTTCATTTGAATGAAGCAGAAGTGCACCTTTGGTTTACAGGTAATTTCAGCGGAGATTTCGGGGAGATTCTGGAGCATACTCATGCCTATTGCAAAAAGCAGGTAGAGGTTTTTGGCGAACTGCCCTGTGAGAAATACCATTTTCTCTACCACATTGTGCCTTACCCTTATCACCACGGAGTGGAGCACCTGGATTCAACCGTGATTGCGATGGGCCCCGCGGATAAATTTTCAGATATTAATTTTTACCGTGAGTTTTTGGGAGTTAGTTCGCACGAGTTTTATCACCTGTGGAACATAAAACGTATTCGTCCGGCTGAGATGTGGCCGTATGATTTTACAAAAGAAAATTATTCACGGCAAGGTTACGTATATGAAGGGGTAACCACTTACATGGGCGATTTAATGTTGTTGCGCTCAGGTGTGTTTGATTGGGACGAGTACAGTGCTGAGTTCAATGATTTTTTACAGCGTCATTTTGATAACTACGGACGTTATAATTTATCAGTTGCAGGCAGTTCATGGGATACTTGGCTGGATGGTTATGTGCCTGGCGTATTCGGACGTAAAGTTTCCATTTATGTGGAAGGTGCACTGGCAGCCTTTATATTGGACGCAATTCTGATGAACAGTACAGGAAATAAACAAACCATTGATGAGTTGATGCGCAGGTTGTATTATGATTTTTACAAACAAAATAAAGGCTACTCACAGCTGGATTATATTAAATTAATAGCAGATATAAGCGGAAGCGCACAGCAGCAGTATGTGGATGAGGTACTGGAAGGTTGCGGATATATTGAGCGCTATTTGCCTAAGTCACTCGACTATGTGGGTTGCACACTCAATAAAACAGATTCTCCTTTGTTGTATGAAAGCGAATGGGGAATTAAAGTTGCGCTAGAGGTAGGCCAGTGGGTAGTGAAAACAATTGCTCCGGGCTCACCGGCAGACCATGCAGGCGTTGCCGAACAAGATGTCATTGTAAGTATAAATGGTGCAGCATTTGCATCTATAGCTGACCTTAACGAGTGGCTTCAACAACATAAAGTAACTGCATACGAACTGGAACTGAAAAATAGCCTGATGCAAAAACTGGTGTCCATACAAAGCGGGCCAGATACTTACTGGCATCGTTATCGTATCAGTAAACAAGCAAATGCGACTGTTGCACAAAAAGAGGCATTTAAGACGTGGACACATCAGGAGTTTTAATTTAAGCGTAAATTCGCACACGTGAACATTCAACTATCCGTAGTTATTATATCATACAACGAGGAGAAGAATATTGCACGTTGTATAGAATCGGTGCAGGGTATTGCCGATGAAATACTTTTGGTAGATTCATTTTCCAAAGACCATACAAGAGATATTGCAACTTCTATGGGAGCGCGTGTAATTGAGCACGTGTTTGAGGGACATATTCAGCAAAAGAATTACGCTGCACAACAGGCAAAATATGATTATGTACTTTCACTGGATGCAGATGAAGCCCTGAGTGATGAGCTTAAAAAATCAATTCAACAGATAAAAGCCAACTGGCAATGCGATGCTTACCAAATGAACCGTTGCACCAACTACTGCGGAAAATGGATTAAGCACAGTGGTTGGTACCCTGACCGCAAGCTGCGTTTGTGGAATCGCACTAAAGGGGAGTGGGGAGGCGTAAATCCTCATGATAAGTGGGAGTTGCATAAAAAGAGTGTGAATTTTAAATGGATTAAGGGCGATATTTTACACTACAGTTATTACAGCATTGAAGGACATTGGAAACAAGCTGAGAAATTCAGTAACATAGCAGCGCAAGCTATGTTTGACCAAGGTAAACGAATAAGCTTTGCGGGAGTATATCTTAAAGCAGCTTTTAAGTTTATACGCAATTATTTTATGAAGGCGGGCTTCTTAGATGGTTATTACGGCTGGGTAGTTTGCAAAATTACAGCCTGGGAAACTTTTGAAAAATACCGCAAGTTGCGGGAGTTGTATAGGAAATTGGCATGATATTTCATGAATAAGCACAAATCATATTGAGATGAAAAAGATATTTTTATTTGCCTTTGTAGCTATGGTAGTTTTTGCCTGCGGTACTAACAAGAAAAAAGCTACAGAAGGTCTCACTGAAATTAAAGGTCCGCTTAGCGGAAATAAATACGAATCAAATCGCAGGTATTTTCGTGCAACCGGTAGCGGTGAAAGTATTAATCTGGAATCGTCCCGTAGTCAGGCTATGTTGTTAGCTAAACAACGTCTGGCTTCTTCTGTACAAACTCAGATTAAAAGTGTACAGGAGGCATACAGTAGTGACCGTAAAGCGGAAGGCGGAACAGAATTCGAAGAGCGTTTTCAGAATTTAACACGGGAAGTGCTTAACCAGATTATTGTTGATGTATCTACCATTGATGAAAAAACATTTCAAAAAAGTGACGGTACTTATATCACCTATTTAGCGCTGGAAGCACGCAAGAAAACCACCTACAAAAAACTCAAGGAAATTGCCAAACAGCGCACCGGTTTGTCTGATAAAGACAAGAAGTATATTGAAGATATGATTGATAGTGCGATTAAAGATCTGGATGACGGAGAATAAGTAAGCGTAATCAACGCAAAAGTCGCGCTATCGTCTAAAGTTTACACACATCAATACCTGAACCTACGCTTTGGTTTTCCATAACATCCACCAGGGAACATAAGGTTTATCGTGGTGCTCGTAATGGTAGCCGAAGAAATAGCAGCTTACAAAACCCCAAAGGTGATTCTTACTTTGCGTTCTTGCTTTATGTACATTATCCAGTTGTTCAGGGTATCGGTGCGGCAAATACGTACCAAAGTAGAACAGTTGAAGGGTGCTTAGTAACGGGGGGATTACCCAGAATAAAATCAGGTTGGTTTGAGGGATGCCTAAAACCCAATGGAGAAGATTAAATGCACCTGCCAGTAAAACAATCTGCCACCAACGCAAGTAATGTTTCACAAAACTTATGTACCAATTGATGAAGCTTCCTTCATGGTAGTCGGGGTCATCTTGTGTGGCAACATGGCGGTGGTGTTTGTGGTGCTCGAGGTGAAGATTTTTGTAATGAAAGGCAGCGTAAAGTAATAAGCTGACGGAGCCAATTGTATCGTTCACTCTTTTATTGGAACTCACTGTTCCGTGCATGGCATCATGGGCCGTAATAAACAGGCCGGTATACAAATGAGCCTGACCTAGGACAAACAACAGCCACACCGGATTTTGCCAGTTTATCTCATACTGTAATAAGAAAATCAGCCCAGCGCACCAAGATAGAATAAGAAAAAGTGCGATGCTGGTGCCTGTGATGTTTCTATTCTTATTGATCAATCAGAGAGGTTAAATTTGTATCGAAGGGCTTTACACTTGAAGGAAAGTACTGCACCAGTTCTCCTTTTTCGTTAATGAGGAATTTGTTAAAGTTCCATTTTACTTCGTAATCTGATTTCCCGTTTTGTGCTTTTTGAGTAAGCCACTGATAAACGGGATGCTGATCTTTGCCTTTCACATCAATTTTTTGGGTGAGTTGGAAAGTTACTCCGTAATTTTTTTTGCAAAACGTTTGAATTTCCTCGGCATCACCGGGTTCCTGTGCGCCAAACTGGTTACATGGGAAACCAATAACCACTAGTTTATCTTTGTATTTGTCTTGTAGTTTTTGCAAGTCGCTGTATTGTGGGGTATAGCCGCATTGAGAAGCGACATTCACACACAAAATCTTTTTACCTTTTAAATCGGCAAATTTTATTTCTTTTCCGTCAATACTCTTGATGGAGAAGTCGAAGAAAGACTTAACAGGAGTTACCGTAGTTGGGTTGTAATTGTATTGTCTGAATTTGAAGTTGTAAAACAACAGACCTGATACACCAGCAACAGCTGCTACGATTAATGTTTTTAGAAACATATTTTTCATTATTTAGAAGGATGAAATTTTTTCTTTTACCTGTTCCATGAGCCACATGGGAGTGGAGGTGGCGCCACATATGCCAACAGTTTCTCCGGGCTTAAACCAATCAGCGTCTAATTCTTCTACAGTGCTTACAAAATAGCTGTTTGGGTTATTGTCTTTGCACACATCATAAAGTACTTTTCCGTTTGATGATTTTTTGCCCGATACAAATACAATTACATCAAACTTTTTGGCATATTCTCTCAATTGAATATCCCTGTTGGATACCTGCCTGCAAAGTGTATCGTTAAAATCCACTTCTACTCCGCGTTTTTCGAGTTCGTCCTTTAATGCGTATAAATTTTTTGTGCGTTTAGTAGTTTGACTGTATAGGGCAATTTTTTCAGGCAGTTCAATGTGGTCCAACTCTTCAAACTTTTCAATCACAATAGCGTCACCGTTGGTCTGGCCTTTTAAACCATTTACCTCAGCGTGCCCGTGTTTGCCATAAATTAGAATAGGAACTTTATCGTTGTATGCTTCGCGCACTCGATTCTGTAGTTTTAATACAACCGGACAGCTGGCATCAATAAGTTCAATGTCATTGTCGAGGGCTGTTTTGTAGGTTTGGGGTGGTTCACCGTGGGCCCGAATCAGCACACGCTCATGTTTCAGATTGAGTAAGTCATCGTGTGAGATAATCTGTAGTCCTTTTGCCTTCAGGCGTTCTACCTCTTCTTCGTTGTGTACGATATCTCCCAAACAGTAAAGTTTACCATACTCGTTCAGGTAGTCTTCGGCCATTTGTATGGCGTAAACTACACCAAAGCAAAAGCCTGAATTGTCATCAATAGATACTTGTAAATCTTTCACGTCTGCAAAAGTAAACCAATTTGAGGCTTAAATGTTTTAATTCAGGTTTAAAGCAATAAAAAATGCCAATTGAATCAGGTACACATTTTTGGCTATTTTGTTCCGGGCATCTACTTCAAACATGAAGAATAAGATGCTGAAAACGAAAGACACGGCAAACCACATGGCGTAATTCTGGAAAGGAATTTCGTTATCCAACCAGCTCCAGTAATCGTACTTAATGGCCACCGGCTCAATGAATATGTCCATAAACACCATGAGCATAGCTGCCGTAAAGGCTCTCATGGGCAAAGTTCGGGTAGAGCGCCAGGCAATACAACATGCACAGTAAATGAGAATCAGCCAGTTGAGGCCTATAATAAGTGGGGTGTTAAGTGCCTTTGTACCCAGGGTATTCCCGTAAGTATAATCTCCAAAAATAGCCTTTGTATTTGTTCCGATTACTTCTATTCCCCAGGCAGTAATGGCAATAATCAGGGCAAAGGTTATTTGTCTGGCATTGAATTTACGGTGAAATGAAAATAGGATTACTCCTGTTAACAGTAGGTTGTAGGGTACAAGTGTTTTAAACAGGTGTACCAAAGCGTCAAGGCTAAAGCCCACCACGCCAACCAGATAAAAAACGCCCAGTATCGTTGTCCAGATTATTGGTTTATTGTCCGGCCTTTCCATTCATTTGATTTGGTTAGTAGTTTGTTTACAGACAAAGCGGAAATATGAACCAAAGTTAGCATTTGCCACGAGTGGTACAATACGTTAAATATTAAATTTTGGTTAGCAGCCTTAGATATCATGATGCGCAGGTAGATAATCAGGATAAAACTCAGCCATAAATTGGGTGTGGGTACAAACCAAATAAATGCTATGTAAGCGAATACCGTTAATGAAAGATAAACAAGCAGGGCAGATACGCTGTTGCCAAAACCGCTCAGAATATTTTTGGAAAAGCCGTTTACCCCCTCTTCATAGCTTTTGTACATGCGGCATTGAATAAAACCATTGGCCAGTAAGGTTTGACCTCTGTACCCCAGCTGCTTAATCAGTTTCATGCACTCAATGTCTTCGGTAATTTTATTGGCCAAACTTAAATGAAACAAGTGCTTTTTGTAAGTGCTTGCATCAAACAACATAAACTGCCCGTTGGCCGCTGCCAATGAAGGGAAACTACTTTTACGAATAAGTACCAACGGGAGCATAGATAGCAGCAGATAATGCATGAGTGGTACCACCAGTTTCTCTCCCCGGGTTTCCATCACCTGGTCAGGGAAAATGGAGAGTAAAGTGAGTTTTTCATTAGCCGAATATGCCAGAGCGTTTTTTATTAATCCTTTTTTTACGGTTACATCAGCATCCAGAAAGAGCAGTTTGTTGCCTTTGGATTGAAGTGCCAGTTGATGACAAGCCCAGTTTTTACCCAACATGTTAGGCGGCAGCGCTTCTCCCTTCAGTAATTTTACTTTAGGGTCTATTTTGCTGAATTGCTGAACGAGCATGGCAGTTCTGTCAGTGGAATGGTCATCCAACACCAGTACTTCGTAGTTTTTGTAATCCTGATTGAGGATGGAGCGTAACAGTTTATCAATATTTTTTTCTTCATTCCTGGCCGGAATAAGAATAGAAACCTTATCGCCAGGTTCGGCTGTTGAGTCCTCTAAACGCTGAGGGTACCAGTAGTTTACAGTGGCTACCATAAAGCGCAGAAGCAAAAATGAAAATGTAATCCACCACAATACAAGCATAGAGTCTAAAACAAAAGAGGGCTAAAATAGTTATTTTTGTTTTGACCTTTATATACCTGATGATAAATAACGAGCCTGATGAGTTTTCGTACCGCGGTGAAGCCTCTCTTTCCCCTATTCCGCTAAGCATTAGTTCTCCGGTTATTAAACCAGAGGATAAGAATAAGATACGTGCCAATGCAGTAGAGGCGATGCACCATTATGCTCAGCAGGAGATTTCCTTACTCAGGAAACAGGCGGAGTTGATTATGCAGCAGGTGCGTGAAATTGAAGACCGCATGAAGATATCGGAGCATATTTATGAATCAGATATGCGCTTTACCCCGGTTGTGGGACAGGTTTACCACCTGTATGAAAAGGACGATCACTACACACTTTCTTTAATTGGTCCGAATGAATGGGGAAGAAAAGAGATGCCGTTTCAACGTTACGTAGCTACTGTAAAGTTGATGGGTGACCACAGCTGGGATGTTTTGAAAAACTCTTAATCACCATTGACAGCTTAAGTATGAATTGAATGGCTTTAAGTTTTTAGAAACTCCAGTTATCATATCACCCCAACAAATACATCCTGTCGTTCATTGGGGTTAAAGTCCAGTAGCTTATCCAGTTTTACGTCACCAATTACATAACTATAAGCTTCACTATGGAAGGATTGTTCGATATTTTTCACTTCCAATTCTTGTAGCACATTGTCATTTTCATAACGAATGTATAAACGCAAAGTGAAGTCGTTGCTAAAGTTGCTGCCGTTTTTTTGTGAGGTTTTTTTGTACTCGTAGCGATAATCAAATTGCAGAGCCGATATATCTGACAATACTGCTGAGGCTGTGGGATAGCTGCCTGCACCCTTACCTACAAAAAACTGACGGTCGCTGAACTGAGCCTTTACCAGTGCCGCATTGTACTCGTTGTTTACATTGTACATCAATTCATCGGCTTTGATAAAACGAGGTAGTACGTAAGCTTTCACACTGTCGTTTTCTCTGGAGGTGTGCGCCACCAGTTTTATGCGGTACCCTTTTTCGCGGGCAAAATTACTGTCATTTTCATTGAGGTGATGTATGCCATAGTTAAGCAGCCGCTCCGGCTTTACAAACAAGCCAAAGGTATGTGCCAGTAAAATGGTGAGTTTGTATTTGGGGTCAAAGCCTTGCACATCCAATCGGGGGTTGCTTTCCGCAAAGCCCAGTTCCTGTGCTTCACGCAGGGCTTCTTCATACGACTTTCCTTCCAGAGCTGTTTTAGTAAGAATGTAGTTGGTGGTGCCGTTGCAAATACCTTCGACTGAACTCAGCAGGTCGTTGTCGTAATACTCCTCCAGATTGCGTATGATGGGGATACTCCCGCATACCGATGCTTCATACAGGAATGGAACATTGTACAGCTGTTGTAAATTATATAGCTCTTCGAAATGTTCAGCAATCATCTTTTTGTTGGCCGAAACTACGGCTTTACCATTTTTCATGGCTGTGCTTACTATGTGAAACGCTTCGTCAGCATCATCAATCAACTCTACAATCACATTGATGGTGTTGTCAAAGAGTAACTCATTTTTATCATAAGTGAAAAATGATTGCTCGATGCTGCGTTGTTTATTCTGGTTCTTTACGCATATTTTTTTGACCGTTGCTTTAATGCCTTTGGTTTGGTGCAATACTTCGTATAAGCCCTTGCCTACACAACCAAAACCGAATAACCCTATTTGTATATGTTGAATGTTCATGGTAAATCAATTTAAATGTTTAATCAAAAGGTAAGAATCGATAAGCTTCAACAGACAGTTTCCCGTTGCGCATAATTTACCTGCAAGGTGTTCGCGTTGATACGTTGAAATGCCTGCTCCAAATCTTCCATCAGATCTTCTACATCTTCCAGGCCTACAGATAGCCGTATGAGAGAGTCGGATACTCCGGCACCCCTGCGAATTTCTTCCGGAATGGATTTATGTGTCATTTGAGCGGGATGGCAGATAAGACTTTTAATACCACCCAGGCTTTCGGCCAGTTTAAAGAGTCGGGTTGTATTTACAAAATTCTCTGCTGCACGTATGGTGTCATTTTTTAAGGAGAAGGAGATTACACTTCCAAATGCTGATTGCTGTTTTTTGGCCACATCATGATTGGGGTGTGAACTTAAACCCGGGTAGTACACCGTTTCTATTTCTTTTTTGCTGTTGAGGTATGCGGCAATTTTTTGTGCATTGGCAGCATGTTTTTCTACCCGCAGGTTCAAAGTTTCAATGCCACGTATCACCAACCAGGAGTCGAATGGTCCTAGAATTGAGCCGCTGGAGTTTTGAATGAATTTAATCTGTTCAGCTAACTCGGGTGTTTTAGTTACTACCAATCCGGCAATTAGATCTGAGTGGCCGCCAAGGTATTTAGTGGCACTATGAATGACAATGTCAGCACCCAGTAAAATTGGTTGTTGTAATGCCGGGGAGGCAAAGGTGTTGTCTACAGCCAGTAAGGCATTGTTGGTTTTCGCTACCTGAGCAATGGCTTCAATGTCGGAGATTTTAAGTGTTGGATTGGTAGGTGTTTCAATCCAGATGAATTTCGTTTTTGAGGTAATGTTATCAGCCACATTTTTTACCTGAGTAGTATCTACATACCTTACCTGTATACCGAATTTCTCATAGATATGCGTGAATATGCGAAACGAGCCACCGTAAATATCATCAACGGCTAAGATCTCGTCTCCGCTTTTCAGCAGTTTAATCACGGCATCAATAGCGGCCAGTCCGCTTGCAAAAGCAAAACCAGCGCTTCCGTGTTCCAGCACTGCAATCAGGTTTTCGAGTGCTTGCCTTGTAGGGTTGTTACTGCGTGAATAATCGAAACCCTTATTTACACCAGGGCTTTCCTGCACGTAGGTAGATGTTTGATAGATCGGGACACTTATCGCTCCGGTTAATTCGTCAACGGGAATGCTGTGTATAATGCGAGTGTTGGTGTTTTGTGTTGTCATGATGATTAATGTTTAAGATTTAAATGGAATCAGGAGTTAACAGAGGACAGAGATTTAGTTAATACTTTGTTGTGTGGGTAGGGCTTCCCGTCTTTAACAGAAACAAATACAAATCGGGCATCGCAAATTGTTTCAATTAGGCCCGATTCACTCTCGCGTGCTACATGAACATAGATGTGAATGGAGGTGCGGCCCAATTCAGTAATTTGTGCATAGAGTTCAATGCTGTCACCCAAATGTGCCGGTTTCTTAAAATCAACTTTATCCAGGCTTACCGTTACTGCTCCGTCACAGCCACTGTTGTAAAGTAATTTGCGGGCAGCTTTTACAGCAGCCCGATCCATTTCAGCCAATACCTTGCCGCCAAATAATGTTCCGGTATAATTTAAATCTTCAGGGAACACCAGAAAGGAGTGTCTGGCTTCCAGCGTTGGGCCGGATTGTACTTGCATGGCTTCGAAACGTAGATTGCTCATAACGATAATAAAATTATGTTGATTAAGAATTGAAATGTAAAAAGGGGAAGTGAGAAACGGCTTTGTCAAGCCGTTTTGTGTTGTTTCTTGTTAGTAAGCTAATGTCGGAAACAACACTATAGATGGAGACAGCAATGATGGTTGTTGCCCGGAAAAAGAATAATGGAAATTACGCTACTGTTGTACATTTTGTTACCAAGAAAAATAAAGATGAAAATGTGAAAGCCTGCTTAGACTAGCGGGCACAACAGCAACAACACCCGTGGTGCGAGAGCACAAAATTGTCGAAGTGTATGTTGTTGATGGTAATAATCATGCTGCAAATATATGCGTAAGCAAAAATTAAATGCAAGAAAAATATTACTCCGTTGAATATTTATTTTAGAATCACTCTTGCGTGCATTAGGGAGCATATAATAACAAAGCCCCTGTCTTATGCAGACAAGGGCTTGAAGAAATTTGTAGCCAGGGGTTATTTAATAATTATCCGTTCTACGTGCAGCAGGTTATTGTCTTTGTCAAAAAGTTGTAACAGGTATATTCCGGCTTTTTGTTTTAGTGCAAGCTCAAAAGCGGATACGTTAGATGGGAGTACCTCCGATTGTAATACACGTCCGGTGATGTCGCATATTTCTGCTTTGGCTAAACTAATATCTTCATTGAATTGTATCCTGATATGGTCTGATGCAGGGTTGGGGTAAAGCTCTACAAAAGGATTTCGATTCACACGTTTTGTGCCCGCGGGGATTTGTAAACTTACTTTATGCAATGCTCGGATGACAGTGCCAAACAGCAGGTTGTTAGACAGGCTATCCTGATTGGTAAGGACAGAAAATGTAATACCCGATGTAATATCGACAGCATTTACATTGATGTATCCGAAAAAAGTTCCTCCGTGCGAATAGGCTCCGCGACCGTTTAGTTCATTGTTATACTTGAATATGCCCAATCCGTAACCATCACCTCCGCCAATATTTATTGTTTGAGTCATCTCAGCCCAAGAAGTGGAGTTCAATAATTTTCCTGATGTGAGCAGGTGCCAGAACAGGACATTGTCCTCTACTGTGGTTACTAATGAACCGGCTGTATTGGCCAGACTAAACAAGTTGTCAAGGTATGGTGTTTGAGTCATGTCTTCCATTTCAGAGCCTGTTAATATAGTACTCCAGGGGTGAGCCAAAGGTGTAGCGCCTGCATCCCCAAAGTTTTTGGTGTGATTAAGTCCGTGTGGAGCAAGTAATCTAGTGTTAAGTGCAGCCCAGGGAGATTGGTTAAGTACTTTGCTGATGATAATACCTGTTACAATATAGTTGGTATTGGAATAGTCCCAGGCTGATCCGGGAGGGAAATTGGGTTTTTCTGCCACTCGCATAATTTCCTCTCTGGTCCATATTTTAGCCGGTTTACCAAAGATGGAGTCATTGATGGCATCACTTTGCATGTAATCATGCAAACCGCTGGTGTGGTTGAGGCATTGTCGTATGGTGATTTGTCCGTTGATGTTCGGGTAGCCTTGAATCCATTTTCCTATAGTGTCATTCAGGTTAAGTAACCCGTTCTCCTGCAGGTTGAGTAATAAAGCAGCTATATGTGTTTTTGTATTGCTTCCCATACCAAAGTACATGTCTGGTGTAATAGGAACGTTCTGTTGTGAGTAGCCATAGCCACGTTTCCAGGTTCCGGCATTTGGGAAATGTACTGCCGCTGAAGCACCTCTTATTTTGTAACGGAGACAAACGCTGTCGAGTACTTCAGATAATCGATTGGTAAGTGTTTGTGGTAGTTGGGCACTTGACTGCATGCACATCATTACGCCACATGTAATAGAGAGTAGAGTTATTTTTTTCATTGTAGGGTTATTTTATGTGGCAAAGAAAAGTTGCAACTCAGATGAAGACAAACCTGTTTAGACGTAGCTCCTTTATAATTAGACAGGCAAAGCTTTGATCTTTTTGGTCTAAAAAAAAGGCACTTTGGTCTATTGTGCTATAGATATTTGAGGTAATATTGAATGTTTTGCAGCATGAATCAATTCATTTTGTTTTTACGTAAATTAATTAATCTCGCAGGCTCGCGCATTGCACTCAATATTTATTTTTGGGTAGGGATATTACTCTTGAAAATTTCGGATGCAGATGATCAGCAAGCTTATCCGAATATTTTCTACTATTTACTGATGGTTTTCTTTCTTGCTTTTTTTGCTGCTGTCAGTTACATCAACAATCTGTATTTGCTTCCCGTATTTCTCTTCAAAAAGAAGTACCTTAAATATTTTATTTTCCTACTGGCACTTGTTGCAGGTATTTCATACCTCTATACCTACTTGCTTATTTACCTACCACTCGTTTTTCCCGGTTTAGATACAATGGTTCTTTCCATTGTAATGGATCCTGTAGATAACGATTTGAGCCCTGCCGGGGTTGCAGGAAACATGATGACCTATTTCTTTTTTATGCTGGTATGGGCATTCTTCTTCACAATGCTGGGGATATATTACCGTAATAAAAAGCAGCTGGCCGACATGCAGGCTATACTCAATCAACACAGAGAAGTTGAGCTGACTATGTTAAAAAACCAGATTCATCCTCATTTTTTATTTAACACTTTAAACAATCTGTATGCGTTGGCGCTGAAAAAATCGGATGATACGCCTGAACTAATTTTAAAGCTTTCAGCTGTGTTACGATACATGATTTATGAGGCTGCAACACCTTTGGTTTCTTTCAGTAGAGAGAAAGAGGTTATTCAGGCGTATACGGATATTGAACTATTGCGTGTACAGAATACTCAGCAGGTACGTTTTTCGATAGTGAGTGACGGGGAATATACTATCCCTCCATTATTGTGGCTGCCGGCTTTGGAGAATGTGTTTAAACATACACGCAACGCAGAAAGTCCGGACATTGAGTTCAAGTTAGAAATAAAAGACAATAAGTTTTATTTGTGGTGTCGCAACAAGCTGTATCCAAATGCCATTACCAAAGACGAGTCAGGTGGTTTCGGGATAGTGAATTTACGGAAACGTTTGGACTTACTCTTTCCTGAAAAACATCAACTGTTTGCAGAGCCAAGTGGAGATTATTTTATATTTGAATTAGAAGTTTCTCTTTTATGAAAAAATATAAAGCACTTATAGTGGATGATGAGCCGCTTGCCAGAGAAATTATTCAAACTTTTTTAGGGGAATACCCTGAGTTAACGATTGCAGGTTCCTGTAGAAATGCAATGGAGGCTTTTGCATTGCTCAATCAGGTTGAGGTGGATGTAATTTTTCTTGATATCAACATGCCGGAAGTAAGCGGGATAGATTTTGTGAAAATGCTCAAGAAATCCCCTTTAATTGTGTTTACTACCGCATATGCAGAATTTGCTTTGGAGAGTTACAATCTCAGTGCGGTTGACTATTTACTCAAACCCATTGCTAAAGACCGTTTCAGGCAAGCTATGGGGAAGGTTATTGCACAGCTTCAACTCAATAATAGTCCGGAAGAATTGGCTGAAGAAAGCAAAGACAACAGTCTGCTGTTTGTACGTTCAGAAGGAAAATGGATGAAAATAGATTTGGCAAAACTACAGTGGGCCGAGTCGCTTAAGGATTATGTAAGGTTGTGGACTGCTGAAGGGCGTATTACTATTCACAGTACGATGAAAAATCTGGAGGATCAACTTTCTGCTCATCCGAAATTTGTTCGAATTCACAAATCGTTTCTGGTTAATCTGGAGTTTGTACAGCAGGTTGATGTGAACGAGGTATGCATTGCAGAAAGCCGTGTGGCTATCGGGAGCAGTTATAAATCTGCTTTGCAGGAAAGGTTAAATCAATTCAGGTTATTATAGTAAAAAAACAATTCCTGTACTCAACCAGTAAGCACAGGAATTGTTGCTATTCTCTAGTCTATACTTTCAGGTAGTGTATAAGTGCGGCCTTTGTTTTTCTCTTTCAAATAAGGCATTAAGGGCTCAAAGTATTCCAGCATGGATGCGGCACTTAATTCACTTCCGGTTTTTTCTTTTAAAACATCGCGCCAGTTTTTGCCGGCACCATATTTCATAATATCGCGAAGGAAATCGCCTGTTTCTTTGCTGCCAAAATAATTGGTATTGCGCGGGTCTTGCTTCAATATGTTTTTGGAAATGTGGTTGTGAATCTGGTAAAGCAGTATATAGGAAATGGCGTAATCATAATATTGTGCAGCATCGTCATTGATATGTGTTTTGCTTGCAGCATCACAATACTCCTCACTTCGATTAGCAGGAGGAACAACACCCTGGTATTTTTTTACCAGTTCCCACCAGCGCGTATTGTATTGGTCGGCAGGCAGGTTTTTAACATATAAATCATGTTCAAAGTGTGTCATGGTTCCGGCTGAAAAAGGAATAAACACTACCGAGTTGAGGGCTTGTTTCAATAAGGTTTGCATCTCATCCGTTTGTGCATTAGCAGGCAGTAAACCATTATTGGCAAGGAAAGCCTTTTGCATGGCGGCCAGTCCTATCATGGTGCCGAATGCTTCGTGGTAGGCACGGTTAGCGCCCTCGCGCAATACAGGTGGAACTTCCTGAGTGCTATAGGTCATGTAATAGTAAATGTGTCCTAGCTCGTGGTTTACTGTTTCGTACCATTCTGTGTTGGGAATAACACTCATCAGTGAACGTACATCTTTGTTCAGATCCATGTGCCAGGCACTGGCGTGGTTATTCTTTTTGTATTTTGCATCAGCAGGAACCGGATAAAGACTTGATTTGTCATAGAAAGATTTGGGCAGCTCATCAAAACCCAGGCTTACATAAAAACGTTCTCCCTCTTTTACTACCCACTCAGCAGTTTTTGTTTTGAGTACAGAGTCGAGATTCATGCCTTCCACATTAACCATCGCACTCCAGTCTTGCGACCAGCGGTTGGTGAGCCAGTGTGCCGGTATATAATCAGGTACGTTTGACTTGTACTTAGCAGCCAGTTCGTAACGAGCGTAGGTATGCAATTCACGGTACAGTGGCCAAAGCTCTTTAATGAATTTTTTATTTAGCGCCATCATTTCTTCAGAGGTCATTCCGTAGTCAGATACCTGATAGGTGAAGTAATCAGGATAGCCTAAACCTTTTACGGTTTCATTGCGAAGGCGCTGTAAGTGCTGTAGCCCGCTCTTAAGTGTTTTACCTACCTCTTTGCTTGACTCCCATGCAGCCTGACGTTTTGCTAAGTCATTTTCTTCATTGAGAGTGGCATCAATATCATTGGTAGAAACAGATTTTCCGTTCAACTTAAAATCATATCCGAAGAGTTTTTCTGTTTGTGCCGTTTCAGCTTTGATGCGCTCTTTTACTATGTCAGTGAGCGTTTCAGGGTTGTTGGCTGCGAGATAGAGTACTTTCTCCAGTTGTTTAATCTGTAATGCCGTGAGTTCTTTTTTGTTTTCAAGAAACTTACGTGCTGTTTCTATGTTGGTTTTGCTACCGGTAAAGGCAGCATAGGCTTCATTTGTTGCTTCCGCTGCTTTGGCATTGGTGCTGTCACCTTCAATAATCATCGTGTTTACTTTCCATTGAGCTTCATTGGCCGCTGTAGAAAGTTCCACGTACTTCTTGTTGTAATCGTCCAGAAATTTTTGAACTTCCTGTTGTGTGTTATTCCCCGCTTTGCCACAGGCAAAAAAGGTCATGCTGATTATGGTTAACCAAAAGAGTGATTTGATTTGTTTCATACGTATATAATTTGATATGGCTAGTTAATCTGTTTTTTTATGTTGCTCAACATTATCCGATAAAACAAAACCCTGTTTCGATGAACGAAACAGGGTTTTGAGGGATTGTTATTTATTGTTAAATCTTGATTAGTAATCGAGTTTAAACTCCACCCTGCGGTTTTGTGCGCGCCCTTTAGGTGTTTTGTTATCAGCCACCGGTTTAGTAGAACCCATGCCTGTTGCAGTCATGCGTGAAGGATCTACACCTTTTGATTCAAGATATTTCTTCACGGCTTCAGTTCTGCGTTGTGAAAGTTGCATGTTTTTCTCAGGATCTCCCACATCATCTGTGTGCCCTTCAATAGCAACCTTGAGTTCTTTATCTGCATTTAATATAGCAGCTAAAACGTTCAGGTCGTCAAATGATTCTTTCTTAATCACATCTTTTCCTGATTCGAAGAATACTCCTTTAGCCGCAACAGCCGCTTTCTTCATCACTTCAGCTTTAATTTCAGGGCAACCTCTGTTGGCAGCTATACCAGGAACAGTTGGACAACGGTCTTCAGCATCATCAATACCGTCTTTGTCTGTATCAACAAACGGACAACCTTGTTTAGCAGCAATACCTGCCTCATTAGGACATTTGTCTAAGCTGTTTTGAATACCGTCACCATCAGTATCAGGGCAACCTTCAAACTGTAGGATACCGGCTTCGGTAGGACATTTATCAATAGCATCCTGAATGCCGTCACCGTCAGTATCAGGGCAACCTTCAAACTGACGAATACCTGGGGTTTCAGGGCATTTATCTTCTGTATCTACGATGCTGTCTTTATCAGAGTCAAGGTCGCAACCCACAGAGTCAACAGCATAACCCGGACGGGTAGTTTTACATTTATCGTATTTGTTGGCAACACCATCGTTGTCATCATCCTTCATCTTCTTAGGCTTAGCACCGGCTGCTGCTGCGCCAAAAGGCAGATTGTATTTGATGCCGGCTGCGTAATACAAAAACTGGTCGTTGTCAGACCATTTTGCCGCACGGTGAATACCATCCCATGAATCACTCATGGTGTAGTTGTATGTGATTTGACCGTAGGCCGAAAGGTTGTCATTGATAGGATAGTCAAATCCTGCACCCATAGGCCAGTTGAATTTGTATGCTGATTCTACTTGCTTGTTTACATAGTTACCATCGTACAAGTGAAAACCAAAGTTGGTTTTAATAAAGTAGTTAAACCCACCTATACCCATGAAAACGTAAGGGCGAATTTTAGTATCTTCTTTTAACAGTTTTCCGTTGCTGAACTTGTATTTTCCTCCAACAAAATAATCTGCGATGTGTCCGCCAAAACTGTATGTTTGAAATTCACCTTCTTTGGCAAGGTATCCGATTTGACCCCAATTGGCATTCACCATGGCGTCAAATGACGGGCTTACATAATAATTAAGGGAAATTCCTCCGGTGGGGTGAAATACCTGATCGTTTAAAAATGACCAGTAACCCAAATCACCATGGTATTCACGTTGACCGAAGTGTAGTCCTACAGCAAGCCTGCGGTCTGCTGTTTGAGCCATTGAGGTAGCCCATGTCAAACAGGCCATTACAACAACTAAAAGTTTAGTAAAACTTTGTCTTCTCATATCTTTAGGTAGTTAAAAAGTTCATAAAAATAATGTAAACATTAGTAAAACAAAACTAATACTCAAAAAAGAGTACTAATTCTCCTTTTTTGAGGAAGTTATGTTTTTGCAAGTTATGTTTTTGTCATTAAATAAAAAAAGCCTCCGGATAATTCAGAGGCTTTAATGGGGTAATTTCTTTATTTTCAGCTATCAAGCATACATAACACTTTTGATTGCCTCTTTGGTACGGGAAACATTAGGCAGAAATTCTTCTACAAAGGTTGGGGCATAACCCAAGGGCACATCGCGTGTTGTTATACGTTTAATAGGTGCGTCAAGGTAATCAAAGGCTTCTTTTTGCACCATATAAGTAATCTCTGAAGAGATGGAGGCCAAAGGCCAGGCTTCTTCTACAATTACTAAGCGGTTGGTCTTTTTAACAGATTCAATAACGGTTGCGTAATCCAACGGGCGAACTGTGCGCATATCTATTACTTCGGCAGAAATGCCTTCCTGAGCCAATTCTTCAGCAGTAGCCAAAGCAACCTTCATTATTTTCCCAAAGGAAACAATGGTAACATCTGTGCCAACTCGTTTAATATCTGCCTTGCCAATGGGGATGAGGTATTCTTCTTCAGGTACTTCTCCTTTATCCCCATACATTTGTTCTGATTCCATGAAAATAACAGGGTCATTATCGCGAATGGCTGATTTCAAAAGACCTTTCGCATCGTAGGGGTTAGACGGAACCACTACTTTTAAACCCGGGCAGTTGGCATACCAGTTTTCAAATGCCTGAGAGTGTTGAGCTCCTAACTGACCTGCAGAACCTGTGGGGCCTCTGAAAACAATAGGTACATTGAATTGACCACCACTCATCTGGTATATTTTAGCAGCTGCATTAATTACTTGGTCAATGGCTACGAGAGAAAAGTTAAAGGTCATGAATTCAATCACCGGGCGCAAACCGTTCATAGCTGCCCCTACGCCAATACCGGCAAAACCTAACTCGGCAATGGGTGTGTCAATCACACGTTTCTCGCCAAACTCTTCCAGCATTCCCTGGCTTACTTTGTATGCTCCGTTGTATTCGGCCACTTCTTCACCCATCAAAAAGATATTTTCATCCTTGCGCATTTCTTCGCTCAAGGCTTCTCTCAGGGCTTCACGAAATTGTATTACTCTCATGCTTTTCTTTTTAGCAGGGCAAAAATAGGTTTTTTTTTGAAACCTGTTTCTACTTTGTGTGAAGTAAGAATATACTGTATTTTCGCATCCGCATGACTAAACAGTTTGAATTTAAAGAAATTGACCGGGAAGGTTTTGAAAACCTTGACGTGATAGCCGAGGCAGAAAACTTTAATCGTTGGATGTATGATCAGGTGAATCCGCATTGCAAAGGCACCATTTTGGAAATTGGCAGTGGTATTGGCAACATCTCTCAATTTTTTCTGAATAACCACCAGCATTTATATGTAAGTGATCTTAGGGAAAACTACAGAGCCGAGTTAACCAGAAAGTTTGAAAATCAAAAAACTTTAGGCGGGGTGCTTGATTTGGATATCGTAGCTCCTGATTTTGATACTAAGTTCAGCCACTTGTTTGAAAAGTTTGATACAATTTTTGCTTTAAACGTAGTGGAACACATTGAAGATGATAAGCTGGCCATTCATAACTGCCGCAAACTTTTGAAAAAAGGAGGGAAGCTCATTATTCTGGTACCTGCATTTCAATCCTTATACAATGAGTTTGACAGAGAGCTCTACCACTTTCGCAGGTATACCAAACACACTTTAAACAAACTGTTCAGAGAGAATCAATTTCAACTCATAGAGTCAAGGTACTTTAATGCACTCGGAATTTTGGGTTGGTATGTTTCAGGTAAAATTCAACGGAATAAAACTATCCCTAAATCGCAGATGAAACTGTACAATATTATTATTCCTATCAGCAAGGTATTGGATAAGCTCATGTTGAAAAGGGTAGGGCTATCTGTAATAACAGTAGGGCAAAAATAACGTTCTAAACTTTCGGTCCTTTGGGTTGCAACGGACGTATCTCAAGGTTTACCGTGTGAAAATTGTCGGGCATCTCAAGTGCCTGAATAATGTTTAAGGCTACGTCTTCAGGCATCAGCATATAATCGTGAGGTTGAATGCCCGGGCTGTTTCTGAAAAAATCTGTTTTGGTTGAGCCGGGGTAAACACAGGTTACTTTAATTCTGAAATCCCGCACTTCCCTGAATAGTGATTCTGAGATTCCTTTTACGGCCCACTTGGTTCCACAATAGGCGGATACTTGCGGCATACCTTCCAAAGCAGCCGTTGATGCGATATTGATAATGTGTCCGTATTGTTGTTTTTTCATTTGAGGTAAAGCCATCTTGGTGCAATGAAAAAGACCTTTCACATTGGTATCAAACAATTCGTCCCACTGTTCGTAGCTGATATCTTCCAGAAATCCGAAGTAACCCAGGCCGGCATTGTTCATCAGGATATGCAACTCTTCACCCCATTGCTTTCTCACTAACTCAAAAGCGTGTTCAACCTGTTCATGTTTTCTGATGTCGCAGGAAATAAAGAGTAAATTCTCATGTGCGTAATCCGGAACATTTCTACCTAATCCGGCCACTCTACATCCTTTATTCAGCAGTTGTTGCGCAGTCGCTTTTCCAATGCCTTTACTTATGCCGGTTACAATGGCTATTTTGTTTTTTAAGTCCATGTTATTATTGAAGTTTTGCAGTAACCATTCGGTCTTTTCCCTGCATATCTTTTAAAATTTCTGTTTCGGTAAAATTGTTTTGTTGAAGTAACTCAGCTACCTGTGAAGCGAAGGATTCATTGCATTCCAAAAACAGCATACCTCCTTTGTTCAGGTGCTTTAAGGCCAGTGCGGTAATGGCTTTGTAAAACTGCAAAGGGTCATTATTGGTTACAAACAATGCCTGATGTGGTTCATGCAGCAGCACATTGTTTTTCATATCATCCTTTTCAACTTCAGTAATGTAGGGCGGGTTGCTCACTATAGCATCAAACTTTTCCAAACCCGAGCAAGCCGACTGATTCAGAATATCCAGTTGTTCAAAACGCACTTTATCAGCATTAAGATTAGCGGCATTTTTTTTAGCTACCAGCAGCGCTTCTGACGAAATATCTATGGCCATAACATCTGCTTCAGGTAATTCCAGTTGAAGGGAGATGGCAATACATCCGCTACCGGTGCCGATATCAAGGATGGATGCTTTACGGCCACGGTACTCTTTTACTACACGGTAAACCAATTCTTCGGTTTCTTTGCGTGGTATAAGAACAGCAGCATCTACAAAGAATTTCTGTTTGTAGAACCATGCGTAACCAAAGGCATATTGCACCGGTTGATGTTGCATTAAACTGTGCAGGTATTTGTAAACGCGAAACGTAAAGGTTTCTGAGATTTCCTCCCGGTCAAGAGTACGAAGTTTGCTTCTGCTGAATCCGGAGGCTTCTTCCAGCAACATCCAGGTGATTTGTTCTGCTTCATCATTGTCGTAAATTGAAGCGAGTTCTGAGGTCACTTTTTGCTGAAATTCTTTGTATGTCATAGTTGAAAGAGCAGCAAAATACAAAAGAATGGTATTTTCGCACCATGTCAGCCCATCATTTATTTATGCAACGTGCACTGGAATTGGCTCAAAACGGTCACGGACAGGTTGCTCCCAACCCGATGGTGGGTTGTGTGGTGGTGCACAATAATGAAATAATTGGTGAAGGATGGCACAAAGTATACGGTGGTGCACATGCAGAGGTAAATGCTCTAACATCAGTAACCGATAAATCCCTTTTACCCCAAAGTGTTTTGTACGTTACTCTGGAACCTTGTAATCACTTCGGCAAAACACCTCCCTGTACATCGTTAATTATAGATTCGGGCATAAAGCAGGTTGTTGTCGGCAGCAGTGACCCCAACCCACTGGTTTCAGGAAAAGGAATAGCCCGTTTACAAGAAGCCGGAGTAAAGGTGGAAACAGGCATTTTGAAATCAGCGGCTGATGAATTGAATAAACGTTTTTTTACATTTCATAAGCAACAGCGACCTTTTGTGCTGTTGAAATATGCACAAACCGCTGACGGTTATCTTGGGTTGGATGTTCAAACTTCAACTCAGGAAGAGTTTGTTGCTCACAAGCAAATTTCAGGCAATGCTGCACAGCGTTTAACCCACCTATGGAGAAGCGAAGAGCAAGCAGTACTGGTAGGTGCAAATACAGTGATAAACGACAATCCCCAACTTAATGTAAGGTACTGGCAGGGCAAAAATCCGGCACGTGTGCTGATTGATGCGAAAGGCCGTGTACCATTAACAGCTAAACTGTTTGACGGGCTTACCAGAACCATTGTTTTTACATTGAATGTTCCATATTTTAAATCAGTACCCGCTGAGGTTGTACAATTGACAACTCATCAGCCGGTAATCAAACAAGCACTCGATTATCTGTATGCTCAACATTTTCTTTCTGTATTGGTAGAGGGTGGTGCTGCAACACTTTCCGCATTTATTGACGCAGGTATGTGGGATGAGGCACGTATTTTCACTTCACCTAAGCACTACGGCAGAGGAATAAAAGCACCGGACATTAACGCAGAGAAAACCATAGAAATTGCAGTAGGAAACGATTCATTAAGCATACTAAAACATCAACAGGCATGACATATCTTTTACTGAGTATTCTTTTTTCCAGCGTGGTGGTGCTTATTTTTAAGTTTTTTGAGAAGTATAAGGTAACCACATTTCAGGCGATAGTAGTGAACTACGCTGTATGTTTTTTGATGGGTGCTTATTTTTCAGCTCAACCTTTTCAAGCTCAAATATTGTCGCAAAATAACTGGTTCCCGTGGGCTGCCATGCTTGGGATATTATTTATTACAGTGTTTAATGCAATCGGGTGGGTTGCTCAAAAAGTATCGGTTTCGGTGAGTATGGTTGCCGCCAAAATGTCGGTGATAATCCCGCTCTTATTTGCAGTAGTAATATTGGGTGAAAGCATGAACACACTTAAGCTGTCGGGTATATTGCTTTCTCTGGCAGCCTTGTATTTTGTGGTAGGAAGAAATGAACAGGTGCATTCAAGCGGATTCTCGGTTTACTTGTATCCGTTGTTGGTTTTTATAGGCAGCGGTGCTATAGATTCTATTATGAAATATCTGCAGGTAACTTATCTGCATAATGTTTCAGTTGATACGGTGCTTACTGTAGTATTCGGCATGGCATTTATTGCCGGATTAATTTTACTGCTCAGAAATGTGATAGTGTACCGGGAGAAAATTTTGTTACGCAACCTTATCGGAGGTGTGTTGTTGGGGCTGCCCAATTATTTTTCCATGTATTTTCTTTTCCGCACGTTGCATCAGCCAAGTCTTACTTCTACTATAGTGTTTCCCATAAATAACATTGGGATTGTGCTGCTCTCTACTTTGCTCGCAGCGGTTTTGTTTAAAGAAAAACTTACAGGAAGGGCTTTGCTGGGGCTGTTGCTGGCCATTCTATCCATTGCCATCATTGCGTATTCATGAGTTTGTTTGCCGATACGTATACCACCATCGAAGCGTCATCAAAGGCTGAAGTGCGTGAACGTGGCAGCAGGTTTTTTGCCTTCGCTTTTCCGATAGAAAGCGAAAACCAGATTAAAGAACAGCTCAAAAAACTGAGAGAAGAATACCCCGATGCAACACATCATTGCTATGCGTATAAACTGGGTTTAGATAACAACCACTACCGTGTAAATGATGACGGAGAGCCTTCGAATTCTGCGGGCCGCCCTATACTCAGAGCTATATTATCAGCAGGTGTTACCAATGTACTGGTAGTGGTGGTGCGCTATTTTGGCGGCAAACTATTAGGTGTTCCCGGACTCATTCAGTCATACGGAGAGGCTGCAACCCTTGCACTTAAAAACGCCACTGTATTAGAAAAAGAGTTGTGTTCACATTACCGTATGGAATATCCCTTTGAGTTGGAGAATGAAGCGTATCGTTTCTTACGCCAGGAGCAGGCTACAATAACCGCACACCATTTCACCGGAGAGCAAAACGTGATTGAGTTTAGTTTGCGGTTAGGGCGTGTGGAAAGGGTTTTGAATGCAGTGAAATCCTATCATCAATTTAAAATTCATTATCTTTACACTATATGAAAAGAGTAAGTGTATTCACATTTTTGAGTATTATCAGTATTGGCACTTTTGCGCAAACTGCTGTGTTGCCGCATGGAAACGCCACGGAGGAGTTGCTTCAGCGTACATCGCAGGTAATAGTTGCACCAATAAGTTTTGCTTCTGTTATTGACATAGAGAAAAAGGTGACGGACTATTGTGAGCAGCATTTGCCTGAATTATCTTTTTTAGAAAGTAGCGTGAAACTGGAAACTGTTAGAACCAGTAATTTAGGTAAACACTACACTTTTGTGCAAACGTGGAAAGGTACTCCGGTTATTGGAGGAGAAGTAAAAGTGAATGTTAGTGTTGAGGGTAATATTATTTCTTTCATCAATGGTTTGTGGCAAATAAAAAATATTCCTGTCCATGAAAATGCTGCCATTTGGGTGTATGAGCAAGGTACTTTATTGCCGGGCCGTATAGCTCAGGAAGCAGATTTGCGCAAAGTGTATCATGCAGAAAGTGGTGCATTGCTTTTGTGCGAAAGTCTGAATAAATATTTTATGCCGGGCGACAGTACAGTGCAAGCCAAAGTTTTTTTACCCGACCCGCTTACCACTGCTCAAGCAGCATACGGTTCACTATACATTGACAGCAGCGATGCTGATGTAACAGTGCTAAACAATGAACGCAAAGACGTGAGCATGAAAGTGTGGTTTGACGGCACAAAATTCTCGCTGGTTAATAAGTACTTTAAGATGATGGAGTTCAGTTCCCCGGTCATCAATCCCGTTACGTCAACAGTGCCTGAGTTTTTTTATACCCGAAGCCAGCCTGGTTTTGAAGATGTGAATGTTTTTTATCATTTAAATGTATACCATAAACACCTCGACAGCTTAGGTTTCTTGAATCTTATTAATGACACAGTGTTGGTAGATGCACATGCTTTGGGTACCGCAGATCAGTCAATGTTTTCCAGCTACAATGGTCGTCCCGCTTTGTTCCTTGGAGAAGGAGGTGTTGATGACGGGGAAGATGCTGATGTGATTGTGCATGAATATACCCACTCCATTATCGGAAAAACTACCGATACGGATAACCTCACCAAAGAAAGACAGGCCATAGATGAAGCCATTTGTGATTACATGGCCATTGCTCATTCCAAAAGATTTACTCCTTACAATTGGCGTAAAATATTTAACTGGGATGGGAACAATGCCGCCATACAATGGGCTGGTCGAAGTGCCGGTACAGCCAAAACGTATCCTTTTAACAATGCTCAGGATTTCTACTGGAACTCTGAAATATTCTCAGCTACCATGGCTGATTTAGATGATTTATTAGGATCACCTTTAACTGAACGTTTGCTCATTAGTTCATTGCCAATGATGGCACGCTCTTCAACTATGAAAGATATGTGCAGGTTCATGCTTGATGCAGACAGTATGCTTTACGGCAAGCAACATTGGTTTCCTATTCAGCAGGCATTTATGGGAAGAAATATTATTGAGCAGATGGTGGGAGTGAAACGTCAGGCAGAATCGGATATCGGTTTTGATCTGCTAAATTCAGCCGGGTTTGCCTCAGGAACGGGACAGCTTCGTATTACTAATAAAAACAACGGAATGATGCAGGTTGAAGTATATAATCTTACAGGCAAAAGGGTGAGCAATTGCACCGTAAGCAATCAACTGATTCTTTTACCGGAGAATTATGAATCAGGTATCTACCTGATAAGAATAAGCAGCGATAATCAGGTTTTTACTGCACGTGTAGTAAGGCAGTAAAGTTAGTAGCCTGATCCACCGGCAATGCCAATTTCGCGTGGGCGAATGCTCATAACAGGAATAGGTGAGTGGTTCACCATCTGCTGTGCAAATTTACCCATGAAAAATGCAGAACTGTTTGGTTCCTGTTCTGTCATAATCATAATTAAATCGGCATCTATTTTCTTGGCGTATTCAATCGTATTGTTGGTAATATTGCCTCCAAGCATTTCTTCCCGTTCATATTTTACTTTGTGCCGGTCAAAGAACTCTTCTGCCTGATTGCAGTATATACGAATGTACTTTTGTGTTTCGGAGTCGCTGTCAGTTGATACACCCAACAGGTAAATGGTAGCATTTAAACTTTCCGCCATTTTTGAAGCATAAGGAATTTTTTGGCGGGTTTCATCAGAGGTGTCTATAGGCAAAACGATTTTTTTGATGTCGTTTCGTTTAAAGCTTTCCTGCATGGTAATAACAGGGCAAGGTGCTGAACTCACTACGCGATAGGCGTTACTGCCCATCCAAAATTCCTGTACCCCGAATATGCCGTGTGTGCCCATAATGATTAAGTCGGCATCTAACTCTTCCGTAGCTTTTACTATTGATTTGTAAATGCTGCCTTTTTTGTGAATGAGGTTAATGGGTATTCCCTCGTTCTTTTTCTTCTCTATGAACTCGTCTACTTTAGCTACCACTCCTTTGCCGTTTTCTTCAATATGAATTAAATTCAAACGGCTTTGGAAACGTTTGTGCATGGTTTCAGCTAAATTGTAAGCAACAACAGATGCCTCTGAACCTTCAAAAGCAACTGCAATATTTTCAAAGAATTGTTCCATAATGGAGTAATTTGGTTTCTCTAAATTAGGTACATTTTAGCAAACTACCAAATTGCCCATAAAAAAAGGAGCCTTTTGGGGCTCCTTTTTCAACTCAAAAACAGTTAAATATGTCTATTTTACTGCATCTACCACCGATTTGAAGGTCTCGGGGTGATTCATGGCCAAATCGGCCAATACTTTACGGTTTAACCCCAGATTTTTGGCATTTACTTTACCAATAAACTGAGAGTAACTCATGCCATGTAAACGGGCTCCTGCGTTGATACGTTGTATCCACAGTGCACGGAAATGGCGTTTTTTGGTTTTACGGTCGCGGTAAGCGTACCCTAAACCTTTTTCAATAGTGTGCTTCGCTACGGTGAGCACATTTTTTCTTTTACCCCAGAAGCCTTTGGCTAACTCGAGTAATTTTTTGCGTCTTCTTCTGGACGCAACGGAATTGACTGAACGTGGCATTTTATTTAATTGTTTTTTGGAACATAGCGCCCTGAGTTAACAGGATCTTTTGTGCTGGGTTCCGGGTTAAACATTGAAACTACTTATTTTCCTAATCCTAATAAAAGCTTGATGTTACCTTCGTCCGGTTTCAAAACGTAGGCTGTCTTGCTCAGGTTGTGCTTTTGCTTGGTTTCTTTTTTGGTCAGAATGTGATTTTTGTAAGCGTGTGCTCTCTTAATCTTTCCTGAAGCGGTTACCTTGAAACGCTTAGCGGCACTTTTGTTTGTTTTTACCTTAGGCATCTTTGTGTCCTTTTATAATTGTTCTTAATCTGTTACTTTTTTCCTTTTGGTGCTACCAGCAAAAACATTTTCTTGCCTTCCAGCTTTGGGAGTTGTTCCACTTTTCCCAGCTCAGACAAACGCTGTGCAAAGGTTAATAATAGTACTTCTCCTCTTTCTTTGTATACGATGGCCCTTCCTCTGAACATTACGTAAGCTCTTACCTTATGTCCTTCTTCCAAAAAGCCCAACGCATGTTTTAGCTTAAATTCAAAATCATGCTCATCGGTATTCGGCCCGAATCGAATTTCTTTAACCAGGGCTTTTACCGTATTTGCTTTTAACTCTTTCTTTTTCTTCTTCTGTTCGTAAAGGAATTTTTTGTAGTCAATTACTTTACAAACCGGTGGAACAGCAGAAGGAGAAATTTCAACCAAGTCCAACTCCATTTCTTCAGCAAATTTTAATGCCTTCGAAATCGGGTACACACCAGTCTCAATGTTTTCGCCTACAACCCTTACTTCATGGGCGGTAATCTCATTGTTGATACGGTGCTCGTTTTCTTTTTTCATCGGACCCCTTCTTCCCAGATAAGGTCTGCCCGGACTTGAGTTTTGTACCAAGTGTTTCTTTTTTCTCCTTTTTGTTAGTTTTTATTTAGTTCAATTTATCAGGATGTTGTGAGTGAATTAACTCAGCAAATTCATTTAAGTTCATTTTGCCTTTGTCACCCTCTCCATGCTTACGCACAGCGAGGTTTTCCTCATTCATTTCCTGTTCTCCTATAACAACCATGTACGGGACTTTCTTGGTTTCAGCATCGCGTATCTTTCTGCCAATCTTCTCGCTACGGTCGTCAAAAGAGGCGCGAATATCACACTTTTTCAGGAAATCAACAACTTTTTGTGCATACTCATTGTATTTGTCGCTTATGGGCAACACGGCTACCTGAGTCGGGCTGAGCCACACGGGCAGGTTTCCGGCATAATGTTCAAGCAAAAATCCGATAAAACGCTCGTGGGTGCTCAAAGGGGCACGGTGGATGATTAAAGGGCGCTCTTTTTCGTTGTGTTCGTTGGTAAACCACAGGTCAAACCGCTCAGCCTGAGCAAAATCAACCTGATTGGTCGCTAGTGTGAACTCCCGTCCGATGGCACTATATATCTGAATATCAATCTTTGGTCCGTAGAAGGCGGCTTCGTCTTCCACTTCCACAAAGTTTACACCCAGCTTTACCAACACCTTGCGCACCATGTCTTCGGTTTTTATCCAAAGTTCGGGTGCGTTGATGTATTTCTGTCCCAACTTCTCTACTGAGTGCTTGGAGAAACGCATCACGTATTTATCAATGCCAAAGACTTTGAAATATTTCAGGTACAGGTCGTTTACCTTGGTGAACTCAGCCTCAAATTGCGATTCGGTGCAGTAGATGTGTGCATCGTTCATGGTTAAACTGCGCACGCGCATCAGGCCGAACAATTCACCGCTTTGCTCATACCTGTAACAGGTGCCGTACTCTGCAAAACGCAGAGGTAAATCGCGGTAAGATTTAGGAGTAGCTGCAAAAATTTTGTGGTGGTGAGGACAGTTCATGGCCTTGAGGTAGTATTTATCACCATCCATTTCCATGGGCGGGAACATACTTTCAGCATAATAAGGCAAGTGACCGCTTTTGATGTACATGCTCTCTTTGGCAATGTGCGGAGATTTTACGCGTACATATCCGGCATCTGCCTCGGTTTTTTTGGCATATCCTTCCAACAGTTCAATTACTGCAGCTCCGTTGGGTAACCACAAAGGTAAACCCGGGCCCACATCATCATCAAAGGTGAACATCTCCAACTCTTTGCCCAGCTTGCGGTGGTCGCGTTTTTTGGCTTCTTCCAGCATTACCAGATATTCTTCCAGCTCAGCTTGTTTAGGGAAGGTAATGCCATAAACGCGGGTAAGTTGCTTGTTCTTTTCATCTCCGCGCCAATAGGCACCGGCCACACTCATCAGTTTTACAGCTTTGATGAAACCGGTATTGGGCAAGTGTCCGCCACGACACAAATCAGTAAAATTACTGTGGTCGCAAAAGGTGATATCTCCGTCATTCAGGTTTTCAATTAACTCAACCTTGAACTCGTTGTTTTTCGATTGGTAATAAGCCAGCGCATCTGCTTTGGTTACCGGCTTTTTATGGAACTCCGCTTTTTCACGGGCAAACTCCAGCATTTTGTCTTCAATTTTTTTGAAGTCTTTGTCTGAAATGGTTGCACCGTCAAGGTCCACATCGTAGTAAAACCCGTTTTCAATAGCAGGGCCAATGGTGAGTTTTATTTTGGGGTAAAAAAACTCCAGTGCCTGAGCCAATACGTGTGCCGAAGAATGCCAGAAAGCTTGTTTGCCTTCTTTGTCGTTCCAGGTGAACAAACGCAGGGAGCCATCTTCCTGAAGCGGCTCGCTCACTTCGATGGTGTTGTTGTTAAACTTTGCCGAGAGCACGTTGCGGGCAAGGCCTTCGCTGATACTTTTGGCAATTTCCAGAGCAGTGGTGCCCCGTTCATACGAGCGAACGGACCCGTCCGGGAGGGTAATGTTTATCATGAATGTATAAATATATAAGGTAGCAAATATAAGCGGATGAATGGATTTTAACAGCCACAGATTGCTTTATGTATTATCGGGCGTATTCGGGAAGGCTAAAAATAGATAGTATGCTTGATTTGATGGTATTATTCTCTATTTTGGCACTATGAAAAATGTGCTTTTTTGTATTTTGGCTTTCGCTATTATTCCATCTTTACAATCCTGTTCAGGTCCTTCAGTAAAGGAAGAACTGACCATAAGTGAGGTGTTAATTACGGCTGAGGGACCCTTGTTTGAGGGGGCCAATACGCTGCAAGGGGAAGTGCCTTCTGCCTTAACAACTTGGTTGAGCAGTAAAGGGAAAACACTTGACGATGTAGAGCAGGCATTGGTAAAAAAAGTAACAGTTTTTCCTTTGCCCGATAGCTTGCACACTGTAGTGAAAAGTCTTGTGATACAACTGGCTGCCGACAATGGCAATATGGTGAAAGCAGCTGTGCTTAATCCGTTGCAGGAAGGAGCTACGTCTTATTCGCTTCAGGTGGCCGAAGGAGCAGATGTTTTGAGTTTGCTCAAACAAAATACTTTTTTTGTTGTAGGAGATGCAGAGTTGGCATCTGACCGTGAACAAGCATTGTCTATGAAAGCAGAACTGGTTTTTGAAATAACATTAAAATAACTTACATTAATATGAAGAAAAATTTCAGGTGGCTGAGTGTGCTCAGCGTTTTTTTGATGATGGCAGGTATCGCCCTTCCTTTATTGGCCAGCAACGATGAGGGTGATAAGTTAATGGGAGTTTGGGAGCCCAGTAACGGCCGTGCACGGGTTAAAGTTGAAAAGGTGGCCAATAAATATTACGGCAAAATTGTGTGGCTCAAAGAGCCCAATGATCCGCAAACAGGTTTGCCGAAATTGGATAAAAACAATCCTGATGATAAACTGCGCACTGTGCCTTTGAAAGGATACCGGTTGCTAAAAGATTTTACCTATGCAGGTAACGGAGAGTGGAAAGGCGGTACCATCTACGACCCCGAAAACGGGAATACTTACAACTGCATCATTAAAATGAAAGATGACAATACGCTTGACATCAGAGGTTACATCGGGCTTTCGGCATTCGGGCGTACGGATGTATGGAAGCGGTTGCAGATTAATAAGAAATGATTTTTAAATTCAGTCTCTCTTTTTTATTGGTGTTGTGCACGGTGAACATCTTTGCACAAACAGATACCACGCAACAGGAAGAAGATTACAGCCAGTATGAAAATGCAGGATTCGCAGATAGCGGTACCAAGCGTTACTGCACTTCAAAAATTCTGGACATGAGTCCGCAGAAACTAATTACTGTTGGGTATGATTATCAGGGAACTGCTACACTGGATGCCGCTTCATTTGCCAAGGCACCGGGCAGCGTGCTGAGTTTTCCGGCACAATCGCTACGCATACGCAGCGCACAAGGCCTGCGCCTGGGAGCCAATGTGCCGGTTATTTCCAGAAACTCAGGTATTTTTCAATTGGGTTTTAATTATGCCGAGACTCGCTATGATATTGAAAATTCTGGAAAACATCCGATGGGAACCTGGTTAAACAACTATGGTTTGCGTACCGTGGGATTGCAGGCAACGCTGTTCAAACCACTTAATGAAAAACAGTTTTTTCTGGCGCAGGCACAGGCCGACCTCAACGGTGATTATACCTGGAATCATACACAAACGTTGAAGTATCTACGCTATTCAGGCACGCTGATTTATGGTTGGAAAAAACATGACCGACTGATGTATGGTTTTGGTTTATCCCGCACCTATCGTGTGGGTGATTTGAACTACATACCGGTGGTGCTTTATAATTACACTGCACCAAGTCGCAAATGGGGAGTGGAAACAGTTTTCCCTGCGCGCTTGCAGGTAAAGCGTATTTTCAATACCCGTAGTATTTTGTCATGGGGCCATGAGCTGGAAGGACAAAGCTACCGGTTGAATAATTCAGGGGCGGTAAACATGGGTTATGATAATCTGGAGCTGAGAAGAGGCGAGTTGCGAATACGCTTTATGTATGAGCGTAGCCTGTATCGTTTCATCTGGCTCTCGGTGCAAAGTGGCTTACGTTATAACTGGAGCTACGATGTAGATCATTTGCCTAACGGCAAAGAGTTTTTCAGAGGATTTTTTGGTAAGCAACCCTTTGTTATGGAAAACGAACTTTCAAACACTTGGTACACTCAAATCAGCATTAATTTGGTGAGCCCGTAGAGCTAGCAGACGGGTGTGTAAGGTGTATTGATCAGTTTTAGTTTTTAATAAAGCGAGCCTTATATCTTCTTTCATCAGTATAAATCAAGATGTAATAAATGCCTCTGCTCATTTTATCTATACTTATGTAGGTCTTGTCGTGCATTTGGAGTATGTTAAAGTCTTTTATTGTCAATCCGGTTGTGTTGTAAATGCTTACTCTATTTGCAACTTCATTTGCAGGTAAATGATACTGAATAAAATTTGAGGCTGGATTTGGACTTATTTCAAGCGCTGAGTAATTTATTTCTGAGGTATTTGTGAAAGTTAGATTACGTACAAAGCGGTAAACCATGTTCTCATTGGATGGGTTTGGAAACAAACCATAATCAGCCTTACTATCAACAGTTGATGGCATAAGCGGGTTTCCTTTGAGCATAAGAGATGAACTGTACTGGGAAATATCGTCATCATAAACAATCCCGAAATTTTTAAAAGCGGTTTCATTTTTCAGTTTTTGCTTGCCAAAATGTATTTCAATATTCCCGTTTTCATATAACCATATTTGAGCATTCACAACAGAGTTACTGTCGCCATTCAAAATGCCCATATTTTTAAATTCAAGTTTTAAAATTTTGTTTGCAGACTGTGAAGAGTCAATAAGGTAACTAATGGTAGATTTTTGATTCGAGACAATGCTGTTTCTGTCGCACAAAACAGAGCCCCCGTCAAACTTAGTAATCAATAATGTTCTGTCAACTCTGGGGAATGATATTCCCGGGTAAAAATCGATACGTCCTTCAGAAGATACAAGAATGGAGGAGGCTCCGGTAGAGTTGCTGCGTTGCGGTAGAATAAAAGGTAAAGGTATAGTGTAAAACTTGTGGCTGCTTCCCCAATCAGTCATAACAGGAATTGAGTTGCTTAAATAACTGAAGTTAGACGTGAAGCTTTGAAAAGAATAGTCTCCTGAGACTTTGCGTGTGTATATCTGACTAAATGCATAATACGGTAGAAGAAGTATAAGAAGCGTCTTTTTCATTGACCTACAACGGCAGAATACATGACTTTAGTGTAGAGTTAAGTATTACCCAGTATGAAATGAATGTCAGGATTCATTTCATAATAGATAAATCAAAACTTTATGCAGAAGGCTTGGGCGGCAATTCAAATGCTTTGGCTTCATCTTCAAATACGCCTTTGTGAGCTCCATCGCAAAAGGGTTTGTTTTTGGAAAGTCCGCAGCGGCAAAGTGAAACCACCGAGCGTCCGTTGAGGTTATAAACGTTTCCATCGCCATCTGTAATTTCAAAATCACCTTCAATGCGCAAAGCGCTGTTACTTTTTACGGTTATACGTGTAGTCATGTTTTAGTTTTTAGGGTCGGCTTTTTCAATGCGTAAGCCAGCGGCTACCACATGGTATAAGGTATCATCGCGCATGTTTTGCTCCAGACTAAAGCGGTAAATACCACGCTGGGCAAAGTTCACATTTTTTAAAATGGGGTATTGGTAATCGTACACATCGCCCAGACCGTTGCCGTACCATTTTCCAAGGTCATCAGCAATAGGAATTTCAAAGCGTTGTTTGAGTTCTTTTTTATCGGGCAGTTGGGTGTAGAGCAATACAAACATGTTGTTGTATTTGTAGTCAGATTTTACTCGTGTGTTGATGTACATGTTGTACAAAATGTTGGTGTCTTCAATAAGTACATCAAAGCCTACTTTGTCTTTATAATGCCAGTTGTATTGTGGTATTTCGCGGTTTTCATCCAGTATGCGGGTGTTGTCGCAACTGTTCAGTAACAGTGCGCAGGTGATAACGGATAAAAAGAGTTTAACGTGCATTAATTTCATGCCTGATCGGGAGGTGGTGGTGGTGAGCCGGCATCGGGTTTGTTAGGGTTGCGGTTATCCCGACCACGGTTATTCCTGTTTCCACGGTTTCGGTTGTTATCACGATTCCTGTTCTCATTGTTGCGCGGTGGACGATTGGTAGTATCGCCTTCACGTTTTTCTTCGGTGTTCGGTGGAGTACTTGGTGTATCAGAAGGAGGTGTGTTGGGGTTGTCGGGCCTCGGCCTTCTGTTGTTCGGGTTGTTTCTGCGTTCGTTGTTGCCTTCAGCAGGTTTATTGGTGTTGTTCTCCGGTCTTGGCTTTCTGTTCTGACCTCCTTCAGCATTACCCTCTCTGCGCGGGTTAGCGCTATTTTCGGAGCGTGGTGGTCGGTTGCTGTTTCCTCCGCGCTCGTTGCTGTTGCTGTTTCTGTTACGGTTATCGCGGTTGCGGTTAGTGTTACGATTGCCTTTTGCTTGCTTCGGGCGGTCCAAACGAGTAATGCTGTCTTCGCCCACCATATCTTTAAAGTCGGGTTCTTCTTCTACAATCGCATCCGCAGCGGCTTCAATAACATGCGTAGGTTTTTCACCACGTGCATTCATTTCCATAATTTCGCGCACCTTAGCTAAAGGCAAACAAATCCATTGAGCTGAGTCGCTACCCTGAACAGAGAACCACATGAGTCTGCGCAGTATATCGGTTTTTACCAAAAATGCAGTGCCCGATTCTACCTCCAAACGTAAACGATCGTCTTTCGGAAATTCCTGCAGTGCTTCGAGGTAAGAGTCTAATTCAAAGTTGAGGCAACATTTTAAACGGCCACACTGTCCCGATAATTTCAACGGGTTAAGGGAAAGATTCTGGTAACGTGCAGCCGAGTTGTTTACCTGTTTAAAATCGGTAAGCCAGGTAGAGCAACAAAGTACTTTACCACAAGAACCGATACCACCCAAGCGGCCGGCTTCTTCGCGGTAGCTTATCTGACGCATTTCAATTTTTACTTTGAAAGTTTCTGCCAAACGTTTAATCAGTTCACGAAAATCAACGCGGGTTTCTGCGGTGTAATAGAAAGTAGCTTTTCTTCTGTCGGCCTGGTATTCTACGTCACTCAGTTTCATGTCCAATCCCAAATCGATGGCCAGCGAGCGGGCCCTGTACTGGGTGGGTATTTCCATTTCTTTACATTCCTGCCATTTGGCCAAATCGGCTTCGGTGGCTTTGCGGTAAAGTTTTTTAATGCGCGGGTCGTCTTCGCTGTATCCGTTTTTCTTAAGCTGCAGTTTTACCAGTTCGCCTTTTACATTTACACGACCTATATCGTATCCACCGGTTTCTACTTCTACGGCTACTGCATCATCTTTGTATAAATCAATTGCGTTAACGTTTCTGTAATATCCTTTTCTGCTGCCTTTGAAGCTCACTTCAACCACATCAAAAGGTTTCATGATAGCAGGCAATTCTATATCTGACAGCCAGTCATAAACATTCAGTTTATTGCACCCACCGCTGCTACATCCACCTGAGCTTCCGCATCCACCCGGTTTGGTGCCGCATGCTGTTCCACATCCCATAATTATATATTCGTTTCTATAAAAACAGTTCAACAATAGATAACCGCTTAGGCAACAGCCTCAACGGGTTTAAGAATTCTCTTAAGAGACAAAGATAGGTTCATCAGGGTAATTTTAGGGTTGGCGTTACGCTCGATATGCCCAATAGCTGAGTTAAACTCTTGATTAATAGTAGGTAAATTTTGCTCGTGTACAAATCGGGCAAATTTTTGAACAAAGTCCTCCTCATTGGTATCTACTCTGAGTAAACTGCTGATGTTGTTGCGGTAAATGTAAGCTTCACGAAACATGTGTAAAGCATAACGCAGAAAGTTTTTAAGGCTTTCACGACCCATGCTACCTGCAGTGTCAATCCAATCCACCAGTTCTTTGGCTTTGGAAGGAGTAACGCACAACAACATCCACTCCCTGAAGTTTTGTAATAAGTCGGCTTCCTCGCTGTCAATATGAGCTAAGGCTTCGTTCATATTTCCTTCAGCCAGTTTGGTGATGAGCGTAGCGCGATTCTCTTCCAACTCCATTTTCTCCATCAAAAAATGTTTGATGTCCTGATCAGTGAAGCGGTTAATTTTAATCATTTGCAAACGCGACAGAATAGTGGGGAGCATTTTTTCACTGTCGTTGGCAATCAGAATAATGAGGGTTTTTTCAGGAGGCTCTTCTAAAAGCTTGAGCAACATGTTGCCTTCATTACCTAAGTACTCGGGCATCCACATCAGTTGCATTTTGTATTCGGCTTCAAAGCTTTTAAGTCCTAATCGTTTGATAACGTCCCTTGATTCCTCGGCAGTAATATTCCCCTGTTTGTTTTCAGCATTGAGGTGTTGCAACCAACTGAAAACGGTTTGGTAAGGGTTGGCCAGCAAGGCTTCTTTCCACTCGGCCATTAACTCACGACTTAATTTGGCCGGGGAGATGGTGGGGTAGGTAAAGTGCAAATCAGGGTGAATGAGCTTGCTGATTTTGATGCACGAAGGGCAGGTGCCGCAGCTGTCATCTTCTTTTTTATTGGTACAATTCACAAATTGAACATAAGCCCAGGCCAAAGCAAAATTGGCACTTCCTTCCGGACCTAAAAAAAGCTGCGCATGGCTGATGCGTTGTTCTTTTACGGTTTGAACAAGGTGCTGTTTTATTTTTTCGTTGCCCGGAATATCATGAAATTGCATGAGGCGAATTTAACCTCAAATTGCGAAGTAGTATAACTTATGGGTAATATTTTTAGGTGCTTGTTTTACCTTTAAATGTGGTGCACATAAATCGACAAAAGGTGTTTCGTGATGACACGAACCATAGCGGGTGTGTTTCGTGGTGATGCGAAGCACAGCGTGTGATATAGAAGAAATGCCACTGATTACACAGATTTAATACAGAATAGCAGTTGCTTTCTTAAACAATGAACCCGCTAGCAGTAATTATTCTCATCTTTTGTTTATTTATAATTGTCAAAATTCAGTTTAACAGGTAAATAAAAAGTCCCACTAAAAGGTTGTTTAAACTTGTCAACTCCTTCGTCAAAATGAATACAGCCTTTCGAAGCGTATACAAACCCCGATTTAGTAACTGTGTTTTCTTTGAGTTTTATGCTTAGAGTAATATGTCCTGGTTTGATTAAAAGTCCACCAGCAAATTTTGCTTTTTTGAGATATTCTTTTAAAGCCGTCAATTCGTTTGATGTCAGTGTATGTTCACCACTATAATTTCTTACAGTAATGCTTACGATATTGTCTATAGGAAAAATTGAATCCAACAAATATTCATTATTCTGATGTGTAATTTTTATTACTTCCTGCTGTTGAGCAAAGCATATTGTTAAACCCAAGACAAATTGTATAAATAATACTTTCATGTCAAATATTAGGTTTTGTTAGAATATCAAAATTTGCAGGTTCGCTCGTATAGTAATTACACTAGCTTATCGTCTGCTGTAATTCGGGGCTTCTTTGGTGATGGTGATGTCGTGCGGGTGGCTTTCTTTCATGCCTGAAGGAGTTACTCTTACAAACTTGGCTTTCTGTAAATCGGTTACTGTTTTCGAACCGCAATAGCCCATGCCTGCTCTTAAGCCTCCAACCATTTGATAGAGTACTTCTTTGAGTAACCCTTTATATGGTACAATACCCACAATACCTTCAGGTACCAGTTTAGAAATTTCTTCTTCGGCATCCTGAAAATAACGGTCCTTTGAACCTTCTTTCATGGCTTCAATAGAACCCATGCCTCGATAAGATTTGAACTGACGCCCCTCATAAATAATGGTTTCACCTGGTGACTCTTCCACACCGGCAAACAACGAACCCGCCATGATGGTACTGGCTCCTGCGGCAATAGCTTTAACCAAATCGCCACTGTAGCGTATGCCACCGTCAGCAATAATGGGAACACCTGAGTTTTTAATGGCTGATGCAGCTTCATAGATAGCCGAAAGTTGAGGTACACCTATACCGGCAATAATGCGGGTGGTACAGATGGAGCCGGGTCCAACGCCTACTTTAATACCATCAGCACCGGCTTTCACCAGTGCTTTCGCAGCTTCTCCTGTTGCAATATTTCCAACCACTACATCCAGTTTCGGGTGGGCCTTTTTTACACGCTTCAGTTCATTGATAACACCTTTGGAGTGGCCATGTGCGGTATCAATTATAATGAAATCAACTCCGGCTTTTACCAAAGCATTCACACGCTCCAATGTGTCGGCTGTAACACCAACAGCAGCGCCTACACGTAAGCGCCCGTGTTCGTCTTTGCAGGCATTGGGGTGGTCTTTCAGTTTAAGTATGTCTTTGTAGGTAATCAGTCCGGTGAGGATACCTTTTTTGCTTACCACCGGTAATTTTTCGATTTTGTATTTCTGTAAAATGCCTTCTGCTTTTTGTAAGGTAGTGCCTTCAGGAGCAGTAATCAAATTATCTTTGGTCATAATGTCTGACACTTTGGTGGTCAGATTTTTCTGAAAGCGCAGGTCGCGGTTGGTGAGTATGCCCAATAATTTATTTTCTTTGGAAACAATAGGGATGCCGCCAATTTTGTTGTCCTTCATTAAAGCAAGTGCATCTTTTAATGTGGCATTTTCAGGCAGGGTGATGGGGTCCATAATCATACCGCTTTCAGAGCGTTTTACCTTGCGTACTTCCTCTGCCTGACGGTCGATGCTCATGTTTTTGTGCAATACGCCAATTCCGCCCTGTTGAGCCATGGCAATAGCCAGTTTTGACTCAGTAACCGTATCCATAGCGGCCGAAACCAAAGGAATATTGATGCGGATATTACGGGTAATGTAAGTGGCGGTGCTTACTTCGCGCGGAAGTACTTCAGAGTAGGCCGGGAGGACAAGAACGTCATCGAAAGTGAGGCCGTTTTCTGTAAATTTCTTGGAGTCGAGCATAGCAAATAATTAAGTATGATTATTTGCCGTGCAAATGTAGGGTAAAGATTGGAATAAACTAATGAAGAAATTAGTGGTGTATGAATTTTTGAGCCAACTGATATAAACATCTGTGTATTTTATTGCCGTAAACTATGCGTTACCCGTATTACCTTTACAGCCATATGAAGGCAGAGCAACAGGTTTCTTTGCAACCTTACAACACATTCGGAATTGCTGTTCAGGCAAAAGAGTTGATACACATTACTTCTGTAGAGGAAATTAAATCCCTTATCCTTTCAGGCAGGGTAAACACTACTGACTTGCTAATATTGGGTGGTGGAAGCAACGTGCTTTTTACACGGGATTTTAATGGTTTGGTATTGCGCAATGAACTGAAAGGTATTTCAGTATTGAAAGAAGATGAAGACCATGTGTGGGTAAAATCAATGGGAGGCGAAGTGTGGCATGAACTGGTGCTGTGGAGCATTAGCCATAATTATGCAGGTATTGAAAACCTGTCGCTTATACCGGGAACTGTAGGGGCTGCTCCTATGCAGAATATTGGTGCTTACGGAGTGGAAATTAAAGATACGTTCGATTCACTGGAGGCTATGGATTTACAAACGGCTGAAGTGAAAGTTTTTTCTCATGCAGATTGTCAGTTCGGGTATCGTGAAAGTATTTTTAAACACGCAGCCAAGGGCAGGTATTTTATCTTGTCGGTGACTTTCCGTTTGAATAAAAAGCCAAACTTTAATACGACTTACGGAGCCATTCAGCAAACGCTGGAAAAAATGAACGTGGTAGAGCCCACCATTAAAACAGTAAGTGATGCTGTTATTGCTATTCGAAGCAGCAAGTTGCCCAACCCGGCCGTAATTGGTAATGCTGGTAGCTTTTTCAAAAACCCAGAAGTGGATGAAGCGAAATACCTCGAGTTAAAAAGTGGGTATAATGATATAGTCGGTTACCCTACCACACCCGGCAAAGTGAAGTTGGCCGCAGGTTGGCTCATAGAACAATGCGGTTGGCGGGGTAAGCGCGTGGGGAACACGGGTTCACACAAAGATCAGGCATTGGTGCTGGTAAACTATGGCGGAGTGCAGGGGCAGGACGTCTATCAACTTTCGGAAGATATTAAAAAATCAGTGCTGGATAAGTTTGGGGTCCAACTGCAAACGGAGGTGAATATTATTTGAATGAGTATTCGTGAAGTGCATTCATAAACGTAGTTTTCCCAAATGAATAAGATACTACTTAAAGTTCTTGTGCTTTTGTCAGCTTGTTCTAACCCAACTCCACCTATTCCTGAAACTCAATACCCTGAAAAATTACATCCTCCTGCTTTACAACAGAAACTGCCGGTAGATTCCATTGAGCAAAAAGCACCGGAGAGGGTAATACAATATTCACTGGTAGCTTTTGATTCGCTTGGTTTTTCTGACACTGTTAAAGCAGCCGTTTATGTTGCTCTTAACCGTTTAGATGCAGCGCATTTCAGGCCTTCAAAAAAGTACATTGTGCCGGATGTTTATTATGCTGATTTATTAAAGTACAGCCCCTTTCCTATACAAGTTAACAGTTTGCACAGCGTAGATAAATGCATATTGATATCCTATGCAATGCAGGCATTTGCTGCTTATGAGTATGGTCAGTTGATTCGTTGGGGGCCAACCAGCTTGGGAAAAAAATCAACACCTACACCCACGGGCTTGTTTCATTGCAATTGGAAGTCGAAAAAAACTATCAGTACCATTGACCCGGAATGGATTATGGAGTGGTACATTAATCTGGAAAATAAGTTGGGGGTATCTATGCATCAATATGATTTGCCGGGTTATCCCGCCTCACATGCCTGTGTGCGTTTATTGAAACAAGATGCTGTTTTTTTATACCGCTGGACCAACACATGGGAACTAATGGATGACTGGACCATTAAACAATACGGTACACCGGTTATTATTTTCGGAGATTATGTTTATGAAGAGCATCAACCTTGGTTTAAGGATGGTGTGATGCGCTATTTGAATGAGCAAGAGTTAACTGAGGAGTTGAACTTGCATTTACCCGCCATTATATCCAGACAGAAAAAAGCAGTTGATTCTGTTGCGGTAGTTGTTCCTTAACAAATGCTTTTAATGGTGAGTGTTCGTCCGTTAAAAGTAATGCGGTCACCGGCTTTTTTGCCCAATAGTTCTTGTGTTAAGGGAGCCTTGGGTGAAAGCACAATAGTCTTTTGCTTATTTACAGTAAGCACACCCACCGCAGCAGCAATAAAAAAGGTGTCTTCGGCACATACCACTAAGGCGCCCGTACCCGCTTGCTGATGTTCGATATTCAGATCAATTTTGTTCAACTGGGCCAGTTCGTTTTTTGCTTCAGCCAATTGTTTTGCATTACGGTCACGTTCAATCTGGCTCATGGCTCTCCCTGTTTCGTACTTATCTCCTGCACTGCTTTTTTCCTCACTATTTGCACTTTCCTGTGCTGAGAGCATGGCTTTCTCTGCATTGGCTATACGTTGTTCTACTGCATCTCTGCATGCATTCATTAGTGCGAGTTTAAATTTTGTAAGGTTACTCATGGTTGTGTAACGGGTATAACCTGATTATCTGCAATTACGTAAATACGGTCGTTTTTGGAAGGCTGAATAACAGCACTGCCCGTAAACGAACCGAAGGAAGGCAATATTCCACCTTTTTTGCCAAAGTAAAAACAAGGTAAGCGTAAAGATTGACGCCCTTTCCCTTTTAGTAACACTGCTGGATGCAAGTGGCCGCAAAGGTTGTATCCCTTGTTGTGTGCCGAAGGGTGGTGAGTGAAAATAAATGGCCCCAGTTCAAAAGGTTCATTTACACAGGTAATGTTCAGCGCTTCGGGAGGGTCTCCGGCATGTATATCGTGATTACCTCGCACCAGCAGCATATTCACTTTGCGGTGAATGTGTCTCCAGCCTTCAATCATGGCCAATGTGGCCAATGCTTTACCGGCTTTGGCATGAAATAAATCTCCCAGAAAAAGAATTTGCTGTGCTTGTGTGCTTTCCAACATATCAGAGAGCAGGCCGAGGTCGTTACTTGTGGTTCCTTTGGGCAGGTGAATAAAGCTGTTTCTGAATGTGGCTGCTTTTCCCCAATGTAAATCTGCCACCAGCAGCAGGCTGTGTTTGGGCCAGAATATTCCTTTTTCAGGCAGTAAATGCAATTCTTCCCCTTCAACTATAATTGGCAGCATGGTGCGAAAATAATCGCAACGGTTGATAAATGTGAGAATAATCATCCCCATAGCTCACTAAAATGGGTTAAATTTGCACTTTCAAATTCAGGCATGAGTGACGCTATAAAGCATGAGTGCGGTATTGCACTTATCAGATTACTAAAACCCTTATCATATTATCAGGAAAAGTATGGTTCATCGTTGTACGGTTTAAAAAAGCTGTACCTGTTGATGGAAAAGCAACATAACCGTGGCCAGGATGGCGCGGGAGTGGGGGTGATTAAACTTGATCCTGAACCGGGTGAACAATACATTTACCGCAAGCGCACAGCCGGAAGCGGTGCAGTTGCCGAAATATTTGCCAACATCAGCAGGCGCATTACGCAAACTGCGGATAAGGAACAGATGAAAGATGCTGATTACCTCAAGGCGCGCTCGCCCTACATGGGAGAGTTGTTGCTGGGGCACTTGCGTTACGGCACACACGGAGAAAATTCTGAAGATAAATGTCATCCGTTTATTCGTGAGAACAACTGGATGAGTCGTAACCTGATGCTGGCCGGAAACTTCAACATGACTAATGTAGATGAGCTGTTTGGTTTGCTGGTTGACTTAGGTCAGCACCCGCGGGAAAAAGCTGATACAGTAACCATGCTGGAAAAAATTGGTCATTTTTTGGATGAAGAGAACCAGAACTGTTTTGATAAGTTTAAGTCTGAAGGATATGCCAACAATGAAATATCGGCACTCATCCAGAAAAACCTGAATATCGAAAATATCCTGAAACGTGCGATGAAAGAAGTGGATGGCGGATATACTATGGCCGGTATGATGGGCCACGGTGATGCATTTGTGATGCGCGATCCTTCAGGCATTCGTCCGTGCTATTATTACCAGGACGATGAAGTGGTGGTGGTTACTTCCGAGCGCCCTGCCATACAAACCGGGTTTAACATTCCATACCGCGACATCAAAGAGCTACAGCCCGGCAACGCACTGGTTATTCGCAAAGACGGACATACCTCTGAAATTAACATCCTTCCTGCAACTGAGAAATTATCGTGTTCATTTGAGCGCATTTATTTTTCCCGTGGCAACGACCGTGAGATATACAAGGAGCGAAAAATGCTGGGTCATTTGCTCTCAGCAAAAGTATTGAAGACCATTGATTACGATATGGCCAATACGGTATTTTCGTACATTCCGAATACTGCGGCTACTGCTTTCTACGGCATGATTGATGGTTTGCACGATTACCTTACGGAATACAAAGCACAGGAAGTAATCAAACTGGGCCCCAATCCTGATATCAATAAACTGAAAGAAATACTCGCCATTAAACCCCGCAGAGAGAAAATTGCGGTGAAAGATGCCAAGCTACGCACATTCATAACTGACGATGCTCACCGGGAAGACATGGTGGCGCACGTGTATGATGTGACTTACGGAGTAATCAATAACAATACCGATACGCTGGTGGTGATTGATGATTCTATCGTTCGCGGCACTACTTTACGTACCAGTATTCTGCGCATATTGGATCGTTTGCATCCCAAGAAAATTGTGATTGTTTCTTCAGCACCTCAAATTCGCTACCCTGATTGTTATGGTATTGACATGTCGAAGTTGAAAGAGTTTGTGGCCTTTCAGGCTATGCTGGCTTTGTTGAAAGAGCGTGGTTTGGAGAGCAAGCTGCAAGAGACTTATTCCAAGTGTAAAGCACAGGAAAACTTACCTAAAGAAGAGCAGCGAAATAACTTACAGGAGTTGTATGCATTGTTTACAGATGACGAGATCAGCAAAAAGGTGGCCGAGATAGTTACACCTGAGGTTTGCCAGGCAGAAGTAGAAGTGATTTATCAATCTATCGAAAACCTTCATGTAGCTTGTCCGCATAACAAAGGCGACTGGTACTTCTCAGGTAACTACCCTACACCCGGAGGGAATAAAGTGGTGAACAAAGCTTTCATTAACTTTATGGAAGGCCGGGGCGGAAGGGCGTATTAATTTATTTGCAGGTTCTTTTTTTTTCTCTAACTTGCAGATAGTTAATAATCATAATAGCTATCTGTATGAAAAATATTTTAGCGAAGTTTTGGTGTGTAGTTCTGCTCTTGACTGCAAATTATGGTTTTGCCCATACAGCTGGAGGTTATATTTCCTATAGGGTATTGCCGGACGATTCTGTAGAGGTTATGTTGAGTGTTCTCAGAGACTGTCAAGGTATACCTATCAACGCAACTCAAACAGTATACCTTAAGCAAGGAAGTTATTCCCAGACGATATACTTGCAACGCATCAGAACAACTGATATTAGTGGTGTTTGTAATCCAAGTATTTCATTATGTACAACTGGTAGTAACAATCCGTTCGGGTATGGTTATCAGGAAAACTACTTTTCTAAAAAGGTGAGCACCTCATCCTTTTCTGCCAATTCGCCTATCAAGATTGAATATGCTGAGTGTTGTATTTCAGGCCAGGTGAACAATCTATTGCAAACAAATTTTTTTCTTGAAGCATCTTTCTACAAAGGTTATTCAATGAATGAAGGACCTGTGTTCGCAAAACCATTGTCGCCTGTTTTTATTGTAGGAGTCCCCAATTACTACAACGCTGGTATAACAAATGAAAACGGAGACTCTGTCGTGTATGAATTATCACACCCGTCAAGGATTGATGGTACTCCATATCCATATTACACCCCTTATACATATAATAAGCCCTTTCAGTATAGTGGCAATTCGGTTTTTGCATTAACATTTGATCAAACAACCAGGCAACTTAAAACAGGAAGTAACCCATATGTTGTGCCCAGCACCACTCAAATGCCGATGTTATCGTACACTATTTCACGCTATAGGGGCGGTTTGCTCATTGGCAAGTCTCAGGTATTTCATGCCATTGCAATCGTTCCTAATTCAGCCTCAAATAATACACCCGTTGTAAGTACAAGTGCCACTTCTTTGAGGGCTTGTGCAGGGTCGAATTTATGCGTTAACCTTTATACCTCTGATCCCAATACCGGAGACTCAACTTATTTGTTTATGGACAACTCCAATTTGCCGGGAGTAGCTTTTGTTTCCAACAATCAAAAGAATGCCACCGGCACCTTTTGCTGGACACCAAACGTAAGTCATGTGCGAACTGAGCCGTACTATTTTACTTTCAGGACACGTGATAATTCTTGCCCTAAAACTTTGGAGAGTTTTACCACCATTGCTGTAAAAGTAGATTCGTCAGGCGGAACAATTCAAGCTTCTCCTTCTGTAACCTATAATTATTGCACGGGTAAGGTCGATTTTCAGGCTGGTTTAAACAGCGGTCCGGGAAATTACCAATACAATTGGGTAGGGGCTGGTGGAGTAAATTCAGGTACATCCAATTTCTCTCACACGTATACTCAGTCAGGTTGGAAACCATATACTTTGAGGATTTCTTCACCTCAGGCCTGTGGGGATTTTATACGCAACGATTCATTATGGGTACCTAGCTTTGTACCCGTATCCGCGAGCATATTCAATCGTACAGATACCATGACTTGTGAGGGTATGCCGCTTGTTTTAATCCCACACATAAAAGGAGGCCAGCCTCCGTTTGCATACTCATGGAACAACGGTCAGTCGTCAGCGAACAGTTTTACGTTTGCAGGAATAAATCCTGATACCATTTATTTGAAAGCGACAGACTCTTTCGGCTGTGAAAGTAATAGTATGATTCGTATCGGTATTCGTAAGAATCCAGCAGTAGCTATTACCGGAGGCGATAAAACACTTTGTATTGGCAGTATTGGATTTGCTTTAACTGCGGATAAATCCAACGGTGTGTGGAGTGGTTCGTCATGCATTAATACACCATTAAAACTTTTTGTTCCCTATGCTTCCTGCCTCGGGGCAAACGATATTATATACACCTATGCAGATACTTACGGTTGCATAGGAAGAGATACCGTTGTTTATACGGTAACTGATAAAATAAAATCTGATGCAGGTACCTATACTTCAGTTTGTGCAACTACAGGTTTTGTGCAATTGAATGGTACTCCCGCAGGAGGCACATGGTTTGGTGATTCAGTACGGTTGAATAAATTTTATCCTTCTCAAATTAAAGTGGGATTAAATCAATTGATTTATCGCTCACCGCTTTCCTGCTCAGAAGATGATACTACCTATTTGGAAGTATTGTCAGCACCACCGGTAAGTATTCAGGTGCCCGATAGTTTTTGCAGCAATGTGGCTCAGGCAACGTTGATCGCTTCTCCAGCGGGTGGTTCATGGTTTGGTAACCATATTCTTAATGATAAGTTCAACCTTCAAACTGCTGGTGCAGGTAAGCATGAAATTGCGTATTACTATTATTCTCCTCCGGGTTGTTTAACCAGTAATTCCAAGTGGATTACAGTTCAGGCAGCTCCAACAGTAAGTGCTGGTACTGATTTAACTGTCTGTAAAAACAGCGGTACAATTAATTTGAATGCAACTCCAATTGGCGGACAATGGAGCGGACCATTGGTGTCATCGGGTAAGTTTAATTCAGACAGTGCTATTGGCGGCACATACACTAATGTGTATCAATATAGTTCAGGTGTTTGTAATCTGAGGGACACCATGAAAATCCATTTGCTGGAAGCAGGTTTTAATGCAGCTGTTGTAAGCGGCAATGCACCACTTACGGTAAACTTCACTAACACTTCGTCAACTGGTTTTGATTATTACTCGTGGGTGTTTGGCGACCCCGGCAGTGGCTTAGCTAATATCTCGACACAAATTAACCCATCGCACACATACAATAACCAAGGAGTATATCAGGTAAAACTAACAGCAGGTAATACAGCGTCAGCTTGTACTCATGCAGTAACTAAAAACGCTTACATTGTTGTTGGCCCTAATGGGGTAAATAATGTATTTTTATCAGAGGCCTTTACTGTTTTTCCTAATCCCGCAAAGGAGGGAAGAGTTAACGTGTTACTTACCCATGCTGATGGAAGTTTGAGTAGCTATGTGCAGTTGTTTGATGTAAGCGGAAGAATGCTAAAAATATATCATCCGGTAATTAACGAGCCGCTCGAAATTGACGGGTTAAGCCGTGGAGTGTATTTCCTGAAAGCAGTAATTGGCGATGGCAGTGTGCAGGTAAAAAAACTGATAGTACAGTAACTACTATTTACTCACCCGTTTTTTCCCTTCAATAGCTTTGGTGTAGGTCGAATCAAGTTGCAAGGCGTAGTCATAATTGTTGAGTGCTTCCTGTTTTTTTCCTTCTGCTTCGTGGCATAGTCCCCGCATGTAATATGCCTGAGTATATTCAGGATAAATCATAATGGTTTGGCTAAAATTCTCAATAGCTTTGGGGTATTTTTTGTTCAGAAAATTGATAAAGCCAATGTTGTAGTGTGCACGGTAATCATCTTTATTTACAGAAAGTAATGTGCGGTAATCCTTCACGGCTTCTTCAAATTTTCCTTGCTCTTGCAAGTACAACCCACGGGCGTATAATGCATCAGGATTAAATTCATTCAGCTTTAACGCAGCATTAAAATACTGCAAGGCCAGTTTGTCTTTTTTAGCAGCAAAAAGTAGTGCCAATTGCAGGTGTGGTTCAAAGTAACTATTATCTATTTCAGTGGCCCGCTGAAAGCTGATGGTGGCATTGGCCGTGTCTCTTACTTCTTTAAAATTCATGCCTTTGTAGAAGTAGGGTTTAGCTTCAGCAGGATTAATTTCCTGAGCCTTGGAAAAACAGGCCAATGATTTTTTATGTTCTTTTACTATCAGGTATAACTCCCCCAGTTTAATGTATGCATCGTAAAACTCGGGGTTTAAGGCAACTGCTTTTTCAAATGACTCGGATGATAATTTGGTTTTGTTCAGTGCAAATAGAATTTCACCCTTGTGGAAGTGATAAATCGCATTCAGGGAATCCAGGTGAAGGGCATTCTCAATATTGGTATAAGCCTGCTCGGCTTTCAGTTCATTGTAATAGATGCGTGCTTTGCGGTAATACAGCTCAGGGTTATCAGGTTTTTGGGTTATTTCGGCATTTATTTTACGTATAGCTTCTGAAGCTGTGCTGTCCTCAGCAGCAAAATTGTTGCTGTTTTGGGCCGGGGTACAGGCCATAAGTGTGCTTATGTAACACAAAATGAAAGAGATAGCAAATATGTGCAATCCCTGATATTTGTCATTTTTCATGCGGGCAAAGTTGAGCATTTTTGAGACCTTTTTGTTAGAAAAAATCATATTCGTTTAGGTACTTTGTACCTGTTTTTAATCAAAAGGTTGCTTTAATCATATTTATACATGCCACAATACCATAAACTGGGAAGTATTCCGCGCAAGCGTCACACGCAATTCCGTAAACCTGACGGTAGTTTGTATCAGGAAGAATTGGTTTCTACGGAAGGTTTTTCCAGTCTGTATTCACTGGTTTATCATACCCACCCGCCCACACGAGTAAAAGAAATAGGCGAGGCTTGGGATGTAAGTCCGAAAGCGGCTATTGCAAAAAACTTACAATGCCGAAGTTTCCTTACTTTTAAAACAGCTCCGGTTGACGACTTTCTCAAGTCACGCAAAGTACTGCTCTTTAATCGCGATGTGTACATTTCAGTTGCGGCACCTAAAAAATCCATGACAGATTATTTCTATAAAAATGCCGATGCTGATGAAGTGATTTTTGTGCACGAGGGAAGCGGTACTTTTAAATCCATATACGGACAAATAGAATTTGAATACGGAGATTACTTGGTTATTCCCCGCGGCACGATTTACCAACTGGAGTTTAAAGATGAGAATAATCGTTTGATGATTACGGAATCTTTTTCGCCCATCCGTGCACCTAAAAGGTATTTAAACAGTTCAGGACAATTTTTGGAGCACTCTCCTTATTGTGAACGGGATATTAAGTTGCCTCACAGTTTGCCCACTTTTGACGTGGAAGGTGATTTTAAAGTAATGATAAAAAAGGAAGACATGATTTTTCCTTACACCTATGCTAATCATCCGTTTGATGCCATAGGCTGGGATGGATATCAGTATCCTTATGGTTTCAGCATTCACGATTACGAGCCTATTACCGGTCGTGTACACATGCCGCCACCCATCCATCAAACTTTCGAGGGTCACAACTTTGTTATTTGTTCGTTTGTACCCCGTATGTATGATTACCACCCGCAGTCGGTACCTGCGCCCTATGCCCACAGCAATGTTGACAGTGATGAGATTCTCTATTATGTAGATGGAGAGTTTATGAGTCGCAAACACGTGGAGCGCGGTATGATTAGTTTGCACCCCAAAGGAATTCCGCACGGTCCGCACCCCGGCACAGTGGAGAAATCTATAGGGCAAAAAGAAACACGCGAACTGGCAGTAATGATTGATCCGTTTTATCCTTTGCAAATTACAGCTGATGCCATGGGTGTGGAAGATCCGGGGTACTATAAGACTTGGTTAGATTAAAAACCGTATTTAAGTGGTTACGTTTTTAGGTGTTTAAGTATGGCCGGAAAAGTGGAGCGTTTTGAAGAATTAAAATGCTGGCAGAAAGCTCGAGAGCTGGTTGCTGCTGTTTACAATTTATGTAACCAGAACACCGAACTTGCACGAGATTTCGTTACGCAGAAGCAACTAAAAGCTGCTGCACTTAGCACAATGAACAATATTGCAGAAGGATTTGGTAGATACAGTAACAAAGATTTTTTAAAATTTCTTGATTATTCTTCTTCATCAGGAATGGAAGTAAGAAGTATGCTATACGCTTTGCTTGATCAAAAGTATATATCTGAAAAAACATTTGAGGAAATATACCAGCTCACAGTAGAACATTGTAACCTTACTATTGGATTAATTAAGTATGTCTCCAGCAAAACTAATACATAAACACTTACACACTTAAATACATAAATACTCACAGATAGATGAAAACACAAGAGATAATAGAAAACACCACCACAACCGACTTTCTTCCGTTAAACGGAACTGATTATGTTGAGTTGTACGTGGGCAATGCCAAGCAAGCGGCCCATTATTACAAAACCGCTTTCGGTTTTCAAAGTTTGGCTTATGCGGGCCCTGAAACCGGAGTGAAAGACCGTGTATCATACGTGCTGGTGCAAAACAAAATGCGCCTTATGCTTACCTCACCACTGCACTCTGATTCACCCATTGCCGAGCATCATAAAAAACATGGTGACGGTGTAAAAGTTCTGGCTTTGTGGGTTGACGATGCCTATGATGCTTTTGAACAAACCACTAAAAGAGGTGGTAAAGCGTATATGGAACCGATTACTTTGAAAGACGGAGACGGAGAGGTGCGCATGAGTGGTATTCATACCTATGGAGAAGTGGTGCATTTGTTCATTGAACGTAAAAACTACAACGGTGTATTTATGCCGGGCTTTAAAAAGTGGGAGAGCACCTATAACCCTGAGCCAACAGGGTTGTTGTATGTTGATCATTGTGTAGGTAACGTAGACTGGAACCAGATGAATCCCTGGGTAAGTTTTTACGAGAATGTAATGGGCTTTAAAAACATTCTTTCGTTTGATGATAAAGATATTTCTACCGAATACTCTGCTTTAATGAGTAAGGTGATGAGCAACGGAAACGGATACGTTAAGTTCCCTATCAATGAACCGGCCGAAGGTAAGCGTAAATCGCAGGTAGAAGAGTACCTGGAGTTTTATGAAGGGGAGGGCACACAACACATTGCTATTGCCACTAAGGACATCGTTTCTACGGTTCGTCAGTTAATGGCACGTGGCGTGGAATTTTTAAAAGTGCCCAATACGTATTATGATGATTTACTTGACCGAGTGGGCCCTATTGAAGAAGATATAGAACCGCTAAAAGAGTTGGGCATATTGGTTGACCGTGATGACGAGGGCTACTTGTTGCAATTGTTTACCAAACCGGTAGAAGATCGCCCTACCATGTTCTATGAAATTATTCAACGTAAAGGGGCAAAAAGTTTTGGTAAAGGGAATTTCAAGGCCCTGTTTGAGGCTATAGAACGCGAGCAGGAAATGAGAGGAAATCTGTAGACCTTAAATATTGATATTTTACTGAAAAGGTGTAAATTGCAGTAGTGATTTACACCTTTTTTATGCGCTATTTGATTGTTTGTTTTATCTCTTGTTTGTTTTGGGCCGAAAGTTTCGGGCAAAATAACAAAGTTGTGAGCCGAAACCGGCAACAACCCTTATCAATCGAAACTATATTGATAAAGCCTGATTTAATACTAAAATTGAGTGAAATTGATGAACGCCTCTGTAAAACATCGGCTAAGTCTAACTATGTAGAACTACATAAATCTGAGAAGTATTACAAAACTTCTTGTTTTATCACAAGCTGTGACAGTAATGTTAAGTATTCGCATCTCTTAAAAAACTTAATTTTTAAACCTGAAGCATCTCCTTTGCGTTATAATTTAGTTGATTTAGTTTCGGTATTTAACGGTGTAAATAAGTTTTCAGATAACCTTCTCTCCATTCGTGGCGCTCGTCCGGATGCCAACATTGTTTTGATTGATGGCATACGTGCAATAGAACATGAAAATGCCTTTATCCCGTTTGATGAGGCCCAATCAGTTAAAGTTAAAACACATTAATCAGTTAATATTATGAAAAATTTGCTCTTGTTCATGTTGCTTTTATCTGCAGTGTCAGTAAATGCACAAAAGGCCAAAAATTTTGTTATGCCGCAATCATCAACCGCCTTACAATTTACCGAAGCCGATAGGGAATTTGCTCACCTCGATGTAGCCATTTCAAATAACTTTACGGCCTACACGTTTAATGCATCATCGTTTATTAATATGCCCTACCGCAATGCAGGTATGGTGGCAACGCTAGTATCGGGTGTTTATGTGGATCATGCAGCCAATACAGTTTCCGGTAGTACACGTGCTAATAATACCTACGGTACCACACTTGAAAACGGCACCGGGCAGGGAGCTAAACTTCCTGATAATTTTATTGCACCCAACAACCCGTTGCAGAGTAATCCCAGATAGAGGAGAATACTTTTCTCCATAATTTGTATGTTTGAAAGGTCGAAGTTATTGCTTCGACCTTTTCTCTTTTATTATGGCAAGAAAAAATTATTATCTCGAAGGCCCTCGTTCACGTTGGGAAGAACTAAAATTTACTTTTCGTATTTTGGGTGAAACCATCAATGGGTTTCGTACCCTGCACTTTGTGGGCCCATGTGTGAGTGTGTTCGGCTCTGCACGTTTTAAAGAAGACCACAAATGGTATAGCGATGCCCGCAAAACAGGTGCACTCTTGGCTGAAAAAGGTTTTACCGTAATGACAGGTGGTGGTCCGGGTATTATGGAGGCGGCTAACCGCGGGGCCATGGAAGCCGGGGGACGTTCGGTTGGTTGCAATATCACCTTACCTATGGAGCAAAACCATAACCCTTACATGGATAAATGGGTTACATTTAATTATTTTTTCATACGTAAGTTTATCATGTTTAAGTATTCCTATGGCTTTATCATTATGCCGGGTGGTATGGGTACTATGGATGAAATGTTTGAAGCACTTACCTTGGTGCAAACGCATAAAGTAGAACATTTTCCAATTGTGCTGTTTGGTAAAGATTACTGGAAAAATCTGATGGGCATGTTACAAACCATGGTGGCAGAAGGTACTATTAATGCCGATGATCTGGATTTGGTATTGTATACCGATGATGTTGAAGAAGCTGTGGAGCATGTAGCGAAACATGCGGTTGAACGTTTCGGGTTGAAGCGGGTAAAAGAACCTAAGCCATCGAAAGTATTGCTGGAATATTTCATCCGCAAAGGACGACTGCCTGCTGTCAGGTAATTCGCGTTAGCGCATCATACACGAAATCGAAATAAAGGGAGTAAGGTTAACAAGAACACCTTTTTGATCGTAAAAAGTACGCATCGAAAAATTCAAGATTACATTGCTGCTGAACCTCCAGTTGCCCCCGTAACCAATGATAGTATTGCGCAAGGTAGGTGTATTGGAATCGGCATTTTTTTCGTAAAAATATTCCACAAAAAAACTCACCCGCTCATTTCCGTAGCGTGCATTTAAACCTCCGCCAAGCGTTTCCTGCGAAATGCTTGCCGTATCAGCCCGGCTGGGTACAACAGACTTTAATTGGTATCCGTATCGTATCAGTGAACTTAACAATACTTTTTTACCTACTCCCAGGCTACCGTTTATCCATACGGCATATTGGTCACCGTTTTGTTTTATTAAGGTGGAGGTTACATTGGCAAAGGTGAGTGAGCGACCATAAGCCACATCTACAAAAGAGGCATTCCAGTTTGCAGCCGATTTGCTTTTTACCATGTTTTTGAGTTTTTCATTGTGCCGCATTTTTACCTCATCGAGTAAATCTTTCAAATCATCAATGTTGTGTTTCAATTCCCTTTTTTCTTTAGCCGGAATGGAGTCAATATTCAGTATGCTGTCGTATTGAGCTGTGTACATATTCATCAACGAGTCAATGGTCTTTCTTTCCATGTAATAATCCTCTACGGCATCATTGAAGTCATCGTCATAGTCCCAGGCATCGTAGGAGCGATACAGGTTAATTTTCCCTGCATAAGCTAGCTTACGGTTGCTCCATTCATCTTCCACGGTGCCTACAGACACATCAAAGGTGGAAAGCGTTTTCATAAATCCGGAGGCATTTTGGTACTTATCCAGATTATCGCGGTTAAAAAGTATTTCCCAAAAAGGTTGCCCTTGTATAGCCAGGTTAGGCGAAAGTTTGTAAGATTTGAATGACCAGTCGACTTTAAAGTCGCGTATAACATTGGGCTGGTTAATCAGCGAAGGGTTCATTTGCAACAGGTCAAATGCTGAGGAACTGGGAATGGTAAGTTCAGAGAATTTTTTGGCATTCTGCGGCTCATTATTGCGGGGATTAAACCAACTCTGACTGAAGGTTTGATTGCTGAAAAAGCAAAGCACCAGCAAGGCGGTAATGCGTAAAAGTTTGGTCATACTCGGGTTTGGTTAGGTAAAACTAATTCAATCTTTTCATTTTTTGTGCCATTTAATCACCCCATGTTGAAAAACAAGGTTTTGCCCGTATATAAAACACGCTAATTTAGCGGCATGAATAAAGCATTTTTCAGCTTCATGGTGTTGGTGTGTGCAGTTGTAAACGTGTTGGCACAAAAGCAATTTCCGGTTCCGGTGGAGAAAAACAATAAGTTTGGCTATGTAAACAGCAACGGAGATCTGGTTATTGATACCGTATACATTTTTGCCGATTATTTTGAAGAGGGTTTGGCACTGGTGGAAAAGAATAAACAGAAAAGTTACCTGGATGTGAACGGAAGAGTAATGCTGGGTCCTTTGTACCTGAACAGTGCTTCGGCTTTTTCTGATGGATGGGCCAAACTTACTGATACCTTGGGCATGCGTTATTACATCAACCATGCAGGTGAAAAAATGCTGGATGTACCGTTGGACTTATATGATGCACAAAACTTTCATAACGGGCGAGCAGTAGTTAGTATTCAGGAACAACGGCAGATTGGTAAAAACACGGTAACCATGTACAAGTTTGGTTACATGAATAAGCAGGGGACAGTTGTGGTGCCTTGTCAGTTTTATGATGCAGATAACTTTATCAGTGGTCTGGCCCGTGTAAAGAGCGGCAGTAAATATGGACTTATTGATACCAACGGCAAGTATGTGATTAAACCCGTATTTGAGTTCATACATCCGTTTAACGGCAACATAGCCCGCGTAGAACAAGGCGGTAAAGTAGGGTATGTTAATCGTAGCGGAAAAGTCATCATCAAGCCTCAATATGTATTCGGGTCTGATTTTAATGAGGGGATGGCTGCTGTGGTGCTCAAAGAAAAAATGGGTTACATCAATGAAAAAGGCAAGGTGGTTATAGCCGAACAGTTTGATTATGCTGAGGCTTTCTCAGAAGGTTATGCTGCTATTATGATGGGCGATAAATGGGGATTTATAGATGCCAAGGGTAATGTGTTTGTTAAAGTAGTTCTGGACGAGGCCCGTGGTTTTTCTGAGGGCATGGCACCCATCAAACGTCAGGGGCGGTGGGGGTTTATGGATACCTCAGGCAAAGTAGTTATAGCGCACAATTATGATGTGGTATCTGATTTTAGTGGAGGCATTGCCCGTGTTCAGTACCTGAACAAAGTTTTTTACATCAACAAAAAGGGCAATATTGTTCCTTTGAAAAAATAACTTGCTTAAGGGGCTAAACGCACCTTATTCCAATTACCGTTTTTCTGTTCAAACAAAAACCTGTCGTGCAAGCGGCTGCTACGTCCTTGCCAGAATTCAAACCTTACAGGTTTTACTACATAACCACCCCAATGTTCCGGGCGAAGCAGAGGTTGCTCTGCAAACAATTCTTCAAATTCTTTCACACGATCTTCCAGGTGCTGACGGTTCACAATGACTGTACTTTGCGGAGAGGCATGAGCACCAATTTGGCTGCCTTTGGGACGGCTGTAAAAATATTGGTCGGAGTGGGTGGGGTCAACTTTGGTGGCAAGGCCCTCTATTCGTACCTGTCTTTCCAGTTCGGCCCAAAAAAATGTAAGGGCCACTTTGGGGTTTTGTTCCAGTTCCTGACCCTTGTGGCTTTGGTAATTGGTGAAAAATACAGCCCCGTCATGGTCAAAACCTTTGAGCAAAACAATGCGGGCATGTGGTTGTCCGTTGGCGGAAGCCGTGGCTAAAGTCATGGCATTGGCTTCATTTACTTCACTTTGTATGGCCTCATGTAGCCATAACTTAAATTGTTCAAAGGGGTCAGCAAGCACATCCTGCTCATCAAATGTTTTGAGCATGTAGTCTTTTCTGATGTCGGCTAATGATTTATGGCTGTTATTCATGTGTCAAAATTAACAAATACTTCCTATTCGTCTTAATTTCGACAGGTTGTTTGCAATTGAGGTTGTATTTTATGAATCTTGAGCGGTAAACCCATGTTATGATCAGGAAAATAATACGCATTACGTTACTTCTGTTGCTGCTTTTCCCTATACTGCTATGGATATTTTGGCTGTTTGAATCGAAAAGAATCATCAATGTATTGATATTTGATAAAACAGTATTGAATACCAAAGGTGTGGAGCACCGCTCTTTTAACTGGGTGCTTAATAACATGAAGGTGGTGAAACCTGACGGTGATTTATACAGTATTGAAAATGACTATTTCGGGTTTTTTCCGGCAGAGGATTTTCAGTACGATATCAAAGATTTTTCGAATATGACTTCGCAGGATTTGGATAGTCTTGCTGAAGTATACGACATGACTTATTTTACCGATACCTACGGTATTTATCACAATGAGTGGTACAGAAAAGGGGACGATAAAGAACGTTCAGATATTATTTACGGTGGTATGCAAACCAACGAATATGAATTTCTGAAGAAGATGATTGAAAAGAAAAAAACAGTTATTACTGAATTCAGCCTCTATGCTTTGCCTACGCCTTATAATTTGCGCAAAAAAACCGAAGATTTACTTCGTTTGAAATGGACCAATTGGGTAGGACGTTATTTCTCTTCATTGGATACAATAAAAAATAAAGAACTGCCCAAGTGGGTTTCTCGACTGTATAAAAACCAGCATGGCGGCAAATGGCCTTTCAGAGATGGCGGAATAGTTTATGTAAATACCAATGACCAGATTGTAATACTGGATGAAAAGCGCCACATGGAGTTTCCAATTCCCATTATTTACACTCCGAAAGAGTTTCAGGAAAAGTATGAATTGCCGGAGAATATTATTTACCCGTTTTGGTTTGCAGTTACACTTAACGGGGGAAACAACAATGTTATATCAGCGTTTTCAGTTAAGTCAAATCCATCAGGTGACTCCATTCTCAACTACTACCGCATTCCTAAAAACTTTGTAGCAGCGGTAGAACACATTACAGGAGATTCCAATTATTACTATTTCTCAGCCGATTTTTGTGACAATGAAATGGGCATGATGTCATCCAAAATGAATGGCATCAGAAATTTCCGCTCGTTGTTTTACTCACAGATTGAGTTGGAAAACAGGAAACGATTCTTTTGGGAATACTACATTCCGCTTATCAAAAATATTGTTGATGACCACGAGGCCCGTGTAGGAAAAAACACCATCTCTACCTGGGGCTTCAGTAATTAAACCACCGTTGTTTTAGCTTCTTTCTTTTTGCCTAACCCCTGACGGGTCATTTCGCCCCAGGTCTTTTTACCGGTAAGCAAATCAATGTTTCCTTCCAGTGACCATTTTACAGTGAGCGGATGGTAGATAATGGGCTCTATCATTCCGGTGGCAATTAAACGAATCATATCCCTTCTGTTTTTGTATTGGTGGTATGACATTTCTTCAAATAACACAGCCGATGTGGACATGAGTACCGCAAACACATAAATGAGGCTGATGATCATAATAAAAAATTCCCAGGTGGAGAAGCCGAGAATAGCCAGAATGATATAAAACATTACTCCGAAAAACTCAATAAAAGGGGCCAGCCATTCATACATGAGCCAGAAAGTATAACTCACAATTCCTAAGCTGCCGTATTTCGGATTCATGAAAATTTTGCGGTGAATCCAAAGTGTTTCTGCTGTGCCACGCGCCCACCTGTTGCGTTGGCGGCTCAGAATTTTGGTGTTATTAGGTGCCTCTGTCCAACACAACGGGTCAGGTATGTACACTACACGGTATTTGATGTCGTTGTCATGGCACCAGATACGCATACGCACCACCAGCTCCATATCTTCACCTACCGTTTTATGGTTGTATCCGCCTGCTTTAACAGCAATTTCGCGGTCAAACAATCCGAAGGCTCCCGATATAAGCAATAATCCGTTCAGCCTACTCCAGGCCATTCGTCCCATTAAAAATGCGCGAATGTATTCTACTACCTGAATTCGTGGAAGCAATTCATCAGGCAGGTTAATTTTCATCAACTTGCCGTTTTCTATTTCGCAGGAGTTGGCTATACGCACTACGCCTCCGGTGGCAATTACGCGGGTGTCTTCTTCAATAAATGGCTTCACCATTTTAACCAATGCATCCTGTTCAATCACACAATCCACATCTACACAAGCAACTAAATCACTGCTGGAAATATTCAGCCCCACATTCAGTGCATCGGCTTTTCCTCCGTTTTCTTTATCAATTACAATCAGTTTATTAAAGGCTGAGTTGCGCGATTTATATACCCCCCGAATGGGTTTGGTCTTTATTTGGTGATTAACGGCATAGTCTACCAACTCCAACTCATAACTCTCAATCATTTTTTCCATACTGTCATCCTTGCTGCCATCATTGATGATAAGCACTTCATAGTTGCCGTAGTGAATGGACATAAGTGATCGAATATTCTCCACAATGTTGGCTCCTTCGTTGTAAGCCGGAGCAATAAGTGAGATGGAGGGTTGAAGGTGAGAACTCAGTATTGTGCGGTAATCAATAAAACTGTTCTTCTTTAAATAATGCCTCATTTCTATGGCAGAAATAATGGCTAACGCAAAATAGCTGAAGCATAATGACAGAGCATAGTAAAAGATAAATGTGTCAAAAAAGTCACCGAGTATTTCTAAATATTTATCCATGTTAGTTTACTATTCGTTTGTCCAAAGCGTGTTTAATAATCACGGTGGTTCTTTCGTCTGCATCCTCCAGAAGTTCGCTAAGCTCCTTACGACCGCTCGGGCCTATTTTGGCCAAAGCTATGCAGGCATTCACAGCAATAGCAAAGTTAGGATTAAACATTTCCTGCTTAAAAAAAGGAATCTGATCATCGTCACTTATTTTCACCATTACCTGTAGGATTTTAATTTTCAAGCGGTCGTGTTCACGGTGGTAAACTTCTATCAACTGATCGGCAAAACCATAGAGTTCAAGATTACCTATAGTATTTACTACTTCTTCCCGAACACTTTCTCTGGGGTCGTCCAGCATGGGTACAATGGAATTCACAGAGCCGATTTGTTTGAAATGGTTAATCATGCGGATGGTAAACAGCGATACAGAACTGTTAGGTGAATTGAGCCAACGTTTAAAATCGGGCAGGTCATCCGTATTAAGAATAGAGAGAATGGCCAGAATGTTTACCTGTTGCCAGCCGGTCATGTTAGCTTTGGTATTGCTCAAAAATTTCAACGGGTCCGATTCACTTAACTGAATTAAGGAGAGTAAAGTCTCCAGTCGTAGAATGGAATTTTTGCTGTCAACATACTTGAAAATCTCATCGTATGCATCCTTAATGTCCATTTGAGTCAGCTCACGTATACCTTTTATTTTAATATCCCATGGAAAGGCCTTTAACTTCCGCATGCTGTATTTCACTAAGCCAAATTCAATATATAACTGACGTATATGGTCGCATACATCACCTGAAAAGTTTTTATGCAAATTGAGCAACTCTTGCAGGAATACCTCATTATTGAATTCATTAACCAAGTAACGTTTTTTAATTCTTCTAACAATCATTGCTCTTCGATCTTCAGTGTCATATTCACCAAAAATAAGGTTGGCCAATAATGGCTCATAAACCTCCTGGAGCCTTTTGGTTCTTAAGGCAACATAATTTTTGTAAATACGGCTGGAGATAATAACAATAAATAATATGAGGTTGCAGAAGGTAAAAAATGTGAGTACAATAAAACCTCTTTGTATGATGGTAGGCTGCGTATTGTATTTGTATTTTGCCCAAAGCCAGGGCCCGTCAAAAAAATCATATTCGACTACACTGTCCTCTTCTCCTATTTCGAGCCGGGTAATTTGATCAATGAGGTCAGTTTCCTTGCGGGTTCGTAATTCTGATTCATCGGGAGTAATGTTGTTGATAGTGGGATCTTCCTCTTCTTCGTACCCGGCCAAATCAGTTGCGGTTAGAGACTTTCCCGAAGTATCAACCGGTATGTCAGACGGGGTGTATTTATCTTTTCGGTATGCCGGAGTTTCTTTTACAGGTGCTGTTTTACCTGAAGATTTTGGAGCGGGGGGAGTGGTGGGGAAATCATCATCCATTGTGGTAGTTGGTGCTGGTGCTACAACTACTTCAGCAGGTAGGGTGAGTGCTGCAAATTCTTTGGCTGATATTTTTACTGAATCAGCCAGAAAATCTTCATCAACCGGTTGGTACATCTTTTTGGTTTCGTCATCCACCAAAAAAGCATCTTCGGGTGGATTGCTTGTTTGATTGGCAGGTACAACTATATACCCAACCAGTACTTTTTGCTGACGGGTGAAAATATAATTGGCGGCAATACGGTTGCGGGATACCAGTGTTTTTTCTTTCAGCCGGTATTTTTTTGCCACCACTTTCAGATTCTCCCCTTTTTTAGCGGTGTAATAAAGTGGTTGCAGCCAGGTGTTATTCTGCTGAGCAAATATCGGCAGGGCGAGTGTCCAAAAGAAAGCTGCCAAAAGCAGTAAGTAATTTTTGCGTGCTTTCATGAACTAAAATACCTTCTTTATGTTGGCTGAAAAGGAATACCGGTAACGGTATCTGCCATCTACGTATTCATCATAATCCCACCATACACCTAATCCTCCGGTAAGTGTTTTGCTCAGGCGTGTTTGCCAATCGGCACCAAAGCGCAGCGTACTTAAACGAATAAGGTTGTAGGTAATGGGCGTGGTGTAATTTATTCCCACAATGCCGTTTCCGTATAGTATGGTAAAATTAATGTAATCCAGTTCTGATTTGTAATAGTAGCGCGTTTGGAAATTATGCGTAACTGTAGTTGTTCCTTTGCCGTAAGAGTTAAGCACCACTATCGGCCGGTAGCTGAACCAAAGTTTTTTGTGGTAAAATCCCAACGACCCTACCAACATGTGTATGTTTTTTGTGTTACGTACCTTTACGTTATTGGTATCTGTTTCATCAAAATTATAATGAAGGAAATGGTATCCCACAGAAGCATCAAATTTTTTCAGAAATGATTTGTACAATTCAGTACCGAATCTGTACTGCGGGTACATGATGTTTCTGGAAGACGCACCGGCATTTACAAACAACATGGTACCTTTATAAAGTTTAATGTAATTGTCTATTTCAACTTGTAATGCTTCGGTTTTAAAACGTTGTGCATAATTGATTCGGGCAATAGACTGTACCTTTCTGAATTTTCTCCCGTACTCTACAAATCCGAATGACCAAGGTGCAAAAGAATAGTTGTAAATCTGTTGTACCCATCCCGCAGCAGCATGGTTCCGAAGACTTTTATATTCAAAGTCGCGCATCATGTTGGTGGCTTGTGTATCTGTTTTCACAGAGTCAAGGTAAATTTTCAGCTCGGCAATAGCTTCTTTGTAATACTCATCATTGGCATAGGCAATGGATTTCTTTTTTCTGAACTCCACTGCTTTTGGAAATTCTTTCAATGCGCTATCACATTTTTGCAGCGCAGTTTTGTGTTTTAAATCGTATACTTCAATATCTGCTCTGGCTGAAAGTGCTTCTTTGCGCCTGAAGGGTACGGTATCTTCTTTAAGAACTTTATCCAGAATGGGTCTTGCTTCGGCATACTTTTGCTGCCAACTGTAGGTGCAACCTTTTAAAATCGAGGCTTCAAAAAGTTTAGGGTCTCTGCCCAATGCTGAGTCAAGCAACACACGCGATTCTGTATACTTTGATTTGAATGCGAGTTCTCTGCCCTTGGTGTAAAAAGAGTCGGCTTTTAATTGGTTGACAGTAAATTTTCTGGCAGTTTGTTGTTTGATGATTTCAGTTTCTTTTACTTTAAACCGTTCTTCATTCGGGTAATACTGCTGTGCTGTTTTGCACACCAACATGGCTGAATCCGTTTCTCCCGGCCACCTCAGTGCGTCAATAAGAGCATCCAGTGCTTCGAGGTTTTTAGGGTCTTGAGTAAGAACCAAATTAAGGTGGTATTTACTTTGGTTATAGTTACTTTCCCAACTGAAAGTACGGGCTATAAATACACGTGCATCGTAATAATCAGGCGCAACCTGCAATACTTTTTCCATGCCGGCTCTCGCAATTTCATACTCCCCTTTAAAGCCAATGTTTTTGGCAGCGGTAAACATGGAATCAGCATTTTGGGCATACGTAGCCCGAACTGTAAAAAGATGTAAAACTATAAACAGTATTAAAGTTGCTTGTAAAGAGTAGTAAGGTTTTGTTTGATGAGAAGCCACTAAAATTACATTTTGTTAAGTAACCTGTTCACCCGCATGGAAAGTTCGTTGGGGCTAAAGGGTTTTGTGATAAAGTCGTCAGCCCCTAATTTAAAGGCTTCGAGAACGGTATTTTCCAAGCCGATTGATGATACCACAATGATGGGCATTTTTAAACCCTGTGTCCGTACATGTCCTATAATTTCTAACCCTGATGCAAAAGGCATCATGATGTCAGTTATAATCATATCGAATGTATTTTCTTTAATCAGGTTAAGGGCTTCTCTGCCATCAGCTGCTGTAAAAACCTCGTGTCCTTCTTTCTTTAATTTAAATTCCACGGCCTTTTTCAGCATCTGCTCATCTTCAGCTATTAATATCTTCATGTGTACTTATATTATCGGGTATAAATTTATAAAAATCAGGAGAAGCCTCCATGCTATTGTTTTGCACAAATATTGTTGAAATTGTAGATACGCTTAATTTTCATTCGTTAAACAGTGGATTTTAGCCGTTATATATTAAAATTGTTGTGATTTTAAGCCATGAGTGAGTTACAGCCCGGAAAATTATTAGTTGCCGATCCGTTTTTACACGATGTGAATTTTAATAAATCCATTGTGCTGCTGGCATCTTATGATGAACAAGGGGCTGCGGGTTTTGTGCTCAATCACCCGTTGCAACTTAAGCTGGAAGAGGTGATGCCTGAATTTACCGGACTTGATATTGACCTTTACAGTGGCGGGCCTGTTGAACCGGATACCCTGCATTACCTTCATGCTACAAAAGGCATGGTGGAAGGAGCATTGCACATCAGCTCGTTTTTGAGCTGGGGCGGTGATTTGCAGCATGTACTGGAACTTTTACGCACCGGACGCTTATCTCCTGCACAAATAAAATTTTTCTCCGGTTATTCGGGTTGGGGAGCGGGGCAGTTGGAAAGTGAACTGCAAGAGAAGGCCTGGTTTATAGCTGACATACGCCCCGATTATATTTTTTCTAAAGATGAGGAATTGTTGTGGAAAAGAGTGATGACGGATATGGGAGATGATTATGCGATGCTTACCAATGCTCCGACTGATCCCCGGTGGAATTGACGTTATTGAGTAAACGCAAATTTTACAATGTTGGCACCCATTTGCAGCGCACGTAATCTCACGGGCTCAGGGTCATTGTATACTTCAGCATCTTCCCAGCCGTTGCCTAAATCACATTCGTAGCTGTAAAAACACACCAATCTGCCTTTGTAGAGAAGCCCGAAACCTTTGGCCGGTTTGCCGTCATGCTCGTGTACTTTGGGTAAACCGTTGTTAAAGTCATAGGCTTTGTGGTAGATCGGGTGGGAGAAAGGCAATTCAACAAAATCAAGTTCTGGAAAAACTTTTTTCATTTCCCTGCGCACAAATTTATCCATGCCATAGTTATCATCAATGTGCAAAAAACCTCCGGCCAGCATATAGTTGCGAAGGTTTAGCGCATCGCTGTTGCTAAAGATAACATTACCGTGGCCAGTCATGTGTACAAAGGGATAGTTGAACAAATCAGGACTGCCGGCATCTACAACATCCTCTTCCGGATCAATGTTGGTTTTGAGTTGCTGGTTGCAGAATTTTATAAGGTTGGGTAAAGAGGTTTTATTGGCATACCAGTCACCACCTCCGTTGTATTTCAATTTGGCTATTTTAACCGTAGGCGGGGCAAATGAAGAAAATATAAATACCAGAGATAACAGAAGTAATCGCATGACACAAATATAAGGTCAACTTAATATATCAGGTAGATTAGTTTTTGGACAAGGCACACACGTAAAGCGCAGCGGTTTCTGTTCTTAGGATGCCGGTTCCTAATGATACCGGAATAAACCCTTTTTCTTGAGCCTGATGTACTTCATTCTCTGTAAAATCACCTTCGGGTCCTATAAGAAAAATGAGGTTTTGATGCGCTGAGTTTTTGAGGTATTTGTGAACGGATTCCTGTTTGTCTGTTTCGCACCAGGCCATTAGTTTCAATGTATCAGCCAAAGTAGTTTCCAGTATTTTTTTGAACGGAATAACGTCATTGATTTGGGGTAACCACCACTGTTTGCTCTGTTTCATGGCGCTTACCGCTGTTTTGATACAACGGTCGAGGTTGATTTTACTGCGTTCTCCACGAGTACATTCTATAAAACTTATTTCTTCTATTCCAAGTTCGGTAGCTTTTTCAATGAACCACTCCATGCGGTCGAAGTTTTTAGTGGGAGCAATAGCTATATGTAAACAGGTTGCGCGTGGTTTATGGGTAATACGTTCTGCAATCTGAAGTGTGCATTTTTTTACATTGTCGTCAGCAATGGAGGCGATGCATTGTGTTCCCTTGCCATCAGCTAAATGCACTACTTCACCCTTTTTCAGGCGCAATACACGTATGGCGTGTTTCGATTCCTCTTCACTGAGAGTAATTAAATCTTCACCTAAAACAGGAACGTAGAATACATGCATATAAAAAAAGTAAGGACGTTGTTGTCAACGTCCTTACAAATATAGTTTACAAAAAGTAGTTAAGCGTTTTGTGTAGCTTTAGGAGCTGCAGCTAAAATTTCAGCATCAACACCTGTAGCATATTGCTCAAAGTTTTTCACAAACATGTTGGCCAGTTTGTTGGCTTGTGCATCGTAGGCTGCTTTGTCGGCCCAGGTGTTACGTGGGTTCAGCAATTCAGCAGGAACGTTAGGGCAACTCTTTGGCATGGCATATCCGAATACTGCGTGATTTTCGAATTCTACGTTGTTCAATTCTCCGTTTAAAGCGGCAGTAATCATGGCACGTGTTAATGGAAGTTTCATGCGTGAACCGGTTCCGTATGCGCCTCCGGTCCAACCGGTATTAATGAGCCATACGTTAATGTTCGGATTAGCTTTTAATTTCTCCCCTAACATCTTGGCATATTTACCCGGATGTAATGGTAAAAACACACGACCGAAGCAAGCAGAGAAAGTAGCTTGTGGTTCTGTTACACCAGCTTCTGTACCGGCAACTTTTGCGGTATAGCCGCTGATGAAACTGTACATGGCTTGTCCTACATTCAATTTAGAAATAGGAGGTAACACACCAAATGCATCAGCAGTTAGGAAGAAAATATTTTCAGGAGTTTTACCAACTGAAGGCTCAGCAATATTATCAATTAAGTAAATAGGATATGCTGCACGTGTGTTCTCAGTTACTTTTATATTGGTGTAATCAACCGTAGTTGTACCAGGGAAGAAGCGTGTGTTCTCCAATAATGAACCAAAGCGGATAGCATCAAAAATTTGCGGCTCTTTTTCTTTGGTGAGATCAACGCATTTTGCATAACAGCCTCCTTCAAAGTTGAACACGCTGTCATCGGCCCAGCCATGTTCGTCATCACCAATCAGCTTGCGGTCAGGGTCGGCAGATAATGTTGTTTTCCCTGTGCCTGAAAGACCGAAAAATACAGCGGTATCACCTTTTTTGCCAATGTTGGCAGAGCAGTGCATGGAGAGTACGCCTTTTTCTTCGGGCAAGATGTAGTTCAACACAGTGAAAATACCTTTTTTCATTTCACCGGTGTAACCTGAACCTCCGATAAGAATGATTTTTTTGGTGAAATCAACCATGGTGAAATTGTGCTGGCGCGTGCCATCTTCAGCGGCTACTGCCTTAAAGCTGGGAGCATTTATAATCAACCATTCAGGTGTAAAGGTGGGTAACTCATCTGCTGTAGGACGCAGAAACAGGTTATGGCAAAATAAATTGTTGAAAGCACTTTCGGTAAACACGCGAATATTCAGGCGGTAACGAGGGTCAGCACAAGCATAGGCATCACGTACAAATATCTCTTTTCCGCCAAAATGATCGATTACTTTGTTGAGCAAACTGTCAAATTTTGCCGAATCAAATTTCTGGTTCACTTCTCCCCACCACACGGTATTTTCGGTTTTGGTATCCACAACGCAGAACTTGTCTTTAGGTGAACGACCGGTAAACTCACCGGTATCGGCCATTAAAGCGCCTGTGTCAGTTAACACGCCCTCACCTCTACGGATGGAAGCGGCTACCAACTCAGCTGGTTGCAGATTAACATGGGCTGTGGCTACTTTGCCCATTATTTTTTCAATAACTGACTGTGTACTCATCTCTTATATGTTTTTTTAGTATATATACGAACTGCGAAAATACTTAATGCCCAAATGAATGCGACATGATTTACGTCATAAATTAGGGGTGTAATATTAATACGTTGAAAATAAGAGTATTAAATACTACCCAGTCGGGTGTTTATCCTCCTGCTTTTTTGGCTTTGTATCCTTTTTCTGTAAGTAAATTAAGTGCCTTGTCCCTGTGGTCGCCTTGTAACAGGATCTCACCATCTTTAACGCTGCCCCCCACACCACATTTTTGTTTTAGTATTTTGCCTAATTGAGCTAAGTCATCTTCGCTGCCAATAAAGCCATTTATACGGGATACTACTTTTCCTCCGCCCATACGGTCGAGGTAAATTTTTAAATTTTGTTGCTGAGGGGGGATGGTCTCACGGGCGTCATGGTCAACATTTTCGGGCGAAAATGAGGGGTCGGTGGAGAAAACAATGCCTGAACGTTGTTTGTTCTTATTACTCATGGACAAAAATATCATGTTTATCTTATTTTCAAAAATCCATTTTGCTTAAAGAGTTATATTTACACACCAAATTAAAATGAAATGAAGGCATTTGTCACCTTGTTAATGTTTGCTCTGTTTAGTTATTCAGTTGCAGCACAAAATATATTTTATGTTCGTACTGACGGGAATGACGCGAATACCGGCAAGTCCAACACCAGTGCCGGAGCTAAGGCCACATTAGCCTCAGCTATTGGGGTAGCATCTTCAGGCGACATTATTCAAATAGGACCGGGAAGTTATTCGGGAACCGGGTTTAATAACATTAATCTGGGTAGTAAGCACCTGAAAATTATAGGTTCAGGTAATACCAGCAATACGTCACTTTCTACTGTGATATCAGGCTCAGGAGGTTTTTTTCTTACTCTGGCTAAAGGGGCTTCATCTACTGATCGGATGGAAGTTTGGAACATGCGCTTGTCCAACTACATCTTCTATTTTTTTAATGTAGACAGCAATTCATTCTTTTATAATCTGGCCGTAAACGGAGACTCCACTTCGCAGCAAACAGTATTTACTTTTAAAGACGGGGCAAGTGATGTTACTGTGGAGAAATGTCAAATCAGTAATATCTGGAACTGGACCACAAAATATGATGTGGTATCTGAGGGCAGCACTGCATTTATGATTTACGATGATATTGACGTTTATAACATCAATGTCAACCAGTGTCTTTTCGATAAGAATTATATAGCATTTTATTTTGCTCAGGGGGTGGCCGGTACTTCGAAGGTAAATGCCAATAATATCAGCATTAAAAATTCAGCATTTACTAACGGTGGTTTTAAAGCGATATATGCTGAAAGGCTGGATAATTTTACCGTTGACAACTGCTCTTTTGTAAACACCGGACTAACCACTATTTCTCATCCTGCTGCTATTGACATTAATTTGAAATGGGAAGCTTACTCAGGGAATATCACCATCAAAAATTCCTACTTCTCAGGTTGCGGTATCCCCAATTCGGGGACCAACGTGAACGGTGCTGCAGTATTGTTTAAGTCAAGGGACTTTGGTGGTTATGCATCAGACCCTGCCAGCTTTACCGGTAATTTCTACCTGCATGGCTGCACATTTAAAAACAACAATGCCGGTTTTCGCATAGGTGAGTCGAATAATGGTAGCGGTACAACATCAGGTAATAATTCAACCTACGGTTCAGGAACCATTGAGGTGAGAAACTCTGTTTTTCAGAGTAACACTGCAGGGAGTTATCAAACGTACAATCATTTTGGTATACGCAATGTTTCCACCCGAAACATCAACGTTTTGAATTGTTACTTTGGAGGTGGAGCCGCTACAACAAATACAGCATTCGGTGGTCCGATAGATGTATCTACTCCCAATGCTTCGGGTTCTACCACAGTTACGGGAACATTAACCACAGGTGAGGTTATCCGGTTAAACAGTTCAGATGTTTATCAGGCCAATTATGCCGACCTTTCTTCAGCGATTACAGCAGCATCTGACGGAGATAAAATCACCATTCCTCCGGGAACGATAGCCGGTACTACCACAGTAAATAAGAACCTCACGTTTTATTGTCCCGGAGCCGGAAGTTTATATTCAAGTCACTTGTTGAATTTTCAAAACTTAACGGTTTCAGGAACTAAAACGCTTACGATGGGAAGTGATGGTAAAGTTTCCACGGCACTTTCTTTGGCCTCCGGAAATGTAATCAGTCTGGGGCAATATTGTTCTTTTGATATAGGCGGAACACTATCGGGAAGCGGCTCGTTTACCGGAAGTATGGTTTCTTCCTCGCCCAAATCAGAGCTGTGGCTTACCGGTAGTGGCAGCATCACCTTGCCTGCTGTAACTAACGGATTGGCTGTATTAAACATCAACAGAGCGGCAGCAGACACGGTTTACCTCTCTGCCAACCTGAGCCTGACCAACGTAAATTTTTCATCAGCTTACTTTAATCTTAACGGATATAAGTTAACCGTAAACGGAGCAACCTTATTAAATGCTGTTAATTTTGTAGGAACAGCTACGGGTTCTGAATTAGAAGTAGCCGGAAGCAACAGAACATTTCAGTTTAGCGGAGGCACTTTAGCTAATTTTAATGTGAACAGAAATCAAGGCACACAACTCACGGGAGATTTAACGGTTACCAATACGCTTACGTTGTCCAATGGCAGCTTGTTCCTGGGTAGTTTCAACTGTACACTTGAATCTGCGGCTACTATCAACGGTACCCCATCGGCCACCAAAATGATTATAGCTACAGGAACGGGACAATTGCGTAAAAAGTTTACAGCAACAGGTTCTTTTACTTACCCTGTGGGTGACGATGTAAGCACATTTGAATTTTCACCGGTTACGCTTAATTTCACTTCGGGTTCATTTGGTTCAGGTGCTTTGGCCGGGGTTAATCTGAGCAATGTTAAACACCCGAGTAATGCATCAGGAACGCATTTTTTGAGCAGGCACTGGACAGTTTCTCAAACTAACATCACGTCATTTTCGTGTAATGCCTCATTCACCTATGTGGATGCTGACATTAACGGAACAGAAAGCAATCTGTTCGGTGGTAAGCACTCTTCTTCCGTTTGGACCAACTTAGGCGCGGTAAACACAACATCCAATTTAGTAACGGGAACAGTAACCTCCTTCTCTGATTTTACTGCCGGAGAAACAACGGCCATGCCGGTAAGCTGGTTGAATGTATCTGCAGAAAAAGCGGGTAAGCAGGATGTAGTTGTAAAGTGGTCAACAGCCAATGAATTAGAAAATGATTATTTCGAAATTCAATACGCACAAAATGGTTTGGACTTTGAAACTGCAGGTTTCCAAAAAGGTGCCGGCACTACATTAAGTCAAACATCATACAAGTTTCTGCATCCTTATGCCTTGGTCAATGCAACAGGTAATTTATTTTACCGCATAAAACAGGTTGACTTCAACGGAGATTTTTCTTATTCAAACATTGTTTCCGTAAAGGCTGAATCACTGCAGGAAGTAGTGGTATACCCTGTTCCTTTAACATCGGCCACAACAGTTGAATTACCTTTTGCTGATGATGTACTTTCCGTGAGTCTTACTAATGCCTACGGAGCGGTAACAGTTATTTCGCAGAATAACTACAGGCAGCTTTTAAAAACAATAAACCTGAGTAACCTGAACAATTTTGCTCCTGGTATGTATTGGTTAGAAATCAAAACCGTTTCAGGAATATTGTACGCAAAAGTGCTACGATAGTACTAACCTGTAATTACTTTGAGCGAAGCAGGTAGCACCTGAACAGTTAAGTCTTTGCCCAATTGATATGGTTCCCCGTCAATGTTGGCTACTTCTGCCTTCGGGCGATGAATGATGATGTTTTTTCCTTTGAACATTTCCACGTGTTTCGAGTTGCGGAAACGTTGAGTAAACATTTCCCAGGCAATAGCGGGCATGCTGATTAATTTTACTTCCTTCATAATGGCAATATCCAACAGGCCATCCTGCATATCAGCTCCGGGTGTAATAAATGCGTTGTTGCCATACTGACTGCCGTTGGAGCAACAAACTAAAAATGCTTTTCGTTCAATGGTGGTGCCATCTATCTCAATGGTGTAATCGCGTAACTGATAATTACGAAATTCATTCAAGGTAATTTTAGCGTAGGAATAAAAGCCTCTTTTCGGAGCAGTAGCAAATTTCCAGGCTACGTGTGCATCAAATCCCGCTCCCGTTACATTCACAAAAATTTCGTTGTTAATTGTGCCTGTGTCAATGCAAGTAATTTTTCCCTTGTTCAAAAGAGCAATTGCTCGTTCAGGTTCCAGCGGAATGTGCAGGTGTCGCGCAAATCCGTTACCTGAACCTTGGGGTACAATGCCTAAAGCAGTAGAAGTGTGTACCAGTTTTTGTGCTATCTGGTTAATGGTACCGTCTCCGCCCACAGCCACAACAATATCTTTTTTGGCAGCGACTGCTTCAGCGGCATATCGGGGAGTATCTTCAGCGGTGGACGTGAATTTTATTTCAGCAGCATACAGCTGATGGTCCAGCTGTTGTTCAATCAGCTGCGGAATCCCCTGCTTTTTTATTCCCCCTGAAATGGGGTTAATTATAAACGTAATGTTCTTTTTCAACCTGCTGAAGTTTACGGCAAAAGTAGTGCTTTCAGCGAAAACCTGAGTGCTGTATACTGCTGTGGCAATCAGTTAAAAATGAAAAGCATGAGTTACTGTGCAGCCGATTGAGTACTTTTGACGCTTCAATGGAACAGAAGCAAGATTATAAAATGACCGCCCAAACCATGTTCGGGTTGGAAGAAATACTGGCCACAGAGCTCAAAAAACTGGGTGCCAGAGACGTGGAAACACACAACCGCGCAGTGAGTTTTGTGGGCGACAAAGGGTTTATGTATAAAGCCAACCTTTGCCTGCGAACAGCCTTGCGCATTCTGGTGCCTATTCATTCTTTTGAACTGAACAATGAACAGGAGTTGTATGACAACATCAAAAAAATGGACTGGGAAAAATACCTGGGTGTGGATGATACGCTCGCGATTAATTGCTCCCTCAATTCGCGCTTGTTTAATCATTCACAGTTTATGGCGCAAAAAGCTAAAGACGCTATTGTTGATGGTTTCAGAGAGCGCCACGGTAAACGCCCATCGGTTGATTTGGATAACCCCACGGTACGCATTAATTTGTTTATCAATCAGGATAAATGTCTGGTTTCTTTAGATAGCTCGGGCGATTCTTTGCACAAACGCAATTACAGAGACTCCACTAACCTGGCACCTATCAACGAAGTGCTGGCAGCCGGTTTAATACAGCTTACGGGTTGGGACGGGCACAGCAATTTTGTTGACCCCATGTGCGGTTCAGGCACCATACTGATTGAAGCGGCTATGTATGCTGCCAATATTCCTTCGGGCTGTCACCGTAAATCATTCGGGTTTCAGAAGTGGAAAGACTATGATGCCGATTTGTGGCAAACCATTTATGATGGTGCCATCAGTAAAATTAAAACGGGTACTTTACCACATATTGTTGGTGGTGAGATTTCAAAAAACGTAGCCCGTAAAGCAGTCATCAATATTCACGAAGCAAAGGTGGATGATATGGTGAAAATTAATACCACCGCGTTTGCCGACCTTACCCCACCGGAAGGTGACGGAGGCGTGATGGTGATTAACCCGCCTTACGGTGAGCGCATGGATAAGGATGATGATATTCTGGCCCTGTACAAATCCATTGGTGATACTTTAAAAAATAACTGGGCAGGTTACGAGGCTTGGATGATTACCTCTAATCCTGATGCAGCTAAAGCCGTGCGCTTAAATCCGTCACGTAAAATTAAAGTGTTTAACGGAGCACTGGAGTGCAGGTTTTTGAAATACGAACTGTACCGTGGTACCAGACGAAAAGATAAACTGGAGGCGCAGAATAATCCCGAATAATTTTTTTCTGATATTTACCAATGAGTTCAACTAAACAAATTGCCAAACATTTTCGTGATGTATACTTTGGTGGCAACTGGACAGCGGTTAATCTGAAAGATATTTTAGCCGATGTAACGCTGCAACAGGCAACAACAAAAGTTTATAATTTAAACACGATAGCAACCTTAGTCTTTCACATTAATTATTATGTAAATCCGGTTTTGAAAGTGCTGCAAGGCCAGCCAATTGTTGCCAGCGATAAACTCAGTTTTAATTTGCCACCAATAACCTCTGATGAAGAGTGGCAAAAACTGGTGACAAAAGCTTTAACAGAAGCAGCTGAATTAGCCGATCGGATAGAAGAGTTGGATGAAACAAAATTGCAGGATGTTTTTGCCAACCCCAAGTATGGCAACTATTACAGAAACCTGCTGGGTATTATTGAGCATACGCATTATCATCTCGGGCAAATATCACTGATCAAGAAAATTATTCAAGAGTCGAGTAGGGCTTTGTAAAGTTAAACAAAGCAAGAGACTGCCACTGATTACACAGAATTAATTATTATGTTGTCGGATGGTACTTCCGACAGAGGGAAATGTAGCATTTGCTTCGATTTGTCCACCACCGAGATGCAGTGAACATAAACACTTACAAACTTAAACACCTAAACACTCCAACACACCATCCCTCACTTCACCACTACGGTACCTATTTTCTCCGTAAGTTCTTTGCGTATCTGCATCAGGTATTGATGAACCTGCATGGCAGCAATCAATTCTTCTTCGTTAGGTGCATTGCGCATCACCTCGTTGTTTTCTTTGAGCAACTCTTCCACATGGCGCAACTTAAAACGCATTAAGGCGGAGTCCACATCTTTTTGCAGGTGCTTTAATGCTTCTTCTTCCAGGTCTAAATATTTTTCATCCCAGCGGGCACTTAACTCATAACGACTGATGAGCATATCAGAAGCCAAGCTGCTGATGCGTTGGTCCTCATGGTTAATGAAAAAATCCTGATTAAGCGGTTCATTATCCTCCATGCGTTGTTTGCAGGCAGCAATGATGTGCTGATATACTTCATTAGAGAATTTCAATTCGTTGGTTTCAATTTCGTTCAGTACATAAGCGGCAACGGTTTGTCCCTCATTGTACATCTCTTCACTGTTTTGCACCAACAGGCGAACAATGTCACGCTCCTGGTATTCGCTGGTGTTGAGCTCAATTTCGTTTTCCTTGAGCAGCTCTTCATAGTTGAGTGGCTCTTCGGGCAGTTGCTGTTGCAGGTCTTTATCCTCTTTGCGTTTGTTGCGCAACAACTTATTCATTTCATTGATGAGCACCTGTTCCTGTATTTCGAGCAACTTGCTGCACTCTTTGATAAATACAGACCGCTTAATGCTGTCGGGCACTTTGGCAATACTTTCTACAATATCTTTGATTACCTCTGCACGTTTTACAGGATCATTGGCAGAGTCGGCCAGCAGCAGGTTCGATTTAAAAATGATAAAGTCTTTTTCGTTCCGGTGAATGTATTCAGAGAACTCTTCGCCACCTACGGCTTTGCAGTAGGAGTCGGGGTCCTCGCCATCGGGGAAAGTAACTACTTTTACATTGAGCCCTTGTTCCAGAATTAAGTCCACCCCGCGTAACGAGGCTTTTAGTCCGGCCTGGTCACCATCGTACAGCACCACTACATTATCAGTAAACCGTTTGATGAGTTTGATTTGTCCTTCAGTGAGTGAAGTGCCTGAGGAGGCCACTACATTGGCAATACCTCCCTGATTTAATGTAACTACATCGGTATATCCTTCCACCAGGTAACAGCGGTCGTATTTACGAATGTCCTGTTTGGCGAAAAACATACCGTACAACACATTGCTCTTGTGGTACACTTCCGTTTCGGGTGAGTTCACATACTTGGGCGACTTCGGATCTTTTTTCATGATGCGCCCGCCAAAGGCCACCACACGTCCGCTTAAATCGTGAATAGGAAACATCACCCGTCCGCGAAACAGGTCAAATGATTTGCCGCTCTCGTTGGTCGTAATTAATCCGGCACGTTGTAAAAAATCATGCTTGTAACCTTGGGAGATGGCATGTTCGTAAAAATGACTCCAGCCATCTTTGCTGTAACCTAGTCCGAATTTTCTGATGGTATCCTTGTTAAAACCTCGTTCTTCAAAATAGGAGAGACCAATGTTTTGTCCCTCTTCCGTATCCCACAATTGCTGTATAAAATAATCAGCCGCATATTTGATAGAGATGAGTACACTCTCGCGTTCGTTTTGTGATTGCAGTGCCTCATCCGTAAGTTGAATTTCTTCAATGGTAATGTTGTACTTGTTGGCTAAATGACGCAAAGCATCAGGATAACTCATGCTGTCATGTTCCATAATGAAGCGCACACTGTCACCTGCTTTGCCGCAACCAAAACATTTATAAATGCCTTTGGCCGGAGAAACTGTAAATGAAGGTGTTTTTTCGTTGTGAAAAGGACAAACACCCAACAGATTGGCACCACGTTTTTTGAGCGTTACATATTCACCCACCACCTCCTCAATGCGGGCGGCATTTATAATCTCTTCAACTTTCTCGCGGGGTATCATCTGTTTGTAAAACGAACCCGAAAGGTAAGTGTTTTTTCAGAGAGACAAGAAACTGAAAATGTAAGTGCATGAAAGTGAAAATCATGGCTTTTTGCCCGGATGGTATTTGAGATTGTATTTCTTCAGCTAAGTTGTCAAAAGTCATTTTTTTGAGTTGTTTTTTGAGGTAGTTTGCATGCATGACTAACCACTTAAATTACGTTTCCGCGCAGCAGGCAGTGGAGGCGATAAAATCAGGCGATAAGGTTTTTTTGCACGGCAGTGCAGCCACACCGGTTTCTTTAATCAATGCCTTAATTCAACGTAAAGATGAACTTAAGGATGTGGAGCTGATAAGCATCAGTTTGCATGGTGTTGATTTGAATGACCCTGAACTGGAAGGACATTTTTTCATCAACTCTCTTTTTGTGTCTGCCAGTGTGCGCGAAGCGGTTAATTCAACCCGGGGTGATTACATCCCTGTTTTTCTGAGTGAGATTCCGCGTTTGTTTCACAGTAAAATTTTACCCATTGATGTAGCGGTGATACACGTGTCTCCACCTGACAAGCATGGCTTTTGCTCGCTGGGTACTTCTGTTGATGTGGCCAAAGCAGCCGTAAATAATGCAGTGTGTGTAATTGCTCAGGTAAACCCCAACATGCCCCGTGTGCACGGAGATGGTTTTGTGCACGTGAGCGAAATTGATTTTGCCGTACAGGTAAATGATGCTTTGCCTGAAGTGAGTTATGCCGAAAAGTGTTCCACTTTAACAGAGCAGATTGGTGAGCAGGTGGCTACTTTGGTAGAAGACGGAAGCACGCTTCAGTTGGGTATTGGCTGTATTCCGGATTCAGTGCTCACTAAACTGGGGCACCTCAAAAACCTGGGGTTGCACTCTGAAATGTTCTCTGACGGGGTAATTCCACTGATAGAAAGCGGGGTAATCAACAACAGCCGCAAAAAAATAGTTCCGGGCTATTGCACTACAGGATTTTTATTGGGCACACGCAAGTTGTATGATTTTGTTGATGATAATCCGCTGGTGAAAGGATTGGAAATTGATTACGTAAATGACCCGCGCAACATCAGTCTTAATCCAAAAGTAACAGCCATTAACAGTGCTATTGAAATTGACCTTACGGGGCAGGTGTGTTCAGATTCCATAGGAACCTACCAGTATTCAGGCATTGGCGGGCAAAGGGATTTTATTCGCGGAGCTTCCCTTTCGCAAGGCGGTAAACCCATTATTGCTATTCCTTCAGTAACCAATAAAGGGATTTCACGCATTGTGCCTTTGCTCAAACAAGGTGCCGGGGTGGTAACCAGTCGCGGTGATATTCACTGGGTGGTAACAGAATACGGTAAAGTGAACCTCTACGGATTAAATATGCAGCAACGGGCCAAGGCGCTGATTTCCATTGCGCACCCCAACCATAGGGAGGTGCTTGAAAAGGCACTGTACGAGCGCGAGCACAGGTAGGCTGTTTTAAAACCTGCACAAACTGCAAACAATCCTTGCCTTGCTGTGTCTTATTCGTAACCTTTGCAGCTATGATTACGGAGAAACAAGTACTTTTTGCCTTGAGCCATGTGCAGGAACCTGATTTGAAAAAAGATCTGGTTACGCTCAACATGATTAAGGATATAAAAATTGAGGAGAACCACATTCAGTTTACTATTGTATTAACCACTCCGGCTTGTCCGCTTAAGGACAAAATGAAGGACGATTCCATTGCAGCTATTCACACCCACGTAGCAGCAGACGCTACTATTCAGGTTGACTTTACAGCCAACGTGAGCAGCAACCGCAGCGATAAATTTGTGTTGCCGGGTGTGCGTAACATCATCGCGATTATGTCGGGCAAGGGTGGAGTAGGAAAATCTACGGTGGCCTCCAATCTGGCTATAGCACTGGCACAAACGGGTGCTAAAGTAGGTTTACTGGATGCTGATATTTATGGCCCTTCGCAAGCCGTAATGTTTGGTTTAGAGGGCCAGCAACCTTTTATGGAAGACGTGAACGGAAAATCGTTTATTGTTCCGTTGGAGAGTCATGGAGTAAAACTCATTTCCATTGCTTTTTTGTTGCGGCCTGACCAAGCGGTGGCCTGGCGGGGGCCTATGGTTTCCTCAGCACTCAAACAATTTGTAAGTGAAGTGAGCTGGGGCGAGTTGGATTACCTCATTCTTGATATGCCTCCGGGAACGGGCGATATACACCTTACATTGCTGCAAACGGTTCCTTTAACCGGTGTGGTGATGGTTACTACACCGCAACAAGTGGCTTTGGCCGATGCACAAAAAGGGGCTTTGCTTTTAGGTATGATGCCTTCTAAAATTCCTATGCTGGGTGTAGTGGAAAACATGGCCTGGTTTACTCCGGCTGAATTGCCGAATAACCGTTACCCCATTTTTGGTAAAGGAGCAGGAGAGCAGTTGGCCAAACAATTTGGAGCACCTTTGCTCGCACAAATTCCCTTGTACATGGAAATAATGGAAGGTGCTGATACAGGTAACCCTGCAGCCTTGCAACAAAATAAGCCTTACGGAGAAATTTACACTCAACTGGCGCAAGCCGTAGCCCAACAAATAGCTATAAAAAATGCCAGCGCAAATGCAGCCTCCAACTAATTCTGCCCCGCTCAGTACATGTTCCTGCATTATCATTTCCCAAATGACAATTTTGCGGCTATATTTGCCCTTGCTTTAATCGCATGCCCAAAATGAACTCAGCTTTGCAGGAAAAAATTGAACAGGCCCTCAACACCATGCGCCCTTACTTACAGGCCGATGGAGGTGATGTGGAGCTGGTGGAAGTAACCCCCGACATGGTGGTTAATCTTCGCCTTACCGGAGCTTGCAAAAGTTGCGAAATGAGCCACATGACTATGAAGGCAGGTATTGAAGAAGGTTTGCGCAAAGCCATTCCTGAGATTACGGGTGTGGTGGCGGTTTAATTAGCTGCAACACCACCCTTCATGACAAATGAGGCAATTTAAAACTGACATAATTATTTTCCTTGGAGTTGTTTTTTTTAATTTGGTCGTTTTGTTACTGACTGCCAAGCAAAGTTCCATTGACATTCAACTTCAAGGCAAGTACTTCGTTATTGACAAAATCTCAATGACGGTTTTGATAGTGGGACCTTTGACGTTTTTGATTTTCCTTGCAAGAGGATTAAGAAGAAAGTTTAAGACAAAGGGGGCAAACATCGGACTCATTATCGGACTAATACTTGTTTCTGTAATTACGTTCTATTTTGTTAGAATTCAACAAAGTTATTTAAGTGAAGCAATGGGACTTGATATCGAAAGTTTTCCTCACAGAGGAGAATTTATTGCAAACACCACGAACAAAATAAACTGGGCTTGGGGGCTACTAGGCCTTTGGGTCACGGGACTTTTACTTTTGACAATTAGAACCATAAGGGTTTGGAAAGAAGGGTAGAACAGCTAACAAAATGTTCATGCAAGCTTGGGGTAATGTGTAGGCTTGAAGTTTTATTTTCTTAATTTCGTTCAGCAAGGTGGGACACTGACGCGCTTCGAAAGCCCGATCTGTCATAAACATAAACGTTCTTTCTTCACCTCAACGCTGCAATTCATCCTTTTTAGTCTACGGTTCATCACCTTTCGTTTTTTACTGTTTGCCGCATAGTTCACTTTTGTGTTTAAATAAATAAAACACAAATGAAACTGCAACTCGTTTTTATCTTATCGTTTTTTACTACCTGTGTGCTGGCTCAGGCACCTGTTGTTACTCCCGTTACTCTTACGCAAACTGTAAGAGGTGTGTTGCTCGACAGGGACAGCCGCTCTCCGTTAGTGGGGGCCACCGTACAAATTCTCAAAACTACCCCGCTTAAAGTAACAGTGACCGATGTGGATGGTAAGTTCCGCATAACCGATGTACCGGTGGGGCGTCAAACAATCAAAATTACGTATTTGGGTTACAATGATCTGGTGTTGAATGATGTGATTGTGAACTCAGGCAAAGAAGTGGTGCTCAATCTGGAGATGCAGGAAACGGTTGTTTCAGCTAAAGAGGTAGTGATTAAGGGTGACCGTAAGAATGCTACCAACAATGAACTTATTTCCGTAAGCGGGCGCAATTTTACCATTGACCAAACGCAACGTTATGCCGGCAGTTTGGGCGACCCCAGCCGAATGGCGTCTAACTTTGCCGGTGTGGCCGGTGGTGGAAGCGACCAACGTAATGACATTGTTATTCGCGGTAACTCACCCCTGGGTTTGTTGTGGCGTTTGGAAGGAGCGGATATTCCTAACCCGAATCACTTCAGTAGTCAGGGAGCCAATGGCGGGCCGGTGAGTATTCTGAACAATAACGTGCTGGCCAACTCTGATTTTATTACCGGAGCCTTTCCTGCAATGTATGGTAATGCCAACTCAGGCGTGTTTGATTTAAAAATGCGCAACGGTAACAATGAAAAGCACGAGTACACCGGGCAGATAGGTTTTGCCGGTGTTGAGTTGATGGCCGAAGGGCCTATTAATAAAGCCAAAGGCTCATCGTTTTTGCTTAGTTACCGTTATTCTACCCTGGCTGCTTTTGATGCCATCGGCCTATCTTTCGGAGATGCAGGTGTTCCTAAATACCAGGATTTATCTTTTAAACTCAATTTCCCCAACACCAAAGCCGGTGCATTTAGTATATTTGGTATAGGTGGAATAAGCAGCACACAATTATTAGACAGTAAGAAAGAAGGTAAAGAGCTGGCTGAAGAAGCTTTTCCTGTTGATGTAGATTTTTCGAGCCGCATGGGCGTGGCAGGTGTTACCCATACCTACATGTTAGATAAATCATCCTATATCAAAACTGTCATAACGGCTTCAGGCGAGGCCAATGATGTAGATGTGGATTCACTTAATTATTACAACAACTACAGTAAATTTCCCATTCAGTTCAGGCGAACGGCTACTACACGTCAGAGCATGCACAGCTTTTACAATAAAAAAATAAGTGCCCGCCACTCGTTCAGGGTTGGAGTTATTGCTACCGCTATTCAACTAAACATGCAAGACACAACTTACGATAATGAGCTGAAAATGTACCGCACCAATTATGATATAGAAGAGTCAACCGGAATAATGCAGGCATATGCCAACTGGAATTACCGCATCAGTGAGCAGTTGAGTACCAATGTGGGTGTACACTATAATCAGTTTTTGCTCAACAATACATCAGCCGTTGAACCCCGCGCAGGTATAAAATGGAAAGTGAATAACAAACAGAGTTTTAATCTGGGCTTTGGTATGCACAGCCAGATACAGCCGTTACCGGTATACTTCCAACGCTCACTTGTTGATACAGCTGCCAAAACGTATGTATTAACCAACAAAGATTTAAAAATGAGCAACAGTTACCACTACATTTTAGGATACGAAAGACAGTTGGGTGAAAACCTGTTTTTAAAGAGTGAGGTCTATTATCAGCACATTACCAACCAGGCAGTAGAGCGTAATCCTTCGTATTTCTCTGTGGCTAATTTCGGTGCCGATTTTGTTTTTCCTGAAGCGGATAGTTTAGTGAACAAAGGCAAAGGGCGCAACTATGGTTTGGAACTTACTTTGGAGCGGTACTTCTCGGGCAGTTATTATTTTCTGGTTACGGCCTCCTTGTTTCAGAGCGAATACAAAGGCAGTGATAACAAATGGAGAAGTACCGCCTTTAACAGCAATTATGTATTTAATGCGTTGGCAGGTAAAGAATGGAAGTTTAAAGACGGTAAAAATATTCTTGCACTCAGTTTAAAAGTGACCAACGCGGGCGGAAAAAGATACGTGCCGGTTGATCGGGTAAAGTCAGCACAAAACCGTCAGACAGAATACGATGAAGCCAATGCTTACAAAGACAGGTTCGAAGATTATTTCAGAACCGATATACGCATCAGTTACAAGAAAAACGGAAAACGTATCACCCAAGAGTGGGCGCTTGATGTGCAGAATGTGTTTAATACTCAGAATGTGCTTACACAGCAGTATAACCCACGTACAGGTAAAATGGAAAAAGAATACCAGATTGGAATTTTCCCGGTACCTTTATATCGTATTTATTTTTAATGAAAAAATTCAGCGAACGATTCAACGGTCCTAAAATGGTCAGGCACCACATCATTATTATGGCGCTGGCCTTTTTCTTTGGCGGGATGAATGACCACATCAACTGGCTCATTGACCACAGTTATTCCTTTAATACAGATTACCTGGCGCACATCCTGTTTAACTTTTTTTACATTTCATTGATATGGAATGGCAATGAGTTGCTGATGTCGGTGGTAGATCGTTACCTCGATTGGCATTCACACACCCGTGCTAAAATTGTTGTGTCCGCAGCTATTGCTTTAGTATTACCTGTACTTATTCATTTTTCATTTAATCTGGGGCTTCACCCTGTTTTTTTCGGTCGGCCGTGTGACTTGGGGGCAAAAGAAAATTACATGTCGCTGGTTATTGCCATTGTAGTTACACTTTTGGTCAATTGTATTTATGTGGCCAGTGAATTTTTCGAGTACTGGAAAAAATCGCTTACGGAGAAAGAAGAGTTCAAACGTACCAGCATCACCGCTGAATTTGAAACACTCAAAAACCAGGTGAACCCACATTTTTTATTCAACAGTTTAAACACACTCACCTCTCTTATAGAGGAAGACACTAAAAAGGCTACTGATTTTGTGGAACAGTTGGCTCATGTGTACCGCTACGTTTTACTTAACCGCGATAACGAAACGGTTTCGCTTAAAGAGGAATTGGAGTTTACCCGTTCATTTATTTACCTGAATCAAATGCGTTTTGGAGATAACCTGCAATCAGATATACGCGTGCCGGAGGTTTATCATTCGTTTCATTTGCCAACACTCTCTTTGCAAATGCTGGTAGAGAATGCGGTGAAGCATAACATTATTTCCAAAGACAAACCGCTTAAAGTTACTGTTCAAATTAATGAAGTGGAACAATTGTGTGTATCCAATAACCTGCAACGCAAACCATCGCCTGTGGCAGGTAGTAAAATAGGTTTAACCAACATCATGAGTCGGTACGGCTTTTATACTAATGAAGAGGTGGTAGTAACCGATGACGGGAAAACATTCTGTGTGTGTTTACCGCTACTTGATTCTAAAAAAATAATATAAGCACAACATGAAGGTACTTATTATAGAAGACGAAGCCCCTGCACAACGCAGACTTCAAAAACTATTGCAACAGGCCCGCCCCGATATTCAGATTCAGGGAATAGCAGACAGCATAGAGTCGGCTGTGAAATTAATTCAACAAACCACCGAAATTGATTTGCTGTTCATGGACATTGAACTGGCAGATGGAAAAAGTTTTACCATTTTTGAGCAAATAAGTGTTGTGCAACCTGTAATTTTCACCACTGCCTACGATGAATATGCTATACAAGCCTTTAAAGTAAACAGTGTAGATTATTTGCTTAAACCCATTAACCCGGAAGAACTGGAAAAGGCACTGAAAAAATTTGAGGCAATCCACCTGCAAAAAGAACAACACTTGCCCGATTTAGCCAGGTTGCTGCACCAGCTTAAGCCCAGTCAAAAGCAACACCGCAACCGGTTTTTAGTGAAAACAGGTACACGACTTATTTCGCTTGCGGTAGAAGAAGTGGCTTACTTTATGGCACACGAAAAACTGGTGTTTGCTGTAAAATGGGATGGCGCAAAACACATCATGGATTATACGCTGGACGAATTGGAGCAAATGCTGGATGAGCAACAATTTTACAGAGCCAACCGGCAGTATATTGTACACATCAAAGCGGTGCAAAGTATGAGTTCATCAGTAAACGGAAAGTTGAAACTGAATCTTTTACCGGCTCCGTTTACTCAGGAAGAAATTTCTGTAAGCAGAGATAAAGCGCAGGATTTTAAAGATTGGTTAGACTACTGATGAGTAGTGTGTGTCCAAATTTATTTTTTTGTAGAACTCATATTTTTCTTTTACACTTGTGTCAAATAAAAATTTATGAAAAAGAAATTACATTTAATACCATTAGTATTTGTACTGATGGGGATTTTTAATCCTGCCTTGTCTCAAATTACAGTTTTAGATGATTTTGAGAGCTGGACTGGGACTGCACCAAATGGCTGGAGTGTGTCCGTGCCTACAGGTATTACTCCAACTCCAGATGCCCATTCTGGAGTAAAAGCAGTTCGTATTGGAATGGCTGGTGTAGGTGTGTCAGGACTATTGTCACGTACTTTTCGTATTAGCAGTCAGCCAATACAGTCACTCAGTATTTGGTACAAGTGCGAACTCATGGGAACAGATGAATTTACTTTAGGAGGGCCTTTTGTTTCTGACACAATCAATAATTGTTCAGGTACCATAGCCGGGTCCTTGGGTATCCAACCGTCATCAACTATGGTATATACACAGAAAACCGTTTCTTTTACTTACTCGGGAAGTTGTCAACCAAACAAAGTGATTTTTATGGATATGCGCATTTCAGGTTCTTCATCAACTTCGTCATATGTTAAAATTGATGATATTACGGTTTCTTCATTTGCAGTTGGTGAGAAAGAAATTAGTAGCTCGCCATCTCAACTCGAATCAATTGCTCCTAATCCTTCTAGAAATAACAGAACTGAAATAATTTATACAATTTCAGGCTATGATCAGGTATCGCTGGAGATAATGGATTTGTCAGGTCGTTTGATTCGTAGATTGGTTAATACACATCAAAATTCAGGTCGTTATAAAGCACTAATAGAAGAGCAAGACCTGCCAGTAGGAGTTTACTTCTGTGTGTTAAACACCAATCAGGCTCGTTCCGTTAAGAAGTTAATAATACAATAATTTATAACTTATCATATCCGCTCTGCTACACCTCTAATAGGTTTAGCAGAGCGTTTTAGTTTATGGAGATATGTTATGTCTACCTTTATCTTTGCTATCAAATAATACGGTTATGAAAAAGACTCACATATACTCCTTGTTGTTATTAATCAGTTCCGCCTTCTCCACTGTTTTTGCTCAATCGGGCCTGCACTATGAATACAAAATCACCGGTGCAAGTCCGCAAGGTTCAGTTACGGGCAACATGGAGTTCATGCTGCTCAACGGCAACACCCGCATGGAAATGCGCATGAATGTTCCCAGTGTTCCGGTCATTAACATGGTGATGCTTACTCTGCAACAAAAGAGTGGTTTCAGTTACGAGTTAATGGATGCAGCTAAAGCATATGTGGAACACAATACCACGGGCACCCCATCAGTGTATGAAGTAATGCAGGTGGCAGGGGCAGAGAAGTTAGGTGTGTTCAATGCCACCAAAGTGAAAATTAAAATTGACGGAGAAGAGCAATGGATGTGGATTTCCAAAGATGTTACCGGTTACAGTATGTTTGCCTCTATGCGAAACAAAGACTGGGATATGGATGCTTTATTTAAAGCGTTAAAAGCAAAAGGTGTGGAAGGTTTTCCGGTTAAAATGCAGCAAACCGAAGAAGGTTTTACTACCTCGATAGAAATGGTTAAAGCTGAGCAAAAACCATTGGATGCAAAGCTGTTTATTATTCCGGCCGATTATAAAAAGCAAACTACTTTGAGCCCGGGTATACAGGGAATGCCTCAGATTGACCCCGCAAAACTGATGCAGATGAGTGAGGAGGAACGGGAGAAGTTTTTGCAGGAAATCAAGAAACAGCACGGAATAAGAGACGAAGAAAAGTAAGGTCCATTTTCGATTAAGGTGGCGAATAACCATCTGATTCTGCCTTTTTAGACAAAATTCAATAGCTTCGCAGCAAAATAGAAGTTATGAAATTAGTTACATACCAACAGGGTGAAAAAGCGCAATTGGGCATTTTGATTAACGATGCGATATACAACTTGCATGAGTTAGATGCCACTTTGCCTGATAACATGAAAGATTTTTTATGGGCAGGTGAAGAGGCTATGAATAAAGCGAAAGCAATTGATGCCGACTTAAAATCAGGCAATAAAAAAGCAACGGCAATAGCTGTCTCATCTGTAATTTTGTTGGCTCCGGTACCGCAGCCTACTTCTTGTCGTGATGGTTATGCCTTTCGTCAGCATGTGGCAGCAGCGCGCAGAAACCGTAAGGTGCCCATGATTGAGGAGTTTGACCAGTATCCTATTTTCTATTTCACCAACCACAATGCAGTGCAAGGGCCGGGAGAGGTAGTGTGTATGCCCGATCATTTTGAAAAACTTGACTTCGAACTGGAAGGTGCAATTGTTATTGGTAAAAAGGGACGCAACATTAAAGCTGCTGAAGCCGATAGCTACATTGCAGGCTATATGATTATGAACGACATGAGCGCCCGCACGTTGCAAATGGAAGAAATGCTGCTTAATCTGGGTCCGGCTAAAGGAAAAGATTTTTCAACGGTAATCGGTCCGTACATGATTACGCCTGATGAATTGGAGAGCTACCGTATTCCGGCTAAACCCAACCATACCGGAAATAACTACAACATGAAAATGAAGTGTTGGGTAAACGATAAACTGGTTTCGGAAGGCAACATGGGTGACATGGACTGGACCTTTGCAGAAATTGTAGAGCGTTGTGCTTACGGAGTCGATATTTTGCCGGGTGACGTGATAGGTTCAGGTACGGTAGGTACAGGATGTTTTCTTGAATTGAACGGTACAGGTTTGCTTAACGACCCCGAGAATTTTAAGCCTCAATGGTTACAAGAAGGAGATGTGGTGAAAATGGAGATTGACGGACTCGGTACTTTAGTGAATACCATTCGTAAAGAGAATACAGACTTCTCTCTGTTGGCTATGAAGAAGAGATAAATAGAAGCTATGGGGCATTTTAAGGACGATATACTATAAATAATGAAACCATTTACAGTATTTTCCATCTTAACAATCGTGACGACTTTTTTCTCTTGCAACTCAAAAAAGACAGAAAGTAGGCAAGAATCTGATACTTCTTTGCCTAATGCAATCAACAAGGTTGTATATGAAGACTGGAGAGAAAACTTAAAACTTACAATTGCCGACACAATAAAAACATCCGCGTCATATTTTTTTTCAAACCAGCAATCAAAAGACATATTTCTATTGACAATAGAACCAGGAAGGGTTAAGAATTCGAAATCTTATTTGCAAATAATTACAGCAGACAGCGAGGTCATTTTCACTCAAACTTTCGATACTTACTATTTTATAAAATGGATTTACGAGCCTGACACTGTTCCTACTACTGGAGGACAAGAGGGATTTATAAAATATATGGAGAATTACAGGAGATCAATAACATCCAAACAATATGATACGTATTTTAAAAGAAACGTTAACAACTTTTTTGAAGAATCATTGAATTTCTTAGATAAAAGCAAATTTGAGGAACTAGAAGGGTTTGGAGGAGAAATGAATGACAAGTACTTTTTAAAGGAATATTTGGCAGACACGACTATTCAGTTGATTGACATTATCTGCTTTGATTGTGATGAAGGAGCAAGTGTTATTGGCTTCTCAAAGATTCAAAACAAAGTAGTAACACTCTTCGACCATGACTAGAAGAATGTCCTATAACACACAATTGCCACAAGTGGAGGTGGCAATTGTGTGTTTGTTTTTGCTCACGTATTTTGTTTATCTTAGCGTAACTGTTTAACCAACTCAAACTTTTACTTGACGGCAGTTGCGGGGACGTTTGTTACTGTCAATTCTTGTTCGTTAAATATCAGACATATGGAGAAGCGTTCTATCTTAACTTTTTTTTGCTTCGCGACCTTTTTGTTGTTTGGATTTATTCGTCATGGTTGGAATGAGAGAAAATATATAGCCACTACAACAAATGTATTCTCGTTGACATTGCTCCCAAATTTTAAATGTGCTAAATTTAACCGTCATGACTCTTTGTTTGTTTCAAAGCTCTTTAGAGGGTTTAATTACAAAGGAGACAAATGTGTTTATTCAAGAACTAGCTTGATAATTTTAAGAGACGGTGTGCCTATGAAAAACTGCGTCTATCAAAATAGAGACAATAAGTCGCAGTTATTGATTGACCTTACTAGCCTTGGTCAAAAGTGGTACTATTTAGTAATTAACCGAGATTATAAAACTATTGGAAAACCGGGTACTGGAGGAATTTCATATCATCCCAACCCTAGTAGAACGCACATTATATGTCTGAATTGCGAGGGTAATTCCAGGGGTGTTCCAATTGATCATGGTATAAAGGGTGGGTGGCCGAAGCCAGAATTTAGCGATAATAAAATTTCGTGGACACATAGTTTCGTTGACAAACCAAAGGGGAGATAGTAGCAAAAGTATAAACGTCCTTGTCTAGTGCTTGTGTGTTCAAATATTAAGCCTTTGGGTTTCAATTTCATTAGGATTTGTTTTCTAAAGTACCACTTGGGCAAAACGTAGGATAAATAAATAAGGCGGCACATGTGCCGCCTTATTTATTCTATTATAAGCAGGTGAAAGAACTTAGTTCACCATAAATCTTTCGCTGCGGGTCCAGTTGTTACCTTCCAGCTGAATGATGTACATGCCTTTGTCCATGTTGGCAGCATCAAAGTTCACGGTGTTAAAGCCGGGTTGTAACTTATCAGCAGCAACTGTTTTAACCAGTTGCCCCATCATGTTGTATACGTTTACTTTTACATCGCTGGCATTGTCTAATCTGAACGCGATATTGGTGGTTCCGTTACTTGGGTTAGGGAATACGCCAAAAGCTCCGTCATTGTCTTTGTTCTCTTCTACTGAAAGAATGGTGCCCAATGACCAGGCTGATTGCAATACATATTTGTTAGCATCATTTTGTACAAATACCACAACGGTTAAATCAGAGAACTCTTCTACTGAATGTTCAGTGGTTGGTTTAATGATGTTAGCAGCTTGTCCGTTGGCCGGTAAACGGTAAGGGCCGGGGAAGTTATAGCTGAACGTTTTGGTTTGCTCTACGTTTTTGGCTAATGAAGTAAGAGTAGTTCCGTTGGCATTAGGAATCATTTTTTTCATTACGTTCTCAAACTCTGTTTCCCCGTTAGTTGCGGTGTTGTTAAATGTTTGTTTTTCAATAACAGCAACGTGTAGTTTTAATCCGGTAGGGTTGTTATCGGTAAGCGGTTTCACTTTTACACTTACATTTACTTTGTTCCAGTTAATGGTGTGGGTAGAAGAAAGTTCAATAAAGGAAGGTTTTACCTGAAACTGGTCAAGCAGTGCAGTGTTGTATCCGCTTGGGTTAGCGTTCCATTGTCCGTCTACTTCTAAACGTGGAATACTGTTTATACCATAATAGCTATGACGCGCTCCGGCTTCAGCACTGTAATAAGGGTCTCCGGTGCCGGGGTAGTTTTGCTGGTATTTAATTACGGTAATTTTATCACTTCTTACAGGGAATACGTTTGTCTCCAGGTTGATATTACCCGGGCGGCATGGTCCGCACGAAGAAGAGGTAAATACTTCATGTAATGCTTTACGTTCAACAAAAGCATCTACAACTTCTACCTGTTTGCTTACTTCATCATTGGTTAAATTTTCGTCAGCATTACCGTTTACGTTAGTGGCCCATGCTTTAATGGTATAAACACCAATGGCAGATGGAGTCCAGCTGCTGCTGTGCGTAAATGCATAGGTAGCAAATTTTGCAATGTTTACTCCGGTTACGTTTTGTGTAACAGTAGTTCCGTTATTGATGGTGTAGTTTAAGGTGAAGTTAGTAACGGGTTGTGAGCCTGTATTGCGTAAAACACCTTTAATCTGGAAAGGCGCAGTATTTAAAATAAGGTATTCATCTACAGTAATAGATTTACCTTCTAAGTCATTGGCAGGTTGAGTGCCGGGAATAAAGGTATAATATCCGTTGTCAATAGCGGTAGCATCTGTGGTTGCAATGCTGGCAAGGTTAGGAGAGCCGGCAACAGATGTAGCTGTTGTTGAATTTATCTGAACGCCAATAGACAATTTAGCTGCTGTTCCGGCATAACGCTGGTCAACAATATAAATTTTGTTGCTTGTCTCTTCCAGTACAATGGACCAGAAGCAGAAACCCGTTGTACCGGCAGTGATGGCATTGTATGCGCTGAAGGTAAGCCAGTACTGTCTGTTAGGAGCTGTGCCAAAAGTTTTACTAACTATATTGGCATAGTTGCTATTGTTACCAGCAGTTTGCAATCCTAAAATACATACTGAGTTATCAGGAATGGTAGCTGAAGGTAATGCTACGCTGGCATAAGCAGGTGCAGCGGTAGAGGCTGCAGCAGCCGAGAAAGTAAGTACTCCTGAACTGGAGATGGAGAATGAATCCTGTGCATTGCCATTAAAATCGAATGCAAAAGGAAGTTTGCCTTTACCCCATGCCGGAGTAGTTTTGTTACCGGCTAAAACGGTTGTCCAGCCTGCGCTGATACCACCACCTACGGGATACTCCACATCAGCATTGTTTAAACCACCGGGGTTTTTCTTTGCATCAGTGTAGGGAACATAGTAGTACTGCGCAAAGGAGGTTGCCATTGCGAATACCGACAAAAAGCTTGTAATTATTTTTTTCATTCTATTTCTGTTTGTTTAGTCAAAGCTATTAAAGAATTTTAGAAATACATCACGATTTTTTCTTTTGGGGCATTATTATTTATGGAGTTGGGGGAAGCATAAAAAAGAAAGGCCACCCCAAGGGCGGCCTTTCTGAATAATATCAAGGATGTAACTTAGTTTTTGTTGAAAGTTTTGGTGATGGTTTTGTTGCCGTCATACATTCTTACAATGTACATGCCTTTAGGTAAGTCTTCGATGTTCACCGAGGTGATAAACGAGTTGTGCGAGAAGGATTTTACCTTATTTCCTATAATGTTATAAATCTCACCTCTTACTGGTGTTTTGGCATCATAGCGGAAGTTGATTTCTGTTTGGGCAGGGTTCGGATAAAATGACAATTCTTTAGAAGAAACTGCTCTTGATGATACGGCCCATGTTTCAGCATTGTAATAAATGGTATCGCCCAAACTGCGCTTGCCTTGAGCATATATGTAAATCTTTGCTGTGGTGCTGCCGTATGTGCCGTTAGGGTTCAACTGCATATAAAGTATGTTGGAGTCACCTGTTTTTAATTCAAAGGTGCTGCTGTCAACGGCATCAGACCAGCAAGTAATAGGGTCACAAATTTGTGACGTCCAACCTGAGGGTAAGTTTTGGAAACGTATCCAGGTGAAAATAGAGTCTGTTAAAGAGTTATTTTTTATCTTACCGTCACATTTAATAATGCCATCTTTTGAACCACGGCCGTTAGAAGGATTAGGGGTAACAGAAAGTTGCGCAAAAGCTGCACCTGTTACTAAAAGTGTGGCAAAAGCAAAAAGTAATTTTTTAGTCATGATCTTTTATTTTTTACAAAGTTAACAATTCACAGAAGTTTATTTGCTTTGCATGACACAAAAATTGTGCAAATGGTTGCCCACAGAAGAATATTTTCCGTTCAACTTACACCCGAAGAGGCACATACTGCTGCGGCTAAACTGCAGTTGTGGGCTGCCTCATTTCACCCGGCTGTGGTGTTAAACAGCAATGGAAAAGGAGCAACAGCCGGGCATCACAGTTGGGAAACATTGGTAGCTGCCGGAGAAAAAGCCGGAGTATTTACAGGTGCTGATGCCTTTAATGCGGTAAAAGAGTACCGCGAACAGAAAAAGGACTGGCTCTTTGGTTATTGGGGCTATGATTTGAAGAATACGGTTGAACCCGGACTCCATTCCACTCATCCCGACAAAACAGGTTTCCCCGAAAGTTTTTTCTTTGAACCACTGCATGTAGCTGGCATCGACTCCCAAAATTGTCTGCATATTTTCACGTATGCTGAGCAGGCAGAGGAGTTGTGGCAACAGATACAAACCCTACAGGTTAGCGAAACCATTGTTGTACCTGAGACAGGTGAACTAAAAGCAACAGTAAGCAGAGAACTTTACCTCAGCCATGTACAAAGTATCATTCAGCATATTGTAGAGGGGGATGTGTACGAACTCAATTACTGCATGGAGTTTTATGCAGAGCAAGCGCGGCTTAACCCGTTCAGCACTTTTCAGCATTTATGCCGTATTTCCCCGGTTCCTTTTGCAGCCTATCTACAGGTTGATTCCTGTTACCTGATGTGTGCCAGCCCTGAGCGTTTTTTGCGCAAAGAAGGACGAAAGCTGATTTCGCAACCCATAAAAGGCACCATTCGCAGGGGCGGAAACAGAGAGCAGGACGAGCAACTGAAACAGGAGTTGCTGCACTCCGAGAAAGAACGGGCTGAAAACATGATGATTGTAGATTTGGTGCGGAATGATTTATCCCGTTCCTGCATACCCGGAACTGTAACAGTAGATGAGTTTTTCGGAATCTATACCTTTCCGCAGGTGCACCAAATGATTTCTACGGTTAGCGGCCAACTTCGGGAGGAGGTCAATACGGTTGATAGTATCCGCAATGCTTTTCCTATGGGATCAATGACCGGAGCACCCAAAATAAGAGCTATGGAGTTGATAGAGCAGTATGAACAAAGCAAAAGGGGGCTGTATTCAGGGGCTGTAGGTTACTTTACGCCTGAAGATGATTTTGATTTTAACGTAGTGATTCGCAGTATTTTATATAACAGTGAAAAAGAATTACTTTCCTTCGAAGTAGGTAGTGCCATTACCTATGACTCTGATCCTGAGGCAGAATATATAGAATGCCTGCTCAAAGCCAAAGCCATCCGTAAAGTGTTGGGTAAGGAAGATTGATAAAGGAATTTTGAGGAAAACGTTGATGAAATAAAAATTTCGTTTACCTTTGCACCTCAATTTTTAGACAACATACGTATGGACTTAATTAAATTGGTTGAAACCGAATTCTTAGAAGGAAAGAAATTCCCAGAGTTTAAAGCCGGTGATACTGTTACCGTTTCTTATAAAATTAAAGAAGGTGCTAAAGAGCGTATCCAGCTGTTTCAAGGTGTTGTATTGCAACGCAGAAACTCAGGTATGTCTTCCACTTTCACCGTACGTAAAATGTCAAACGGTGTAGGTGTTGAGCGTATTTTCCCATTGTTCAGCCCCAACATTGACAAAATTGAATTAAACATGCGTGGTAAAGTCAGAAGAGCTCGTTTGTTCTACTTACGTGAACTTACCGGTAAAAAGGCCCGCATCAAAGAGAAAAGAGGTTGATTTTTTTTATATACAAGCAGCCCTGGCCTTCCAAGCCGGGGCTTTTTGTTTTGTGCCGGTTCTGAACTTACAGCCGTTTACATTTCTCTTTCCAATTGACCCATTACAGTTTATTTTCGCAGCATTAACCATCAACAGCATAATTACCACATGGAACTCCCTAAAACGTATTCCCCCGCAGATGTAGAAGACAAATGGTACGCCTACTGGCTACAGCAGAATTATTTTCATGCTGAGCCCGATAACCGGGAACCGTTTACCATAGTCATTCCTCCGCCAAACGTTACCGGGGTGTTACACATGGGGCATATGCTCAACAACACCATTCAGGATGTACTGATACGTAAAGCACGTATGCAGGGCAAAAACGCCTGCTGGGTGCCGGGTACCGACCATGCCTCCATTGCCACCGAAGCTAAAGTGGTGCAAATGCTGCGGGAGAAAGGAATTAAAAAATCTGACCTTTCACGTGAGGAGTTTTTGAAACACGCGTGGAGTTGGAAAGAAAAATACGGAGGGATTATTCTGGAGCAGTTGAAGAAACTGGGTGCCAGTTGCGATTGGCAACGAACGCGTTTTACCATGGACCCTTCCATGAGTGAAGCTGTTACGGATGTATTCATCGACCTGCATAAGAAAGGACTTATTTACCGCGGACTTCGCATGGTGAACTGGGATCCGCAAGGCAAAACGGCTTTGAGTGATGAGGAGGTAATTTTTAAAGAGGTTAATTCGAAGCTGTATTACATCAGGTATTTTCTTTCTGATAGTCCGGATAAATTTCTGGTAATTGCCACTACACGTCCGGAGACTATTTTGGCCGACACTGCCATATGTGTAAATCCGAATGATGAGCGTTTCAAACATCTGGTGGGAAAGAAAGTACGCGTGCCGTTTATCAACCGCGAAATTCCGGTGATTGCTGATGAATATGTAGACATGGAATTTGGTACGGGTTGTTTAAAAGTAACACCCGCTCATGACCGTAACGACTACGAGTTGGGCACTAAATACAACCTGCCCGTTATTGATATACTTGATGAACAGGCTTCCCTTAATGAGAAGGCAGAAGATGCCCGTTACATAGGCAAAGATCGTTTTGAGGTACGCAAACAAATTGCGCTTGACCTTGAAGCAGCCGGACATATAGAAAAAATTGAAGAGTACAAAAATCAGGTGGGTACCAGCGAACGCACAGGTGCAGTAATTGAACCCCGCCTGAGTTTGCAATGGTTTGTAGATATGAAGGCTTTTATTGCCCGCAACCCGCAGGTATTGGATGCGGTGATGAGTGATGAAATTAAGTTTCATCCGGCTAAAATGAAAAATACCTACAAACATTGGATCGATAATATTAAAGACTGGTGCATCTCCCGTCAGTTATGGTGGGGGCAGCGTATACCGGCCTGGTACAATGAGCAGGGAGATTTTGTTGTAGCTAAAACTGAAGAGGAAGCTCTGGCTTTGTTTAGTGCAAAAGGAGAGCAGTTAACTGCTGCCCAAATCAAACAGGACGATGATGTAGTAGATACCTGGTTCAGTTCCTGGTTATGGCCCGTTACAGTATTTGATGGCTTGCCTTCAGGTGATCTTTCGAAAGAAAATGTAAAGGCCAACCGTAATGCTGATATTAAATATTTCTATCCCACCAATGATCTGGTAACTGCTCCGGAAATTATGTTCTTCTGGGTGGCCCGTATGATTATGGCCGGGTATGAGTGGATGGGCGAGAAGCCGTTCAGCAATGTATACTACACCGGTATTGTACGCGATAAACAGCGGAGGAAAATGAGTAAGAGTTTGGGTAACTCGCCCGACCCGCTCGATTTGATTGCCCTGCACGGTGCTGATGCCGTGCGCATGGGTATGCTGCTGTGTTCACCAGCGGGTAATGATATTTTGTATGATGAATCTCTGGTTGAACAAGGCCGTAATTTTAGCAACAAACTTTGGAATGCTTTCCGTTTGGTAAAAGGTTGGGAAGTAAAACCCGATAGTGAGTTTACAGCTGACATATTAGAAAGCAATCAACTTTCAGCGCAGTGGTTCGAAGGCCGTTTGAATGATAACTTAAAAGATATTGAAGAAAAATTCAGCGATTACCGTTTGAGTGAGGCGTTGATGAATACGTATAAACTTATTTGGGACGATTTCTGTTCCTGGTATCTCGAAATGGTTAAGCCGGCCTACCAGCAACCCATTAACCAAAGTACCTATGAGGCAACGGTAAATCACTTCGATACCTTGTTGCGTTTGTTGCATCCGTTTATGCCTTTTGTTACAGAAGAACTTTGGCAACACATGGGTGAGCGCAAAGCAGGAGAAAGTATTTGTATGGCTGCGTATCCTAAAAGCACCAATGCGAAAGCAATGGATTTGTCCAGGGTGTTTGACTGCATTACGCAAATCAGAAATTTAAGAAATGCGAAAGGCTTGAGTCCGAAGGAAGCTTTTGATGTTTCCATTCGTTCTGATGCTCCGCAGACGTATCAAACCTGCGAGTTTTTGATAAAGAAGCTGGCCAACGTAGTGCAAATACACTGGGTAACTGAATCACCTGCACAAACCATACTGGTGCAGGTACACACTGATGAGGTGTATGTTCACCTGCAACTGGAAGTAGATGCCGTGGCTGAACGCAGCAAGATTGCCACTGAAATTGAGTACCTGAATGGTTTCCTCAAATCAGTAGATGCCAAACTCAGTAACGAAAAATTTGTGGCCAATGCCAAGCCTGAGTTAGTGGAAAAGGAGCGTCAGAAAAAAGCAGATGCCGAAGCCAAGATTCTTACTTTGCAAAAAAGTCTGGAATCACTTAATTAATTCAACTGAAATATGTACTTTGGTTTTCTGATACACCATGGCTGAAAACCAATTGCACACCATTCTTCAACAGTACTGGGGCTATTCGCAATTCCGACCCTTGCAGGAGGAGATTATTACCTCTGTGCTATCCGGTAAAGATACCCTGGCTTTATTGCCTACAGGCGGAGGTAAATCCCTGTGTTTTCAGGTTCCGGCAATGGCTAAGGAGGGTTTGTGTCTGGTGGTTTCTCCCTTAATTGCCTTAATGAAAGATCAGGTAGATAACCTGCAAAAACGAGGTATTAAAGCGATTGCCGTATTCTCAGGTATGAGCTTTCGTGAAATTGACCGACTACTGGATAACTGTGTATACGGTGATGTGAAATTTCTTTATGTATCGCCTGAGCGTTTGGCTACAGATATTTTTCGCGAACGTGTAAAACGGATGAACATTAATCTGCTGGCCATTGATGAAGCACACTGTATTTCGCAGTGGGGTTATGATTTCAGACCTGAGTATTTACAGATAGCTGAGGTTAGGGAACTGTTGCCCAAGGTGCCTGTGATTGCTTTAACAGCCAGTGCAACGCAGGATGTGGTAGAAGATATTCAGGAGAAACTGAAGTTTAAAACAAAGAACGCTTTTCGAAAAAGTTTTGAGCGTACCAACCTGCATTACCATGTGCGGCAGGTGGAGGACAAAGACCGCAAACTGGTGGAGATATGCAAAAAGATTAAAGGCACGGGATTGGTGTATGTGCGCAATCGTAGATCAACCAAAACCTTGGCACAGCTGCTCTACAAGCATGGTGTAGCCGCAGATTTTTACCATGCAGGTTTGCAACACAAAGAGCGGGAGAAAAAACAACACGATTGGAAAAATAATAAAATCAGGGTGATGGTTTGTACCAATGCATTTGGTATGGGCATTGATAAACCCGATGTGCGTTTTGTGGTGCATTATGAAGCGCCCGATAGTTTGGAAGCCTATTACCAGGAAGCAGGCAGGGCAGGACGTGATGAGCAAAAATCATTTGCCATACTGTTATACAATGATGCGGATAAAACAGCCGCATTGCATAAACTAAAATTGAGTTTGCCCGATGAGGCCACCGTAAGACGCGTGTACCACCTGTTGGGTTCTTACCTCAACATTGCCGTGGGTGCGGCACAGTTTCAAACTTTTCCTTTTGACATAGCACAATTCAGTACTACGTATAAACTACCGCCTGCAACGGTGTACCATGCACTTAAAATTTTAGAGCAGGATGCTTACATCCAATTGTCGGATGCTATTCATCAACCTTCGAAATTACATTTCAGAGTTAACAACATGGAGTTGTATCGTTTTCAGGTAGCTAATGCACAGTTTGATGCGTTTATTAAAATGTTGCTGCGTTTGTACGGAGGTATGTTTGATGAATATACCCAAATTCATGAAGACGATGTTGCCGCTAAAATGAAGCTACCCGTAAAGCAAGTGATGAACTGGCTCAAGCAACTTCATCAGCAACAGGTGGTGGATTATATTGAAAGCAGCGATGCTCCAAGGCTAACGTATTTAACTGAAAGGTTAGATTCCGCTAATCTGGGTATTAACCGCAAACTGATGCAATTCAGGCATAAGGTGGCCACAGAGAAATTAACCACCATGCTCGACTTTGCCTCACAATACCGCAACTGCCGTAGTCGTTACCTGTTGCAGTATTTTAATGAACCCAATCAAAACTGGTGCAGGCAATGTGATGTGTGCTTAGCTTTGCACGAGACAGAACTGGATGAAAAAGGATTTGAGCAGGCACTCACAAAACTGGAAGCATTGTTGCAACAACCGCTCGATACACAACAGGTGGTTGCTGCCTTACCTTTGAAACCTGAGCAGGCTTTAAAATTAGTTCAACTGGCACAGGAGCATTTATTAATTCAACCGAATAAAAAAGGACAATTGGTGTGGAAGAAAAAAAGCGAATAGTTTGTACGGTAATCAATGATCTGGTGCATGACCAACGCATGCAGCGCATTTGTTCTTCGCTTGCGGGTGCAGGGTTTGAAGTGCTGCTGGTAGGCAGGATTTTACCCACATCCAAGCCACTTGCAACAACTACTTTTCAGCAAAAGAGACTATCGTGTTTTTTCAACAAAGGCAAACTGTTTTATATCGAATACAACCTGCGCCTGTTTTTCTTTTTAATTTTTCAGCGGGTAGATATTCTTGCTCCGGTAGATGCAGATACGTTGGTCCCTTCTTTTTTAGTGAGCAGGATGCGCTCCAAAAAGATAGTGTATGATGCACACGAATATTTTTCAGAAGTGCCCGAAGTAGCCCGCAGAAAAATGGTGCAACGCGTGTGGCAATGGGTAGAACGTACCTTTTATCCTAAAGTAAAAACGAAGTATACGGTGAGTGAAACGTTGGCTGCTGAAATGGGCCGCAGGTACGGTACTTCTTTCAGCACCATCAGAAATGTACCGGTGTGGCAGGAACAGGCTACTGAAGTTGTCGCAAGCGAAAAGTTTATTTTGTACCAGGGTGCCCTTAATGAAGGGCGTGCATTGGAAGAGTTAATAGCGGCTATGCCACAACTTCCTTTAAAGTTAAAACTGGCCGGGGAAGGAGACTTAAGCACAGCTTTGCGCGAACAAGTAAAGCAGTTGCACTTACAGGATAAGGTAGAATTTTTAGGCTATGTAAATCCGCAGGAGTTGAAGCAACTTACACAGCAAGCTTTTTTGGGCTACAATTTATTGCACCATGCAGGGCAGAGTTACTACTATTCACTAAGCAATAAATTTTTTGACTACATGCATGCCGCTGTGCCTTCGCTCAATCCGCCTTTTCCTGAGTACAAGGCCATACTTAACCACTATGCCACAGGAGTGGTGTGCGAGGCTAATGTAGAAGCTATTGCCGCCTGTATCACCCGGCTTTTGGATGATGCGGCATTTTATGCTACCTTGCGCCAACAGTGTTTGCAGGCACGCCAAGTGTACAACTGGCAACACGAAGAAAAAGCGTTGATTCAACTGTATGAAAACTGCTGAAAAGCATCTACATATTATCTCGTTTGATGTTCCGTATCCGGCTAACTATGGCGGGGTCATTGATGTGTTTTATAAAATCAAAGCACTTCACCAGTTGGGTATCAAGGTACACTTGCACGCATTCCATTACGGACGAAACGAGTCAGAAGAGTTGAGCCAACTGTGCCACGAGGTGCATTATTACAAAAGACGTACGTATAAAAATCCCTTCATTGGTAAAACGCCTTACATCGTGAGCACACGCAATGACGATACGCTGTTGCGCAATTTGTTGTATGACGATTACCCCATTTTATTTGAAGGCCTGCACACCACTTACCATTTGGCAGACAAGCTGCTGAAAGATCGCATTAAGGTAGTGCGCATGCACAACATCGAGCACCAGTACTACGCCAAGCTGGAAGAAAGTGAACGTAGTTTTTTTAAGAAATATTTTTTCAAAGTGGAGTCGCAGAATCTTCGTTCGTATGAGAAAATATTGCATCATGCTCAATTAATCGCGGCTATTTCTCCGGCCGATTATGCTTACCTCAACAAAAAATTCAAAGGTGTATTTTATCTGCCGGCTTTTCATTCCAATGAGAAGGTGCAAATTTCAGCAGAAGACGAACCGTTTGTTTTGTACCACGGTAATCTGGGCGTAGGGGAGAATGACGTAGCCGCCCGATTCCTGCTGCGCGAGGTGTTTAATGATTTGGATGTGCCTCTGGTTATTGCAGGCAACAATCCTTCTGATGAATTGATTAAACTGGTGGAAGAACGCAGCAACGTTACCATTCAGCCTTCCTTAACCACCGCGCAAATTGATGCGCTTATCAGCAAGGCGCATGTTAACTTATTGCCTACTTTTCAGGCAACGGGTATTAAACTCAAATTGATTAATGCGTTGTACAAAGGGAAATTTTGTCTGGTGAATTCGCTTATGGTAAAAAGCACCGGGCTGGAATCTTTGTGTATTGTAAAAGACAAGCCCGAGCAGATAAGAGCAGAAGTAAAAAAGCTGATGGGCATGACATTCGACAGCAACCTGTTGGCCCAACGGCAGCAGTTATTGGAAGAACGTTTTTGCAATGTGGAGAATGCGCGTATGCTCTCTGAGCAAATATTCCGGCTTAAAACTTAAAGTTCTCAATTATTTTACCGCCATCACATTTTATGATGCGGCTGTTGAACTTATCAATCAATCGGTAATCATGTGTGCCCATCAGAATAGCGGTTCCGTTGGCGGCAATGCTGTGCAACAATTTCATAATTTCATCTGATGTTTCAGGGTCCAGATTTCCGGTAGGCTCATCGGCCAGTATCAATTCGGGTTGATTAAGCAGGGCACGGGCAATTACTACACGTTGCTGCTCTCCGCCTGAAAGTTCATGGGGCATTTTAAAGTCTTTGGTGGCCAAACCCACCATATCCAGCACCTCGGTAATGCGGTTTTTGATGTCATTCTTGTCTTTCCATCCGGTTGCTTTAAGCACAAACTCCAGGTTTTCAAACACACTTCTGTCTGTAAGCAACTGAAAATCCTGAAATACGATGCCCAGTTTTCTGCGCAAAAAGGGGACATCCTTTTGGGTTAGTGTAACCAAATCAAAACCTGCTATACTGGCCTTTCCTTCGTAAACAGGCAACTCTCCGTAAAGTGTTTTGAGTAAAGATGATTTACCGCTGCCGGTTTTGCCTATCAGGTAACAAAAGTCGCCCTTGTATACATGCAGCGCTACCCCATGCAGAATAAGGTTGTTTTGCTGGTAAATGTCAACCCCTTCAAACTCAATGATGGATTCTTTTTCCGTGTTTTCGTTGCTCATAGCTCAAATTTATGCATCTTCCCGAAGGGTATTTTATTCAACTCGTCCAATATCAGCTGTTGTTTTTCCTCCATACCGCACTTGGTAAGGGCCCGTTCAGGCCTGTCCAGTCGAAAGTAGGCTATTAGCGTGAAATTCTCGTCCCTGAGCTGGACATAGTCGGGGATTTTGGCTTTTCCTTTGATTTTAATTAGGTACAAGTGGAATTATTTTATAATTTCGCGCTCAAATTTAATCGTTCACCACCAAAAAATTCACTAAATATGAAATTAATTCTCAGGAATGCAGGTGCTTTAGCCGTTGCCGGTTTGGTAACCCTTTACGGCTGTAGCGTGAAGAACAACATGGGTAAAAACCGCTATCAGGTTGAGCCCGAAGTGCTTGAGGTACATGGCGATTCTGTTGCCGTAGTTATTACTGCTATAGTACCTGAAAAGTCTATCAACTCTAAAGCTGCCCTTCGTTTTGAGCCCGTGCTTAAAACCGGTAAAGATGGAGAGGTAACGCTACGTTCCATGACAGTTGGCGGTTCTGCTACAGAAGAGCCGGTGGATGTGAAAGTGGATTCTAAAACCGGAGGTAAGGTTACGTACGCTTCTAAGTTCAAATACACAGCCGATATGCGCTCAGCCCGCTTAATGTCAGGTTTCAGCCTGAAAAAAGGTGCCGACTACGTATCCATGAACAGCGTGGAAGGTGTAGTACGTGAACTGGCCAAAGGTACCATCACCACCTCTTTACTGGTGCGCAATGATGTTGCCCCGCGTACTGCCGGTGACGTGTACAAAGCTGAAATTAACGGAAAATCTGTTGACATATTCTTTGCTCAGGATAAAGCTAAATTTGATTTGGCTTTCGGACTCAAAAAAGCCAAACTCACTAACAAAGGCCAGATTGAAGAACTGAAGAAAATTCTTAAAAAGAACCCTACTTTCGTTCCCGGAAGTGTTAAATTAACTTCTTTTGCCTCACCTGATGGAGAGTTACAACGCAACAGCGGACTGGCTAAAAGCCGTTCGGATGCCAGCTATGCTTACTTCAAAAAAGAACTCAAAAAATTAGGATTTGCTCAGGTGAACGATTCTAATTTCACTATGAATTTTGAAGTGAACGAAGATTGGGACGGCTTACGCAAAGCTGTTGAAGCCAGCGACCGTGCTGATAAAAATGAAATGTTGGCTATCATCAACAACAAATCCATCAGCGATGATCAACGTGAGGAAATGCTGCGTAACAACCACCGCAAATCATACGATTGGTTAATCAGCGATGTGTTCCCTACACTGCGCAGATCTTCACTTACCGTTTTAGGTTCAACTCCTTTGCGTTCTGAAGAGGAAATCAAAGCATTGGTACTGGCTCAAAAGTATGACAGTTTAAATGCCTCTGAATTGTACCACTTGGGTTACGTAGTTCCCGGTTTGGATAACAAACTGATGATTGCTAACTACTACAACAAACGTTTCCCTGGCGACTGGAGAATGCACAACGATAAAGCCGTGGTGTTAATGATGCAGAACAAATTCCAGGAGGCTATGGCTTCATTAGAAGAAGCTGATAAATTAAACGCCAACAACAGCACTGTATGGCACAACATGGGTGTATGTTACTTATACAACAACATGCGCAACAAAGCTGCTGATGCATTTGCTAAAGCAGGTTCCAACTATGCCTTGGGTATATTGGCCATTCAAAAAGGTAACTACAGCGATGCCATCACTAAATTCAGCGGAGCAAGTGAGCCTAAAGCCAACATAGCTTTAGCTTACCTGTTGAACAAACAGCCTGAAGAAGCTAAAAAGATTCTGGAAAAAATTGCTCCCGATAACCAGAATGCCTACAGCTATTACCTGATGGCTATTGTAGGTGCCCGCATGAACAATGCTGAGTTGATGAGCAGCAACCTTACCCGCTCTATCCAAAAAGCAAAAGAAGAAGGTGGTGATTTAAACACCGCTAAAAAATATGCTGCTGAAGATTTAGAATTCCGCGCATTCTTTGATAACCCATTGTTCCAGGCTGCTGTTAAGTAACCCATAGAAACGTAATCATAAAAAATCCCCGGTAGTGCAAACTATCGGGGATTTTTGTTTTTTGGGCTTTCTTGCTATCCACTCATTACAACCCTAACCCTGACAGGGCTTTATTCGGAAGAATAAAGCCCTGTCAGGGTTGCTAAGCATTCCTGCCCTGTCATTCGTTGCTGAATCCCTGCCTGCTATGCCGCGGCAGGCAGGCACTTTTCGCTTCTACCCAATTTTTGCCAATTTTCTCTGGCTCTTTCCAAACTCATTTCAGGGTTTTGAATCTCCTGCATACGTTCGTAGCCTACTTTTGCCAGCCATTGTTTAAAGGGTTCAGCTTTAGGCGAAGGGATTGATTGGATAAGCCTGAGTAACTGTTGAGTGTCTGCCACATCAGTCATCCTCATTTTGCCATCAGGGGCTTCCATTTTCAAAGCGTTACAATTTGTAACGGTTTCATTTCCCTCTGCCAAAAGTCGTTTTTTCATAACACGCCAATACACTTGTGGGTTCTCGCTTTCAGTTAAAATGGCTATTACATCTACAATAGCAAAATACCATGTTTCCTTTCGCTCATCCCAATGGGTGCGAACTTTTTTGCTTTCAAATAATTTAATGTTGCTCATTTTACCAGCTGTTTAATTTTATCCATAGTATTAATTATAGCCAACTTCAGTTCCTCAAAAATAGGCTTTGAAAGGCTTTTTTGTTTGTATGAATTTTGTCTTTATTGAGATTTTCTGTCATTGTAATGTTGGCTTGAGCGGCTTGTGAACCTGATGCAGATGTAACATGGTGTTCTAGTTGTACGAAGTAACGCAATTCTAGTATAAACCCCAATAGGTGGTGGGTGGTAAGATTTCATTATTTTTGCTAAATACTAATGGAGAATAAACAACTTATTTACTTAGATAATAACGCAACCACCCAAATTGATAAAAGGGTCTTGGATGCGATGATGCCGTTTCTTACCCATGAGTTTGCAAATGCCAATAGCACCCATCTTTTTGGTGTCAATGCATACGAAGCTGTCAAGGCTGCAAGAATTCAAGTGTCAGAGTTAATTGGAGCAGAAGCACATGAAATTATCTTTACAAGTGGGTCAACCGAAGCGATAAATCTTGCCATTAAAGGTGTTGCTGAAAATTACCAATCAAAAGGTAAGCACATTGTTACGGTGTCAACTGAACATAGTGCTGTTTTAGATACCTGCCAATATTTGGAAACCAAAGGTTTTGAAGTCACTTATTTGTCTGTTAAGTCAGATGGTTTGATTGATTTGGATGAACTCAAATCTGTCTTACGTGATGATACCATTTTAGTATCCATTATGCTTGCCAACAACGAAACAGGAGTCATTCAACCGATAAAAGAAATTGCTGAACTGTCGCATGGTATTGGTGCTTTATTCATGTCGGATGCAACACAAGCAGTCGGAAAAATAGCTGTCAATGTGGATGAACTAGGCATTGATTTACTTTGTCTTAGCGGTCATAAATTGTATGCTCCAAAGGGAGTTGGTGCTTTGTATGTTCGTCAAAGAGTGAATCGTGTCAAAATACCTGCACTGTTGCATGGTGGCGGTCATGAAAAAGGTCTGCGAAGCGGAACGCTGAATGTCCCAGGTATAGTTGCTTTGGGTGAAGCTTGTGCCATTGCAAAAAAAGATTTGTCTAAAAACGCTGAAAGCATTGCTGATTTGAGAGATTATTTAGAGGCCGAGTTACTCAAAATTGCAGGAACTTCTGTGAATGGAAACACTTCATCACGATTATTCAATACTTCAAACATGCTGTTTCGTGGTGCTGATTCCGATGCAATCATCATGGGTTTAAGTAATCCTGAAAACGATTTGCCATTAATTGCTGTGAGCAATGGAAGTGCTTGCACTTCTGCATCCATAGAACCATCTCACGTTTTAACTGCAATGGGCTTAGATGAAGTTGCTGCATTTAGCTCTATTCGTTTTTCTATTGGAAAGTTTAACACAAAAAAGGAAATGGATATGGTGATTGATGCTGTGAAAACTGTTGTGAATAATTTGAGAGCAATGGTAAATCAATAGTCCGGAATTTAATTGCCCCGAATTCGAGGTTATTGAAACGTTAAATAAGAAGATGTATGACAAAGCTTAAAAAGATAGAAGTACAATCAGTTGAAGTTGGTATTGCTACATTTAATGGTGAAGATTATATTTGCATTACTGATATGGCTCAGGCAAAATCAGATACTGCAAGAGCTGCTGATGTTATTAAAAACTGGATTAGAACCAGAACAACACTCGAATTTTTAGGCACTTGGGAAAGAATTTATAATCCTAATTTTAAAGTGGTCGAATTCGACCACTTTAAAACTCAAGCGGGGTTACCTTCGTTTGTTTTAAGCCCAACGCAATGGGTTGAAAAAACCAATGCAATAGGTATTTTCTCTAAAGCGGGAAGATATGGAGGTACATATGCACATAAAGATATAGCCTTTGAATTTGGTTCTGCCATTAGCCCGGAATTCAAACTTTACCTCATCAAAGAATTTCAACGACTGAAAGAAGACGAAAACAACCGCCTCCAACTAGAGTGGAACCTGCAACGCACCTTAGCCAAAGTGAACTATCACATACACACCGATGCTATCAAAGAAAAACTGATTCCTGATACTATCACGAGCAAACAAGCTAGCCTTACCTATGCTACAGAAGCTGATTTACTCAATGTGGCTTTGTTTGGAATAACCGCCAAAGAATGGCGAGATGCCAACCCTAAGCTTGAAGGAAATATCCGAGACCATGCCACAATTGAGCAATTAGTTGTGTTATCGAATCTTGAAAGTATTAATGCCGTTTTAATTCATCAGGGTTTAATACAAAAAGAAAGACTATTACAACTCAACCAAATTGCCATTACCCAAATGAAAAGTTTGGTAAATGCGAAGGGGTTGAAAAGGTTGAAGTAATGGAGAAACAATGGCTCAAAAGCAAAGAGGTAATGAAAACCTTGAAAATTCGTGCTTGTGATGTGATGCACCTGCGTGAAGCAGGTAAACTGAAATTTACAAAACAAGGAAACGCTTTTTTATATTCTGCTGAAAGTGTCTTGAAGCAAAAGAAATAACTACTCCAACATTCCCAAATTCAACAACAATCCTCTTGCAGGTGAATGTGTAATAGGAACAAAAGGTTTGAAATTTACCGTTGCAAAATCTTCAAGTTCTTTATAAGCCCTGTAAACTTCTTTCAAATTCATACTCCACTCTTCTTCTGACTTAGCGTCTAAGCGGAGAAAAAACATTTCATCATTTTCAATTCTCTGAACTTCATATCGTCTGCCGTTAGAACTGGTAAAAGATTTTACTTTTCTTGCCTTTTCAAGAAATTCTGAAAGCGGAATAATTGGTTTTGCTTTATGAAATGTTTTTGCCATGATTTCTAAATTTCTTCCGTTGAATCATCTTCCTGACTTGCATCCAAAATCAATTTTGTTTCGGCTGCTGGTAATTCTTGAACTTGTCTAAGTTTTCGTTCTATGGTTCTTGTTCTTACTCCAGTGCTGTCGAGTTCTTTGGTTGCTGCAACAAGTTTATCTCTTGTTTTCTCAATGATACCGCCAAATTTTCCAAATTCTGTTTTAACTGCTCCAAGTAAGTCCCAAACTTCGCTACTACGTTTTTCAATAGCCAAAGTTCTAAAGCCCATTTGTAAACTGTTAAGTAAGGCACTCAAAGTTGTCGGGCCGGTTATCGTGATTTTATAGTCTTTCTGTAATTGCTCAAAAAGTCCTGGAACTCTAAGTACTTCGCCAAATAGACTTTCATAAGGCAAAAACATGATGCCGTATTCGGTAGTGTTCGGTGGGTCAATGTATTTTTCTTTGATGTCTTTGGCGTTTTTCTTTATGCCATTGATAAACGCTTTTCGGTATTCCTCAATTTTATCTACATCACCCTTGTCATAAGCATCTACTAATGCTTCATAATCTTCTTTCGGAAATTTTGAATCTATGGGCAACCACAAGGTTTTTTCCAAGTTGTTTCCGTTTGGCATTTTAATGGCAAATTCTACAACCGCACCGCTACCAACTTTTGTTTTTACATTCTTCTCGTATTGCTCGTTGGTCAGCAAATCTTCAATGATGTTTTGCAACTGATATTCGCCCAAAACGCCTCTTGATTTTACATTGCTCATTACCTTTTTCAAATCACCTACACTCACCGCCAAAGTTTGCATTTCGCCCAAACCTTTGTGAACGGCTTCCAATCTGTCGCTTACTTGTTTGAAGGATTCACCAAGGCGTTTTTCTAAAGTTTCGTTGAGTTTTTCATCAACGGTTTTTCTCATTTCTTCTAACTTCTTCTCATTGCCTTCCTGCATGGTTTTTACCGACTTTTCCAAACTCAATTTGAGTTCTGAAATTTTCTCGCTATTGGCAACATTTTGTATTTTCTGACTTCTTTCAAATTCGGTGAACTGCTCTCTCAATCGTTCTTTGTAATCTTTCAAAGCATCGTTCAGTTCTTTTTTGAATGCTTCAAGATTTTCGTTCAGTTCATTTCTGCTCTCTTTGCTGTTCGTGTCAATGCTTTTTTGAAAGTCAACCAATTTTTCTTCAAAGGTTTTGCGGATGGCTTCTAATTTTTCTTCGTTGGATTTTGTTAGGGTGCTTAATTGTTCTGAAAATGTTTGTGTGAATTTGTTGAGTTGATTCCCAATTTCAGTTCTTAATCCTGTTGCCGTTTCTGCACTTTCCTTTCTATTGGTTACAAATTCATCTTTCAGATTTTTCTCTGTGTCTTTCAGATTGGAAGTAAGTGTTCCGATGGAAGATTTGATTTCGGTTAATTCATTGCTCTCTTCTTTCTTACCTGTTTTTAAGGTGAGAATGATGTTTACGATTAGGAGAATCGCAAGAGCTGAAAGAAATATGTATATGAATGTCATTATTAGCTGTGTTTAAAAGATTTCAGGTGCAATTTCGTAAGATATTTATCTGCTAAAACACCAAATTCATCTGACTCATGCAATTGAGAAACCTTGAACTTTAAGTTATTTGTTCTTGACAATAAAAGCATTTGCATAGTCATTAGTAAAACCCTACTGCTTGTATTTATTACAGCTATATCGAATGGCTTTACATCACTCCATCCATCTGGTTCGCTAAATTTCAAAGCACCATGTGCAAATGAGTTTCTGATTTTATAAACCGCCTTTAGACCCGAGATTTTTTCACTAGTGCAAGTATCTGAGCTAAACAACTCATTTGACTTTCCATGCCAAGGATTTTTATCGAGTAATTTTTTAAAGTGTTCAATTACCTCATCGTAAAACTGAACGACAGGGTGTTTATCAAGAAATGTAAACTTTAAAAAATGGTTTACGGAATTAACAGAACCTCTTCTTTTTTCTGATGGACAAGGAGTAAAAGGAGATGAATCGCAATAGGATTCAAAACCACCCCAGATAAAATTGAATATTGTTAACTCTCTTATTAATTTTGAATGGTAATCAGATTTAGCTTGTTCATATTCTATTGTCGGGTTACACTGGAACATCGAACCATCATGCAAATCACTGGCATATTTAACCTCCATGATTCCTGAAGCTATTTGAAACCACGAATACATTGGACTTGAATAGTAATTTTCAGAAGTGAGGAAGAAACGAGCTATATTGTGGCAATGCCTTTTAGTATCAACCAAAGGTCCGTGTTTCGGGCAAACCACTGAATGCCCTATAGGTGTCCACGTATCTTTTAATTTGCTCAAACTATTTTTTAAGTGCTTTAACTGTTTCTATGAAATGATACCAACCATTTTCATCATCAACAATTTGGTCCGTAGTTCTACTCCATGTATATAGATACCAAAAATTTTCATAGCCAATGGTCTTAGAATTCGTTCTAATTAATTCTACACTTTCAGGGCCACAGCACTCTGCAAAAAGCCAAATTTTATCAACAAATTTTAACATGTTGTGGCAATAAGCTTCTTCAATTGTAGTCTTAGTTAAATAAGATTTACAACTAATTACAGCCACAGCATTTTCCTTTTCGATAAATCTGAAATCCATGATATGATTGCCTCCATCATTTCCATTCCATTTTTTATAATACCCTTTTTTATGGATTATTATATCACATTCTCCCGAACAGGCATATCCATCATCGTCAATAATCTGACCCCAATTTACTTCTAAGTCAGAACCTGATAAACTTTCTCTAATTGTATAGATTAATAATGCTGAAAACCTTAATCCTCTTGCAAAAGGAAATATTAATCCTTTGTTTGAACCGTCTTGAGACTCCTTATCTCTTATAAAAGGGTCAAGACGGTAATTGAGAAGTTGTGCCTTAATCTCTTCATACTTCTCCTTTTGAAACGTTTTAAAATAACTCTCTGGCATGGTTAATTTATTATTTTAGAAATAAATTCTTGCAGGGATAATTTGTTTTTTTTAGCCGTTTCCCGAAGAATCTTTTCACCCTTTTTCGATATTTTTATGTCAATATTTTTCTTATTCATTTCTATTGCAATAATATTCTCTGCTCCAACTTGAGTTGCGAATAAATCATTTAAATCATCAATTGATTTGCAAGTATCATCTTCAGAAACTCGTATTACAGAAACCTTGATATTCTTGGATTGATGCAGTTTGTCAACTAAGTCTACCACTTTTTCCTGAGGAAATTGTTTTCTGTAAGGAAGTAGCACTCTCAAGTCTTGACTTGATAAATTATTTGAAACTATTAAGTCTGAAAGCTGTGTAATATCTTCATTCGAGTATTTAGACAAATAATGAACAATTGCAACACTATCAATTTTCCTTTCTTCTACTAGCTTTAAAACATTCTTTGGTAGTTTAAATACACTAAGAAATTGATTTAGCATCCCTGATGAAATACCAATTACATTAGCAACTTCATTGAGACTTCCTAGTGATGTCTTTAATTTCTGTATATCAGAGGCAATTTCAATTAAGTTATATTGCCTGCTTTTTCTTTTAGTTGACAAAATAACTCTTGCAATGGCCTTATTTAATTCCTCTTGTGTCATGATTCAATCAAATAATCATTTGTTTTTAACCAATTAACAAGCGTATTAACTGTTAACTCCTCAATGTCAATTGATAGTTTTTCAGCCGCTTCTAAAAGTGCTTTATGAACTTTTCTAGGAAGATTCAGTATAATTGTTTCTTCAAGTTTTGGTTGCTTTGCAGTTGCAATTAATTCATCTGCTTTTGCACTTGGATTATTCATTCCTGATTCAACCAACCTTTTCTTTTCATATTTTGATAGTTTTACTAACTCGTCAATCAAAACATCTGCCTTTTCCTTATCACCTTGGGAAGCATCAATCGCTCTTTTAGCATCGGATAACGATATTTTATTTTCCTTTATAAGTAATTTTATTTTTTCGGTTGCATGGGCATCTATTTTAACATAACTTCTAATCATTCTGATGCTAAACCCTGTATGTTTTTGAACTTGATATTCATCATTTCCATAATGCTTGTAAAGGGTTGTAATGGCATTTGAAATATCTTCATAGTTCATTTCCTGTCGGCACATATTTTCGGAAAGGGAAAGAAGAAGGGCGCTAGTATCGTCTATCTCACCTGAAAATGTTGCTTTAATGTTCTCCTCACCTAAATGCAGGTGTGCTAAATATCTTCTCTGACCAACAATAACATCATAGGGCGGTTTTCCAAATTCTCCTCTTAAAACAATTGGCTGTAGTAAACCGTTTATTTTAATATTCTCTGCTAGTTCAACAATGTTTTCCTTCGAATTAGGTGTTTCTAAATCACTTCTAACATTTGTTCCTTGTAATTTGATGTCACTCAAAGGAACTTCTAATACTGTTGTAATGTCCATCATTTGTTTGAGTTTTAAGCTTTAAACAATTCTCCAACCTTAAACTCTTTAAGGTTAGAAACTAATTGATATTTCTGAATTTTCTCCATGCTTGATTTTAGTTTCTGACCGTCTTTGTCACCAATGCCTAAAAACTTCTGCATCATTTTTAAGTTGGTTTTGTCTTTAATGTCGAACAAGAATGCGGTTTCGCACATGCTGCTAAAGTCAAACGATGGCTGATTAAATTCCTCAATGCCTTGTGAAAGCAATACCACCGAAACGCCCTTAGAACGGATTTCACGGAGTATTTTTTCCAAAAGGTCCTGGCTTTTCTTCTCTTTGAAAATTACGTGTGCTTCGTCAATCAACAACACATATCGCATACCCTGATTTTTTCCTTCAATCGGGGCGTTGTCCATGTTCATGAATGTGTTGTAGATGTAATTAATGATAAGGAAAACAGAAGTGAAGCGAATGTTTCTTGGCAAATCACCACTTAAACTCATGTAGTAGTTCTTGTTCAAGAAACTGTTTTTCAAATCAACTTTGGTTTCAAACAAATCTAATTCGCTCAAACTTTGAAGCACTTCCTTCAGTGTACTTGCTTTGTCACCGTCTATCTCAATTACTTTATCGTAGATCTCTCTGAACGAAGGATATTGACCATTTTTCTTTGAAGCAAAAACCTCACGGGTTGCATCTTTCAAGGTTTGCTGTTGATTTTTACCAATGTTACTGTAACTGGTAATGATGTCAACAAACTTGCTGATGCCCATGATTTTGTTTTTCTCGTTCACATTGTCAATGAACGAAAGCGGATTGATAGGGAAGGGCTTGTAAGGTGCTTTGATTAACTCGGTTTTTGTTTTATTGAAAAACACGCTGTTTCCCTTTTCATCTTCGGCTGTGATACCTTTAAAATCAAGGAAAATAAAATTCACTTCTCCTTTTGTTTCCAAAACCACTTGTTCTAGCAATCGGTTCGCGAAATAGGTTTTTCCAGTGCCTGAATTTCCTGCAACTGCTATGTGTGCATTGTTATGAATGGAAGTATCATTAAGATTGAAATAGATTTTTTCATCATCAAATGAACTACCAACTAAGATTCTGATTCCTCCAGTGAAATAATCTTTGTTAGAAACTCTGTTGCGTCTTGTTTGCTCATCAAAAATGATAGCATCATTGGTTACATCGTTTTCTTCTAGTTTTTCAATTCCTCGTTCAATATTTTCCAAAAGAAAATCAAGACCAGAGTAGTTCTTGTTATCTTCAAATAGTTTGTTCATTAAAGTCAAACCGTGGTCAATATGCATTTTTATGTATCTGCCAATGTCTTTGTCTGACTTATACAGATTGTAATGCTGGCAAATCATGGCGATATAATAATCACGATATTTTCCGAAGAGTATATCGTCTTTGTATTCCTTGCCTTTGCTGTCTTTCAAATCACTTTCAAGGCTAAGTTTTACGCCCTTTGAAAGGGAATAGGCAAAGGCAATTCTTGAAACTACGTTTTCCGTTCCAAGATTCAGTCGTTTGGTTAGCTCCTGAACAACTGGTTTGTTCGCTTCGGATGTTCGTAGATTAATCAGCATTGTTATACATTCTATTGTAGGTACTTATAAATTGATCTGGCTCTAGAGCTAGAAATTCACTTTTGTCTTCGTGAATATTATTAATCAGGTAGGTTTGTGCAATATGCTTTGAAAGAATATTGAACTCTCTTTCGGTCAGTTCCTTATTGATAAGCGGAAAAATAACCACTTGTTCTGAAATATTTGGATAAAAATATTTTACAATATTTTCAGCATGTTGTTCATCAAACTTCTGCATTGGCGAATCAATGAAAACAGGGAATTGAATATCACTTTCCTCCACTAGCCCTCTGAGCAAAGCTGTTGCATACATTTGTTGCTCGCCTTTACTCAACGACTCTTTTTTGATTTCTTCACCTCTGGCATTTTTCAGAATAATATCAATATCATCACCAATTATTTCAACTTCCACTTTTTTAATGAATCCTTTTTTGTGAAGTAGAGTGTTTAGTCCGTTTAGAATCTGCTCTTCAAGCGATTCCTTTTTCTTGGCTTTGAACTTGGTGATAAAGTCTTTAAGGTTTTGGATGTTTCTCGTGATGATAGCATCTTTTTCAAGGTTGTTTTCTGAAACTTTCAGTTTGCGTGAAAGTGTTTCAATCAATTTTCCTTTTTGAGTTTTCTCGTTAGTGAATTCTCCAATTTCACGATTCAATGAATCTATGGTTTCATCTATGCGGATAATTTCTTTGTCTAATTCTTCCTTGTTTTTTCTGAACTCTGCAATAATCGGGTCTTCTTGATTGGCCTCTGCATCTTTAATACGTCTGCGAATTCCGTTCAATTCATTTTTCGCTTGATTAAAATCTCCATTAATTCTTTTGAATGATTCCCGGAACGATAAACGAATATTACTCAAAACAGCGAGTAACTCATTTTTTTCGGAATCTGAAAATTCATGTATTACTCTAAAGTCTTCAGGTAATGCCTCTGTGTCGGAAAAGAAATGTTTACGGATTAGAGTTTTAAATGCACTTGAATAGAAATCATGCACTTGATGATCAATTGCCAGTTTATCTGGTTTTGGTATGTTCAATAAATCGGTTAAAATTTTATTGGTAACATCATTAACATTTTCGTTTTTGAATTGTGCTGCTTTATGGTTTGCTTCGTTTTCGAGTTGGCGACTAACATCTAAAAATTTCTCTCCAGCAATCGCAAATGGAATAATGTCATATGAATCTTTGAGTTCATTCTGTAAGTCGTTTTGGCGCTTAGTTAGTACATCTTCCTGGTCTCGTAAGTGTTGTAGCTCTTCTACAGTAATTAAGCTGCCAGCTTTGATTAATTTTTCTTGAATGTCTCGTGAATCTTTGTTCTTTTCGTTTCGTTTTTCCCTTAGTTCTCCAATCTTCTTATGATTTTCTTCAATTCTTGCCTCACATGTTTCAACTTCTGCTTCCAATTGTTTCAATTGCCCTTTCTCAATAGCACTTGCTGAATCTTGGCGTAGCTTGAGCTGAAGATTTTCAAGCTCAGTCTTAATACTCTCATACTTTTTAATCCCTAAGACCTCAGAATAAGCAAGGCTTAGTTTTTTTCTTTGTTCAGCTGTGTTAACCTCTGCTAAACTTACTATCTTTTCAGCATCAAAGAAGAAGAATTTAGCTATCTCAATTGGCATAATAAATTCTCTGATGAAAATCTCTTGACCAACTTCTTTAGCTAACTCACTTGGATAGCCATCAATCGTAATTTCTACTTCTTCAACAGCACTTGTATTATAATACTTTCTCTTTATTTTAATTTCCTTGCAAGGTACTTCCGGTATATTTACATCGGTGAAAGTTATTGAAACATAAAAAGTATCATCACCTTCTGATTTTGCTAACCTATTTAGTGAGTTGACAATATACTTTCCATATGTACCTTGGTCAGCAATTTCTTTTTTGTAGAGGTCATCTACATCTTGCATTTGTTTGCCATATAAACACCAAACCATTGACATTAGGAAGGTAGTTTTACCAAATCCGTTTCTTCCGCTTACAACAAAGATATTTTTCTTACCCTGAGTTGTTAGGTCAATAGTGTTTCCGCCTTTGTAAATGCGGAAGTTGTGCAGTTCAATTTCTTTTATAATCATTGCTTAGGTGTTCGCGGGATTCTTTAGTTCTTCAATAAATTGATTCAAGCGGTTGTCAATGTCTGACTGCAAGCCTCTTTTACGAATCATGAGCGTTTTGGTTTTTTGTAAAGCCAAAAGGTCTTGAATTAACTCGACATCTTTTGGTTCTTGTTTGCATGACTTTTTGAGCAAGTCTGCTTCTTGTTTGATTTTTTCTTCTTGTTTGCTCATATCAATTTTAGTTTTGAAGACACGATTATAGACTTGTGAAACTTTGGTTTTAAAATAGCAATCTCTAAACCAGTAATACTGAATTAACACCATTTCTTGATGTGTTATCAGTTCAATTCCTTCCGTCTCTTCGATAGTTTTTTGGGCTTTAAGTATTCTTTTTAATATTTCAACACGGGTTTCAAATTTGTAGGGTCCCCAAAGGTTCTCAGAAATTTCTCCGTTTCGTCTGCGTTTCTCTCTCCAAACTTCAGGATTGTCTCTGGTCTCAATCAGAAAGTTTCTGATATCAGCCAAAGGCTGCATCCACTCTTCACCATTATCAATCAATCCCTCCATTGATTTATCCTTGTTTACTACGGTACATGTCCAGCAACCAAAACGGCTGTTACCGCAGCTTGGTGTTGTATCATCAATAACAAGTGGACAATCCCCACTATTGGCATTACGATAAAGAGTAACTAATTCTTTGTGATTACCTCCCCAAGGTGGTGGGACTTGATTGAGGTATTGCCAAAGTTCATTTGTTAAGACGTCTTTTATTGGTGCATATACATAAACATTTGGTAATAGATGTTTACGTAGTCTTTGACCTTTTACTTCATGTTTTTTAATTGAGGCCGCCCGATTTGAACTTTCAGCACTTCTTGTGCCCAATAAGATTATTGCTTCTTCATTCATGGAAGCAGTTTCTTTAATAAATCGGGTTGTCGGGTCAATTTTTAAACGTTCAGTACACCAGCGGTAGAATTTATTTGGAGCGGGATAACCTAAACCAATTAGTTTGACCCAAAATGTATTTTCAAGATTGGGCATTGTTTGGTGAACTATTATTGGAAAACCGTTAAGGTTAGCTTGTTTCTGAATTCGATTTAAAGTCTTGTTTATAAATTTTACAATTCGGGGATTTTCTACCAATGTATCATTGCAAACAACGTAAATCTGTCTGGTGAGCAGGCTGGGTTCTATTTTTTTGAGTGCATTCCAAACCACTTGCAAAAGCATGGTGGAGTCTTTGCCTCCACTAAATCCTATTATCCAAGGCCTAGTTGAATGCTCATCGTAGAGGTACTGGTCTATTATTTCGTTTTCTAAATGTTGTATGTTTAATGACATATTTCTCTGCTCTATCCTCGTTAGTTCATCACTGATAATGTTAGGTTTTCAATCCGCAAAGTAAGAATTTTAAGTGAAAAGCGACCGCGTTTTTCTATTGTGTGACAATTACGTTTTCGAAACGTATAATCCTTTGTTTTTGTGGTGTTTGTCTTTTGACTTGCACTCACACCCTTTCCTCATCCCGTTTCACCAGCATGAGGTAGTTGCCCTCCAGGGTGAGGTAGCCGTACTCGTAGCAAAAGTGGTACACATTACCGGTTTTGGTGGTGTACAGGTGGGTGTGGTAATGGAAGTTAAAGCCTTTGTCCAATAGTTTTTGTGCGCTTACTTTTAGCTTGCCTTCCTGCGGGGGCACCAGTTCCTTTAGAATAAGCCGGTTTTTGCGCAGTATGTTGTTGATGTTGCGCATAAAATTGTCATCACTTTTTATGCGGTTGTTGTAGGCGGTACGGCACTGGTCGTCACAAAACTTTTTATCAATGCGACCTTTGAGGGGTGTTTCGCAAAAGAGGCAAAATTTCTCAGTCATAGGTTTAAATTTCAGGCAATTTACTAAAAATATTATCCGTGTACAAACGGGTAAAACGGGTAAACTCGTTTCTACCCGTTTTTTGTCCGATTGAGTGTTGGCGGTAGTTTCACCTTTGTAACGTAAAGTAACAAGGGCTTTAGGTAAAGCACCACACGTTAAACATATTTTTAAACCATTTAAACAACACACGTTATGAACCACATGAACAACAATGTTCGCCTTATTGGCCGCTTAGGAATGAAGACTGCCGCTAATTACGCTGATTAACGCAGATTAAATCGCATTTATGCGAAAGAATGCTCATTCAACTTAAGCGAAGCGTTTCTGCCACAGATTGCACAGATTAACCCTGATTAAGTCAGATTTATGCGGAAGACGTCACATTAAACATTAAGAATTAAGCATTCAACATTAAGCGAAGCGTAAGACTGCCACAGATTGCACTGATTAACGCAGATTAAATCATGTTTGACGGAAGAATGTTCATTAAGAATTAAGCGAAACGTTTCTGCCACTGATTAACACAGATGAACACTGATTTGATTACGTTTAATGGAAGAAGGCTCATTAAACATTAAGAATTAAGCATTCAAAATTTAGCGAAGCGTAAGACCGCCACAGATTTCACAGATTAACACTAATTAAGAAAGAAAGAAGATTCCTCCATAAACACCTAAACACTTACACACTTGAACACTCAAAAAAGTCCTTACATTAAAAATTAAGAATTAAACATTCAACATTAAGCGAAGCTTTCAATTTTTGAATTTGTACTTCATCCACTGCCAGAGAGAAACGGGCAGATATACTAAACCAAATAAGAGCACCATGGCTTTGAACTTCATATGTATAAAGACTCAGGTTACAACCTATGCGTTGCACCGGAGGAACTACTTTAACGCAAAGGACTAATTTAAAAGTACGCCTGTGGAAAACAATACCGGAGAAGAGTACCTCAAGGGTCGCGGGGCCCAGTACCGCTCACATAACCCTTACGATAAGCTGCATGTGGTGCAGGAACATTGGGAGGGCCTAGATGAGCCTTTGCTGGATGGCAAGGTGCCCACACAGGTATTTATAGAACACCCGCGTACCATTGTAAATAAAGTAGACAGTGCCGATGCAGGCATGTTGTATTCCCTTAACCCTTACCAGGGGTGTGAGCACGGGTGCATTTATTGTTATGCCCGCAACTCGCATGAGTACTGGGGCTATAGTGCAGGTCTTGACTTTGAAAGTAAAATTATGGTGAAGCCCGATGCTCCTCGTTTGCTTCGCGAGTTTTTAGATAAGCGCAGCTGGCAGTGTACGCCCATAGGTTTATCAGGCAATACCGATTGTTACCAGCCATTGGAGAACAAGTACCGTATTACACGCCAACTACTGGAAGTTTTTTTAGAGTACCGCAATCCGGTTGCCATGATTACCAAAAACCGACTCATATTACGTGACCTCGATTTGTTAAAACAACTGGCTGAAAAAAATCTGGTACACGTGATGATTACCGTTACCTCCTTAAACGAAGACCTGCGTTTAAAAATGGAACCCCGTACTGCGGCCTATGCACAGCGGTTGAAAGTGATAGAGGCCTTGGCTAAGGCCAACATTCCGGTAGGAGTGATGATTGCGCCCATTATTCCGGGTTTAAACAGTCATGAAGTACCCGATGTGATGAAGGCCGCTGCTGATGCAGGAGCACGAATGGCGGGTTACACGGTAGTAAGATTAAACGGAAGCATACAGGAACTTTTTCGTGATTGGTTGCAGAAAAATTATCCCGATCGGTTCAATAAAGTTTGGAAACAAATCGCTGCACTTCACGGTGGCCAGGTGAACGATAGCGTTTTGGGCAGACGCATGAGAGGGGAGGGTGCAGTAGCCGAAAGTATAGCGCAATTGTTTCGTGTTTCCAAAAAAAAGTACATGGGCGATAAACCTCCCTTTACCTTGAACTCAGGGCTTTTTTGTCGTCCTGTAAAAGGGCAAATACCTTTGTTGTAAACATGCGGAGTGTTAATTTGTGTTTTGGCAACCGGTTTATTCTGCTAACTTTATAGTAGTGAATTAAACTACTACTATGCTAAAAATTACTACACTTCTTTTGTTTTTGATGCTTGCCGTAAGCAGTATTAATGCACAAGCTCAAACCCTTGATCCCATTACCCGAAAGAATCTGGATGCCATTAAGCCACCGGCTTCTTTTGATGGTGTTCATACAGAACGTTTATGGGGCGACACATTGGTCACCAGTTTTTTGATGTTCATTAAAGGAAAACTTGCCGTGCACTACCACGATGAACACAGCGAACACGTGTATGTGTTAGACGGCACGGCTGAGATGACTATGGATGGTAAAAAGTTCACTATTAAAAAAGGTGATTTCATTTTTATTCCTATGGGTACCCGCCACAGCGTGAGTGTTACCTCGCCCCAACCTCTTAAGATTATTTCCATACAAGCCCCGTGGTTTGATGGCCGCGACAGGATTGTAGTGAAGTAGCCTGAGTTGAAGAGGCGGTTCTCTGTAGATTTTTTACCGTTGAGTTGCTTACTGAAGGCAGGGGATTTACTAACCTTGTCACGAAGGAGTGTGCTTCACATATGCTGTTAATGTGGGGGGGGCTTCTATCCTATAAGTAGACTAACGCGTTTGCCAAGTCCGAATTCGAAAATTCGATAGAGTGTTGAAAGTTGAATGTCACATTTACCGTTTTCGAGTCTTGATATATAGCTCTTTTTTGTGCCCAGTTTTAAGGCAAGTTCTTCTTGTGTCATGTGCGCTTCTTTTCTGGCTTCTTTCAGCATCGTACTGATTACAAAATATTGAGCCTTCTCTTCAAACTCATCACGTTTGGATGAGCCAATCTTTCCGTACTTATTTTCAAGTAATTCTTCGAAATTGGTGACGTCTTTTATTTTCTTTTTGTTTGCCATTTTATTTTCTTTTTTGCTCAAAGTATTCTTTTTTCAATTTTTCAGCCAATTCAATTTCTTGCTTTGGTGTTTTTTGAGTCTTTTTTTGAAACCCATTGAACAGCACCACTAAATTACCTTTATCAAAACAACTGAATATTCTGTAAATATTACTTCCCACTTCTACGCGTATTTCATAAATCCCATCCGTCCCTGTCATATGGTCGAAGAACTTTTTAGGAACATTGTCAACGGTTCGCAACAAAACAAATATGTATTCAATCTTCTCTTGAACTTTTAATGTTTGAGCATTATAGAATTCAATGAAATAGTGCTTGTGAAAAATGATTTTCCGTTCTGCTTTCACAGCACAAAGTTAACTATAAAGTTAACATTTAACAAGTTTTTGAGAAATTTTCACATACTCTTACAATTACAGCTAACTTTGAATAGCGGACTACAGGAAAGCCGCTGTAACTATTGACCAATGGAAAAGAGATTCAATTATGAAACAGTAAGTGAGGCAGTAAACGACCTCATTAAAAGAGGCTATACCACTGACTTCAGTATTCACACGGAAAAGGACTGCCTCATTTGCCACAACACCTCCACTCAACTTTCACCCGAGGAGTTTGAGATAGATGAAACCTATCGTTTTGAAGGCAGCACGGACCCCGGAGATGAAATGATTGTGTTCGCTGTTTCATCTCCTCGGCACAACATTAAAGGCGTGGTGGTAAATGCCTACGGCATATATTCCGATTCAGGGGCCTCAAAAATTGTGGAGCGGTTAAGCAATCACTTATCCGGAAACAAATAAAAGAAGTCGCTTTGCTTTGAACAACCGGTGAATTTTACTTCACCACTTCCACCTGATTTTTCAGGATATCGTTCATGGTTTCACGTTCACGAATAAGGTGCGCTTTGCCTTGGTAAATCATTACCTCAGCCGGGCGGTAGCGTGCATTGTAATTGGATGACATGGTAAACCCGTAAGCCCCGGCATTTTTGAAACAAAGGATATCTCCCTCACTTACCTCGTTCAGTTTACGATCCCAGCCAAAGGTATCTGTTTCGCAGATGTAACCCACAACCGTGTACACACGAGGAGTTCCGTTGGGGTTAGAGATGTTAACGATGTGGTGGTAGGCATCATAAAACATGGGCCGTATCAGGTGATTTTGTCCGGAGTCAACGCCTACAAATACAGTAGCGGTAGTTTGTTTAATCACATTGGTTTTTACCAGAAAATAGCCGGCTTCACTTACCAAAAACTTGCCCGGTTCAAACCACAGTTCCAACTCGCGGCCGTATTCAGCACAAAACTGTTTGAAGTTTTTAGCAATGGCAGCACCCAGTTCTTCCACGTTGGTGGTTATGTCACCTTCTTTGTAAGCTACTTTAAATCCGCTTCCGAAATCGATAAACTCCAGATCAGGAAAATCCTTAGCGCAATCAAAAAGAATATCGGCTCCTTGCAAAAACACACCCGAGTCGAGTATATCAGAGCCTGTGTGCATGTGTAATCCGTTTACACGTACGTTGGTTGATTTTACTACACGCAGCACATGACGCAACTGGTAAATGGAAATGCCGAATTTGGAATCAATATGTCCGGTAGAAATTTTGGTATTACCGCCCGCCATAATGTGCGGGTTAAGACGAATACACACGGGAACGGTGTTGCCAAATTCATTGCCGAATTGCTCCAGAATAGAAATGTTGTCAATGTTGATTTGTACGCCTTCTTTAACAGCCAGTTTTATTTCTTCAATGGATACACAGTTGGGCGTAAATAAAATTTCTTCAGGTTTAAAACCGGCATGGAGTCCCAGCCACACTTCCTGAATGGAAACGGCATCCAGTCCTGAGCCTGCATTTTTCAACAGTTTCAGTACGTTAATATTATTGAGCGATTTACAGGCATACTTTATCTTTACCTTGGTGTCGCCAAAAGCATTTTTCAGGCGTTCGTACTGGGAAAGAATTTTTTCTGCGTGGTACACATACACGGGGGTACCAAACTGTTCAGCCACTTCCGTTAAGCTGACATCTCCTACATAATATTGTCCGTTTTTTAGTTCCATAATCCTGCGAAAATAAGCAAGTCTGCCTATTTATGTTTACTGTACCGCGCTTAATTCTTTTTTGAGGACTTTTCAGGAGTGTAAAGACGCGGAAAAAAAGAGGGAATGAAAACAGCTTACCTTACCAGTCCTGTGCCGCCTCAGCAGTCATTTGTTGAGCAAGTTCTTTACCCAGATAGGCATCAATGGCTTGGTGCAACAAGTAAAGCAGGGGTGTGAGCAACAAGGCAACAGTGAATTTATAAATGTAGTTGACCACACCAATGGCTAGTACCAGCGAAAGCGACCAATCGGCACCGATGTAAAACGCAATGAACAGTACCACAAAACTATCAATGAACTGCGATACCAGTGTAGAGCCCGTGGACCTTAACCACAATGCTTTTTCACCCGTTTTCATTTTCAGGTAGTGAAACACATACACGTCAACCAACTGTCCGAAAAGGAAGGCCACCAGCGAACCGATGATGATCCATAAACCTTGTCCGAAAATTTGTGTGTACGCATTTTGCATGGACAGCGGGCCCTCTGCGGTTTCTTTTATTTTCCAGAAATCGGCCGGGGTAAGTTGGATGGCCATGTATACCATCAGAAAAGAGTAAGCAATAAGTGCTGCGGCAATGTAAGAAAACAGACGTACCCCGTGCTTTCCGAAATACTCGTTTATAATATCCGTCATCACAAAAACAACGGGCCACAGCAGCACTCCGGCAGTCATGTTAAAAGAGTATTCGCCACCCCAAAGTTTCAGGTTAAAAGGGTCAAATCCCAGTGTTTGTTCCAGTGAAAAAATCTTGACTCCGATAAACTCGGCAATGATGGCATTGGCAATAAAAAATGCTCCCAGTACCAGAAACAACACGTTGCGTTTGCTCTCTTTTATTTTCATCAGATGTCAAATATATCCTCTCGGGATGGTATGATGATATTCTTGTAGCCTTTGTCAAGCAATTTGAGCCGGAAGTATTGCTGCGTTTCTTCTTCTCCGTGTACCAGAAAAATCTGTTTTATTTTTTCCGGTTGCTGGCAGGAAAGAAAGGTGAGTATCTCTTCGTAATCGGCATGACCGCTGTAGTAATCCATTACTTCTACGTGAGCCTTTACTTCATGCTCCTCGCCAAAAATGCGCACTACTTTGTTGCCGTTGCGTAAGCGACCACCCAAACTTTCGGGCGTGCAATAGCCCACCATCAGGATGGTGTTTTTTTCATCATTGATATTGTTTTTGATGTGGTGCTTAATGCGACCTGCTTCTGCCATGCCTGAGGCGGAAATGATGATGCAGGGGGCATGCAATAAATTGAGCGATTTGGAATGCTCCACGTCTGTTACAAATTCGAGGTTGCGGAAACAAAAAGGTTCCGGGTCGCGTTGCATGTAGTGGAGAAAATCAGCGTTGTAATCATCCGTGTAATCGCGCATTACATTTGTTGCGCGTGTAGAAAGCGGGCTGTCGACATAAACTTTTATGGGAGGAAGTAATTTGGCATTCTCCATTTTTTCGAGCTGGTAAATAAGCTCCTGTGTACGGTCAACACTAAAGGCTGGAATAATCAGTTTGCCACCTTTTTTAACGCAGGTGTTTTGTACAATTTCCAGCAACCGTGCATCAGCATCACCTACTTTTTCATGCAGGCGGTCTCCGTAGGTGCTTTCACAAATGAGCACATCACATTGCGGAAACGGCTGCGGGCTGCGCAATATTTTATCATCGGGCCGGCCAATATCCCCGCTGAAGGTGAGTTTTTTCTCTCCCCCGTTTTCGTTGATGGTTAGGTTAACCACAGCACTGCCGATGATGTGTCCTGCATCGGTAAATAATAATTTTACCTCATCACATATACTTACCTCGTTGTGGTAATCTACCGGATTAAACTGGCTCAGGCAACCCTCCACATCCTGTATGTCGTACAGTGGTTGCAGCGCATTTTCGCCCCGTTTTTTTCTGCGTTTATTTACATAGGTGAGGTCACTTTCCTGTATGTGGGCGCTATCAGCCAGCATTATTTTACACAGGTCAATGGTACCCGGTGTGGCAAATATTGTTCCTCTAAAACCCTCTTTGTACAAACGGGGCAACAAGCCGGAATGGTCAATGTGCGCGTGGGAGAGTACTACACAATTAACTTCAGCCGGGTTAAAACCAAAGTGGCGGTTGGCCTCGTCAGAGTTTTTTCCCTGAAAAAGTCCGCAGTCCAAAAGAATTTTTTTGCCTGAGTGTGTTGTAAGCAGGTGTTTGCTTCCTGTAACCTGCTTAGCTGCTCCGAAAAACTGAATTTGCATAATGCAAATAAAGGGATAAAAAAGAAAAAGCCACGCAGGTGATGCGCGGCTTAATCAGGTTTAGGTTTAGGAACAATTTTGGGTGTCTCTTTAATCGCCTTTGAAAACATCCACACTCAAATTTAAAGGAAGCTGCAAGTAGTAAATGGCATCCATTTCACTAAGTGTCATTTTCACTCCATGAAAGCGTAAATACGCTTGTTCCGTCCTATTTTATAGCGTCAATAATGTCGTATTTGGTGATAATATGAACGTTTCCGCCCAAATCGGTTACCAGTACGGCATTGTTTTCCCGGGTAATTTTGGCCGATACCTCTTCAATACTTGAGCCTGCACTTATCATAGGGAATGAAGGTTGCATGATGGTTTTCACCGGCTGGTGTTTTAATTCATTCTGTTGCACCAGTCGGGCAAAAAGGTCGTTGTCATTGAGTGAACCGGTAAATGCACCTTTATCATTAACCACTGGAAGTTGAGATATATCGTACTTGTTCATGATAGTGAAGGCCTGTTCCACCAAATCGTTTTCATTTACGGTAACAAGTTTCTGGTTTTTGTGTTTCTCTATTAAATCAATGGCTCGTTTAGCCTGAATGTCTTCAATGAAGCCCCGGTCGCGCATCCAGTCATCGTTAAACATTTTGCCTAAGTAACGTGTACCGTGGTCATGGAAAATAACCACCACCATGTCACCCGGTTTAAACATGTCTTTCATCTGCAGCAAACCTGCCATAGCAGAGCCGGCAGAGTTGCCCACAAAAATGCCTTCTTCACGTGATATTCTGCGGGTCATTAAAGCCGCATCTTTATCGGTTACTTTCTCAAAGTGGTCAATGATGCTGAAGTCAACATTCTGCGGCAGAAAATCTTCTCCTATACCCTCTGTGATGTACGGATAAATCTCGTTCTTGTCAAAAATGCCGGTCTCCTTGTATTTTTTAAATACGGAACCGTAGGTATCAATGCCCAGTACTTTAATGTTCGGATTTTTTTCTTTCAGGAACCTTCCTGTGCCGCAAATGGTACCGCCTGTGCCCACACCAACTACCAGGTGAGTTACCTTACCATCGGTTTGTTCCCATATTTCAGGTCCGGTTTGCTCATAGTGCGCTTTTGAATTGGAGAGGTTATCGTATTGGTTGGGTTTCCAGGCATTGGGAATTTCATTCACCAAACGGGAAGAAACAGAATAATAGGAGCGGGGATCTTCAGGGTCCACATCTGTCGGGCATACAATTACTTCTGCACCTAAAGCTTTTAAGGCATCCACTTTTTCGCGCGATTGTTTATCGGTAGTGGTAAAAATGCACTTGTATCCTTTAATGATGGCGGCAATGGCCAGTCCCATGCCTGTATTTCCTGAGGTACCTTCGATAATTACACCGCCCGGTTTTAATCTTCCGTCTTTCTCTGCATCTTCAATCATTTTAAGGGCCATGCGGTCCTTAATGGAGTTGCCGGGATTGAATGTTTCTACCTTGGCCAGCACCGTGCAGGGCAGGTCGCGGGTAATGGAATTAATTTTGACAAGTGGCGTATTACCAATGGTTTCAAGAATGTTTTCGCAAATATTCATGCGGCAAAGATACAAAGTTGAAACATCCTATTTCCCGTTTTAGGCAAATGGACTTATTTTGCACAAAACTCAGCACTTGAATTCAGCGCGACACCTTATATTTTACCTTATCCTGCTACTTTGGTTTATTCCTGCTGTTCAAACATTTGTGCCGTTTATTAAAACAAAACCCCTGAACGGAGTGGTGGCCGAGGTAGCAAAACCTGAATTTACCTTCAGCAGTTTTATTGACGCCTCCTACGGAGACAGGTTGGAAAGTTGGTACAATGCGCACAGCAATTTACGGCCCTGGTTGGTAAGGTTACGCAACCAATGGCATTATCTGCTGTTTAATACCATTCATGCTCCCGATATTGTGGTGGGCAAGCAGGAGTATTTGTTTGAAAGTATTTACCTGAAAGAACACAGTGGTTTAAACTACCGCGGTGCGGATACTCTGGCGCAAATTACCCGTCAGTTGGCTACTATTAATGATACATTGGCTTCCAAAGGCGTGAAATTACTGGTGGTAATTGCTCCCGGTAAAGGCAGCTTTTATGAGGAGTATTTACCGGAGGTATACACTCCAGCTGTGAATACCAATTACAGAGAGTACAAAAAAATGCTCTCCGCTTCAGGCATCAGCTATGTGGATTGCAACAGCTGGTTTTTGGAAATAAAAAATAAGGCGCAGTTTCCGTTGTATCCTAAGCACGGTATTCACTGGAGTAACTATGGTGGTCTACTGGCAGCAGATTCTGTATTAAAAAAATCAGCCGCATTAACCGGAAAAGATTTCGGGTCATTTTCTTTCAGCAAAATAAAGCTGGAACACAACGCCCGCTTTTGGGACGATGCCGATTTGTGGAACCTGCTCAATGTTTTTTACCGCTGGGATGATGGTGAAGTGAGCTATGCCTATCCCGAGTTGAAGTATCGAGCAGCAAGGGAGAAGCCCGATGTTTTAATTATAGGCGACAGTTTCTACTGGACCTGGTTTTACAATAAAATCCCCCTGCATCTTTTTGATCCTTGTTCCAACTATTGGTACTATAACGCACAAGCCTACGGTTCTGATCCTTCAGCACCGGTGGAGGTAGATGCCCTTAATTACCGCGAGGAGCTGGAGAAAAGAGATATGGTGATACTGTTAAGTACGGAAGGAAACATGAGTTTATTTCCATTTGGTTTTACAGAAAAAGTAAGTAAAATTTACCACATTAAAAATTAGACAACTATGGTATTCAGCAGCAGTTTATTTCTGCTTTATTTTCTTCCTGTTTTTCTGGCCATATATTACCTGTTGCCGTACAAAAGCAAAAACACGTTTATTGTTGTAGCGAGTATACTTTTCTACAGCTGGAGCGGAGCCCTGTATGTGCTGTTTCTGTTGGCCTCGTTGTTGTTTGATTTTTACATTGCCAAATACATTCACGATTCAAAGGGTAAAAAACGAAAGCAGATTCTGGCTTTTTCAGTCATTATCAACGTAGGGTTATTGCTGTATTTTAAGTATGCCAACTTTTTTATTGAGAATGTAAATACCGCTTTGTCGTCAGCGGGTATAGAGGCCGTTAGTTGGACCAAAGTAGCTTTGCCCATCGGTATTTCTTTTTTTACTTTTCATAAACTCAGTTACACCATTGATATATACCGTGGCGTAAAGGCTCCGTTTACCAACATAGTCAATTACACCCTGTACATACTTTTGTTCCCGCAACTGATTGCCGGGCCCATTATTCGGTTTAATGAAATAAGCGATCAGATAGAAAGCAGAGAAAAGGAATTGACCATTGATAACCGCCTTGAAGGTTTTTACCGGTTTATTGTGGGGCTGGCTAAAAAGGTTTTAATCGCTAATGCCTTTGGTGAAATGGCTGATGAGGTTTTTGCTTCCACCAACTCAGCATACAGTATGCAGGAAGCCTGGAAGGGAGCACTCACCTATACCTTTCAGATTTATTTTGACTTTAGCGGGTACAGCGATATGGCCATCGGCATTGGTTTGATGATGGGTTTCCGTTTCCCGGAGAATTTTAATAACCCTTACATCGCTACCAGCATTACTGATTTTTGGCGAAGGTGGCACATGACCTTGAGTCGCTGGATGAAAGATTACCTGTACATTCCATTGGGTGGTAACCGTGTTTCTACTGCCCGCATGTATTTTAACCTGTGTACTGTTTTTCTTATTTCAGGCTTCTGGCACGGAGCTTCGTGGAACTTTATTTTCTGGGGAGCCTATCACGGTATTTTTCAAATTCTCGACCGCTTGTTTCTGATTAAAGTGTTGGAAAAGTTTCCCAAAATAGTGCAGGTGCTGTTCACCTTTATACTGGTGGTAATAGGCTGGGTATTCTTTAGAGTAGATAGTATTGAGCAGGCATTTGCGATAGTAAAAACCATGTTCGACTTTTCGAAAGTGGCCCATGTGTTTGAATTCGGACAAATGTTTTGGGTAATGCTGGTCGTGGGTTCCCTGTTCAGCTTTATCGCATTGTGGTCAAAAAATTATGAAGCCTTACAGCGCAGTTGGTACAACCCGTTCACTACAGTAAGAGGTTGTGTGTGGGGAATTGTTTCTGCATTAATACTTTTTATATTCAGTGTGGCTGAAATTACTTCAGCAGGTTTTAATCCGTTTATTTATTTCCGTTTCTGAGATGAAGAAAGCGAAAAAAATAGCGTGGATTTTTGTTTGGGTGCTGCTCTTTTTGCCCATGTTTCAAACAGTAACAGGTTTGTTCAGAGTGCGCATGGTGTACGGAGATTATAAAACAGCAGAGTTGCCTGAGTTTACCTTAGATGGCTGGATAAATAACCAATGGACCACGCAGTTTGAAAATTATGTGGAGACACATGTGGGCTTTCGTAAGTTCTTTATTCGCTTAAGAAACCAACTGCGTTTTACCTGTTTTAATGATGCAGCGGGAACTATTCTGATAGGTAAAAACACTTACCTGTTTGAGCGCGATTATATCAACAGCTGGTTTGGTGCCGATTATTGGGGAGCGGATAGTTTAGGCCGAACCTGTGCTAAACTGAAACTGATTGAACAGGCAATGGCTAAACATAACAAGCACCTGATTGTGGTGATTGCACCGGGCAAAGCCAGCTACTTTCCTGAACACCTCTCGTACGAAATGGTAAAGGATTACCGCAAAAGTGTAAGCAACTATGACATTTACAGTAAGGTAATACCTCAATTGCACATTCCGTTTATTGATATGCGCAAGTGGTTTTTACAGATGAAAGACACCAGCACTTTGCCGCTTTTCCCACGTATGGGTATTCACTGGAGTGTATACGGATCACTGTTGGCAGCTGATTCATTACTGGGTTTTATGGCGCATCAAAGTGGTAAACCTGTAGGCGATATTTCGTGGAGTAAAGTGGAATTCACCAATGACTACCGGGTGAGTGATGCCGACCTGATGGAGTTGATGAACCTGATGTGGCCCCTCACTACTGATACATTGCCATATCCTGTTGTAGATTTTCATCCGGTACAGGTTGCACAAAAACCAAATGTGCTGGCCATAGGCGATAGTTATTACTGGAACATCATGTGCGACAGTGTACCTTTGAAATTATTTGCCGACAGTTCTTACTTTTGGTTTTACAATGAAAAAGCTTACTCATCAGATTTAAACATGCGCTACCTGGTTGACCATAAATACCTGAAACAGGAAATTGACAAAAGGGAATTTGTTATTTTGTTTACTACAGATGGTAATTTGTGGAGGTTTCCATTTGGCGCATTAGATCAGTTGTACAATTTGTACTATCCTTCCACCAACACAACTCAACATGATGAATAGCATACGCGAAAAGCAGGAGCAGTTAACGTGCTTCTTTCTGATGTTGCTTATGGCCGGTATTTTTTTGCTGGAGTTCGCAAGGGTATTGCCCAGCCTGGCTATGGGAGGTTTATTGCTTACGGCTTTGCTCAGTAACTCACCCGCGCAATTGTTGCGCAATTTTTACACCAATAAACTGCTGCTCATTTTTTCAGTGAGTTTTTTGTTTTTACTGCCTACCTATTTTTACAGTGACAATACACATTACTTTTGGGAACGTATACAAATACAGGCACCCACGTTTGCCTTGCCCTTTGCCTTCGCCAATCTGCGTCCGTTAAGCAAAAAACAATACTATGCCGTGTTGTATTTTTTTATCGGTTTTTTGTTGGTGGTTACGTTGGGGAGCCTCTTCATTTATGCAGCCAATTTTGACGCCATCAACACCTCTTATTTGCACAGTAAAGTAATTCCTAATCCGTTTCATGTAAATCATGTGCGGCTCAGTTTATTGTTGGCCATAGGCATATTTACCTGCTATTATCTGTACACAGGGGATTATTACATTCGTTATGCGCAGGAGAAAAAAGCAGTATTGGCTGCCGGCATCTTCCTCATTATTTTCATGCACATTTATTCTGTGCGCAGCGGTATGTTGGGTTTTTATGCAGTAAGTTTATTGCTTGTTGTGTACACCTTTATCATACAAAAGAAAAGATATGTTCAGGGGCTGGTGTTATTGGGCATTCTGGCTTTGCTTCCTGTAGCTGCTATTTATCTTTCGCCTACATTGCGCAATAAAACGGTTAACACTACCAATGATTTGCAACATTACCAATCGGGGCAAAGTGTAAACAATTACCCTATGGGTACACGTTTTCTTTCGTATCAGATTGCGTTCGAGATTGCTTCAGAAAATTACCTCTTAGGTTGCGGACTGGGTGATTTGGAAGATAAACTTCAGGAGCGTTACATCAATGACCATCCCACCATTGCACCACGCAACCGCATTATTCCGCACAACCAGTTTATCTATTATTTTGCTGCAACAGGTTTGCTTGGATTGCTCATCTTTTGTGTTTCTTTTTATTACCCGTTGCTCTTTGCGTGGAAGGAAAAAGTAATGCCTGTTCTGATAAATTATACCATCGTGAGCCTTTCGTTTATGGTGGAACCTACCCTGGAAACCCAGCTGGGTGTTGCTGTAGCTATTACCTTCATTCTGCTTCCGCTCTGGATGCATAAACCAACTTCTGATGCTCGTTAGCGGATTTACTTTTGTACGCAATGCCATAAAATTTGATTACCCTATTGTCGAAGCGATTAATTCCATACTTCCTGTATGTGATGAGGTGGTAGTAGCGGTGGGTAAATCAGAAGACGATACTCTGGGACTGATACAAAGTATTAACTCTCCTAAAATTAAAATACTGGAGACCGTGTGGGACGATAGTTTGCGGGAGGGCGGGCAGGTGTTGGCCGTGGAAACCAACAAAGCATTTGATGCCGTAAACCCTGATGCCGACTGGGCCTTTTATATACAAGGTGATGAGTGTTTTCATGAAGGAGGTAGGGAGGTATTGTTGCACGCCATGGAGAAGTGGAAAGACGAAGAGCAGGTAGACGGATTGCTGTTTAACTACCGTCATTTTTACGGGAGTTATGATTACTTGGGCGACAGCCGCAAATGGTACCGCAAAGAAATACGGGTGATTAAGAACAACCGACACATACGTTCTTACCGCGATGCACAGGGCTTTCGTAAAGATGATGGCAGCAAGTTGCTTGTAAAACCTGTGGAGGCTTACATTCACCATTACGGTTGGGTAAAACATCCCAAGGACATGATGGCCAAGCAGCAAAGTTTTCACCGCATGTGGCATGATGATACGTGGGTAGATAAAAATGTACCCAAAGGGGAGCAGTTTGATTATTCAGGAATTGATTCTTTGCAGAAGTTTACCGGTACACATCCGCAGGTAATGCAGGAGCGTATTCAACGTATTAACTGGGATTTGGGTTTTGACCCCAGCCGTAAAAAGTACACGTTTAAAATATGGCTGCTGCATATAGTGGAACGCCTTACAGGTTGGAGACCGGGAGAGTACAAAAATTATAAACTGATGTAACATGAGTACAGTAAGGCACATCAATAAATTCCGTATTTTTATCATCTTCGGATTATTTATCGGGTTGTTTTTGTACCTGAAAGTGGCCCGTAATTTTTTTGACCGTCCGTTTATTCTTGCTGATGAAACACAAACAATAGAGGCAGTGTATGTGGCCTGGGCCTGCGATTGCCCTCACTGGTTAAGCACACACCATTACACCACCACACCTGATTACGAGGCACGCGAGGAAGATTGTTTTTTTATTGAGCCTGCAGATACATTGAACGCATTGCCTCCGTCCATGGTATTTTCTGTGCGCACCAGAATTAAATTTACAGGAAGGTTTTATGTAGATAAAGGTATTCCTGAAAGCTACGTTTCTGTTGGCGACTTTAAACCTGCACATGCACGTGTATTCAGGTACGAGGAGTATGAACTGATCAGCAACTGATGTAACGATGAATTAGTCATACGTTTGTGCTAATCTTTGCAGCGCTTCGTATATTCGCTTTACAAATTTCAAATCTATGGCACCTGCATTCAAAGACATCAACGACTACATAACGCAATTCCCTGCTGAGGTGCGTGTACAACTCGAAAAGCTGAGAGCAGCCATACACAAAGCCGCCCCTCAGGCACAGGAGTGTATCAGTTACGGTATGCCCGCGTTTAAACTACACACGGTGTTGGTGTATTTTGCCGCCAATAAAAATCACATTGGTTTTTATCCTACCTCATCGCCCATAGTGGTATTTGAAAAGGAGCTGAAAAAATTTGCTACCTCCAAAGGTGCTGTGCAGTTGCCTTTCAACCAACCCTTGCCCGTTGAACTTATTCAACGCATGGTGAAGTACCGTGTTCAGGAAGACACCGAAAAAGCTGCGGCCAAAAATAGTAAAAAGAACCAGCGCACTTGTGCCAAAGGACATACCTACATTAAAAGCAGTGATTGCCCCACCTGCCCCAAGTGTGAAAAGGAACGCACGCCTGCGGCTGATTTTTTAAGTTCCTTCGGGGCACCTGCGCGCAGAGCGTTAGAACATGCCGGCATTACCACTATTAAAAAATTGCGCGCCTGTAGCGAGGCACAGTTGCTGGCATTGCACGGCTTTGGTCCCTCCAGTTTGCCTAAGGTAAAACAGGTGTTAAAAGCGCTCGATAAATAATCAATTGACAAAGTGAACTACATTATCAAAACAGAACGTTTGCAGCTTCGACCATTTGTGTTGAGTGATGCGGCATTTGTTATTCAATTGCTCAACAGCGAAGGCTGGCTCAACTACATAGGCGACCGTAATGTACACAACACCGCACAAGCGGAGCAGTATTTACTAAATGGCCCTATGCTCAGTTATGAGGTAAATGGGTACGGCTTGTGGTTGGTTGAAAAACAAGAAGACAATTTACCCATAGGCATGTGTGGTATCATTAACCGCGATACACTCGAATACCCCGATATAGGTTTTGCATTTTTGCCGGAGTTTAACGGTTTGGGTTATGCATTTGAAGCAGCCACGGCAACATTGCATTATGCTGTTGATACGTTGGGTTTGAAAGAAATTGCAGCAATTACTCTGGCACAAAATGAAAAATCAGTAAAGCTTTTAACTAAACTGGGTATGGAGCATAAAGGACCGGTTTATTTTCCGGATAGTACGGAAGAGTTGCAGTTGTTCAGTATCAAAAAAATTGCACATGGCTGAGCTGGAAAAATACATTCAGGAATATTTTGGTGTGGCAGATGAAGAACTGGCTGTGATAAGCGGACTGTTTAAAACTGCCCGGCTTAGTAAGGGAGATTATTTTCTTAAAACAGGTCAATACGGTGATAAGTTAAGTTTTATCAAAAGCGGATTGTTTCGAATATATGCCTACAAGGATGACAAAGAAATTACGCAATGGATAGCTTCACCCGGTTATTTTATTACTGAACTGGGTAGTTTGATTTTTAATCAACCTGCTCGATTTTACATACAAGCACTCACTGATGCGGAACTCTATACCATTTATAAAGACGACTACAATCGCCTCAGTCAGTTAGTGCCCAAGTGGCCCCATCTGGAGAAATGTTTTATTGCCAAATGTTTTATCACGTTAGAAGATCGTGTGTTTACCCACCTTTCCATGAATGCGGAGGAACGTTACCGCTTGTTATTTGAACAGAACAAAGAACTCTTCAATCAGGTGCCTTTGCAGTTTATTGCCTCCATGCTGGGCATGACTCCTGAAACCTTCAGCCGCATCAGAGCTAAACACCTTCAACTGTAAAACAGCCCTGTTTTCTTGATATATGTCAAGCGTTGTTATTCAACTAAGTGGCAACTTTGTTCCGTTCAAACAACACCACATGGCAACTAAAAATATTACTACACAAATTATCATCAACGCTACACCACAACACGTGTGGCAGGTATTCACACAATTTAAGGAGTACCCGCAGTGGAACTCATTTGTTCACTCATTGGAAGGTTTGCCGGTGGTGGGGCAAAAAATAAAAGTGAGTTTACCCGGCATGAAATTTACACCTCAAGTATTGGCTTACACCGAACACTCCGAATTACGGTGGAAAGGAAAACTTTTCTTACAAGGCTTGTTTGACGGAGAGCATTATTTTCTGTTGCACGATAACGGTGACGGAACCACCACGTTTGTACACGGAGAAAATTTCAGCGGTTTACTTGTCCCATTATTTAATCGCATGCTGGAAACAAAAACCCGCCCCGGTTTTATGCAAATGAACGAGGAACTTAAAAAGCGTGTGGAGTCAGCAGGTTAATACGCGCTTTGGTATAGCACTTTTTTGCCCCCCTTCTTTTTCCTGATGTTATTCAGTTTTGTTTATGACAATTGTCATAATTAACTAAAAGGCAGCTGTATACCTTTGTTGCAAGATGGGTGCGGAGTTAATTCTCCCTGTAATTTTTTACGTTCGGAGCCGGCTCATCCCTTTAATTTAAACGTGCACCAACGGCACGGTAAATACAGTTGTACAGCGTATGAAAAAAATAATACTGGTATTCTTTTTATGCATTGCGGGTTTAGTTCAGGCCCAGCAATCGGTTCCCAACGGGAATTTTGAAACGTGGAACTCTTCACCGTTTGAAAATCCGCGTTATTATCCTGGTACATCCAACCGCGATGTGTGGCGTGATGGTTTACCTTTTAACGTAGAAAAAGTAGCCGATGCCTACCACGGTAGTTATGCCGTAAAGCTTACTACGGTGGCCAATGCAAGCAATTCATCGTTTGCCTACATTGCCAGCGGAAATCCGGATCAAGATCCCGATCAGTGGCACGGTGGTATTGCATACAACCAAAAACCCACAGGCATTCAGGGTTACTATAAATCAAACGTGATGGCCGGAGATACTGCGGTAATCCTTATTACCTTTTCAAAGAATGGAGTAAACATAGGTGCATACTATTACCAGATTTATGGTCAGCATACAGCTTATACTCCGTTCTCATTAACGTTTAGTCCGGCTCTTACCCAAACCCCCGATTCGTTTATGTTTGCTGCAGCATCAAGCAATGCTACTTCCAATACACCGGGAGTTGCCGGCAGTATGTTGCAACTGGACAGTATTTCTCTTACCGGAGTTACTGTACAGCCCGCACAGTTAAACGGAGACTTTGAATTGTGGGATGCTTTTGTTGCAGAAGTTCCTGCTAACTGGTACACCAGAGAAGGCCGCGAAATTACCAATGTAAAAACAACCACTGCACACAAAGGAGCCTTTGCCGTAAAACTCACCACAGTTTTAAGTGATGATGAAAACCAACCGCTGAAAGCCCGCCCTGACTATGTAAGTACAGGGTACTATCCGCAAAATTGTAATCAATGCAACGAAGAAGGTGGTTTCCCGTACACACGCATGGCAGATACGCTGGTGTTCTGGTACAAGTACACTCCCGCAGGAAACTCCAAAGGTGAAGCCTCTGTGAAATTTAAAAAGAACGGTGCCATAGTTGGCGGATATACCATACAACTGGATGCTGCCGCAACTTACACAAAAATGGAAATGCCTTTAATGGCATCGGTTACTCCCGATACCCTCATTGTAGGATTTCAGTCAGCACGGTGGGATGATTCATTGATTACACAAGTAGGTTCAGTGTTGTACTTGGATGAGGTGCAGCTGAAATCGCAACCACTCAACACCGGCATCGGTAAAGCGAAACACAACAATATGTTGAGCGTTTATCCTAATCCTGCTCACCATGAAATTAACATCACCTCACCCGAGCCTGTAAGCGAAGGTGTAGTTACCCTGTTTAACCTTACCGGGCAGGTGGTGCTTACCGCTCCACTGGAGGGCACACAAACCACACTTAATATAAGCAGCCTGCCGCAAGGAGTATACCTGTACCGCCTTACAGCTAACGGAAATACTTTGCAAACCGGCAAGTTGCAGGTACACTAAAAACATTTTCACTCCTATTCAAAAACTCCCGTGTTGTATAACCGGGAGTTTTTTTGTGCGACAGATGACCGCATGAGCAGCAGAAGTTTTCTTTGTGCCGGAATCAATACCTTTGTGTACACATGGAAAAAGTCTACACCACCGGAGCACATTTTGATAAGCAGGATTTTACAGCAATGCCATTGCCGGCAGGCGAGTATGAGCAATGCACGTTTACACACTGCAACTTCTCAGCGGTAAATTTAACCGACTATATTTTTGCCGACTGCACGTTTAAAGAATGTAACCTGAGCACGGTGGTGTTAAACAATACCGCTTTCAGAAACGTAACCTTTACGCACTGCAAAATGTTGGGCATGCATATGGAACGGTGCAATCCTTTTTTACTGGAAGTAGCTTTTTCACATTGCCTGCTCAGTCTTTCTACCTTTTACCGCCTGCAATTAAAAAAGACAAAATTTTCACACTGTATTTTGCACGAGTGTGATTTTACCGAAACCGATTTAACACAAGCCGTGTTGGAAGAATGTGATTTGGCCGGAGCAGTGTTTGACCACAGCATACTGGTAAAGGCCGATTTGAGTACCTCCATTAATTACACCATAGATCCTGAACTCAACAGCATAAAAGGAGCGAAGTTCTCCTTGCACGGTTTACCGGGTTTGCTGGGGCGGTATGGAATAGAGATACATTAAGTTGTATTTTGGTGGTGATGGGGGAAGTTTTTAACTTAGTTGCGCATATTTATAAGTTAGCGGTCAGGCTAAAAGACGACACCACAATGACAAGAACATTAGTAATAATGGGATTAATAACGACAATTCTAAACTTGTTTGGCTGTTCAGGACAGGCAAAGAAAAACGATAGCGGACTTTCAAAGGAAATAGAAGAGCAACTCACAAATTCCGTTGAAGCATTTAAGAATAGACCAATTTATACAGAATTGACTGAACAAATTATTGACACAACTTCGGACGAGAATTTATTGCAAGTCGTTTTTGACAATCTTTCTCAAAAACAGGCAGCCGACTATGAAAAAGAATATGAAACGGTGATGTCTTGGAATAAATCAAGACAAGCTATTTATATGATTTGGGCATTAGAAACAGAAGTAAATAATGGCGGTTACAATCAATTTTATTTCAATTCAAGCGGACAGTTTTATAAACACTTGCCAGACGCTTTAAAGCTTGTAGGAGCAACCAAGTTTGCTGACTTGACCAAACGAGCCAACGACACATTTGAAAAAGAGAACCCGAAAATAACTCAACATCAAGATGGGACATTAGAAGGTTTTAGCAAATCGTATGACGACAATCCTTTAAACGACTTTGATACGGAATTTTACGGGCTTTATAAGACTGAAAGCTTGCAACAAATTCAAGTTGACTTTATACGGAAAAACAAAAAAGAATTTATTGACAAATGACACGAGAAACAAAAGCCCGAACCGCTAACAAGCGTTTGGCAAAAAGAGCGGGTTCAGTGCTTCGAAATCCCCAGCTACTCTTAATCTGCAATTATATATTCTTTCTCCTTGCATTTATTGCTTTTTATCACCTTTTTTACCCAAAAAATTGAGGATGAGTCTTTTACACTTAGCGTTGGCTGTTACATTTGAGCAACCACAAACTGTGTAAGCATCCCCATTTTAGTACAAAGCTAAAGTAGACATTTTTTATTATTTTACCATAGCAGGACTTTTACCTTTTAAAGCTTTATGTGGCCTATTATTGTTGTAATCATACATCCAATT
>JBAYTR010000011.1:0-152002 GCA_041675505.1 Bacteroidia bacterium | reverse complement strand
GTCAATCTGCTTGTGTCCAAGACTCAAACGTCTGTTTTCCAAATCTACTTCCAATACTACTACGTCAAGTTCCTGATCTTTCTTTACAAATTCAGCAGGATGCTTGATTTTTTTGGTCCAGCTCAGGTCTGATACGTGTACCAGTCCGTCAACTCCGGCTTCCAGTTCAACAAACAGACCGTAGTTGGTCAGGTTGCGTACCACACCTTTGTGACGGGTATTTACAGCATATTTATCAGCAATAGCTACCCATGGATCAGGAGTGAGTTGTTTAATGCCTAATGACATCTTACGCTCATCTTTATCCAGTGTTAAGATAACTGCTTCAATTTCGTCACCTACTTTAAGGAAATCTTGTGGATTACGCAGGTGCTGGCTCCAGCTCATTTCTGAAACGTGAATCAGACCTTCGATGCCGGGAGCAATCTCCAGGAACGCACCGTAATCAGCCACTGTAACTATTTTACCTTTTACTTTTTCACCAACTTTAATGGTTTCAGCTAAAGTATCCCAAGGGTGAGGAGTCAATTGTTTCAAGCCGAGAGAAATACGTTTTTTCTCGTCATCGAAATCCAACACTACCACGTTGATTTTGTCGTCCAGCTTCAACACCTCTTCAGGATGGTTGATGCGGCCCCAACTGATATCAGTGATGTGCAGCAATCCGTCCAAGCCACCCAAGTCGATGAACACACCGAATGAAGTCATGTTTTTCACTGTACCTTCCAGTACCTGACCTTTTTCGAGTTTCGACAGGATATCTGATTTTTGAGCTTCCAGATCCTCTTCAATAAGAACTTTGTGTGATATTACTACGTTTTTGAAGGTATGGTTAACTTTAACCACTTTGAACTGCATGTTCTGTCCAACATAAATATCGTAGTCACGAATAGGTTTAGTATCAATTTGTGAACCGGGTAAGAAAGCATCAATACCCATAACATCCACAACCAATCCGCCTTTAGTACGGGATTTAACAAAACCGTTAACGATTTCATCATTTTCCTGAGCTTTAAGAATGTTTTCCCAGGCACGCTCAGAGATAGCTTTCTTGCGGGAAAGAATCAACTGTCCGTTTTTGTCTTCGGTGCTTTCAATAAGCACTTCTACTTCTAAACCGATTTTTACCTCAGGTAAATCACGGAACTCAGAAAGCGGAATTAATCCGTCTGATTTGAAGCCGATGTTTAAAACTGCTTCTTTGTCTGTTAAACCCACAACTACGCCCTTAACGATTTCTTTCTCGCTGATGGTGCTCAGTGTGTTTTCATAAAGCGATGAGAGTTGGTTACGCTCATCTTTTGAGTAGGTTGAAAAACCTTCTTTGTCCATACTCCAGTCAAAATCTGTTTCCGGGGTTGCGAATTGAATGTTTTGTTTTTGTGTCAAATTTTTATCCTCCTTTGCTTAAAAAAGCCCGCGAATATAATTCTTTTTGAAATAAATCAAATTATTTTTCAGGGATTTATGCTCGGAAAATAAGATTTAAAAAGAAGGGAGATGTCGAAACCAGACTCAGGCTAGTTTCTGATTTAAATGCTGAAGTACAAGCTTATAGGCTTTTTCAAACTGCTCTTCCCTGCTGATGTAGGAGTTGTCAATCTCTATGGCATCTGGCGACTTTACCAAAGGAGCCACTTTTCGGGTGGTATCTATTAAATCACGCTGCAATACGTTCTGATAAACTTCATCAAAACTTACATTATCGCCCAGTGACATCAATTCCTCAAATCTGCGTTGTGCCCGTATTTTGGGTTCTGCAGTCATAAACAATTTAAGTTCAGCATCGGGGAATACTACGGAACCAATGTCCCTTCCATCCATTACCACACCTCGTTCTTCAGCCATCAACTGCTGTTGTTTAACCAATAAGTCCCTCACTTCGGGGATGGCACTCACAGGGCTCACCAGATTGGATACGGCTAAATTACGTATTTCCTTTTCCACGTTGCCGTCATTCAGATAGGTTTCCTGCTTGCCGTTGACGGGGTTTACTCTAAAGTCGATATTGATTTCTTTAAGCGCATTTATAACTTCTTTAGTGTTTTCAGGATTTACATCATTTTCCAGAAAGTACAGGGTTACGGCACGGTACATGGCACCTGTGTCAATGTATTTGTATCCGAGTCTTTCGGCCAGTTGTTTGGCTAAAGTACTTTTTCCGCAAGAAGAGTAGCCGTCAACGGCTATGATAATCTGTTTCACTTATATGTTGTTTCGCTCTACTACTTTTGATTTATTCTTCTTTTTGAATGAATTCAGGTTAGTGGTTACGCTGAAATGGTTGGTGTTTTGCCCCACATAAAAGGAGGCACTGCCATAGCTGATGTGAAAACGATTAACGCGTAAACCAAAGCCCCAAGCAAATCCTACCAGCCCCCGCTTTTCTTCTATGGTAAGCTCTTTTCTGCGCAGGTGGTTGTATCCGAATCTTATGTTAAAATTCTTAGTCAGTAATAACTCTCCGCCAAGTATCATGTGGCGCATTACCTTATCACCAAAGGTAATTTTATCTTCAACGGGTAGTCCGGTTTCCAAATCAATTTGCTGGCCGGGTTTGTTGGGGTTTTTATAGGTGAGGTCAAATTTTTGAAGGTTGTGTGCAACTAACGAGAACCGCATGGGCATGTGTTTGAGCTTTTTTGAAATACCTGCCTGTATTTCAAAGGGCAGGTTTTCTCTTTCTCCGTTATAGGTGGTTAGTTGATATCCCATGTTTTTGGCCACAACCGATGCAGTAAGGAGTTTTTCTTCATTGTAATATGTTCCGCCTATATCAGCAGCTACCCCTAAAGAGTTGTATTGTTCATAGGTGGAATAAATAAATTTAACCGATGCTCCGTATTGAAAATGTTTGCGCCATTTACGTGCTGCTGAAACATGAAAATTATAATCAGCCGCAGTGAAAGTACCGGTGGGTACACCCTGAGCGGTGGCACCTTGAAAATCTCCGTAGCTGATGTATTGTAAACCAGCGCTGAAAGTAGTTTGCAAACTATCGAAATGATGTGCATAAGCAAGGTAGCCACTGTTGATGTCGCTGAAATAGTTCACCGTATTAAAGGTTGCCTGTTTGTGCATGGTACTGTTGAGCAGGGCCGGATTTTGCAGGGCCAGATTAAGGTCATTGTCTACCACGCAAATAAGGTTACCGCCCAATGAGGCCACCCGTGCAGAAGGATGTAGGCTAAGGAATTTATAAATACCCTGTCCGCCAATTTGTGCATAGCCTGCAAAGGCAAGCAAACAAAGGACTGAAAGTGAAAGAATGCGTTTATTCATTTTGCTGAGTCAAAAATATGCTAAATAACGCAAGATTTAAAGTTTAGCATACGAGCTTACAAAATAAACTCATCATTATTTGATTGTTAAAAACCTTAACCGGGGATAAAAACAAAAAAGCACCTGAAAGAGGTGCTTTTTTAGTGATCCCGCTGGGACTCGAACCCAGGACCCATACATTAAAAGTGTATTGCTCTACCAGCTGAGCTACGGAATCGTTAGCTTTTCTATCGAGAAGCGGGTGCAAAGGTAAATTTTATGATGGGATATTCAAATGTTGTGTAAAAAAAATATGAACTATTTTTTCAACTCATACTTTTTGAACTCAATATCACCCGATAACACCTTGCGGTAAGTGGCATGTATTTTTAAAGTACGGCAACCTAAAGCCTGTAAAAGTGATTGCATCTTAGGATTAAAATCACCAACCCATGCCAATTCAAAGGTGTCCATGCTGGGCCATTTGGTTACTTCAGAATAGAAATTTATAATCATACCCGTTTCAATACCTATGTTTTGGAACTTCGGTTTTACACCAAAAACAATTCCTTTCAAACGCTTGGGTTTTTGAAACGAGCGGTAATACAGAAAACGTAATTTATTCCACAAATGCATTTTACCATTCAGGTGACGGAATATTTCATTTGCTTCAATAATGTTAATGAAAAAGCCTGCCGGTTCCCCATTGGCATAAGCAAACCAAACAAAATTATCAATAACAATGGGCATGATGCTTTTGAATATATCTTTAACCGTCTCCGTACTCATGGGGTTAAAGTTTTCATGGCGCTCCCAGGCAGCATTATATATTTCGCAAAAGTCTTCTGAGAAGCGGTCAATCTGTTTTCTGTCAAATTGCTCAAAGGTATACGCATCGTTTCCGGTTACCCGCTCTGAAATACGTTTGAAACGTTCGTAATTAAATGACTGCTTGGAAACTTCGCTGGTAGTTTGTTCAAAAAACTTATTGAATCCGTATGATTCGAAAAATTCCTGGTAGTAGGGCGGATTATAATTTTCCAGATAAGAGGGGTGTTCAAACCCGAATATCATGAGTCCCCAGAAACGGTCTCGTTCACCAAAATTGATGGGACCGTCAATTACCTGAATGCCTTTGCGTGTGAGCCAGTGTGCTGCTGCATCAAACAGCGTATAAGCGGCCTCCATATTATTGATGCACTCAAAAAATCCGATACCACCTGCTTTTGTTTTGGCGCGCACATTGGCTTCGTGGTCAATAAATGCAGCTATACGTCCGATTAATTTTTTATTCTCATCATACAGTACCCACCTGCGGGCTTCTCCGTGTTTGAAGTATCCGTTCTTGTTAGGGTCAAACACGGCCTTTATGTCATTGTCCAGCGGGCACACCCATTTCGGGTCGTTGGCATATAACACCCGGGGTACATCCAGAAAATCCTTTTCCAATGAGCTGTTTCGAACCTGAATTAATTTCATTAATCGTGCTTAAATTGATAAATTGCGCCCTCAAAAATACTAATTCCCGCGAAATACAAACAGATATGTTAAATTTAGGTGATAAGCTTCCGGCTTTTGATTTATTAGGTGTTGACGGTAAACGTCATAACCAGTTTGAGTATGCCGACCGTTATGCGGTGGTGGTGGTGTTTACGTGTAACCATTGTCCGCAATCTTTGGCCTATTGGCCGCGCTTAATTCATTTGCTGCAAAAATTTGAGTCCGATAATCTTGGAATTATAGCCATAAACCCTAATGATGCTGCACAGGCTCCTGAGGATTCATATGACAATATGCTGAAGTTGGCCAAACACCACAATCTGGTGGAACGTAATTTCCGCTACCTGCATGATGAAAGCCAGGAATTAGCTCAAAAATTTGGTGCACAAAGAACGCCTGAAGCATTTTTGTTTAACTCCAAACGTGAGTTGGTGTACAAAGGTGCTATTGACGATTGCTGGGAAAATGCCAATATGGTTACCCGCATTTGGTTGGAAGATGCTATAGAAAGTGCCTTAGATGGTATTGAGGTAGATTTTCCTGAAATACCTGCTGTAGGCTGTTCAATTAAATGGAAGAAATAAATCAGCCATCGGCTTTATTGTTCAAAGCAAAACCTTGAATAATTAACCGATAGCATTAGCCACATGAACGCACTTACTAACAAAGTCATTGTAATTACCGGAGCCTCATCAGGCATAGGGGCTGCCTGTGCGTTAGATTTTGCCTCATATGAAACTAAACTTGTGTTGGCTGCACGCAACACAGATAAATTGCTGCGAGTGGCTGAAGCATGCAAAACAAAGGGTGCTGAGGTAATTACTGTAGCCTGTGATGTATCAAAAGAAGAGGATTGTAAACACCTCATACAGGAAAGCATCAAAGTATTCGGAACAATTCATGTGCTAGTGAACAATGCCGGTATTTCCATGAGGGCCTTGTTTGAAAAAACGGATTTACATGTTATCCGTCAGGTAATGGATATTAATTTTTGGGGAACAGTGTATTGCACCAAATATGCGCTTCCTTACATTCTGAAAGAAAAGGGCTCTGTGGTGGGGGTATCTTCCATTGCCGGTTATAAAGGACTACCTGGCCGCACCGGTTACTCCGCGTCAAAATTTGCCATGCAAGGTTTTTTGGAAGCCTTGCGGGTAGAAAACATGAAAAAAGGGTTGCACGTATTGATTGCTTGTCCGGGTTACACCGCTTCCAATATTCGAAATGTGGCACTCAACAATGAAGGCAAAGCACAAAGCGAAACTCCGTTGGATGAAAGCAAACTGATGCAACCCGAAGAAGTGGCGCATTACATTACTCAGGCAGTAATTCAACGCAAACGCACTTTGGTACTTACTACACAAGGCAAAATGGCTGTGTGGCTTAATAAATTTTTTCCGGCCTTAACAGATAAACTGGTGTACAACACCATTGCTAAAGAACCTGATTCACCTTTCAAATAGAACTACTTTACATGAGCATCGAACAACAACTTATTTCAGGAATACAAAACGCGTTTAAAGATTTATATGAAGTAGCTGAACTTCCTGCTACTCCTGCATTGGAACCAACTAAAAAAGAGTTTGCGGGTGATTATACCTTTGTGGTATTTCCTTACCTTAAACTCAGTAAAAAAAATCCCGAACAAACAGCTAACGATTTAGGCGAATACCTGACTAAACATCTCGATTTTCTTTCCGGATTTAATGTGATTAAAGGTTTTCTCAATCTGGAAATAGGAGACACGTACTGGCTTCGTTTTTTGAATGAAACTTACACCAATACTTCTTTCGGAAAATTACCCTCTCGCAACAGTAAAGTAATGGTGGAATACTCTTCACCCAATACCAACAAACCCTTGCACCTGGGGCATATCCGCAATAACCTGTTGGGTTACTCGGTAGCTGAAATACTGGCACATGGCGGCTATGACGTAATTAAAGCGAACCTGATTAACGACAGGGGCATTCACATTTGTAAAAGTATGATAGCCTGGATGAAATTTGGTAACGGAGAAACACCACAGTCGTCAGGAATAAAAGGAGATCATTTGGTAGGTAAATATTATGTGGAGTTTGATAAGGCGTATAAAGAAGAACTTAATCAGGTCAAAATATTGGCTCATGAGGCTTTTAAAAACCAATACATCCAAAATATTGAATTTGACGCAGCATTTAAAAAGGTATTGCACAATATAGAATTGACTCAAAAGCAAAATGCGCAGAAAAATCAGATAATTCAAGAAGCTTTTTTAGTTGGTGTCGCATCTGCTTCTATTGCAGAAGCATTAGGTAACAAAGAGAAGCAACAACAAGGCTTTGGAACTTTGCTAATTGGGGCTGCAATTGGGTTAATGTATCATGGAGCAAAGTCTCAAAATATTAGTAATGAAATACAAAATCGACAAAACAATTTGATAAATCAAATTGATAAAACAAAACAGGAAAAAATTAAAGATTTTGTATCAAAGCTGAGACTCAGAATGACGAGCAAAGAAATTATTAGATTTCAAGCTGACGCTCATACTGAAAATGAAATATTTGATAACTTTTTTGAAAAATACAAAGAACAATCTGTTTTGCTTTCCGAAGCTCAAGAACTGTTGTTGAAATGGGAGCAGGGTGATGAAGAAACTCTCCGCATCTGGAAAATGATGAACGGTTGGGTGTACGATGGCTTTGATGTGACCTACAAAAGGTTGGGCGTTAACTTTGATAAGTTTTACTATGAATCAAACACCTATTTGTTGGGTAAAGACGCGGTGAAAGAAGGATTAGACAAAGGTGTTTTTTATCAGAAAGACGATGGCTCCATTTGGATTGATTTGACAGAAGAGGGGCTTGACCATAAACTGCTGCAACGTTCAGATGGTACATCGGTTTACATTACACAGGATATCGGTACTGCACAGTTAAAATACGATGACTATCATATGGACCGCTCGGTTTACGTGGTGGGCAATGAACAGGATTACCACTTTAAAGTACTGCAGTTGGTGCTCAAACGTTTAGGAAAATCCTATGCTGACGGGGTATATCACCTTTCTTACGGTATGGTTGATTTGCCATCGGGCAAAATGAAATCACGTGAAGGAACCGTAGTTGATGCGGACGATTTACTCTCGGAAATGCACGAAACAGCTGAACAAATTACCAAAGAGCTGGGCAAAACGGAAGGTTTTACTGAAGAACAACTTCAGGAATTATATGAGCAAATAGGGCAGGGCGCATTAAAATATTATTTACTCAAAGTAGATCCTAAAAAGCGGTTAATGTTTAACCCGGCTGAGAGTATCGATTTTCAAGGCAATACCGGCCCGTTCATTCAATATACCTGTGCCCGTATTTCATCCATACTTCGCGTAGCAGATGTAACAGCAGTTACCAAAAGTGAAGCAGTGCCACTTCAAGCATCAGAAAAGGAACTCATTAATACGTTGTACCGTTTTCCATCCGTAATTGATGCGGCATCAGAGGCGTATAGTCCGGCTTTGGTGGCGAATTACGTATATGAAGTGGCTAAGGCCTACAACAAATTTTACCACGAACACACCATTTTACGGGAAGAGGACACAGCCATTCGCAACATGCGTTTGCAATTGTGTATGCTCACTAAAACAGTGTTAAAGAAAAGCCTCAATCTTTTAGGAATTGCTGCGCCTGAACGGATGTAATTTCCTATAAGATTAAATTTCAGCTTTTAGTTTGGTGACGTTTTATGCATGTAAATTGCATGAAGCGGACAGTATGTCTTTATTTTATTCTCTAATATGCTTAATTACGGCCATTTTGTCTTCAAAATGCGAGTGGTTTACCCTTTGATAAATTCGGGTATCAACTTAAAAATAATATACAAAGCATATGACACTCGTAAGATTTAAGAACAACAACGAATTATTAAGGGACACTTTGTTTCCTAAATTCTTCAACAGCATGGTGGGTGATTTTTTCCCCGACACAGCCAGCGACAATCGTTTTTTCTCACCCAAAGTGGACATTGTAGAAAAAGATAACCAGTTTGAAGTGCATGCCTCATTACCGGGTTTGAAGAAAGAGGACATTAAGATTGACCTCAAAAACGATGTGCTCACCATTAGCGGAGAACGTAAATTTCAAAACGAACAAAAAGAGGCCAAGTACCATTTGGTAGAAAGTCACTACGGTTCATTCTCCCGCAGCTTTTCACTGCCTGAAACCGTAAACAAAGAAAGTATTCAGGCTGAGTTTAAAGACGGAATTCTGAACCTGATTCTGCCTAAAGCAGAACCTAAAGACAACAGCTTAAAAATAGAAATCAAGTAAGGGTAGTTTGTTTTTTCATATCAGATAGAGCCGTCATTCTTCGGAAGGGCGGCTTTTCTGTTTTATAAGCAACACCACATAAGCAGTGGCCGGTTCATTCATCAACTGTCTCGATTTTTTATTTTTAACCGGTGTGGTACTTTGAATACTCAGTTGATTCAAGGCTATATCGTGTTCAAGTAACTTTTTTTGCAGGTAATCGGCAAAAGCTTTTTTCTGTTTATCGCTAACTCCCAAATCAATTACATATTCGCCACGAGAATAGTTACGAATGATGGTGAGTATTTTTTGAAAACGCTCTTCTGTTAATCCACCTTGTGCAAAGTTGTTCACTACGTTACTGTCAAAATAAATGCGTGCAGCAAACTGTTCGGGTGTGACTCCTAAATAGCGAGGCGACAATAACTGAACTTGTGATTTGGCTTTTTTCTTTTCTTTATTCCTACTTACCGGAGGGGTGTTACCTGAACTTTTAAACGAACCCGATTCCAAAAATACACCTGAATCATAAATGGCATCTTTAACATCGGCAATACATATTTTAAGGTGATACGTTTGCCCCGGAACTACGGCACATCGCGCCTCCAACAAACGGGTAAAACCGTCAAACTGTATATCAAGTGTATCCACCAATCGGCTGAACGGATCGTATACTCTGTAAGCATTGTCTAAGTAATAATAGCGGTTCTTTTTGTCGTTCACATTATTCACCGTAATGGGTGTTTTTGATTTAGGCAATACCGCCAGATTTTTAATTCCTTTTATTCCTGCACCACTGATATAAAAAGCAAATACATCATTGAACTTGGAACCTACATATTCCGGATACTCTTCTGATGCAAAAACGTAGCGAAATGAAATACTATCGCTGCTGGGAACAAAATCAAATTCCAGTATAGCAGCATCCATAGTTGATTGTCCGGCTAATTGAGTGAGTTGTGCATCGCCACGGGTGTTTAGCATAAAGCTCATACCGTTGTCGTAGTTGGGACCTTTGGCATTGCGGTAAGTTCCGGTGCCCAAGTATAAGCCTGCTTTAACCGGCATAAGGTTGTTTTGATTGGTGAATACCTGTATGGCTTTAACTGAACCGGTATAGCGAACATTGCTTATTTCAATTCCATCCGACAGGAAGGCACTGCGTACCATAGCATCAACACTGCTTAAGGTATCGAAAGCCAGTTGCGCTTGTGCCGTAAGCATTAACAGAGTGAGAATAAAAAGTAAACCTGCTGACTTTTTCACTGCAAAGGTTTACGGATAATGAACTCTACACGTCTGTTGCGCGCTTTTTCTGCCTCAGTGGTGTTGTTGTTTAACGGTTGCGTGCTGCCGTATCCTTTGTATTTTACCTGAGCAGGAGCAACGCCTTTTGATATCAGGTAATCGGCCACTGATTTGGCCCTGTTTTCTGAAAGCTGTAAGTTAAATTCAGCAGAGCCTACGTTATCTGTATGGCCGTTTATATCTGTCTTGTAACTCGGATTTAATTTTAACTGTTGCACAATCTTGTTTAGCTCTGCATAATATTTTTCAGGAATAACAGCTGAGTTAAAAGCAAATTCGATGTTAATGGTAATCTTGGCTACAACCGAGTCTTTCGCCTTATTCCCGTAGCAGTTAAATGAGTTGGCTTCGAGAAATACACCCGAGTCATACATACCGTCATTTACATCTGCAATGGCAATTTTAATGGTATATAACTTCCCCGGAATTACAGCACTTTTAGCAACCAGTTTTGTTGTGATACCGTCAAACTGTATGGTGGCTTTTTGTTCACCGGGTTGTAGTATAGGATTGGAAATATAGTACTCTTTGTTGTACAGCATATTCACTGAATTGATGGTGATGGGAGTGGAGTCATCAGGCAAAACAGCCATGTTACGTGTGCCTTCAATACCCGGCCCTGTGATAAAAAAGCCAAACACATCATTGAATTTTTTATTGACGTACTCGGGATATTCTTCGGAGCCGAAGATGTAATTAAAAGCAATGGTATCACATTCCGGAATAAAAGAAAACTTAAGCACAGCAATGTCAAATAATTTTCCCGTGCTGATGGAACTCAGATTGCGGTCGTTGGCTATCAACAGTCCCGGACTTTTTTGTCGTGAGGTAAGATTTCCATATTTATTGGGTACTGCCGGACCTTGCCAGGAGCCTGTTCCTAAATAGACGCCCTCACTCATGGATAAAATGGTGTTGCTGTTTTTAAAGGTACCTATAGCATCCAATGTGCCCCAGTAATCAATATCCTGTACTTTCATGTTATTGCCCACCAGCAGTTGTAATATTTCTTTTCCGCTGCGTGCGCTATCCGGCTGATATTGCGCTTGTGCAGCAATACCAATGAATAAAATACTCCACAGGAGGGTATACTTTTTCATGCTTCAATGATAACGAATACTACAGAAATTCTTGTACAAGCCTGTAAAAACAATGTATGTTTGCGGTTTATATTTGCAGCAATGAAACCACTTACAACAGAATACCCCGCCTATTATACCCCATATGTTTCTTTAGTAGAAAACAGTTCGCTTGAGCCAACGCTCGAAATGCAATTAAGAGCTGTTGATGAGATGTTTTCGCAGGTTACAGAGGAGCAAGCCAACAGTTCTTACGCTGAGGGAAAGTGGAGTATGAAAGAGGTTTTAGGACATATTATTGATGCAGAGCGCATATTTGCTTTTCGTGCCTTGAGTATTGCCCGCGGTGAGTTACAAGCATTGCCCGGATTTGATGAGAACGATTATGTAACCAATGCTTCCTTTAACCACCAGAGTATTGACGATTTGTTGTTGCAACTGATGTACACCCGAAAATCTACTTTGTTGCTGTTGCGCAGCCTCAGTGAAACCGATTTAAGTAAAGCAGGAACAGCCAATGGTAAAAGTGTAACCGCCAATGCTATTTTTTGGATTATTGCCGGACATGCGCAGCATCACCTAAATGTGCTTAATACCCGTTACCTTACCAATTCAGGTTCAACTGTTCAGGTTTAACAGGCGATTTCCCCCGCTCACACAGGTTAGACAAACTTATTCCCAAAAGTCGTACGGCCTTATTGTGTAAATTGGTCTCGTAAAGCATATCGGTGGATGTTTGAAATAAATCCCGCTCTTTGTAAATAGGGTTAAGCATGGTTTTACTCCTACTCATCACACTAAAGTCAGCAAATTTTATTTTAAGTGTGAGTGACTTGCCGGCCAGTTGATGTTTGCTTAAACGTTCAGCTACGTCTTCGCATATGTCTTTAAGTTTTGAACGCAGTTCGTCTTTTGAAGAATAATCACGGTCGAATGTTTCTTCAGCACCCAAAGATTTACGCTCACGCTCCGGCTCTACCTCACGGTTGTCAATGCCCCGAACGATGTAGTAATAATACTTACCGTATTTGCCGAAGTTTTCTGTTAAATCCTCAAGTTCCCAGGTTCTTAAATCGGCTCCGTTTTCAATGCCCATGCCTTTCATCTTTTCGGCAGTAGCTTTTCCAACACCATAAAAATCATCAATGGAAAGCTTATTGAGAAAGGCTTCGGCTTGTTCCGGTTTTACAACAGTAAGTCCATTCGGTTTTTTAAATCCGCTGGCTGTTTTAGCTAAAAATTTATTGTATGAAACTCCGGCAGAGGCAGTAAGGTGGGTGGTGTCCCAAATGCGTTGTCTTATTTCTTTAGCAATTTGTGTAGCAGATGCAATGCTCTTTTTGTTTTCAGTTACATCGAGATAAGCCTCATCAAGTGAAAGTGGTTCTACCAAATCGGTATAGTCGAGAAATATCTCCCTAATTTGTTGGGATACTTCTTTGTAAACTGCAAAACGGGCAGGGGCAAAAATGAGGTGAGGACATTTTTTAGCCGCCATAGCAGATGACATGGCTGAACGTATTCCGTATCTTCGGGCTTCGTAACTTGCTGCGGCAATCACACCACGGCTGTTGGGTGAACCTCCTACAACCAAAGGCTTTCCCTGATACTCCGGAAAATCACGTTGTTCTACTGAAGCGTAGAAAGCATCCATATCAACGTGAATGATTTTACGCATGGGGTGGTAACTTATTTAACAGAAGGTAATCCTTCTTTTTCCCAGGCTTTAAAACCGCCTTGCATGTTGTAAATATGTTTGAATCCCAGTTTGGACATTAATACTGTGGCCTCTCCAGAGCGGCCGCCAACGGCACAATACACATAATAGGTTTTGTTTTTGTCCAGCTTTTTTAGTTCGGCTTCAAAATCATCTCTGAATATATCCAGGTGTGTGGCAGATTTGATGTGTCCTTTGGTCCATTCCTGCGGTGTGCGCACATCCAGATAAACAGCCTTGGCTTTTTTTGACTGCGCAAACATTTCTTTAGGTGTAAGATTAATTACCTGCTGTGCAATAATGGTAAGCGAACCAAGCAGAAATGCACTTAAAAATATTGAGCTAAAAAAATGTTTCATTCTAAGAGTATTTAGTTTCTTTGCTACAAATTTAGTTGATATGAAAAAAGGATTACTCTATTTATTTGTTTTTTCTTTTTTTGCTTCAGTATCGTCTGTGGCACAGGATGCTCCTAAAGATACATCCTACTGGAAAAAAAACTTTGAGTTCGGATTAGGCATAACTCAGGCTGCATTTAGTGAAAACTGGAAAGCTGGGGGAGTAAACTCAATGGCCATAAACTCGCTACTGAGCGGTAAAATTGAATACAACAAAGGCAAAATATCCTTTGTAAATGATTTACAACTGCAATACGGACGATTGTACAACCAAAATGAGCCGTCATATTTACCGCCTTACCGCAAAACACAGGACAGGATTTTTGCCGACTCTAAATTTGGCTATTCTATAGCTCCCAAGTGGAACTTATTTGCCTCCCTCAACTTTCAGGGGCAATTTGATGATGGTTATAAATACATTAAGGACGCCACAGGAACAAGGGATTCAGCAGTACTTACCTCACGTTTTTTTGCTCCTGCATTTATTACGGAGTCAATGGGTATAGAGTTTAAACCGGTATCATACTTCTGGATGAGAGCAGGTATCGGAACCTTACGTCAAACCATTGTATCAGATAAAAATCTGTACCTTACCGAACCAAGCAATTATGGTGTAAAGCCCGGTGAGACTGTACGAAACGAGTTGGCTTTTATGTACATCGCCAGTTTTGATAAAGACATTGCTAAAAACATGAATCTTAAAGCCCGCTATCAAATGTTTGCCGGTTATCAGGATTTAGAAGCCATTGATTCTCGTTTGGACCTTATTCTTACAGCTAAAGTGAATAAGTTTTTTAATGTCACCATCACCGGTGTTGGGTTGTATGACCAGGATCAGGATTACAAAACACAATACAGTCAGGGCATGACTTTGGGCTTTTTGTACAAATTTTAATGCATTGTTGATATTCTGTGCTGTAGCCTGAAAATGCTTTAATTCATTTTTGGCTATGTTTGAAGCATGTCTGAAATAACACCGTTCAGAAAATGGTTTATTCTACTGGGGCCGGTATTGGCGTTGGTTATGTGGCTTGTGCCTCACCCCGAAGTTATTTCCGATAAGGGCTGGATTACTATAGCCTGTATGGTGTGGATGCTCACGTGGTGGATTTCAGAAACAATTCCGGTTGCTGTAACAGCATTATTACCTTTAATTCTTTTTCCGATTACCGGAATATTTACTGTACAGGAAGTGTGTTCCCCCTATGGCAGTTCACCCATATTTTTATTTATGGGTGGTTTTATCATAGCCATGGCCATGGAAAAGTGGAACCTGCATAAACGTATTGCCTTAAACATGATCAGGCTTACCGGAACTGATGCACGAGGCATTATTTTGGGTTTTATGTTGGCTACAGCTTTATTGAGTATGTGGATAAGCAATACTGCTACAGCTGTAATGATGATTGCCATTGTGCAACCAACCATAAGTTTGCTGTTTGAAAAATCGGATGAAAACGAGGAAGATAAAAATCGTTTCGCGCTATGTCTTTTACTGGGTATAGGATATGCTGCCAGCATAGGCGGAATTGCTACCATTATAGGCACACCTCCCAACGTTGTGATGGTAGGCATAATGCAAAAAATGACTGGTATCGAGGTGAGTTTTTTTAAATGGATGCTGGCCTGTACACCTTTGATGTTATTATTGTTGACTGCATGTTATTTCTTGCTCACACGTTTGATGTTTCCCTTTAAAATGAAACGTTTTGCCCACTCAGAAGAGGCCATAAAACATGAAATGGAACAGATGGGTAAAATGAATCCGCAGGAATCTATGGTAGCAGGAGTATTTGGTTTTACTGCCTTGTTGTGGATTTTTAACCAACCACTACAACATATTCCCGGTTTACAATTTCTGGATGATACGTCTATTGCCATGATGGGTGGTTTACTTTTGTTTATTGTACCGGTTAAAGGCAAATGGCTTATGGAGTGGAATGATACCAAAAACCTCCAATGGGGCATTCTTATCTTGTTTGGTGGCGGGCTGGCATTGGCCAAAGCACTTGAACACACCGGTGTTATTGATTTACTCGCTTCCCTGGCCAATTCATTTAAAGGCATAAACGTGTATTTGCTGGTTATAATTCTAACGGCTATCAGCTTATTATTAACAGAAATTATGAGCAATGTAGCCTTAGCAACCATTATGGTACCTGTGGTTATAGGTATTGCTAATGGCATAGGAGTCAACCCTGTTTCGTTTGCTCTCCCTGTAACTATTGCTACCAGCTACGGATTTATGATGCCTATCTCCACACCACCTAATGCCATTGTGTATGCTACGGGTTACATCCGCATGAAACACATGATACGTGCCGGATTCTGGCTGGATATGATTGGGTTGGTATTGGTGAGTGTTTTTATTGTTAGTGTGTTCGATTGGGTTTTCTGAGGAAACTTTAAATTTATGAAGTAGATTGCATACCCCTAAAACAACATGAAAGTTACATTTCTTGGCACCGGTACTTCACAGGGTGTGCCCATTATAGCCTGCCCGTGTAACGTTTGTCAGTCAGCAGATGAGCGTGATAAACGGTTGCGCAGTGCTGTTATGCTTCATGTTCACGGGTTAAATATTGTGATTGATACCGGGCCTGATTTTCGTCAGCAGATGCTGAGAGCAGGAGTGAAGCACCTTGACGGTATTGTATTTACTCATGCCCACAAAGACCACATAGCCGGTTTTGATGACATACGCGCGTTCAATTATGTTCAGAAAGAAAAGATGGATGTTTTTGCTGACATGATAGTGCAAAAACAAATGCAGCGCGAGTTCTATTATATTTTCGAAGAACAGAAGTATCCCGGCATTCCTGAGATTAATCTTCACACCATCAACACAGATAAATTTGATGTGAAAGGAGTGGAGTTCACTCCCATTCAGGTAATGCACTACCGCTTACCCGTGCTGGGTTTCAGGGTTGGTGACTTCACATATATTACTGATGCGAACTATATTTCAGATGAAGAGAAAGAGAAGATAAAAGGCAGTCGCGTATTGGTACTCAATGCACTTAGAAGGGAGTCGCACATCTCTCATTACACCTTAGATCAAGCCATTGACTTAGCCAATGAACTGGGTGCAGAAATCACCTACCTCACTCACATCAGTCACCAGTTAGGGAAGCATGAAGACGTGGAATACGAGTTGCCACCGCACATCCGGCTGGCTTATGACGGATTGGAGATAAACCTGTAATCGTGAAATTCACCGCTCAACTGGTTGCACAATTGGCAGATGCTTTTGCCGCAAAACTGAACGGTTGCTATTTTGAAGAGGCTTTTTCTGGAGACAAAGACGAGTTAGTGATTGTATTCCATCGCGGAAATGAATTTATAAGTCTGAGTTTTATATGGAGGTTCAACAATTTGTTTTTACTATTCAGTGATGAACAAAAATCAAAACCAACTCCTCACAACCGATACTTTAATGAGCTGAAGGGATTATCAATAACTGAAGTATATCAGCATAACCAAAACCGCTCATTTCACATAGAACTTGAAAATGGTTATACATTACTGTTCAAATTGTACGGAGCATTGGGTAATGTATTTTTATTGCAAAACAACGTACTGTTGTATCACTTTCGTAAAACCATTTCGGCTGATTACGCCTTTGATGCAGCCTCTTTATTAAGCGAATTTCATCCCGAGGCAGCGGGCAAAATTCCATCTGATTCAAACGTTATATATGAACTGAACAGTATTCAGTTAAAGGAACTCAAGGCGCTTAATTTCGAAGAGAAGAAAAAGCACGCTCTTCAACGTTGTCGCAATGAGCTGAAACGTTGTCAGCAACTTAGAGCAAAATCAGCAGGTGCCTTACTGGTGTTAAAACAAGAGATACCGGCTGAAGAAATAGGCCATATACTCATGGCCAATCTGCACGTTGTTCCATCAGGCATCAAAGAAATAACTTTAAATGATTTTTACAGGAATGCACCAATTACTATACGTTTGAAAGAACAATTGTCAGCACAACAAAATGCAGAATATTATTACCGCAAATCAAGAAACAGAAAATTGGAAGAGCAGGAGTTGTTGGTGAAAATCAAAACTGCAGACGAGCAAATAAAACACTTAACAGAAGAGTTAGCCACACTTGAGCAAGCCGGTTCAATTAAAGAACTAAGACAACTTGAGACACCAACAAAGAAAGAAACAGATAAAACCACTTCAGTGCATTTTCATTTGTTTGAACTTGACGGGTATAAAATTATGGTAGGGAAAAAAGCCAGTTCCAATGATGAACTTACTTTTAAAATAGCCTCAAAAAATGATTGGTGGCTGCATGCTAAAGACGTTAGCGGCTCTCATGTAATTGTAAAAAGCAAGACAGAGCAAACGGAGTTACCCGGTAATGTATTGACTTATGCTGCTTCACTTGCAGCCGGTTTTTCAAAGTCGCAGCATAGTTTAATGGTTCCGGTAATGTACACTAAACGTAAACTGGTGCGCAAACCTAAGGGTGCTTTACCTGGCGAGGTTATCTGCGAACGGTACGAGTTAATTATGGCAGAACCATATAAAAAAACAAGAGGACCGAAGTCCTCCTGAAGTTTTAGTTTGGTTTTGGTTAGCTAACACAATAGCAATAGATCAGTTATTCTCTGTGAACATAATCGGAGGAGCTGAGCCTGATGGATCAAATTCCTTCGTGTTCACATACAACACCCCGTTTTCTTTCTTTATATAGGTAATGGTTTTTTCTTTACGATTTACATACACATTTTCCATTATCCGTTGAGAGATAAGTTCCATGTGTTGCTTTATTTCAGTGTATTGTGATTTGTCTATAGACAAGGTGTATTCTATGCACACATTATTGGCATCAAATTTCCATTGAGCAGTGTCCTTGCCTTCTACTAAGGAGATGACAGAGTAATCGGAGTAGTTGGAAATGTGATACGTTGCTTTTTCCTGCTTTAAAATCTGTTCAACGTTGCTCATTTTATATCTGATATAATCCTGAGCCTTGGCTTTGCTGATGTCTCCCAGTACCCACATAGCCAGTAGGTAAAAGGCATTTTTAATTTTACTCATGGTTTTGGTTTGATTTAATATTCAAATACAAAGCTATCGTTCAGAGCAATTCTATGAAACACACTTTCCCACGTGTTTAGTGTTGATTGTATTTTAAAATGAACATATTTACATATTTTCATATAAAATATCAGAAAATAAAAAAAGCCCTGAAAAATTCAGGGCTTTTTAAAATCGATCAGAGTTTACTTAAGCTACCGCTGCGCTGTGTTTTGTAGCCAGATAACGTTCGGCATCTAAAGCGGCCATGCATCCTGTGCCTGCTGCTGTTATTGCCTGGCGGTAAACTTTATCCTGTGCATCTCCGCAGGCAAATACACCTTCAATATTAGTTTTGCTAGTGCCCGGGATAGTTTTGATGTACCCTTGTTCATCTAAATCAATCCACTGAGAGAAGATTTGAGTGTTAGGAGTATGACCAATGGCAACAAAGAAACCGCTTATGGCCAATTCCCTTGTTTCATGAGTTACATTATTTTTTACTCTTACCCCGCTTACTTTATCTTCTCCTAAAATCTCCTCAGTTTCCGTACTGAAGAGTACTTCAATGTTAGGAGTAGTGAGCACGCGTTGTTGCATGGCTTTAGATGCCCTGAACTGATCTTTGCGCACCAGCATATATACTTTGTTACAAAGCTTGGCCAGATAAGATGCTTCTTCACATGCTGTATCTCCTGCGCCTACAATAGCCACATCTTTGCCACGGAAGAAAAATCCGTCACATACCGCACAGGCTGAAACACCTCTGCTATTAAGACGTTGCTCTGAAGGTATGCCCAGCCATTTAGCTGATGCACCGGTGGATATAATTACGGTCTCGGCCAGTATCTCTTTGCTTTCATCAATGGTAAGTTTGTAAGGTTGTGCAGAGAAATCAACTGCTGTTACCATGCCGTAGCGTACATCAGCACCTAAACGCACAGCCTGTTCTTTAAACAGATTCATCATTTCAGGGCCTTGTATGCCATGTGGGTAACCAGGGTAATTCTCTACTTCTGTGGTGATGGTTAATTGCCCACCCGGTTGCATACCTTCATATAAAACCGGTTTCATATCAGCCCGAGCAGCATAAATGGCTGCAGTATATCCGGCAGGTCCTGAACCTATAATTACGCATTCGTGTTTTTCTGTTGTCGACATATGTTATCTGTATTTTAAGGGTTGCAAATTGATAATTTTCAGCCTTTTTTCAGACTGAAGTTACAAACAAATTACTGAGCAAAAGTTTTGCCCGTTGAATTTATTCAGAAATAATGGCAGCAACCTGTGGATAGTAATACATTTGTGTCATGAAATGGATGTTAGACATCAGTATTCCCGAGCCTGAAAGGAAACTTTCTTACGATGACACCTTACTGCTCATTGGTTCCTGCTTTACGGCCAATGTAGGTAGGGCATTGGAAGAACTTAAGTTTCGCACACTTTATAACCCTACAGGCATTTTGTTCGACCCAATCAGTGTTGCACGTCATCTGCAGGATTACACACAAAAAAAAGTCTACCAACCGCACGAGCTCTTTGAACTGAACAGTATTTGGAACAGCTGGCAGCACCACAGTAGTTTTTCGTCAACAGACAGAATTCAATCTCTGGAGCTTATAAACAGTTCCATAGAAAAGGCTCATCGTCACCTTCAGGAAAGCAATATGCTGCTCATCACTTTGGGTACCGCATTTTCTTACCGCCATCAACCTGATGATATTCCTGTGGCGAACTGCCACAAAGCCCCTGCTGCAGATTTTATCAAGCATCTTCTGAAAGCAGAGGAGATAGTCAATGCACTGAAACAAGCCATTCAACCTTTGTTGGAAAGCAATAAAAAACTGCAAGTGGTTTTTACTATAAGTCCGGTGCGGCACATACGTGATGGTGTAGTTGAAAACAACAGGAGCAAGGCCCGATTAATTGAGGCGGTGCATCAACTGGTGGAAGAAAATGAGCGTTTGCTGTATTTCCCATCCTATGAAATTGTAATTGATGTTTTACGTGATTACCGCTTTTATGATGCTGATTTGGTTCACCCCAATTATGCGGCTACGCAACATGTATTTGATTTGTTTTGTAATCATTACATGGATAAAGGTACGCTGAGCTTGATGGAAGAGGTACATAAACTTGTGTTGGCAAAAAATCATAAACCGCAGCACCCTGGTTCAACGGCACACCAACAATTCAGGAAAGTGCAAAAGCAAAAGCTGGAAGATTTGAAATCTAAACTCCCTCAATTGAATTGGGAGGAAGAAGAGGAAGCCCTCAGGTAGAACTACAATGAAGAATACCCCTAAAAACAAAAAATCCCGATTCAAAGAACCAGGATTGCTGTTGGCGGAGAGAGAGGGATTCGAACCCCCGGACCTGTTACAGTCAACAGTTTTCAAGACTGCCGCAATCGACCGCTCTGCCATCTCTCCGCTGCGAAAGTAATAAAACGGAAAGTTTTAACAAGGAGAAATTTTTAAATTGCTTACTACGGCCTTGTTTACAGGCATTAATATCCTAAAATGTGCATCATGGAGTCAGCGTTCTGCTGTTCGGCAAACACATTATAGGTAAAATTACCTTGCTCATCTTTGTCAATAATGATGTGTCGGGGAGCAGGAATAAGGCAATGTTGAATACCACCGTACCCGCCCAAAGATTCCTGATAGGCTCCGGTATGGAAAAAACCCATGTAGAGTTTTTCGCCCGGTTTTATTTTGGGCATAAATACCTGGTTGGTATTGGTATCGCTGTTGTAGAAATCCTGACTGTCGCAGGTAATCCCCCCTAAATTGATGCGCTGAAATTCTTTTTCCCACTGGTTAATGGCCAGTAAAATGAATTTTTGTCCTATGCCCCAGGTATCAGGTAGTGTAGTGATGAAAGAACTGTCAATCATGTACCACAGTTCTTTATCGTTCTGTTGTTTCTGGCCAATGATGGAATACAGCATGCCGCCACTTTCGCCTACAGTAAAGGAACCAAACTCTGTGATAATATTAGGTGCCGGTACATTGCGTGATTCACATATGGTTTTGATGTAAAACACAATCTGGTCAATCATGTACTCGTAGTCATACTCCACACCCAGCGAGGTATAAATGGGCATACCTCCACCAATATCCAGGGTGTCTAATGTATCGCAGGTTTCTTTTACATCACAATATACATTAACCAATCGGGTAAGCTCACTCCAAAAATAAGTAGTATCGCGAATGCCTGTATTAACAAAGAAATGCAGCAGGTTGAGTGTGTATCTGGGATTGTTTTTAATGCGGTTCTGGTATAAATCTAAAATACGCTTGGAACTCATACCCAAACGAGAGGTATACACTAAGGAATTAGGTTCCTCTTCTGTGGCTATGCGAATACCCAGTTTCAGTTCACTAAGTTCATGGTGATCGAACAAGTCCAGTTCTTCCGGATTATCGAGTACCGGAATAATGTTTACAAATCCCTGATTGGAAAGATTCACCACTTTTTGAACGTAAGCAGCAGTTTTAAATCCATTGCACACAATCATGTTGCTGCTGTCGTATTTCCCGTCAGTACACAGTCGGCCAATCAGATCTAAATCAAAGGCTGAAGAGGTTTCCAGCTCCACACCATTTTCAAGTACACGGTTAATGATAAAAGAGAAGTGCGAACTTTTGGTGCAATACAAATATTTGTATGAACCTTTGTATTCATGTTTTTGAATGGCTTTGCTGAAACAATCGCGCGCTTTGGCAATCTGGCTGTCAATTTTGGGCAGGTAAGTGAACTTTAGCGGAGTGCCGTATGTCTCCATTAGTTCTACCAGGTTGATGCCATGAAAACTGAGCACTCCGCTTTCTTTATCTACTTCAAATCCGTGGCGGGGAAAGTAGAATGTTTGCTCAATGAGGTCAATGTATTTGTTTTTCAGCATGTTAAATACGATTCAAGGAATCCCCTTATCTTTGCACAATTCTAAAGATTAAAACATTCTCATGAAAGTAGATAAGTTAAAAATTGTCAAGATAAAATCTGAGTTAGGAGCAGGTACGCGAGGAGCGAGTTTGGGGCCTGATGCACTTCTGATTGCAGACGTTACACAAGCCAGCAGTGATTTGTGGCAATTGCCCTCTGTTGATGTGGAAGTGTATAATCAGTTTTTAACCGGCAAGCTCATGTTTAGCTATGCCAAACACATCACTACTATTGCCAGAATATACGAGAACGTAGCGGGCACCGTAGAGAAAGTATTGCTGGAGGGACATCATCCGTTTATTCTCTCGGGCGATCACTCCAGTGCAGGGGGCACCATCGCAGGTATACGCAATGCTTATCCCGATAAAAAAATCGGTGTTATCTGGATTGATGCCCATGCTGATTTGCATACTCCGTACACCACACCATCGGGCAATTTGCACGGTATGCCTTTAGCCACAGCTTTGGGTATAGATAACCAGGAGGACAGGGTGAACAATCCTTCACAATTTGAAATTGATGCCTGGGAAAAGTTAAAACATGCAGGCAGCAAAGGCATATGCCCCAAAATAATGCCTACGGATTTAGTGTTTATTGACATTCGCGATTTGGAACAGCAAGAGTGGAACGTAATGCAACGTATGGGTATTAAACATTTCTCGCCACCTAAGCGCAAAGAGCTGGGCATAGCCAATGTGGTGGAAGAAACCATGCGCTATTTCAAAGATCACGATTACGTATATGTAAGCTTTGATGCTGATTCGCTTGATATCAACGTATCTAAAGGTACAGGCACTCCGGTACCGGGTGGTTTAAGTGTGGATGATGCCATGTACATCTGGAAATTCCTGTTCAATTGGGAAAAAACCATTGCCTTTGAGGTAACAGAAATTAACCCCTTGCTCGACCGCGAGAACATGATGGCTGAATCAGTGCTGGAGATTATACGGCAGGCGATTTATTAATATTATTTATGTTATAGGGTACTGCTATTGCTTTATTACTTTGCCTTGCATTAAATGGCCGTCATTTGTTTCAATAACATAGAAATACATTCCATTCTTCCAATCAGTACTTTTAATGGTGTGTTCTCCTTCTTCAAAATGATTACTTAGGATCTTTTTCCCTGTAATATCATAGAAAACGATGTTTGAGGGAGAAGTAATGACTATATTTATCTTATCGTCTGCGGGATTCGGGTATATGTTGAATGAATGTATATCAGGCTTGTTTTCATTGTCGCTTAAAGCTACTAAATCAACATATTGCCCCCGCACATAATTCCCTCTTTTAAAATATGTTGTACTTCTATATTTAACTAGGTCTATTCCTCCTATTCCTCCGTTAGAATAGCATGCTTTTGCATTTGAAAGACCTCTATAGTTTAAGTATTCTCTCAAATCTGTGCATCCTCCTCCAAACCAGTAGGTTTCAGAATTTGACATGTAACTAAAATAGCCACTTGATACAATTAAATCCAGAGAGTCCATAGATTTTGTAATAATATAAACATTTTTATTAGGGTTATTACTTGAAAAATTTAAAACGGGTATATCTGGAGCATCATTAAGAAGGTCTATACCTGTGGTGAATGTGTCAGTGTAAATATCTGATAGTGATGGTATAATATGATAATTCAACATTCTTTTTTGAACACGGATAGTATAGTAAATTGAGTCGTTACCAGAGGAGGTTTGTTTGCCAATTACTTCGTACTCTTCATAAATTTTGCGTTTGTAATCCGGATAATAATTTTCTATTATTTGGTAACGGTCGCCAATATTTCGGGTAAATATTTTTCTCCAAGTGGGGTATTCAATTTGAGTATGAATTCGGGGGTGGTAATTCAATACAATAGGCTCACCAATATCATTTTCGGGAAAATGACACAATGGCCAAAGCTCAATAAAACCATAATTAGAACTTAACTTCAATTTTTTGCTCCAAGTGCGTTGATTAGAAGATGTTACACGTTCAATACGGTAAGTAATAACACTATCTGTTTCGTTAGTAGAAATTTGCTCAATGGCTTTTGATTCAACTATTGCCTCATAAAACGTATCAGGCTTCGATTGGTGAAAAAGAAATGTATCACCAACGGATACATTGGTTCTAAGCGAAAGGGTATCGTCTTTTGCCGTTATGATACTAAATCCATTATTTAAAAAGATTGTTTTTTTACCTAAAAAGGACATTCTAGTAGCAGTATATAAATTTAAACTAAATACCCCTTTACTTTTATGAAGATACAAGGACAAATAATTGTAGTATGTTGTATCATTCCCGGTAAAAGTTAAACTATCAGAAAAAAGAGTATTCGAATAAACCCTATCTAGTGAATAAGGACTAATAAAATCTATACTTTTATAAATGCTGATTTCACCTGATTTAAAAGGTCGATAATGCTGAGCAAACGTTGTTGTTACTATAATTAACCAACTGAATAATAGAGTAAGTTTTTTCATGCAGGTCTTTTTATGCAAGATAGCAATTTTAAATTAATAGTTGCATTTACAAAGCCTCAGTTGCAGGATATAAAAAGCTCATTGTATAGAAAATGAGTTATCATAAAAAGCACCCAACTGCAGGTTCAATCGGCAGGTAAAGAAACTTCTGCACACCTTTTTGTACATAAGTTTTAGGTCGGTTTTTAGGCTCAGCAAGGGTTAAACTGTACTTTCGCAAAGTTAGAGGAGCCCTATTTTATGAGTGACGAGTTAGACAACATTCCTAACGACAACGGATCAGAAACACATGATAACGACAGCCATCTGCATGATGTGAAGTCGGTTTCAGGCATGTACCAGGATTGGTTTCTGGATTATGCATCGTATGTAATTCTGGAACGAGCCGTGCCCGCCATTGAAGATGGTTTAAAGCCGGTACAACGCAGAATTTTGCATGCCATGCGCGAGATTGATGACGGCCGTTTTAACAAGGTGGCCAACGTTATCGGTCAAACCATGCAGTACCACCCGCACGGTGATGCCGCTATTGGTGAGGCCATGGTTAACCTGGGGCAAAAAGAACTGTTGATTGAAACGCAGGGAAACTGGGGCGATGTACGCACCGGTGACTCAGCCGCTGCACCCCGTTACATTGAGGCCCGCTTGTCTAAGTTTGCTTTGGAGGTGGCTTTTAACCCACAAACTACCGTTTGGCAAACTTCTTACGATGGTCGTAAACGCGAACCGGTAAACCTGCCTATGAAGTTTCCTTTGCTGTTGGCTCAGGGAGTAGAAGGCATTGCGGTGGGTTTGGCTACTAAAATTTTGCCCCACAATTTTATTGAGTTGTGTAAGGCCTCCATTGATATTCTCAAAGAGAAAAAAATACGTCTGTACCCCGATTTTATGATGGGAGGTATGATTGACGTGAGCAACTACAACGATGGTTTGCGTGGTGGTAAAGTGCGGGTGAGGGCCAAAATTGAGGAGTTCGACAAAAAGACCCTGTTGATTAAAGATATTCCTTACGGAACAACTACCACTCAGTTGATTGATTCCATTATCAAAGCCAACGACAGTGGTAAAATAAAAATCAAAAAGGTGGTGGACAATACCGCCAAACACGTGGAGATTCAGATTCAATTGGCTCCCGGTGTATCGCCTGATATTACTATTGATGCCTTGTATGCCTTTACGGATTGTGAGGTATCCATTTCGCCCAATGCTTGTTTGATTATCAGTGATAAACCACACTTTATCGGGGTAAGTGAAATTCTGAAAATCAATACAGAACAAACGCGGCAGTTGCTTAAACGGGAGTTGCTTATCCGGTTAAATGAACTGGAAGAAGAATGGCACTTCAGCTCATTAGAGAAGCTCTTTATTGAGAAGCGTATTTACCGCGATATTGAGGAATGCGAGACTTGGGAAGCTGTTTTGGAAACCATTGACAAAGGGCTGAAACCCTATAAGAAGCTATTCCGCAGGGAAATTACCCGCGATGATGTAATCGGGCTCACTGAAATCAAGATTAAACGCATTTCTAAGTTTGATGCCTTTAAGGCCGATGAGCACATCAAAGGAGTGGAGAAGGAAATGGAAGAAGTACATTACAACATTGAGTACCTTACCGATTATACCATTGCCTACTTCGAAAACCTGATTAAGAAATATGGTAAAGGCCGCGAGCGCCATACAGAAATTCGCACGTTTGACGCTATACAGGCCAAGCAGGTAGCTGCCGCCAACGTTAAGTTGTACGTAAACCGTGCAGAAGGTTTTATAGGCACCACCTTGAAAAAAGACGAGTTCCTGTGTGATTGCTCTGATCTGGACGATATTATCATCTTCCGCAGAGACGGCAAATACATGGTAACCAAAGTGGCCGAGAAAACCTTTGTAGGTAAAGACATTATTCACGCGGGAGTGTTCCATAAAAGTGATGAACGCATGGCCTACAACGTAATTTACGATGATGGTAAAACCCGCTACTGCTTTGCCAAACGATTTAATGTGCTGGGTGTAACACGCGATAAGGAATACGACCTTACACAAGGCAACAAAAACAGCAAAATAGTTTATTTCACTCCCAACCAGAATTCTGAATCAGAGATTGTTACTGTTACTTTACACCCCAGCAGTAAGGCACGTAAACAGGTATTCGACTTCGACTTTGGGGCACTGGCCATTAAGAGCCGAAGTGTGCAGGGCAATTTGTTGTGCAAGTACCTTGTAAAAACGGTTAAACTGAAGGAAAAAGGAAGCTCTACCCTGGGTGGCCGTAAGATATGGTACGATGAAATTACCGGTAGGCTCAATACAGACGAGCGCGGCATCTTCCTAGGTACTTTTGACGGAGACGATGCTATTCTGGTGATTTACAGAGACGGTTCCTATGAACTCACCAACTTTGACCTCACCAACCGTTATGAACCCAATGAGATTTACCTGCTGGAGAAGTTTAAACCTTCTCGACCCATTTCAGCGGTTCATACAGATGGTAAAGTACACTATGTAAAGCGTTTCATGATTGAAACCACCACACTCAACAAGAAATTTATCTTTATTGGAGAGGAAAGAGGATGTAAGCTCATTTTTGCCACTACGTACAAAGAGCCTTTGGTAAAAGTACTCATAGGTAAGAAAAAGGCTGATGCCAAAGTGCAGGATATTAAGTTGCATGAATTCATTGAAGTGAAAGGGTGGAAGTCAATTGGTAATAAGTTGGCTGATAAAGACTTGTTCAGTGTTACCTTATTGAATACTGAAGATAATATGGAGGAGGATGAAACACGCATAGCACCACCTACAGCTACCACTATTCCATTAATGGACGTACCGTTGAGCAAAGAGAAAAAGGAAATAAAACCTTTGGTAGAAGTAACGGTAACCAACCCCGAAGCAGTGGAAAAGGCTGACAAAAGCGGATTGAAAAACTTTAAAAAACCCAGTAAAAAGGATCAATCTAAACTGTTTTAGCACCCGCTATGTCTAAACATTTAATTCTGTTGCATGGGGCCTTGGCTCAAAAACACCAGTTTGATGATTTATTGCCCTTGCTCCGTTATGGTGAGGTATTGCCCTTAGACTTTCCCGCTCATGGGGATTTGCCCTTAACAGACAATACCGTTTTCAACCTTCCTGTATTGGCTGAATACGTGCTATCCGTGATGGATAAAAACGAAATACTGCAGGCCGATTTGATGGGTTATAGCATGGGTGGTTATGTTGCTATGTATTTGGCTAACAAATTCCCCAATAGGTTTACCGGAGTTCTTACTTTAGCTACAAAATACCGTTGGAACCCCGAAATTGCTTTGCAGGAAACAGCCCGTCTAAATCCTGAGGTGTTGGCAGAGAAGGCACCGGCTTTTGTGGCTCAGTTGCAAACTTTACACCCGCATACTGATTGGAAATTACTGCTCAACCAAACGGCAGCATTCATGAATGATTTGGGCCAAATGGATTATTTGCATCCCGAAAAACAGAGCAGACAATCCGTGAGATCTTGCATAGCGGTGGGAGACAGGGATAAAATGGTTACGCTGGATGAAACCCTTCAGGTATTCAAAGCCTTGCCTGATGCGCAATTGGCTGTTTTGCCTGATACGCCTCATCCGTTTGAACGAATGAATATGAGCAAGGTAGCCCAACTGGTGAATGCGTTTTTTGGCTAGTTTAGCCGTATCTTGCCGCAAATATTTTAGCACACATTGAAATTTTACGACTTTTACTTTGAAGATGAGCTGCTTGACGGATTGGATGCTATGGGATTCGATACCCCAACACCCATTCAGGAACAAGCTATACCCGAGATACTGGATGGACATGATTTGATTGCCTGTGCACAAACAGGTACCGGAAAAACAGCCGCTTACCTGCTGCCGGTAATGAACAAGATTGTACAATCAGGCCATAGCCGACTCAATACCCTGATACTGGCCCCAACCCGCGAACTGGCTCAACAGATTGACCAGCAGGTGCAAGGGCTTTCCTATTTTACGGGCATCAGTTCCATTGCCGTATATGGTGGAGGTGACGGTAACATCTTTATTCAGCAACAACGCGCACTCAGGCAAGGGGCCGATATTATCATAGCCACTCCGGGAAGGCTCATTTCTTTGCTCACGTCTTCCGGCTCGGCCGATATGAGTAATTTGCAACACCTCATTCTGGATGAGGCCGACCGTATGCTGGACATGGGCTTTTATGAAGACATCATTCGAATCAGCAATTATTTGCCCGAGAGCCGCCAAACGCTGTTGTTTTCAGCGACCATGCCACCCAAGATAAGGGCATTGGCCAACAAGATTTTAAAAAGCCCCAAACAAATTAACATTGCCATCAGCAAACCTGCTGAAGGTATACTGCAACAGGCTTACATGGCGTATGATGAGCAAAAGTTGCGTTTACTCAAAAGTATTCTGGAAAAAAAGGAACACAAAAGCATTATCATATTTGCCTCTACCAAAGATAAAGTAAAGGAACTCGACCGTGAATTTAAACGCTCCAACCTGTCCATCAAAGCTTTTCACAGTGATTTAGAACAGCCGGAACGCGAAGCCATCATGCTCGATTTTCGTAACAACAAAGTAGAAATTCTGATTGGTACCGATATCCTTTCCCGCGGTATTGATGTAGACGGGATAGGTTTAGTGATTAACTACGATGTACCACCTGATCCGGAGGATTACGTACACCGCATTGGCCGTACCGCACGTGCAGAAAGCACCGGAACAGCCATTACGTTTATCAACCCCAAGGACCAACGCAGGTTCCATGATATTGAAGAATTAATTGGTTACCCCGTTACAAAGTTGCCTTTACCTGAGGGATTGGGAGAAGCTCCGAAATATAACCCGGATGCTAAACGTGAACGTCCTGCTTTCAAAAAGCCTTTCAGAAAACCATCCGGAAAAGGAAGACCCGGAGCAAAGTAAATTTCATTTATTTTTTTTGATTCGTATTCATCATACTTTTCGGATGAAGAATATGGCTGTCTTTTTATTTCGCACTTTTCCCTTTAGCTACCGGTGGGGCTGTCCAAGGGTCATCGGGCCAGGCATGTTTGGGGTAGCGTCTTTTCAGTTCTTTCTTTACCTCGAAATAGGTGTTGTTCCAAAAACTACGCAAGTCGGAGGTAACCTGTACGGGCTTGTAGCCGGGCGAAAGCAAATGCAGCACCAGTGAGGTTTTTCCGTTATTGATATCCGGAGTATCGGCCAAACCGAATACTTCCTGCAAACGAACAGCCAGCACAGGTGTTTCTCCGTTGGCAAAATATTGAATGCTTATTTGTGACCCTGTGGGGACTTTAATTCGTGCAGGGGCAAGGTTATCTATGGCTTGTTGTTTTTCCCAACCTAAGTGTTGTAACAATGCCTGTGAGAGATTGATTTTCTTCAGGTCATCGGGCTTTTTCACGGAGCCGAGGTAAGCGCCCAGCCACTCAGAGTTGGTCATTAAAAGGGTAGGGGTACTCACATCGGGCCAGGCTTCCTGCGGGTTCCACTTGCGCAAACTCAGAATACGGTTTTGCAGTTGAACAAACGTTTCATCCATGTTCAGCAGGCCTTCCCCTTCACTTTTTAATGCTTCACTTATGGCTGTTTGCAGGTGTTTTTCATCCGGATTGGATAAGGGTTGGGAGCGCAATACAATGCTGCCTATGCGCAGGTCTTTTGTAGCTATTAATCCACCTTTGCGGGTATCCCAGGTAATTACTTCCCGCTCTTTGACCATAGGCAAAAGGTCTTTGGGATTGAGTGGTGCAGCCAGAAATATCTTGCCCAAACCATCACGGGCATCCATGTGTGCCACGGCCAACCATGGCTCATGTGCCAAATCATCTCTATGTCCGGCTGCGGCATATTTTCCGTTGGCCAGTTGAAACTGGGCATTGTTACCCGGGCGGGCAAAAGCAATTCTTTCCGGATACACATAGGCCAGCAATAAGCCTGTTTCGAACACGTCAACCGCACCGTTATCAACTTCGGCACCCAACATTTTGCGGTATGATTCGGCTACTTTTTCTATACGTACAAAACGGTTGCCCAATCCGTTGTTTTTGCGCCCTCTGCGCAGGGCCTCAATACGCAGGTTAATGTCAATGCCTGAGTCTTTGGGCAAGGGGTCACGCTCTTCTAAAACTGCCGCCAAATCAGTAGCCAGCGGCACGGCACGGTCGTCTTTGGCTTTGAGCAACATGTGGGCTATACGCGGGTGACAGGCCAGTTGGTGTATTTGTTTGCCGTGTTCAGTGATGCGGCCGTTTTCCAATGCGTTGAGGTGGTGCAGCAACTCGGTGCCTTGTGCAACAGCCGCTTTGGGCGGTGCACTTAGCCAGGTAAGTTGTTCTATATTGGTAATGCCCCATTGGGCCATGTCTAATATCAGGGAGGTAAGGTCGGCTTCCATAATTTCAGGAATGCGGTGTTCCGCCATGCGTTCTTGTGTGGCGTTTGTCCACATGCGGTAACAGACACCGGCACTTAAACGTCCCGCTCTGCCGGCTCTTTGGTCGGCTGAGTCTTTGGATATTTGTACAGTTTCCAATCGCGATAAGCCTGATTTGGGATCGAAGCGGGAGATGCGCCCGAAACCGGTATCTACCACTATGCGAATGCCTTCAATGGTTAAACTGGTCTCGGCAATGGAGGTGGCCAAAACCACTTTTCGCCTGCCGTATTTGTTGGGCAAAATAGCGGACTGCTGCTCGCCCCAGGGCAACATACCGTACAAAGGGTGAATGGCAAAATCAGGCAGTTCTTTTTTAAGTACCTCGGCACATTTGCGTATTTCGCCTTCACCGGGTAAAAACACCAGTGTGTCTCCCTCATTTTCGCGGGTGGCCTGTAACACCTGCCGTGCGGTGAGTTCAGGCAACATGGTCATATCCGTAGGGCCGCTGTAAATAATTTCTACAGGGTATTGTTTACCGTCACTCACGGCTACCGGAGCTTTGAGCAAAGCGGTAAGTTGGGGCATGTTCAACGTGGCCGACATCACCATAATCCGTAAATCTGGACGTAAGATTTGTTGGGCCTCGCGGCATAAAGCCAGGGCCACATCAGCGTGAATGCTGCGTTCATGGAACTCGTCAAATATCACCAAACCAACACCTTCTAAAGCATTATCGCTGTGCAACATGCGGGTAAGAATGCCCTCGGTTACTACCTCCAAACGCGTGTTGGCTGAAACACGGTTCTCAAAACGGATGCGGTACCCTATAGTTTGGCCCGGCTCATCGCCCCACAGTTGTGCCATGCGGGCCGCAATGGTTTTGGCCGCCAGCCTGCGGGGTTCCAGCATAATGATTTTTTTACCTGCCAGCCAGGGTTCATCCAATAAGGTTAAGGGCAGCAAAGTACTTTTACCCGCTCCGGGCGGAGCATTCACAATAAGGGTGTTTTGTTCGCTCAGGTGCTGTTTTACCTGAGGAATGATATCAATGATGGGGAGGTCGGAGTGAAGGTAGCTGAAGGACACGGTGCAAAGCTAAGGGATGACTGGCTGAATTTACTAATGGTTAGGATTCATTGTTTAACTACAAGAGTTAGTAAAAATAAAAACGGCAAAACCCAAAGGTCTTACCGTTTCCGTGCTGACGTTCCGTAGACCGTCTGCGGCAAAAGTAAGTTTCTTTAATGTTTTTTACTCCTGTTTTTCTATCTTGCTTTGTATACTTCATATTGCTTAACTACACATGTATGTTGCGTATAAGTTGGATACAACATATGGTTCAATTAAAAGTAGGCCTACCATATTACGATTCAAAGCATTAGAGATGCCTGGAGCAGAAGAAAGCAATTGCTCAAGCAAAAAGCTGCCAGAGATGAAAGTTAGCATACGAATAGGATGTAATTATAGTTTTGATAATTAATTATTTACGCATTAATTTTGCATGAATTTTAAATAAAAATATATGCATTTATCTATTTAATTATTATCTTTGAAGGAGGAATAATTGATTATGGCACAGTTAGATGAACTTAAAAAGCATTTTAAGAGGGGTAAAGTATATAGGAGAGGGGACTTAACTAAGTGGTCTAAATCTGTTGATAGACATTTAGAGCAATTAGTTGAAGAAGGAACTCTTGAAAAACTTTCTCAAGGGTTATATTATTTTCCTAAGGAAACTGCATTTGGGAAAACTCCTCCTGAAGAAGATGTTTTGATAGCTAGTTTTCTAAAAGACAAAAGATTTCTTGTTACTTCTCCTAACTCATACAATAGCTTAGGCGTTGGCACTACACAGCTTTATAATAAACGAGTTGTTTATAATCATAAGCGACATGGTGAAATAAAGCTGGGAAATAGAACATTTGATTTTCAAGTAAAACATCATTTTCCTAATAAAGTTACAGAAGAGTTTTTGTTAGTAGATATTGTCAATAATCTGGAGCAATTGGCAGAGGATCAGAATGAAGTTTTAAATAAAGTACTTACAAAAGTATCTGGTTTAAATCCTCAAAAGCTCAAATCTTCATTAGAAGAATATGGAAACACTAGAACCAAAAGACTATTACAGCCTTTATTAAGTAAATCAGAGCAACAACATGCCTGATTATTTGCACAATCATAAAGATTTCTCAGCCCTTCTAAACATTGTAGCAGAAGAAAAAGGAATACAAGCAGGACTGGTAGAAAAAGACTACTGGATTATGCATGTCTTATATGGCCTTAAAAGCCAAGGTTTCTCTTTTGAATTAAAAGGAGGAACATCTTTATCTAAGGGTTATAAAGTTATTCATCGTTTCTCTGAAGACATTGATATTCATATTAAACCTCCTGATGAGTTTGGCATCAATGAAAATCCTAAAAATAACAACAAGAATAATGTTGCAAAGCGTAAAGAATTTTATGATTGGTTAGCCGGTGAAATTAAAATCTCGGGAATAACCTCAGTTGTACGCGATACTGCGTTCGATGATGAAACCTTTTATCGAAGCGGTGGAATCAGATTGATTTATGACAATACCGTTGATCAAGTAGATGCTATGAAAGAAGGTATTCTTCTCGAAGCTGGCTTTGATGATGTAACACCAAATGCAAAAATTACAATAAGCTCATGGGCATACGATAAAGCAATTGATTCCAGCGTTGACATCATTGATAACAGAGGAGTTGATATTGTTTGTTATCATCCCGGTTATACATTCGTTGAGAAACTACAAACTATTGTAACAAAATTTCGTCAGGAGCAGAATGGAGGAGCCCGAAGTGTCAATTTTATGCGCCAATATTATGACGTCTATTGTCTTCTAGAGCATCCTGAGGTGTTAGGCTTTATAGGTACAGCAGAATATACAACCCACAAACAAAAAAGGTTTCCTAAGGCAGACTTAGAAATTCCTATTTCAAAAAATGAAGCCTTTTTATTGTCATCATCAGCATTGAGAGCAGATTTCACCAAAAGATATAAAGTAACAGCAGCTCTGTATTATCAGGGACAACCCGAATTTGAAGCTTTGCTTAAACGAATAGCAGAACATTGTCACAAACTATAATCTCATAATCCGGAGTGAGTTGGCCGGGCAAAAATGCGGGGAACCAATAGGCGCGCATTTTAGCCCTTGTGAGATTACCGCTTTAAATACAAAGATCAGTTTTAATCAGTACCGGGATGCCAAATCTTTCAGCCAAATGGCTAAGGATTCTGATTTGCTTGCTCTGGCTGAAGAAGGCATGATGGATTACCTGCAACAATTACCCAACGAGCAGGAATGAAATAAGCGAAATTTGGCGGTATTAATTTTGATTCCTTTTTCTATCTTGCTGTAGCTAAACATTACATTTTTCCATGAGGGCAAAATACATTAAACCTGCTCTATCTGTTGTTGTACTTTACATTTTAACCGGCTTGGAGGTTGTTGCCCAGCAAACCGTTGGCATTTTTAAAAATACCCCGCAAGCCTTTAAGGGTTATGTACTGATGGCGCCTTTGGGCGACAGTGTCACCTACTTACTCAACAACTGCGGTGAGGTTGTGCACCGGTGGGTAACCAACTATCGTCCGGGTTTAAGTTGTTACCTGTTAGAAGACGGCACTTTGGTACGTCCGTTTCAGGTGCCCAATGCTACGTTTAACGGGCAGGGGGGCGGTGGGGTGCAAAAACTGGATTGGAACGGCAATGTATTGTGGAGTTACCGCTACACTTCGCCACTCTATCACCAGCACCATGATATTGCACCCATGCCCAATGGCAATGTGTTGTTGCTGGCTTTTGAATACAAAACACAGGCTGAGGCATTGGCTGCAGGCCGAAAATTCAACTCAGCAATATGGCCCGAGCATATTGTGGAAATTGAACCTGTGGGTACGGATAGTGGCAAAGTGGTGTGGGAATGGCATGCCTGGGACCATGCCATACAAGAGTTTGACAGTACCAAAAGTAATTATGGCGTAGTTGCCCAACACCCTGAACTGTTACACCTCAATTATCCGCCATCGGGAGGCAATGGCAACAATCCCGCTGATTGGATGCACGGCAATGGTATAGATTACAATCCTCAGTTGGATCAGATAATATTGAGTGCGCGGGCTTTTAGTGAATTTTATATCATAGACCACAGCACCACCACAGCTCAGGCAGCTTCACACAGCGGTGGCCGGTATGGCAAAGGCGGAGATATTTTGTACCGCTGGGGAAATCCGGCTGCATATAATAGTAGTGACAGCACAACAAAGCAATTGTTTTACCAGCATAATGTGAACTGGATAAAAAGCGGATTACCTGGTGCAGGCAATATCATTGCGTTCAACAACGGACCACGTAACGGCAACCTGCGGTATTCTACCATTACAGAACTACAAGCGGTTACAGATAGTGCAGGCTTTTACACCCAACCGGGTGCAGGTGCTTACGGGCCTGCTAATCCCTTGTGGACCTATCAGGATTCACCTGCAGATAGCTTCTATTCAGCATTTATTGGAGGTACACAGCGTTTAATCAACGGCAATACACTGATTTGCGAAGGAACTTCAGGACATTTGTTCGAAGTAGATTCAGCAGGAAATACAGTGTGGAGTTACGTTAATCCGTCAACCAACAACGGCATTATCAGTCAGGGAACTGTGCCCACCAATAACTTCGTATTCAGAGCTTACAAGTATCCGGCTAATTACAGCGCTTTTGCCGGCAAAACATTAACTCCGCAAGGTTATCTGGAACAGAATGCCTGGAACTACAACTGTAGTTTATTTGATTCGTTAACTACAGAAATACGAGAGAATAAACCATCAGCCCAAAGCATTTATCCGAATCCGGCCAAGTCACACATTACTATACAAACAGGAAATTCCGGGTCTGTTTCTGTGCGCATATTTAATTTGTTAGGCAAAGAGGTTTTGAATAAAGAATTTATTGACGGGAGTAATTTCAGTATAGATATTAAGGACTGGACAGCCGGTTTATATACCGTAGAGGTACGCAGCTTAGCACAGAGTCAGTTTAACATAATCAGCTTTATTAAAGAATAGCAGACATTTATAGTACTTATAATCAATTATTTGTATTTTAAATTTGTCTTATAATTAATATTATGTACAACAGAGTGTAAAACAAATAAGGGTACTTTGAAATACCCTTACCTGATGATTTATTTCTTCTTTTTGTTCTTAGCCAGAATCTCTTCTGCTCTCTTTTTGTATTCGGTAAACTTAGCCATGTCATTAAGCTGACCATAAACTTGTTTTAAAGTGTTGCAGATATCATATTCATCTTTCGGATTCTTTACAACTTCTAAAGCTTTCTCAAAACTTGGAATGGCTTTTTTGTACAATGCATCACGTTTGGCTTTGGTATCGTTGTATTCTTTCTCAGCTGATACCGGTAAATTGTTCATTTTCTCGGTTAAATCAGGTGTTTGGTTCAGGTACAATGCGCCCAGGTTAAAATATGCATCGAACATACCACCATCCAGTTCAATGGTTTTGAGGTAATCTTTTTCACTGCTGTTTAAAAACATAGCATAATCAGTACTTTGTTTGGCTAACTGGGCTTTAAAATCAGTTTGCTTAGCTGTTAAAGCGGCCTTCTTCTTAGGGTCGGTGGCTGATTTTAGCTGTTTGGCAAAATAAACCAGTGTATCGTTGGTGCGCTTAACCAGTTTGGCGTTGCTTTCAGCCAAAATCTGATACGAGTTACCGCGAACATAGTACAATAAAGGATTGTCGGGGCTGTTTTCAATAGCTGCATTGGCTTTTTCTACCAACACATCTACCCGTCCCTGTGCAATGTACACGTTAATCTCAGCGGTAATAAGGCTGCTGGTGTTAGGGAAGTTGCTTCTGCCCTGTTCAATTACCTTTAAACCTGAGGCAGTATCACCTTCTGTAAGGTAAATGTTAGAGAGGTAAAGAAAAGCGTTGGGGTCCTGATAACCTTTGTCAATAGCAGCCTGCAAGTATTCTTTGGCTTCTTTGTTCAATTCCCCGTTAATAGCAATTACGGCCATGTTCCAATACAACTCCTTATCCGACATGTTGTTTTTAGACAAGATTTTCTCGGTATCATACTGAATGATTTCCAGAATTTTCTTGTAATAGCTCAAAGAACTTACATAGTCCTTGTTGTTATATGCCTGATTGGCCTTCATGTTCATGGCATAGGCGATGTAATTGGTAAGGTTGGTGCGGGCCGGATTGGCATACTTAGCTTTTTTATCGGTATCTAACTTTATGCACTTAATGTAGGCTTCCATGGCCACTTCAGCCCCGTTTGGAGATTTTATTCCTAAAGAAGTATCAGAAATAATGGTTTGATAAATAATGCCTCTGTACAACCACATTTGAGGATCAGATTGCGATTCAGGGTGTTCTGCAGCTTTATCAATCTCCCGTTTACCCTCATCCATTGCCTGGATTTTGTCGTCTTGATTGCTTGCAGGGTTATTGTAATTGTTAATGGCAATACCTGCAGTACTGATGGCGAATTTTTGTGCGTAACCGTTTAATGCAACAAGGGCCAGTACGCTAAAAAGAATTTTCTTCATATACTTAAATTACGGTTATGCTTCGGGGTTTTCCTCGGTGGAGTTTTCAATTGTTGTACCACTTTCAGGAGAATCGCCTTCTGCTTCAACTATTTCATCTATTTCTTTTTCGTGTTCCACTTTACCAACTGAGGCAATCGCATCTTCTTCGTCCAGTTTAATCAACCTAACGCCTTGTGTTGCTCTGCCCATTACGCGTAAATCTTCAACCGGAATACGGATGGTGATACCGTTTTTGGTAATAATCATCAGGTCGTTTTCATCAGTAACGTCTTTAATGGCTACCAGATTGCCTGTTTTATCGGTGATGTTCAGGGTTTTTACGCCTTTACCACCACGTCCTGTAACACGGTATTCATCTTCTCCGCTTTCCGGATCTACCAGGAAGGAACGTTTACCGTATCCTTTTTCTGATACTACCAATACAGTGGTGGCTTTATCTTTAATGGCAATCATTCCGATAACCTCGTCACCTTTGCCCTCTAACGTAACTCCTTTTACACCTGAGGCAGTTCGGCCCATTGGTCTAACACCTTCTTCATTGAAACGAATTGCACGACCGGTCTTTTTGGCCATCAGAATCTCGTCTTTTCCTGAAGTGAGCAAGGCTTCGAGCAGTTGGTCACCGTCACGTACGGTTATGGCATTAATACCACCCTGACGCGGGCGGGAGTATGCTTCCAATGATGTTTTCTTGATGATACCGTTTTTGGTACACATGATGATGAAGTTATTGTTCAGGTACTCAGCATCATTGAGATTCTGTACATTAACGTAAGCCCTTATTTTGTCGCTTACCGGTATGTTAATGAGGTTTTGGATGGCACGGCCCTTGGTATTTTTAGCACCTTCAGGCACTTCGTAGGCTTTCATCCAGAAACAACGGCCCTGTTCAGTGAAGAACAACAGGTAGTTGTGGGTATTGGCAATAAACAGGTGTTCTACAAAGTCCTCATCACGGTGTGCTACGCCTTTACCTCCGCGTCCGCCACGGTTTTGGGTGCGGTATTCATCTAATGAAGTACGTTTAATGTAGCCCATGTGTGAAATGGTAATCACCACATCTTCCTGTTCGATGAAGTCTTCCATGCGCATATCATTGGCAGAGTATTCAATTACAGTTCTGCGGGCATCTCCGTACTTCTCTTTTATTTCCAGAAGTTCATCTTTTATAATTTGCATGCGCAACGATTCATCTGCCAGTACACTTTCCAAATACGCAATCAATTTCATGATTTCTTCGTATTCTTCTTTTAACTTATCACGCTCAAGACCAGTAAGTTTTTGTAGTCTTAAGTCAAGTATCGCTTTAGATTGAATATCACTCAGGCTGAAACGTTCCATAAGGCCTGATTTGGCTTCATCAGGGGTACGTGAGGAGCGTATCAGGTTGATTACTTCATCCAGATTGTCGATGGCAATAATCAAACCTTCCAGTATGTGAGCACGTTGGCGGGCCTCAGCCAGTTCAAACTGTGTACGTCTGATAACTACCTCGTGCCTGTGTTCTACGTAATACACAATTAACTGCTTGAGGTTAAGCATTTGCGGACGACCTTTTACCAGCGCAATGTTGTTTACACTGAAGGAAGTTTGCAGGGAAGTGTATTTGTAAAGTTTGTTGAGTACAATGTTGGGAATAGCATCGCGTTTAAGGTCGTACACTATACGCATACCGTCACGGTCGCTCTCGTCACGAATTTCGCTGATGCCTTCAATTACCTTTTCGTTAATCAACTCAGCTGTTTTCATAATCAGCTGGGCCTTGTTGATTTGGTAAGGGATTTCGGTAACAATAATCTGGTCTTTACCGGTTTTGCTGGTTTCAAAGTTCGACTTGGCACGCATCATAACGCGACCACGCCCTGTTTCAAATGCTTCGCGCACCCCTTCGTAACCGTAAATGGTACCACCTGTAGGGAAATCGGGTGCCTTAATGTATTTAATCAGCTCTTCAATGGTAATATCTCTGTTGTCGATGTAGGCGATAATACCTTCAATCACTTCAGTAAGGTTGTGCGGAGCCATATTGGTGGCCATACCCACAGCAATACCTGAGGCACCATTCACCAGCAGGTTAGGTATTTTAGAAGGCAGAACGGTTGGTTCTGTTAATGAATCGTCAAAGTTGGGGCGGTAATCGACAGTGTTTTTGTCAATATCTACCAGCATTTCTTCCGCTATTTTGCGCAAACGGGCTTCGGTGTAACGCATAGCTGCCGGTGGATCTCCGTCAACGGAACCAAAGTTTCCTTGTCCGTCAACCATAGTGTAACGCATGCTCCAATCCTGAGCCATACGCACCATGGTATCATATACTGAGGAATCACCGTGCGGGTGAAATTTACCCAACACCTCTCCCACAATACGGGCAGATTTTTTGTACGGACGGTTGGAAGCCAGTCCCAGTTCAGTCATTCCATATAACACCCTGCGGTGAACGGGTTTTAATCCATCCCGCACATCGGGTAAGGCACGTGATACAATCACCGACATCGAATAATCGATGTAGGCTGTTTTCATCTCATCTTCAATGTTAATGGAAATAATGCGGTCGTTGTTCTCTGACATGTAAAATTGTGTTTAATAAACATCGCAAAATACAGCATTTAACGCAGGTTTCAGGGGGTAAAATACTCACATATTTTCAGGTGGTTGTGGATAAGGGAAACTCCCTTATTCTGATGGGGTTGGCAGTAACTTTGAGTAAGGACAAATTCAGTGTTGATTTTTGAATTCAGTTACACCATCTCAAGCAGACTGACAATCGGCCGTTAAAATTTAAGATTTCCGTTATTTTCGCATCAAAATGGATTACTTCGTATACCTCACCGCTATTCTTTATATTTTCTTCATTGTACTGGAGAGTTACCTGAGTCGCAGAGATGAGTTACATCTGTATGATTTAAAAGATAGTGGCATCAGTTTGTGGCTGGGTTTAGGTGGCTTGCTCATGGACCTTACCATGAAAGGTGTAACCTTTGGTATACTCAACAAAATTTCGGTAGAATTTGCTCTCGTTCATATCGAATCAAAAGTTTACTACTGGGTAGGACTTTTTATAGCACAGGATTTATGCTTTTACTGGCTACACCGTGCAGAACACTATTGCCGCTTTTTTTGGGCCGTGCATGTAAACCACCACTCATCAGAGAAGTTTAATTTCACCGTGGCCCTGCGTTCCTCTGCCTTGCAACCCCTGTATCGCTGGATATTTTTTATTCCCTGTGCATTGTTGGGTTTTAACGGTATAGACATTATGTTCATTTATGCGGTGAATCAAACGTATGCCTTTTTTGTACATACAGAAACGGTGGGTAAGCTGGGGATTCTGGAAAAATTTCTGGTCACTCCTTCTCATCACCGTGTGCATCATGCCAGCAATGTGCAGTACCTTGATAAAAACATGGGACAGGTGTTGATTCTGTGGGATAAACTCTTTGGAACGTATGCTGAGGAGACTGATAAACCTGTGTACGGACTTACCAAGAACGTTCACTCCTACCATTTGGCTAAAGTTATTTTTCATGAGTGGAGCAATATTTTTAAGGATGTAATGAGGCCTGTTTCACTGTTGCACAAACTCAGGTACATGTTTGCCCCCCCTGGTTGGAGCCATGATGGTAGTACAAAAACATCGGCCCAGTTACGCGAGGAGATGAAAAAATAATCGCACTTCTCTTTCGCCCTCATTTTACGCATATTTGCAATTTATGAATCAATACCTGCGCAAGAGTATACGTGTAACGGGTTATGCAGGGGCAGCCCTATTGCTGTTTGTTATCCTGTTTGAATTAAATCCCTTCCATTTTTTTGGCTACATGCCCACTCCGGCTGATATTAAAACACCTCGCATGTCAGTGGCTTCAGAGTTGTACACAGCTGATTCCGTTCTGATAGGCCGCTATTTTAAGGAGAAAAGAAGTCCGGTTACGTTGGATGAGGTAGACACTAATCTGATTAAAATACTTTTAGCCACTGAAGACATTCGCTTTTACGAACACCACGGTATTGATACCCGCTCTGTAATTGCGGGTGTTTTTTCTACCGCATCTGGTGATAAGCGTGGTGCAAGTACCATTACACAACAGTTGGTAAAAAACCTGTATCATACCCGTCATCCTAAAAATCAGGGCGTGGCCGGCAAAATACCGTTACTACGAACTATTTCCTTTAAAATGAAAGAGTGGTTCTGCGCTCTAAAACTGGAACATTTTTACACCAAAGCGCAATTATTGGAGATGTATCTGAATACCGTTGGCTTTGGTAATAATGCTTTCGGGATAAAAGTGGCCACCAAAACGTATTTCAATAAACTCCCTTCAGAACTCAACTGGCAGGAAGGTGCATTACTGGTAGGTATGTTAAAAGCCACCACCACATACAACCCATTCAATAACTACGATAAGGCATTGGAACGCAGAAATGTGGTGCTGGCTCAACTGGTAAAATATGTATTACTTTCCTCCGCAGCAGCTGATTCACTGATGGCCTTGCCCATTATCATCAATCAGGATGCCTATGATAATGACGAAGAGCAGGATTCATATATTCGGGTAGCAGCCAAACAAGCCATCCAAAAATGGTGTGATGAAAACGGGTATGATGTATATGCTGACGGATTGAAAATTTACACCACCATTGACTCGAAATTACAAACTTTAGCAGAGCAGGCCAATGCCGAAAAGATGCGGGAAATACAGCGCAGATTTAATGTACACTGGCGCGGTCAAAACCCCTGGACGGATGAAAATAAACGTGAAATAAAAGGCTTCTTTGAATCGTACCTCAAAAAAACACCGGCATACAAATCTCTGAAACAACAATTTAAAAGCGACACACTGGCCATTGACTCTGCTCTTCACATCAAGAAGATTATGCAGGTGTTTACCTGGAACGGTGAGCGGGATACTACCCTTTCCACCATTGACTCGTTGCGCTATTACCTGACTTTGATGCAAAGCGGCATGATGACTTTAGATCCCTTCAGCGGGCACATTAAAGTTTGGATAGGTGGCATCAATCACCGCTACTTTAAATATGATCACGTGAACCAAAGTAAACGTCAACCCGGTTCCACTTTTAAACCTTTTGCTTATTGTGCAGCTATTGATAACGGTATGAGTCCCTGCGACCGTTTTTATGATGAGCCGGTACATATCAGGTATGAAGAAAAAGGTAAAAAGAAAGTATGGTCGCCACAAAACAGCGACTGGGTTTTTACAGGTTACCATATGACCTTGCGTTGGGCCATGGCCAAATCATGTAACTCGGTTACAGCCCAGATTACCGAAAAAGTAGGTTGGGACAAGGTGGCCCGTTATGCTCATAAATGTGGTATTCGCTCCCCTTTAGCTATTGTTCCGTCCATTTCCTTAGGTTCCAGCGGAGTTACAGTGCAGGAAATGGTAAATTCATACGGCACATTTCTTAATAAAGGCATGTACACTGAGCCATTGCTTGTTCACCGCATTTGTGATAAGGACGGGAAGTTGCTGGCTGAGTTTAAAGCAACCCCCAGAAAAGTACTTTCTGAAGAAACGGCCTGGTTGATGGTATGGATGTTCAGGGGCGGGATGCAGGAACCCGGAGGTACTTCACAGGCCTTGTGGGAATATGATTTGTTTAAAAAAGGCAATGAGGTGGGCGGTAAAACAGGCACCTCCTCCAACCACTCGGATGGCTGGTACATCGGGCTTACCAAAGATTTAGTAACCGGAGTGTGGGTTGGAGCCAACGACCCCAGCATACACTTTCGGGTTTCTGAATTGGGCGAGGGCTCTAAAACCGCGTTGCCCATTTATGGTCGTTTTATGGAGCTCGTTTATCAGCATCCTGAAACAGGTATTTCATTAGGCAAATTCCCGGAGCCTACCATTAAAATCACTAAAAACTACCGTTGCGGTAATATTCTTCCAAAGGCTGATGCAGACTCTACTTTGTCAACAGCAAATCCGGACTCCATTTCCGTTACCGAATAAGCGAAATAAAAGGTTTTGTAATTCAATAACTTGTAATTTAGTTGCACTATTTCCCACTTACTTGAAAACTTAAAGTCCGGTTTACCCGTATGTACTTTTTGTATGTTGAAAATTCAGCTACCATTGTATAAACAGAAAAATAACTTGTTCATGGTTTTAAGTAACCTATTGAAAAACGAAGACGTTTACCAAAGTATTGACGAAGAGAATATTTTCGAGCGTCAACGTTTTACGCTTTTCAGAATATATTCTTTCACAGGTGCACTGGTGAGTTTTGGTGTGTACCTCAAAATGTATTTTATGTTTGAGGTAGTAAAACCTATTCATCTGGTACTCCCTATCCTGTCATTGATAATGCTTTTTAACTTTTACCGGGTTAAAAAGATTGACCAGTTAGAAAAAGCATATTTGGTAGTATTGCTTTCTTCATTTTTGTTGCTTCACATGGTTTCCTACAGTACTGGCGGTATAAAATCAGCCAGTGTTACCTATTATGCCGTGGTTATTCTTACTGCTTTTATGTTGCTGGGGCGTAACGGAGGAGTATTGTTTACCACTCTGTTTTGCTTTCAGGTACTGTATATTTTCATTGTAAGCCGTTATACCGGCTGGACCAGTTTTGAATTTCTGAACAACGATAACTCGCACATAGAAGAAGACTTTCTGTTCAATGGTATTTTCACCTCTTTTTTAATTGCAGCCCAAAGTGCCTACCTGTTTAGCGGGAGAAATATTGTAATTCAAAAGATAACTGAACAGCGTGATAAACTGGAAGCAAACAACCAATTATTGCAGGTAACCAATACTGAACTCAATAAAACAAACAAGGAACTCGATAAATTTGTGTACAGCGTTTCACATGATTTACGTGCTCCGCTTTCTTCTATTTTGGGCATTGTGCAACTTACAGAAGAGGATGTAGAAGATGAACAAATTAAAAGCAATCTGGGATTTGTGAAACAAGGGGTGCTTAAGCTGGATACTTTTATACAGGATATACTGGATTACTCCCGAAATACACGCGTACAAATAAAAAGCGAACATATTAACTTTAATGAGTTGTTGCAGGAGGTGAGTGCTAACCTGAAGTACATGGCCAATGATGAAAAAAGAGTAACTGTTTTGACTGAAGTTTCGCAAAAAGAAGATTTTGTTTCAGACAAAAGTCGTTTGGCTATTGTGCTGAATAATTTACTCTCTAACGGCATGCGTTATTCCAACCCTGCGGTAGAAAATCCGTTTGTGAAAATTGAAGTGAGTTGCACCGGTGCTGAATGCACCATTGTTGTTTCAGATAACGGCATTGGTATTAAACCCGATCTACAGAAAAAGGTGTTTGATATGTTTTACCGGATATCCGAAGAGTCAGTAGGCTCAGGTCTGGGGCTTTATCTAGTCAAAGAAACAGTAGATAAATTAAACGGCACTATAAGGCTTGATTCCATTCCCGGAGTGGGAAGTTCTTTTACTATTATCTTGCCATCTCAATTATCAAATATAAACTAAACAACTTAACATGGAAAATACCGACAAACCTTTATTACAACGTGTTCTGGTAGTTGATGATTCAAAAATGGATTTAATGATTGCCCAGATATCCATGAAGAAATATGCTTTTGCTGATCAGGTGGAATTAAAAATATCAGCCAGAGCTGCTTTAGATTATTTGTTATCATTACAGGCAACGCCTGATCTGCTGCCACAATTGATTTTCCTTGACATCAATATGCCTGAACTTTCAGGGTTTGATTTTCTTGATGAATACGCCAAATTGCCCGCTGTTATTCAGAAAAATTGCATCATTATGATGCTTTCCACTTCATTGGCTAAAGAAGACCATGAACGAGCCAATAGCAATAAGTTTGTATGTAAGTTTTTGAACAAACCCTTAGACCGCAGTAAATTGGATCATGTGAAAGAAGAATTGACTGACGGGACTATGGAAAGAGATTATTTCAGGCTTCTGGAGACGGAGTATTAGGAATACTCTTCCTTAACTTAACTCATGTCCCATTTTATCCTTTTTGGTTTGCAGGTAATGGGCATTGTGCTTATTTGACTTTACACGAATAGCAATGTTCTCAACTATTTCCAATCCATAGCCGATAAGACCTGCGCGTTTGGTAGGGTTATTCGTCATTAAGCGCATTTTGTGTACACCTATGTCGCGCAGAATTTGTGCCCCTACACCATAATCACGCTCATCCATTTTAAAGCCCAGTTCCAGATTTGCTTCAACAGTATCTCTGCCTTGTTCTTGCAATTTGTATGCTTTTAGTTTGTTGAGAAGGCCAATGCCTCTGCCCTCCTGGTTGATGTACAGCACCACTCCTTTTCCTTCCTGTTCAATCATTTCCATGGCACTTTGCAACTGCTCACCGCAATCACAGCGCAAGGAATGAAAAATGTCTCCGGTAACGCATGAGGAGTGTACACGCACCAGAATGGGTTCATTCTTTTCCCAGCTTCCTTTTACCAGTGCCAGATGTTCCTGTCCTGTATCTTTTTGGCGGAACGCATACAAATCAAATTCCCCGTGTTGTGTGGGCATTTGCACAACAATTTCGCGTTGAATGAGGCTTTCGTGTTTGAGGCGGTATTCAATCAGGTCTTTGATGGTCACCAGTTTCAGTTGAAACTTCTCCGCAATTTTGACCAAATCGGGCAAACGTGCCATGCTGCCATCTTCGTTCATTATTTCAACAATACAACCCGCAGGTTCAAATCCTGCTAAGCGGGCGAAATCTATTGCAGCTTCCGTATGTCCTGCTCTGCGCAGTACACCTTCTTTGCGTGCACGCAAGGGGAAAATATGCCCGGGTTTACCTAAATCTTCTGCTCTGGTTTCAGAATCAATAAGCGCCTGAACAGTTTTTGCTCTGTCGGATGCAGAAATACCTGTTGTACACCCCTTGCCTATCAAATCAACTGAAACTGTAAACGGAGTGGCGTGCAAAGCTGTATTGTCATTCACCATCAGTTCCAAACCCAGCTGTGTGCAGCGGTCTTCTTCCAGCGGGGCACATATTAATCCGCGGCCGTGTGTGGCCATAAAATTAATTACTTCGGGGGTTACGTTTCGGGCAGCAGTTAAAAAATCGCCTTCATTCTCCCGGTCTTCATCATCTACTACAATAATTACTTCTCCGTTACGAATGGCCTCAATGGCTGATTCTATGGTATCGAGGTGAAACTTCTCACCGTTGGGTTGGTTGCCAAACATTGTTCTTTACTCCTTTACAAAACCTGATGAAACCGACTAAAACACCCAGATTCATCAGGTAAAAATGAGCTGCAAATTTCAGCAATTTCAGGTGGATTTGAAGCTTTTCTGAAAAATAGTTAAAGATTGGCGTACAAACCAGCACTAGTTGACTGTAAAAGGCCAGTTTATAAATGGTATTCCTGTCTTGTAGAAAAAAACTGAGCCCTAATAACGTAATCAATATAAAAGGCCCTATCCACCTGATAGCTTTGTGCGACCAAAATGCAAATGCCACACCATTAAAACGAAACAGCATGTTCCAAAACAACTGCATATTTTGAAAATTGCCCGTTGAAATACGTACTTTTCTTTTAAACTCTACTCCGGAAGTATTGGGCAAGTCCATGTAAGTAAGCGCATCCATATCGTAAATGGATTTTTTACCTTTTTGCATTACCTGCATGGTCATAAAAAAGTCATCTACCATAAAGTTTTCAGGTATAGGCTGCATGTCTTTTTTGCGTATGGCATAGCAGGCCCCAAAAGCTCCCATACTCGCTCCCCACAAAACACCTTCCTGATGTTTTATAGTAAGTTCTCTTTCATAATATGCCTTTTCCTGGTAGGAGATTCCATCGCTGCGGTGTTCGCCTTTGATAATGTTTGCTCCCACCAAGCCTGTTGAATCATTTTGCAGTAAACGTTGTACTAAAACTTCAATGCACTGCGGATGAAAAGAGGCCGATACATCGGTCATAATCACCACCGCATCATCCGGAACTTTTGAAAGCAGTTCATTGACTACTTTTATTTTGCCCCTGCGTTCGTTAAAACAAAAAGGTTTGATTTGTGTATGTTGGGCGGCTAATGTGGTAATGATTTCATTGGTGCAGTCATCAGAAGCGTCAGATCCGGTTAAGGCAAATAACTTTTCTTTCGGATAGGTTGAAGCAACAACAGACAACAGGTTTTTGCTTATCACTCTTTCCCCGTTGTAAACGGATAATACCACATATACTTCAGGAAGATTTTTAACCGGTTCAATTTTGGGTAACTCTTTTCCTGATGCAGCCTGTTGCAACAAGAAGGGATAAAGCACGTAGGAGTGAAATACCAGAAAAATAAGCAACCAAAACAACACCTCCGGTATCATAACAAATTGTTGTAGTACTTATAAACTCTGTCGGCTAATATCCTGTTGTCAAAGTTCCCTATGGCAAACTCTTGTGCTTTTGCAGCTATTCTTTTTACTTTTTCGGGGTTGTTTTTGCAGGTTTCCATGCAGCGAATAAATTCAACTACACCATCGGCAATCATAATGTGAATGTCATCTTTAATGGCAATGCCCGATGCTGCCAAAGGTGTGGCAATAATACATTTACCCATGGCCATGGCTTCTATAATTTTAATACGCAATCCGCTGCCTGAGAATAAAGGAACCACCATTACCTCGTGTTGAGCCATAAATTCATATGCGCTTTCTACTTCTCCATGCACTACCAGTGAATCATTCCCCATATCGGTAAAATGTGCTGGCATTTTGCGGCCGGCCAGATGCATTTTTTGTTCCGGGTATTTGGCCGAAAAAGCACTCCAAACCTTGGTGAGAAACCAGTTCATTCCCTCAGAATTTGGTTTCCAATCCATGGCACCCACATGAAAAAAGTCTCTTTCTGGTATAATGTTCTTGTATGTTTCGAGCTTATCAAAATCAAAACCTGTCGGGAGTATTTCCATTGGTATAATACACCCCAGATTGCGGAACAGCGCAGCATCTTCTGATGAAATAGCCAACATCATATCAGGCTTATTGAACTGTTGAATTTCATACTCCATCAATCTTCCGGCAAGCAGCTTCAAGTACCATTTTTTCAGCACCCCTTTGGCTTCTTCAGCCATCAGGTCCCAAATAACGTGTTCTACATTTTGAGTACGAAGCACCACTTTGGCTTTGCTGTACTTTTTGATAGTCTCAAAGTAGGGCATCATAAACAATGTTTCGAGGTGTATGATGTCGAACTCCTCTTTCTGAAGCAAATCACTCAGTCCCTTAGTTACCTCACTGAATTTGAAACGGGAAATGTTATACGAATCACCTTTCAATAAACTGAAAAATGCTCCTACGGGTGTTACCTTAAGTTTTACAGGATAGGTAATAAATCGGATAGCCGGATTTTCTTGGGCCACACGTTTTACATCAACGTGATGTTTATTGGTATTTAACCCGAAGAAAGTAACCTCAGCCCCTTTGGCTTCAAGGCCCTTAATTAGATTGTATGTAGCCAGACTACCTCCGTCTTTAGGCGGAAAGGGAACTTTATTGGCTATGAACAGTACTTTCATCCTTAGATTTTTTTATGAATAGTTTTTTCACTTTGTTAAAGAAACGTATGTACTCCTCAGAGTTAAACAGATTGGAATCAACAGAAGCCTTGTAGGTAAGAAACACACCGAGAGGCGTGAGTACAAAAGTAGAAAACCACATGCCCATAAAGGGTGTTAGAATTAATTGGCGGGCAAACTTCTCTCCCATCATTGAAACTATGTGGTAAACCACATACAGAATTACAGAGATAACCACGGGTGTACCAAAGCCTCCTTTGCGAATAATGGTGCCTAGTGGCGCACCTATAAAGAACAATACCATGCAGGCAAATGAGAGCGTGTATTTTCTGTGCCACTCTACCCAGTAACGTGTCCATGTTTTATTTTCGGCCACCAGAGCCTGACTGCCGTAGTCGGTTATACTTTTCACTGTACGTGCGCTACTTAAAGCATTGCTGTATAAAAGTTCGCTGTCAATGTGCTTAAACACTTTGGTCATGTTATCGCCAGGGAGTGTAGTAGTTAGGTGTAAGGCAGTTAAAGAGGTGTCGTGTATGCGGTAATATATTTTAGTATAATCAGGTATGAGTGCCATCAGCTTCTCTTTTGATTTGTAAACGGAGTCTGCGGCATTTTGTAATTCTACCACATTGAGCATGTGATAACTGTCTTTAAAAAGATCTTCATTGGTGCGGTTAAAACTGAAAGAACTTAAATCAATGGTGATGTATTCTTCTCCGAACTTCAAAACATTGTGCGGGTAATTACGTCTTCTAAAGTCGCGCTGGGGCATTTCTTCAAAACGTTTTCCTTTAAACAGGTTAAGGAAAAGGTAGCGTTTATCTTCCGACATTGTCATCCGGCCCCATTCTGCCACTATCACACTACGGCCGGTTGATGAAGTTACCCTGTTATCATAAATTACCACATCGTATATGGTCTCATTGTCTTCGCCTTTACGCCCAATGCGCATGCTGTAACCTTCAATGTCATTATTAAAAACTCCTTCTTTAATGAGTAAAGAAGGTTTCTGTTGCCTCACATCATAAAGCAGTGATTTACTTTTGAGGTTGGCTTTAGGTATAACAATGTTGGAAATAAAGAAGGCACTCAAACAGATGAATATCATTACCACAAACATGGGCATAAACACCTTTCTTAACGGAACACCGGCAGCTTTGATAGCGACCATCTCATAATGCTCCCCCAGATTTCCAAAGGTCATGATGGAGGAAAGCAAAATGGCCAGCGGCAAAGCCATAGGCACCAAACTGGCTGAAGAGTAGAGCAGCAGCTCTCCTATCACCAGCCCGTCAAGTCCTTTGCCTACCAAATCATCCACATACTTCCACAGGAATTGCATGAGCAGAACAAAAATGGCCACAAAAAAAGTAGCGAAAAACGGACCTATAAATGCCTTGAGTACTAAAACGTGAAGCTTTTTCAAACGATATTTGTTGGAATATGGCGCAAAATACCAAAATTATACCAACAAATGCTGAACTTGAAATTGCCTCGAATACAAATTTCTTTGATGTGAAGCGGGAACTTACCGCCAAGATTGTTGTGGCACTTGAGCAGTTTGGAGAGCAACTGCTGCAAGAAGTAGTAACTTCTGTGTTTCTAAAAACGGGTATTCAAAGGGCCGGATTAAAAGTGAGTAAAGGAGAAAACTTTAAAGGCTACCCTTACATTGTGTTGGATTGTCCCCGACTTTACAGCACTGATACAGAAGTTATCTGTCGAACCATTTTCCGTTGGGGGCATGGCTGGAGCCTGCATTTTACCGTACAGGGTAAAACATTTTCACGTGTCAACCACTCCTTACCGTTTTTTTCAGCTTCTTTAAGCTCTGATTGGCTGCTTTACACCGGAGAAAATATATGGGAACAAGATGTTGATTCTGTATTTTTTCTTCCGACACTTTCTATATCTGAAACTTCACTCTCACACACAATTAACCGACAGGGATTTTTCAAAATTGCTACGCAGATTAACCTTTCAGATGCAGTTGAATGGCCGCCATTTCCTCAGCAAACGTATCAGATTTTATTTGACCTGTTGAAATAATGCATGATGAAAATCATGGTAAATCCTTTTATTTTGAAACAAATTTGAACCACTAATAAAATACAAATGAGTAAAGACATCCGTATCGAACAAATTATGACCGAGAAAGTGATTGTAGCCAATCTGAACAGCAAGTTTTCACAGATTATGGACTTTTTCAATCAGTTCAATATTCAGCACCTTCCGGTAGTAGAAAATGACCTTATTATCGGTATTATTTCCAGTAAAGATGCCCTGTATTACCTTTACAGAAAGCTGGAACATGGTGAAAGTATAGATAAAGCACACCTCGATGCAGATTTTGATATAAATAAACTGATGACGGCTAACCCTACCACAGTGAAGCCGGGTGCTGAAATAGATGAGGCCCTCGAAATTCTGGCTGAGAAAAAATTTCAGGCTTTACCGGTTGCAGAGAACAATATCATTAAAGGAATTATTACCAATAAAGACATGGTTAAGGCTTACTACAACGAGCGTAATCCACGTGCACCCCATTTTGACAACAGCAGCACTCCGGGTTTTGGTGTGTAGTTAATGTATTGTAAATCAATTTAACTACCTTCGCCCGAAATTTTTAAATTCATGATTGTAGAAAACAACAAAGTAGTTACAGTACATTACGAACTACACCTGACTAACGGAGACATGGCCGACAAAGCAGATGACAGCCGTCCTTTTTCATTTGTTCACGGAGCAGGCAATACCATTGCAGGTTTTGACAGTAACCTGGCCGGTTTAAAAGCCGGAGATTCCTTCAAGTTCACCATTGAACCAGCTGATGCTTACGGAGAATATAATCCCGAAGAGGTTGTGCCCATTCCGCGCAGTATTTTTATGGTGGAAGGTGCTCCTGATGATATTCTTCATGTAGGAAACAGTATTCCTATGCAAGATCAGAACGGTAATACACTGTATGGTGTAATTGCTGAAATTCATGATGAACACGTTCATATGGATTTTAACCACCCTTTAGCCGGACAAAGCCTTATTTTTTCGGGAACGGTAGTAGGTGTTCGTGACGGATCGGAGCAGGAAATTGCTTTAGGCGAAGTTCAGGAATAACACTAAAACGTTTATACGACAGAAAAGTCCTGCCCAGCAGGACTTTTTTTATTTAGTAAAATTTGATTTAACTTTGAAGAACAGATGAAATCAATTTTACTTCTTTTATTTACCGGCTGGTTTACTTTGCTCTCCACAGGAGTGAACGTAAATGCGCACTGGTGCGGAAGTAAGGTAGCCTCTGTAGGGCTTTTCGGCAGTAAAGCTGAATCCTGTAAATGCAGTAAGAAAAAAGCCGCTAAAAACAAATCCTGCTGTTCTACTTCAGCAGCTTATTTTAAAATTAAAGACCATTTTACTGCTTCAGAAAATTGTACACCACCCTTAGTATTTTCTACCACATTATTTTTTGCCAATAAACTGATTTGTCTTTACGGTGCTCATACTATACCTGTTGAATCATTTATTTCATCCAAAGCGCCACCCTCCTTATTTCAAAGTATTTATCTCTTACTTCAGAACTTCAGGCTGTAAACTCATCGGACTTTGTTATGTCCGTCTGCCATTGTTTTAACATTTCTTATTTTTAGTATTAACCGAAAGACACCGTTCTTTCATCAAAAATAAAATCAAATGAAAAAGATAATCTTCATAGCCGCTGTATGCGCCACAATGTTTGCAAAAGCACAAACTACCGCACAAGACTGGACCAAAAATGATTGTGATGGTAATTCTCATCACCTGTTTGCTGAGTTAAATGCAGGCAATGTCATTATTCTGGAATATGTAATGATGGATTGCGCGCCTTGTATCACAGCAGCCAACGGATTAAAACCTGTATACAACCAGTTCAACAGTTCTAATCCCGGTAAAGTGAAAAGTTACAGCATTGGTTTTACAGATTCATACACCTGTGCGCAGTTGCAAAACTGGAAAAGCACTAACAACCTCTCTCATACTACCATGTTCCCCACAGGAGCATCGGATGTAAGTTACTACGGAGGCATGGGTATGCCAACTATTGTGGTAGTGGGCGGACCGTTTCACAAAGTATTTTATAAAAAACAGGGCTACTCTCCTTCAGACAATACTACCATCACAGCAGCCATAAACAGTGCTTTGGTAGCCACAGCCGTGGAAACTCCTGTTCCTGCTGAGGTTTTTCAAGTGTATCCCAATCCTGCAAGTACTTACATTGAGTTTCAATTAAACGAAGCAGCACACACGATGAGTATTTCCGACCTTAGCGGTAAAACGGTGGCAAAATTCGCCTCATTAAGTCGTGGGAAACATCACCTTAATCTTGATTTGAAAGCCGGTGTATATTTTGTTTCGGTTTCAACTTCCGATGGTTCAGTACAACGTCAAAAATTAATTATACGTTAATTATGACGAGCAAAAATTTACCGGGTGTTTGTGCACTCCTACTTTTGGGGATACTGTCCTGTAAACAAAAAGACAGTACTACTACCCCAACTCCGGTTTATAACCCTACCCCGCTTCAGGTAAACTATCCTGCATGGGTAAATACATTTGCCGGTGCTATGCCTTTACCTGCCGATAACCCATTAACCAAAGAAGGTGTGGCGTTGGGCCGAAAATTATTTTACGAAAAACTATTGTCGGATAACAGCACACAATCCTGTGCGAGTTGTCATAAAATAGGCAATAGTTTTACTGACCCCCGCAGCTTTAGTGAAGGCACCAACGGAGCGCTAGGTGACCGTAATGCAATGGTTATTGTTAACCTGGCATGGACCAACAAACTATTTTGGGACGGCAGACGAAGCACTCTCGAACAACAAGCACACGATCCGGTAACTAACCCTGTTGAAATGCGCAATAAATGGCCGGTGGTAGTACAACGATTGCAAAATCATCCCCTTTACCCGTCCATGTTTTTTAATGCTTTCGGCACTTCGGTTATTGATAGTAACCTGGTAGTAAAAGCCATTGCACAGTTTGAACGTACGCTGGTTTCATTTAATTCCAGATTTGATAAATACTATTTTGAAGGTGATACTATGGCATTGAATGAACAGGAAAAACGTGGCTTAGCTCTTTTTATGGGAAAGGCCGATTGTAACCATTGCCATTCGGATGCTTTACTTACTGACGATGCTTTTCGCAACAACGGGTTAGATGTTTCTTTTACCGATAAAGGCAGAGGGAAAGTAACCGGTAATGCTTCTGATGACGGAAAGTTTAAAGTAACTACTCTACGTAATATTGCCTTAACTGCTCCTTACATGCACGATTCGCGGTTTACTACTCTGGAACAAGTAGTAGAGCACTACAACTCCGGTGTAAAAACCACTTCCCCTAACCTTGACGCCAATATGGATGTAATTAAAGCAGGACTAAATCTCAGTACTCAGGAGAAAGCTGATTTAGTAGCGTTTCTCAAAACATTTACCGACAGTTCTTTCATTTCTAATCCTGATTTTAAGGACCCTAATTGAGGCACAGTTATTGACTAAACAGATGAACGTGAAAAGATTATTTTCTATACCGCTGCTGTTGTTGTACGTATTGAGTAGTACGGGCATTCCATTGGAAGCACATTTCTGCGGAAGTAAGCTGTCTGATTTGTCCCTTTTCAGTGCTGAGCATACAGACGATTGCTGCTCTGCTCCTGCCAAGCGCAGAAAAATGAATTGTTGCAGCAATACACAACTAAAGGTTACCATAGAGGACACTCATGTCAACTCAGCGACTTTACAACTGAAGTGGCCCAAATTTACCACGTCTCTGCAACAGTTATTTTACCGGACTAAAACAATAGTGCAGGTATGCTCATTAAAGAATAGTGAAGTGAACAGGTGGGTGAACCCTCCTCCGCTATCAGGGAATAGCCTGTACCTCTCCTTTGGTGTATTTTTGATTTAGTGAAGGCTGTGTGACTTAAGTTGTCAGCCGTTTTTTTCATTATTCACTAATTCAATTTTATTACCATGAGAACATTAAAAACACTTTTATTTCTGATAGGCCTGTTTACAGGCTCAACCAGTTTTGCCCAAAGTAAAGACACCACAGTAACCTTTAAAGTTTACGGCAATTGCGAGATGTGCAAGAGTACCATTGAAAATGCTGTAGATGTTAAAGGAGTAAAAGCTGCGGATTGGAACATTAAAACGGGCCTTATCACGCTTACTTACCAGCAACAAAAAATTACGCTCGATAAAATTCATGAGTTAATTGCAGCAGCAGGTTATGATACTGACCACAAAACTGCCGACTCTGCTATTTACAAAAACCTCACTCCTTGTTGCCAATACGAAAGGAAAAAACAATGAACCGTCTGTTGTATTTTTTACCGCTGCTGTTAGCGGTTAATGTTTCTGCCCAATCTGTCATCAAAGGAACTGTTCACGATGTAAAAGACCGTCAGCCATTAGCAGGTGTTACGGTATTCTGGTTGCACAACATGCAATCAGTGAGTACAGATGCTAATGGTAATTTTACCCTGCCTGTTGACAGCAATGCGGTGCAACTGGTGTTCTCCTACTCCGGTTACACGAATGATACTATCCGTTACCGTGGTCAAAGCACAGTGCTTATTTACCTGCGCAAAACTGTTGAGTTGGGAGAAGTGGTAGTGGAAGATAAACAAAGTTCCATATCCATTAATCCGCTGGGTATACAAAAAACAGAGGTGATGACACAAAAGGAACTGCGCAAAGCCGCCTGTTGCAATTTGTCTGAAAGTTTTGAAACCAGTACCTCCGTTGACGTGGCCTATGCAGATGCCATTACCGGTGTAAAACAAATTCAATTGCTGGGACTCGAAGGAAAATACACCTTAATGACCATCGAGAATCAGCCCCGTATGCGAGGTTTAGCCACTAATCTGGGGCTGAACTACATTCCGGGCACTTGGGTGGAGTCTATTCAATTAAGTAAAGGAACAGGAACCGTAGTGAACGGTTACGAGAGCATTGGCGGACAAATTAATGTGGAGTTGCAAAAACCACACAAGAGCGAACGTCTGTATTTTAATCAATACATCAATTCGATGGGACGTAATGAAACAAATCTAAATCTCGCTCATAAAATCAACTCCAAATGGAGCACTAACTTATTGCTGCATGCTGATTTGTTTGATGGTAAGGCGGACATGAACAAGGATCAGTTTCTGGATATTCCGGTAAACAACCAGTTGGGTTTAATGAATGGTTGGAAATACATGGGCACCAACGGACTGGAATCTGAGTTTGGAGTAAAACTGCTAAATGAAAACCGTTACGGAGGAGAAGCAACTTTTGACCCTGTACATGAAAAAGGTACAACACGTGATTATGGTGTGGTATTAACTACCAAACGTTACGAAGCCTTTGGTAAAATAGGATATGTTTGGGACACCAAAAGCTACAAGAGTCTTGGCTTTACCAGCACCTACACTTACCATGACCAGAACAATTATTTTGGCACCAAACACTATACAGGTTTGGAAGAGAGTTTTTACAGCAACCTTATTTACAATTACACCACTGTAAACAATAAACATGCATTTAAAACAGGTGCCAGTTTATTGGTAGATGATTATCGGGAGCGGTATGATTCTCTGGCATTCAACCGTGCTGAAATGGTTCCCGGAGTATTTGGTGAATATACCTGGAACCCGTCTACACGATTCTCCTGGATTGCCGGCCTGCGCTATGATATGCATAATCTGTTTGGCAACTTCTTAACTCCACGCACGCATTTACGTTATGCTGTAAACAGCCATTTAACCTTACGTGCATCAGCGGGAAGAGGTTTGCGTGTGGCCAATATTTTTGCAGAGAACACCGCACTGTTTGTAAGTTCACGCAATCTGTATATTCTTCCTTCCACCAACAAAGGTTTTGGTTTGCAGCCTGAAGTAGCCTGGAACTACGGCTTAAATGTGATGTATGACTTTAAACTGTTTTACCGCAAAGGCAGTATAAGTATGGATTATTACCGCACCGATTTTGAGAACCAGGTAATTGCCGACCGTGATTTCTCCACCAATGCGCTGTTAATTTATAACCGACAGAATGCCGCTTACGTAAACAGTTGGCAATTGGAGTTTAATTATGAGCTGGTAAAACGACTTGATTTTAAAACTGCTTACCGCTTTTTAGATATGCAAACCCGCTACCTGAGTGGCACCATGCAACAACCGTTTATAGCCCGTAACCGCTACTTTGTGAATATGGAGTACACTACCAAAAAGAAGTGGAGCTTTGATTATACTTTACAGTGGTTTGGCCCCAAACGTATACCGCAAACAGCCGGCAATCCTATAGAAGATCAAATGGGCAACTACTCTCCTGCTTACACCACCATGAATGCACAAATAAGCAAGCAATGGAAAAAATTGAATGCCTACCTTGGTGTAGAAAACCTGACCAACTACCGTCAAAAAGATTTGATTTTGGGTGCTCAACAACCTTTTGCTACGGGCTTTGATGCTTCTATGGTGTGGGGCCCCGTAATTGGCCGCATGGTTTATGCAGGAATACGGTATAAGATAAAATAAAGATCGCTGGTATATTTTCCTTTGAAAACCGGAATCTTGTTGTTCGAAGATTACTTCATGCAAAAGAATACCTTTTTAAGAAGTTACATGGTTAAATACCATTACCATATATAAGGAACTCGCTAGTTAAATTATTTTAGTTTAGAACGATATAATTTATATTTGTCTGTAACTATTGCCTGAAACTGAATGAAAAAAAGCGTTTTACTTTTTGCTATCATAAGCACTTTATTCTTTGCCTGCCAGAAAGAGGACAATTTATACGGCACATGGAAAATAAGTTTCCAAGATAATACATGTATTGATAGCATAGATGTATCAGGCAAGGCGTACTTTAACCCATATAGGATGGCAACATATACGTTCGATTTAATTTCATTGAACAAAGAAAACACATTGTACATGAAAGTAACCACAGGCCCACCAGGTATGAACCCTTTTCCATCAAATAGAATAGACACGGTTAAAGTTGATTTAAATGGGGCTATCAATATGACAATATTTGATAACATGCCTAACTGGGGATTTGGTAATCAGCAATTTGTTGCGAATTTCTCCGGATTTCGAATAGGATATAATTTAATAGAAGGGAATGCTTATTACACTGCCATTTGGTTTTGCCGACATTGCCCGCCCGGAAACCAATATCCCACAGCTACTGTTGTTACCCGTGCAATAGCAAAGAAGCAACCCTAGCCCCCCTCATCATCAATGCAAGCGGAATGTTTTTAAACCGAATTTACTACTTTGCAACTGCAAATGCGTAAAGAGAAATCAAGTACGACACCAGTTCAAAAAATTACCACCCGGTTGTGGATGTGGCGACTGCGCTACATCAACAACAAAAACTTTCTGCTTATAGTGAGCGGGGTTATTGGTTTGGTGGCAGGTGTCACGGCCATATTGCTCAAAACACTGGTGCGTTTTATTGAAGACCGCTTGTTTCACAGTACAGCAGCCGAGCAGTTCAACTGGCTGTACCTGTTCTTTCCGCTAATGGGTATTTTGTTAACGGTGTTTTATGTGCAGCGTTTTCGCAAGGGCAAACTGGGGCGGGGTATCAGCAACATTATTTATGCCGTGAACCGCAAAAGCGGAGATGTAGAAAAGGACAAAATGTACTCGCATGTAATTACCAGTGCCATTACGGTTGGCTGCGGTGGTTCCTGCGGTTTGGAAGCTCCCATTGTGGTAACGGGTTCGGCCATTGGTTCCAATGTGGCCAAAGCATTGCGTTTTAGTGTAAAAGAACGTACATTGTTATTGGCATCAGGTGCTGCTGCCGGAATTTCTGCGGTATTTAATGCCCCTTTAGGTGGTGTTATTTTTGCGCTTGAGGTATTGTTGCCTGAGTTTACTATTCCTGCTTTTATTCCTTTGCTTATTGCATCAGCAACTGCAGCTGTAGTATCCAGTATTTTTAACAGCGGGCAGTTGTTTTTTTTAGTTACGGAAGGTTGGGAGGCTGCAGCTGTGCCTTACTACCTTTTACTGGCCGTGTGTTGCGGGCTCATTTCGGTATACATGATTCGTTTGTCCTTGTCCTTTGAAGGCTACCTGAGAGGACTTTCTTTCAAATACCGCAAGGCCATTGTGGGCGGCATAGGTTTAAGTGTTATGATATTTTTTGTGCCGGTATTGTATGGCGAAGGTTACAGTTCAGTCAACAATTTACTTAACGGTAAATACCTGCTTATGTTTAACAATACCTTTCTGTATCCTTTCAGGGATATAGAAGGTGCAGTACTTGTATTGGGTGTGGCCATTATTGGTTTGAAGGTTATTGCTACAGCTCTAACCATTGGTTCAGGTGGTAACGGAGGTATTTTTGCCCCCTCTTTATTTACCGGTGCTTTTACGGGATTTATTTTTGCTTTTGGTGTGAACCTAACCGGTGTGCATGAGTTAAACCTGTCGAACTTTACCGTAGCCGGTATGGCAGGTATTTTAAGCGGTGTGGTACATGCTCCGCTCACGGCTATATTTTTGATTGCTGAAGCTACTGCGGGTTACAAGTTGTTTGTACCCCTCATGATTGTATCGGCCATGTCGTTTTTTATAACCAGATATTTTGAACCGTTTTCCATCTATACCAAAAAGCTGGCTGCACGCGGGCATTTGTCAACCAAAGACAAGGATGAAAACCTGCTTGACATGATGCGCATACACAATTTGCTGGAAAAGGACTTTAAACCCGTTACTATGAACACTACACTGGGTGAATTGATTGAAGTGGTAGCCTCCTGCAAACGAAACATTTTTCCGGTACTGAATGAGCAGCAGCAACTTTTAGGCGTGGTGTATCTGGACAATATCCGTGAAATAATGTTCAACACTTCGCTATATGAAAACACCCGGGTTAAGGATTTTTATTTGCCCCTCACTGCTTACATTGATATCAACAGCCGCATGTCGGAAGTGATGCATACGTTCGAAAAATCAAAGGTGTGGAATCTTCCGGTTTTACAAGACGGGCATTATATAGGGTTTGTTTCCAAATCGCATATTTTTAATGAATACCGCAAGCTGCTTATTAAAAGTGGTAAGAGTAAAGAAATCCCTATTTAACTGTATTTTTGGATGCACATGAAAGCAATTGGTTTTTACCTTACTCTTCCGCTTATTTATTTGATTTCCATACTCCCCTTTCCCATACTGTACCTTTTGGCTGATGTGGTGTACGTGATATTGTTCTATGTTACCGGTTACAGGAAAAAAGTAGTGTACGAAAATCTGCGAAACGCATTTCCGCAAAAGACCGAAGTTGAAATAAATCAAGTGGCTAAAGATTTTTATCACAACCTGAGTGATATGTTATTGGAAACGTTTAAGATGCTCACCATATCTGGCGAGAATCTTAAAAAGCGTATTCGTTTTGTTGATACGGGAATTTATTACCAATTAAAGGAAGAGGGATGCAAGGGAATTGTAGTGATTATGTCGCACCAATTTAACTGGGAGTGGTCCAATCCCTCCACCTCGCTTCATTTGCCCGGTTTAACCATTCAGGGATTATATAAAAAACTTTCCAATACCTACTTTGAGAAGTTCATTTACAAAATGCGTATTCGTTTCGGCACCAATATGATTCCGGTGGAACTTACTTTTCGGGAAATGTTACGCAATAGCAAAAACCAATTTACGGTCACTGCATTTGTTGGCGACCAAACCCCTTCTGATGTTAAAAATGCGTATTGGACAACATTTCTGAATCAGGATACACCTGTGTTCAGAGGTACAGAGCAGGTAGCACTGAAACTGAAGATGGCTGTAATATTTGGCACCATTAAAAAAACAGGTCGCGGATATTATGAAATTTACCAGGAGCTGCTTACCAAAGATGTATCGGCTATGAAAACAGACGAATTAACAGAACTGCATACCCGTAAGCTGGAAGAAGTAATTAATGCTGATCCGGCATCGTGGTTGTGGAGCCACCGCAGATGGAAGCACAAAAAGCCAGATTAGTTTTTTGATTCAGGAAAGTGAGCGGCTCTTTTATTGCGCACTTTAGCTCTGTAGGCATTCATTACCGGAATTGCAGTTACCACCACCATTCCGATTACAATATAACCAAGGTAATCACTTGCATTGGGTATGGTTTTTCCCATAAAATAGCCGGCATTAATAACCACTAAAACCCACATGGCTGAGCCTGAAATATTGAACAACATAAACTTTTTCAAATCCATGTTGATGATACCAGCCACAATGGGTGCAAAAGTGCGCACAATAGGGAGAAACCTGCCTATGATAAGTGTTTTCCCTCCGTACTTCTGGTAATATCCACGGGCAATTTCAATGTGTTTTTTCTTAAAGAAAAAAGAGTCGGGCCGGTTAAGTAAAGCCTGCCCAGTTTTGTGCCCGAAGTAGTAACCGAAAGAATATCCCAGCACTCCGGCTATACCTACCAGCAACAATACCTGTTCAATGGGTTCTTTAATAATTCCGGTTGCAGTGAGTAAGCCCGCGGTAAACAACAAAGAATCACCTGGCAAAAAAAAGCCGAAGAATACACCGTTTTCAGCAAACACTACTACGAACAGTAACACTAGTCCGCCATAGTGAATAATGGATTCCGGATTAACCAGTTTTTGTAATAAGTCCCAAAGTTCGGTCATCTTGTACCGCGTATTTGCACAAATATGCACATTTCAGATGACTCTTTTATTACCTGCCCGGTGCAAAACAAAACCGCCTCCCCGGTTTCCCAAGGAGGCGGCTGCTATTTGTTTTAAAATCAGTTAGTCAAGTTTGTAGTCGTTTACTTTACCTAAGTTAAGTGCAGCTACTTTTTTCTTGATTTTATCTTTATCACCAACAATTACAATAATCATTTTTTCTAATGGCATGTATTGTTTAGCTATACTCAGCATCTCATCGCGGGTAATGGTGTTCAGTACTTTTTCCTGTTTCTGCGTAAAATCGGCAGGCAGGTTGTAGGTAAGAATCTGGCCTAAGAAACCGGCTTTTTGGAAAGAAGATTCGTAGCTCAGTGCCTCGCTCAACAGAATGGAATTGCGGGTATTGATTACGTCATCATTTGTAATTCCTCCATCGCGGTAGTTTTTGATTTCTTTAAAGAACTCCGTGAGGGCACTATCAGTAGCATTGGTACGTATACTACCTCCGGCAGTAAACACACCGTAGTATTTGTTGCCTGAGAAGTAGGAATAACATCCGTAAGAGTATCCTTTTTCTTCACGCAGGTTCAGGTTAATGCGGCTGTTGAAAGCGCCTCCCAACATGTAGTTGGTTAAACGTGAACGGTAATAGTCACCGTTGTAATCGTACGGCATAGCCGCACAACCTATACGTATTTGCGCTTGAGGGGCACCCGGCTTATCCACAATGAATACCTGAGTGGCGTCATACTGCGGAGCAGCAGGAACAGTTGGTAATGTGATGGTTTTGTTGGTCCATGTTTTCAGAAAATCTAATTTAGCTATGGCATCAGCTTCAGTAATATCACCTACAATGGTTAAACGTGCTGAAGCGGCAGAATAGTAGTTGTTGTAATAATCCTGTACATCTTTAAGCTCAATTGCTTTTACAGATTTTTCTGTACCGCTGGCAGAGGCTCCGAAAATATTATCTCCTACAATCAGTTTTCTAAAGGCATTTCCGGCAACTATAGCTGCATTGGTTTTCTGGAAATTAAGTCCTTCAATCATTTCTTTTTTCAAACGTTTGAAATCAGCTTCATCAAATTTTGGATTCAGAAGTTTCTCCTGAAGAATTTTCATGGTAGCATCGTAGTTTTTACGCAGACAACGTACCACTACAGTAGTTACGTTATCGCTTGCTGAGAATGAAATGCTGCTGCCTAATTTTTCGAGTTCATTGCTGATGGCTTCTGAAGTATAATTTTTAGTAGCTTCATTCATCATATCGGCTGTTAAAGCAGCCGTTCCGTATTTGCCGTTAGGGTCAAGCAAGTGCCCACCATCAATGTTCAGAATCATGGTTACTACAGGCACTTCGTTGCTTTGGGTACCGATTACACGCAATCCATTATCGAATTTCTTAGTATAATAAGCGGGGATAACAGGTGATTTTGCAGGTCCCACAGCAGGACGTACACTTCTGTCAAAATTATCTGTGGCTTTTTTGTACACCAAACCATCATACTCTTTAGCTGAGTTAGCAGAGGTGCCGGTTTCAGGCTCTACATAATCCTGTGCTTTTTGGCCCGGAGCCAAAGGCAATACTGCTGCTAAAAGTTTATTTTTATTTTTAATGTAGCGGGTGTACACACGCATAATGTCTTCTTTGGTAACGCGGTTGTAACGTTTAATGTCATCATTTACGTTCCAGGTACGACCCAGCAAATACTCCCATGAGGCCAACTGTGCTGCCTTGCCATCAATGGTTTCAAAAGCACCGATCATTTGTGCTTCCATTTTGGCTTTAGCAACGGCTAATTGCTCATCAGTGATACCCTTTTTTTCAAACTCAGCCAACGCCTCAGCTACCCATCTGGTTACACTATCTTCAGTGTAATATGGATAAGGAATAACTGTAAAAGTAAACTCTCCGGTTAATTCTCCGCAAGGGTTACTCACATCAGCCTGAACTGCGCGTTCTTTTTTCACAAAATGCTGGTAGAATAATGAATTAGCACCATCACCCAGAATGTTTGCTAACAAGTCAAGCGGAGCCTCATCAACATCATAGTTTTTTACTGAAGGGTAAATGAACTGGTATAAAGGCAAACCCACTTTATCCTGGTAACGGGCAAATTTATCTGTAGGCAGATAAAAGGGCTCGGTGCGCATTTTCTTTACTTCCGGGCCGCGGTTAATGGTACCAAAGTATTTTTCAATCAACTTAAGAGTTTCTTTGGGGTTGATATCGCCTGTTACAGTTAAAATGGCATTGTTTGGACCATACCAGCGTAAGAAAAAGTTTTTCAAGTCTTGCACATTGGCAGCATCTAAGTCTTTCAGATAACCAATGGTACTCCAGCTATACGGGTGGCCGGCAGGATAAAGATTCTGTGCCACCATTTCACCTAAACGACCATAGGGGCGGTTCATACCTTCCCCTTTTTCATTTTTTACTGCGTTGCGCTGTACTTCAAATTTCTTTTGAGTTACCGCATCAATCAAAAAGCCCATACGGTCACTTTCTAACCACAATGCGGTCTCCAGATAATTGCTGGGCATGGTTTCAAAATAGTTAGTGCGGTCGCGGTCGGTGGTTCCGTTCATTTCGCCCCCGGCACTTTCCACTATTTTAATGTGCTCTTCGTCAGCAATGTGCTCTGATCCCTGAAACATCATGTGTTCAAAAAAGTGAGCAAAACCTGTGCGGCCGGCTACTTCACGGTTAGAACCAACGCGGTAGGTAACATTAACGTGTACAATAGGGTCTGAGTGGTCTTCATGTAATATAATCACCAAACCATTGGGCAGTTTCCATTTTTCGTAAGGGATAATTACTTCTCCCTCTTTCTTTTCGATTTTTTCAATAAGTACAGCTGAACTAACCTGCTCTGTTGTTGCCGGAGCAGATACCGTTGGCATAGGCGTAGCTGCCGGTTTTGCTGCAGGTTTAGGTTTACCCGGTTGTGCATAAGATACCCCGAACGCCATACAAACGGCTAAGGCTACTATGCTGAATCTGTTCGTTTTATTCATAAATGTGTAGAATTTTTGAAGGACGAAAATAAACCATTGCTCCCCGTTTACCAAAAAACACCCCTGTATTAAAATGGCATTTTTGCTAAAGCGATAAAAGTGCCGACCAATACCACTCAAATTCAGACGAAAAACGGAATACCCGCACATTGTGCGTAAACGGTATTGCACATTAGCAAGTTCTCCATTACTTTCGCAGGTAACTAATTATTACACATGAAACGCACACATATTATAATTGCTATTGTTCTTATCGCAGCATTCAGCAGATTGTTGCCTCACCCTGATAACTTCTCTCCTGTTGCAGCCATTGCCCTGTTCAGCGGTGCTTTCCTTGGCCGTTCTTTGGGGATTTTTATTCCGTTAATCAGTTTGTTGATTGGCGATTTAATTATGGGCAGTCAGAATGCACTGTACATGGAGTACCTTACATCCGGACAGTTTGCAACCGTTTACCTGAGCATGATTTTAAGTTCATTCATTGGCATGTATATAGGTAAAAAAGTGACTGTGACCAGTGTGCTCACCGGTGCGGTGGCTTCATCTTTGGTGTTCTACCTCATTACCAACTTCGCTTTCTGGTATTCAGGTCTTCTTTACCCTATGAATGCATCGGGTTTAGTGCTTAGCTATACCAACGCCATTCCCTTCTACAAATGGACATTGCTGGGTGATCTTTGTTACTCTGCAGCTTTGTTCGGTAGCTATTACTTTATTCAGCGCAGCCGTCTTCAGTTAATTAAACTCTGATAATCAATTTTCGGTATAAAGAAAAATCCCGCCAAAAGCGGGATTTTTTTATGCAATGAGAGAATATTAAAATTAATTTAATTGGACTTGAGCAATTCTTTTACTTTACTCATCAGCGCTTTTTCCAGCTTTTGTACTTTGGGAAGTAACACTTGTTCTTCCACCAGACTGTGCACCTGTAAATCTTGCTCAAAATCGTGCAACTCTCTCATAAGAATGCGGTAGGCTATATGATCACCTGAATCACTGTTGAAATTATGAGTGAGTTTGCGCAGCACCAGCATATCATCATCATCGTGCGCATGTTTCATAATGAAGTGATCTAACGAGAAACTCTTTACTTCTAGCAGAAAGTTATTGGTAAAACGCATGCTGTTTCTTTCCAGCTTTCTGATGTATGGGAATACTACAGTATTCTCGTAGTGAATATGGGCCAGAAAATCTTTTCTGAAGGAATCAAAGATGTTGTTGAGCAAATGCAGGTGCGGGTATTCTTTACCCAATTGCTGAGCACTGCGTTCAATGTGGTGCTGAATGATTGGAAGCATGACCTGCGCATAGTTGTGATGGCTTTTTTGCAGGTGTGTAACAAGGCGCCCCGGAGCATAGTAACGGTAGTCTTTACTTAATTCAGCTACCCAAAGGCTGTTTTCCATCAACTGATCCTGAATACGAACCGGCTCTACCTTGGAAATACGGCAGGCTTCGGCCAGTGTGTGGTTAAGGTAGTCGAAAAAGTCAATACCAAACTGATGCAAAACTGCTGCATAGCGGTAATCCTCTTCCAACAACTGACTAACTACTTTTTTATTATCAGACATAATTGAATAGCAAATATACTGTTTCAATTCTCAAAATAAAGTACAAATTTGCTGCACCTTACAAAACACCTTATGCAGTGGTCGCTTACTCCTATTCGGCTTGAGTTGAAATATACCTGGGCCATATCCCGTAACAGCTCTGAATACAAACAGAACTATCTGGTTACCATTACCAACAATATCGGCAATCAGGTATTTGGAGAGGTGGCGCCTAACATTCGTTACGGTGAAACCCCCGAGATTATTGAGCGGTTTTTCAAGGAATTCAGTCAATTGGTAAGCGGTAGAAATTTTACGTCACTTGATGCCTTAAATGAGTTTTTAGACAGCCTGCCACTCCCCCATTCCCTCAGGTTTGGTATTGAATCGGCCTTTGTGCATTTTTTATGTTTAGGCTCAGGCAAAAAACTGGCTGATATTTTAGGCATCACCCTGCCAACACAGGTTAAAACATGCTACTCCATTCCTATAATGGAGCCCCAACAAATTGGAGAATTTTTATCATTAAATAATTTAAGTCGATTTGAGTCACTTAAAATAAAGGTGAATAAAGACAGTGGCTTAGATTCGTTACAGGAGCTATCAAAACACTTTCAGGGCAATATTTATCTGGACCCTAATGAAGCTTTTGAAAATGCAGATGAGCTTTTGCAGTTTCTCGAAAAGGTACGTCACCTGCGCATTTCATTTGTAGAACAACCCATGCCCAGCTATTGTACAGCTGATTATAAATACGCCAAACCTCTCAGCCCGTTTTTGCTTATGGCCGATGAATCGGTTACTGACTCTACTGATATGCAAAGTATATCGGAACAATTTCACGGAGTAAACATGAAGCTGATGAAAGCAGGCGGCTACAGAAAAGGTTTAGAGATTTTGAGTAATGCCCGAAAAGCGGGTTTAAAAACAATGATTGGCTGCATGATTGAAAGCTCTTTGGGAATTGCGAGTGCCTGGCATTTGTGTGCAGACTTAGATTTTGCCGATTTAGACGGGTACATGATTGTAAAAAATGAAGAGTTCAATTACCTTAGCGAACAAAACGGAACGTTAACATTAGCAAAACCCTTTATAACATGATTAAAAAATTATTTTGGATTCCGATCCTCGCACTGGTTGTTTTATTAGCCTGTTCAAGCAAAGACAAAGATGAAAACACGGTTACACCTGCTCCTGAGGCAAAAGAGAAAATAATTGAAGTAAGCACTTCATTCGGTAAAATGTACATCTGGTTGTATAAACAAACGCCCATGCACCGGGATAATTTTCTAAAATTGGCTGATAGTGGTTTTTATAACGGCACTACCTTTCACCGTGTAATTCCAAACTTTATGATTCAGGGAGGCGATCCCAATTCAAAAGACAGCGACCCGAACAATGACGGGCAAGGTGGACCCGGTTATACCATACCTGCTGAATTTGTTGATTCACTTAAGCATGTGAGAGGTGCAGTTGCAGCAGCCCGTTTGGGTGATAATGTTAATCCTCAAAAAGCCTCTAGTGGTTCTCAATTCTACATTGCTGTTGATGAGAACGGCACACAACAATTAAATGGCAACTATACTGTTTTCGGAATTGTAATGAAGGGTATTGAAGTGGCAGATTCGATAGTTATGCAACCACGTTCATCAGGCAACAATCGCCCGCTTACCAACATTCCTATGACTGTGAAAGTACTGAATAAGTCCAAATCACAAATTAAAAAAGAATACGGCTACACCGTTCAATAAACGGCTTGTTGAGGAAGTAATTTGGTTTTGATGAATTCAATGTGACCGAATATGAATTGACGGGAACAAGGTTATGTATTCAAGGTACCTTTGTTTAACACATGACTACTCCTACTATTAAAGCCATAATAATTGACGATGAGGAACGTGCCCGGAATACGCTGAGCAGTTTTATCAAACAGTTTTGTCCCGATGTTGAATTGATTACTGCTGTGGCCAATGTGCCTGCTGGAGTTATTGCCATCAATCAACACCGCCCCCAATTGGTTTTTCTTGATATTGAAATGCCGGAGTACAACGGCTTTGAATTGCTCAACTTTTTCAGAGATGTAGATTTCGAAATTATATTTGTAACCGCTTATCATGAGTATACACTCAAAGCTTTTGAAGTTTCAGCCGTTGACTACCTGTTAAAGCCGGTTGATATTGATAAACTCAAAGCTGCTGTAGATAAGGCCAAACTCAAGCTGAGTAAACAGAACATGCAACAGCGGCTCGACCTGCTGAAAGATGCTTTTCACAATGACCAGTTCAGCAAAATTGCCTTACCGGTAATGGACGGTTTGCTATTTGTGGAAGTAAATGACATTATGTACCTGGAAGCAGATGGTTCGTATACCAACGTACATTTCAAAACAGGCTCTCCTTTGCTGGTAAGTAAAAAAATTAAATTCTTTGAAGAAGTATTAACCGGAAGAGTCAACTTTTTTCGTTCACACAAATCGTATATAGTTAACATCAACTTTATCAAAAAATACAATCGTGGCGACAGCACGTTACTGCTCGAAAACGGCTCTGCCGTTCATGTGGCCCGCGAACGCAAATCAGATTTTGAACAGCAACTAAAAGACAATAAACTTACGGTAGGTTAAATTTTCCCGTACTTCACTAACAGCCCTGTTTTAACTGAAACAGGGCTGTTTTGTTTAGGTTAATGCCCCACAGGAAGTGAATCCGATTGAACAGGATATGGGTTGGCTTTAGTTCCGAATTCCTTCACAAAATAGCTTTGTATCAGTAATTAATTAACACATATGAAAATGAAAAAGTACTTATTGATTTCAGGACTTATCCTGCTGGGCTTGGCAGGGTATGCACAAAACGTTGTATACGTTAAAAAAACAGCAACCGGAAGCAACAACGGAAGCAGCTGGACCAATGCTTACACCGATTTGCGCACAGCACTGGCCAATGCTGCTACAGGTGCTCAGGTATGGGTGGCTTCAGATACTTTTTATCTTACTACGGCTCAAGGTAGAAACACTGCTTTTGAAATAACGAACAAATCACTTACTGTTTACGGAGGTTTTCCAAATACCGGAAACCCTACTATTGGTAATAGGGCACCATCTGTTTATCACACCATTTTAAGCGGAGATATCAGTAAAAATGACCCCGCATTTTCTTCATCCGTAAGAAAAGAAGATGCCAACAGACAAGACAATGCTTACAATGTTATTCGCATAGGGCTTAGCGGGGCTTTGCCTGCAACTGTTATAATTGATGGCTTTATTATTCAGGATGGTAACGCTAACAGTGGGTCTGATGGTAACGGCAAATGGGGAGCAGGAATTTACTTTAGCAGGAATGCTAATGGAAGTTCCAATCACTCTATTTCAGTTAAGAACTGCGTTTTCCGCAACAATACAGCTGTTTCCAGTGCTGCTATAGGCACGTATTTGTTCTATATTGACAATGGATCTGTTACATTGAGCATTCATCAAAACAAGTTCTATCAAAACATAGCTGATGAATGGGCCGTTATGGGCTTTCATATTCCCGGTAGTAACGGTACTACAGGTTACACGTGGAATTTTTATTCTAATTCAGTTTACAGAAATACTTCATTAAACAATGATGGTGCAATACTGGGAGCAGTTTGCCGTAACAATAGTTATTCAGGATCTACTTTTAACTACAGAATCAATTGGAATACGTTTGCTTACAATACTGAAGGAAACAATGGCGGGGTGATATGTGCTGAAGGAACACAGGGAATTAGTCCTTCCAATTTCTCCCAAATAATAGCCACAAACAATATTTTCTGGGGCAATGCTCCCGCAAAAGCTTTTAACAGAAGAGCTGGCGCAAGAAGTTTCAGTGTTAATTCTTACGTTGTATACAATATGGCAGAAGTTACAGATTCTTTTCTCTCCACTCCTTCTATTTTATTAAATACATTGGCAGACCCTGAATTTGTAAATGCAGCAGGAAATAACTACCGCTCATCTCCCTGCTCAAAAGCGATTAATGCCGGTAACGTTATGATTCCTGATGGTTCAGGCGGAAGTTTTAGTGTTAGTAATTCATCTAAAGATGTAGAAGACAATACACGTATCCAACACGGCACTGTTGATTTGGGAGCATATGAGTTCTTTGGTACACTGAGCGGGCCTTCTTCGGCAGCTGTAAGTGCATCAATTTGCCCGGGTAGTTCTTATAGTTTTAAAGGACAAAACCTCACAACTCCGGGCACTTATCGCGACACCCTGAATAACGCAGGAGGCTGTGACTCTGTTGTTACGTTAACTCTTACACTCAAGCCCAACAGTAATGATACATTGCCATTTGTTATATGCGAAGGAGATTCTTTTAATTTCAATAATAACTACTACAAACAAACCGGATTTTATTCAGGAAATTTCACCAATGTGTATGGTTGTGATTCAGTAAAAACCATCAATCTTACTGTAAACAATAAACCCCAACCCACCATTGTGCGTACAGGGGCACAACTAGAGGTTACTGGCGGCCCGTTTGATTCTTACCAATGGAAACTTAACGGAAACAATATCAGCGGGGCCAACTCTGCAACTCTTACCCCTGTTTCTAATGGTACATATACAGTAAGCGTATCCAAATCTGCCAATAATATTTCTTGTAACAATATATCAGCCGATTATTCAGTTGGTTTTGTTGGTGTGGAAGAATTTAAGCTGATAACCGGAGTGAATTTTTACCCCAATCCAACCAAAGGTTTATTAACGGTAGAAGTATCTCAACCATCCTCTATTGTTATTATGAACCTGCTGGGCAAAGTATTGATAAATGAAACCGTGACTGATAAAACCGTATTAAATCTGCAACATTTACCTAAAGGCATTTACTTCATCAGTGAAACAACTAAAAAAGCTGTAAGCAAAATTGTACTTCAGTAAAGTAATAGCGATACACCTGATAAGGCCGTTCCCGAAAGTGAGCGGCCTTATTTATTACAGGGAATGTATCCAGATGAACAGGTGGTGGGTCGCCCTTAGTTACCACAACCACTAAATGGTAGGTTTGATTAACAAATTAAAAAATCAGGTATGAAAAAAACATTACTAATTACAATCACCGCATTAATAGCAGGAGTTGCAAATGGACAGGTAACCAACGGACTGGTTGCCAAATATTCATTCAACAGCGCCAATGCGAACGATGAAGTGGGCAGCAACCACGGAACCGTGAACGGAGCCAATCTAACCACCGACCGGTTCGGAAATGCTAACAAAGCTTACAATTTTATTAATGGAGATTATATCACACTGCCGAATGCGGCTGTGTTAAAATCAGCTACCATGAGCATTTCCCTTTGGGCAAAGATTGACAGCTTTGCCACTTCAAATGTAGTAACCAATTATATCTATTCCATTGTGAACAGTACTACCAATGCGTATTTTGCTACGTTGTGTTTAAGTGTTTACACACCAAATGGTAAATACCTGAGTGTATCGCAAAACGGCCCTACGGAAAGTGTATTAGGTTTTTCGGCCAATGCCGCTCCTTCAGGCTGGCAACATTATGTGATAGCCATTGACCAAGACTCCATGAGAATGTACATCGGTGGGCAAAAAGAATACAGCGTTTACAAAGGTTTTGCCCTTAACTACACAAGTGATTCAATTTACATCGGACAGTCGGGAAATACAAACTATCCTGGTAACCTCAATGGTTCAGTAGACGACATCAAGGTTTACAACCGTGTGTTAAATGCCACTGAAGTGAGTAGTTTATTCAATGAGCCCAATCCTGTTGTAAACCTGAATGCAGGACTTGTTGCCAAATATTCATTTAATAGTGGAAACGCGAATGACGAAACAGGAAGCAATAACGGAACAGTAACCGGTGCATCACTTACCACTGACCGGTTTGGGAATGCAAATAAGGCATACGCATTCGATGGCGTTAACGACAAAATTGATTTTGGAGATGCGGCTGCGTTCCGTATGGGTAATAGCAATTTTTCCATTTCCTTATGGGCTCAGTTTTCGGACGCACAATTTGCCCCATTGTTAAACAAACGAAATGATAATCCCGGATTCGATCAATATGCAGTGAATGTAGGGCAATACGGAACCCCGGATAAAAAATTAGGATTTTATTACAAACCATCTCCGGGAGGTGTTGCGGGTCCTAACAGAAGTTTCTCAGGAAATACCATGGACGCATTATGGCACCATGTAACGGTAGTGAATGAATTCGGAGGTGCCACATCTTTGTTTATTGACGGACAGTTTGCGGGCAGCAGTAACAGTACTTTTACCAGCGAAAATTTTAACATTACAGGAGCCAATTTAGTAGCAGGATTCACCAACGCACTTGGAACAGACTATTACTATAAAGGTAATCTGGATGACATCAGAATATATAATAGGGCATTAAGTGGCCTTGAAGCTGACAGCTTATTTAAGGACGCAAATCCTGTATCTGTAGGAATAAAAGAAAGTGCAACGGCTTCGGGAGTGAGTTTTTACCCCAACCCTACTCAAGGTTATATCACCTTATCCAACAATTGCAACATCAGCATTACGGATATTACAGGAAAGTTGGTGCAAGAGGCACAAAACACTAACAGCATTAACCTTACTAACCAGCCTGCCGGAATTTATTTCATTACCCTTACCAATACTCAAGGCGAACTGATTCATCGCAGTAAGTTGATTAAAGAATAATCGTTTATTGTGCACTTAATAAGTGCATACGAATTGTCTGATTTTTAAAAGCCGCTCTATCGGGCGGCTTTCTACTTTTTATACTATAGCTGCTGTTCCAATCGTTTATGCAACATGAATAATAAACCCACCATCACTTATCTGCTCACATCAGTAAGTCTTACATTGATTCTTTTTTTTATTGATGAAGGGTACTACAACTTCAACTGGATGACCAACGTGGGTAATTGGCTGATGTTTGTGGTGTATGTAGGAGGTATTTTTCTTTTACAGATTATTGCAGACCAGTTGCTTTTCAAAAAGCTGTCAACTCAACTGCGGGTGGCGCTTTCTGTTTTACTGGGTCTCCCGCTCGGGGTGTGTTCTGTTATCGGATTTATCTTCCTGCTCCAATGGCTCATGCGGGCATAAAAAAAGACCATAACCTAATGGTACGGTCTTTTTTAGATTATTCAGGTAATGTTATTTCACCCGTTCCACGTACTCACGGGTACGTGTATCAATTTTTACTTTTTCACCCACATTCACAAACAACGGAACCATTATTTGTGCACCTGTTTCAATAGTAGCCGGCTTTAGTGTATTAGTTGCGGTGTCACCTTTTACACCTGGTTCAGTGTAAGTAATCTCCATTACAACGAATGTTTGCGGCTCAGCAGATATGGGGGTATCACCTTCAAAGGCAATTTTAACCATCATTTCTTCTTTCATAAATCCGGCAGCATCTCCCAATAAGATTTCATCCACATACACTTGGTCAAATGTTTCAGGATCCATCATCACCAAACTTGAGCCATCTTTGTAGAGGTATTGCATTTCTTTAAATTCCACACGAACAAACTCAATGCCTTCGCCAGCGCGATAGCGGTGTTCCATTTGTTTCCCCGTCTTTACGTTTCTTAATTTCACCTGGTAAAATGCACGAAGGTTTCCCGGGGTACGGTGAATATACTCCAACACCTGACACAACTCTCCGTTATGTTTGATAAATGCTCCGTTCGATAAATCTGATGTACTGGCCATAAGTTTCTAATTTGAGCAGCAAAAATAGGAAAAGCTGAATGCTAACCAAAGGGTTTAGCGAATTACTGTTAATGGGCCTTTGTAAGTATCTACTCTGCCACGCAGTCCTTTACATTCAATAATATAAAAGTACTGCCCGTCAGCAGGCTCATTGCCATTGATGCGGCCATTCCACCATTTGTCATTACCCCATTCGTAAACAGTTTGTCCCCAACGGTTAATCACCATGCCTTTTACTTCCAGATAGCCGGAATAGGTAATTTCAAAAATGTCATTTAAGCCATCTCCATCAGGTGTTATTACATTTGGGATGAATATAAAGTACTGCATTTCCTGCACATCTATATCAATGAAAACACTGTCCTTACATCCGAACACATTACTTGCATACATGCGCATGGTGTACTTACCCGGTATTTCATACAGGTAGGATACGTTAACAGAAGAGAATCGGCCTATACCATCTCCCATACGCCAATCGTAAGTATCAGCATCAGTAGTAAAGTTGGCAAAATCAACTTTCAATGGTTCCATTCCACTCGTAGCACTTGGTGTAACCGTAACAACAGGTGTAGGGTTAACCACTACAAAAGCTTTAAGTGTATCGAAAATGCATTTCTGATTCTGCACCAGTACCCAATAAGCTGAAGTAGTATTGGGTGTTACAAAAATACTTTGCGAGGTAGCTCCGGTGTTCCATTTGAAATCAGTGCCTACCAGTACTTTTAATTCAACTGTTGTGCCACGGCACACAGTGTCTCCTGCTCCAATGTTGAGAACAGGTTTATTTAAAACGGTAATGAGCAGCGAGTCGTTTGCCTCACAACCACCGGCAACCAGGTAACCTTTTACATAATATTTTGTTGTGTTTACCGGATTGGCAATCGGATTAGGAACAGATGTGCTGCTTAAAGATGCATTGGGAGACCATACAAAAATATTGCCCCCAGTTGCATTTAATTGAACAGTTTCTCCTTCGCAAATTAATGAGTCAATTCCTGCATCAATCACCGGTATTTCTCTGATATTAATAGGCAGGAACATGGTGTCACCCGTACAGTTGTTTTGATTGGTTTCAACCACCATCACTTTACCATTACCTTTTCCTCCCCAATTGACCAGACTACTACTACCTGTTGATCCTCCGTTAATGTTTCCGCCAGTAACCCACCAACTATACGTGGAACCTGGTTTAGGTGAAACGCTGTAGCCCACATTAAATGTAAATTCACAAGGCTGAATATCTCCTGAAATACTAACAGGGACAGGGCGGCTATATACATTAACCCTAACGGTATCGTATCCTATGCATCCTGTTGCAGTAAATTTTCCTGAAACTACGTAATCTGTAGTTACTGTTGGTGTAGCAATGGGATTATTGATTGACGTATTGGATAAAGTAGGACTACTGTTCCATTGAAAAATCTGTGCTCCGGATGCATTGAGCTGAACCTGAGCTCCGGGATCACAAATACTTTTGTCAGGCCCGGCATCCATAATTGGCTTGGGGCGTACGGTTACGCTTAACGTATTGGAATCGCCAGGACAACCACCGGAAGTATATTCACGTACCCAAATATAACCTGAACCTGAGCTTCCCCAGTTGATGGTTACCTGATTGGATGTTCCTCCGCTTACAATTGTGCCCCCTGTGGCTCCCCAGATGTAGGTGTTTCCTGAATTATTACTAACTGAGTAGGTCACTGATTTATCTCCTTCACACGGAATCCCATCACCTGTTACAGGATTACTGTGCGGCTTTGATTGCATAATCACTGTTCGTGTATTATTTATGCCCACACAGCCTTTTGCATTTGTTTCTACTACAGTAATACTTCCGGTGGCTGTTGTATTGGGCCAATTGACCACCACGCTGGATGTGCCCTGACCTGAAATTAATGAACCTCCGGTTATTGTCCACGTATAAGTTGAACCCGCCCTTCCCGATACAGAATATGTTTTTCCGTTAAAGGGTGTACAAATAAAAGTGTCTCCCACAATGGTGTTTACTCCTCGGAAAGGATCAACTTTTATGGAGTAATTTATGGTAGTGACTTTAGGCGGACATCCATTGTCTCTTGCCTGTACACTGAAAATATAGGGCGCTGTTCTTACGGCATTGCAATTAGGTGTCCAGCAAAAAGTACTGGTAGCTTCTCCGCTATCAGCAACATCAGGTAGAGTAGCTAAAGTGCCGGTGTAACCGCCTGTACCATCCAGAATATCTCCGAAGCTGGTGATGTAGATACTGTCCTGCGAATCAGTAAATTTTATAGGGAAACAGGTGGTTTCTCCCGCTATAATTGTGGGTGACGTATTTCCACTACCCCCGGTTGCAGCTAAGTTGGCAGGCGGGTTAGGCGGACAGTTTAATACCATTAACAACACGTCTCTCCTAACCGAACCTAATAATACTCCATTTCTATATTCTTTTACTTCAACAGCTACAGCATAAGCTCCGGCATTAAGCGCTTTGAAATCACATAAACCCGAAGCAGCATTAACGGTAGCGGTACCTCCGGCTCCAAATGGTTGATTGGTATTAAAACCTGCTGTGTAGGTTACCAATGGCATAGGTAAAGACAATGTTGCTGGCGGATTGGGGTCATAGGGTGTAGGTTGTGTGGCCGTTCCTCCTGCATAGGGATGAACCAGAGAATACACCAGACTATCTCCGTTGGGATCGGTAGCGGTGTTTATCACCTGAGCTAAATCATTGGCACAAATGAATGGTGCCGGTACACCCACAAAGTAGGGAGAACTGTTATTGTTTGCAGTAGGTGGAATAAACGCATAATATCCCTGCCCTGCATTCTGAGTTAAATTGGTAATTATATCTGTTCTGCAACAACGCAGCCATACCAAATGATAACCCACCGTGCTGGCCGGTAAATCAACATTTTTTTGATAAACGGCCTCTCTTAAACATACATTCGGTAGAAAAGAACAATTACTCCCGCCTGTTGGAGGATTTACTGCAACCTCAGTACCTTTCAGAATATTTAATGAAGTTTCTAACGTACGTGTAGCGTTGGCATTAAAAATACCTATGGTGATATCCGGATCAAAAGCTGTAGGGTTGGGGTTGGTGGGGGTAACCTGACAATCTCTGTAAAGGGTTAATTTAATATTGTATCGCTGCAACCCATTAAACTGACCGATGTAAGTATACTGCATGCTTCCGCCAACCAAGTGTTTTGCCCAAGTTGTGAGCGGCAAAAATGATATTAAAAGCAGTACTATAATCGTGCGGCCGCAGGCTTGTATTCTCATTCTAATCGGGTTTATGTACCTATTGACACTTTAACAGGCCAATATGTTGCATTGCGAATGCAATATAATGAAAATCAAATGGATTAAAATACCCGGATCAAAAATTACATGAACCCGAGTTGAAGCTTGGCCGCCTCACTCATCATGTCTTGTGTCCACGGTGGTTCAAACACTACATTTACCTCTACCCCCTTCACTCCTTCAATTTTTTCCAGCTTTTCTTTTATTTCAGCCGGCATACTTTGAGCAGCCGGACAAAACGGAGACGTGAGTGACATAATCACTTCGATATCTAAATCGTTAGAAACTTTTACTTCGTAAATGAGCCCCAGCTCGTATATGTTAACGGGAATCTCAGGGTCAAATACGGTTTGAATAACCTCTATCGCTTCATTTTGCACATCTGCAAAAGTTCTGCTTGGTTGATGTGTGTTTTCAGTACTGTGTTCTGTCATAGTCATTCAATTAATTTTGCTCAGGTTTACCACTGTAAGCCAGGGCATACATTTTCATTTGTTTAATCATATTAGCAAAACCGTTGCTGCGTTGCGAACCTATCATACGACTCATCCCTATTTTGTCTATGAAAAACAGTTCCGTATTTAATATTTCTTCAGGTGTGCGGTTGTTCCATATGCTCCACAACAGGTACACCAGCCCTTTGGTGATTTCTGTATTACTGTCGGCTTCCAAATGCACTTTACCTTCAACAAACGAGGGATATACCCAAACTTTACTCTGGCAACCTTTGATAATGTAGTCTTCCGTTTTATGCTCCTGTGGCATAGCAGGTAATTTTTTACCTAAATCCATCAGATAAAACAGTGTAGTTTCCATATCTCCGTCAAACAGGGAAAAGTTCTCAATGATTTCGTTTTGTATATCGGTTGTATTCGTCACTTTTAATCTGATTATGCCGATAACTTATTTAGTCGTTCCAATGCATCTAACAACACGTCAATTTCATTCTTTGTATTGTATACGGCAAAGGATGCTCTCACTGTTCCTTCCAACCCGAATCGGTGCATTAAAGGTTGAGTGCAATGGTGTCCGGTACGTACAGCAATGCCTTTTGCATCGAGCATCATACCTGCATCAAAATGATGTAACGTTTTGAACGTAAAGGACTGAACTGAGACTTTTTCCTGCGCTGTTCCAATTAAGTTAATTGGTGCACGAGCCGATTGATTGATTGAATTCACTCCTTCGGTGAAGTGTTTGAGCAACTCATTTTCATGTGCTGTGATACTTGGCTTCCCTATTTCCTGAACAAATTCAAGTGCATACTGAAAGGCAATTACATCAGCAATATTAGGTGTACCTGCTTCAAATTTATAGGGTATTTCATTGTACGTAGTTTTGGCAAAGGTCACTTCTTTTATCATTTCCCCGCCTCCCTGATAAGGTGGCATGGACTCCAAAATCTCCCGTTTTCCGTATAACACCCCAACGCCTGTGGGGCCATACAATTTGTGCGAAGAAACCGCCAGAAAATCACAATCTAAATCTTGCACATCAACATCCAGATGTGAGCAGGCTTGTGCTCCGTCCAACAGCACTTTAGCACCAACGGCATGCGCTTTGGTTATAATCTCTTTAACCGGATTTACTGTTCCTAAAGCATTACTCACCCAAACACAGGCAACCATTTTGGTGCGGTTCGACAAAAGTTTGTCGTATTCAGGCATCACCAGTTCACCTGCCTCATTAATAGGAATTACTTTAAGAATTGCGCCTTTCTCTTCGCAAATCATTTGCCAGGGAACTATGTTGCTGTGGTGCTCCATGGTAGTGATGATGACCTCATCACCCGCTGTAAGGAATTTTCGTCCCCAGGTTTGGGCCACTAAGTTGATACTTTCTGTAACTCCTTTGGTAAAAATGCACTCATCGGCTTCACGGGCATTTATAAATTGCTGAACTGACTGTCTGGTATGTTCAAAATATTCAGTAGAGCGTGACGCCAAAGTGTGAGCCGCACGGTGAATATTGGCATTGTCGTACTCATAGTATTTTACCAGAGCATCAATAACACGTTTAGGTTTTTGTGTAGTGGCAGCATTGTCAAAGTAAACCAACGGTTTACCGTTGACTTCCTGATGAAGAACAGGAAACTGATTTCTGATTGAATCTAAGTCTAATTTTGCCACCGTTTTCACAGATTATATTTTCTCTGACTACAGTTTTTTATCTATTTGCTCTTCCAGTAATGCTACCAGTTCAGGTATTTTTATCTTCTCAGCAATGTCATCAGCAAAAGCATTCAGTAACATTTTACGTGCTTCACTTTCCGGAATACCCCGGCTACGTAAGTAGAACATAGGTTCTTCATCTAACTGTCCGATGGTGGCACCGTGTGTACACTTTACATCATCAGCAAAAATTTCCAGTTGAGGTTTGGTGTTTACTGTGGCCTCATCACTCAACAAAATGTTCTGATTACGTTGATACGCATTAGTCTTTTGTGCATCTAAATGCACCACAATTTTGCCGTTAAATACTGCAGTTGACTGATCTTTCAGAATACCTTTATATTTCTCATCACTGAAACCGTTGGGCTGAGCGTGATCAACACGGGTATGGTTATCTACAAAGTTTTTAGAGCCTGTTACGTACAATCCGTAAAGTAAACTGTTGCAGTTTTTACCATTCATGTAAAAATGCAGGTTGTTGCGAACAAATGTGCCGTCAAGTGTAAGGGTAACGTGGTTGATGCTGGTGTTACTCTCTTGAAACACCTGAGTGAAATTATTCTGGTAACACTCCCCTTCCTGTTGTTGAATTTTGTATTGCTCCAGATGTGCATTTTCATCCGCATATATTTCTGTTACCACATTAGTAAATGAGGCATTTTTTCCTGTGGCGAAGTAGGCTTCCACAACGGTGGCTGAAGCACTTTTTTCCAACACTATCAGGTTGCGAGGCTGATTCAGCACATTCATATCTGAGCCGTCAACCAGGTTATAAATAACAATAGGAAACTGCACAGTTTTACCTGCTGCAACGTGTACAAATGCACCATCACTTAATAAAGCTGTGTTGAGAGCGTTCATAGCTTCTCCTTCCACCTTTGCGTATTTCCCGAAATGACGGGTAAAAACAGCTTCGTGATTTTTGCGCTCTGTAGCCAGACTGCCAATAACCACGGCAGTATCGGTTTCCAATATGCTGGAAAGCTCACTCACAAAAGTGCCGTTTACAAAAACAAGTAAATTGGCCTTAAGCTGAGCGAATATGGACTGTTTCACCAATTCTTTAATGTGCGAATTGATTTCACAGGTTGATTGAAACTCTTTTTCAGTAACGGTTTTCAGATTGGTGTATTTCCACTCCTCTTGTTTTATGGTAGGAAAACCCAGCTTCTCAAACTCAGCAAACGCATGTTCCCTTATTTGCGTAAATGCATTTCCTTTTTCTGCCTGCAGTATATATTGCTGAAAATCCTGTTTTACTTTTTCTGTTAGCATAGTTTATACGGCAGCTTCAACTTCGTTTTTAATCCAATCGTATCCTTTTACTTCCAACTCCTTGGCCAAACCGGCATCTCCGCTTTTTACAATGCGACCTTTGTAAAGCACATGTACAAAATCAGGAACGATATAATCCAACAAACGCTGGTAGTGTGTAATAACTACAAATGAGCGTTCACCGTCTTTCAACTTGTTTACACCTGCTGAAACTAATCGCAAGGCATCAATGTCCAAACCTGAATCTGTTTCATCCATAATGGATAACTTAGGTTCCAGCATAGCCATTTGGAATACTTCATTGCGCTTTTTCTCTCCTCCGCTAAAACCTTCGTTCAGGCTGCGGCTTGTAAGTGCTTTATCCATTTCCATCAGCTCCATTTTCTCCCGCATAAACTTGAGAAAGTCGGTGGCCTCCATAGGATCCAAACCTAAGTATTTACGCTTTTCATTGATGGCTGTTTTCAAAAAATTAACGGTACTTACACCCGGTATTTCTACAGGGTATTGGAAAGCCAGAAAAACACCTTCACGTGCTCTGTCTTCAGGAGCCATTTCAAGCAAGTCTTTTCCGTTAAAAGAAACAGAACCCCCGGTTACTTCATAATCAGCACGACCGGCCAATACAGCAGATAGTGTGCTTTTGCCGGCACCGTTAGGGCCCATAATGGCGTGAACTTCTCCGGGATTTACGACCAAATTGATTCCATTCAGAATCTTCTTTCCATCAATTTCTGCTTGTAAATTTTTAATCTCTAACATATGTATTCTTTAGTATGCCACAGATTGCACAGATTATTACTGTGCTCATCTAATTTGGCTTTCAATAATTATCCTACGCTTCCTTCCAGACTAACTGCTAATAATTTTTGTGCTTCTACAGCAAATTCCATAGGTAGTTGGTTAAGTACTTCACGGCAAAATCCGTTTACAATTAAACCTATGGCTTCTTCTGTTCCTATACCGCGCTGGTTGCAATAGAAAATCTGGTCTTCACCAATTTTACTGGTGCTGGCTTCATGTTCTACAACCGCTGATTTGTTGTTAATCTCAATATATGGAAAAGTATGTGCTCCGCATCTGTCGCCAATGAGCATACTGTCGCACTGCGTATAATTGCGGGCCTTATCAGCCTTTTTACTAACCTTTACCAAACCTCTGTAAGTGTTGTGCGATTTACCTGCCGATATACCTTTGGACACAATACGACTGCGGGTATTTTTCCCTAAGTGAATCATTTTGGTGCCGGTATCAGCTTGCTGCATGTTATTGGTTACTGCAACTGAATAAAATTCACCTACTGAGTTGTCTCCTTTCAAAATGCAACTTGGGTATTTCCACGTTACCGCTGAACCTGTTTCTACCTGTGTCCAGCTTATTTTCGAGTTTTTGCCCAGGCAAGTACCACGCTTGGTAACAAAGTTAAATATGCCGCCTTTGCCCTCTTTATCTCCCGGATACCAGTTTTGTACAGTAGAGTATTTAATCTCAGCATTGTCCATGGTAATTAATTCCACCACCGCGGCATGCAGTTGGTTTTCATCACGCATAGGTGCTGTGCAACCTTCCAGGTAACTTACGTGTGCTCCTTCATCAGCAATAATCAATGTACGTTCAAACTGCCCGGTATTCTCAGCATTGATGCGGAAATACGTAGAAAGTTCCATCGGACAACGAACACCTTTGGGGATGTATACAAATGAACCGTCACTGAATACTGCAGCATTAAGTGCAGCAAAATAATTATCGGTGTAAGGCACAACTGAACCCAGGTATTTCTTTACCAACTCAGGGTGGTTTTGAACAGCTTCGCTTACGGAGCAAAATATAACCCCTACCTCATGTAATTTATCTTTAAACGTGGTGGCAATAGAAACGGAATCAAACACTGCATCAACGGCCACTCCGGTTAAACGTTTTTGTTCGCCTAAGGATATGCCTAATTTTTCAAATGTTTTGAGTAACTCCGGGTCTACCTGATCTAGGCTATCGTACTTCTTTTTTTCCTTAGGGGCAGCGTAATAAATAATATCCTGGTAGTTAATCTTAGGAAAAGTAACATTCTGCCAGGTTGGTTCTTCCAATTTCAGCCAGTGTCTGAATGCTTTTAAACGCCATTCTAACATAAACTCGGGCTCATTTTTTTTGGCAGAGATAAAACGAACAGTGTCTTCAGTAAGGCCTTTGGCGGCCGTTTCCATTTCTATATCAGTTACAAAACCGTATTTGTATTCACTATTCGTTAATTCCTCTAATATGTCAACATTCTCAGGCATTTAAATTTTGTATTTAGACTAATTAAATAACATTAAGCGAGCAAAAATAAGTCAATGCTGGATAATAGAAAAGACTTATTTTGAATAATTCTAAATAAGATACAAATGTGTACAGAAATTGTTTTAACCGCTGTGAAAATAATGAGCTATCCGGAGCTGAATAAACTATAAAATGCAGCAAATAAAGACACTTGTTTTGTGTATGATTTACTACAGTGCTTTTACTTCACTTTATTGGATATTACCGGTACAGTCTTTAAGTAAGCGAAAATAGCTCTTACTTCGTAATCGGTTAGTGCTGAGTGAGGCACCATGGGGTAACGAAGTAAAGTGCCGTCCGTTTTTTTGTTGTACTTAACTGCATTGATAAATTGCTCCTCGGTGTAATTGCCAATGCCGGTTTCTTTGTCCATTGTAATGTTACTTGAGGGTATAATTTCTCCGCTTAAATTTAACAGCGGATTACCGCCACCGCAGTAGCCTTCTGATTTGGTAGGTTCCAATACATTCATGGTTTTAAAATCTTTGGAATGACAGGCAAAACAAGCAATCTGACCATCTACAATGTACTTACCTAAAGCCACTAAATCATTCGTATCCGGACGTTTAATTTCCTGTTCCGGCATAGGCAAAGGTTTAAATGCAACTCTACAGAGTAGCTTTGTAACAAAAGAAGGCTCAGAATCAGGAGCCTCATTTTCTTCCGCCTGAAGCGCATAACCATCAGAGCGCAACCAGGCAATAATGTCTTTTAAGTCTTCATCTGCTACCAACGGGAACTTGGGCATGTAGGGAGGAAGGTATTTTCCATCAGGTTTCAAACCGGTTCTTAACAGTACGTACAATTCCCCGTCTGTCCATTTCCCAATTCCTGCTTCAGGGTGATGAGTTATATTTTTTGAATACACTTTGCCAAATTCAGCAGGAATATCTTTAATCAGTTTGCCTGTTAACTTTCCATCTTCTCCTGCATGGCATTGTACACAAAGCATGGATGCAATACGTTGCCCGTTCATCACCCGTTCAGCAGTTACATCTGCTTTAAAATCTGAGGTAACCGGAGAGTAAGTCGGGATATCACTTAAGCCAATGTACAAGGCTCCCAGTGTTACGATTACTACAAACAGCAGGACAATTATTCCTATCCATTTTAACACTTTTTTCATTGGTGGTTGGTTTTGGTTCTGATGCTAAAACTACAAACTGAAATCAATCTCACAAATTTTATTTTAAACTACCTGCTGCTAACACTAAATTGCGGGGTGCATAAAAAAGTATTGTTTTTATTTCTATGGGGCATTTCTGCTGCCTGTTTTGCCCAGACTCCTTTGTACAGAATTTACTTTAAAGATAAGGGCGACATCAGCCAGATTAAACCGGAACAATTTCTTTCAGCCAAATCAATTGATCGAAGAAAAAGTCAGGGAATAACAATTGATTTTACCGATTACCCCATCTGTTCTACCTACCTCAAGGTACTTGAAAATTTTCAGGTGAACATAATTTCCCGTTCAAAATGGCTCAATTATGCGCTGGCTGAAATGAATGAGCAGCAGTTGAAACAAGCTAAAGAATTATTCTTTGTAAGGAATATTAGTTTAGTAAGTGAGCCGTATTATTCGTCAGTAGTAAGAAGTCATTCCGCCTATGATTTTGATGTAGATTACAGCCATATTTCCATATACCGGCAACAACTTCGAATAACGTTTAATGATGTTTTAAATGCACACGAGTACCGCGGGCAAGGCAAACTCATTTGCCTGATGGATGATGGGTATTTAAACATCCACCAAATACCGGCATTCAGGCATTTGTTTATGGAAAACAAAATACTGGGCACTTATGATTTTGTAGATAATGACCCGCATGTGTTTGACGCAGGCGGACACGGCACTATGGTGCTTTCTAATATCGCGGCCATCTATCCGCAAAAACTATATGGAGGCGCCTATGATGCACAGTTTTTACTTACTCGTACGGAAGACATTTCTTCTGAATCAAGAAGAGAAGAAGATAACTGGACTATGGCTGCTGAGTGGGCAGATAGTATCGGAGCAGATATTTTCAGCACCTCACTGGGGTATTCCAAAGGCATGACGGATAGTTTGGAAAACTATGTTTATTCAGAAATGGATGGTAATACCACCATCATAACCCGTGCTGCCGATTTAGCTGCTACCAAAGGAATTCTTGTGATAAACAGTGCGGGTAATGAAGGTAACAGTGCATGGAAATACATCTCTGCTCCTGCTGATGGTGACAGTGTACTTACAGTTGGTGCGGTAGACAGCTTAGGCGTAAGGTCTAGTTTCAGTAGTTTCGGACCAACGGCTGACGGACGATTAAAACCCGAGGTAGTTACATTGGGCAGCAGAAGCACTGTTGTGGGCACTGACGGAAACATCTACCGGGTAAACGGCACTTCATTCAGTTGTCCGTTAATGAGTGCACTGGCCGCTTCTTTGTGGAGCAGCAAGCCACAAGCCACCGCCTGGCAAATACGGGAGGCGTTAATACAAAGTGCCCATCAATATTCTACCCCCGATACAGCTTTGGGGTACGGAATACCCGATGCGCGTAAAGCTTTTTATCTGCTGCATGGATATTACCTACGCGAACCGGTTGACTCAGCGCTGTTGGAACCCATTGGCATTGAACTGATGCCTAACCCCGTTCAGGATAAACTGCGCATTGTAATAGAAAACAGGTGCAGGTTTACACAGATAAAACTTTTGCTCACTTCTCTACACGGGCAAGCTACACTAGAAAAAACCTTCCCGCTTAATACCGATTACCAGGAGAAAAAAATAGATGTGGATGTAGCCGGAATAACAACCGGAATGTATTACGCTGAAATATTCAACGAACGAGAAGAGTTGCTGTATAAAGGCAAACTGGTTATCACCCGATAAGCACAATATCTGTGTTTACAGAAAAACTATTTGTGCATGGGAATACAATTTTTATATCTTTGCACCACTTTACAAGGTACCGTGGCCGAGAGGCTAGGCAGAGCTCTGCAAAAGCTCCTACAGCAGTTCGAATCTGCTCGGTACCTCTAAAGGCCCAAGTGGTGAAATTGGTAGACACGCCATCTTGAGGGGGTGGTGCTCGTATGGGCTTAGGAGTTCGAGTCTCCTCTTGGGCACAGAAAGCCGCTGATTTTCAGCGGCTTTTTTCATTTAATATATCTCAGGGCGGAGGGGCTATTACCCCTCTCTTTCAGATAGATCGCACTTTCAGGGCTGGTTAATACAAATGCTCCGGGTAGAGAACAGCTAAAAACAAATGCCCTTATTTTTCTTTAGTTTGCAGCATGAAAGCAGCTACCTTACATGAACTGAAAGCAGAACTGAACAACCTGCCTCCTGCTCAGGTGGTGGAGTTGTGTATACGACTTGTACGGTTCAAAAAAGAAAACAAGGAACTGCTTACCTACCTGCTGTTTGAATCAACCGACAATCAGGCTTTTGTGGAAGGAATTAAGAAAGAAATAAACAGCGGTTTTGAACAGATGAATACCGATAGTATGTACTACATCAAAAAAAGTGTGCGCAAAATATTGCGTTTAATTACGCGCTACAGCCGTTATGCCGCTTCTGATAAGGTAACGGCAGAGTTGCTGTTGTACTTTTGCCATAAACTTAAAAATGCAGGATTGGGTATTGAAAAAAGTCAGCAAATGGTAAACCTGTATGCTGCCCAAATCAAAAAAATTGAAAAACTCATTTCCTCCATGCACGAAGATTTGCAGTACGATTACCGCAAAGAGTTGGAAGAAGTGGCCATGGGATGAGCCGTTTTTAATGCTAAAATCAACACAAGTACAACCATCAGCATAACAAAAAAAGCCTCTCCGGTTTCCCGAAGAGGCTTCATATTGTTGCCTTGAAGAGATTATTCTTCAATTACACCAGATTGCTCTTTGTAAGGAGATTTAACATTCACCTTAGCGCGATTAAGAGCTAACATGGTTTGCTTTTGTCTTGATACGGTTTTGTTTAACCTGTTTTTTCTTTTTAGTCTAGTAACTGCCATGACTTTTCTAATTAAGGCTGCGAAATTAGGGAATTTGCTGATTAAAACAAACTATTCTTATTTCTTTACTACAATTTTTGCTGAGTACAGTTGGCCTGCCACATCAGTAGCCTGAATAAAGTATACCCCGTTGGCTAAATCAGTAGTATTCAACAGTGCTCCTTCGGGCCCGTTTACTTTCCATTGGGTAGTTATTTTTCTGCCCAGTATGTCAGTGCAGGTTACTTCTTTCAAAGCAGTTTCTGTTGTTAAAAAAACCTCGTTTTGAGCCGGATTGGGATAAACCGAAAGCGGCTTTGATTTTATCTCCTTACAGGTAGACAGGGTACCTGTGTTGCTGATGGTGATATCATCGAGGTAGAAGTTGGAACCGCCATCACTTTGAAAATCGAATCTGAAACGCAAACTGGGTTGGTTGGAGGCCAGGGCTACAGGAACAGCAGCAGTCTTCCACATTTCAGGTCCGGTGGGAACAAAATCAATCTCAGGATTAATTGTACCGGTTATGGTAGACAGTTGTGCACCCGTTCTTGACCAGATGTTGGTCCAACTGTTACCACAATCAGTACTCACGGTTATGGTTAACCTGTCATTTGGGGCGGTAACATCGCCAATAAATGAGCCTGTTTTGTTCGCATAGGAATAGGCAAAACCAAGTACAACAGGTGTTAGTCCGCTGGTGCTGATAGCAGGAGAAATGAGGGAATGGATATTTCCGTTTTGTCCGAAATTATTTCTCACCCGGATACTTTTGTTGTTTCCGTATGAAGCTAAACCGGAAATGGCCCATTGATTGGGACCTGTAGCGGTGGAATACCAGGCTTCAATAGCCAGAGCAGTGTTTTCAAAACTCTCGGCATGCGGGGCTTTTACCACAGCTATGGCGGAAGAAACCATTACCAAATCATTGTACCAAACGGTATCTGTTCCATTGGCATTGGATACAATAAGGGTTACATCGTATTTACCGGAAGTACTGTATTGAACTACCGGATTTGCAGCCGTTGATGTGGCCGGTGTACCGCCTTCAAACAACCAGGTGCGTGAGCTAACGGTAGTATTGTAAGAAATATCCCTGAAGGTGATAGAGGTTCCTTCGCAAGGGTAGTTGTTACTGCAAAAGGCAGCTCCCACGGGTATCAAAGCACAAACCTGAGCCGACTGTCCGACAAGCCCGGTAGCCACCAAGTTACTTTCTTTCCAAAGGTCTTCTCTGTTTATAAACAACACCTGGCGAGAGCGGGCTTTTTGTCCTTTGGTAAACATATTCTGACAACTGCCGTCTGCGTAATCCATAAAATTCTCAATCTGGTCAGGCAAATCGGGGTTATCATTGGTGCAGGAGTTAATGCGATTGCAGCCGTAACTGGCTTCATCAACCGGAGGAGTATCTAACACATCATCTCCTTGTTCACAACCGCCCTGAAACGGATGAAATAATCCGAGCCAATGACCGATTTCATGCGTAGCTACTCTACCTGCACGTGCAGCATTACTGGTGCCCACACTTCCAATATAATCATGGCGAATAATTACACCGTCTGTAACACTGGATTGCTTACCGTTAATGGCCCAAGGGAACTGCGCATAACCAAGTATGGTGCCCGCATCTCCCCTGTCTTTAATGTTTTTCACCACCCATACATTGAGGTAGCGGTTGTTGGGCCATACGCTCAAACGTTTGATGTTATCATCTGCATTGGACGTATAACGGGTGTACATTCTTACTACTCCATCGGTACAACGTCCGTTAGGATCCAACTTTGCCAGTTCAAACTCCACTTTAAAATCAGCGGCTACGTCTTTAAAAACAGAGTTAGTGTTTATACTGTCTTTGTTTAAACGCCTGAAATCTTCGTTCAGGATTCTGATCTGATCGAGAATTTGGGTGCGGGAAATATTCTCATTACCATTTTCATGAAACACATGAAACACCACCGGAATTTTTATAATCTGGTCTACATCTTCCGCATTGGCTTTGGTTTTACCTTCCTGAGCGGCTTTTACCAGCTCATTAAACTGCTGCATGCGCAAATACATCTGCGGATCATTTTTTAATTGCTCTGCATGTATTTCATCTGTTATACACCACTTGTTATGCTGTGCCTTGGACTGTGTACAGGTCAATACAGCGAGCACTATACCTAAACTCAAATATTTCATCATGCCTCAAATATTAAAAATTTGCTCTTAAAGCCAAAACAAAGTTTCTGCCCGGGGCACTAATACCCGATGCAAAATACCTGTAATGGTAGTCTAATATGTTCTCCACCGCAGCCTGCACTTTGAAATATTGATTAAAGGTGTATTCTGTTCTCAGATTAAATACACACCAACCGGGCATACCTTGCGGTGTTGCAGAGTCTTCATTGTCCTCAGCATTCAGCCTATAATCTTTCTTTAGTTTCCATGCATTGTAACGTACTTGAAACTCTGCTCTGAATTTCTTTTTGCGCAACACAAAAGCAGATTGGCCGTACACAGGCGGAATATGATCTAACGGGGTAAGTGTATCTTTACCTGATGCGTTAACATCATTGAGCCTGCCGTAGGTATACGTGAGTGTATGTTGCATAGCAAAAGAAGGTGTGAGTTCAGACTCCAGTGTTGCCGTAAAGCCGGTAATGTAAGCACTGCGCTTGTTCTGACTGGCCTGCACCGCGGATAATAAACCGTTATAGAACACAGAATCCTGACCATTTAACAAATACGGAGCAGTAACAATAATGTTGTTAAAATGGCTGTAATACCCGTTCAGTTCAACACGTGTTTTTTTGTCAATTACTTTCCCGATGGTGAGTTCAGCGGTGTATACATTTTCAGGTTTAAGCAATGAATTAGGTACTACTAAAACCGCCCCGGGTTTGGAGTCAAAAAACTTGGTGGCATCATCAACATTGGGTGCTCTGAAACCCGATGAACCCAATACAGATAAACGCCAATCGTTGCCCGGCAGGTAAACCAGGCCAACACTTCCGTTCAGGGCAGTGAATGTATTGTTTACATCAGCAAATGGAAAAGGAAAAACGGTAGTATCAGCAAAAGATGAAGACAATTTCACGGAACTGAATCTGGCACCTGATGACAAAATGAATTTTCTGTTGATCTCCCAGCGATGAGTCAAATATGCGGCAATCGTGTTCATGTCACTACCACCGTCAGGGTAACGGGTTTGTGCTTTTGAAATTGCTCCTGTGGTGATGTCTTCAAAATGCGCTTTTGAGTTTACCTTGTTCAGTAACACCTCTGCACCGTAGCGCAACTCGTGTTTCTTTTTAAAGTCTTTTATAAAATCTGCATTAAGCGCGTAGACGTTTATTTTTTCAATTTGAGAACGTTTATTTACTGTATTAAAGCGTCTGTCGTGTCTTGATTCATCAATAGTTTGCTGAGATAAAATAATGCGTGCGGTTTTATAAAAAGCATTCTCTTTTTTAAACTCTGTTGTTAGCGAATTAAAGAAACGTGTTTGCGGTCCGTAGTACCACTCAGCGAACTTGAGTTTACTGCCGCTGTATTCAGTCAAACGGTCAAACCGAGGTACATCGGTTGAGTTGGAATATTGCACATTAAGCAATACATCAATGTACTTACCCGCTTTGTATAAAAATTTCTGAGTAATGTCATACTGCGAATACCCCGCTCCTTTCTGAACATTATAATCTTTGTTCTTCACCATTGAATCAGCACCGTTGATGCGTTGTGCATAGTAGAGCACTTTCCCTAATTCAGGATAGGCGCCCGGGCGGTTGGCACCGGCTTTTAAATCGCCAAAATCTTTGTAGGTAAAAGAGGTAAATGAGGCCAGTTTTTTACCTCCGATGTTTACGGATACGTTGCCGGTTTTTTCATTGCTGGCGGAAGAATAGCGAACAAAAGAAGATCCATTAACCAATAATTTACCTGTAGTAGACAACTGCGGACGTTTAGTGTAAAAATGCATTACTCCACCCAAGGCATCACTGCCATACATAACAGAACCGGGGCCGTACATTACCTCTACCCTGTCAATGCTATTGGGGTCAATGGTAATTACATTTTGTAAATGCCCGGCACGGTACACGGCATTGTTCAGGCGAACTCCATCCACCACCATCAATACACGGTTGGCTTCAAAGCCGCGCAAAATGGGACTACCGCCACCCTGCTGGCTCATTTGCATATACACTTTACCTGTTTGTAGTAACAAATCGGCTGAGGTTTGCGGATTGTTTTGTTCTATTTTACGGGCTGAGATAACTTCAATCTGTTGCGGAATATCAATCTTCTTCTCTTCGGATTTGTTTGCTGTGAGCACTACTTCATCCAAATCAAAGCTTACCTCACTCAGGTAAATTTTAAATGCTTTAGCTTCCAAAGCTGATTTAGTGAATTGCTGGGTTTGAAATCCTACCAGCTTTATTAGTAATGTATCAGCAGATGAAAAAGCCGTCAAGTCAGCTACTCCTTTGGCATTTGATTGAACGGCATTGGTAGTATTAGGAACGTAGACCAAAACGCCCTCTAGTGGTTTAAGGTCTGATTTATTAAATATGTGTAACTGCTGTGCACGGGAAATAAACCCTATGCATAGCAGCAGTAATGTTGCTGCGTATTTCATATAAAAAATTAAACGTGATTAAATAAAAACAGTGTGCTCACATAAAATTGCATGTAAGAACAGAACTAAAACTGAACTGGTAAAGTCAGCTTACCCTTGGCGGGGGCGATTCCTGCGTTAAATCAGGTGAAAGAAACAGGCAAATAAAATAAGTAGAATGTGCAATTTGTAGGGCAGAAACATGAACAAAAGCAGGCATTTCCACAATGTAATCTTTGACTATACTTTTGATTAAGAGCTTGGCGTTTTTAGCCGGATGTCCGTTGTTCTGATGTACCTGTTGCTTCAGGTGAGTCAACATTTCCTGCTCGCGTTCATCCTGAATACAGTACCATACTACGCTGTTTGTAGTTTCCGTTTTGCGAATGATGTCATACAAATTTCCACGGTAACGGAACTCATGTTCTTTCACCCATTCAAAGTCTGCATCAGTTGTTATATCGGGGGAAAAGGCCAGTAAGTCTGCATCCGGTATCTGCCCTTTCTGAAGTTTCCATACATGCTTTTTCACCTGAATGTTCAATACATTATATACGGCATAATACCCCGCAATGTTGTAGAGCATAATGGCGAATAAGGATATAGCAATGGATTTCTTCAACCTGACAAATATATTATTTATATCCGTTTTCCAAGTTCAATCACCTGTAAGTCCTTGGGGGTTGCATGATCAATAGAAAATCTGATTAATGTACGTACCTGATGAAAGCCCTTGATACCTGCTGCACCCGGGTTGATGTGAAGGTGATTCAGTTGTTTATCAAATAGCACTTTCAGGATATGCGAATGTCCGCAAACCACAATGCCGGGCTTGTGCTCCATAATCTGCTGCTTTACCTTGGCGGCATACTTACCGGGGTAACCTGCAATATGGGTAATGAGTACTTTTACGTCCTCACACATAAACACCGCTGTTTCAGGATATGTAAGCCTCAGCTCCCGACCATCTATATTGCCCCATACACCTTTTACGGTTTTCAAAGATTTCAACCGGTCAGATACTTCAATGCTCCCCCAGTCTCCGGCATGCCATATTTCGTCACATTCTTTTAAATATTCCACTACTCCATCATCCAAATGGCTGTGTGTATCTGATAAAACACCTATTCTTTTCAATGGTTAGCTAATCTTTGCTTCAAAAATGCGCTTTTCTTGCGTAGTTTTGGCAACAAGATATGACTTTAATAATTGTATTAATCACCACAGCAGTCAGCCTGCTGGCTTTTAGAAATCACCGGTTGATGGATCAACTCATTTTTAACCCGTTTGTTACACGGGTGCGAAAAGAGTGGTACCGCTTTTTAAGCTGCGGATTGTTACACGCTGATTTTTTTCACCTGTTGGTGAATATGTATGTGCTTTACAGCTTCGGACAAATGGTGGAAAGTTACTACGGGGCCGTGTTTGGTGGTAAAGGAACTTTTATGTTTGTATTTCTTTACCTCTCCAGTATTGCAGCAGCCAATATCTCTACATACAAAAAATACAACACGGTTCCTTCTTACAATGCCTTGGGTGCATCAGGTGGTGTATCGGCTATTGTGTTCACCGCTATCTTGTTCGACCCTTTTCAAATGGTGATGATATTTCCCATACCCATTCATTTTCCGCTGGTACTTTTTGGTGTAGGTTACCTCATTTATTCCTACTACATGAGCAATCGCTCAGGGTCCGACAACATTAACCACGAGGCGCACTTTTACGGTTCATTACACGGCATTATTTTTACCATTGCCTTTAAGCCGGAAGTAGGTAAAGCATTTATTTCCCAAGTAATAAACTGGTTCAGTTAAAACAGAATTCCTGCTCTTATAATAAGCGGGCTGGGGTACGGACTGTAAATAGTTTGATTGAGGTTATAAAGTACCAACAAGTATGGTCCTCTGAAGCTGCCCATATCACCTGATGTGTAACCGCCACCTACTAAAGCACTACCCACCCATCTTCTGCTGGTGTTGTAAACAGCAGGATCATAAAAATCATAATTGAGTGCTTCGTACTCAGCATTGGCAAAAAGTCCGGAGATAATATTGTACCGGGCCAATACACTCCCGCCATACAAGCTGGAAGATAACTTAAACGTACCTCCTGTTGAGGTGGGCACCTGTTGACTTTGATATATGTAAGTTCCGCTTGTACCTACCAATAATCTTTCAGTGGCCTGGTATGCTATAGTGGGTTGCAACAGAACATAGGTAAAATCTCCAAAGGAGGCCCAGGCATTTCCGCCCACTCTTACCTTGCTCCAGAAGGGGTCTTTCTCAGGCTTCTGTTTATCCGGTTCATCCTCTTTTTTATCACTTGGCTCCTCGGTGTTCTTTTTTTGCTCAGGATTTTTCATGGGTTGCTGAGCCGCAGCAGTTAGCGAGACCAAGAGTACAACAATGACTATACTGATTTTTTTCATAAATATTTAAAGCGTACAAATATCAAGATATTCAATCATTTTTCACCCAACGCTAACGAATAACCTCAGAGAAATCTTATTTTCGCAAAAAATAATTAACTCCTTCCATGAGTAAAGTACATAATTTCAGTGCAGGTCCGGCAATTTTACCACAAGCCGCAATTGATGCCTCTGTTGAAGCACTTAAAAATTTCGCAGGTACAGGTTTATCGCTTATTGAAGTTTCACACCGCAGCAAAGAATATGAAGCTGTTGTAGATGAAGCCACACAGTTAGTAAAAGACATCCTGAAACTAAATGATGATTATGCTGTGGTATTTCTACAAGGTGGTGCCAGCCTGCAGTTTGATATGATTCCGATGAACTGGCTGGGTGATAACCAAACCGCTGCATATGTAAATACTGGTGTATGGGCCAGCAGAGCCATTAAAGAAGCAAAAATGTTTGGTAAAGTAAACGTACTGGCCAGCAGTGAAGATAAAAACTTTAGTTACATACCCAAGGACTACAGCATACCAACAGATGCAGCCTATTACCATTGCACCAGTAACAACACCATCTACGGAACAGAAATGTTCAGTTTCCCCGATACGCATGGAGTTCCATTGGTGTGTGATATGAGTTCAGATATATTCAGCCGCCCGTTTGATGCGAATAAGTTTGACATGATTTATGCCGGTGCTCAGAAAAATATGGGTCCTGCCGGAACCACGCTGGTTATCCTGAAAAAATCATTCTTGGAGAAACGAGTTGCACGCACCATTCCTACCATGCTCGATTACAAAGTGCATATTGACAATGGTTCCATGTACAACACCCCAAGTGTTTTCGCCATTTTTGTATGCATGCACACGCTCCGCTGGATAAAATCTATCGGACTCGAAGCCATGGAAGCCCGCAATAAAGCGAAAGCTGATACGCTGTATGCTGAAATTGATCGCAACCCGTTGTTTGTTGGCACAGTCGCAAAAGAAGACCGCAGCCGCATGAATGTTAACTTTGTACTCAATGATAAAAGCCTGGAAGATGAATTCCTGAAATTCTGCAAAGACAAAAACCTGAGCGGTTTGAAAGGACATCGTTCTGTAGGAGGATTGCGAGCCAGCTTATACAATGCACTGGAGTTGGAAAGTGTACAAGCTTTGGTGGATGCCATGCAAGAGTTTGAAGCAAAGGTTGCCGGGAGGTAATAAGGTTATTGGTTGATAAAGTGATTGGGTAAGTAGTATTTACCAGATGGCAAAAGGCGCCATTACTAAAGCTAACAACCATTTAACCGATGCATTAGACGAAAATATATTTTGGAAGAAGAATACACTACAACTGTTGAACAAATTAATTCTTGTATCAGACTCATCAATGGATATATCAACTTTCTTCAAAAACAAAAAGCAAACACAAAACAAACAAGCAGTAACGAATAACTCTATTAACCAATAACCTTTAACTAATAACACCATCAACCAATAACCCTATTAACTAATAACTCCAACACCTATATTAACTAACACAAAATGACGAAAATACTCGCAAATGACGGCATTGATGCCAACGGAAAATCCATATTAGAAAAAGCAGGATTTACTGTGGTTACGGATAAAGTAGCACAGGATAAACTGGCTGAAGAATTAAAGAACTACGATGCAGTATTAGTACGTAGCGCTACCAAAATACGTAAAGACATTATTGATGCCTGCCCCAATCTTAAACTCATTGGCAGAGGCGGTGTAGGTATGGATAACATTGACGTGGATTATGCCAAACAAAAAGGAATCAAGGTAATAAACACACCGGCCTCCTCTTCTGTTTCAGTAGCTGAGTTAGTTTTTGCACATCTGTATTCAGGTGCTCGCTTTCTCCCAATCACTAACCGCGTAATGCCTGTAAAGGGTAATGAAGAATTTAACAACCTGAAAAAAACAGCCTCTAATGCAATTGAGTTGCAAGGCAAAACCATGGGTATTTTAGGCTTTGGGCGAATAGGACAGGAAGTTGCTAAAATAGCCATAGGCATGGGTATGAAAGTGCTGGCGTACGATCCTTATGTAGAGAAAGTTGATCTGGCTATTTACATGCCCGCTTTAGGAAACGACTATCGCTTAAAACATACATTACCTACTGTAAGCAAAGAGCGTGTACTAACGGAAAGTGATTACATTACTTTCCATGTTCCGTTTAACGAAGGAGATAAAGCCGTAATTGGCGAAGCTGAACTAGCATCCATGAAAAAAGGTGTAGGCTTAGTAAACTGCGCACGTGGCGGTGTAATTGACGAGAAAGCCTTACTTGCTGCATTAAACAGCGGTCATATTGCCTTTGCCGGATTGGACGTATTTGAAAAAGAGCCTCCTGTATTTATGGATATACTTCAACATCCGCATGTGAGTCTGAGTCCTCACGTTGGTGGTTCAACCAAAGAAGCCCAAAACAGAATAGGCATTGAACTGGCTGAAAAAATCATACAGGAATTTAAGAAATAACCTCAGGTATTGGCAACTATCCGACCCTTCAGGGCATTGCGCCCCACTCCTGAGCTGGCTGATCAGGTATCGGCTCCGCTTTTGGATGCATCAAGTAAAGTAACTTCGTGGAAGTTGATGCAGGAAAACCCTTTATCGTACCTGCATGTGGTTAAACCTCACCTGCATTTTCCCGAGGAGAAAAAGAACCCCGCCAAACATTTCCCCAAAGGAATGGAGTACCTGCAAAAATTCATTCAGGAGCAAGTGCTAATACGCGACAGTCAACCTTGCTTTTACGTATACCAATGTATTAACGGAAGCAGAGCTTACACCGGAATAATAGCTGCGGCATCGGTTGATGAATACAACAATAACAGCATTCTGAAACATGAAAATACCCGTACAGAAAAACAGAATGAGTTGCTCGATCATATCAGCTTCTTTAAAAGTATCGGTTCACCCGTTCTCCTCACCTATCCCGATAGTAATTTGATTGAAGAGTTGCTGGAACAAATCACACAACAGAAGCCAGACTATAATTTTATAAGTGATGATTCATTGAAGCACAATCTTTGGGTGGTGCGGGATGAAGCAACCTTACAACTGATTACAGAGGACTTTCTTCGCATAGATAAATTGTATATAGCTGACGGGCATCATCGTTCTGCCGGAGCTGCGGCTTATTGCGACATGGAGCGAAAGAAAAACCCTCACTACACCAGAGAAGAACATTTCAACTTTTTCCCGGTTTGTGTTATCCCCTTTTCTAAGCTTCACATATACGAATACCACCGTTTGGTAAAAGATGATGAGATTGTAAACGCACCAGATTTTCTGGCAAGAGTCGGGCAATACTTCCACATAAAGCCTTGTGGTAATCTACCTTATCAGCCGCTTAAAAAGATGCAGTTTGGTTTATATTTCAATCAGCATGCGTATGAACTTTCACTCAAAAAAGAATATGCAGATTCACTACACGGCACATTAGATCAACTGGATGTAAGTATTGTGGAGGAGTTTCTGATTAACCGCATTTTCCATATCACGGATAGTAAAACTGATGCCCGATTAGCCTTTATTGACGGCAGCAAAGGCATTAAAAAACTACAGCAAATGGTTGACTCCAATGAGTGCAGCATAGCCATTACACTTTATCCTACCTCAGTAAATGAAGTAAAGGCTGTAGCGGAAGAAAACCTCATTATGCCTCCAAAGTCGACCTGGATAGAACCCAAAATACGCTCCGGATTACTTATTTACACTGAAGACTGAGCATGCTTAAAAAACTGTCATATCTGCTCAGGCTTTTTATCTTCTGGTTGATTTTCTTTCAGTTTCACCGGCTTGTATTTGTTATTTACAACAAACAAAAATTCACCGGACTTAAACTGTCTGAAATAAGCAGTGCTTTTTACCATGCCTTACCACTCGATTTTTCTGCTGCCGGGTATTTGATTTCGATACCGTTTTTAGCCATCATTATCAGCAATTACCTGTTGCTCGATAAAAGTGTGGTAATAATTCGCTGGTACAATTTTGTGCTGGTAGGCATAGTAACTATTCTTCAATTTGTAGATACTGCCCTTTACCATGAGTGGGGTTATAAGCTCAATGCCTATGCCCTTTCATTCACCAAATATCCCAAAGAAGTGATGGCTTCTGTTGCGGCAACACCGTACCTCACCATTATTATTATACTCACCATAACTGTAGCTGCTGCTGTGGTGTTGCTGCAAGCCGGAGTTCATTTGTATGATTATGTTTTCAAGCGATCGAATGTAAGCGGCAAAAAACAACACCTGCTGGCTGCACTTTATACACTTGGTACCTGCGCTTTACTTTTTCTTTTCATTAGGGGAAGTGTTGGCGTTGTACCCATTAACCAGAGTGCAGTATTCTATTCACACCATGCTGTGTTGAATCATACCGCGGTAAATACGCCATGGAACATCATGTACAGTGTTTTTAATACCGGTGGCATGATGAGCAAAAACCCATACGGGTACATGGATATGCGAGAGGCTGAAAAAATCACACGGTCACTTTATGTGCAGGAAAATTATACAGACAGTAACGCATTAACCGAAGTAAACCAACCCAATGTACTGGTTATTCTTTTGGAGAGCTGGACAGCTGACGTGATAGAAAGTTTGGGCGGAGAAAAGGGAGTTACTGACGGGTTCCATCAACTCAGTAAAGACGGGTTATTGTTCACCAACATCTACGCAAGTGGAGACCGAACAGATAAAGGCATTGTAGCTGTATTGAGCGGCTACCCTTCTCAACCATCAGCTTCCATTATTTCGCAACCTGAAAAAATGGAGAAGTTACCTGTAATCACCGCTCCTTTTGTTCAGCAAAATTACAGTACGGCATTTTATTACGGAGGTGAATCAGAGTTCGCCAATATGCGGGCCTATCTTTACCATAGCGGTTTCGAAAAAATTATTGACAAAAATAGTTTTGAAAAAAAGGACATGAATTCGAAATGGGGAGCCCATGACGGAATTGTTTTTAACCGGTTGATTAAAGACCTGAACAAAGTAAAGGAACCCTTCTTCTACAGCCTGCTTACCTTAAGCAGTCATGAACCTTTTGAAATTCCCGTGAAACATAAATTCCCCAAGAAAAAAGAGGAAGACAAATTCAGAAATGCCGTTTGGTACAGTGATATGGCCCTGAAGGAATTTATGGACAATGCAAAACAACAGCCCTGGTATAACCACACACTCATTATTTTGGTGGCTGACCACGGTCATCGCCTTCCTAAGAATTACATTGATTTAAGTGTGCCCGGAAGATTCAGAATACCACTCCTTATTACCGGGGGCGCATTAAAACCTGAACTGAAAGGTACTAAGTGTAAAACCACAGGTAGCCAAACTGATATTTCGGCTACGTTACTTCAATCGCTTGGTCAAACATCGAAGCAGTTTCCATACAGCAAAAATCTGTTGAGTAAGCATGCAAAATCATTTGCCTGGTATACATACAACGATGGCTTCGGCTGGATTGACGCTCATGAATCTCTGGTGTTCGATAACATTGGCAAACGCATTTCATACCCTTACCATACTTCAGTGGCTGACAGTTCACACCGAAAAATAAAACTGGGACAGGCTTACCTTCAAAGCCTGGTGCAAGATTATATTGAGAAATAAATCAACGGTTTAACACCTGTTTATATATATTTCTGTTGATTTTACCGGCAGAGAATTATTTTCACGCAAGTTTGAAACTCAAAATAGTAAAATGGCTCACCGGCCTTATCTCTTTACTACTACTCATGTACTCTACATTGGTGCTGTGCGGTTATGAGTATGTGGCCCGCGCATTTATTCATACAACTCCTGATTTAGACGACTACACCATCTTTTACAATAGACCCGTTAAAGCATTGGATGGAGTTAAGTGGCCACAAAGCAGCCGAATCAATACCATCAGATTAACTGAAGAAGAAGAAACTTTCTTCAAAGATTTGGGAACGGTGGCCATTGTTGCTGTACAAAATGATTCTCTACTGCATGAACAGTATTGGGACGGTTACTCCTCCAACAGTTTGTCCAACTCTTTTTCTGTTGCCAAAAGTGTAGTGGGACTACTTACCGGAATTGCTATTGATGAAGGAAAAATTAAAAGTATTGATGATGCCGTTGCCCTTTACCTGCCCGAGTTTGCCAACGGTGATAAAAAACTCATTACCATCAGACATTTATTAACCATGAGTTCAGGGTTGAATTTTGAAGAAGACTACACCACCCCTTTCTGTCACTCTACACAAGCATACTACGGCAAAGACCTTCATTCACTTATCAATTCCCTCTCAGTAAAATACTCCCCGGGCACAGTTTGGAAATACAAAAGCGGAGATACTCAAACCTTGCAAATGGTGTTGGAAAAGGCCACCGGAAAAAAACTGGCCGATTATTGCTCAGAAAAACTCTGGATCCCGGTTCAGGCTGAACACACAGCCTTATGGAGTTTAGACAAAGAGAACGGGAATGAAAAGGCATACTGCTGCATTAACAGCAATGCTACCGACTTTGCCCGCATAGGAAACCTCGTATTGCATGAAGGCAACTGGAAAGGCAAGCAGATCATTTCTTCCACCTTTCTTCAGGCTGCATTAACACCCAACATGGTAAAAACAGAAAAAGGAGACATTTGTGATTTTTATGGTTACCAATGGTGGCTCACAACTTATGAAGGGCGTCCGGTTCATTATGCCCGCGGAATACTTGGACAGTACATTATTGTTGTACCACATAGAAACCTTGTTGTAGTAAGGCTTGGAACCGAACGAGGCATAAAACAAGGTGTTCATTTTGAAGAAACTTACAAATTAATCAACCTCTTCACCCGTTAAAAATCAATCCGGGCATATTGTTTGCTAACAAGTAGTGTCGTATTTTTGAAACTATTAATAATCAGATAAAATGAAAAAGTTACTTGCTTTACCTGTTGTCGCCTTGTTATTTTTTGCATTCATACCGGCTACAGAAGAATTAAAATGGCTGGGATGGAATGAAGGCTACGAGATAGCCAAAAAGAAAAATAAGATAATGGTGGTAGATGTATACACTGATTGGTGCGGATGGTGCAAGGTTATGGATCGTGAAACATTTGCCAATGCAGAAATTGTAGCCACTATAAACAAAGATTTTGTTCCCGTAAAGTTTAATCCTGAAATAGCGGGTGCTACCTATACTTACGATGGTAAGAAATACACCGGAGATCAGTTTGTAGGAGTTATTTCCAACAACCAACTCTCAGGCTACCCTACCACAGTCTTTTATTTCCCTAAAAAGAATGAGTTTGTAATGGAAGTGGGGTATAAAAAACCTGATGCTTTCAAAGACATTCTGAGACAAATGCTCGAACGCAAAAAAGCAAAATAATTCCTTACTATATATCAAAGCAACAGCACACACTGTTGCTTTATTTTTTTACAGCTATATGAAAGATTTCTTTAAAAACATCAAAAACGATTTACCTGCAAGTTTAGCTGTATTCTTTGTCGCTATTCCGCTGTGTTTAGGAATTGCACATGCTTCGGGCGCTCCTCTTATTGCCGGATTGATTACCGGTGCCACAGGAGGTTTATTAGTGGGTGCAATAAGTAAATCCTCTTTAAGTGTAAGTGGTCCTGCGGCAGGTTTAACCGCAATTGTTTTAGCCGCCATCAGTCAGTTGGGTTCTTTTGATATGTTTTTGGTGGCTGTATTTATAGCCGGTGCCATACAAATAACCTTGGGTTTACTAAAACTGGGATCTATCGCTAATTACATTCCCAACAGTGTAATCAAAGGAATGCTTTCGGCCATAGGCATCCTGCTCATCATGAAGCAATTTCCGCACATGATAGGGTATGATATTGAAGAAATGGGTGTGGAGCAATTTAATATTGCAGAGCAGGATTTAAACGAGACCTATCATTTACCTAAGGATGTGGAAACAAGTTCGCTCACCATCTTTATACATTCTTTAAAGCACATTGAATATGGTATCCTGCTTATTGGTGTATTGAGTATTGGCGTGCTTTTCTTTTGGGAAAAAGTAGTTGCAAAGAAATTAAAAACTGTGCCGGGCTCGCTCGTTGTGGTACTCTTGGGTATTGTGCTGAACATGATTTTTGCTACAAATGAAACCTTGCTGCTTAGTCCTGATCATTTGGTAAATGTACCCTCCATTAACAGTTTTGATGCCTTTTTTCAAAATACCACACTGCCTAACTGGGGCGCATTGTCCAACATCAAAGTATATAAAATTGCTATAACACTGGCCATTGTAGCTTCTATAGAAACATTGTTATCATTGGAAGCAATAGATAAAATTGACCCCTGGTCCAGAACCTCGCCCCCCAACAGAGAATTGCTTGCTCAGGGTGCAGGTAACATGACCGCAGCACTTTTCGGAGGAATCCCGATGACGGCTGTTATTGTTCGGGGCTCTGTTAATATTGCAGCCGGTGCCAAAAGTAAGGCATCTACTATTTTTCACGGGGCATTTATTGTACTGTCTGTTATCTTTTTTGCTCCTTTTATCAACCTTATCCCTTTAGCAAGTTTGGCTTCTATTCTGGTGTTTACCGGATATAAACTGTTGGATGTAAAAAGTTTTGCATACTACTACAAAAGAGGATGGGATCAGTTTATACCTTTTGCCATAACCATATTTGCTATTGTACGAATTGACCTGCTGTATGGCGTGCTGATAGGATTAGGCGTAGCACTTATTTTTATCATTCGCAACAATTACAATGCACCGGTTTTAAAGGTAGTTGACTACGGCAAACGTATACGGATAAGCTTAGGTGAAAATGTTACTTTTCTGCATAAATATAAATTGCTCAAAGAACTCGAAAAAATAAAACCCGACTCCATTGTAGAATTAGATGCATCAAGAAGTCTTTACATGGACAAGGACGTTATGGAAGCCATTAATGAATTCAGAGAAAAAGCAAAACAGAATAACATTCAGGTATTTTTGGGAGGAATAAATATGGAAGAAAATAAATTAGATGTGAAACAAAGCATGCTGGAATCGTATGCCCGTCTACTTAAAGGCAACAAAAAATGGATTACAGATAAAACAAAAGATGATCCAGATTACTTTGCACGTCAGGCTGAGGGGCAAGCTCCTGAATACTTATTTATAGGCTGCTCAGACAGTCGTGTACCTGCCAATGAGATTACAGGAACCGAACCGGGTGAAATGTTTGTACACCGTAATATTGCCAATCTGGTGGTTAATACGGATATCAACCTGATGTCTGTTGTGCAATACTCTGTAGAGGTGCTAAACGTAAAACACATCATCGTTTGCGGGCACTACGGGTGCGGTGGAATTAAAGCTGCTATGGAGCAACAACCACACGGTTTAATTGACAAATGGTTGCGTAACATCAAAGACGTACAACGTTTGCACCAGCATGAAATAAATGCCATTGAAGACCCTGATCAGAAACTGAGACGCATGGTAGAACTCTCAGTAAGGGAGCAAATCTTTAACCTGATGAAAACGTCTTACGTACAACGTAACCGCCAGCAATATGGCTTCCCAGATTTACACGGTTGGGTATATGACATCAGCAACGGTGAACTTCAGGATTTGAAAGTTCAGGAAGAACACGAGTTCAAGGAGTATGAAAAAATCTATAAGATGTACTAAACGCTCTTCATAGCTTCCAGCAACTGAGTTTTAACACTGCTGCTAACGGGAGCTAATGGAAGTCGAACTACATTTTCACACAGGCCCATCGCTTCAAGTATTACTTTAATGCCGCCCGGTGAACCGTCAGCAAAGATGAGTTTCATGGTATCGAGTAAATCATAATGAGCAGCACGAGCTCCTGTTATGTTTCCGGCTAAAGCAGTTCTCACCATGTCAGAAAATTTTAACGGATAGGCATTGGCCACAACAGAAATAACTCCGGCCATCCCTATGCTGATAAAAGGCAAGGTATAAGCATCGTCACCTGAAATCACCAGGAAATCCTTTGGTTTATTTTTAATAATTTCCATGCACTGGTCAAAATTGCCTGAGGCTTCTTTCATGGCCACAAAATTTTTGAAATCGTGTGCCAATCGAAGTGTGGTATCAGCAGTCATGTTGGCTCCGGTGCGGCCCGGAACATTGTACAAAATGATGGGTTTATCTGTACATTCAGAAACAGCTTTGTAATGCAGGTAAATACCCTGCTGATTGGGCTTGTTGTAATACGGACTCACTGAAAGAATTCCGTTGTATCCGGTAAAGTCGAAATGTTCAATGGTTTCCACTACTTCACGGGTGTTGTTCCCTCCTATTCCGGCAACCAGTCCTACTTTTCCGGCTGCTTTCTCCGCTACAAATGCGTATATCTTTTTCTTTTCCTCCTTAGTTAAGGTAGCGGTTTCTCCTGTGGTACCTAAAACCACCAGATATTCTACCTTACCTGCCACCAGGTGGTTAATAATTTTTTCCAAAGCAGTGAAGTCAACTTCTCCGGCTGATGTAAACGGAGTAACAATGGCCACTCCTGTTCCTGTAAATGATGTACTCATGTTATACTGATTTAATGTATCTGTCTACTTGTTGAATGTAGTTGGTTAGTGTGTTGTCATTACCTGTATCAATCATCAGGTCGAAATACAGTTCGCTTTTGGGCCTGAATTTCCCCACCCTTAAACCGGCATGTGAAAGGCCTGAAACAGCCTCGAGCCACAAGGTTTGATCAATGTAGAGGTTAAGTAAAAAATCAAACTCTTCATTAATAAAACGCCCTACAGATTCTGCACTGGGCAGGTAATTCCAACTCAAATTTTTGAGCCAGAAGTATTCGGTATAGGCCAGAAACTTATACTTAAAAGGAAGTTCCTTCTCATTTACAAAACCCAACAAAAAAACTTTCTTTCCCTGCGCCTTCAGTTGTGCGGAATAATCCTGCACTATTTTGGCATGCTCATCGTCTGTTGCATCGTACAAAATGCCAATGTAAGCAGCATCATCAAACTTCTTTATGTTGCGCACCTGGCGCAGTGATTTCACCTGTTTATCTAATGCAATTCGTCCTAATTTCTTCTTTATATCTTCAATCCACTTCATGCTATCATCTCTAAAAATTCCTGTTCAGTAATAATTTTAATGTTGAGGTCAGTAGCTTTCTTCAATTTCTCCGGCCCCATCTTATCTCCGGCTACAAGATAATCCAGTTTTCCTGAAACACTACTCACGTTACGTCCTCCGTTAGACTCTATCAGTTTCTTTATATCATCACGACTCATGGCAAACACACCTGATACCAGAAAACTCTTACCCGCTAGTTTTTCAGTCCGCTCAAAACCTTCTTCTTCTTTAATTTCCAGTTGCAGTCCGGCTGCTGCCAATTGTTCTACCAAAAGTTTGTTCGCATCTTCAGCAAAGAACTTAATTACCTGTTCAGCTATCTTTCCTCCTATTTCACTCACCGCAACCAACTCTTCATAAGTGGCCTGCATTAAGTTGTGCAAATTCTGAAAACGCTGAGCCAGCTTTTTCGCAACTGTTTCTCCCACCATACGAATGCCCATTGCAAAAAGCACACGTTCAAACGGAACTTGTTTCGAATCTTCGATACCCTTCAGAATATTTTGCACTGACTTTTCCTGCAAGCTGCGTTTTTTAAGCGAGTCATCTTCACCCACAGTAAACTCTAATCCTATCAACTGCTCGTAGGTGAGTTCATACAAATCAGCATAAGTTCGTATTAACCCCTTATCAAATAAACCACTTACTGTTTCGGCACCCAAACTATCAATATTCATCGCCTTACGTCCGATGAAATGTTCAATTTTGCCTTTGAGTTGTGGGGGGCAACCTTGTTCGTTGGTACAATAGTGAACTGCTTCTCCTTCCTTACGTACCAAAGGGGTATCGCATTCAGGACAATTAGAGGCGTAGTCTATTTTCGCTGAGAACAATTGTCTTTTTGATAAATCAACTCCGGTAATTTTGGGTATAATCTCTCCGCCTTTTTCTACAAAAACTGTATCGTGTTCGTGTAAGTCAAGTCGGTCTATTTCATCAGCATTGTACAAGCTGGCCCGTTTAACAGTAGTACCGGCTAATTGCACAGGTTTTAAATTGGCTACGGGAGTAATTGCCCCCGTGCGCCCTACCTGATAAGTTACCTTGAGCAATTGCGTAGAGGCACTTTGCGCCTTGTATTTATAGGAAATGGCCCAGCGAGGATTTTTTGCTGTAAAGCCCAACTCTTCCTGCTGCCGGTAATTGTTTACCTTAACAACAACCCCGTCAATATCATAACTAAGCTGTTCGCGTTCTTTATCGTACTGGTGAATAAATGCCATTACCTGCTCCATGTTGGTACACACCTTATAATGGTCTGATACTTTAAAGCCCCAGGCAGCGGCCTTTTTCAAGCTTTCTGCATGTGTTTCAGCAACGGGTTCATCACTGTAAATAAAGTAGAGAAAACAATCCAGTTGTCTTTTGGCCACCTCTGCGGAGTCCTGCATTTTGAGAGAACCTGAAGCAAAATTGCGCGGATTTTTATACAACTGCTCTGCTATCTCCTCGTCATCGTAACCTTTTTCTCTTAACTCTTTCGTCAGTTCTGAATTCAGCCTTTCAAATTGTTTCAGGTGCATAAATACTTCCCCGCGAATCTCAAACTCATCGGGATAATCACCCGCTGGTAATTGCAACGGTACACTGCGAATGGTTTTAACGTTGTTGGTTACATCATCACCTTGCGTACCGTCACCACGCGTTACGGCACGCACTAAACGGCCTTTTTGATATGTGAGACTAATGGCCAGTCCGTCAAATTTTAACTCGGCTACGTATTCAAAATTATCGCCAATGGATTTACGTATGCGGGCATCAAATTCACCCAACTCCTCTTCGCTGTATGTATTACCCAGAGAAAGCATGGGATACTTGTGTTTTACGGTTTGAAAACTTTTAGTTACAGTACCACCCACACGTTGAGTAGGTGAATTGGCATCCTGTAGTTGAGGGTGTTCTTTCTCCAGACTGATAAGTTCCTGCAACAACTGATCAAATTCATAATCGCTGATAACAGGTTTATCCAGCACATAATACAAGTGATTGTGGTGATTAATCACCTGCACCAATTCGGCAATGCGTACTTTAGCTTCGTCAAAACTCATAAAGCCGCAATTTAGTAAGAGCATCTTAAACGCACAGGTTTGAAGTTGCATTTTTTTTATACATCTTTGTGCTGATGTGTAAATGGCTCAGAAATCTTTATTTACCAACTACTTTGGCATTCTTCAGCGCTTTTACGGCAATGGCGCAAAGTAGCTTTGTTCCCACCGGAAGCGAGACTTATCACTTAATTGACCGGTTGGAAATAAAAAATGGTGCATTAAGCAAAACCTTACACACTTCCACAAAACCTTACAGCCGCAGTCAGATTGCCTCCTTTCTGAACGAGATAAACGATTCGGGCAAATACCGTTCTGTACAGGATAAATTTAACCTCGACTATCTTTCCATCGACAATTTTGATGTAACCGGAGATAGTTCAGCCATCAGTAAAAAACCGGTACTGAAGAAATTCTATACAGAAAAACCCTTTCTATTTTCTCATCGTGAAAAGGACTTTGAGCTCTACATCAATCCGGTGTTAGATGCAAATGCCGGTTTTACAGATGCCACCGCAGGAAACAAGTCCATCTACAGCAATACCCGTGGTGCTGAAATTCGCGGAAGCATTGCCGGCAAGGTGGGGTTTTATACTTACGTTACCGAAAATCAGGCGCGCCTTCCTTACTTTGTTGACCAACGGGTTGACAGCAACAAAGCATTGCCGGGAGTTGGTTTCCTGAAAGGTTTTGGTACAAACGGATACGATTATTTACAAGCCAGAGGTTACATCACTTTTTCAACAGCCAAAAACCACATCAACTTCACCTTCGGGCACGACCGTAATATGATTGGCAACGGAGTACGTTCACTTATTTTATCTGACTTTGCCCGCGAGTACCTGTTTTTTAAGGTGAATACAAAGGTGTGGAAGTTCGATTATGAAAACCTGTTTATGGAACTGTTCAACGGCAACAGTTTTACCGGTGTAGGTAATCTGGTAGAGAAAAAATTTGCCGTTCATCACCACCTCAGTTTTAATGTGGCTAAAAACCTGAACATCGGACTCTCCGAAACGGTTATATTTTCCAGAAATGACACTTTGGGTTCGAATGGTTTTGAACTGAATTACCTTAACCCAATTATCTTTTACCGTTCAGTTGAACAAAACCTGAACAGTGCTGATAATGCCATGGTAGCGTTAGATTATAAATGGAACTTTGCCAAACATTTTTCCATGTACGGACAGTTTATACTGGATGAGTTTGTAATTGGTGAACTGCGTGCCGGAAACGGCTGGTGGGCCAATAAATTCGGCATACAAACAGGATTGAAATACATTGATGTATTAAACGTAAGTAACCTCGATTTGCAGGTAGAGGGAAACGTAGTGCGACCATACACCTATACGCATTACAGAACCTCACAAAACATGTCGCATTACGGTCAGCCATTAGCGCATCCGTTGGGTGCCAATTTTTATGAATTACTTGCTATTGCCCGCTACCAACCTATAAAAAGACTGAACCTCCGGGTAAGTTGCAGTTATGCTATAACGGGCCAGGACACAGGGCTATCGAACATGGGCAGTAACATTTTCAAAAACTACAACACACGATTCCGTGAGTACGGAAACACCATTGCTCAAGGAGATAAAACAACCATTTTGTACCTGGATGTGTACAGCTCGTACATGATTAAACACAATGTATTTATTTGGGGAAGTCTGAGTAACCGAAATAGTAGCAGCGCTACAGGGAACTATACTAACAAAGAGATGTGGGTGAGTTTAGGTGTAAGGCTGAACATACCACACCGGCAGTTCTTGTTTTAAGCTACCGAATTATATTTTTCCAGTAATTTCAGGAATACCTCAAAGTCTTTGGGATAAGGTGCCGTGTACATATGGTCCTGTCCATCCAGTTCAAAATGCACCTGATAGGCATGAAGCGCGACACGTTTCATCATGGGTTCTTCATTCTCCCATTTGGCTGTTTTAAATTTGCGTTTATAATCAGACAGCATGGGCTTTTTGCCTCCGTAAAGTTCATCACATACAATGGGGAAATTCTGAGAAGCCAGGTGTACCCTGATTTGGTGCAGTCTTCCGCTAACGGGCTGACAACCCACCAACGTAAAATCAAGAAAATATTTTAGGGTTTGAAACATGGTAGTCGCTTCTTTCCCTTTTTTGAAATCAATGGCAGCAATACCTTTGGCATTTACATGTATGGGTAAATTCACTACTGTTTCCTGGAAATCGGCATGACCCGCAACCATGGCGTGGTACAACTTGCCCACGTTTCTGTTTTCAAGTTGCATAGACACTGTACGGTACGTTTCAGGATTGCGCGCTATAATTAATACTCCACTGGTTTCTTTATCTAAACGATGACACAACTGTGCATTGGGGTCATATTTTCTGGCCATTTCAAGCAGGTTGGCTCCCTCTCCGCTACGTTCAGTAAGAGATGATAAATAAGCGGGTTTGTTCACTATAATCAGGTTAGCATCCTCATGAAGTATCATTTCATTGAAACGAGGAAATTTTATGTGCGTCATACCGGCAAAGGTCGCAAAAAAACGTTCAGAATGTGCTATGAAAAAGTATTACTGTGCTTTAGCAAGTGTGAAGGCAAATGTGGTACCTACACCTGTTTTGCTACGCACGTTGATGGTTTGTTTATGAGCTTCAATAATGTGTTTAACAATGGCCAACCCCAAACCTGTTCCGCCAGCATCGCGTGAACGGCTTTTATCAACCCGGTAAAAACGTTCAAATAAACGGGGTAAATGCTCCTGACTTATTCCGTCTCCGTTATCGGTTACCTCGATGAGTATGTTCTCATCCATATCGTAATAAGCAGCTGTGGTGGTGCCACCTTCGTTACCGTATTTAATCGAATTCACCACCAGATTTACTATTACCTGACGGATACGGTATTTATCAGCATAAACAAAAAAGGGCACGTTGCAGCCTTCTTTAATGGTGAGTTCTATACCTCTTTCTTTGGAACGGTATTCGAGTTGTTCGTACACATCACGCACCAGTGCATTAATGTCAAAGCGCTCGTATTCCATTTTCAACTCACCTGCTTCCAACTGTGAAATAGAGATAAGGTCTTCCACCAAATCACACAACCTGTCGGCACTGCGGGAAGCTTTTTTCAGAAAACGAATGTTTACCTCCGGGTCTTCCAGAGCCCCGTCAATTAAGGTGTGAATGTACCCCTGAATATTAAAAATAGGCGTTTTGAGTTCATGCGAAACATTACCGATAAACTCTTTTCTGAAATCAGCCAGTTTCTTGAGGTGGTCAATCTCTTCCTTTTTGTCTTTGGCCCAGGTAATCACTTCCTGATTTACTTCTGAGATAGGATCTGAATCCCAGTCGAACTTTTTAAACAGGGAATTAACGGAGCTGTAGCGCTGGGTTTTTAAACTGTGAATGGTTTTGTAAATGAGCTTTATTTTACGGTAGATAAAAAATTCCAGCGCGTAAAAGATGAAGAAAAATGAAACCACATTGGTTACCCCGAAGATGATAAGTGTATCTACCCAATTATAGCCGGTAGCCAACAAGGCTACTAAACTTATAATAACCGATAAGATGGAGGAGGTAATGAGCGATACTAATCTGGGGGTAGGGTTTCTTATCATATTTCAAACTTGTACCCTACTCCTTTTACGGTACTGATGTACTGATCGCCCAGTTTCTCTCTTACTTTTCTGATGTGTACATCAATTGTTCTGTCAATAACCAGCACATCATCGCCCCAAATTTTTTCGAGAATATTTTCGCGGGTAAAAACTTTACCCGGCTTGCCGGCTAACAGAAATAACAATTCAAATTCTTTTTTGGCCAGTTGTATTTTCTGATCACCCCGGTACACCAGAAAGCTTTCACGGTCAATAATCAAATCACCCACCTGAAGTTTCAGTTCTTCTTTTTTATCTTTGTCTTTTCTACGCAAAATGGCGTTGATACGACTTAACAGTACTCTGGGTTTGATAGGCTTGGCTATGTAGTCATCAGCCCCTGCATTAAAACCTGCAATTTCTGAATATTCTTCACTGCGGGCAGTAAGGAAAACAATAAAGGTGGTTTTAAACTCAGGCAATTCACGTAAACTTTTGCATGCTTCAATACCATCTACAACTGGCATCATTACATCAAGCAAAATTAAATCGGGTTTTACCTGCTTGGCTTTTTCAATCGCTTCTTGTCCGTTGCTTCCTAAGAAAACCTGGTAACCTTCGCGTTTAAGGTTGTATTCGATAAACTCGAGAATGTCCGGTTCATCGTCTACTACCAGTATCTTGATGTTGGTTTTTTCCATGTGTTAATTTTTCAGCAAGGTTGTATTAAGAAGTAATCTCAAAATTAATTGATTGTTAAGTTAACATTAATTGAACACCTCTGCTAATTTATCTTCTAAATCCTTACCTCTCAAATTTTTAGCCAGTATTCTTCCCTCTTTATCTATCAAAACGGTGTAAGGAATTGCTTCTATATTGTACTTGGGTATAACAGAGGAGCTCCACTTTTGTAAATCACTAACATGTAACCAGGTGAGGTTATCGTCCTGAATAGCTTTGAGCCAGGCTTCTTTATTATCGTCTAATGACACTCCGTAAATTTCAAATCCGTCTTTTTTGTAGCGGTTGTACAGGCGCACGTTGTTCGGGTTTTCATCACGACAAGGACGGCACCACGATGCCCAGAAATCTATCAGCACCACTTTTCCTCTCAAAGAAGAAAGTGCCACGGGAATGCCATTGGGGTCATTTAACACAATATCCGGAGCCTGATTTCCTGTAGCCGTTTTGCGCATGCTTTCCGCTTTAAGGTGATTGGTTTGAACGTACTTGGATTCCGACATCAATTGATAATATTTATTGTCCAGTCTGTCAATTAAGGCAAACTGCATGGCCGGGTCTTGTTCATTGATTAAAAAGTTAAGTGCAAAAAAGGCGGAAATATTGGGTGGAATGGAGTCTACAAAACGTACAAGTGCATCTTTGCGTTCATTCACAATTACTGCCAGTTCCTGTTGTACCCTTAACTGAATAGAATCAGGCATGGGGTTATTTTCATCAAAGGGATAAGCTTCGGCAAGTGTGTTCATCCGGTCAATGTACCCGTCATTTAAACGTATCATTTCACGCAGTACTTTATTATCCTCATCTCCGTTTACTGAATAATGTTTGGGATCTTTGGCATCTGCCTCTACATTTATTACCGAGGCTGTATCCAACACCAGAGGTAAAATGTAGTCATTGATTTTAATGCTATAAAACGTTTTCTCCTTGTTTACGCCATTGAGTTCAAACTCTCCCTTTTCGTTTACTGAACCTGAGTCAACATAAACCAAACCGGCTGTTGTAATTTCTTCGAGAATAACTACCGTGCCACTGTAATTTTTCAACGTACCTTTCACACTAAAACCCGTTTTGGCTTCCTGTGTTGTTTTGGTTGTACAAGCTGAAATAAAAATCAGCAGGTATACATATATATATAGGTGTATATTTTTCATGTCGTTCTATTTTTCTAATTCGTCTCTTAATAATTGATTAGCCAATTTAGGATCGGCTTTCCCTTTACTCAATTTCATCACCTCTCCCATAAACAAACCTACCAGTGATTTTTTACCTGCTTTGTATTCGGCCACTTTATCGGGGTACATGGCAACGGCCTGTTGTATGAACACCACCAAAGCATCTGAATCACTTTCCTGAATGAGGTTTAATCCTTCAGCAATTTCCAATGCTGATTTATGGTGCTCCGTAATCATGGCCGGAAATACTTTTTGAGATGCCACAGAGTTACTCACCTTACCTGAATCAATGAGGTCAATAATTTCTGCAATCTTGGCCGGCTGCAAAACAAAGTCTTTTATTTCGATGGCCTGTTCATTCAAATATCCTTTCACACTTACCATAACCCAATTGGCTGCGGCTTTAATATTAGAGGTGTGTTTTAATACGCCTTCAAAATATTCGGCCACGTCTTTGTTCTCGGTAAGCACATTCGAATCGTATTCGTTTAATCCGTAAACCTTGGTAAACTTTTCAAACAGTTCTTTAGGTAGAGCAGGCATTTGTGATTTTACCTGTGCAATAAATTCAGAGGTAATGTGCAGTGGTGGTAAATCAGGCTCGGGGAAATAACGGTAATCGGTAGCATCTTCTTTACTACGCATTACAATTGTTATGCCTTTCATGGCTTCAAAGGTGCGTGTCTCTTTGTATAGTCTCTCTCCGCTTTCCAACGCCTCAATCTGGCGTTTGATTTCAAAATCAATGGCACGTTGCACATTGCGAATGGAGTTCATGTTTTTTACCTCCACGCGTGTGCCGTATTCTTTTGCTCCTTTCAGGTTAACGGAAATGTTTGCATCACAACGAAGACTACCTTCTTCCATGTTTCCATCACAAATATCCAGGTAACGCACCAGTCTTCTTACTTCTGTTAAATACTGGTAAGCTTCCTCTCCTGTTTTAATATCGGGTTCTGAAACTATTTCTACCAAAGGAACACCTGCACGGTTTAAATCAATAAGCGAATCATACACATCCTGGTCGTGCATACTTTTGCCTGAATCTTCTTCCATGTGTATACGCTGCAAACGGATATCTCTTTCTGATCCGTCTTTTAACTTGATGGAAATTTTTCCTCCGGTACAAATGGGCGTTTTATCCTGGGTAATCTGATAGCCTTTGGGAAGGTCGGCATAGAAATAATTCTTACGCGCATAATAGTTGAATGAAGTAATGTCACACCCGCAAGCCACGCCTACACGTATAGCATACTTTACTGCTTCCTTGTTGTGAACAGGTAATGTACCGGGGTGCCCCAGACTTATCGGGCTCACCTGGGAATTAGGAGATGCACCATACTCTGTGGAGTCACTGCAAAACGCTTTACTTTTAGTCAGCATTTGCGCGTGTACTTCTAAACCAATTACTGCTTCGTATTTATCGTAATCAAAAATTCTGTCTGTTGACATGAGCAAAATATTATGGTGGCAAATTTAACCTTTTACTTTTCATATCTGTAAATATAAAACGGAGGCATTTTTTGTAGCCGATGAGTGCTGTGAAGTATTTTATTATTTTGAAAATGGGAGCCGACAAGCGTTTTTAAAAAACAAAAAAGTGTTTGCACAGAGTACCCTACTCTTCCGTATCAAAGTATTATCTGAAAAACACAAACTGCTGTATGTACTGATAAATATAGCCTTGACAGCGATGTGTAAGACATGAAAAGGTTACTATCAACTACACTTTAGCAAAAATATATGACGGGGTATAGCTGTTTATTTTTCTTTCCTGTATGATAAAAAAAAACTAAACTTGTATACTTATCAAAAAGTAAAAACGATGTCAATAGTAGTGTTTTCAGTTGCTCACAGGAACTCAAAATGTAAAGTACAATACATAAAAAACACCTTCAATAAGATGTTCAATACGTGCATGCATATTTTTTTTACTCGACTTTTCCACATTATTCACATCATTATACAATTCATTGAGCACAAATATCAAAACGCTACACATATAGATTTATCAGCACTTCGCATCGATTACACATATACTCAGCAATGTACAAAATACACTCAAACAGGGTTTTCAACACTCTCGCCTGAAACACACCCTATTGTATAAAAATAAAAAACATATCAACTTTACATTAGAATTCATCAACACCCAAACACTTAAAGTTATGGCTAAAACAACAAAATCAACCGCCAAGAAAGCAGCTCCAAAAAAAGCTGCTGCAAAGAAAGCTGCTCCTAAAAAGGCTGCAGCTAAAAAAGCTGCTCCTAAAAAGGCAACAGCTAAAAAAGCCGCTCCTAAAAAAGCTGCTAAGAAAGCTGCTCCTAAAAAGGCAACAGCTAAAAAAGCTGCTCCTAAAAAAGCAACAGCTAAAAAAGCTGCTCCTAAAAAAGCAACAGCTAAAAAGGCTGCTCCTAAGAAGAAGTAATCTAGTATTACATTTTCAAAGAGCATCTCTTGGCTCAAGAAACTAAAAGCGGGAATTTATTCCCGCTTTTGTTTTTATACCCTGTCTGCCATGTCTGCCCTGTTTGAAATCAATCTATCTGTATCACCAGTTTTCCGAACTGACTGCTTTGTTCCATTTTTTCTAATGCGTTGGATGCATCGTTCATTTTAAATACACTATCCACCACCGGAACTATTTTGTGATTCGCTACCAACTGAATCATTTCGGCAAACTCTTCATCGTTCCCCATAGTTGAACCTAAAATATCCAATTGCTTCCAGAATATTTTTGCCGGCACTCCACTGTTGAATGCTCCAAGTGTTGCTCCGTAAAAAACAATACGCCCACCGGGTTTGGCCACCTCGGTTAGTTTGGCAAATGTATCACCACAGGCTCCGTCAACTATGGCATCAAAACCACCGCTTTCTTGCACCAGTGTTTTATGCCAGTCGGTAGTTTTATAATTTACTCCTCCCTTGGCACCTAACTCTTTGGCCCGTTTAATTTTTTCGTCAGAGCCGGAGGTTACATACACATTACATCCCATAGCAACGGCAAACTGCAAAGCGAATAATGCCACTCCACCGCCAATACCTGTAATCAAAACTGTTTCACCTGCACGAGCTCTTGCTCTTACTACAAGTGCTCGATACGCAGTAAGTCCGGCTAATGGAATGGCCGCAGCCTGTTTCGCATTCAAATGTTCAGGTTTGGCGTGTAATTGTTTGGCCTGCACTTTTACGTATTGGGCAAAGGTGCCGTTATCGGGTAATCCCAGTATAGCATACTCTTTTTGTTGCACCCGTGGGTTGCTCCCCCAATTCATTGACGGATTAATGACTACTTCTTTTCCAATCCAATCAGCATGCACTGTATCTGCAACTGTTTCCACCGTGCCGCATCCGTCAGATCCCAATATGACGGGAAATTTTAATCCGGCATATTGCCCTTTCTGAATCCACAGGTCGCGGTGGTTAACTGCAGCTGCTGCCACTTTAACCAATACTTCACCTCTTTGTAAAACCGGCATTTCGGTTTCCTTGCAAATCAGTTTTTCATTTATTCCCTCTAAAATAAGTGCTTTCATAAAATTTCATTTGGAACAAATATCAGAATTCAGGTAATTGTAAACTCAAAAAAATATATGAGCACTATACACGACCTCTTTGATGAATATGCCGAGAGCCATCAACATCCGGTAAACAAACTGATACATTGGTTTTGCGTTCCGCTAATTTTTTTCAGTATCGTATGCTTACTGTCTGAGGTTTCGTTCGGACCGTTTTCAGCTGCTACTGTTTTACTAATGTTCAGTATTGTGTTTTATTTCCGGCTTTCACCTCCAATTGCCACAGGGGTTGTAGTGTTTTACATTGCCTGTCTGTGGGGTGCTGCTGCCATGCGACTACTACCTTTTCCGGTTTGGCAAAGTGCACTCGGAATATTTGTAGTGGCCTGGATTGGTCAGTTTGTAGGCCACCACATTGAAGGTAAAAAACCTTCTTTCTTAAAAGATTTACAGTTCTTGCTGATTGGCCCGGCCTGGCTACTCAGCTTTATTTATAAAAAATTGGATATTAAATATTGATACTATGAACCAAAATGCAGACGAACTTTACCTAACCGCAGAGGCTGAATACAAAAACAGCAATTTCACCGAAGCCTTACGATTATACTTTGAAGTATTGAGCGAAGAACCTGATTGTGCTCCGGCCCATAATTCCATCGGGTGGATTTACAGAACACAGTTTGACGATTACCCCAAAGCCGAACGCTACTACCACATGGCCATTAAAGCCAATCCAACCTACCCGCATTCGTATTGGAGTTTGGCCTACCTGCTCACAGATTTGGAGCGCAACGAAGAAGTGAGGCAACTGATGAAACGTTGCCAAAGTATTCCTTCCATTGACAAGTCAATGATACAGCAACGACTGGCCGTGTTGTCTGAACTGGAAGGTAATTTCAGCGATGCGGTGGGTTACTATAAAAAAAGCATCCTGCTTACCATTAATGATGAACGTATTGAAGAGTTACGTAAATGCATTGAGCGATGTGAGTACAAAATCGGGTTGGGAAGCTGAAGAAAAATTTTGAATGTTGAATTCTTAATTTTTAATGAAAGGATTTTTTGAGTGTTTAGGTGTGTAAGTGTTTTGGTGTTTATGAGGAAAGGCAATAATTAGTGGCAGAAGCGCGCTCATTATCATAATGAGAAGTCGTTCCTGAAGACACGAACCACAGCAATGGTCATTTTATAGCTGGATAGACACACTCTTTTGTTTTTAAATTTACAACTCCAATCGTATTATAACCATAATTACGTTGTCTTGCAATGAGGCCATTTACAGTAATTATAGAGTCCTTTGGAGGGTCCATAAAGGCAAATTCTATTCTGCTATTCTGCGTCTTAAAAATTAAATACTCGCCTTCAATCTTAAAATCCTTTATCCAACCATTTATTTTAGCTTCTCTGAAGTCAAACACTTTCTCAAATGAATCCTCAGTTACTCTATAAATTTCCCCTCCATTGACTTTAATGTAAGTGCAACCATTTGCAAAGTAACTATCCTCATAGGCTGTAAAGAAAGTAATGCTATCAGGTGCTAGAACTACTTTATTTTCTGAAATAAACTCGGTTTTCAAGGGCTTATCATCATCTGATTTGTTCTGAAGTTTTAAAGAACGAATAGCGAATTTAGAATTAAAGAATTCATAAAAATAGACGCTATCTGGGTATGAATTGCCAATGCTCACATTGTCAACAACAAGGTTTACTCCGTTTTCATCTATTGAAATAATAGAATGTCTATTTTTTATTGTTCTGCCAGCAACTTTACAACTCTCTGAACTAGAAGCAAAAAATGCTATATTATGCGTCTGGCCCAAAAATATAAACCAACCATTTGTTGAGTATGTTTTTACTCTGCCTGTTCTTAAATCAATTACAGTTTTTTCAGTTATCGGGGCTGAGCCTCCGTTTAGTATTACACAATTATCCAACCATAGGAGTGTTGCTCCTTTGGGCAAATGCTTTAGTGTTGAAATTGGCTTTCTATCTGTGCTATAAAGAATTACTTTTCTTTTGGCAGGGTCCTTAAAAGTCTGATATTCAAAATAAAATTTGTAGTTAGGAGAATACACTCTTTGTGTGTCAAGACTAATTGCTGCAAAGGGTTTGTTGCTTTCTTTGGCAATAAAACCATCAAAACTATACAGGTCAAGTTCGGGATCAATCACAATGCTACGTGCCAAACCACAGATATAGAATTCCTGACTTGTCCTGCAAGCAGCAACTACAGTTAAAGTGATAATTATTATAACAATTCGTGTCTTTATTATCGCAGCTAATGCACGAACCATATCGACTATATTTAAATAAGTGTTTTGGCTTTTTGAAGGGCTGAAGCCAGTCCTTCTACTTTGGTTCCACCGGCTGTGGCGTAAAATGGCTGACCGCCTCCACCGCCTTGAATTTCCTTAGCCAACTCTTTGATAATATTTCCTGCATGAAGATTTTTCTCCTTCACCAGATTATCGCTCATCATCACACTCAGTAAGGGTTTACCATCAATCACCGTACCTAGTACACAGAATAAATTTTCTGTTTCCTGCTTTAATTGAAACGACAGATTTTTGAGTTGCTCAGCATTGGGAACATCTACCTGAGCTACTAAAACGTTGAGTCCGTTTTGCGCTTGAATAAGTTGTTTTACCTGTGCTTTGACCACCTGTGTTTTCTCACCTTCCAGTACTTCGAGGCGTTTTAATAAATCGGCTTTATCGAGCAGCAGTTGCTCCACACTTTTTACGGGATCTTTGGCTTTAAGTAATTCTTTAATGCTGTTTACAGTATTCTGTTGGCTGTTCACCAACTCCTCAGCAGCATCAGCGGTAATGGCTTCTATTCTGCGCACACCTGCTGCTACCGCACTTTCGCTGGTAATTTTAAACAACCCTATTTGTCCGGTAGCTTTTACGTGGGTACCTCCGCACAACTCGCGGGAGTATTTTTCATCAAACGTAATTACCCGCACACTTTCTCCGTATTTCTCTCCGAACAACATCATGGCACCCATGGTTTGTGCTTCGGCAATGGGCACATTTCTGCGCTCATCCAATGCTATGTTCTCGCGTATTTTCCGGTTCACTATTTTTTCTACTTCAGTTATCTCTTCAGCCGTCATGGCACTGAAGTGTGAGAAGTCGAAACGCAGGTACTCATTGTTGACCAACGAACCTTTTTGCTGTACGTGTGTGCCCAGCACCTTGCGCAAAGCTGCATGCAGCAAGTGCGTAGCGGAGTGGTTGTTCTCAGTAAGATAACGTTTATCAGTATCTACCACTGCGGTAAAAACACTCTCTATATTTTCAGGAAGTTTGGCCGCAAAATGAATGATGAGGTTGTTTTCTTTTTTGGTATCGGTAATGTAAACTTTTTCGTTGGCGTTGCTGATGTAGCCGGTATCTCCTACCTGACCGCCACCTTCAGGATAAAAAGGCGTTTGGTTAAACACCAATTGAAACTGCTCTTTGCCTTTGGCTTTTACCTTACGGAATTTAATGATGCTCACTTCGCTCTCCGTAGTATCATACCCCAAAAACTGTGTAGGCTTTTCTTCACCTATTACTACCCAATCTTCGGTATCTACTTCAGCTGCCTTACGGGAACGGGCTTTTTGTTTAGCGAGTTCTTCCTCGAATTCTTGTTCGTTTATTTGCCAACCATGTTCATGGGCTATTAACTTGGTCAAATCAATTGGGAATCCAAATGTGTCAAATAACTCAAAACAGAATTCACCGGATAAAATTCTTTGTTCAACCGGAGTAACATTCTCATTCGGAAATCTGAAAAGAACCTTAGAAATTATTTTAGATATCCCCTTATCCAACGTCCTCAAAAAACTCTGCTCCTCTTCCCGTATCACCTTCGCTACAAAATCCTTTTGGCTGTACAACTCCGGAAACACGTTCTTAAAACTATCAGCAATTACATTTACCAGTTTATTTAAAAACGGTTCTTTCAGGTTCAAAAACTGAAACTGGTAGCGCACGGCTCTGCGCAATATTCTGCGAATAACGTAGCCCGCCCCGCCACTGGCTGGCAACTGTCCGTCAGCAATACATAAACTGATGGCACGTATATGGTCGGCCAACACGCGCATGGCAATGTCGGTTTTTGAATCGCTGTATTGGTATTTGATGCCTGAATGTTGTTCAATAAATTGAATGGTGGGCACAAAGACATCGGTATCGTAATTGGAACTTTTGCCTTCAATGGCGCGCACCAAACGTTCGAACCCCATACCGGTATCTACGTGTTTATCTGGAAGCAAGACAAGTTTTGTGTTTTCACTGTCTCTTTCAACTTCAGATATTTTTTCCTTTAACTGCTCTTGAGTTAATTGCCCTTTTTCATATCTAACATTTAGTTCTTCACTCTTAAGTTTGATTTTGTCCTGATCTTTAATTCGGTTAAACTCCATAAACACGTTGTTCCAAATTTCAATCACCTGTGGGTGATCATGGTTCACCAGCGTACTGCCATCAACGGCTTTACGTTCGGCATCACTTCTCAGGTCAACGTGTATTTCAGAGCAAGGTCCGCAAGGGCCGGTATCGCCCATTTCCCAGAAATTGTCTTTTTTGTTCCCGTTTAATATGCGGCTTTTGTCAATCCACAAGGCCCAGTTATCATAGGCTTCCTGGTCAAAGGCCAGCCCTTCTTTGGCATCACCTTCAAACACGGTTACGTATAAACGGTCTTTAGGTAGTCTATAAACTTCGGTTAAAAGTTCCCAGGCCCATTCAATGGCTTCCTTTTTAAAGTAGTCGCCAAAACTCCAGTTGCCCAACATTTCAAACATGGTGTGGTGGTAGGTATCAACACCTACCTCTTCCAAATCGTTGTGTTTACCGGAAACGCGCAGGCACTTTTGGGTATCTACTACACGTGTGTATTTAGGTGGTTCGTTACCCAAAAACCAATCTTTGAACTGGTTCATCCCCGCATTGGTGAACATCAGTGTGGGGTCGTTTTTTACTACTATAGGTGCAGAGGGCACAATGGTGTGTCCTTTAGAAGCAAAGTAATCTAAGAATGTCTGGCGTATTTCTGATGCAGTCATGTCGTATTTAACTACCTGTTAATCAAATCTTAATTGTATACTCTTTTTATTTCTACGCGGGAATGGTTACCTTCGCAGTCCTTTAATTTTCAGGCAGCAATATTAAACATTAACTGCGTAGATATTAAACAATGGCAAAAGTAAAATACTTTTATAATCCACATAAACTAAGCTTTGAGAAAGTGCGTACCAGCATTTTCACCAAACTTTTGCGTGTGTTCGGATTCATCTCTGCCTCAGTGGTAGCGGGTGGTCTGTTTCTGATTATTGCCTACACCTCTATCGACTCTCCGAAAGAAAAACAACTGAAGCGGGAAATTCGTAACTACCAGTTGCAAATAGATTTGATGAACAAAAAGGTAGGACAGTTGGCTGTGGTGCTGGATGAATTGCAGGAAAAAGACGCCAATATTTACCGCGCCATTTTTGAAGCTGATCCTATTCCGGGTTCAGTACGCCAAGGTGGTTTTGGTGGTGTGGAAAAATACAAACACTTGGAAGGTTACTTGGGCTCTGAAGACATTATTGCTGTACAAAAGAAGATTGATTTGATGAGCAGTCAGGTTTACGTGCAATCGAAATCATTTGACGAACTGGCCAAACTTGCTTCCAAAAAAACGGAGTTTATTGCGAGTATTCCGGCCATTCAACCTATATCCAACAAAAAGCTGCGCAGCATGGCCTCGGGTTTCGGATACCGCCTGCACCCTGTTTACAAAACGCATAAAATGCACACGGGCATTGACTTTACCGCCCCCACCGGAACACCCATTTACGCCACCGGAAACGGAACTGTGGGAGACGTGGAATTGGGCCACCGCGGGTACGGTAATCACGTGGTCATCAACCACGGGTTCGGTTATCAAACCTTGTATGCCCACATGAAAAAGGTAGTAGCTAAACCCGGTAAAAAAGTGAAACGCGGTGAATTAATCGGTTACATAGGCAGCACCGGAACTTCTACCGCCCCGCACCTGCACTATGAAGTAATCAAAAACGGAAAGAAGATTAACCCTATCAATTACTTCTTCAACGACCTTTCGCCACAGGAGTATGAGCAGGTAAGGGAAATTGCTTCACGCCCAACGCAGTCATTCGACTAAGGTTTTTACAATCAAACAGTAACAATCATCTGAAAGTGCATGTGTATCAAGACACTACGTCTTCTATTGGCATAAATGCAACTATTTGTCGCTTAATTGTACCTTACATTATGTATGCTAAATGTTCTATGTAAAACAATTAAACTATTTAAACATGAAAAAAAATTACTCATCAACTCATCGCCTGTTAGGAGTTCTCTTATTGGCTCCTTTCTTTTTACTCTCAGTTAATGCGGCTCATGCTCAAAACCCCAAGTGTGCAGCCAACCCTGTGATGCAAATTGACACCATTACCGGCAACCTCTCCTTCTTTCAATCTCCCAAAAGTGATTCAGTCAACTACACCTGGGAACTTGACGGCTCTACTGTTTCTAACCAGTATTATTACTTCAACAACATCAGTACGCCCGGAGGCCATAAGATGTGTCTTAAGGCCCGCCACAAAACTGATACTACCTGTGTTACCATCAAATGCGACAGTTTTTACATTACGTACAATCCCAACACACAGTGTACAGCCCGCTTTTATGACAGTATTATGGGACCTAATCATCACTTTTTCATTAATACATCAGGAGGTAATAACCTTACCTACTATTGGGACTATGGTGATGGAACCAACTCTACCAATTACTACGGAGATAAAACCTACACAACACCGGGCACGTATAATGTATGCCTTACTGTTTTCCGCGCATCAGACTCTTGTACACACACTACCTGTAAAACAGTAATTATAGGTAATACAAGTATTAAGGCACATCCGTTTATAGACCAACTAAATGTTTATCCTGTTCCTTTCGGTAATACTATAAATATTGACATGTACTCTTCTAAGAAAACGTCTGCAACATTACAATTTACAGATATTGCCGGGCGCAAAGTTCATGAACAATTGCTTCCCATAACTGAGGGGAAAAATCATTCAAGCATTTCACTACCTGAATTACCTAAAGGGATTTACATTTTGCGTATACTTACCGAAGACGGTTTAATACACCGAAGTCTGGTACATTAACATAGAAACGTCAGATAGTTTAGGGAACACAGCGATGCTTATATTAATAAAAAATATTGCACCTTTGTGCCTGTTATGGGCGATAATCAACAAGCGGCTGACTCTAAACTGTACTATACCATAGGAGAAGTTGCTGCCCGTTTCGGAGTGAATGTGTCACTCGTTCGTTTCTGGACAAACGAGTTTTCCAAGCACCTTAAACCAAAGACCAATAAAAAAGGGAACCGCCTCTATACCGCACAGGATATAGAGGCGGTTGCTCGTATATATGACCTGGTAAAAGTGCGTGGATTTACCTTAAGTGGTGCAAAAGATGAATTGAATAAAAAAACTGACAATCAAAATAATAAGTCAGAACAAATACAAAAGCTATTGACACTTAAACAATGGCTGATGGAAGAAAGAAATAAGTTAAAATAACAACACTATAATCCGTAAAATTAGATGAGTTCAGAAGAAATAACCCGCACCTCCACCATCAGATTTGATGTACATTTAGATAAAGAAAACCTGCCTGTTTCCATAGATTGGGCTGCCGATGACGGAGAGTTCAATGAACCACAAGCGGCCAAAGCCATTATGGTAGGCTTATGGGACGGTTTACAAAAAGAAGCTATGCGCATTGACTTGTGGACCAAAGAAATGAGTATTGAGGAAATGAGCCAGTTCACCTTCCAATACCTGATGACCATGGCCGATAGCTTTGAACGCGCCACAGGAAACAGCGAGGCCGCCAACATTATTCGTGAAGCTTCTCATGATTTCGGACACAAGGCAGATGTTTTTGGTCCTGACCACCAGCACTAAAACTTAAAACAACAGCGTGCAGTTAAACCTGCGCGGAGAAGTGCGCTCCAAATATTTTCTATTAATCTTTAGCGGCATCCCTTATTTTTGAACCATGCGCCCTACAGCACAGTACTGGATTGATACCTTACAGATGACTACTCACGTGGAGGGTGGAGCATTTAAAGAAACCTACAGAGCTAAGGATACCATTCCGAAATCTGCTTTATCTGCGGCCTTTGCCGGTGATCGAAATTACAGTACCGCCATTTATTTTTTGCTCCAACAAGGCCAGTTCAGTGCATTGCACCGCATCTCTGCTGATGAGGTATGGCATTTTTACGAAGGCGACCCGTTGGAAGTAATTGAAATCAAACCTTCGGGAGAACTCACTATTCACCTGTTAGGCAGAAACCCTGAGGCCGGAGAAGTTTTTCAGTGTGTAATTGTAGCAGGCAGTTGGTTTGGCTCAAGAGTTGCTGCAAAGGGCGAGTATTCACTGGTGGGGTGCACAGTTGCTCCCGGTTTCGATTTCGCTGATTTTGAATTAGCTAAACGCGACTCCCTGCTGAATGTGTTCCCGCAATACACTACTTTAATTGAACAACTTACCTACTAATAACACCACCATGAAAAAGAAAATTTTTATTGCCCTTGCTGCCATCTTAGTCTTAATGCAAGCCATTCGTTTGGATAAAAATGAAGGCGATATCAACGGACCAAATGCTTTGGTGGTAACCGGTGAAGTACAGGCAATTTTGGAGAAATCATGTTACGACTGCCACTCCAACAAAACCAATTACCCTTGGTACAGCAATATTCAACCGGTGGGTTGGTGGTTGCAGTACCACGTAAATGACGGTAAAAAACACTTTAACTTATCAGAGTTCAATGCTTACGATGCCAAAAAGAAAGCTCACAAAATGGAAGAAATGGGTGAAATGCTGGCTGAGCATGAGATGCCGTTGGAAAGTTACCTGTGGATACACAAAGACGCAGCACTTTCAGCAGAGCAACTGCAATTATTAACCGATTGGGCCAAAAGTGTTCAAATACAGTATTCTCCGGGTGGCGTTATTGAGGAAGAACAGCACAATTAATCATTATCAGCTTATCTGCCGGCCATTATTTTATGACGAAACAAACTCTACTTTTTAGCATTTTCTTTTTAGTAATAATATTAAGTTCTTTCGCACAACGCCCTCAAGGTGGTGGTGGAATGCCGGGCATGAACAACGGAAATGGAGGCAACCCATCCGGACCTGGCGGAATGAGATCAACCACCATTGGCCGGGTGTACGGTAAAATAATTGACGCCTCCAGTAAAGAACCCATGGAATATGCAGTGGTTACTTTACTTGCCTTTCAGAAAGACAGTGTTATCGGAGGTGGCTTATCCAAGGCCAACGGAGATTTCAGTATTGATAAGTTGCCTATGGGTCGTTTTCGTTTGCGTATTCAATCTATCGGGTACAAAACGTTGTTTGTTCCGGTTGCTGTTACACCCGCCACTATTGAACAGGACTTAGGCAACATCCGTTTGGAAGTGGATGCTAAAGTATTGAAAGAAGTAAAAGTAGAAGCTGATAAGTCAAACGTAACCATGAACATTGACCGCAAGGTGTACAATGCCGATAAGGATCTTTCGGCCAAGGGAGGTACAGCCATTGATGTGATGAAGAACGTTCCGGGAGTAACTGTGGATGCTGATGGCAATGTGGCTTTGCGCAACTCCTCGCCTACTATTTTTGTGAATGGCAGACCTACCACTTTAACATTGGAACAAATACCTGCCGAAGACATTGATCGCATTGAAGTAATCACCAACCCATCGGCTAAGTTTGATGCGAGTGCCACGGGAGGTATATTAAATGTAATACTGAAGCAGAATACCAAACCCGGCTACAACGGAATGTTGGGTGCCAGCATTGGTACCAACAATCGCTATGGTCTTAACGGCAACATCAATGTGAAAGAAAGTCCGTTTAACTTTTTTCTCTCTTACAACCTGAACATGCGCGGCAATTCCAACAAAGGTTTTACCAACCGCGAAAATCTGTTGAATGAAGAAGTAATCAGTTCATTCAGGCAAACCAACAACAACATGGTTCGCAACGCCTTTAACTCGGGCCGTATTGGTTTTGATTACAATATTTCCAACCGCAACACCATTACATTTTCACAAAACATAACCAGTGGTGCCTTTAACATGGACGATGAGCAAAGCTTCTCAACGGCTGATTCAATTGACTTAATGACCTCATTCGGTAACCGTGTGAACGAGCAAAAAAACGGGTTTGAGAATTATACTACGCAGATTTTGTTTCGCCATACTTTCCCCAAAAAGGGTAAAGAGTTCACTACAGATTTGAGTTACAACAAATCAAATAATTTTAACAACTCCACCTTTACTACCTACAACTACAATGCTGCCGGGGTATTGTTACCCAACAATCCGATAGTGCAAAAAAACATCGGTGCTGGAGGTTCAGATATGTTCACCTTTCAGTTTGATTTTACCAACCCGCTTACCGACAGTTCTAAATTGGAATGGGGTTTTAAAAGCAACTATAAAATACAGCAATCGGAGTTAACCTCTAATATATTAGATTATACCACAGGCTACTTTACACGCGACTCCTCCCTGTCCAATGATTACCGCATCAATGATTTGATTAACGCAGCATACGTTACTTATTCATCATATTTAGGAAGTATTGCTTACCAGGCAGGTGTCAGGTTAGAGCAAACTCAATTTACGGCTGAACTGCTTGATAAGAATCAGACATTTGAATATGCTTACCCCAAAGGAGGCAAAAACCTGTGGAACGCTGTGTTTCCGAGCTTATACCTGTCGAAACGTTTTGATAAAGGTCGTGAAGCTCAACTGAACTTCTCCCGCAAAATCAATCGGCCCAACTACATGCAAATGATGCCCTTCATTATGTTCAGCGACCGGCAAAACTACCGCATAGGTAATCCGGCATTAGCACCTGAGTTTATGAATATGGCAGAGGTGAATTATAATCATCCCTTTAAGAAAGGCAACCTACTGTCATCCGTATACCTGAAATACGTAGACAATGCAATTACCAACTATGCCTACACCCTGCCCACCGATTCCAATGTGCTGGTGACTACGTTTACCAATGGCAACAGCAACTGGTCATACGGAACAGAACACACCGTAAAACTCAGTTTGACCAAAAAGATGGAGTTCACTTTAAATGCTAATGCCTTTTATACTGTTATATCAGCCAACACCGGTACACAAGCCTTACAAAATGAAGGCATCAGCTGGAATGTGAAAGCCATAGTAAGCTACAAATTGCCCAAAGGTTTTAATACCCAGGTAGACGGACAATATGAGGCTCCCCGCATTATACCTCAGGGAACCACGAAAGAAGTGTACGCGATTGACTTCTCGTTGAACAAAGAAATAAACAAGAAATTCACCTTCAACTTTACCGTGAACGATGTGTTTAACACCAGGCGCTGGGGAACTTATTTCGATACGCCCACCTTTACCCAAGACCTATCCAGACGAAGAGATGTGCGCTTTGTGCGCATAGGCTTTACGTGGAGATTCGGTGAAACGGATGTGTCTTTATTCCGTAAGAAAAACAACCAACGCAGAGAACCGGGTGCAGGCGGAATGGAAATGGATTACTAAAAAATCCGCTTTTCCATAACTGATTTTTCTCATACCGATTATTGTCGCTTAAGTCGACAAATAATTTGGCAATACTTCCGCATCGTGTTTATATTGCCTGCAATAAACCAATGCATCCTACACTACCCGACTTTAACCAACTGAAGAAGGCAGTTAAACAAAACCTTCCCGCCACCAAAACCATTCGTGTGGCTTTGGCTGCCGACTCTGCCTCTCAGTTTTTATGTACTGCGCTTCAGGGATATGCAGCATTGCAGGGGGTAAAGCTTGATTTGTACGAAGCACCCTACAACCAGATAGGCTTACAGGTATTTAACCCGGCCTCTGAGTTAAATGACTTCAAAGCAAAATACATTATCCTTTTTGAAAGCACACAGCACCTGCAAAAGCACTTTTACCATACCCCTTTAGCTGAACGTGGTGATTTTGCTCAACACCACTTGCAACAAATAGGAGATTATGCTGAAGCCGCTCAACGCAACGGTGCCAAACTTATCTACTACAACTTTACCGACTGCAATGACGGTGTATTCGGCAACTTTGCTACTAATTATTCCCGCTCCTTCCCTGCCCAATTACGCTTGCTCAATGCGCGCTTAACCGAGGTAGCCTCACAACATAAAAATATGTTTGTGATTGACTTACTCAGTGTGCAAAGCCGCTACGGACAAGCTGCCATGATAGACCCCAAAGTTTACATACAAACCGATATGGTACTGGGTACGGAAATATTGCCCGCAGTAGCCAAGCTTACTATGGACAGTATCTCGGCCATTGAAGGCACATTCAAAAAATGTTTGATACTTGATTTAGATAACACCGTTTGGGGTGGCATAATTGGCGATGACGGTCTCAACAATATTCAAGTAGGCGGACTTGGAGCCGGTAAAGCTTTTACCCAATTGCAGCAATGGGCCAAAGAATTAAAAAACAGGGGAATCATTTTATGTGTGGCCAGTAAAAATACTGAACACATTGCCATGGAGCCATTCGAGAAACATCCTGATATGGTGTTGCGCATGGAAGACATCTCCGTATTTATGGCCAACTGGGACAATAAAGTAAAGAACATTCAGCGCATACAAGAGATACTCAATATTGGTTTTGACTCCATGGTGTTTGTTGACGATAATCCGTTTGAACGCAACATGGTCAAGGAAAACCTACCGGCAGTTACCGTTCCTGAATTGCCTGAAGACCCTTCGCTGTACCTCGATTACCTGCTCTCGCTAAATCTGTTTGAAACCGCCAGCGTATCAGACAATGACGAAATACGTACACACCAATACCGACAGGAAGCCAAACGTGTGGCAGCTCAACAGTATTTTGAGAATGAAGACGAATACCTGAAAAGTCTTGATATGGTAGCCACCGTAGAAGGACTCACAGATTTTAACCTGCCACGAGTAGCGCAGCTTACTCAACGCTCCAACCAGTTTAACCTGAGAACTGAACGTTTTACGGAAGAAGAAATGCTGCAGTTTTCCAAAGACAACAACAACAGTATTCTCAACTTTCATCTGGCTGATAAGTATGGCGATCACGGTTTAATTGCCATCATTATGTTACAACAACAAGGCAAAGAAATGTTCATCAACAACTGGATTATGAGTTGCCGTGTATTAAAACGTGGTATGGAAAATTTCACACTCAACACCATTGTTGATACAGCAAAAAAAGTCGGTTGCACAGTATTAAAAGGGGAATACCTCCCAACACCTAAAAATGGTATAGTTGAAAACCACTATGCTGATTTAGGATTTACATGTACTGATAATTACTGGACATTGAACATCACTGAATACACTCCCTTAAAAACATTTATTGAAAAAAAGATATGACATCAGAACAACTCATCAGCGAATTGAACGTACTGTTTGAAGAAGTTATAGACGAAGGTACCGTGAACCTCACCCCTTCTACCACCGCCAAAGAAGTGGAAGGCTGGGATTCTCTTAACCACATCCAGATTATTGCTGCTATTGAAAGAAAATACGGATTCCGTTTTACGTTGATAGAAATTCAGTCCTTTAAAAATGTAGGTGAAATGGTGGATTCCATTCTTTCTAAGATATAAGTAATTCATGGTTTTTACGTCACTCGCCTTTCTTGTATTTTTCCTTTTTGCTTGGGCGGTTTACTGGTCGCTAAAGAGCAGCCGCAAAGCACAAAATGTCTTTCTTTTACTCGCCAGCTACTTTTTTTACTGTGCTGCCGCTATTCCCAGAACTAACATTCCTAAACTTATTTTAGGTGGTAGATTCAGCGAAGCCTGGCAGGAGATGACAACCGCAGTGGCCTCTCATCAAACAGAGGTAATTAAACTACTGCTACTGTTGTGGCTCAGTTCCACCTTTGCTTACCTGATGGCCAAAGTAATTGAGAAAACAGAAAAACAAAACAGCCGCAAATGGCTGATGGTGTTGAGTGCGGTGGTACATTTGGGTATACTGTGTTACTTCAAGTACATGAACTTTTTTGCTCAATCGTTTGTCGATATTGCCAATACTGCAGGCTGGCAAATTGCTTTCCGGCCTGAGCACATTATACTTCCTTTGGCCATCAGTTTCTTTACCTTTCACATATTAGGTTACACGTTTGATGTCTATCAAAAAAGTTATGCAGCAGCTACCAACTATATTGATTTCATTACCCATGTAGCCTTTTTTCCGCAACTGGTAGCCGGACCTATTGAACGTGCAGGGCATTTGTTACCGCAATTTACCAATAGCCGTAGTTTCAGTGCTGAGCGTATGGAAGACGGCATCAGACAAATACTCTGGGGCTTCTTCAAAAAACTGGTAATTGCTGATTCAGCAGCTAAATATGTGAACTATGTATTTATGCAGTATGAGGATCAAAGCGGAAGTAACATTGTTATGGCGGGCATCATGTTCACCATTCAGATGTATTGCGACTTCTCCGGTTATTCAGACATTGCTTTAGGCACAGCCAAACTTTTGGGATTTGATTTATTAAGGAACTTTAACTTTCCTTTCTTTTCTACCAGCATGACCGACTTTTGGCGCAAATGGCACATCTCCCTTACCAGCTGGATAACCGATTACCTGTATACCCCCATCTCTTTTCAAAAACGCGATTGGGGTTTGTGGGGCATAGTATACGCAGCCATCATCAGCTTTACATTAAGTGGCTTATGGCACGGTGCCAACTGGCCCTCTGTGTTATGGGGCTTGCTGCACGGTTTAGCACTGGGTTATGAGGTACTCACCAAAAAGAAGCGAAAGAAGTGGGCTAAACAATTTAATCCTGTACTTTATTCCGTTTTAAGCGGCCTGCTTGTTTTTATGTTCTGGACTTTCGGTCAATTGGTATTCAGGGCAACCAGTTTAGAACACCTGGGAGGCTTGCTTGCTCAAATGGCTTCAGTAAGTTTATTCACACTTCCCTCACTTGACCACACCGCTCAGGCTGCACTGGGATGGGCTTTTCTTATGTTTGGCATTGAGTGGTTTCAACGGGAAAAAGAGTATGGTCTTTCCATAGGCAACCTCAATTACATGTTACGCTGGACAATTTATGCTGCACTTATTGTGCTCATTTTTTCGTCAGATAATTTGAATAACCAAAACGAATTCATTTACTTTCAATTCTAAATAATAACATACACATGAAACTCGGAGTTAGAATCATTTTTGCCTTAGTAATTATAGGCGGATTGGCCTGGTTCTTTTTTAACAAAAGTCAGGACAAAAACAGTGCTGTAAGCGAAGTAGTCACCACACAGCAGGTGGATATGAGTGCGGCAAGCGCTGTACAGGAAGAAGCAGTAAACTATGAAATTATCCCGCGAGAAGAGTTGTACAATACCAAAGACCCGGTAGCTGTCGAAATGCTTACCGAGTTAAAATCACGTTACAAAGACAACTTTCTGAAATTTGTATCAGAAGTAAAAGCTACCAACGCCAAAATGGTTTTCTGCTGGCTCACTACAGAAGTGGGAAATGCCGAAACAATCATTCAGCGGGAAGGAAAAAAGTATATTATTCAATTGTGCAAAGAGAACAATGTTGAGTTCTTAGATTGCTCTAACCTGTTCATTGGTCACAAACCTGAAGAACTTACGTATTACCCTGTTGATGGTCACTTAAACAAAGAAGGTGCCCGTGTAGTAGCTGAGGCTATGGCAAAACAGATTGACAAATTCAGTTCAGTAAAGTCAGATAAAACATATACTGATGCTGAGCGCCCGGCTACATTTGGCGATTTTGAGCCTAACCTGAATAAAATAGAAGATGGTGGCAAAAACCTGCCTTACCGCCTTAAAATTAACTCACAGGGTTTGCGTATGGATTACGATTTAAAATTCCCTAAAAAGAAACAACGTGTGTTGCTTATCGGTGACTCCGGTTTCTTCTTTCCTTTCCTCGACAACGAAAAAACAGGTACCGGTTTATTACAGGCCCGTTATGCTGACAAAGAAATTATTAATGCATCCAACTGGGGTTTCTCTATTGATGACTACCTGAGCATTTGGACCGAAAAAGTAAAATATACTGAGCCTGATATTATCCTTCTACAATCAACCGGTGATGATATTGCCGACCAGTACTTTACTCACCGCATGCGCTATAGCAGAAACAAAGACAAAGTTCAACCAACTGAACTGGAGAAAAAATTCTACGCTATACTTGAGCAAAACGCTGCTAACACAACTAAATAATCATTTAAAGGCTGTTCATCATGAAAACATTTATCAATCAATGCAGGGAAAAGTTAGTTGCATTATACCCTGAACTGGATGTTATGGTGAACAGCCTTGTTACCAATAACCCTGAATATTATGATGTAGCAGCTTATCCTGCTTCCATCATTCAGGGCTTATGTCCTACCCCTGAACAACTGGACGAAGCCTTGAAAGGGTACATTCGCTTTTGCGATACTTTTAAACAAAAGCAGCTCGACTTTGCCCGCAACCTTAACAGTACTTACGCGCATCAGGATTATGATGAGGTAAATCGTGAAGTGTACCAGAACGAGAGTTACATGACACATACCTACTACCCTGCGCTGCTGTTCAGCTACCTGTTTTCCAGCAACTACTATGAAATTCTCAGGGTACTGGTGCAACATTACCTGCCGTTGATTAAAAATACACAGGGCTCTCTCTGTGAAATAGGTATAGGCCACGGCATGCTCAGCGGACTTGCCCTGCAAAATAACCCTGCTCTTAAGGCTACGGGCGTTGACATCAGTCCGGTGGCTGTAGCAGTTACTGCCAAAGTATCGGTACAAATGCAGGTGAAACAACCGGAGGTCATTATTGCTGATGCTACGTTGGATATTCCGGTAAAAAACAATGCGGCCATGATTTGCGCTGAGGTGCTGGAACATTTACCACAACCTCAGGAACTTTTAAAGCAAGCCTACCTGGCCCTGGACAACGGAGGATTATTTTTCCTAACCGCCTCCATCAACATGGAATCGGTTGATCATTTGTATCTCTTTCACAATGATGATGAAGTTATCAAAATGGTAGAACAAGCCGGCTTTGAAGTAGTGGAAAAACACCTCGCCTTTCTTACCGCTTACAACTACCGAACAGATGAAGCCTTAGCCGCTAAACTCAAAAAGCGCAACAACCCCTCTACCAGTATTTTGATTTTGAGAAAGAAGTAATCACAGTGACCTGTACTATTTCATTGACGGAGAATGCTTCTCTATCAAAAACGTGCATATGGCTCACTGCATGAATCGCTCTTCTGAGTTTAGAAAAATGGTTGCATAATTTCTGAAAATGATGCATTTTGCATGATGCGAAAAATTATTGCTTCTTCTGCACTTCTGCTCGGCACTTTTTTCTCCTTTGCACAAAGCCCGCAGTTACTAAACAATCGTTGGGTAACTAACGGTATTGTGAACGCTATGGTGAGCGACACCGTGAACAATCTGCTATACATTGGTGGGGATTTCACCTATATTGGACCAAACACAGGCCAAGGTGCTGCTATTGATAGCTCTTCCGGTAACCCTAACCTTGCATTTGCAAAACCAAATGGGAGAATACACACTGCTGTACCTGACGGTAATGGAGGATTTTATATAGGTGGTACGTTCACTCAGGTTGGTGATAGTATCCGAAATCGATTGGCACACCTCAACAGCAGCGGGCAGGTAACAGCCTGGAATCCAAATGCAAATAGTTTTGTATATTCAATTGCTATTTCAGGTAGTACATTATATGCAGGTGGAACATTTACTAACATTGGAGGGCAAAACAGAAACAGAATTGCTGCGTTGAATACGTCAACGGGCAACGCTACAACATGGAATCCAAATGCAAATATGAGTAGTGTATATTCAATTGCTGTCTCAGGAAGTACTGTGTATGTTGGAGGGGATTTCACTACCATAGGCGGACAAACAAGAAACCGAATTGCTGCGTTGAGTGCGTCAACAGGTTCTGCTACCACATGGAATCCAAATGCTAGTAGCAGTGTAAATACCATCACTATTTCAGGAAGTACATTATACGCAGGTGGCGCATTTACTACCATTGGAGGGCAAAGCAGAAACAGTATTGCAGCGTTGAATATGTCAACAGGCAACGCCACCACTTGGAATCCGAATGCTAATTTCACTGTAAATGCAATTGCTGTTTCAGGAAATACACTGTATACAGTTGGTAGCTTCACTACCATTGGAGGGCAAAGCAGAAACAGAATTGCTGCTTTGGATGCAACCACCGGAAATGCCACTACCTGGAATCCCAATGCAAATGACATAGCTTACTCCATTGCAATTTCAGGAAGTATAGTATATATCGGAGGGCAATTCACTTCCATTGGCGGACAAACACGAAACAGAATTGCTGCGCTGGATACCACCAGCGGAAATGCAACCACTTGGAATCCTGATGCGAGTGGCGATGTAAGAACCATCACTATTTCAGGAAGTACAATATATATCGGAGGAGATTTCACTTCCATAGGTGGACAAGTCAGAAACAGGATTGCTGTTTTAAATGCAGCAACAGGCACACCCACTTCTTGGAATCCAAATGCAGGTAACATTGTACAAGCAATTGCTGTATCGGGAAGTACGGTGTATGCCGGAGGTAACTTCACTTCCATAGGCGGGCAAACAAGACTTTGTATTGCTGCTTTGGATGCCTCTACAGGCAATGCCACTGCATGGAATCCAACTGCGGACAACCCTATATATACCATCGCGATTTCAGGAAGTACAGTGTATGTCGGAGGGGCATTCACTTCCATCGGAGGGCAAACACGAAATCGCATTGCGGCTTTGGATGCGACAACAGGCAACGCTACCTCATGGAACCCAAATTCGAATAATGTTGTTAATACAATAGCGATTTCAGGAAATACTTTTTTCGTTGGAGGGCAATTCACTACCATTGGAGGACAAACACGCAACTACATCGCGGCTTTGGATACGTCTACAGGTAATGCTAAATCTTCGAATCCAACTGCCAATAACTTTGTACAGGAACTATTAATAAATGGAAATACACTCCTTGCCTGTGGTAACTTTACTACAATTGGGGGACAAACACGAAACTACATCGCGGCTTTGGATACGTCTACAGGAAACGCTACGACATGGAACCCTAATGCGAATAATGTTGTTCGTGCAATAGGTGTTTCAGGAAGTACGGTGTATGCCGGTGGGCAATTCACTACCATTGGCGGACAAACAAGAAACCAAATTGCTGCGTTAAATGCGTCAACAGGCAGCGCTACGACATGGAATCCGAGTTCAAATGGCTTTGTAAATATAATCACATTTACTGTAGGTAAACTGTATGCAGGTGGCGACTTTACCACAATGGATGGTAAAGTAAACCCTTACCTCGCCACCTTTGAAGATGCCAGCATTTTACCTGTGCAATGGCTCAGTTTTTCAGGCAGTCGCATAGAAAATACCGTTAGACTAATATGGAGCACAGCCACTGAAACAGAGAATAACTATTTTGAGGTGCAACGCTCCATTGATAACCTTACTTTTGAAACAGCGGGTAATGTGAAAGGGCATGGCACTACACTACAGCCTCAGCACTATCAATTCAGCGATGAGTTGTCGCAAGAATTTGCATCTGCTTCTCCCCTCTATTACCGCATTAAACAAATTGATTTTAACGGCAAATACGAGTATTCAAAAACCATTGCAGTACAAGACCATCAAACGAGTGAAACACTTATCTACCTAGTGTACCCCAACCCTTCCACCGGTAATGTAATGGTAACAGGAAAAGCCGGCACAAACTTACAACTTACCACCACACAAGGTGATGTAGTATACAGCGCCAAGATGACTGAAGACATCCACCTGATGGAACTAAACGCACCAAAGCTCAAAGGCATCTTCTTCCTATCCATCACCGCTGCTGACGGAACCAAACAGGTGAAAAAGGTGGTGTTGCAGTAAAAACGACAAAAAATTTGATTTTTTGATGAAAGTTTGAGTACTTTACTTCGTGAAAGAAATTGTTTTTTTCTGTCTGTTGTTTGTGCTGCCCTTAATTTCTGCTGCACAAAACCCCCAGATATCAAGAAACCGATGGGTAACCAATGGTGAGGTGACAGCTTTAGCAGGGGATACGGTTAATAATCTGGTATACATTGGAGGAAGTTTCACCCATGTAGGGCCTAGCACAGGCTACGGATGTTCAATTGACACGGCAAGCGGTTTACCTGATTTATCATATGCCAAACCAAATGGATACATAAGAACATCAATACCTGACGGCAAAGGGGGAGTGTATATAGGAGGAGATTTTACGCAGGTAGGTGATAGCGTTCGAAATCGACTGGCTCACTTGAACAGCAACGGACAGGTGACAGCCTGGAATCCTAATTCGAATCATTATGTTACTGCCCTTGCCATTGCAGGAAATACAATTTATGTAGGTGGAGTTTTTACGTCTATTGGCGGCCAAGCCAGAAACCGAATCGCAGCATTGGACATGATTACCGGCAGTGCAACGGCATGGAATCCGAATGCAAATGGACAAGTAAGTACAATAGTAATTTCAGGGGGTACAATTTACATTGGAGGAACATTCACCTCCATTGGCGGCCAAAGCAGGAATAGAATAGCGGCATTAGATGCAACTTCGGCAACAGGTACTGCAACGGCATGGAATCCGAATTCAAATCACAATTTGAATACTATTTTCGTATCAGGCAATAAAGTAATTGTGAGCGGTGAATTCACCTCCATTGGCGGGCAAACCAGAAACTACATTGCAGCTTTAGATGCAACAACAGGAAGTGCCACCACGTGGAACCCGAATCCAAATAACAGAATACGAACTATTTTTGTTTCAGACAGTATTGTGTATGTAGGTGGAGATTTCACTACTATAGGAGGGCAAACACGAAACAGGATTGCTGCATTAGATACCTCAACAGGCAATGCCAAAGCATGGAATCCAAGTGCAAATAATTTTGTAGAAACTATTTTGTTATCAGGCAATAAGGTATTTGTGGGCGGTTTATTTACCTCTATAGACGGGAAACCTAGAAACTACATTGCATCTTTAGATGCTACAACAGGAAGTGCTTCGGCATGGAACCCGAATGCCAATAACTATGTAAATACAGTTGCATTCCTTGGAAATTCACTATATGCAGGTGGTAGATTCTCATCTATAGGTGGGCAAACCAGAAACTTTATAGCTGTATTGGATGCAACAACCGGTATCCCAACTTCGTGGAATCCAAACGCAAATCATTGGGTAAATTCAATTGCTATTTCTGGGAATACAGTGTATGTTGGTGGCGGATTCAGTTCCATTGGAGGGCAAATGCGCAACAGAATTGCTGCGCTCGATGCAACATCAGGACATGCTACATCGTGGAATCCCAATGCCGATAATATGGTAAATTCCATTGCTGTTTCAGGAAATACCGTTTATGCAGGAGGTATATTCACAAATATTGGCGGACAAAGCAGAAACCGTATAGCTGCATTGGATGCAACAACCGGCAATGCAACAACTTGGAATCCAAACGCAAATGGAACTGTCTATTCGATTGCTATTTCAGGAAGTATAGTGTATGCCGGTGGTTACTTCAGTTCTATTGGAGGGCAAAGCAGAAACATGATTGCTGCGCTGGATGTAACCACTGGAAATGCCACCACTTGGAATCCAAATGCAAATAACATAGTAAGAACAATTGTTATTACAGGAAGTACAGTATATGCAGGAGGTTCGTTTACATCCGTTGGCGGGCAAACTAGAAATCGAGTAGCTGCATTGAATCTATCTACCGGAAATCCTACGGCATGGAATCCAAATGCAAATAACGCTGTGTCTACAATTGCTGTTTCTGGAAATGCAGTGTATTTAGGTGGTTATTTTACAACAATAGGCGGACAAAATAGAAAAAGTATTGTCGTAATAGATGCAACTACAGGCAATCCTACAAGTTGGAGTTTAAATTCTAATTCCAACGTAACTGTAATTGCATTTACAGTAGGTAAAATGTTTGTAGGTGGCAGTTTTACAATTCTTGATAATACAGTTATTACAAATCTCGCCACCTTTGAAGATGTCAGCATTTTACCTGTGCAATGGCTCAGTTTTTCAGGTAGTCGCATAGAACATAAAGTACAACTGCAATGGAGCACCGCTACGGAAACAGAGAATAACTATTTTGAGGTGCAACGCTCCGTTGATAACCTTACTTTCGAAACGGTGGGTAATGTGAAGGGGCACGGCACTACACTACAGCCTCAGCACTATCAATTCAGCGATGAGTTGTCCCAGGAATTTGCATCTGCTTCTCCCCTTTACTACCGCATTAAACAAATTAATTTCAACGGTAAATACGAGTATTCCAAAACTATTGTGGTACAAGACTATCAAACAAGTGAAACACTCAACTACCTTGTTTACCCCAACCCTTCCACGGGTAACGTGCAGGTAGCAGGTTCTGCAGGTACATTAATCAAAGTGATAACCGCACAAGGAGAAGAAGTGTACAACGGACAAATGAAAGATGAACTGCACACCATTCCATTAGAAAACAAACAACTCAAAGGTCTGTTTTTTGTAAGCCTCACTTCACCGGATGGTAAAACAGACGTGAAGAAGGTGGTTTTGAAATAACGTATAAAAGAAAAAGCCCGACTTTCATCGGGCTTTGATATGTTAGTGGTCTCGTAGGGATTCGAACCCCAAACCTTCTGATCCGTAGTCAGATGCTCTATCCAATTGAGCTACGGGACCGTTTAACGGTTGCAAAGATAAAAATTTTCAGGCTTTATGCCACTTATTTTTTCGGAGGATTTTGAATTGGCGGTTTGGCAATGGTTTCACGCATGTCCGTATCTGCTTTCATGTTCTGCATTCTGTAATAATCCATAATGCCCATGTTGCCGTTTCTGAAGGCTTCTGCCATAGCTTTTGGCACTTCGGCTTCGGCTTCAATTACCTTTGCTTTAGCCTCTTGTGCTTTGGCCTTCATTTCCTGTTCTAGGGCAACCGCCATGGCTCTTCTTTCTTCAGCACGGGCATTGGCTACCTTTAAATCTGCTTCGGCCTGGTCGGTTTGCAATTTTGCTCCGATGTTCTCCCCGATATCAATATCAGCAATGTCAATGGATAAAATTTCAAAGGCTGTTCCGGCATCCAGTCCTTTTTCCAACACCACTTTCGAGATTCGGTCGGGGTTTTCCAACACCTGTTTGTGGTCGGTAGCGGAACCAATGGTGGTTACAATACCTTCACCTACACGGGCCAGAATGGTTTCTTCGCCTGCACCACCCACCAATTGGCGGATGCTGGTACGCACGGTTACACGCGCTTTGGCAATTAACTGAATACCGTCTTTGGCCACCGCAGCAACCGGAGGGGTATTAATTACGCGGGGGTTAACGGAGAGTTGTACCGCATCAAACACGTCTCTTCCGGCCAAATCAATGGCTGTTGCCATTTTAAAGTCAAGTTGTATGTTGGCTTTATCGGCTGAGATAAGTGCTTTAATCACGTTCATTACATTACCACCGGCCATGTAATGTGTTTCAATATCATTGAGGGTGATGTTAATACCGGCTTTGTTGGAAATAATTAACGCATTCACAATAGTGGAAGGCGGAACCTTTCTGATTCGCAGCAAGACCAAATCAATAATGCTGATGCGCACGCCTGAAAATACCGCGGTAATCCAGAGGTTTACGGGAACAAAATAAAGAAAAAAGAATACCCCGAAAAGTACTCCGACAATTAACACGATCATTGCGAATGGTTCCATATCTGGCGTTTATATTTAAGTTGCTTTTTTAACGTACACTTTGTTATCTGTAATGCTCACTACCTCTACTTCGGTATGCGCATCAATAAATTCTCCGTTGGTGGTTACTTCAAAAATTTCATTGTTGATTAATGCATTGCCTGACGGGCGAAGGGCCGAAAGCGCCTCTCCCCTGTCGCCTGCTTCAATGTCACCAATATCGAGGTCATTGACTGAACCTTCTAAAGAACTGTTGAGTTGAAAACGTTTCCAGAAATCACTACGCAAGGCAAAATAAATAAATGCCAGAGAGATAACCGTTGTGGTGGCTAAGGTGATATGACCTGCCACTCTTCCGTAATGATCATAGGTAAACAAAACACCGATTACATATAGTAAAAAGCCCAGAAACCCCGCTACAGTTGTACCGGGAATAACCAGTATTTCTACCAATACCAGTGCTATTCCAATAATTATTAACAGAAGAATGACAGCCAGAACCATGTTGTACTATTATAACGATTTTAAGGTCTCGTTGATTTTTTCGAAGTTAGGTAGTTCTCCGGCATTTTCCAAAACTTCTGCATAGCGAATGATTCCTTCTTTATCTACCACAAACGCTGAACGTTTTGCAACGCCATGCATTCCGAAAGCAAAAGAATCATACAAAGCACCGTAAGCAGCTGAAGTAGCTTTGTTAAAATCTGACAACAATTCGAAGTTCAGGTTTTGAGCTTCTTTAAATTTACCTAAAGAGAACAGGGAATCAACGGAGATAGCAATTACATCGGTAGTATCGTTGTGGTACATGCTGATGGCATCGCGCACGGTACACAATTGTGTAGTACATACACCTGTAAAGGCTAACGGAAAGAAATGGATGATCAGGTTTTTACCTTTGTAATCACTCAATGAGATTTCTTTTTTCTCGGTGTTGAACAAGGTGAAATCAGGCGCTTTATCTCCTGCTTTTAAAATTACTGTGTTACTTTGAGTTGTCATATGTGTATGTTTTATTTATCTATGTTTAACCGCAGAGGTAAGGTTTGGTTTTAAACATTAACTATTCTTTTGATGATACGAAGCTTATGGGTGTACTTACCTGAGGTTTCGCTGTAAATACCTGATCGGTCGAGTCGGTCAATGCGCACCTGACCTGAAGCATGGATGATATGACCATTTTCCATTATGATGCCCACATGGGTAATTTTACCGTCTTCGTTATCAAAAAAAGCTAAGTCGCCAGATTGGCTGCTTTCAATAAAGTCAATGGTTTCGCCTTGTTCAGCTTGTTGCCAGGCATCGCGTTTCAAAACAATGCCGTGCATTTTGTACACCAGTTGAGTTAATCCGGAGCAATCGATACCAAATGGCGAACGGCCACCCCACAGGTAGGGTGTATTCAGGTATCTTAAAGCGGTAGCCTCAATATCTTTAAGGTTATTCAGCTTGGCCTCTACTGCATCTGTTACATTAAAACTGTTGTGCCCCAGTTCGAACCTCCCGCTTTTATACACGGGCAGGGTTGAACCAAAAAGTATGGCCCGTTTTTTTTCTCCCTCACCTATGGTTTCACTCAGGGAATTGAGCACATACAGAGGCGACTGCTGAATGGCTTTTAGTTCAATGTCAGAAATGGAGTCGTATTGCTTGCCTTCGAGCCAACTTTCATAACCGTCCCAAAGTGTTTTAATGCGTATCCAGCCATTGCGGGCATCCAAAATTTGAAACTGCTCCCCGAACAATAACATGGAAACCATTTCACTTTTGCTGCTGGCCTCAGCCCTTAAGGCTACTGAACTTAAATGACAAATACCGTAGTGCTCCATAATACGCTGCAAAGCTAAGGAAGGTTACTGCAGATAGTGCAGAAATTCACAGAAATCTTTTTACGAAGTGGTCCACGTCAATTACCGCGGTTAATACAAATAAAAAGTCCCTTGTCGAATAAATCAGCAAGGGACTTTTTTATAGAATGAATCTGTTGCTTACGCGTGCATTTTTTCTTTGCGGGCAAGTAAAGTGTCTTTGTCTTCTACATGGTCAGGGTCAGGAACACAGCAATCCACCGGACAAACCGCAGCACATTGTGGCTCTTCGTGAAAACCTACACACTCGGTGCATTTTTCGCTCACAATAAAGTAAGTGTCGTCAGATTTGGGTGCGTGGCGCTTGCCTACTGCTACCATGCCGCCATTGTATTCTATTTCTCCCTGAATGGAAGTGCCGTCAGCAAAGGCCCACTCGGCTCCTGCTTCGTAAATTGCATTATTCGGACATTCAGGTTCGCATGCACCGCAGTTGATGCATTCATCAGTTATCATTATAGCCATAAGTACTTTTTCTTAAATTTTATTTGCTGCAAAAATATTTCTGCTTTCACAATATACAATCTTTTGTGAACTTCGCAAATTATTTATATGCATTCTAAACAACTTATTTCGGCTCTATGTTCATTGGGCCAGCACTTTACCTCCGGTTCTGAAGAACTGGCTAAAGTCAAACGTCAGGCAGAAATGTACAACCCCTGGTTTACTCAGGAGCAAATTGACCATGCTTTGCTGGCCTGGAGCAACGTTTTAACCGAAGAAAAACTGATGGCATGGCTGAGCCTTTACCCGCAGTTACCGGTTACCGCTCCCAAAAAAGTGGGTATTATTATGGCCGGCAATATTCCGCTGGTGGGTTTTCATGACTTACTGTGTGTGCTGTTGAGCGGACATGAAGCTGTAATAAAACCATCCAGCGATGATACCGTGCTGATGAAATACGTGGTGGAACAACTGCAACAACTGGATACCACACTGGAATTCAGAATACACGTGGTGGAACGCCTTACTGAATACGATGCCGTAATAGCCACAGGCAGCAACAATACCAACCGCTACTTTGAATATTACTTTAGCAAAGTGCCCAATGTATTACGCAGCAACCGCACCAGTTTAGCTGTGCTCACCGGCAAAGAAACTCCCGAAGAACTTAAAAACATTGGTGAAGACATATTCCGTTATTTCGGGTTGGGTTGCCGCAATGTGGCCAAGGTTTTTGTACCCGAAGAGTTTGTACTCGACCGCCTGTTCGAAGCCATTTATGACTACGGAAGTGTGGCCGACCATAACAAGTACGCCAACAACCACGATTATTACCGTGCCATTTACCTCATGAACTCAGAACAGTTTTTGGACAATAATTTTCTGATGATGAAGGAAGAGAAACAACTGCACTCGCCTGTAGGGGTGTTGTACTATGAACGCTACCAAAGCATTTCGGATGTACAAGCCTACCTGATTGAAAATGCTGCCCAATTGCAATGCGTGGTAGGCCAAACGGGAGTGATACAAAACGAAATTCCTTTTGGCCAAACCCAACAGCCGGGTTTAACTGATTATGCGGATGGCGTGGACGTGATGGCATTTTTACAAACTATTTAATAATATTTACTAATATGAAAAACATCGAATACCTGCGCGCCACCAGTGAACACCTTAGTGTGTTGGTGGATACACGTGTGGCCTTTTTATCAGAATACTGGGGAGCACAAGACGAAGCCGTACAACAAAGGCTTAAGGATGAACTGGCCGCATACTTTGAAAAGGCCATACCTGATAAAACTTATGTAGCCTGGTTAGCCAAAGTCGGAGATACCTATGTAGCCAACGGAGGTATGGTGATACAACAGCGGCCCGGCAGTTTTCGCGTACCCGATGGACGCAGTGCCTACATCATGAATATGTTTACTTTGCCTGAGTACCGCAAACAAGGCATTGCCTCTACCCTGCTCAATCATCTGATAGAAGACGGCAAACAACTGGGCATTTCTTTCTTTGAACTGCACGCCACCCCTGACGGACAACCCGTGTACATCAAACAAGGATTTCAATTGCACAAAGAACCTACTTACAGGAAGTTTGTTTAGGGTGTGTGGTTTCGTTTCGTGATGACACGAACCGAGGCGGGGTTTATATTTAGCTTAGACAAAGTAAACTCTGCTAAGGGCAGAGTTGAAGTATCGTTATAAAGGTTTTATTTGTGTTTTTTACTTCTTGTTTTTCGGCTTCGATTTCTTGAACGATAAAGCTAGAATATAAAAGCAGAGTGTCATTTTTTAATTCTATGTTTTTGTATTTTCCTAAAGAAAACACTCTTCGTACAAAAGGGTACTTTGAACCAAATATTTTATCTTGTCGAGAGCCGGTAGATGAGAAGTCCAGAGATAAATAGTTGAATCTTGCGTTGTCTAAAGATAATTTATACCCTGCAGAAATACTATCAGATTTAACTCTTATAACAAGAGTGTCTTTGTAAAAGGTATATAATATTGAATCTCGAATAGGTGGAAGGTAGAATGAGTCTTTTTCCATATTGCGATAGCCTAATAGTACAAAGCGTTTATTCATTAGTTTATTTTCATAGGATACTTTGTTAGTATGTTTGCAACCAAGCAAGTATACAAAAGTTAGTAAAACGCTTATTTTAATGTAACTATTCATGTTACTATTATTTACACCTACTATGAAACTTAGTTTCAAACAAACTCATGCTTCTGTATTACAAATACGGATAATTTAGGAGGATTACCTATTTTACAATAGTTCCATTTTTATACAGAACCATGTTTATTACTTTACCCTTCTCATCAAAACTCAAGGCTTTTCCATTAAGAATTCCGTTTACGAAATGTTGTTTTTCGTATAGCACCCCATCTTCTCCATAAACAAGCACATCTCCATCCAATAAATCGTTTTTATAAAAACCTTCTTGTATCCTCACTCCATTGGTTGAGTATTTCAAATATTGCCCATTTTTTTTATCATTCATGTAGCTTACCACACTTAGCAGCGTTCCGTCTTCCGAAAATTCCTTGTATTCTCCATTAAGTACCCCTTTTTTAAATGTTGCTTCTACTTTTTTCTTCCCTGATTCATAATATCCTAAAACCTTGCCTTCAACCTTGCCATTTTCATAACATTTCTCAGAAAGAACATTTCCATTTGAATAATAAATTTTTCCGCAACCAATTGGCTGATCATTCTTCCAACTTGATTCCTCTTTCAAACTTCCATTCTCGTGGTAATGTTTGACTATGCCATTTACTACTCCATTACAGTAAGATATCTCACTTTTGATATTCCCATTAGGATAAAATGATTTTCTAATTTCTATATTCTCTGAATTGCAGCTAAGTAAAAGCATGAATCCAATTAATATCACTATTTGTTTCATATTATTATCTGTTAAGAAATTATTCAATCTTTCTAATTTTCCAATCTGCCAATCTGCCAATTTTCCAATCATCTCCTCCTCTTCGGTGCCCCAAACAACATCCCGAACAATCCCCTCACCACCTGCCGGCCTATCTCCTTCGCCACAGGGCTGCTCAACACCTCTTCCACAGCAGATTTTTCCCTGCGGCCATTGCCCGTTTTCTTTACCTCTTCTTTTTCTTCAAGTGCTGCTTCCTGCTGCTGGCGGGCATTTACACGTTCGGTTAAAATTTCATGCGCACTTAACGGGTCAATTGTTTCACCATATTTGGCCTGCATTTCTGAAGCTGCGATTAACTGCTGCAATTCCTTAGCAGGCAAAGGGCCCATAATGGCGCGGGGTGGTGTTAAATGTGTTACCGCAACTTCAGTTGGAATACCTTTTTCATTGAGTACCGTCACCAGCGCCTGCCCAATACCCAGCGTAGTAAGACATTCATCAATGGTATAAAAATCAGAACGCGGATAGGTTTTTACTGTCTTGCGCAGATTGTCGGCATCATTCGGAGTAAAGGCACGCAAGGCATGTTGAACCCTGTTACCCAATTGAGCCAATACCGTTTCAGGAATATCTTGCGGAGATTGCGTACAAAAAAACACCCCGATACCTTTGGAGCGAATGAGTCGGACTACTTGTTCAATCTGTTCTAAAAAAGCCTTGGGAGCATCTTTAAACAACAGGTGAGCCTCATCAAAAAAGAATACCAGCTTGGGTTTATCCAAATCACCGGCTTCGGGCATACTGTTGTAAATTTCTACCAGCAGGCTGAGCAAAAACGTACTGAACAACGCGGGCTGACTTTGTGTATCAGAAATGTTGAGCAGGCTGATAACTCCTTTCCCGTCTACCTTCTGGAACAAATCATCAATATCAAACGATGGTTCGCCAAATATGCGGTCGACACCCTGTTGTTCGAGTGCTACTATCTTGCGCAAAATGGTGCCCGAGGTAGCCGTAGATATTTTTCCATAGCTCTCTTTTATTTCTTCTTTACCGGGGCCTTCCTCCAGATAATTCAATACTTTTTTCAGGTCGTTCAAATCAACCAAAGGCAGCTTGTGGTCATCGGCATATTTGAAAAGCACAGCCAGGGTGCCTGTTTGCGTTTCATTCAACTCCAGTACTTTGGATAACAATACGGGGCCGAACTCGAGCACTGTAGCGCGCATGGTAGCTCCGTTTTTACCGCTGAGCGAATACACCTCTACCGGAAATCCCTGCGGATTAAACGTGATACCTAAATTTTTAGCCCGTTCCTCCAGTTTGGGGTTGGAAGTTCCGGGTGCATTTAATCCGCTCAGGTCGCCTTTCACATCCAAAAGAAAAACGGGTACTCCTGCATCAGAAAGTTGTTCAGCCAATACTTGCAGGGTTCGGGTTTTACCGGTGCCTGTGGCTCCTGCCACCAGTCCGTGGCGGTTCATCATACGCAGGGGCAGGTTGATTTGTGCCTCGGCCAGTATCTCGTTGTTTAAAACTCCGGCTCCCAGGTAAATATGTGCTTCTTTCGAAGAATAAGATTGTTGAATACGTTGAATAAAAGTAGCTTTGTCCGTCATGCTTCAAAAGTAAGATTTGGCGCGCTTTTACGCACATTAAATTGACGAAACCGCATTAAAAATCAGGAAGTTTTGTCCATCATTTTGATTTTTAAAAATATAGCCCGACATTTGCGCTCCCGTTTGCAAGGAGAACAAACGGTATTTAGTTAATAATTAATAATTTAAAAAATGTCAGTAAAAATCAGATTACAGCGTTTCGGACGCAAACAAGCTGCTTATTACCACATCGTGGTGGCGGACGCTCGTGCTCCAAGGGATGGTAAGTTCATTGAACGTATTGGTGAGTACAACCCCAATACCAACCCGGCCAGCATCAACTTAAACGTTGAGAAGGCAGTTAAATGGTTAGAAAACGGTGCGCAACCAACAGACACCTGCCGCGCCATTCTTTCTTACAAAGGTGCTATGTTGAAACTTCACCTGAACAAAGGCGTAACTAAAGGTGCTTTAACTCAGGAGCAAGCTGATGCTAAATACACCAAATGGTTAGAAGAGAAAAACAACAAAGTAAACAGCAAATCTACCGGCCTGCTTTCTAAAGCTGAAGCCGATAAGAAAGCTCGTTTAGACCAGGAAATTAAGGTAAATGCTGAAAGAGCCCGCAAAATTGCTGAAAAGCAATCTGCACTGAGCGCTGAAGTAACTGCCGAGGCAACTGAGGCGGTAGCCGAAGAAGCTGCTCCTGCTGCTGAAGAAACTCCCGCTGCTGAATAAATATGGCGAGCAGTAAGCAATACTGCCACGCAGGTATACTATCCCGCACACACGGACTAAAAGGTGAATTGAAGGTAAAACTCAATTCACCTTTTTCTTTTCCCGGTGTATTGGTAAAAGCTGCCCTGATGCTGGAAATGAAACAAAAGCCCGTTCCTTTCATGGTTACCCGCTTCTCTGAAGCCAACGATGAATGGATTATAAAGCTGGAAGGCGTAGATACTATTGAACAGGCTAAATCGCTTTGCAATTATTCCATCCTTACTTTTGAACCCTCTCCTGAAAAGGGATTTCACGCTAAAAACCTAAAAGGATTTATCCTTATTGATAATAATTACGGGTTGTTGGGAGAGGTTACAGAAGTGATGGAACGGCCGGCTCAAACTTTACTCAGCATAATTTATGGTGGTGAGGAAGTTTTAATACCTTTGGTTGACGATTTTATTGTAGACATCAAACCCCGCAAAAAGGAACTCTACCTCGACTTGCCGGAAGGTTTGCTCAATCTGAACAACTGATGCGCATAGATGTTGTAACCTTACACCCCGATTTGCTGGACAGTCCGCTTAACCACTCCATTGTGAAAAGAGCGGCAGACAAAGGTTTGGTCAGTATCCATACACACAACCCGCGCGATTACACCACAACCAAATACAAGCAGGTTGACGATTACCAGTACGGTGGAGGTGCAGGCATGGTGATGATGATTGAACCCATTGACAAATGCCTGACGGACTTAAAAGAACAGCGCACGTATGATGAAATAATTTACCTATCGCCTGACGGGGAATTGTTTAACCAAAAGATGGCCAATGAACTTAGCCTGAAAAACAACATTTGCTTTCTTTGCGGCCATTACAAAGGTGTGGATGAACGTGTGCGCGAACATCTGGTTACCAGAGAAGTTTCCATAGGCGACTTTGTACTAACAGGCGGAGAACCCGCAGCCATTGTGATTATTGATGCCATTGTGCGTCTTATACCGGGTGCAATGAGTGATGAAACCTCTGCCCTCTCTGATTCGTTTCAGGATAATTTAATCAGTGCGCCTGTGTATACCCGCCCCGCTGATTACAAAGGTTGGAAAGTACCGGAAGTGTTACTCTCCGGCCACGAGAAAAAAATTGAAGACTGGCGGAACGAACAAGCAGTGGAGCGTACCAAAAAACGCAGACCCGGATTGTTAGAAGACTGAAAATAGTATATTCGAATATGTTTTCGGGAAAAACCATACTTGTATCAGTAACAATTGCCTGCATCATTTTTTGTCAATGCAAAAAGGAACAGATTACAAAATGTGAAGCGAATTGCGTTTCATTAACAGTTACAGGAAAAATAGTAGACGGATCGGCAAATAAACAACCGAAAGCAAATGTGACTGTATCCATTAACTGGAGTAATGGAGCTGCCTGGTCAATATTTCCTCAACCGGCAATGGTTGTAGGTAAAGCCACAACAAATACTGACGGTGAATTTGTTGCAAAAATTGAAATTGACAGCTCCCTTTTTAATAGTAAATACTTGTATGTTCAGGTAAACCCAAGCACTACCAATAGTTTCGTTTTACCGGAAAAGCATTCCATGTTTGACTTTACACCTGCTCAATTTCAGAACTTAGAGTTTGAACATTATGATGAAGCACTGATAAAAATCAGACTTAAAAGTTATGCAAGCAAAGTATACTCAGGCTTCAGATTAGAATGTGAAACAGATGTTTTGAACGCCAATCCTTTTGATAAAAACTATTACACAAAATCCTTCAATCACCTGCCTAAAGATACTACAATACAGCACATGGGAGTAGCTGGTGTAGAAACCATTGTCCAATTCAGTAAAACGTTTAATGGAAACACAACTGCCAAAGTATTCAATATCTACCCGAAAAAGAATAAGATAAACGAATACCTTATTGAATATGACTAACCTTTAATTACCTGCCGAAAGGCAAACCTTTCATGGCTCTTCCTGCTCCTTGCATTTTGTTCATGGTACGCATCATTTTACGCATTTCATCAAACTGTTTGAGCAATTGATTTACTTGGGTGATATCCGTGCCGCTTCCACCGGAAATACGTTTCTTGCGTGAACCATTAATTACATCAGGATTCTTGCGTTCCTCAGGAGTCATGGAACGAATGATGGCTTCAATGCCTTTAAACGCATCATCACTTATATCCAAATCCTTCATGGCTTTACCCACACCCGGAATCATGGACACTAAGTCTTTGAGGTTACCCATCTTTTTGATTTGCTGAATCTGGTTCAGGAAATCATCAAAGTCAAACTGGTCGCGGGTTAATTTTTTGTGTAATCGTTCGGCCTCATCTTTATCGTAAATGCTTTGAGCTCGCTCTACCAATGAAACAATATCACCCATGCCCAAAATACGCTGGGCCATACGGTCAGGGTAAAACAAATCAATGGCATCGAGCTTTTCACCGGTACCAATAAATTTGATGGGTTTGTTTACAACTGTTTTAATGGATAAAGCCGCACCACCACGGGTATCGCCATCCATTTTGGTAAGTACCACCCCATCAAAATCCAATACATCGTTAAATGTTTTTGCTGTATTCACAGCATCCTGCCCCGTCATGGCATCTACCACAAAAAGGATTTCAGAAGGATTAATGGCCGATTTGATACGGGCTATTTCCTGCATCATCTCTTCATCAATGGAGAGACGACCGGCAGTATCTATAATTATAACTTTGGCTCCTGTTTCTTTGGCGTGCTTTACCGCATCGGTAGCAATTTTAACAGGATCTTTGGTTTCAATATCAAGGTAAACAGGCACGTTAATCTGTTCGCCCACCACACGCAACTGTTCAATCGCAGCCGGACGGTACACGTCACAGGCGGCCAGCATTACAGTCATTCCTTTGCTTTTAAAATAACCGGCCAACTTGCCCGAGAAAGTAGTTTTACCCGAGCCCTGCAAACCCGACATGAGGATGATGGTAGGTGAACCCGAGGTATTGATGTCTGTTTTTTCGCCACCTAACAAGGCCGTTAACTCATCGTTTACAATCTTAATCATGAGCTGCCCGGGTGAAATGCTGGTGAGCACGTTTTCACCCAATGCTTTGGCTTTTACATTATCGGTAAACTGCTTGGCAATCTTGTAGTTTACGTCAGCATCCAACAATGCCTTACGGATCTCTTTTACCGTTTCGGCAATATTTAATTCTGTGATGCGCCCCTGCCCTTTGAGGAGTTTAAATGCTTTATCTAGCTTACTGCTTAAACTTTCAAACATGATTATATAGTACCTTTGAGGCGACAAATTTACAACATAGTGCCCAATTCTACCTCAGGTAACCCGCAACAGACTGTAATATTTTATGACGGAGTTTGTAACCTGTGCAATGCGGCTGTGCGGTTTGTTTTAAAACGCGATAAAAAAGCTGCTTTTAAGTTTTGTTCATTGCAATCTTATCGGGCAAAAGAATTGCTGTCAACTGATTTTGCGGAGTCAAATGAACCATCAAGTATTGTGATGAAGGAAAACAATCACGTGTACACTGAATCAACGGCTGCACTCAGAATATGCAAACACCTCAGTGGCCTGTGGCCGGTGTTGTATGTTTTTATACTTGTTCCGCGCTTTGTGCGTGATGGTGTGTACCGCTTTATTGCACGCCACAGGTACAAGTGGTTTGGTCAATCAGAGAGCTGCCCTTTACCCAAGCCGGAATGGCAAGAACGGTTTTTAGATTAGTGGTCTGACGCGCTATGCGTCTGACCACTCAATCAGCATTTGTGCTGTAAGTTGCTACAACTGACAATCCTCTATTTTATTTAACAAAGACTAAACAAAACAACTGTAAGCATCCCCAAAAATAGTACGATTTATAAGTAGAAAAAATTCTAACTTTAAATTGTAAAAAAATGAAAAAGAGTAAATTCAGTCCAAGTCAAATTGCCAGCATCCTCAAAGAGTTTGAT
>JBAYTR010000010.1:0-196805 GCA_041675505.1 Bacteroidia bacterium | reverse complement strand
TGGTATTAGATTGAGTAGCTCATTTAACTGCATAAAGCAATTTAGTAGAGGCAACTACTTTCTTAGAACCACATTTTCCCCAACAAAATCAAGCTCTGTACAGTGTTTCGAACACTAATGGTTGCAAACGCGCGCAAGTACTGAGCTCAAGTGCAAGACTATCTCCTGTCCCTGAAATATTCTTCCAAATTTAGGCAAGTAGATAAATCCTCATAATACTGAGGATAAAGGGACTTTAATTTCTTATGCTGACTATTAAAGTTCTTTTCCGCATACTCCTCCATTCTTATACACAGCGCTTTGAACTTATCCGTTTTTGCATTCTCATAAGCCAGGTGGTAATATTTCTGGGCTAAGTTGCCATTCCTGTACTCCATCTCATCAATATACGTTTCATTTCTTACCTCATCATAATCTGAAGTTGAAGTATATCTGCGCATCATCCATGAGTGACCGTATTGTGTCATGTTTAAATAGCAATTAGCAACAATAAAATAATAGTAATCCCGGTTTATTGTTTTCGGGTTATCAGCAAGTGCCAGATAGTTTATTAAATGTGTTGTTACGGATAATTTTGTCACAACAAATTTATCTTTATGCGGAATAAACGAACTGGTATACTTAATATCATAAAATGGGTTCATATCAAAAGTATAATAATCATCATACTTGTCTCTTTCCCATGAATTGTAGTTCTCTTCCCAATATTTTGCTCCTGCAGATTCGAACATCTTTTTCGCTTCAGGCAATCGGTTCTCTCTTATATATTTTGTTCCTAATAAATCTTTAAGGTAATTTTTGTCGGCCAACAACTGACTATAAACTGTTTTGTAAAAGTCATCTTCAATGGCTGTGTTTAATTTATTAATTACAATTTGCAAATCATCTGCATTGTAAACAAAATCGAGGTAATCAAAGTACTCATAAAAATATCGCAGGTTCCCCGACTTTTTTAACCTGTTGCCCTGCCAAACAACAGAGGTGTTGCTATTGAAGTTATAATACTCATCCCGCACTTTCTTATCACCATAGGCAATAAGAGCCAAGCCATCAGAAAGGTTTCCTCTAAACTCCAGTTCCCTGCCCATTGAAAACAAAAAATGTTGATCATTCAGGTATTTAAGAATAAGGGGCTTTGCTTCCTTTTTAATTATGGCTTTGCCCGCCTCCTGATTACAAATAATGCATAACGCTTTTATTTTTTCTATTTGCGCTAAAACCTTCTCATCTGCATACTGCTCTCTGAAACTGTCTATTTTACTTAAACACGTAGCATAATTTTTTGTTATAAACAACAATTGTATTTCGCCCGCCTTCCAAAGCGCAACATCTTTTATATTTGAATAATCAATAGCTTTTATAAAATCAAGTACTTGTTTTGCATAAAGTCTGTCTTTTTCTGAGCGGGCGCGCAAAGTTTCTGTAGACTGAATTTCGTTACTTTCATTTGACCACCAGTATTTGGCAAACTCAACCGAGGGTAAATAATTGGTATAATAGGGTGTATAAACCCAATCTTCAATTTTATTAATTTCCCTCAGGAGCAGGAAATCTAAAATTCTTGATTTGTTGCTGTTTTCATATATTTTTTTAAGATAATCCAAGTTGGGCTCCAGGCGCTGCACTGATGCATAGGCGTACAGGTTAGCGATATCATTATTGGTCTTTGCGTTTAGAAGTGCCTTATTTAAGTTAAACTTCTCATGAAAATAGTAATAAGCAGCATACCTTTTCTCAGGCGAACAAGCCATAACGTAAGCTATATCAATGTCGGAACCCTCCTTTTGAAATGAATGAAAGAACAATGCCCAATAGTAGAGGTAATCCTTTTTACCACGAGCAAAATACTTTTCGAATAATACACTTATCAGATTATTTTCATTGGCATAATAAGCCGTTCGAATTGTTATAAATGCATATTTTCTTTTTAAATAATTGCTCTTTTCTGCATTGGTTAACTTGTTTAACTCTTTCAGTAACGAAATATAATCGGGTTTAAATTCTTTACTTATTTCCCATGGGTCTTCGTTCTCAATACTGTTATATGCTTCACATTTTTTTGCTGTAATGATGTATCGTATAACGTCATTAAGTTTGTTTTCAAATAGATACCTCACAAACCCATTTGTTGAAAGGCTATCTATACCGCTGAACTGTAAAGCGTTCAGACACTCGTTAATTTCATCAACAGGCACTTTCCTATCTGTAAACTCAAACCAGTCGTAAACATTCGATTCAAAATAATTCTGATATTCAAAGTCAAAACCAAATTCCTCAGCGTTGTAGTAAAACGGCTTAAAATCCCTGTAGTTAAAATATTCAGGTAAAAACAGGGAATACCTAATATCTTCACCATACGGAGAATAGCCACAGGAGAATCCCCTAAGTATATTACCTAGTAAAATTACTGTAAAAGCCAGATATCTCTTCATCTGAATACTGATTAAAAGTACTGTTGTCTAAATCAAATAAGCTTATTGTGGTGTTTTTGTCAAGCTCAACTGTTTGTTTTATTATCTCAATTGCTTCGTTAATAGTATTTGCTGAAACATCTTCGCATTTTAACCTATCTCCTGCTTTCAGATATGTTTCATAATTAATACTTGTATCTCTTTCAACCTCGTACCATAAAGGGCTCACCAATCTTGAAAAACTCTTTACATCGTTTGTACATAAATCAACCAACTGCACAAAGTGATTGTTTTGGTAATGTTGGGTCCAGTAAAACGTAGGTAATGCAATATCCAAATGAATTGGGTAAGACTTTTTTTCAGATAAATACTTTTTCAGTTCACTTATATCCAGTATAGAATTCTTATTCTTCTGTGAAAGTGGTTTTATCAAATTATAACACATTAATGTTGCTCTATCAACGGGCGGCACACCCATGATATCCGGATACTTGTAAGGATATAACCGTAGTGTGCAACTTATCTCTTTCCGCGAGAGTTCTTTTATTTTTTTCAGTAAATAGAAATATTTCTCTTTTGTGGCTCCTGTCCAGTCACAATCAATTTGAATTTCATCATAATCAAATATTTTTTCAGTGCTGTTGTCATATCTTAATTCAGAACTGTACTTATGAATCAAAAAAACAATATTATCAGCAAGCCGATCAAGCGACTTTTCAGTATTGTATTGAAAAATACTGTTTCTGATAAATATAGTGGGTATAAGTTTTACCGAATCAAGTTCTCTAAAGCTGTAGGAGTGCGGTTTGTTTTTATTATATGGGAAATTGCCCCGGGCCTCATTATAATCCACTTCAAAAAGCCTGATGTAAAGTTTGTGAACATTTAACTTTTTCAGGTGCTTAGCTGTACTTAGTTCAATTGAGCTGTTTTTCCAGTGGTAAAAAGCTCTTTCAACCGTTTCAATCTTATCCTTACGTCCGCACGAAAAATTAAACGCAGAAACCACTATAAAGAATAGGACGCTTTTCAGGATAACATTTTTTTTACATAACATATGCGTGGCCTGACATTTTGGTTAATACAATTTGCTTTAAAATGATGCACAAGAATGTGAATGACAAACCACCCTCTTCTTGCTTTGTAAAAATGGCAATAAAACGCATCAAAAACAAGGTCTTTGCAAAAATCTTAGTTGCTAACTTAGGGAACACAGATACACGCGTTGCAAACGCGCGTAAGTTGGGGAAGGAAAATAATGTGATGTCATTAAGTTATCTTCTCATTTAATTTATGCTTCCACTTTACAAACCCATCAACAAAGTTGGATGTGATTTTATCATGTTCAATTACACAAAACGCAAGATCTTGGTCTATATGATTTTCTCTATATGCTCGTTTGTATTTCTCTCGTCCAGTATCTCTGATGGTGTTGATTGATGCTTCAATTCTTTTATATTGCAGTTCTGTTGCCTGCTCTGACTTATCAATGCTCCATATGTATGTTGCATGAGAGTTAAGAAGCTCCCAAACAAAATGATTGTTTTCCTTACCTTCAATGAAAAACAGAAAACCAAAGTCGGGGTGAAGTGTGAATCTTAGCTTGTTTTTAACAGCTTGTTTGGCGCCTGACAAGTATTCAAGATGTTTTCTGTTCCTTGTCTTGGAGCTTTCAAGTAAGTAACCCAAAATATCTTTCTCGCTTTGATTGAAAACATTTCCTTCCTTGTCATCTGTTTCCATTTCTCCAAAAATATCATCTGAAGTAAAAAGTGATTTGTTAGTTTCTGAAACTCTAGGTGATTTGGTCAATGCAATAGTTCTTTGGTACTTTATACTATCTATCAACTTAGCATCTATTTGATCAATTTGTGAAGAAGTTGCGAATACCTCTGTTACGTTACCATTTGTTGTAGTAATGGTCGCATATACATTAAACTTTTTTGTTTTGAGTATCCTGGCAAACCATGGTTTGATGTTATCAAACTCTGCAAGAATAAAATCATTATTTATTATAAACTCTACTCTCTCTCCAACCTCTTTTACTACTTTGCTGAAACTGACATAACCAAGCATAAAATGTGTATCAGAAATGTTAACAGATAAATTGACTTTATGTGTTTTAATTACTGGCTTACTTTCCGTTGGTAGTAACGGTGTTGTAATATCTGGTAGGTATGGTAAATTGGTTTCCAAAATCTTTTCAGGTAAGTCAGCAATAGAAAAACGAGGGGCTAATATTTGAGTCGACTGTTCTCTAAAGAACCTCTCTGTATCATGGTTCTCCAACACATCAAGTAGTTTACTCTTTTGATACCTCATCAAGAGTGTTTCAAACTTTAGCCAATCAAATTTTTCAAATGCAATTCGTTCGACTTCTTTCGTTGATTTTTGATGTCTGAAATTATCCCGATCTTTTGTAGAATAGTCAATGACTTTCATTCTCCAGCACTTTGTATGAGGGTTGTAGTCAATTAACTCAACCTTCCAGAATATGTTATCATGTGAACGAAACTTGCAATGATCAATAGGAATGTTTGTTTGCTGAATAGGAATAATCAACCTGGGACTCAAGTATATTTCTTGGTTGCTAACTTTTATGATCAGTTCTTTCAACATTCTTTTTCAAAATAGCTTTAATGGCTGTTGCTGTTTGCGATGAAAACGAGTGCAAAGCGGGCTTATGTGAGGTTAAATGCTTCTCTATACAATTCAATCAAATCATTTTCATTAACATGACGGTTGAGAGAAGAAGTAGAATCAACACTGAAAATGTATACCGTTCTGCTATCAACAAATATTTTTCCTTTTCCTGAACCATACTCAAACTCAATTTCATTCATTACAAGGTATTGATAAAAGTGATGATGTGCTGAGGAACCTGCACTTTTTGCGGTAAGAATAATTCTTTCTATGCTACTATGCTTTTTTAAAATGTCAATGATTGGGTTGTAACGATGTAAAAGCAATTGTTTGTCTTTTGAGTTATCATCCATTCGGATACAGGAAGCAAACATATCAGTCATTGCAATTTTGTTTTCTCTGCAAAAATTCTTTCTTTCTATTTCGTTCTTCTTTTTTATTATAGGGTTGTCATTTTTTGAAACGTTTAAATTCAATCTAGTTTTACTATTAACAAAGATATTGCTTACAACAGTCCAAAATCTGTTTATTGAATTTGGATAAAAGAAGTTATATGAAGTATATCTGTTGATTGTTGGAAACGAACCAATCACAAGATACTTCGGATTGTCCTCTGCAAAGAATAAATCAAAAGGATGTTCTTGAATGTTTTCTTTAGTGTAACGTTTCATTTTCCTTCCACAATTTTTATTTCCGCTTCTGTCAACTCGTAGAGTTGATAAACTATTTCATTTATTCTGCTTTCGCAATAGTCAATCTTACCTTGCAGTTGCGAAACTTGCGTAGCAAGTTTTGTTTCTGTTTTTTGTTGATTGAGTTGCAAAAGTTGGTTTACCAACTTTTCAATTTCGGTTTGCTTTTCAACTTCGGTTTTACTTTTCTGATTGATCACTTTTATTGGTAGGTGCTTAATGTATTTTGATTCAAAACTGAACCAACCGCCCCTCATTTGTGTGGAAGTTTGCTTTAGAAACCAATTCAAAAGATTACTGTTAAGCAATCCCAGCAAATACTTTTCTGAAATATTTTCTTTGGCTTTAATTCCATAGCCACCTGAAACGCCACCTGTAAAAAATGTGTCGCCTAAAAAATCTATTGCGTATGAAGCATTAGGCGAAATATCAGGAGTGAAAATCTTTGCAGTTGAAATTACATCAAGGGCTTGGTTTCTACTATAACCATACCATGAAGCAGTATCCATTTTCCCGTTGTCCCTTGCTTGTAACAGTTTTTTGTTCTCTTTCAAATATTCATAAGCAGAAGGAAATTTCTCTTTCAATATTTGTTCTGAAATAAGTGAAATTTTTTCGGCATCTTTTTTTTCATAAGGAAACAATACAAGAAGTTCGGATTCAGTGAAGACAAATCTTTTGCTGTTGCCTCCTTTGATAAGTTTGTGCAGCAATTTCTTTTCAAGTTGTAATTCCCTTTGTAACTGTTTCGAATAAACTGTGTAATGAGTTTTGTTCTCCTTCCTTTTCTCAACGATAAAAACTTTATCAGCACCCGTTTTTAACCCTTGAAAGATTCTATCGGTTGTAGTTTCAAGTTTCGTTTCAATCTTATTCAGTTTGGCAAAAAGTTCTTGGTCGCTACCAGAAATAAAATTCCATTCTTCTTTTGATAGCTCATCAATTGAAATTATTGAATCAATTTTCTTTTCTGTAGTTGACCAGCTAACCAAATCATCAATTCGTGCAAAGTCAAAATCTTTTTTCTTTCTTTGATTTGAAAGTGTGAGGATGCAAGTGTAAGTAGTTGCATTTGCAAATACCTGTTGATGTCCAAAATGTATTATTTCATCAATAGCATTTCTTGAAAGTAAAACTTGACGGATTCCCTCACCGTATTGTGCTGTAAAAAATTTGTGTGGTAAAATGAAACCAACTTTGCCCGTAGAATTAAGAATATTCAAAGCATGCTCAATGAAAATTACATAGATGTCGTAATTCCCTTTTGATGCAGCTTTATATTTTCTGCTGAAATAATCTCCTTGACTTGGTGAGTTCTCAATTAAAACCTGAATCCTTATATAAGGTGGGTTTCCAATTACAATATCAAATCCTCCTTGCTTAAACACTTCTGGAAAACTGTTTTTCCAACTGAATGGCTTTACTTTCTTCTCCTCTCCAAAATCTAATTGAGTGCTGTAAAAGTCAGTATCAACTAAACTGTTTCCGTCTTTGATGTTGTTGTCAAGCGTTGGCAAAATTCTTTCGTTGAACAAACGAAGTTGAGAGGCAATGCTAGCTTGGGTTTCGCCTTCCATACATTTCAAAAGCAAACTCAACTTGGTTACTTCAACTGCGTTCACATCTATATCAACTCCAAAAATGTTGTTCAGCAAAATTCTTTTCTTCTCGGCTGTGGTCAGATTGCCTTCGGGTGTAAGTGGGTTGCCTTTGTTTCCTTTGGAAATTTTTCCGCTATCGGTGTAATAGTTTTTATGCCAGTCCAACAAATACTGATAAGCACCAATAAGAAAACTGCCACTGCCACAGGCAGGGTCTGCTATTTTTATTTTGCTTACTTCTTTTGGGGTTTTGTTTTCAATAAGTTTGCCGACTGTGTTTTCTACAATGTATTCAACTATATATTGTGGTGTGTAGTAAACTCCGCCTGCATGTCTTACTTCTGGTTTTTCTTCAATGTGGGCACGATGTGTTTTGTCAATACGAATTACTTTTCCCAAAAACTGTTCGTATGCACTGCCTAAAATTTCTACTGACAAAACCGAAAACTCGTAAGGGCTTTCGGGATAATACAATTCGTTGATAATGGTTTTTAAAACCTTGTTGTCAATGGAAAGTGATTTGCTGATTTTGTCTTTCTTGAAATCAAACAAACCCGAATTGTATTTTTCATCGGCTTGTTCAAATTGTCGGTAAAGATTCTTGTAGAACTCACCTTGTTTGATAGCTTCTTTCAGTGTTCCGTATGGTTCAACACTTCTGTCCTCGGCAATTCGTAGGAAAATAATCCTATCAATGGTTTGTTGAACAACAAAATTTATTTCGTCCTCGTCCAGTTGTTTGTTGTTCCAACTGATTGAAGTTGCAAGGTAAGTTCTCCAACTGTCAAGCGATTGCAAAAACTCTTTGTCAACAGTTGCTGTGCCTTTTTTATACAGGTTGCCTTGAACAAATTTGTCAAAGCTGCCTTTGAGAACTCTCTCTTTGCTGAAAGTGTCCCACAAAAAGTCAAACTCTTTCAAGTAGTCCTTAAATGTCAGATACTTAATTCTCGCAACAGATGCCTTGTCTGTCGGAATGGGTTTTTTGGTGCAGTCGTAAATTGCAAACTCCTCAAAGTCGGTGATGATACTAACAGCAAGTTTAGCACTCCAACCATAACGCCTCACCTGATATGCAGGCAGTATGTCGTCTTTAACTGCTACACTTGGCTTTTTTGCTTCAACAAAGAAAAGTCGTTTGCCGCCAACCAGTCGGAAAGAGTAGTCCGGGGCTTTGGTCGCCTTGCCAACTTTTATTTTGTCCTCATGGATTACTTCACGGTAGCTTTCAGCATAACCGTTCCTGTTGTCAATGTCCCAACCAAGTGCTTTGAAGAAAGGATCAATGAAGTCCCGCCTTGTCAGCGTTTCGTTGTAGTCGGCTTTTTTGTAGCTGTCGTATTGCTCGGTAAAGCGTTCTACCAACTCTGCGATTTCATTGTATGCTTCTTCTTTTTGCGTCATTTACTTTAGCGGTTAGCTAGTAATCGTTATATCACAAAGGTAGATTTTTAAAGAGAAAATTAATATGCTGAAATACAACTTACAGGCTGCTGAAAAGTCAAATCTCGAACTCAAACAACATTCTACCACTCTCTTTTGATGATTTAATTTAAAAACGAAGTTTTTTACAACCTGACGATTTGGCGCATGGCGAAGGTGGCGATTTTCACCACAAATGTTGATGCGGAGAACCAAACTTTGATTAACCACAAATGTGTTTGCGGAGCACTGAACCGCCACTTTTGCCAAACACGTGTTATCTGCTGGTTTTAATTTATTCTGATGTAATAATACAGGGCAATGTTTTTAGGTCTGGTTTCATTTACATTTCCCTCGAAATTTATGAACGCATTAGCACCACCATAATTTGGGTTACCATGTCCTTCTTCAAAAGTTTGTCCACTAACAGAAATTGCATTTGATGAGTGATTATGTCTCTTAAATTCGTCTGTTTGGTATTGACCAACAGTTCTATTGTCCTCTAAAATTTCACGCTCTATAGGTAATTCTGCTGTATAATTATTGTCAAGGACATTTAGTCCTCGAATAAACATTCCTCTAGCGTCAGGTAATGTTGGATTAGGAGTCAGGTACTGGGCTAACTTTGAACCAGGTATGCCTCTTCCGTCTAAGGGAGACCACTTTGATTTTTTACCGCCTTTGTCACCAGAATTGAAGTTAGAAGGAATAGGGTCATCGTTTAAATTGCAAAATTGTTCAAAGTTTAGTATTGAGGTTACGACAGTCCCAAGTTGTAAATGATTGAACTTATTTTTGTCAAACCATTCGCTAATTAAATTTTCATCTGTTGGCATAATATTATTTTTCTAAATCTCCTACTCGTAAGGCTTTTCGGTGTCGCCCCGTTTTTCCAGTGGTAGCTGGTCTCCACTTTTATTTTTGTTAGTCGTTACATGTGCGAATTGTAAAGTCGAATTGTTGTTAGCTATCTTGTTTATTCATGTCCGCTGAGGTTCAATCTAATTTTAGTTTGTGCTATAAGAATACGCAGCAGTTTTAAACGAAAGCTAAAGTACCATTGCGGCATGCGGGGGTGTTCCATGTGCTCACTAATCATAATAAAGGTTACTACCAGCATGGCGGCATTGTGGCCTTGCGGCAACAGCATAGGAAACAGCATTAAGGCCCAGCCTGCACCCACGCACCATACCCCGTGGGTAACTCCAAAGAGCAGCGCATCTTGTAAAGCCTTTTTACCAAAGGCTGCCAGCGAGGGGTGATGGTGCCCGCGGTTCAGAAATATTTGCTTCACGGGTGAGAACTGCCACACTACGGCTAAACCACCAACTACTATGGCCGGTAAAAAGGAGTTGGGTAAATACAGGTGCAAACCCAGTATAACGGTAATCATAAAAACACCGGCTACCATCCAAACGGTCATGTAACCCAATACAAAAAGAGAGGCACTCACCAAGCGCAGGCGTTTAAAACTGTGCAGGTAAATGTGTTCAATGGGCATAATCAATTTGGGCAGCATCATGGCCACCACCATCAAGCCCCAGCCTAAGAGCTGGGAAGAGAAGGGGTTCATATCTAGTAGCATTTTTAGCGATTTGGCAGAGGCCCCTGCATCAGAAACGTGGCAGTGTTCAATGGTCATTATGCCACCCGGGTTTATCAAAAGCAAAACCCAAACCAACACACTGATGCCTGAAATCACCAGCGTGTTGGTTAGTTGAATTGTATGTGAAAGTTTCATGTGTTGCTGTTTGTTTATTGACCCGCACGGTAAACACTTATACGCCCTACAGTAATTACGCTGCCTTTAGGTATGGGGTTGTTAGTTTTTATCTGAACGTTGAGTGATGCCACATCTAAATTGTTAGCCAGATGCATATCGTCAACAATGTTCGAGATATTAAATTTAAAAGTAAGCCCTGAACCACCGTGTGCACTGTCTTGCATGGAGGCCATGCGTATACCAAAAAGAGAAACCGTTTTAATCAGCTTGTTGTTGACATACACGGAAAGGGTGTTGGAGTTATTGGTACCCGTTACATTTTCGAGCTGCAGGTAAACTTCATCGGGAGGTGCAGTAACGGAGGCATTCTTTATACTTGCTGAAAGGGTTTTCCAGGCGGTGGCATCAAGTTTTACTGCGGTTTGCGTTGCACCGGTTTTCAGTACAATGGAGTTGCCGCTTGCGCCAACCAATTCGCTGTTGTTGTTAGCTGACATATTAATTCCCTTTTCCAAGTTTGTTACGCCCAACTTAGTTAACCGTTGGCTCATACCCTGCTTAGCAGGTGGTGTATTGCTGTAGGAGGTTAACGAAAGGTTGTCATACGTATACGAATATACTGCACCATTGTAATATTTGAGGTTGTTGGTATCCACCACATCAGCCGGAATATAGTACCAGGGTTTACCTGTGGCATCCAAAGGCATGGCAAATTGTGAATTGCCGTTGGCTGAAGGACCGGCCAACCAATTGGGATTGGTGGTGTTTTGATTTTTTCCGGTTTCAATCCAGGCCGCCCACATGCGGTCAATGTTGGCATGGTGCATAAAGAACACCGGGTCAAGACCGGCCAATCCGGGGTCGGCCATTAAGCCTTCGTATTCTTCTGCCGGTGTGGTAGTGAAACTCACGGTAATTGCTCCTTCGTTGTCTTTTAATCCTGCACCATAGGCACCGGTTAAATCATCGTTAATACAAAGTTCCAATGGTCCGCTTACATTATCAGGTACAACAGAACCACTCGCGATAAGAAAAGGTGTACCACCATTCACACGGCCAATCAATGCGCCCATAGGTACATTTACGATAGGATATAAAGGTTGGCTGGCCGGAACAATAATATCCGGTGATCCGTTCGCGCCATAAAGTGTGCCGCCATCATCACTCGGGTCTGCTGTCCATGCACCGCCTGTAGCAGATATAACAACCGTTGAACCTGGTGCGATGCTTATTCCGGTATTCTGCCAAGGTTGTGTTGACTGTACCTTAAACACAGGAGAAATGTTAACAGTAATCTGTCCCTCGTTATCCGTTAATCCTGCTCCGTAAGCTCCCGTCAAATCATCATTGATACAAAGCTCCAGAAGTCCGCTTACCGAATTCGGAACAACAAAAGGTGTAATAACACCGTCACCAATAAAGAATGGTGCACCACCGTTTACGCGGCCTATTAATCCACCCATGGGCTTATTAACGATAGGGTACAGCGGTTGGCTGGCAGGAACAATAATATCAGGTGACCCGTTGGCATCATAAAGTTGCCCGGCATTGTCACTTGGATCTGCGGTCCATTCTCCGCTTGCGTATGAAATTGAAACTGTAGAGCCCTTTTCAATGTTAATGCCCGTTGATTGCCATGGCAATTTCGATTGTACATTGAACATAAAGCCTGACAAAGACCAAAACTCCGACTGTAAACCACCCACCATGCTGTGTACAAAATTGTGAGGGTTCATTTCAAGATCACCAAAGCCACCATTGCTGTGGCTGAATCCTGTTTGTGCTCCTCCGTAATGATCGCCAAAGATGGTATTGCCCGGTTGGTCAGGTGATGGATTTGGATTCTCCTGCGGGTCGGATGAACTGCTGAAAAGCGTGTCCCATTGGCACTCATCGTTGATAGCGTTTGTTAAACCCGGCCCTACTATCAGATACACATTAGCGGGGTTGCCTACCGGACCATAACGTTCCGGTACGTATAAGGCATTGGGTGTACCATCGGGCAATTGAGGTAAGGTAAATGCCGGTGGAATGTGGTTCTCCTGATAGGTTGTAGATTGGTTCATGTAATCCCAGTAAGGAAATGCCCAATCTGACGGGCCGCCAAGACCTACAATAATATCTCGCAGAATATTTTCCAAGGCAACTAAATACCCCCTATGCCATGGCGTAAAAAACCAGGTGCCGTGCTGACACTGGTTCCAAAAAAGGTTAATCAGATTTTGAGATGGAAGTGAATTCAGATTGGCTGATGCCGGTATGGAATTAATTTTTGTCCAGTTGGGATATTCTGTAGGTGCAGGACCTGAACCGAAATAATCAGTAAGGTATTGCCCGTGAATGGCCGCATAGAACCACCAGCTGGTAGGGTCGCTGATGGGTTTTGATTTCATTACTGCTACACCTTTGGCATACCAATACAAGAAAGTATAGTTACCTGAAGCGTCTTTGAATTGCCCACCGTTGTTGGCATCCCATGCATTTTTTCTTAAATAGCTTGTCATAATTTAGATTGGTTTAATTTGTATTTATTTCGTTTTTTATGTGGGTGCTGCTCCACATATATTTTTTAGTTTTTTTATTACCTCCACCTGCGCCTGTGTGTATGCTTTTCAACCACACAGGGGCAGGTGATTTGTTTAATTATTGTTTTTCGGCATAGTTGAGTCAGGGCACCCATTTTGTATCCATTCACGCAATAATGTTATAACTAGTTGCCGTGAAGGATAATTAGGTAGTGCGCCTGAACCTGGCTTGCCACTACCAGCTGGCATCGGTCCAATTGAACCGCTATCTGGATTAAACAGACTCCCTTTACCACTTAAAGCTTTGATGATATTCGAGCTGTCGGGATATCCTACAACTAATATTTTTAGATTGTATCCTATAGATGGTACATTACCGGTTGTAAATTGTTTGTAATTCATCTTCTCCCAGAATGCTCCATGATACCCTGGTATTGCGATGCCATTATTGGTTATAAAATCGCCTAACAGGTTTTGTACATCTTTATAGTTATTCAGTTTTGTAAATGTGTGCTGCGCAAACTTTATGCTTTTGGGTAACGGGAAGCCCTTAGGGTTTTGCGGGGATACTTTTCTTAAAACAGGATAAGGCGTTACCGCCTGTGGAACGAATGTATTACCCGTTGCGGCAATAACACTGAAATCACCACCTTTAAATTGCCCCTGCGAACCATGGCAACCCAAACAACCTCCTGCGGTATAGGCAGTATATTGTTTTACCGTTGGATTGTATTTGAAAACATGTGCAGCTAACGGATTGGGTACATTACTTCCGGGACCCGACAGACCTCCTTGAAAAAACTGCAAGGTATTGTTGGTTTCCGTAGCAAAGTTAGACAGATAGAATTGTTGTTTGGGTACCAGTGCAGTTGGGTCGTTGGTTACCAATGCCTGCACACCTATCAACTGGTAGTTGGCCCACACCAAACTTTGTCCAAAAGTACTTCGTAATTGCGCCTGAATTTGCTGATTTATTTTTGCGATATAGGTCGGGATAGGAAATTGTCTGTTTGCTGCAATCACACCAGAATCAGGCAACAGGCGGTATGTCTTTGGAGGCATAACACTGGTATCGGAAAGCTGTGCTGTTTGTGGATCCTGATTGAAAAACCTAAATCCGTTTTTTTCATTCGATACATGTTCGAACGTGGCAAACACAAAGGTGGGAACATTGGGGGTTTTTTGAATGATGTGCAGCCCAACCAGCAAAATGGTATCGTTATGAACTACCAGTTGTCCCTGAGCATTGGTGCTGTAATACATCCCCACCGACCAGTGAAATTGTTTAAGGTTATCCACTCCTGCATTGTAGCGTCTCCAGCTGGCTTTAATTTCTATAGAACCATAAGGCAGGTTAAAATTTCCTGCGGTATCCTTGAAATTATTGTTGATTCTGTTGATAGCTGCTTGGAGTGCAGGTGTCCTTTTGCTGTTGTTGTTGTAGCTATTCGTATTTACATAATTGTAAATAGTAGAATTACCCTTGGCTTCATACATAATGCCCGCTTTTACAGTAGCATGTGCAAGCACGGGGGCTGCCGCTTTTGCTTTAGCAAGTGAGTCAGCTTGTTTTGCTAATGGAGTAAAATACATATTGGCAATAGAAATTTCACTGGCTTCATCCAAGTTGTTAAATAAGTTTTGCTTAGTGCCCGGGGTGGCCTTGTTGATGGTGTTACTGCCATATAAGTAATTAGGTGTTGCATTGGGACCGGGTAAACTATGCAGGTTTGCGTCAGGATAGTTGGGATATAACTCATCGCGGTGATAATAGGTTTCCCAAACAACAGTGCCTCCGGCTCCGGTAGATCCATATAGTACATTGGTATCAGGCATACACCTGAAATAACCTGATGAAGTCGTATCAGGATTTTTTTTAGCCGGCCATGTTAATGCAATAAATTCCTGCCAGGCAAACATGGCTGCAGCAACTGAATCGGCAGGGTTAGAAATATCGGCAGGAACCTGATAAGACACTTTAAGGATTACCTTATCAGCAGACATAAATGTTTTAGGTGTATAAGCCTGATAAAAAATGGCACAGCTTATTAATAACATTATCATCAAGGTTGCTCTGGTAAGTTTACGTAGTATGTTGCTTTTCATATTTAGTTAAATTATTCCTACTCATAAGGCTTTTCGGGTGATGCCCTGTAAGGTAGCTGTTACAGTCAGCTCGTTTTTAAAGTGGGTCAGCTCCACATGTATTTATTCTTTTTTGATTACAAACACCTGCGCCCTGTGTGCATGCTTTCAAACCACACAGGGGCAGGTGATGGAAGATGTTATTTTTTAGGTTGTTTGTTTTGCGGTACACCAAGCATCAGTTGTCCGAACACATGACTCAGGCCAATGAAACCATCCGCCTGAGTAGGATATATTTTGGGGTCTAACGTGCTGTTGTGGCAAGTAAAACAAGTGTTGCTGGCAGATACACCTTTGATGTTGGCAGTGGGAGTAAGTTGGAAATCGGTTTCCATGGTGCTGTTGGCCAAACTGCTGGTGCCTATGGCTGCACCCGGTGCTGTACTTCCGGGTACAGTGGGGTTGTACACATTTTCGTTGGGCACTGCTCCACCAAATGTCCAGGTGGAACCGATGAACATGTAGTTTTTACGCACATCATTACCTTTCAAATTATTGATTATGGAATTGTTGATGGCTATTACCTCACTATTAGCAGCAGCAGGTGTAGCATCTTCCTGATTGGGTTGCACATCATAGGCACATCCCCAGGGAAGTACCCGAATGGTGTTGCTGGGTTGGATAGTATTATTCTTTGTTGCTTTAATCTCATTACCCGCAAAGCTTGCATAACTCTGGTTAGCATCAGCAATGTTGGTATTCTGTGCATTTTGGTTAAACAGCCATTCTCCGCTATTGTCGGCTGCAACTGTAACTGTTTCACCTTTGGTGTTAATGTATTGGTAACTGCTGTTGGGTGTGTTTGACCGGTGCTCGAAGGTTGACCAGATCATTTCAGGGTGTCCGTTGGCACTGCCTACAATGTGCATACCTACCAAGGCCAGTGTGGCGGAGGTATCACCGTTCAGAACCCAAACGCTATCGCCTTTTTTCTCATACAACGGAATTATGGCCTCCATAGTAATGTAGTCTTCCTTATTCATTCCTCCGGTTAACTTTACCCAGGAGGTTTTTAATTCCATGGCCAGTACATTGGGGTTAGAAATGGGGATGTTATTCTTTTGGGCAAAATAAAGTATGGAATCTAATTGTTGCTGTGACGTAGGAAACCGGGTGATGCTATCCGGGTATTGAGCAGCCATTTGTACCATAGCGGCATACACGTCATTTACCATAGTAATAAAGTACACCACGTTGCCATATCTATCTAACAATACATTGTCGGTAGCTTGTCCTTCTTCTGTTTCAACTTTAGCAAGATTAGAGGTGGCCCTGAGCAATTGACCCGGGGTGTGTGGAATTAACTGACGTACATTGTTGGTGGCGGGAGACACCGTGTAAAATGACGGAGACGCCAACACGGTGCCATTGCCTCCATCAGAGGTAAGCCACAAAAACATTTGCTCTGACCAGGTATAAAAAGAACAGTTGTTTTGCGGGTTAAAAAGTACACTGTTAGCTGCATTAACCTGACCATTTTCTGTTATCTGACCACCAACAAACCACGAGGCTAAAGTAGCACTATCTACACTGCAAGTATCAAACACATCTTGTGGTAAGGTAGTTTGTTGCAAAACTGCTGTATCAATAGTTTCACTTTTGGTTGAGTTGCCCGGGCCACAATTGTAGAAAACAACGGTGACCAAACATAAAGTAAATAAGAAAATGGGAATCGATTTAATTTTCATAAAAGTTAGTTTTAATTTTTAGTAAAACTAATTTGATTCCTGGGGTATGTGCAATAGGGAAAACCCTAAATATGCGTAATGAAAACCCTAAATTTTTTTAGGGTTTATACTACAAGGGTGTAATTGCTTTTGGCTGGTTGTACAGCGAACGTGCGCAAATGGTTTTTTCTTAAATCAAATCAGATTTAATTCAAAAGCATACACATAACTTATTACACTTTTAGCTTTTTCGTTTTTCTTCCAGGCCTGTTCCAAATGACTCAATTCAATAATGTCATTGGTGCTGGTGGGTTTAAATACGGTTGCCACTTTTTCTAAAACATCCAGTTCGGTTGCTGAAAATAAACCCGGTTGAAACGGCCTGTCTTTTCTGGCTTTGAATTGCTCCCCGGTATATCCTTGCTGGAATTCGGTGGTGTGAATATCAATTTCGTTGGTGTTGGCTAAATATTCAAATATGCTTTGAAAATTATTGGGAACAGGGCCCATATCAATGGCCTTGTAACGCACTCCGCTTATCGAAAAACAACTTTGTTTGAACATTAAAAAATCAGCATAAAATAAAAGCTTGTTCATTTTGGTTTTGAAAGGTGCAACTTGTTCTGAAAAATACACCACCATTTCGGTAAACTTTTCAAAGCTCGGATTTCTGTACCCCGAATAGATATCTGCTAAATGGTCGCCCAGTAAATATTCTCTAAAATTCAGGTGGAAAATATTTCGCTTTCTTTCCTCTGCTAAAAATTGTGCTTTTTGAATATACTTTGCTTTTGTTTTATCGTCTAACGTGGCACATAACTCCACCATATCAATAAAATACTTCGGGTCGTCAACCATTTGAATGAGCTTGGCATTTGCAGCGCTGGGCATTTCGCCTGCTTCGTATTGACGGTAACTGTTTACGCCAAATCCTAATATCTCCGACATTTTTACTGCAGACAAACCGTACTTCTCCCTGATTCTTATAATTTCATCCGGAAACGGAATGTTGAATTTATCGCGGTATTGATTAAATACCTGATTCATATTCACTTCATCTAATGCCGTTGTGGTAAATTGTTCTCCACTATCTTCACATTGGTAACAATGAAAAACAATTTCAAAAGTTTCCTTTCTGAAATCCATTGACCTCTTCTCTTTGATCAATTTCATTTCTTTACCTGTAATCGGACTTTTCATATCTATTTTATTTTAAAGGATAGATCATTTTGTGCTGCGCCAAGTGAAAGGAAATGCAGATAACACTACTACCCATGGCACCCATTGTAATTTTGATGTACACTTCCTTTTTCTTAACTGTTTTACCAAACACCCACATATCAGCACCTCCGTAAAGATTTTCTTTGAGAGGGCCTTCACTGTAATCTTTGGTTTCAAGTGCTTCCAGAATGGCTTTTCGCTCAACGGGGCGAAGTTCTAAATCCACAAGTGCCCGGGCATTCTTACCTCTGTCGTCACGAAAGAGTACATCCCAAAACTTCATTTTTTCTTTGAAGTCTTTTAGAAAGTAAGCTACTTCTGCTACTGTGCTCATAGATAGGTTGAGGCCGCTAAGGTACAGCTATTATTGCAATATGCAACTATAAAGTTTATTAATCTTAAAATAAATGGCAATACACAACTATAAAGTGCTAATATTATCCGCCTCGTTCAGGCTCAAAGTATACACAACCTGCCTTTCGAACCCGGATAAACCCATCTTATCTGTGGCAAGAAATCAATTTATCCTGCCTTGGATTTACTGTTGGTTTCCTGATTACTTACGCGTTTGAAATTTTACGCTCGGCAGGTCTGTAAAACCAAGAGATGACCGTTAAAACAAGTAATAAGGTTGGGCCAAAATATTCTACCGCAGCATCTCCCGCTGCCAGGTGAGAGAAAATTGCTCCCGACATTAAAAAGAAAAATCCTGCATAGGCCCATTCCTTAAGCAAAGGGAATTTTGGAACAAGCACAGCCACTACGCCCGCTATTTTCCAAATACCAATGATGGTAAGAAAGTAGGAGGAGTAACCCAAGGCGCTCATTTTTTGAACCTCTTCATCCAGGTGCAAAAGTTGCACAATGCCTGTTGAAACCATCCCTAAACTCAGCCAAACGGTAGCTACCCAATAAATGATTTTGTCTCTCTTTTTCATGGTATGTTTATTTTAGTTAGTCAGATATTTTTTGAAAACGTTTGTGTGATGTTTTGTAAAAATACATCAAATCTGCATACCAAAAAAGCAAGCACCTTCCGTCATTATGGGATGGGCTAAGGCAGCCCACTTGTTTCATAGCGAAAGTTTTTCGAAGGTGATTAAATGTTACAAAAAGCTGATATTACTCTGAGCTCTTGTATCAAAAAAAGAATAATACCTCACTTCACCACCACCCGCTCCACGTGCCACACCTGGCCGCTTTGGATGGTAAGAAAATACACTCCTTTGCTCAGTTGTTTCGTGGATACTTCAATAACATCAGCTATGGCTTTTCCATCATATACCTTTGAAATGAGGCGGCCTTGTACATCGGTAAGTTTTACCTGAATCCAATCCTGAGGGTTGAAGTTTTGCAAACGCAAATTAAACTGCGAGTCGGAAGGGTTGGGGTAAATGCTCACTTTCCATTGCACCGGATCTTGTACGTTGATCACAGCAGTGTTGGTGTGCTTAATAAACCAAACCTTGTATACATCAGCATTTGCAGTGCTTTGTGTACCATCGTTTATCCAGAAAATATTTTTGGCACTGCTGTTAATTCCGCCTACGATGTATCCTGCTAAAACGGAGTCTCCCTGTATGCTGTTCATCTTTACAACTTCATTGTCGTAATGTGCTATTCCGTCACTTAGTATCAACTCTGCACCGGCACCCACATAACCGGGCATCTGTTGCTTTAAAAGGTGCTCACTCCTGTTGCCGTTGGCATCACGTTTTACATAGCTGATGGTTTTTACAAAAGGAACACTGTCATTACGTATCACGTTACCGCTATCGTTTGCATAATATTGGCTTATTCCTCCGAAGAACAGGGTGTACATGCTATTGGCTGAGGAATCATACATGGGCAAATTAGCTGAGTGGTATTGGCTGAGGTACTGATTAAAACCGTTGTTTACCGAATGTCCGTTGCTGTTGAGCGATACGGTATTGAGCCAGGGCAAATCCAAAGCGTATTGAAACACACCTGTCCAAATGGTGTAATCAGGTGCTCCGTTTACAGTGAAACCCGGAGTCATGTTATAATCTCTGCGGTGCAGGTTAACTGAATCAGTAACTGCTGAATAGTTTTTAATGGTTAAGTTGGTACCGTTATCGTCAATAGTAAATTTACGAATCTGGTTGGTGTATGCTTGTGTAAATGTAGGATTACCCATTGGATTGTAGCGACCGTCAAAACGATTGCCACACACCAGATAAAACATGGAATCTAACATGCCCATATGTCCGCCTGTAACAGCCATTTGCTGGTTGCTTATTTGCCGTATGTGTGAGGTGATGGCTTGTCCGTTGATAATGGCTGAACTTAATCCGGCCAGGTCAATTGCTGTGAGGTAAGGGTGTGTAATATGGTTAGCCGCTGTTGCAGAGTACCCGTAGCCACCTGCTATGTACAGCATGTTGTCTTTTTGGTAAAACTGCATGTTGGTGCTTTGCAATTGTTCGGCAATGCTTGCGGGCAAACTACTTAAAGCTGCACTCCACAAATTTTTAGTTACGGGGTCAACAACATAAATGTTTGTATTGTTTCCTGCTGTTGCAAATGCTGCAAAGGGTTGCCTGCGGTGTAAACCATCTAATCGACCTCCGATAAGAATCCATTTGCCGTTGTGTTTACCCCAGGCGTAAGATTGTAAACCCGGCAAACCATTTATCTGCATTGGTTCCAAAGTAACAGTGTAGTTGGTAAATTGTGCACTTGATACAAATGCGCTTGCTGCTACCAAAAGAAACGTAGTTAGTATTTGTTTCATCCTTAATTTATTTTCCTCAAAGTTGAGGGTCTATAAATTACCGGAGTGTAACATTGGTTACACAGGCCTATGAGATCAATACACCTCCACACACATGTTGCTGTTCCAAACCAATTTGTTGGTACAACACATGCGGTACTCTGCATACAGGCCGGCTAAAATAGTAATACCGGCAGTGAAGAGCAGCGTGTAAGGAATGCCTATAAAATCGGCCAGCAGACCTCCCAGCAACGCCCCGGCCACGTAACCTGAATCTCTCCAGAAACGAAATATGCTTAAGGCCATTAAACGTTGCTTGGGTAAAGTGTTTTCTGCTACGGTTGATAAAAAACTGGGATACACTAATGCGGTTCCCACGCCCATCAAAACTAAACCTGCTGCCAGCAACGGAACATTAAAATTAAAAAACAGCAGTAACATGCCTGCACCCTGTGTTACCATACCTGCGGTAATCAGTTGTTTTTTGCAGTGTGTATCTCCGCGTTTGCCGGTATATAATTGAACGAGGCCCCAGGTCAAGGGATACAGCGCAATCAACCAACCTGATTGCTGCATACTGATGCCTGTTTTTACAATAACCAATGGCAACAAGCCCCAGGTAATGCCGTCATTAAAATTATTGATAAATCCGTTGAGTGTAACCGGACCAAGATTCTTGTGTGCATACGTTACTTCCTTCCAGATATTTTTCAGCGGAGTGCCCCGCTCATAAATCAGGTTTTCCATAACCGCAAAATGAGCTGTATCGCGCACAATAAAAACCGACAGTAACAAACCAACTGCCGAGAGCACAATGGCCGGAATAAACAATGCTTCAGCAGGCGAATACACTGCTGCGATATACCCTGCCAGCAAAGCTCCCAATCCTACACTGATGTATCCGGCAAATTCATTGAGCCCCATAGCTAAGCCACGTTGTTTTTTACCCACCAGATCAATTTTCATAATCACGGTGCTTGACCAGGCCAATCCCTGATTAAAGCCCAGCAACACATTGGCCAATACCACCACACCCCAGTCTGAGGCATACATCATCATCCACGGAACCGGTAAGGCCAACAACCATCCTGAAATAAGCAGTTGCTTGCGGTTGAATTTACTTCCTAAAATGCCTGTAAATAAATTGGCTATTGCTTTAGCTGAACCAAAGCCTGCAATAAAAGTAAGCAGGGCCACGTAACTGGTAATGTGAAAACGCTCTTCAGCAAAAGCAGGAATCACCGTACGTTCCAAACCTGCCATAGCACCAACAAAACCGTTGATGACTACCAGCCAGATAAACTGCGGCAAATTTTCTTTTAAACCCTGTCGGGCTGTACTGTTATCTAAACTCATAATCTACACCGTAAACCTGTGTAAGCAATGTTTGAGGCGCGTCCAGCACCTTAGCACTTAGCGGAGGAACAGGTGATACCGGAGAATTTTTTGCCAGGTAATTGCGCATAACACTGTGCAGGGTGTGTGCTGTATTTTTGGCGTTGGCCACTCCTTTTATTCTGCACAACATATCAGCGGGGTCGCCATCTCGTTCACAGGCACAAATGCTGTACACTTTATTTAAATCCAATGGCTGCCCGGCAACTTTAACTTCCTGTACACGTTTTCCCATTTCTTCAAAAGCTTTGAACGTAACCGTCATGCCTTTGAATTTGATTACCCAGCCACCAAAACGTTTCGAAGCATCTTTGGCAAATACGTTGTTCAATTCTTTCTCCAGCCAGTCGAAAATTTGTTTACCTGTTACCTGTGCGGTGCGTACCGTACTGTCTACGGGCAGCATGTCAAAAATAAATCCGTTGGTGATGGGAATGTTGCCTGTGCTGTCGGGTGTAGTGCGTGGCGGACAAAAACGGAATCCATTGGAGAGCGCAATGTCCACTTCAGGTACCTGCCATTTCAACGCATCGAGTATCAATGTGTCAATGGTATTCTCCACTACAAAATAGCGGTAGAGCGGAATGGTGCTGTAACCTGCCACCTTATAAATATCTTCAGCAAAAGGTTGTTCGTTTGCTTTAATGAGTGCTGCTATTTTTTTATCCGCTTTATTTTTATTCGGATCAACTTCATCTAAAATGTATTCTTCCCCAACTACTTTTCCGCCTTGTACGGTAAGATCTAATTTGCCTACAAACGAGCCGAATGCTCCGGGCTCTACCACTTTGCTGTATTTGCAAATGATGGGTTTGCGCACACGCTCGTGTGTATCCCCGCCAAAAATATAATCCACTCCTTTGCACTCCGGTGAGTTAGCTAAAGCAATTTGTTGCGATAATCCTAAATGCGATAGCATAATCACATAAGCACACTGCTCATCGTTACGCAACACATCAACATAATGCGCCAGGTTTTCTTCCGGCTTGGTGTAAATAATTCCTTTGCTGTAATTGGGCGACTGACGAATGGGCACCAGCGGATCGGTATAACCTAAAAACCCGATTTTTATTCCGGCTACGTTCCAGATGTAATACGGATGAAAAATGAGTTCACCTTTTTTGCCTTCTCCCAAATCATGGTACATGTTGGCACATACCTTTGGCGCAGTAAGTGAACCCAACAACGTTTGCATGGCCTTTTTATAATAAATTACCTCCCAGTTGCCCGGCAGGTAAAGGTTATATCCCAGCTCATTGAGAATAGGTGCAATGGCTTTTCCGGTAGTTTTTACTGAAAGTTCACTGCCCTGAAACATATCACCGGTATCTATCAGAAACGTATTTTTATTCTTCTGTCTTTCTTTATGGAGGTAAGTAGCCAGGTGAGCATAACCGCCTGTTTTACGAAATACGGCTTTGTTGTTTTCCCAAAACAATTCATCGTGTGGATGTACCTGACAGTGCACATCGGTAGTTTGTAAAATGGTAACGGTAGCGGGTGAGTCGGAAGGTTTGCCATTCGAACTCAACTGCTCCTCCGTTTCTGATTCTTCTCCATGAGCCAAAAGCGGGGCGCTCATTAACAGCCCGCTGCCTGCACCCAAGGCACCGATAGTTTTAATAAAGTCCCTGCGACTTGCTGCTGTTTTTTCCTGTTCGTTATGCTGATCGCTCATGTTAAAGTTTGTTAAAAGTGATAGTTCAAAATTACATTATACAACGACATGTTTACCTTATTAAAAACATATTTATCGTCACCGTATGTTTTACCCAAAGGTGCTTTGTAAACATACAAAAACTGCAGCTCCATGCCTTTTAAAAATCCTTTAAATCCATACCTGATGTCGGCATTAAACTGACTGTAAGAAGGTAAGGCATATTTGTTAAGTGCGGTGTTTTTTACATCAGGCAGATAAAAGTGTCCGTAACCAATGTCAGATTTTATTCCTGCCTTTTTAAAGGTTTTACTCCATACCACATTCATCGCATCAGCATTTCCAAAGCCCTCGTTTCGTTCTCGTGGCATAAAGGTAAAGAACGGATCACGTCCCCACTCGCGCGGCATCAGGTACCTGCCTGTTCCCGCTATGTGGTTGTAGTTAGCCGTAATGGCCCACTTATCTTTTTTAGCATAACCCAACCGAAGCCCGTAAGTATACGCCTCATTGTTTTTTAACATGAACGTTTTGGATTGATCGGCATTGCCACCGTTGTGGAGTGCTTGCTGAAAAATTACCTGCGCACCGGAAACCAATTGTGACGACTTATCAGAATTTATACCCCACTCATTGTTCACCTGAAGCAGTGCTGTGTTAAATACATTATCAACGTACTGATCCCACAACTGAACGCGGGTGTTTTTTCCAAAATTTTTGGTAACTCCCAAATAAAACAACGCGTCTGATGAAACATTATTCGCATAGCCTGATTTGGTTCCATCGGGGTTAACACCTCCCGGATATACCCCAAAAGATTCGCCTATACCGTACCACTTCACTGTGCCCCGGGGAGAGATGCCATACAACCAACCCGCATCTACCTTCAGGTTTTTTACCTGGTTCCATTCCACCACTGCGCCCTCTGCCAGTGTAGGTCGCATGCGTCCATCCTGCGGATTGATAAACGGAGTTTTGATGTGTTGCTTACCAAATTTTACAAATGATTTTTTATATGTATAGCGAATGTATAAATCCTCCAGACGATCCATGTCGCGGTGGTTTTTGGGATTCTCCATATCAAACAAAGCCATTTCGTATCGGTTAGGTAATCCTGTTGCTGCGTCTTTGGTACTTAAATCTGAGGAGTGAATGTTGTAAATAAAAAATCCGCTGATGCCTACCTGAAAGTTTTTGAACCTGCCGGTTTCATAGCCGATGCCCATACCAAAACCATTGGCATAATAATCTGACAGACCCGCTGCATTATCCGTAGCCATAAAGAAGTAGCGCGTGTGACCAAAAAATTCTCCCTTGCGAAGGAACTGCTGAAGCGTTTTTGTATCTGTTGTATCGCGCTCATGTTCCGAGTAGTGAATATACGGCTGATGCTGCGCCATTGCGGAGAATGACAAGAAGAGGCTGATGTATAAAAAAATCTTTTTCACTTAAAACCCTGCTTTAATGTACGTCCAACCTTGCTCCTGCTTTAATACAATTTCTCCTATTCCCATCAGCACAAAATGCATATCCGGCAATATGGCTTCTTTGGTAACTTCTCTTTCGCGCATGGAATTTTCACATGCAGTAAATACGATGCCTCGTTCTTTGAGTTTATATATTTCTTCTTTGTATTTGGTTTTTTCTGTAACCAGAAAATCAAGGCCCGGACCGTGGCACACCACTTCAATGGCTACTGTATCGCCCCAGCCGTTTTTTAAATTATTCAACTGTTTTACCAAACTCTTATGCACCAACACATCAGCCGAGGTGAGCTGCATCACAATCTGATGTTTTTTGAATGGCTCCTTTTTGTTTTTCTGTGCAAAGGCGGTATTACTCATCCATAGGAGTAAAGCTGCCAGAGTAAAAAGTATTTTACTTTTCATATCTGTGAAACTTAAGTGTGGTATTTATTTTTTATTCTTTTTCATGGACTCTCTCTTTTCCTTAATGGGTGAGAAGGGCCCGTACTTGTGTTGTTGTGCTGAAAATCCGTCAGCAAAAGGTCCGAAGGGATGATCCACCGGTTTGCCTGAAATGTTCGGCCAATCGTTACTCAAATCTTTCTGCGGGCGTTGCTGACTGTTTACGTATGCTGCCACGTCCCAGGCTTCTTCATCTGTAAGTTGAGGGGCATCGTGTGAAGCACCCAGAGGCATGTTTGTTTTTACATATCCTGCAAATCGTGAAAGGCGGAAAAGTCCTGCTCCGTTGTTATAGCTGTTCTTTCCCCATAAAGGCGGGAATGTGTAAGCCGTTTTTTCTACGTTTAAAATACCGGCACCATCTGCCTGATGACAACTCTGGCACTTTTGTTCGTATACCAAAGCACCGTTTTGCGGATTAGCTGCGCGGTCCAAAAAAGGTAGTTCCCAAATGCCGCTGCCCGCAGGTTTTTCTCCTTGAGTTACTCCTGTGCCCAGCCATTTAATGTAAGCTACAATGGCCCGCATTTCTTTTCCGTTAGTGTCGAGTGCTGTGCCGTTTAAACTGCGTTCAAAACAATCGTTCACCCGCTTGGGAATAGTTTCAATAGCACCGGAACGTTCTCTGAATTTGGGATAGGTAGAGTACACCGCAAAATAATTATTCCCCCAGGGTTTAGTACCGGCATCCAGGTGGCAGTTCTGGCAATTCATACCGTTGGAAGTGTGCATCACCGTTCCTTTCGGACCTAAATACGCAGAAGTAAACTGTACCAGTTCTTTGCCATACTTAACCAACTCCCCTTCTTCACCTGACGGAACTGTTGCTACATCCGGAGTCTTCCAAAGTGACTGCTCGGGTGTTGTTGGTTGTGCTGTTACTACTGCATATTCTTCTGTTACTTGCGGCATATCATTTACCGTAAGTACAATACCCAGCAAAAGCAGAATGCCCAGAACGTATGGTAATGATTTTATCATTTTACTCGGTAGGCTTACCCAAACGTTTCCATTCTCCTATGCCACCCTTCAAATCATATATAGCGGCAAAACCTGATTCAGCAAGTTGACTTGCTGCTTGTCCGCTACGGTTGCCGCTTTGGCAATACAACAAAATCGTATTTGTTTTATCCAGCTCATTCATGCGTGCTGCAAAATCAGAAGCATAAATATCAATGTTCACCGCTCCTTTTAAATGCGCCTCAGCAAACTCTTGCGGTGTGCGTACATCAACCAGAATGGTATTGTTCTCTTTCATCTTCTGCTCAAACTCATCTGCACTTATTTTATTTTGTGCATTGCAACTGCTCATGATTAAAGCGAAGATGGCTGCAAAAAATGTTATGTTACTTTTCATTTTATCTCTTCAAAATTTACTTCTTTTACGTCCTGCTCTTTTATTTTCTTGTACTGAGGATAACCACAGCCACCAATACCGCAACTTGAGTTCAATACTCCCTGCACCAAAAGCACACCGCCTATAAGTGCAAAAATCGGATCCTTACTCATCGCAAAAGCTACTATACCCAACAGGCCAAATACCAAACGAATGATACGGACCACACTCAGGTTTTTTAATGCTGTGTTCATGATTAATGAGGTAATTTTGGTTTGAGGTAACTGTACACCCAGGTACCCAACATGGCACTGAGCAAGCCAACTATTATTACAGAGTAACCTGCACCCAGCAAGGCATACAACGGACCCGGACAGGCACCGGCTAAAGCCCATCCCATCCCGAAAATAGTACCGCCATAAATTTGTCCTTTACTGAATTGCTTATCGGGGATAACAATTTCTTCTCCGTTAATGGATTTTACTTTGAACTTTTTAAGCAACCACACCGACAGTGCTCCTACTGCAATAGCAGAACCGATAATGCCGTACATGTGAAAACTCTGAAAGCGGAACATCTCCTGAATGCGAAACCAGGAAACGGCTTCTGTTTTAGTTAATACTGTTCCGAACAATATACCCACTAATAAATATTTAATGTTTTTCATGAATGACGGTTTAGAATAGTGAATAAATTAATGGAGATAAAATGTGCGTCATCAGCAAACCACCGATAAAGAAAAATATCACGGCAACCAATGATGGCCATTGCAAGCTTGACAAACCCATAATGGCGTGGCCCGATGTGCAACCACCCGCATAACGCGATCCGAAACCAATCATGAATCCACCCAATACAATGATGATTAATCCCTGCAAAGAGAATACTGTTTGCCAGCTGAAAATGTCTGAAGGCAATAGTCCGTCAAATGAAGTAATGCCCAGTGCTTTGATATCTTCTACCGTTTGAGGTGATATGTTTACGGGTTCTCCGTTATTCAATAAAACACCTCCGATAAAACCTCCCAGCAAAATACCGGTAACAAAAAAGATGTTCCACATCTCCGCTTTCCAGTTGTATTTCAAAAACTGAATATTGAAAGGAGCTACCGCAGCGCAGGCATGCCTCAATGAGGAGGATATGCCCAGCATTTTATTTCCCAGTATAAGCAAAAGCGGAACTGATATTCCGATGATGGGGCCGCTTACGTACCACGGCCACGGCTCTTTAAGTAAGTCTATCATATTAGTCTTTCAGTTTAAAAGTTAAAATTGGTTTGTATACGTGGTTCAGTAAATCAGCAGATACACATCCGTTAATGATTTTATTCAAACCGGTACGTTGTTTACTGCCAATGGCAATGATGTCAATGTTGTTTTTGGCTACAAAGTGCATAATCCCTTCCTCTACATCATTGTCACTGTATACTGCAAATTCCACATTTTCCAGCCGGTGCTTTTCAGCAAATGCTCTCATGTGACGGAAAGCTTCTCCGTCAGCTAAAAAATTATTTGCCGTATTTACCCGCAACAAGTACAGTTGTGCTTTAAATGCTTTTTGTATAGCCAGGGCCATTTCACAATGCGGCACATCGTCTTCCTTAAAGCTGCCGGCCAATACAATTTTTCTCACTTCCATATCAGAGCGGTCACATTTCAATGTCATCAACGGAATGTGGCTATGCATAGCGATGTACTCACTGTGGCTATTGGCAAGCAATTCCTTAACTCCTGAAACAGCATGTGTTCCCATCACTATCAGACTTGCCTGATGTTTATCGGCATATTTGATGATGTCTTCGTTCACATGTCCGTAGCACACACAATTTACTGCTGAGGGGTAATATTTCTCCACCCATATTTTCATTTGCAGCAAGGCTTCTTCCTTCCGCTTTTTAGGAATACTGGTGTCAAAATCCCCGTCTTCAAATACTTCTCCTTCGGGAGTTAATAACACGTGCGAGGGTAAGGGTACCACGTGAATAAAATGTAACTCGGCATGTAAGTGAGCCGCCACTTTCACAGCCAGACTACTGCCGTATGCAGAGATGTCGCTGAAATCAACCGGTACTAGTATTTTTTCCATTGTCAGTTTGTTTTATAAAGGTCAAACAACAGTTCACCGGGTGATGAACTGTTGCAAAGTTTTAATTAAAGGGCCAGGCACCAATGCCTCCTGAAAGGTTATAAGTGGTAAATCCCATCTCGCTCATAATGGCACAGGCTTGTCCGCTACGGTTGCCACTGCGGCAATAGATAAAATAGGTTTTGCTCTTATCCAGCTTAGCTACGTCATCCTGAAAATCGTATCCCATAATATCCATGTTAACTGAACCCGGAATACTGCCAGCGGCATATTCCATTGGGGTACGCACATCCAGCAACACTGCACCCGGTGTACTTTCAAATGTTTGTTTGAAAGTTGTTCCGTTTAGATCTTCGTATGATTTTTTAAAAAGTGAATTAAACATAATCGGCATTAATAAAAATTGAACTTACAATAATGTGGAAGGGCAAACGTATTCCGTTACCTTAAACTTTCCTGAATCTTTGATAGCTTTAAAACCACCGTCTACATCAATGAGGTTATCATAACCGCGTGCTTTTAATGTGGAAGCAAAAATCATGGAGCGGTAACCACCCTGGCAATGCACATAGTAGGTTTTGTTTTTATCTACCTTCAACATGCTTTCGTTTATGTAATCCAATGGGGCATTTTCAGCATTCACAATATGTTCTGAAAGGTACTCGGATTGTTTTCTTACATCCAGAATATTGATTTCGGGGTTGGCCACTTCGGCTGCTGCAAACTCTTCTACGCTAACGGTAGGAATGCTGTCGGTTTCTTTACCTGCATTTTTCCAGGCATCAAAACCACCTTTGAGGTAACCGATGGCATGGTCATATCCCACACGGGCCAAACGGGTTACTATCTCTTCTTCACGACCGGCTTCAGCAACTATCAATATCTCTTGTTTAATATCGGGAATTAATGCGCCCACCCACGGAGCAAAGTTTCCGTCAATACCAATGTTGATGGAATTAGGTACAAAACCTTTGGCAAACTCCTGCGCTTTGCGCGTATCCAGAATAAGTGCTCCGGTTTCGTTGGCAGCTGCTTCAAATGCTTCAGGACTTAATGCCTGAGTTCCTCTTTCAAGCACCTCTTTAATGCTGTCATACCCTTGTATATTCATCATTACGTTTTTGGGGAAATAAGCAGGCGGAGGCATTAAACCGGTGATGACTTCTTTAATAAATTCCTCACGGGTCATATCAGCTCTCAGTGCATAATTGGTTTCTTTCTGGTGACCCAGGGTATCAAAGGTTTCTTTGCTCATGTTTTTACCACAAGCTGAACCTGCACCGTGAGCGGGATAAACAATAAGGTCATTACCCAACGGCATAATTTTGTTGCGCAGGGAATCAAATAAATGTGAGGCTAACTTGTCTTGTGTTAAGTCGGCCACAACTTTCTGTGCTAAATCGGGGCGACCTACATCTCCAATAAACAACGTGTCTCCGCTAAACAAAGCATAGTCTTTTCCGCTCTCATCTTTTAATAAGTAACAGGTACTTTCCATGGTATGACCGGGAGTATGTAATACTTTAAAGGTAACATCACCCACTTTGAATTCCTGTCCGTCTTCCGCTACCAGTGTTTCAAAACCCATTTTCATGGTAGTTGGTCCGTAAACAATTTGAGCGCCTGTAGCTTTTGCCAGATCAATATGACCCGAAACGAAATCAGCATGGAAGTGCGTTTCGAATACGTATTTGATTTTGGCGTTGGTTACTGCGGCTCTTTCGAGGTAAGGAGTAATTTCACGCAGCGGATCAATAACTACTGCTTCTCCGTTTGATTCAATGTAGTAAGCACCCTGTGCTAAACATCCTGTATAAATCTGTTCTACTTTCATGGTTGTATTATTTTTTGTGTGTTATACTTTTTTCTTTTGTTGGTACAAAGTTCGTACTCTTTCTTTTTGCGGTCGGTCACTTTTGTTACACAAGCGTGTAACCTATGTTACATTAAAGAAACAACTCTTTAATAATGATGTAAACTCCCATCACCAATACAAACCAGCCAAATCCTTTTTTAAGTTTTGCTCCGTCAATTTTTAACGAGAGGTAATTGCCCAAAAAGATACCGGCAATGGCAATGATGGAAACGGTGATGAGCAGGTTCCAGTTCATTTCGAAATGGCCCAAATCTCCCGTAAAACCAATCAGTGACTTCGCGGCAATAATCATGAGCGAGGTGCCTACTGCTTTTTTCATGGACAAACCGGTGAACAATACCAGTGCGGGTATAATTAAAAACCCACCGCCTGCACCAACCAATCCCGTGAGCATACCCACTATGGCGCCTTCAGCCAGAATCATCGGGTAGTTGAATCCTTTATCTGTTTTGGGTTCTTCGCTGACTGCTTTTTTATCACGAATCATGCTTACTGAGGCAAACACCATCAGCGCGGCAAAAAGTAACATCATCAGAATACTTTTGGTTACCACAAAATCTCCTGCGGTAAAAATTTCTGTTGGTATAGCCGGCACCAAAAATTTACGGGTAAGGTAAACGGCTGCAATGGATGGTGCGCCAAAAATTAATCCTGTTTTAACGTCTACTAATCCTTGTTTGTATTTAGGGAAAGTACCCACCAAACTGGTGGCTCCCACAATAAATAAAGAGTAGGCGGTGGCCTCTACGGCATTCACGCCAAAAAGATAAACCAATACCGGTACGGTAAGAATGGATCCTCCACCGCCAATAAGGCCAAGTGAGATTCCGATAAGTGCTGATGCTAAATAACCTGCTATTTCCATTTGTATCTTATTTACGGATACAAAGGTGAAGGTATTAATTTGATTGCTACGTTACAAATGTTACAAAAGAAGATTACAGCTTTATCGTGTTGTGCTATCAAGGGCGCTCTTTTATGCTCCTAGGTAGTCAACTCCTCTATGTGTCCTATAGCTATCGGACTACGAAGTAAAAGAAGATAAAACACATAGAAACATAGCCACATAGGTATTCAACATCAAAAAAATCTATGTGCCTATGTGTTTATGTTGGATACAGGACAAGTACCTATCCTTGATAAAGAAAGAAGAATTTACACTTACTTTTTTGAACTGATTGCACTACATTTTACAGCTTTAACTCAATAGCGTTGCGCAGTAACTTTACTTTTCCTTTAATTTCCATTTGTTTGAGCAGGCGGGAGATAACCACACGCGAGGAGTTGAGGTCATTGGCTATTTGCTCATGTGTGAGCGCAATGGTGGCGGAGTTGAGCGCATTTTTTTGTTTGATGAGGTAATACTCCAGCCGCTCATCCATGCTTTGAAAAGCCACACTGCGAATAACGTCCAACATTTCCTGGTAACGGGCCCTGTAGGTTTCGAGTACAAAATAGTACCAGCTCTTGTATTTGGCCATCAGCTCATCCATCAACTCTATGGGTAGTAAGATGGCCTCGCTGTCTGCTATGGCTATGGCTTCCACGTCACTTTTTTTGTTGCGGGCAGCACACACAAAACTCAATGCACAAGCCTGACCGGGTTCGAGGTAATACATAAAAAACTCCTCCCCGTCTTCTCCGTCAGTATATAATTTGATGTGGCCCTGCGTAATGAGCAGGGTGTATTTCATAAACTGCCCGCTGCGCATCAACACGTCTCCTGCTTTAAAACGGGCCATCTGTCCGTTGCGGATAATCACCTGTTTCAGGTCATCATCAAAAAAGGGAAAGTGTTGGTTTAAGGCTTCGGTTATGTTGGTGCTCATGGGTATAAAAATAAAAAGCCGGACTGTAAACATCCGGCTTTGGTATAACTAACGGAACAATTACTTGGTCTCCGTCTTTTTTTCGTCTTCTTTTTTATCAGCATCGCAATGTGCTTTTTTCTTATCAGAAGAGCAGCATGATTTTTTGTCCTTTTTGCTGGCTTTGTGATCGGTTGCACATTTGTCGTCCTTTTTTCCTTTGCTGCTGCAGCATGATTTTTTGTCGTCCTTTTTATCATCTGCTGCCGGTGCCGGAGTAGTGGTGGTAGCAGGTGCAGGGGTTGTTGTTACAGGAGTTTGTGCGTTAGCGTAAGCAACTCCAAGGCCTATGAAAGCTAACATTACGAGTAATTTCTTCATGGTGTATTTATTTAAGTGTTTCTTTTAGTTGACAATTATTGTACCACAAGGCTATATTTCAGCTAAAACAGTTTCGCCTCCGCTTACTTTCTGATTCAGTTGTACGTTTACTTTCGCGTCTAAGGGCAGGTAAATGTCTACTCTAGAACCGAATTTAATAAATCCCATTTCCCCGCCCTGCTGCACCGGCTGACCTTCTTTAACGTACCAGCAAATGCGCTTGGCCAGTGCACCGGCTATCTGACGGAACAATACCTCCTGCTCGCTTTTGGTTTTAATAACGGTAGTGGTGCGCTCGTTTTCGGTAGATGATTTGGGGTGCCAGGCCACTAAGTATTTGCCCGGGTGGTATTTGAAATAGCTCACAATTCCTGAAACAGGATTGCGGTTAACGTGCACATTAAACGGTGACATAAACACGGATATCTGTAGGCGTTTGCCCTTAAAATACTCGGGCTCTTCTACTTCTTCTATCACCACCACCTTACCGTCAGCCGGTGAGATAACGTGTTGCTCATTAACCTGGGTGTGGCGCGGTGGGTTACGAAAGAACTGCAGAATAATCAGTAGAAAAATGGTGGACACAAACAGAACCAGTTGCTGAATAATAACAGGCTCAGGCAAAAAGTGTTGCACTGCCCAGTTTAAACCAAACAAAACGGCAACAGTAATAAAAATGGTAGCTAGACCTTCGCGATGAATCATAAAACAAAGGAAATCGAATTTGATGAAAGTGCCAAACGGAATTAACCTACAGCGGGCAATAGCCTGTTTTGCTGCTTAAAACACCAGCCACATGAGCAAAAAACCACCCGACAAACCCCAGATGATTTGTGCAACGGAGTGTGCCCCCGCAAAAAGTCGTGCCGCTATAACCCAGCCCCCGGCCACGCACATGAGCGCAAACAACGGACGAATGTCAAACATGGAAAAGTGGGAGACTTTTACTAAAAAACCCAACAGAGCTCCTACACCTGTAGCATGCAGACTTATTTTATAAAAATTGTTGGTGAGCGACACAAAGATTAACACCGATGAAGCCGCCAGTGCATAACGCAACAACACAAAATCAAGCTGCAGTTTTTGAAACAAGTAATATATACTTACATACAACAAAGCGGTGATGAGTAAGGGCAGTTTGCGCTCCTGCTGTGTTTCCAGCTCCATGCTTTGTACCATCCCGTTTAATCTTAATAAGGAGATGGCTAGCAGGGGCAGCACTACTGTACTTAAGGTAAACAAACCGATGACCAACCCAATGGCTTGCGGGGTATAGCGGTGCAGCGAAGGTGCAATAAGAAAAAGTAAGGCAAAACCCGCAGCGTTTAAAAACAGCGGGTGAAAAACTCCGGATACGCGGTAAGCGGTGCTGCGGTTCATTAAATTTCTTTACGCAATCGGGCTACGGGAATGTTCAGCTGCTCGCGGTATTTGGCCACCGTTCTGCGGGCAATGTTGTATCCTTTTTCTTTCAGAATTTCCATCAGCTTTTCATCGGGCAATGGTTTGTGCTTGTCTTCATTGCCAATGGCATCCTGCAAAATACGTTTCACCTCGCGGCTCGATACTTCTTCGCCCTCTTCTGTTTGAATACCTTCTGAGAAAAAGAACTTGAGCGAAATTACACCAAACTCGGTTTGTACATATTTACTGTTGGCCACACGAGAAATGGTAGACACATCCAACCCCACTTTATCGGCAATGTCTTTCAGTATCATGGGGCGCATTTTGGTCTCGTCTCCGTCTTCAAAAAATGCGTATTGGTATTGCAATATGGCGTTCATGGTTACCAAAAGCGTGTGCTGCCTTTGCTTGATGGAATCAATGAACCACTTGGCACTGTCTAACTTTTGTTTGATGAACTGAACGGTATCTTTCAGGTGTTTGTTGTTCCCCGGGTTTTTCTCATAACTCTTCATGGTATCCATGTACGAGCGGCTTATGCGCAGGTCGGGGGCATTGCGTGAGTTAAGCACTACTTCCAGCTTACCGTTGTTTTCCACCAGAATAAAATCAGGGGTAATGTATTGTGTTTTGGTATCGCTGTCACTCTCTCCCGGCTTGGGGTTAAGGTGCGTAATGATATGAATGGCGTCTTTGAGTTGCTCGTCATTTATCTTGAGCTGACGAGTCATTTTTTCGTAGTGCTTTTTGGTAAAATCTTCGAAGTGGTGTTCGATAATCTGTTGTGCCAGCAACACTTCCGGGTGGTGGTGGTCTTTGCGTTTCAGTTGCAGCAACAAACACTCCTGTAAATTACGGGCAGCAATACCTGCGGGGTCAAGGTTTTGAATTTTGTGCAACACCCGCTCCAGTTCTTCGATAGTAGTTTCTACGTTGGCTGAAAAAAGCAAATCGTTGATGATGGCATCCAGTGGCCTGCGCAGGTAACCGTCTTCGTCAATGGTACCAATGATTTGTTTGCCCAAAGCTGTTTCGTGCTCTGAGTTGGAAATGGCGGTAAACTGCTCCAGCAGGGCATCATAAAAAGTGGCTCCACCGGCCAAAGGCATTTCTTTACGGTCTTCTTCACCACCGGTTTCATCGGCTAAGTGAAAGCTGTCGTTATCGTAGTCATCGTTGTTGGTGTAGTCGGAAAGGTCGAATAAATCGTCTTCCATTATAGATTCCGGCTCGTCTGCCACCACGTCTTCGGTTTCACGTATTTCGGGTTCTGCCTCGTTTACGGCAACATCTGCGGTAATGTCGGAGCTGAATTCATCGTCTTTGGTATTTTCGAGTGCAGGGTTCTCAATCAACTCCTGCTCAACACGTTGCTCTAAATCAGTGGTGTTAAGTTGCAGCAGTTTAATAAACTGAATTTGCTGCGGAGAGAGCTTCTGAAGTAACTTTTGCTGTAGGCCTTGTTTTAACATGACAGGTGTACGTTGTCAAATAGTGTTCCAAATACCGGCTGTTAAATCCGTGCGAAACGTTTATTTTTGCAGCCTTAATTCGCTAACAAAGTTATAAAATGTATATTAAAGATTTAGCTAAATATGAAGGGCAGCAAATAACCCTGAAGGGTTGGGCATCCAACAGACGCAGCAGCAAGGGATTAGAGTTTGTGATTTTGCGTGACGGCACCGGTTTTTGCCAGTGTGTGGTAGATGCAGCTAAGGTTACTCCCGAGGTTTTTGAAAATGCCGGAAAACTTAAGTTGGAAAGCTCTTTCAGCCTTACGGGCACCGTGGTAAAGGATGAGCGCCAGTTAGGTGGTTACGAGGTACAGGCTACTGACGTAAAAATATACCAGATTGCTGAAGATTACCCCATTGCTAAAAAAGAACACGGGGTTGATTTTTTAACCGATAACCGCCACCTGTGGCTGCGCTCTACCCGCCAATGGGCCATTATGAAAGTGCGTAACCGCATTATATATTCCATTCACCAGTTTTTTCAGGAGAATGAGTTTGTGGAAATGGACGCTCCCATTTTTACGGGTAACGCCTGCGAAGGCACCACCAACCTGTTTGAAACCAATTATTTTGAAGAAACGGCTTACCTCTCACAAAGCGGACAACTGTACGGTGAGGCTATGGCCATGGCCATGGGACGCATCTATACTTTCGGACCAACGTTTCGTGCAGAGAAATCAAAAACCCGCAGACACCTCACAGAGTTTTGGATGATTGAACCGGAGATGGCTTTCTTCGACATCTTCGAGAACATGGACCTGATTGAAAATTTCCTGCGCAGGGTGGTGAGCGATGTGTTGCGCGATTGCAAAAAGGAACTGGAAATTATCGGTCGTGATACGGCTGTGCTGGAAAGCATCACACAACCGTTCCCGCGTTTAACGTATGATGAGGCTGTGCGCATCATTAAAGGCGAACAGGATGTGAACGGTAAAAACGCCATTACCTCTTTGGAAGATGAATTGGCTCAAGTGCTGTCGCAAATAGATGCCACCAAAATGGAGATTGCCGAACGCGAAGAAAAAATAAAAGTACCCGGCATGAAAAAAGGGGAAATTGGTTTTAACCAGGCCAAAATTGATAAACTAAAACAGGAGCTGGCTGATTTGGAAGAACAGGCCCGCAACATACCGCAGTGGCTCAACAGCGCCCGCAACTTTGAATACGGTAACGATTTTGGCGGCAGTGATGAAACCGTGATTACACGTTTGTTCAACGTACCCATTATGGTGTACAACTGGCCACATGCCGTTAAAGCCTTTTACCTGAAACGCGACCCGGATGATGATCGTTTTGCACGGGGTGTAGATGTATTGGCTCCTGAAGGATACGGTGAAATAGTAGGTGGTGGCGAGCGGGAAACCAACGAAGATTTGCTTCGCATAAAAATTACCGAACACGAGTTACCTATGGAAGCTTTTGAATGGTACCTCGATTTGCGCAAATACGGCTCAGTACCCCACTCAGGTTTTGGTTTAGGACTGGAACGTTTGGTTACCTGGATTTGCAAATTACCTCACGTACGCGAGAGCATTCCGTTCCCGAGGATGATGGGTAGGTTGTTGCCATAGAACATATCTTAAACTTCTTATTTTCTAACCAACCGTCATCGCGAGGAATGAAGCAAAGGCTGCGGAATGGGATGACGTGGCGATTTCCTCAATAGAACACAAACTTGTATTTCTTCAAGTATGCCTATGTGAATTCTATGTGCCTATGTGGTAAAAATACGAGGAGTTAAACACATAGAAACATAGGGCACATAGTCTTTGCTACTGTTGCCCATACTGAGCTAGGTAAAACTTCACTTACCCGACAAACCGCTATCGCGAGGAGTGAAGCAAAGGCTGAGGGATAGAATCTTTAACAGAACATACAAGCGAGCATTCAATTCTATATACCTATGTGAATTCTATGTGCCTATGTGGTAAAAACACGAAGAGTTAAACACATAGGAACATAGGTTTGATACGCTAATACTTAATTTTTGAACAGGAGAAGACACGAGCAAGGGCGAATAAAGTTACTTCTTTTTGCGCCTGTGGTAATACTTTTTCACTTTATCCTGTTGTGGTATTTCTATTCCCTTGTTGTACAAGATTTGTTCTATTATTTGTTTACTACAATCGAATTGTAGAAGTAAATCTTCTATTGATACTCCTTTTAAAAACCTCGCAACAACTTTATTTTGTTTTTCTTCACTAAAATATGCGTGGCGGTCTGAAGGGAATGATTTGTGAATTTCCTCATTATACTGTTGAAGTACAAATAGAATGTCTGTTAAGACTGACGGATTAATTTTTAACTTTTGAGAGGTTTCTATTCCTTGAATATTTTGAGTAATGCTAACAAACGTGGTGCCTGAGTCATGCTCAACCAAATCAAGAATGAACTGGCTTTTTTCATACTCAAGTAATACGGTCTTTAGTATGTTTTCCATAGCAGAGATAATCAGTGAAGAACTATTCTATAGGCGAATTAATAAGTTAATTTTCACGTTGGATTTTGAAATGGTTGATGAAGTTAAATCAATCTCCAACTTTAACTTATCAAGCAATAGTAGCTGCAAAGCTTGTTGCTCATAGAAAGTATAAAAATCAATTTCGCCAGATTCATTTTTGATACAAAAAACTTTGTTTGTTTTAAGCGTCCCATCACAAACCTTCTTGCTTGAAACATCTGAATAAAGCAGTGAATGAACAAACTGAAAGAACTTATACTTCAAATACTCTTCATTTGCTAAAATGCCAATTTCTACTGGACTTCTTTTTGCGTAAATGTATTCACTGAATGACATTACCTTTCCTAATAGCACATCTAATGCTAAATCTGATAGTATAATAGGAAATATACTATCCACCATAAATAACAGATTGGACTGCTGAACTCTACTCTCAAACTTTTGAAAAAGTAACTGGTGCTTACTTGAAACATCTTCCAACTTAGTAATTGAAAAACAATCGTTGATGTGATAGTTGATTTTATATTCAGCTAAAGCAAGGTTTTTCAAATTAATGAAGTCTGCATGAGGGGCTTTGAGTATAGCCTCATCCATGCTTTCAAATAGATTTTTCATTTAATTTATAATTAGGAGGCCTTTATGTGTTTTTTAATACAAGAGGTTGTTTGTCTAATTTGAAGATGTCGAAATATGCTGTAATAATTTTTGAGGCTTGGAATACAATTCCTAAAATTCCAACCAGCCTAATTCCAGTTTGTTGATTCAAAGAGTTTACATCAGTGTAAAAGAGAGCAAGAAGCGCAAAAAAGACAATAAAAATCACTCTTTCGGAATGGTACATTATTAACTTCTTGAAATGATATCGTCTAAGTTCCTTTGTGAGGTTATACTTTTTCATTTCTTTTTGAATTCGTTTATCGAATGCAAAATAAATGAACCCTAAATTCTCGGGAAATATGTATACACATGGGATGTTGTTAGTAGCGTATATCTTACTCTTCTCTTGATAGTTCTTTTTGTGCTCTGGATTGTTATATAACCCCTCAAACTCAATATAGACTTTGTAGTCAGGCAAATAGAAGTCTGCGACCCTAAATTGATATGTATCACCCGTAAGGTTTGTAATACGACACTGTTGGATGAATTTAATATTTACTTGCCTTAGATAATCAGCTATGTATTCTTCACCTTCACTTTCAGCAGGATTTGTCATATATAATTGGTTAATTAATATCTTAATAATAGTTTTAGATTCTCAACACTAAGTGTATCTAACTTTCTATGTAACATGCGGTGACAGTTTGAACAAACTAATGCTAAATCATGAAGTGTTGTTCTCGTTGAGCTGGTAAATTCTGACAGTGGGGTGCGATGGTGACATTCAATATACTTAAATCCCAATTCACCATACTTAGTGTGAAAATCAAATTCACACGCCTCGCAAAGAAGGCTACCGTTTTTCTTAAACTCTACTTCCTTCTTTTTAAGAACAATATCAGTATTACGTTCTCTAAACTTATGTAATTTATATATTACAGCCCCTTCAAGTATCTCATTCTTTTCTCCCTCTTCCTCTTCAGGTATCAGATAGAGTTGGTTAGGTAATTTAGGGTCTTCAGCTATTTTTCTAATAGTTTTTGCAACTTCATGTAATCGTTTTGTATTCGATTCAAATTCTTTGAATACTTTTTTATCCAATTTACTAAAGGACCTCATGCCTTTTCCATGATAGGACTCATCTATTGCAAGAAAGTTACTTAACTTTAAACTAACTCCATTAGCATTTCTAAATTTTGCCTCATCTGGTTTGACATCGAAAATAGGTAGTCGATTTAATACTCTAGATAATTCCTTTATATCTGGGTTGCTTGCTTTGATTTGACCCGGCTGAATTTTGGAATATAAATCAAGTGCCAAAATAATTTCATCTCTATGCCAGGCTGGATTACGCATCTATATATAATTAGTTTTTGCATTCTTTGCTAAAGAACACCCATAGTTTACAAACTCAAATGTAAGAAAAAGGGATAATGGTTGTACCTACCTCACAATCTCTTTTCTGAACACAATGGACAGCACAATATAAGTGCCTATGGTAAGTGGTATGGCAAAAAACCCGAAGAGCAACGTAAACAACACGCCCGAGGCTATGAGCAGGTAACGTGGTTTATTGTTTTGCAGGGAGTAGTCTTTAAACTTTAACGCAATTAACGGCAGCGGTGCCACCAGTAAATAACTGCTTAAAAAAATGAGCGGGAACAAAAACCAGGGGCTCAGCATAATAAAATCAAACCGCCCATCAGCAAACTCTATAATGAGGGGCAGCGAGGCAATGAGCATGGCATTGGCCGGTGTAGGCAAGCCAATAAAGTGGTGGCTTTGGCGGGTATCAATATTAAACTTTGCCAACCGCACAGCCGAGAAAACAGCTACCAGCAAGGCCACGTATTTGGTAATGGAAACCGAGAAGGGTACCAGGCTCCATTGATCGGCTTTCTCCAGCATTTTCATCAACAGAAAAGCAGGGGCCACACCAAAACTAACCACATCGGCCAGTGAGTCGAGTTGCTTGCCCAGCTCAGAGTGTACGTGTAAAGCACGGGCCACAAAGCCGTCAAAAAAATCGCAAACGGCAGCGGCTAAAATAAACAACGAGGCATACACCCAGTTGTCATACCCCATAGTATCAGGAAATACAAAATTGATGGCTATACAACCGCACACTAAGTTAAGGGCGGTAACGGCATTGGGAATGTTTTGGCGTATGGTGTTCAAAGTGCTTACGAAGTTAAAGCTAAAACGGGTTGGTTGGTGGTATAGAATGCCAACACCTCGTCCAGTATTTGATGCAGTTCAGGGAGATTGTCGGCAGAGACTAAGCGGGTGCGGTACTGTTTAAAGTGGTTAAAGCCTTGGAAATACTGGGCATAATGCCTGCGCATTTCAAAAACGCCTGTTTTCTCTCCCTTCCACTCACATGATTTTTGCAGGTGAATGCGGCACACGTTTACCCGGTCGTTAACGGTGGGCCCGGGCAAGGTTTCGCCTGTTTTTAAAAAGTGTTTAATCTCATTAAACACCCAGGGGTTACCTATGGAAGCGCGGCCAATCATTATACCATCCACCCCGTAGCGGTTTTTATATTCCAGTGCTTTTTGCGGGGTATCAATATCTCCGTTACCAAAAACGGGAATGTGCATGCGTTGGTTATTTTTCACAGCGGCAATCAGGCTCCAGTCGGCCTCGCCTTTGTACAGTTGTGCGCGGGTGCGGCCGTGTATGCTCAGGGCTTTTACCCCTACATCCTGCAAACGCTCGGCTACTTCTTCAATATTTTTAGTGGTATCGTCCCAACCCAGGCGGGTTTTAACGGTAACGGGTAATTTGGTAGAACGCACCACAGCTTCAGTAAGGCGCACCATTAAATCAATGTCTTTAAGCACGGCTGCACCGGCACCTTTGCACACTACTTTTTTTACGGGGCAACCAAAGTTAATATCCACCAAATCGGGTTGGGTAGCATCCACAATTTGTGTTGCCAGGGCCATGGCTTCTTCATCACCGCCAAATATCTGAATGCCTATGGGGCGCTCGTAGTCAAAAATATCCAGCTTGTGTCGGCTTTTAATCGCATCGCGAATGAGGCCTTCGCTGGAAATAAACTCGGTGTACATCAGGTCGGCCCCGTTTTGTTTGCACACATAACGGAATGGCGGGTCACTCACATCCTCCATGGGTGCGAGCAGTAAAGGAAATTCTCCCAATTCAATATTCCCGATTTTTACCACCGTGCTTTGCTTATTTTTGCGGCACAAAGGTAAACAAAATGCACATAGAATCAGCCCGTTCTCCGCTTCCTTCGCGTATATTTATGCAACTGGCCGGCTACACCGTGGCTTGTTTTGCGGGTTCGTATATGCTGGCCTTTGTGCTGGTACAGCCCGTTTTCGGCATTGATGCATTGGGAAATCCTTATGCATTGAGTCAGTACCAAAGCGACCCCGGGGTGTTGCACGCGTTATTATTTATTCAAACCATCTGGGCCTTGGGAACGTTTTGTATTCCCGTGTTTTTAGTAGCCAAACAACTGAATGAACCTTTTGCGCAGTTTACACAAATGAACCGCAGCGGAAGTCTGCTCTTTTTTATAAGTGCACCCGTGGTGTTGCTGGCAGTAAACCCCTTGCTTACCTATACCGTTCAGCTCAATGAAAACATGCAGTTGCCTGAGGCGTTATATTGGCTTGAAAACTGGATGAAAGGGGCTGAACAATCAGCCGCAGAATTAACCGAGGCCATTTTATACAGCGAAGGAACACTGATGCTGGCAGTAAAACTTTTAGTGATTGCGCTTATACCGGGCATATGTGAAGAGTTGTTGTTCAGAGCGGGTTTGCAGCAGTTGCTGTTGCGTAAAACCAATCGGGTACATTTAGCCGTGTGGGTATCAGCCGCCATATTCAGTGCCATACATTTTCAGTTTTACGGTTTTTTACCGCGCATGTTGCTGGGTGGTGTATTGGGTTACCTGATGGTGTACAGCGGAAGTTTATGGCCGGGCATTATTTTTCATTTTATGAACAACGCCACCGCAGTAGTAATTGGCCATTTTCATTTAGATAAAAGTAATGTGGCCCTTTTGAGTGAAAACTACAGCTACCCCTGGTATGCCACCGTTTTGAGTATACTTTTTACTGCAGCTACTGTAGTGTATTGGGCAAAGAAAAAAACAACAACCAATGGAACAGGACTGGACCAGAATATACAGCACGCGTAGCCCCGTAGAGGCGGAGATGGCCAAAAGTTTGCTGAATGAAAACGGCATTGAAGCGGTGGAGTTGAATAAACGCGACAGTTGCTACGGAAATTTCGGAAACATCGAAGTATATTGCCACGCCTCGCTGGTGGTTACCGCCTTGCAGGTATTGAAGGATTTGAAACATGAATAACTTAACCCAACGGGCCATTACGGGCTTTTTCTTTGTGGTAATTGTGGTGGGCGCTATGTTGGCCGGCCCGTATACATTTATGGCCTTGTGTGCCTTGGTTACATTTGGTGCCTTGCTGGAGTTTTATAAACTGCTTATACCCGATGAACGTTTTTCATTGCGTTTGTACGGAGCCATTACCGGAGCGGTATTGTTTTTACTGTGCATGCACTTTTGGGATGAACGCTCTTACAACATTTTAAACGGAGTAGTGTTCGCCTTGGTATTCGGTACATTTATTATGGAGTTGTTTTCCGGTGCTGAGAAACCTTTTGAACGTATTGCGTACATAGTAACCGGTTGGCTTTATGTGGCCATTCCTTTTGTGTTGTTGTTTAATCTTAGCGTGCTCGATAGTGCTGCATATGATTACATACTGCCGTTGAGTGTGCTCATCTTCATCTGGACCAACGATACGTTTGCTTACCTCATTGGCCGCATGATAGGTAAAACACCCTTGTTTAAACGTATATCGCCCAACAAAACCGTGGAGGGTACTTTGGGCGGATTACTATGCGTAGGAATAGCCGCTTATATCTTCTCCACACAATCAGATTATTTCAACCCGGTGCAGTGGATAGGCTTAGGATTAACAGCCGCTGTTTTCGGATCTTTGGGCGACCTGGTAGAATCCATGCTCAAACGTAGCCTGAATATCAAAGACTCAGGTAATATTTTGCCCGGTCACGGAGGTTTGCTCGACCGCTTTGATGCCACGCTTTTAGCGTCTCCTTTCGTGTACGCATATGTGTTAATTATTTCTTAACGGCACATAGATTTTACTTACTTTTGCCCCCGATTTTAACACAGTCAATCATTTTATATGTCACAACAACATCTTAACCCGCTCGACTCTATGATGTCGCGCTTTGATGAGGCCACTAAAATTCTTGGTCTTGACGAATCTACTTACAACGTATTGAAGTATCCGCAAAAATCAGTGATGGTGAACCTTCCGGTAACCATGGACGATGGCACGGTGAAAGTATTTGAGGGACACCGCGTAATTCATAACGGCTACCTGGGCCCGTCAAAAGGCGGTATCCGTTACAGCATGGATGTAAATCAGGACGAAGTAAAAGCTTTGGCAGCCTGGATGACCTGGAAGTGTGCCGTAGTAGGTATTCCTTACGGTGGCGGTAAAGGCGGTATTAAATGTGACCCCCGCAGCATGTCGAAAGGCGAGCTGGAGCGTTTAACCCGCGCTTACACGTCAGCCATGTTTGATGTGTTTGGTCCGGATAAAGATATTCCTGCACCTGATATGGGTACCGGCCAACAGGAAATGGCCTGGCTCATGGACGAATATTCAAAAATGAAAGGTTTCTCTTCTCCTGCCGTAGTAACCGGTAAGCCATTGGTGCTGGGCGGTTCACTGGGTCGTGTGGAAGCTACCGGCCGTGGTGTTATGGTGTCAACCCGTTCCGCTCTGGCTAAATTAGGTATCAACCCTATAGGTGCTACCTGTGCCGTGCAAGGTTTTGGTAACGTGGGTTCCATTTCAGCAAAACTGATTGCTTCACAAGGATTAAAAATAGTAGCCATTTCCGATATCAGCGGTGCGTACCACAATGCTGACGGAATTGACGTGGACGGAGCAATAGCTTACCGCGATGGAAACAAAGGAACACTAGAAGGCTGGAAAGGCGGAAGCAAAATTACCAACGAAGAACTGCTTACACTGGCCGTTGACGTATTGGTACCTGCTGCCATGGAAGACCAGATTACCGATAAAAATGCAGATAACGTTAAAGCCAAATTGATAGTAGAAGGTGCCAACGGACCAACTTCTTCTAACGCTGATGCTATTCTGAACAAGAAAAACATCATGGTGGTTCCTGATATTTTGGCCAATGCCGGTGGTGTAACGGTATCTTACTTTGAGTGGGTACAAAACCGCTTAGGTTACTTCTGGACAGAAGAGCGTGTTAACCGCAGAGCTGACCGTGTGATGAAACAGGCTTTCGAAAGCGTGTACCAGGCTTCTCAAAAATACGGTGTAAGCATGCGTATTGCCGCTTACATTGTGGCTATTGATAAAGTAGCCAGCACCATGAAGTTGAGAGGTATTTATTAGAAACATATGTTGTTCGTGGTGACACGAACCACTGCATAGACACGAACTACAGCATAAAAAAATCCCGCACTAAAATTTAGTGCGGGATTTTTTGTTTACCGTCATTGCAATGAACCGTTGGGCGGTGAGGGGGTGTGAAGAAGCAAACTTTAGTTCAGCGAAGCTAATCTCCTGTAAGAACGATGGTGCTCACATTTGGGAGACCGCTTCGTTCCTCGCGGTGACGTTGCTTTTTTGAGGAGGAGGAAAAACACCCAACAAACCGTCATTGCGATGAACTATTGGGTGGTGCGTTGGGAGTGAAGAAGCAATCTCCTGTTAGAACGATGGTGATAATATTTAGGAGACCGCTTCGTTCCTCGCGGTGACGTTGCTTTTCAGGAAACATATCTTCAAACTTTAGCAAACAAGCTGTTGTTTTACGTGTTATTTTTGCTCCTCATTTTTTAGAGATATGAAGTCAACATTCAACTGGACACCTATTAAAGAATACAAAGAGATCCTGTTCTCTTTTTACGAAGGTATTGCCAAAATAAGCATCAACCGCCCTGAGCGACACAACGCCTTCACCCCGTTAACCGTGAAGGAAATGTGTGATGCCATGGACATTTGCAGAGAACGTCCGGATATCAATGTCATTATTTTAACAGGCGAGGGCGGACAAGCCTTTTGCAGCGGTGGCGACCAAAAGGTTCGCGGACACGGTGGCTATGTGGGTGATGATGGAGTACCTCGTTTAAACGTGCTCGACCTGCAAATGCAAATTCGCAGAATACCCAAACCCGTAATTGCAATGGTGGCCGGCTGGGCCATTGGTGGCGGACATGTGCTGCACGTAATCTGCGATTTAAGTATTGCTGCTGAAAACGCTAAGTTCGGGCAAACCGGACCTAAGGTGGGTAGCTTTGACGGAGGCTTTGGTGCAAGTTACCTAGCACGAGTGGTAGGACAGAAAAAAGCACGCGAAATATGGTTCCTGTGCGACCAGTACAATGCACAGGATGCACTGGACATGGGATTGGTAAACAAAGTGGTTCCTTTAGAAGCATTGGAACAAACCACCGTTGAGTGGTGCAGAAAAATTCAGGAGAAAAGTCCGCTGGCTTTGCGTATGCTCAAAGGTGCGTTTAATGCGGAACTGGATGGACAAGCCGGCTTGCAGCAATTTGCCGGAGATGCCACTCTGTTGTATTACCTGAGTGATGAGGCCAAAGAAGGCAAAAATTCATTCGTTGAAAAACGTAAGCCTGATTTCAGTAAATATCCGAAGTTCCCGTAAACAGATATCTGAATTGATTTAATTCAAGCATAAGCCCGAAGGGCTGAAATGATTCTAAAAAAACACTCGAACAAGTAAACCCCGAAGGGGTGAAATAAATATGGCAGGAACCTATTCGCAAATTTACATTCAGGTTGTGTTTGCAGTAAAAGGAAGAGAAAACCTAATGCGCAAAGAATGGCGTACAGAGGTACACAAATACATATCCGGCATCATCAAAGCAAAAGAACAAAAGCCTATAATTGTAAACGGTGTCGGAGACCACATACATTGTTTTATCGGTTTGAAGCCGTCAATGGCACTTTCTGATTTGGTGCGCGATATCAAAAACAACTCCTCCAAATTTATCAATGAACAGGGCTGGGTTAAGGGTAAGTTCAGTTGGCAGGAAGGGTACGGAGCTTTTTCTTATGCACATTCACAAATTGAACAGGTATACCAATACATTTTGAACCAAGAGCAACACCACAGCAAACGCTCATTTAAAGAAGAATACCTTGACTTTCTTGCCAAATTTGAAATTGACCACAAAACAGAATACTTATTTGACTGGGTTGAATAATACCACCCTTTCAGGGTTAATTGAATATTCCCATACGTTCTATAATTATTTCATCCCTTCGGGATTAAAGCATCAGAATAAAACTTCGTAAACAAAATTTCGCTCATGAAACTACTGTCGTTAATTATTTTATCCCTTTGGGATTAGGGTGTAAAATAATAATGGGTAAATAGAATTTTAACTAATGAAAATACATTCTATAATCGTTTCATCCCTTCGGGATTAAAGCATCAGAAAAAAATTTCGTAAACAAAATTTTATTCATGAAACTACTGTCGTTAATTATTTTATCTCTTTGGGATTAAGGCAATTTAATAGTATTTTGCAAATGCTTATGTGATGAGGCCAAAGAAGGTAAAATTTCATTAGTTGAAAAACGTAAGCCCGATTTTAGTAAATATCCGAAGTTCCCGTAAACAGATACTTAAATTGATTTAGCTCAAGCAGAAGCCCGAAGGGCTGAAATGATTCTAAAAAACACTCCAAAAAATAAACCCCGAAGGGGTGAAATACTATTTCTTTAGCATGAAACTACAGCCTCGTTTTGAAACACTCCATGAGAAAAAGCTAGTCGGGCAACACCTTACTATGTCGTTGGCCAATAATCTTACTGCTCAACTGTGGGCCCGCTTTATGCCGACACGCAAAACAATTCAGGATACCGTTGATACTTCATTGTATTCACTGCAAATTTACCCCGCTGATTATTTTCAGCCGTTTAATCCCGGAAACACTTTTGTTAAATGGGCGGCTGTTGAGGTAAGTAGTTTTGAAAACGTACAGGCTGAAATGGAAACACTCGTAGTTCCTTCAGGAGAGTATGCCGTGTTTCACTACAAAGGAGATTCGCGCAACGGGGACGAACTATTTCGCTACATTTTTAGTGAGTGGTTGCCGCAATCGGGGTATGTATTAGACCATCGCCCGCATTTTGAATTGCTGGGAGAAAAATACAAAAATGAATCCGCAGATTCAGAAGAAGAGATTTGGATACCGGTGAAGCGCTGACAAACCTTCTGAAGTAAATTTCAACTTCATACACCGGATTACTGTAAATTTGCAGAACCGCTATGAAGCTCTACATAAAAAATATGGTGTGCAACCGGTGCAAACTGGTTGTGAAAAATGAGTTGGAAAAACTCAACATACATCCTCTTTCAGTAGAGCTGGGAGAGGTAAATCTGGCAGAGGAGTTGACTGATAGCCGGAAAAAAGAATTGGGCAATCACCTTCAGGAGTTGGGCTTTGAATTGATTGACGATAAAAAAAGCCGCCTGATTGAACGCATCAAAAATCTTATTGTGGAGCTGGTACATCAACATAACAGCGACATCAAAACCAACCTCTCCGATTTTCTCAGTCAGCACCTGCACCATGATTACAATTATTTAAGCAACTTGTTTTCTGAAGTAGAGGGGACCACTATCGAGAAATATTTTATTGCACAAAAAATTGAAAAAGTAAAAGAACTGTTGGTATACGATGAACTCTCGCTCAGTGAAATTTCTGATCGGCTTAACTACTCAAGCGTGGCTTACCTGAGCAGCCAGTTTAAAAAAGTAACCGGACTAACACCCAGCCATTTCAAAAACATCAAGGGCATAAAACGCAAACCCCTTGACGAGGTGTAAATCTCGCAAATGTTTCACAGAATAACATAATAGTGCTGTAAGGGCTTGATGCGACTTTTGTATCGCAAATTAAGCACTAAAATATGGCTCAGAAATCAAATACATCACTCATCATTCCTTTAGAAGGTGTGGAAAGTGAACATTGTGCCCTTGTAGTTGATAAGGGACTTCAAAAACTGGAAGGTATAACTGCTCACAAAGTAGAGTTGAATAACAGACGGGCTGTTATAGCATCTGACAGCGCAGAGAACATTCTTCCGCTCGCAGTAAAAACCATTCGTGATTTAGGATATGGCGTAGCAACTGTTACCAAAAATTATCCGGTTCTTCAAATGACCTGTGCCTCCTGTGCCGTGAGCGTTGAGAGCATTATAAAATCTCAGCCGGGCATAGTAAATGCAGCCGTAAACTATGCGGCTGCCAGTGTTCAGGTAGAATTTATATCTGACATAACAACGGCTGAGGGGTTACGAAAATCTGTTCAAAGTATCGGGTATGACTTACTCATTGATGAGCATTCCACAACCGAAAAGCTGGAAGATATCTATCAGAAAAAATTCAGGCAATTAAGGTTCCGTACAGCGGGTGCTGTTGCACTTTCCCTGCCGGTAGTAGTTATCGGAATGTTTTTTATGGATATGCCTTATGCTAACTACATCATGTGGATACTGTCGACCCCTGTTGTGTTGTATTTTGGAAAAGACTTTTTTATCAATGCCTTTAAGCAGGCTAAGCATGGTTCCTCTAACATGGATACACTGGTGGCATTGAGCACCGGGGTAGCTTATGTGTTCAGCGTGTTTAATACAGTAGTGCCACACTACTGGCATGAGCGTGGCTTACATGCTCATGTATATTTTGAAGCAGCAGCCGTAGTGGTTGCTTTTATCTTATTAGGTAAACTGCTGGAAGAAAAAGCCAAAGGCAACACCTCTTCTGCAATTAAAAAGCTGATGGGACTGCAGCCAAAAACAGTTATTGTAATTGATGAAAGTGGACATCAACTGGAAATACCTGTTGAGCAAGTAAAAAAGGGAAATGTTATTCTGGTTAAACCGGGAGAAAAAATTGCGGTAGATGGTTTGGTGCTAAACGGAAGCTCTTATGTAGACGAGAGCATGTTGAGCGGAGAACCACTTCCCGTATTAAAAGAAGAAAATGAAAAAGTATTTGCCGGTACTATAAATCAAAAAGGAAGTTTTCAATTCAGCGCTGAAAAAGTGCGTGCTGAAACCATGCTCTCCCAAATTATACGCATGGTACAGGACGCACAAGGAAGCAAGGCTCCCGTTCAGAAATTAGTTGATAAAATTGCCGGCATATTTGTTCCCGTAGTGATTTTGATTTCACTTGTTGCATTGGCCTGTTGGGTAATTTGGGGCGGTGAGAACGGCTTCACTCAGGGTTTGTTAGCGTTGGTTACTGTGTTGGTAATCGCCTGTCCTTGTGCATTGGGTCTGGCCACCCCAACTGCCATTATGGTAGGGGTGGGCAAGGGTGCCGAACAAGGCATACTGATTAAAGATGCTGAAAGTTTGGAGTTAGCCAAAAAAGTAAATGCCGTTGTGTTGGACAAAACCGGCACCATCACAGAAGGACGCCCACAGGTAACCGATGTGGCCTGGCTTAATAAAGACGACTCCCGTAAAGATGTTCTGGTAAGCATTGAAAAAAAATCAGAGCACCCGTTGGCTGAAGCCATCCTTCATTTTTACGAAAACACTACTCTTCCTGTTGAAGTAAATGCCTTTGAAAGCATCACAGGGAAAGGCGTAAAAGCCACCTATCAATCAGAACATTTTATTGTCGGTAACAAAAAACTGCTGCTGGAAAACCGTGTTGAGGTTGATGCTGCACTATTGGAAGAAAGTTACAAGTGGGAGAAAGAATCAAAAACAACTATCTGGTTTGCGCGTGAACAAAAAGCTATCGCTGTTATTGCAATAGCCGATAAAATTAAGGCCACGTCTCAGCAAGCTATTCAGCGTTTAAAGGAAATGGGCATTGAGGTATACATGCTTACGGGCGACAATGAATCCACCGCTAAATCTATTGCTCAACAAGCCGGTATAGAACACTATACAGCAGAAACACTTCCTGCGCACAAGGCCTCCTTTATTAAAGAGCTTCAGCAAAAGGGTAAAATAGTTGCTATGGTTGGAGACGGAATAAACGACAGTACCGCATTAGCTCAGGCTGATGTAAGTATAGCCATGGGCAAGGGAAGCGACATTGCCATGGATGTAGCCAAAATGACTATTATTTCCTCCGATTTAAATAAAATACCTGTAGCTATTCAGTTATCCAAACAAACGGTAGCTACCATCAGGCAAAATTTGTTCTGGGCATTTATTTACAACATTATTGGTATTCCCGTTGCTGCCGGCATACTGTATCCAATCAACGGTTTTCTACTTAATCCTATGATTGCCGGAGCAGCAATGGCATTAAGCAGTGTAAGCGTTGTAAGCAATAGTTTGCGTTTGAAGTTCATTAGCAAACATCAGTAAATCTCACAAACGAATCACAAAATACTGTAAGAACTCATCGGGCTTACACACTCAACTTTGCATCAAAAAACAAGACATGGAAAAAACAATCACTTCTACTTCAGAGCGCCTTTATGAAAAAAGATGGCTTGCTCTTGCTGTGTTATGTACAGCACAATTTATGGTTATCATGGATACCTCCATTATTGGTGTTGCCTTGCCGGCCATACAAAAATCTCTTAACTACACTGCGTCTGAATTGCAGTGGATATTTAATGCCTATGTAATTGTCTTCGGAGGAATACTTTTGCTGGGCGGCAAGTTATCCGACTTATTGGGTCCTAAAAAAATATTCATGTGGGGTTTTGCTATCCTTGCGCTGGCCTCATTATTAACCGGACTATCGTGGAATGAATCTTCCATGAATGTAGGGCGTGCCTTACAGGGTTTCGGATCAGCCTTGATTGCACCCTCAGCACTTACGTTACTCCTAACCATATTCCGGGACCCGAAAGAACTGGGAAAGGCATTTGGTTTTTGGGGAGCTGCTGCTGCGGCAGGAGGTTCGGCTGGCGTTTTTTTAGGTGGTGTACTGACTGAGTACTTATCGTGGAGATGGACCTTCTTTATCAATCTGCCATTGGCTGCTATAGTAATGTTGGCCGGTGCCGGATTATTAATTAAAGGAAATACACGAAAAAGTAAAATTGATTACTTAGGTGCTTTGCTTATTACTTCAGCAATGATTTTACTGGTGTATACCTTAATAATGGTAGAGAAAAACGGCTGGACCTCCTTTACAAGTCTTCTGCTTTTCGGCATTACCTTTTTACTGTTGGTGTTATTTGTTATTCTGCAAAAGAACATAAAGACCCCTTTGCTTCCTTTATCAATTTTTAAAGTACCCAATCTTACTGTAGGCAATATCATCATGCTGCTAATGGCCGGTGCATGGATTCCGTTGTGGTTTTACCTCAACCTGTATCTTCAGCAAATATTAGAATACTCCGCCTTTAACTCAGGGCTTGCTTTATTGCCCATGACTATTGCCATAATGATATTGATGGTTGGAGTTACCGGAAAATTAATGGCCAAATTTGGCTTTAAAAAAGTATTGGTCTCCGGTCTTATTGCATTAACCCTGTCATTACTATTGTTTTCTACTGTCCCTGTAGAAGGTAACTTTATGGTGCATGTATTAGGTGCCTCATTGCTGGGTGCTGCGGGAATGTCATTGGCATATATACCGGGCACCATAGCGGCTATTTCCGGTGCAAAACCCGAAGAGTCAGGATTGGCATCAGGGATTGTTAACACAACATATCAACTGGGCTCAGCTATTGGGCTCGCTATTGTAGTAGTAATAGCCACATCAACCACTAATACGGAAATAGCTGAAGGAGTTTTAAATAAGGAGGCGCTTAATTCCGGTTTCCGTGCAGCATTTCAATCAGCTGCTGTTATAAGCAGTATAGGTGCTGCTCTGGCCTTTTTGGGCATCAAAACAATCAAATAATTTCACAACAATATCACAAAATACTGTAAGCATAGCCCACCGGGAAGTGCGGAACTTTGTATCATAAACTTTAATTAAAAATATCATGGAAACACTTCAAGAAAAAAACCAAACATTAACATTCAAAACCAACATTAACTGCAGCAGCTGCGTAGCCAACGTAACTCCCGCGCTTAACTCAGCCGAAGGAATTTGCCACTGGAGCGTAGATACCACTAACAAAGACAAAGTGCTTACTGTTCACTCAGATGGTATAACGGAGTCAGAAATCATTCAGGCGGTAGTAAGTGCCGGATATAAAATTGAACCTATTAAAGCATAAAATCATGAGAATCATTCACACCATTTTATTTACTCTTTTACTGGTTACAGGAGTAAGTGCACAAACACCGGCTGTTCAACCTGTGCTTGCTGCCTATCTGAAAATGAAAGATGCCCTGGTAAAAAGTGATGCCGTAAAAACAGCTGAGTATGCAACAGAACTGATTGCTGCTATCAACTCAACAGACGTGACTGCACTTAAGCCAAAGGAATCAAAATCTTTCCGGGCGGAGAAAGAAAACCTTCTTAAACTTTCTGACAAAATAGTTGCGGCAAAAGACATCGAAAAACAACGGTCGGCCTTTGCACCGCTATCTGTTTCCATGTGGAAGATTGTCAAGACCTCAGAGAGCATCAGCAGTAAGGTATATTACCAATATTGCCCCATGAAAAAAAGCTATTGGATAAGTACAGAAGAAAACATAAAAAACCCTTACTACGGTAGCAAAATGCTCACTTGCGGTAATGTATCAGATAAAAAATAATCCGACATGTTCAGACTACTCTCACTCCTGCTTATTACTGCCTGCGTAGTTTCTGCTAACGCCCAACAGGTGGTTCGGTATGATTTATATGTAACCGATACCCTGGTTAACTTTGCCGGTAAAAACAAAAGAGCCATTGCCGTTAACGGGCAGATACCAATGCCTACGCTTACGTTCACCGAGGGAGACACCGCAGAAATTCACGTACACAACCAATTGAATGAGGAAACCTCTTTACACTGGCATGGTTTGTTTTTGCCCAACAAAGAGGATGGCGTACCCAATCTTACACAAATGCCTATTAAGCCACACACCACACACATATACCGGTTTCCCGTAATACAACACGGCACACATTGGTACCACAGTCATTCAGGGTTGCAGGAACAGATAGGTATGTACGGCTCCATGATTCTTAATAAGCGGGCTGACGATAAAACCTTTCGCAGAGGCATTGATGATTTACCTACACTACCGGTTATACTAAGTGAATGGACCAACCTGAAGCCGGAGAATGTACACCGTATGCTGCACAATGCTTCCGATTGGTTTGCTATCAGAAAAGGAGCCACACAAAGTTATGCTGAAGCCATAAGAGCCGGACATTTTAAAACCAAAATAACCAACGAATGGAAACGCATGCTGGCAATGGATGTGAGTGATGTGTACTACGATAAACTCCTTATCAACGGCAGAGAGAAAAGTCAATTTTCAACATTCAAAGCCGGAGATAAAGTACGGTTGCGCGTTTCCAATGGCGGGGCCTCCACGTATTACTGGTTAACTTACGCGGGAGGCAAAATAACCGTAGTAGCCAATGATGGCAATGATGTAGAGCCGGTAGAAGTTGACCGTTTGATTATTGCCGTTTCAGAAACATACGATGTTATTGTAACTGTCCCTGAAGAAAATAAATCCTTTGAATTTTTGGCTACCTCTGAAGACCGTACAAGATCCACCTCTCTCTTTATCGGAGAAGGTACTGAGCAAAAAGCATCTCCTTTGCCTCGATTAAACTATTTTGAAGGCATGCAGATGATGAATGAGATGATGAAAATGAATGGCGATCTGGACGACATGGGCATGCAGATGAGCCTCAATCAAATGGACATGAATGTGGTGATGTATCCGGAGATTACGGGTGCGGACACAGCGGCACAACCGAACAATGAAAACAAGTACAACGCCAATGCACTTTCTGACATCAAAACCCTCAACTACTCCATGATGCGGTCAACCGTTAAAACCGCTCTCCCGGCAGATGTTCCGGTAAAAGTGTTACGCTTTGAGCTTTCAGGCAACATGAACAGGTACGTGTGGGGCTTGGACAACAAAGTAGTTTCTGAAACAGATAGAATACCAGTGAAGAAGGGAGAAAACATTCGTTTAATTCTTTACAACGGTTCCATGATGCGCCACCCGATGCACTTACACGGACACGATTTCAGGGTGCTGAACGGCCAGGGAGAACATGCTCCCTTAAAAAATGTGATTGACATTATGCCTATGGAAACCGATACGCTGGAGTTTAATGCGAATGCAGAGGGCGACTGGTTTTTTCACTGCCATATTTTGTATCACATGATGAGCGGCATGGGCAGGGTTTTTACTTACGAAAATCAGGCAGCCAATCCTTTAATTACTAATCCAGCTTTAGCAAAACGAAAATTATTTGCCGATGACCGGGCTTTTCATTTTATGGCTGAAAACGATTTTGCTACCAACGGCAATGATGGTATGTTCATGGTGCAAAATACCCGCTGGAGTATTGGTACTGAATGGCGTTTAGGCTACAATGACATGCACGGCTACGAAACCGAAACACACATTGGTCGTTACATAGGTAAGATGCAATGGTTAATGCCTTTTATCGGGTTCGACTGGCGTTACCGAAAAATGGAGACGGGTGAAGTGGAAAAAAATCTGTTCAATCAACGCAGCACCAAAGATCAGAGAACACAGGTAAGTGCCGGTGTTGAGTACACATTGCCTCTGTTAGTGAAGTTTCAGGGAGAAGTGTACCGGGACGGCAATGTTCGTTTTCAACTTATGCGGGAAGATATGCCGGTATCAAAAAGATTACGCATGAGTTTTATGGCCAATACTGACACCGAGTACATGGTTGGATTCAAATACATCACAACCCGTAACATGGCCATCTCTTCACATTACGATAGTGATATGGGATTGGGTGTAGGTTTTACGTTGATGTATTGAACCACATAAGTCTTATACATCCGAAAAAGTTCGAAAACAGTTGGCTGGTAAAAAACAGTTCTGAAGTTAATTCCCTGCAACTCCTTCTTTCAGCTTTTCAGCATTTTCTGCTATTTGCAGTTGGTCAATAAAGTCCTGAATTTCTCCGCTCATTACTTCGGGTAAGTTGTAAACCGTATACCCAATGCGGTGATCTGTAACGCGCCCTTGCGGATAGTTGTATGTGCGAATTTTAGCTGAGCGGTCGCCTGTAGCCACCATTGTTTTGCGCTTTTTCGAAATGCTTTCGTTGTGTTTTTGCAACTCCATTTCGTACAGCTTGGTGCGCAACATTTGCATGGCCCGCTCGCGGTTACCGTGCTGTGAGCGCTCCACCTGGCAGGTTACCACAATACCTGATGGCTTGTGTGTAAGCATCACCTTGGTTTCTACTTTGTTTACATTCTGTCCGCCTGCACCGCCTGATCGGGCGGTTTGCAATTCAATATCGGCAGGGTTTATTTCTACGTCCACCTCATCGGCTTCAGGCAGCACTACTACTGAGGCAGCAGAGGTATGCACACGACCCTGTGTTTCCGTATCGGGTACACGTTGCACACGGTGAACACCGCTTTCGTATTTGAGAATACCGTAAGCATCATCCGCCACCACGTTAAATACTACTTCTTTAAAACCACCGGCTGTTCCTTCAGTAAAATCTACCAATTCGGTTTTCCAGTTGCGCTTTTCACAATAGCGTAAATACATGCGGTAAAGGTCACCGGCAAAAAGACTGGCCTCATCACCACCCGTTCCTGCCCTTACTTCCACCACTGCATGTCGCACATCTTCGGGGTCTTTAGGAATAAGCATCACCCGAATTTCCTCTTCCATCGGGCCCACCTGTTGCTCCAGGTTAAAAATTTCTTCCTTGGCCATTTCACGCATCTCTTCATCTTTCTCCACGTTGAGCAATTCTTTGGCACTGGCCAGGTTGTCCATCAGGTTTTTGTATACCAGGTATTTCTCTACAATCTTCTCCAAATCACGGTATTCCTTGTTGAGTTGGGCAAAACGTTTCATGTCGCTCATCGCAGAGGAATCGCTGATCATGTTCTGTACATCAATGTAGCGCTTTTGTATGGCTTCTAATTTTTCAAGCATGTGTTCTGAATAAAAAGGGCGTAAAACAGCCCGCTAATAAGCGTACAAAGTTAACCCATTTTTCTTTAACAGGTATAACCGTTCTTTTTCAAGCCGTGCATCCAACAGGTCAGTGGTATCGGGCAGCTGAAGTACCGTTTGGATAGAGCTGCGAAGATTATAGCGTTGCAGGTGATTGTTGCGAAAATAGATAAGCTCATTGCCGATTACCTGAAAATGGTGTAACCCTTTTACGGGAATGGTTTTGATGTACTGCGCAAAAATATCGAATACCAGAATACCCGTCTCCGGGTTGTTCACGTAAACGCGGGAGGCATCGTCAAAAATAAAATCGGGGGCCAGTGTTTTCCCTTTTTCTACAAACAACCGCACATTGGGACTTTGTTCGGTTACTTGTTTAAGGTCTTTGTCAATTTTTTTCAGCAATAAATCACTGGCATCAAACACCCACAAGCCATTGTCAAACGAGCGTGCACATGCTGTGGCCTGTGTAATGCCCAAGTTACGCAACAAAAGCTCCCCTCTGAAAGCAAGCACATTGTCCAATATAATCACTTTGTTGAGCGGCTTGTAAAATACGTTAATCTGCATGGTGTTCGACACATCAACTGAAGTGATGCTGCCGTTGGCTTTAAAATTTTGCGTGGTAGAATAGCTGCCGTCAGGTTTGTATTTATTCAAATCGTGTCCGGTGGTCATTACATAAGCATTACCCAGATTATCGGTGGTGAGGTAATAGGCTTCACAAGGCACCTCCACAATTTTTTGAAAACCGGGTTGTTGAAACGCTACCAGCAATACGGCCAACATTAACCAGATGTAGCGCATGGAACTCATGCTTCAAACTTTTTGAGCAGCAGTGTCTCTCCGTCAAATTCAGCGTAGGAAAAATGACGAATCCAATCGCCCAGATTGATGTAGCGGCTATTGTCAGATAGTTTTATATCAAGTACGAGGTGGCGGTGACCGAATACAAAAAAATCAACGTGTTCTTTTTGCAACACCTCTTTGCAATAAATGGCCAGCCATTCATTTTCTTCACCCAGAAATTTTTTATCCGACTCCTCGTGTGAGTTCCGGCTTCTGGTTGACATATAATTGGCAATGCCTATGCCCCAATCGGGGTGCAGTTTGCTGAACAGCCACTGGCAAAAACGGCTGTGAAAGAAACGTTTGAAACGTTTGTAATGTTTATCACCCGGACCTAAGCCGTCACCGTGACCCAGGTAGAATTTTTTGTTGTTGATGGTGCGTGTAACCGGATGGCGGTAAATTTTTGCGCCCAGCTCTTGTTCAAAATAACCAAACATCCACATATCGTGGTTGCCTGTAAAAATGTGCAACGGAATACCTTGATCAGCTAGTTCGGCCAGTTTACCCTGCAGACGGATAAACCCTTTGGGTATAGCTGTTTTGTATTCAAACCAAAAATCGAACAAATCACCCATCAGGTAAATTTCCTGGGCATTGTGTTGTATGCTGTTCAGGAAACGAACGATGCGGTCTTCACGTTCACGACTTTCCTTATGTGTGGGAACACCCAAATGAAAATCAGAAAGGAAATATATTTTTTTACCGGGTGTAAGGTTCATGATTTGGCAGCAACGTCATCAATCAGAAATAAATAAACCTCACGCGGTCCCTGAGCACCTATTACAATAGTACGTTCAATATCTGAGGTGCGGCTGGGGCCTGTTTCAAAACACAACATGGAGGGCAGGTTACTGCCGTATTTATTGCGCAACAATTGAAAGGCGTCTTTTATATCCACCACCAGTTGGGAGGTGTATGCTTTTACAATGTGAATAGCCGGACCAACAGCAGCCATGCGTCCGTTTTTGCGCGAACTGATAAGTATGCTGCCTGTTCTGGAAAGCAGGGCCTCACAACTGGTTACTGAGGCGTGAGCATCCACAACGGTTTCCGGATTATCATTAAACTCCATGCCGATGTCTTCAAACTCTTTGCGCAACTGCAACTCCTGACAGTACACTTTTTTGATTTCCTTTTCGTCAATCAACAACAGTAGGTTGTCTAAGTAGTCGAACTCATTTTCGCAGTACACAAAGTGCCCTGCTGATTGGGTGTAGTGGTCGGCAAAAGAAAGTTTGAGGTCACGGTCATCTTTGGCAAAAACGCCCGATTCCAGATCGATACTCGCATATGGGTTTTTCGACTTATAAAGTAAAGCCTGCCTGATACGTTTGAGTATTTTTTCCTTCGGGGTGCTTTCTTCCATTCATCCGGTATTAAGTGGTGTGCGGAGGTTCTTCTTCAGGAGTTGGCGGAGGAGTTGTTTCAGGAGTCACCGTTTTTTCAGCAACAGGTAATTCAGCGACAGGTTCTGCCGTTTTATCATCATCACTGGTCATGTATTCCTGGTAAGTAGTTTTATGGTCAAACGGGCGCTTGCCCAATATACCTTCCAAATCACTCTGAAAAATAATCTCTTTTTTCAGCAACTGCTGTGTAAGTGCTTCCAATAAGTCACGTTTTTCCAGCAACAAATTTTTGGTGCGGTCGTAAGCAGATTGAATGAGGTTACGCACCTCCTGATCTATCATTTGTGCAGTGTTGTCAGAATACGGTTTGGTTAAACCGTATTCTCCCTGCGGATCATTGAAGGAAACATTACCCACCTTGGCATTCATACCGTAAATGCTTACCATGGCATAGGCCATTTTGGTAATACGCTCCAGGTCGTTTTGTGCGCCTGTAGAAATGCGTCCGAAGATGATGTCTTCTGCCACACGTCCGCCCAGGGTCATACAAATACCATCCATCAGTTGCTCCACCGTATACAGGTATTGTTCTTTGGGCAAATACTGGGCATAACCTAAAGCCGCAATACCGCGGGGAACAATAGATACTTTTACCAACGGATCGGCATGTTCGAGGAACCAACCGGCAATGGCGTGACCTGCCTCGTGGTAGGCAACAATCTTTTTCTCTTCAGGTGAAATGAGTTTATTCTTTTTCTCCAGTCCGCCAATTACACGGTCAATGGCATCCTGAAAATCCTGCATGTCTACATGCTGTTTGTTTTTACGGGCTGCAATCAAGGCTGCTTCGTTACATACGTTAGCAATTTCAGCACCGGCAAATCCGGGAGTTTGGGCCGAAAGTTTTTTCGCATCTACATCAGCATCCAGTTTCAACGGTTTAAGGTGAACACGGAATATGGCCTCGCGACCAACTAAATCGGGTTTATCTACAGAAATCTGACGATCAAAACGACCCGGACGCAATAACGCAGAGTCTAAAATATCGGGGCGGTTAGTAGCTGCCAGAATAATAACTCCTGAATCGGTTCCAAAACCATCCATCTCTGTGAGCAGTTGGTTCAGTGTATTTTCACGTTCATCGTTTCCGCCTTGCACCATATTGCGGCCACGGGCACGACCCACCGCATCAATTTCATCAATAAAAATAATGCAGGGTGATTTTTCTTTGGCCTGTTTAAACAAATCTCTTACACGAGAAGCACCAACTCCCACAAACATCTCCACGAAATCAGAACCCGAGAGCGAGAAGAAAGGAACACCGGCTTCACCGGCTACTGCTTTGGCCAAAAGTGTTTTACCTGTTCCGGGAGGGCCTACCAATAACGCTCCTTTAGGAATTTTTCCGCCCAGGTTGGTGTACTTTTTCGGATTTTTGAGAAAGTCAACAATCTCCATCACCTCTTGTTTGGCCTCATCTAAACCGGCTACATCCTTAAACGTAATGTTGACTAACGTATCTTTATCATACAACTGAGCACGTGAACGACCGATATTGAATATCTGGCCTCCACCGCCTCCGCCTCCACCCATTTTGCGCATTACCAGCATCCAGAAGCCAATAATGAGTAAGAAAGGGAATATCCAGGAAAGCACTTCTCCCCACACATTTCTGCGGGTAACGTATTCCGGCTCTATGCGCTCCTGTTCGGGAAGGCTTTTTTGTGTCTCTTTAAGTTTTTCTTCAAAAGTGGCTACATCACCTATTTCAAAATAATAGTGCGGTGTGCCTTCAGAAGTAAAAGCTATGCGGTCTTTGAATTCTTTTTTGTAATTCTCTTTTTCGAGCGCTGTTTTGCGAATGTACACTTCAGCAATTTCTTCATTCACCACAATAATCTTCTCTACATCATGTGTGGCCAGCATGTCTGATTTTACTTTCTGCCAGGTTGTCTTAACTGCGGCATCCTGCGGATAGAACGTAATGATGAGAAAAGCTATCAGAATGATGGCATAAATCCAGTAGAAATTAAACTTGGGCACTTGCGGCTGCTTGCCTTTAAGGCCTTTCTTTTTGTTCGCTGAGTTATCGTTTTCGTTCATGTGATTTTAAATGGAAGATGTTTGCTGCAAAGGGTGTGCCTCTAATTTAAAAAATGTGTGTTTAGCCTTTACGTTAATCAGGGTAAACGGTTTGTTCAGCATCGCCCCACAACTCTTCGAGGCCATAAAACTCCCGTTTGTCCTTTAAAAAAATATGTGCCACCACATTGCTGTAATCCAGCAACACCCACTCCCGGTTTTCATGACCTTCGCGGTGCCACGGCCATTCTTTAGCGGCTTTATGTACTTCGTCCTCAGCCGAATCAGCAATGGCTTCTACCTGTTTGTCATTCTCGGCATGACAAATAATGAAAAAATCGGTAGGTGAACTTTTGGTATTGCGCATGTCGAGCTTAACGATGTGACTGGCTTTTTTTTCCTGCATTCCCTTCACCAGTGCATTACAAAGTAACTCGGCATTTTCTTCTTTTTTACGTTTTGACATCTAACTGAAATATATTTGAAACAAATAAAGTGAAACTTTTGCAAATGTACTCGAAAAACAGGCTAATCGCAGGTACTCAATTAATCGAATTGGAAACGGTTGATTCTACCAATGCCGAACTGGCCCGCAGAGTAGCCCGCGAACAGGTGCCTGAAGGTACGGTAATACACACGCAAAGGCAGTCGCATGGCCGCGGACAGGCCGGCAACCTGTGGCAGAGTGAAGCCAACAACAACCTTACTTTTTCGCTGATTATTTACCCCGGAAATATTCTGATTCGCGAACAGTTTTTTTTGAGTATGGCGGTTTCAGTAGCCATTTACCGCGTGGTGCGCAGGTATGTGAGTAATTGTTTTGTGAAATGGCCCAACGATATTTACATCGGCCACAACAAATTGGGCGGCATTCTGATTGAAAATGCGCTGCAGGGCGAAAAAATAAAACACAGCATCATTGGCATAGGATTGAACATAAATCAAAAAACGTTTAGCCGGGAACTGCCCAACCCCACCTCGCTGGCTCTCGCAACCGGTAAAGACACAAATACCGCAGACCTTTTGCAGGAGGTACTCAATGAGTTAGATGCCTGTTTGCTGCAACTGAGGGCACATAACTTTAAAGCACTGAAAGACGAGTACCTTGCCGCACTTTACCGCTGGAAACAACCCTACCTTTTTGAGATTAACGGAGAACGGGAGGAAGGAATAATTCAGGGGGTTAGTGACACGGGCGAGCTTCAGGTTTTAATAAACGGAGAAGTAAGGCAGTTTCAATTCAAACAAATCAAGTACCTGTACGAATGGTGGACGTAATAATTGACATAGGAAATACCCGCATTAAAGCAGCACTGTTTGAAAACGGGGTAATTCGTGAATCACATTTTTTTGAACACGACACCCCTGATTTCGAGTTGTTTTGTAAAAATCACCGCTCCTCCAACGGTATCGTCAGCAGTGTGTCTGCTCAAAGTACCTTAGCTCCGGCATTGGCTCACTTAACCCACTTTCATCGCTTCAGCTACCAAAGTAAACTGCCTTTTACCAACAAATATGAAACCCCTGAAACGCTGGGGCCCGACAGATTAGCGGTAGTAGCGGGGGCAAAGTCTCTTTTTCCTGATGTGCCGCTGTTGTGCATTGATGTCGGTTCCTGCATTACCTACGATATACTCAATGCCGATAATGAATATCTGGGCGGGGCCATTTCTCCCGGGCTGATGATGCGCTACCAAGCACTTCATACCTTTACGGGTAAACTGCCTTTGGTGGAGCACGCTGATTTTAATGCGCTCACCGGGCGAAACACACAACAAAGTATACTGGCCGGAGTACAATGCGGCATTTTGGGTGAAGTAGAGCAAATAGTGGAACAATATGAAAAGCAATACCCGCGTTTACAGGTAACTTTAAGCGGAGGCGACACGGCTTTCTTTGAGAAGCGGTTAAAATGTAACATATTTGCACACCCTGAATTAGTTATAAAAGGATTGTACCATATACTGAAATTAAATGAGGCATAAAGCCAGTCGACTTGTACGTTTGTTGTTAGTTATCTTAGGCACAAGCGTTTCCATATTTTCATCCGCACAAAACAACACCAAATCGCCTTACTCCCGTTTCGGGCTGGGTGATGTTGCTTTCAGCGGACTGGCACAAAACAGTGCTATGGGGCAAACAGGAACGGGCATTCGCAGAAGCAACATGCTCAATACACTCAATCCCGCTTCCTACGGAAATCTCTCCTTTACCATATTTGAAACCGGAGCGTTGCTTGACCAGGGCAATATTGCTGATAAATCTCAATCACAGTTTTTCAGAAACGCGGCTTATGCCTACCTGAATTTAGCTTTCCCTGTTTCACCTAAATTGGGCTGGGGTGCAAGTTTTGGTTTGCAACCGGTGAGCCATGTGGGGTATAACATTAACAGTTACGACTGGCAGGGTGATTCCTTGGCAACCTTGTTTGTGTACAACGGTCGTGGTGGTTTGTCGAAGTTTTACATGGGCCACGGGTTTCGCCTGTGGAGCAAAAGCCGGACCGATAACGCCAAAAACAAAGAATTGCTGCACGAACTGAACTTCGGGTTTAATGTGAACTACGTATACGGGCAACTGCGCATAGGTAAAGCAGCCTATTTTTATGATACCACCTCTTCTACCAACAACTACAAAGAAGAGCGTACCCGCTACATAGGTGATGTAAACTACGATTTGGGACTGCAGTACACCACCCGTTTGCGTAACAAAGAATACCTCACTATTGGCGCAACCTTCGCACCTTCGGCTTCTTTAAGCGGAGAGCAAATAATGTTTGCCCGAAGCCTTTATCCGGGTTCACTGGACAATACCAAAGACACCATTGTGTACGAGGAAGACGGAGAGGCCGGCAAACTGATTATGCCTGCGGCCTGGTCGGCCGGTTTATCCTGGCAAAAAGAAGACAAGTGGATGCTGGCTTTAGATGTAAAAGGCCAGAATTGGAAACAGTACGAACTTTTTGGCGCAAGCGATTCCATGCAAAACAGCTTTAGCGTAAACCTGGGTGGTATGTGGATTCCTGATGCCTCAGCTATCAAAAAACGTTGGAAAAAAGCGGAATACAGAGCTGGTTTACGGTATGCCAATACTAACTTGCTGGTGCGCGGTGAGCCCATTAAAGAAATGGGAGTAAGCCTGGGGGTTGGAATGCCCGTTTTCCGTCAGCGTTCAAAAATTAATTTTACTGTTGAATATTATAAGCGGGGTACCACCAACAACAACCTCTTGCAGGAAGACCACATTCGCTTTATTCTGGGTTTAAGCCTGGGTGAAAAATGGTTCAACCGCATTAAAATTGATTGATTTTCGTACCTTTCGTAAAATTATGGGTAGGTTTTATCCTTCTTTTTTGTTGGCACTTTTGGTAGGCACTTTAGTACACGCAGGGTGTAAAAACGATATTGAAAAAGTGAAGCTGCTCGCTGAACCCACTAAGTTTCCTGTAGAAAAAGGTGTTAACGTAGAAATGCTTTATACCGACTCCGGCATTATTAAAGCAAAAATGTTCGCACCACTCATTGAGCGTTACCAGGATGAAAAACCGTATACTGAAATGACTAAAGGGATTACCTGCTACTTTTACAACAAAGATCAGGTGGTGGAAAATTTTCTCAAAGCCAAATATGCCATCAGGTATGAGCATGAAAAAAAGATGATTGCTCGTGACAGTGTGGTGTTGGTGAACACCAAAGGTGAACGATTAAACACCGAAGAAATAATTTGGGACGAACAGCGAAAGAAAATTCATTCAGATAAGTACGTAACCATACATACAGCAGATGAAATATTATACGGGTACGGCTTTGAATCAAACGAAGATTTTTCGAAGTACAAAATATTCAAGTTGAGCGGAACAATCAGAATGGAGGACGGCAATGGGGCAGTGGGTAAATAAAATGTGGCTCATGCTGGCAATTGCTGCTTTACTCACCGGTATTGTGGTTACACTTACTGATGGATTTATTTACGGAAAGGCATATACCTTTTTTGTGCTGAGTGCCGTGTGTGTGTTGCTTTGGAAATACAAAAAAAACTTAATCAGCTAACATGGACCACTCCTTATATATCATTCTTGTGGCCATGCTCTTATCGGCATTTTTCTCCGGGATTGAGATTGCATTTATTACGGCCAGCAAGTTGCGCATTGAACTTAAAAGTAAGCAGGGAAGTTACACCGCTAAAATACTCTCCCAGTTTGTAAAAGAACCTTCCAAGTTTATCAGCACTACGCTTATAGGCAATAACATTGCACTGGTAATTTACAGTTTGTACATGGACGGTGCCGTATCGCCCGTTATGCGCGAATATTTGCCGTATGAACAGGACAATGAATTTTTGGTGCTCTTTTGCACCACAATAGTTTCAACGGCTATCGTGCTCCTGTTTGCTGAGTTTATTCCTAAAGCGCTGTTCCGCATCAATCCTGATGTGGTGTTGTTTATGCTTACCCTGCCCTTCATGATTTTTTATTATCTGTTGTGGCCCATTGTGCATTTTATCGTTTACCTCTCCAAGTTTATTTTCGTTAAAATATTCCGGCTGGAGTTTTCAGAAAGCACACCCGTTTTCAGTAAAATAGATTTGGACAACTACATCAATGAAAGTGCAAAACTTGATTTGGATGAAGACGCTGACATTGATACAGAAATGTTTAAAAATGCGCTCGATTTTGCCAACGTAAAAGTTCGCGAGTGCATGGTTCCACGTACTGAATTGGTGGCCATTGAGGTAACCGATACCATTGAAAATTTGTATGCGAAATTTCTGGAGTCAGGTCACTCCAAAATTCTTATTTACCATGATTCTATCGACAACATTATCGGATATGTGCACCAGGTAGAGGTATTTAAAAAGCCCAAAAACATTAGGTCCATCATGATTTCGCCCATCATAGCAACTGAAACCATGCAGGCAAATGAATTGCTCAAATTATTCTCCAACAACAAAAAAAGTCTGGCACTGGTAGTAGATGAGTTTGGCGGAACAGCCGGCATTGTGACCAACGAAGACATTATGGAAGAGATTTTTGGTGAGATAGAAGACGAGTACGATGTGGAGCAACTTACCGAGCAAAAAATAAGCGATACTGAATTTGTTTTTTCTGCCCGTTTAGAAATTGATTACATCAACCGCGAATACGATTTGAATATCCCCGAAGGCGAATACAGTACCCTGGGCGGATTTATTATTGAACACCACGAAAGCCTGCCGCTCAAAGACGAAAAAATTCAGATTGGTAAATACGAGTTCACCATCATCTCCGTATACCATACCCGCATTAACGAAGTGCGCATGAAACGCACGCACTAGTTTTAGTGTGAACACTCTTTTGCATCCACCAGCCCTGAAAGGGCGCACTAATTAATGCGAGGGGTGATAGCCCCTCGGCCCGCAACGCAAGACTGCACACACAAATCATAGAAAATGTTTCGTGATGACACGAAACATGGCACAGTCAACACGAACAAAAATGAGAGACAGATAATTTGTGCAGGAACCTCTTTCCTTTTTGTATTTTTGAGCCGTAAAAATTAATTCCATGAGTTACGAAACCTTATTATTTGACGTTACTAACCGCGTTTGCACCATTACCCTGAATCGCCCCGATTCATTCAATGCCTTCAACGACCAGCAGAGTTATGATTTGCAGGATGCTTTAAAGAAAGCAGAGCGCGATAAAGATGTGCGGGTGGTAGTACTCACCGGAGCCGGCAAAGCCTTTTGCTCGGGTCAGGATTTGAAAGCCATTGCCGGTGCTGAAAAACGTTCCCTGGCCGATTCGTTACTGAAAAGATACAACCCCATCATCCGCGCCATGCGCAACATGCCCAAGCCCATCATTTGCCGTTTAAACGGAGTAGCTGCCGGGGCCGGCTGTTCATTGGCACTGGCCTCTGATTTTATTGTGGCTGCTGAAAATGCTTCACTCATTGAAGTATTCATTAACGTAGGGCTGGTGCTTGATTCGGGTTCTTCCTATTTCCTGCCGCGTTTGGTGGGTTCGGCTCGTGCATTTGAAATGTCTACCATGGGCAACAAGGTAAGCGCGCAGCAAGCCCTGGAATGGGGTATGTTGAACCGTGTGGTAAAAGCTGAAGACCTGGACGCAGAAGTAGCGAAAGTAACCGAGTACTACGCCAATGCTCCCACCAAAGCCATTGCATTGATGAAAAAAATGCTCAACAAATCTTTCCAAAGCGATTTGGATACCATGCTTGAATACGAAATGTACTGCCAGGGTATTGCAGGCAACACAACCGACTACAAAGAAGGAGTAGCCTCATTCAATGAAAAACGTAAACCTGCTTTTAAAGGAGAATAGTTTTTTCAGCCGACAGAAAAAACTACTGCGGTGTGGAGCATTGCTTACCACCGTTGTGTTCTGTTTTGCTTTTGTTACTGCTGATATTTTTTCGTTTACACTTAAAGATTCTTTTAACAAGGATTTCGCTTTTTCGCAACTCAAAAAGAACAAGGCATCTGTTTTGGTTTTTCTTTCGCCTGAGTGCCCGCTGTGCCAGAGTTATTCCCTTACCCTGAATGAATTGCAGCAAAAGTTTGCCAACAACAACATTCATTTTTATGGCCTGGTGCCCGATAAATCTTTTTCTGATACAGACGTAAATGCTTTTGCTAAACAGTATAAAATTACCATGCCCCTGTTGCGCGACAGTGAACAAAAAGTAACCCGATACACCGGAGCCAGCATTACCCCTGAGGTAGTGGTGGTGAATGAAAAAGGAGCAACCGTTTATCGGGGACGCATTGATAACTGGGCCTATGAACTGGGCAAAAAAAGGCGGGTAATCACCCAGCGTGAATTACTCGATGTGCTCACCGCCATCAGCAACGGAAAAGCTATCAAAGTGAAAAAGACCAAGGCTATCGGGTGTTTTATTGAGTAGTGTATTCACCCAAGCTGTGGTTGAAGGTTTTCACAAAGAGTACAGAACACTATATTTGCCCATGCGCTTTTCTTTTGCATTCACCCTTCTTGCATCACTCTTTCTTTTTGCCTGCGGTAAGAAAAAACCGTTGCCCGAAGAGGTAAACTTTGCCGAGCACATTGCGCCCATTGTGTATGAAAACTGCACACCTTGTCACCGCAGTGGTGAGGCCGGACCGTTTCCTTTAATGACATTTGAAGACGTATCGAAACGGGCTAAACTAATTCGGCAGGTTACCACCACGCGCTTTATGCCGCCCTGGCCGGCCGACCCGGAGTACGTTCATTTTGTGGGCGAAAAAGTATTGAGCAATGAAGAGATTGAACTTTTGGCGCAGTGGGCGGAGAACGGAGCAAAACCGGGTGACTTGCCAAAGGTCCCTCCACCACCTGTTTATCCTTCAGGATCCTCTTTCGGAAAACCGGATATGGTGATTAAAATGCCAAAAACATTTCAGATTGAAGGAAACAATACTGACCATTTCAGGGTAATGAAACTGCCGTTTGAGCTGCCCTTTGATACGTTTGTGCGAATGTTTGAATTTGTGCCCGGTAACAAACGTTTGCTGCATCACATGAACGGTCACCTCATCACTTACACGGACAACGGAAAACAAAACATACATGCCGGTGAAATGGCTGTGAACACAGAAGCGTACGATAGTCGTGTTATTCACCGCATGTTGGATTTACTGAATGATGACGGCACCTATCCGCTTATGAGTCCTTCGGTAAGCAATTATTTACCCGGTGTAGAGCCCGCTCAATATCCTGATGGTATTGGCGGTTGGCGCATCAGCAAAAAAGGTGCGCTGTACCTCAACGATGTGCATTACGGCCCCTCGGCTATTCACGACTCCGACCAATCGTACTTCAATGTATTCTTTGCACCAGGCCCGCCTCAAAGACCGCTACAGGAATTTCAGATGGGTACGCTGGGGGTATCTCCTATTGAACCGCCACTGGTTATTCCGCCTGATGTGATAAAAACGTATGTGACCCGCTATACCGTTCCGCAGGACATTTCTGTGCTTACCGTTAACCCGCACATGCATTTGTTGGGCAAATCATTTCTGGCATACGCCTTAACCCCGCAAGGCGATACCATCCGGCTGGTGCGGTTAAAAAAATGGGATTTCCGCTGGCAGTATTTTTACACTTTTCCCAAAATGCTTAAGATACCGGCAGGCAGCACACTGGTGGCAGAAGGAGTATTTGATAACACAAAAGATAACCCGAACAACCCGTTCAGCCCGCCCCGCATAGTGCGCGACCGCGAAGGCAGTATGCGCACCACCGATGAAATGTTTCAGTTGATTGTGACGTATTTACCCTATCAGCCGGGTGATGAAAATATTAAGCTATCAAAATAAGTATTTGGTTCTAACCAAGGAATATCAGGGTCTGCGAAACTAAAAATTATGTTTGCTCCGTTATCACTCAAAATTATTTCTAAATCGGGGTACATTTTTAAACCGTACAGTACCTTGTGCTAATACAACCTATAATGAGATTTGTTATACTAACTTTATTCTTTAGTACTTTCTTTTATACTGAAAACGCCTACTCACAGAGAAAAATAGCATCCTCTGTCTTTATCGCACCTGTTGTAAATTTTACAAATCAATTTGGGAATGTTGAAGAAGATTTTGCTCATTACAGAAGCGATCTTTATGATTACAATACAATGGCTGTAGGGTGGAAATTCGGGTATGCCTGTAAAATTAAGTTGAGCGATAAGTTTTTATTAAATCTATCGTTAGCAGCGCAAAAAGAAAGCTATACTTTAAAAGAGTATTTTAACACCGACAATGGCAATACCAGTGGCAAATTCGTTGAGAAAACTACTTTTATAATTGTACTTCCTGAGGCGGGTATCAGTTATTGTCTCCGCAAACTTGATAGCATCGGGTTGTATGTTGGGTACGGTTATAAACACATTCTCGGTATAAATCAATCTTCTTCGGTGTATTTTAGAAGTCAGAATCCCGGGTCACTATTATTAAATTATGGAAGCTCCTCTCCTTTATCCGGTGGTTATAACTGCTTAGTACTTGGACTATCGAAAGATGTGTCCAATCATTTATTCAATGTTGGGTTGTATTATCAGGTGGCTAAAGGTTACACCCCAAAAATCAACTATAACCACCGCATAAACACATATTCATCAGACGGCTGGAGTTCTCCTAAGTTAAACAGCCTTTTGCTTCAGGTAAACTACAACTTCAGAGCGAATAAAAAACGTAATTAAAGCGGAAACATTTTTGAAAGGGTTGATACAGCAAATAGTAAACGGTAGTTGATTATATTTGCGCCCTTATGCCACTCGACCAGGAAGACGAACTACTACACGACCAGGATGCCAAAGAAATGAGTTTCTTTGACCATGTGGACGACCTGCGCAAGCACTTGTTCCGGGCGGTGGTAGCTATTCTGGTGGGTACCATTGCCGCATTTGTTCAAAAGAGTTTCATTTTTGATACCCTCATCTTCGGCCCAAAACGTACTGATTTCTGGACCTACCGCATGCTGTGTGAGTTGTCGCACAAAATTTACCACGATGACACCATGTGCCTGTCGGATATCGGATTTGTGGTGAGCAACATCACCATGTCGGGGCAATTTACCCAGCACATGTTTGTGGCGTTTATAGCCGGTGTAATTTTAGCCTTTCCGTTTATTCTGCTCGAGGTGTGGAAGTTCATTCGCCCGGCTTTGAAAAAATCTGAGCGCAACAAGGTGAGGGGAATTGTTTTTTATTCTTCCATCCTCTTCTTCATTGGTATTTTATTCGGGTACTATTTCTTAACTCCCGTATCATTAAGTTTTTTGGGTAGCTACCGGGTAAGTGAAGAGGTAATCAACGAGATTAACCTGGAGTCGTACATTGACTTTGTGGCCACCCTCACACTGGCAACGGGTATTGTTTTCGAATTGCCCATAGTGGTTTTCTTTTTAGCTAAACTGGGGGTAATGAGTGCTGCCTTTATGAAAAAATACCGCAGGCACGCTTTCCTCATCATATTAATAATAGCCGCTATTGTTACACCACCGGATGTAACCAGTCAGATTTTGATGACCATACCGCTGTATGGTTTGTATGAATTCAGTATTGTTATTGCCAACCGCGTAGAAAAGAGCAAGAGAGCAGTTTAGGTTGTTTTAGAGTTAGCAAGCTTTCAAAAAACAGAGACGACTATGGAATCAAAAATCGTTGGACAATTAAAAGCAAACGAAATAGACGGAGAGTATTTTGAGAGCGAACCATTTGAAATTCCATACTTTGACAACAAAAAATTAGCGATTGGATTTGTAGAGGCAAGGCATCAAACGTATTTAGAATCCGCTGACAAAGTTTTAGAAAATTTTCTAAAGTTGAACTCTAAGGACAGAATAAATGACTCAGGACTGGTTTATAAATATTATAACGAGACTTTGAAGTCTGGCTACACAAAAGCCCTAAACATCAAGACATCATCGGAGATTTGGAACCACCTTATCGCCAATGAGATAATAATTCAATGGGACGAAAATGGGGACCTCTATTTATGTGTATCGTGCGGGTGTGACTGGGAGATAGAACACGGACTCCAACTCGTTTTCAAAAACGGACATACTTTAGTTAGAGCAAGTGGACATGATGGACATTTTACAGACTAAAGCCCGCTGCGAACAAAAGCTATAACCAATGGCGGGTGATGAGTAAATATAATGCTATTACGTTTGGTCATTGTGGACAGAGACGTTTTCAAAAGCAGCCACTTGATTATAGCCAAACCTTAGTAGCACAATCCCCCGCTTACTTATGCAAATACATTTCTCGCTTGGTGAGTTGCCCGCCAATAATTTGCACGGCACCGGTATCAGCATACCATTCGTTAAAGATGTACCTGCCGGTACGCAGGTAATAAAACCCTTCAATGGTTTCACCAAACTCAGCAATACCTGAACCTGCTGTGTAATCTACCTCTAAATAAAAGTTGTTGTATAAATCATCCAGGTTGCGGTACAGGTAAACCGGTGTGTTGCTTACCACGTTAATGCTGTTATCAAAAACTTTTACTTCCAGCTTTCCCAAATATTCAGCAGAGGTGTCTACCGGGGTTGTACCATCTTCATCGCAGGCAGAAAAAGAAAACAAGGCAAGAGCCAAAACTAGGAGTAGAGACTTTTTCATGTGGTATGTATTATGTTATAAATGGTCACTAAACAAATAACGCTCCGAAAATTCGGAGCGTTATTTTAAGTCACTTTTATTTTTTGATTCCGAAGGCTTTTTTCACCTTCTCTACATAATCTAATTTCTCCCAGGTAAAGAGTTCCACTTTTTTGGTGAACTTCTTACCATCAGGTCCGGTAAAGGTTTTGGTTACTACCTCATTTTTGCGACCCATGTGTCCGTATGCAGCAGTTTCGCTGTAAATAGGGTTACGCAGTTTAAGGCGGCTTTCAATACCGTAAGGGGTCATGTCAAATACCTTCTCCACTGCTTTGGCAATCTGACCATCGGTCATTTTAACTTTTGCTGTGCCGTAGGTATTCACGTAAATGCCCATAGGGTCTTTTACACCAATGGCGTAAGAAACTTGAACCAATACTTCAGTACACACACCGGCAGCTACCAGATTTTTGGCAATGTGACGGGTAGCATATGCTGCTGAACGGTCAACTTTGGAAGGATCTTTTCCGGAGAAGGCACCACCACCGTGTGCACCTTTACCACCATACGTATCTACAATAATCTTACGGCCGGTTAAGCCGGTATCACCATGCGGACCACCGATTACGAATTTACCGGTTGGGTTAATGTGGTACTTGATATCGTTGTTAAACAACTTGGCGTACTTCTTATATTTCGCTTTAACGCGGGGGATAAGAATTTTTACAATGTCTTCTTTGATTTTAGCCAGCATTTTAGCTTCGCTGTCAAAATCATCGTGTTGGGTTGATACCACGATAGAGTCAATGCGCACCGGCTCATTCTTATCATTGTATTCCAGTGTTACCTGTGATTTAGCATCGGGGCGAAGGTACTTGATGGCTTTGTTCTCTCTGCGCAATGCAGCCAGTTCAATCAATACCTTGTGCGCTAAGTCAAGTGCCAATGGCATATAGTCTTCGGTTTCAGCGGTAGCATAACCAAACATCATTCCCTGGTCGCCTGCACCTTGGTCTTGTTTCTTTTTACGGTCAACACCTTGGTTGATATCAGCGCTTTGTTCGTGGATGGCTGAAAGCACACCGCAAGAATTGGCTTCAAACATGTATTCACTTTTGGTGTAACCAATTTTCTTGATTACATCACGTGCAATGGTTTGAACGTCTAAGTAAGCTTTTGATTTCACTTCACCGGCCAAAACCACCTGTCCTGTAGTTACCAGTGTTTCACAGGCAACTTTCGAATCTGGGTCAAAAGCCAAAAAATGGTCAATAAGTGCATCCGATATCTGATCGGCTACTTTGTCTGGGTGTCCTTCACTTACGGACTCGGATGTAAATAAATACGGCATATGGTAGTAAAAACTATTTAATTGTTAATCATTTTTTAAAGCGCAGCAAAAATACGCTTTTCAGGCAAAAAACAAGAGGCGTTTTCAGCGGGCCAATGTAACGGGATTAACCGTTGTTTTGTCCTTTGTCCGTGCGCTTTTGCGGTTCTTACGACTGTACGAAGCCGACACGTAAAACACATTGGCCTTCGAAAGTGTATAGGGTTTTACCCCGCTATGGCTGTAGCCGGTATTGAAGAAATTATTCAAATAGTATTTAAAACACAGGTTGAACCCCTTCTTGTTCTGAAACCCTGCGAAAACCGAGGGCATAAACAACGGGGTACGTTCACTGAACCACTCATTGAACTTCTTCTCTTTGCTGCCGTCAACAAAGTGTTTTTCTTTGTAGTTTAGCGCCAGTTCAGCCTCTCCACCGGCATAAAAGAAAATCATCTTACTCATGTTGCCCACCTTAAAAGCCAGCGGAACGCCCATGGTATATACCCTTCGTTTAACGGTAAGGCTATCGCTTTCACGGGCAATAAAGCCTACGTTGCGCACCGCAAAACCTGTAAACACTCCGAAGGATTTGCCAAAATCAAAGTGCCTGCGTTGGTTAACGTGAAAAAATGCTGAGAATCGCAAACGATTGTCAACCCGCTTACCGGCAACATTATACTCGGAAAACGAATGAATCAACTCCCAGCCTTCAGACCTGTATTTGCTCACCTGCGCCTTTAACGGCAAAGCAGCAAGCAGGCTGATGATGAATAGTGCACAGTTTTTTTTCATGGTGTTATCAGAGATTAATACCGGCTTTCTTAATCAGGTCTTTTTGTTCTGCTGAATAATCGGCTTTGTTGTAATGTTGTTTTAGTGTACCCATAGCACCCGATTGCTGCATAAAGTACTGTAGGGTTTCCACGGCAGGGCCTTTTAATCTTCCGTTTGGACTCATGGCGGCATTTAGTAAATTATTTGCCACCTGCTCATTAAACAGGTTAAGTGATTTAAGTGCAGTAAAGCAGGCATTACGTGTTCTGAACTCAAACTGACGGCTACTGTAGCCTATGAGTTCCTCTTTGTAGTTGTCCTTGCCGCTGCGAATGGCCAACTCCAGCCACTTGATGCGCAGGTCGTGGTTGTGCCCGTAAAGGTTGTCGGTGGTTTGTAACCACGCATTTATTTCAGCGGGTTGTTGTTCGCCTAGTTTGGTTAAGGCTGTTCTGATAATGTTGTAAGAAGAATCGGTCAGCGACTTCTTAAAATACTCTACCCACTCACCTTGTGCATCCACTGCATTAACTGCCGCCTGACGCACATTCACGTCTTTATCCGAAAATGCTTTGCGCAGTATTTCCAAGCTCCTTCCATCCTTGTCTTTCGCCAGTTGGCTGATAACTTCATTACGTGTGGCATGGAAAGTTTCTTTGTTAAATACCTCTACCAATGTTTGACGCTTCTCCTCGATGCTTACCTCGCGCAAACCCAACAAGGCATCGTAGCGGTCAATCATGTGTGCGGCTTTTAGGGCTTGTGCCTTTAATTCCTCTGTTGATTTTTTAAAGGTGAGCTGTCTCAAAATTTCATTCCCGGGATCGAACAATACAAAAGCAATTTCTTTGTTGTTCTTGTTGGGAACTTGAACGGTGGTAGCGTTACCCTGCACCCACTCTTTAACACTTTCCTTTGAACCGTCAGTATAGTTCACTTCAAAAACCACCGGCATTTTAAAGTAGCCCACCACTTCATCTACCTGTTGAATTTGTTTTACCTGAATTTGTGTGTAACGGCTGCTGCCTTTTATATCCTGATAATTTACCTCATAGTGTGGCTCTGCACCACGGTATATCCACTGGTCAAAAAACCAATCGAGGGTAATGCCCAGCTTATCGTGAAAGGCCATCATCAGGTCGTTGGTTTGTACATTGCCGTATGCGTGGTTTTTGAGGTAATGGTTTAATCCCCTTTTGTATTGTTCTTCGCCCAGCACATAGTTGAGCATGCCAATTACAAATGAACCTTTAGGATACACACGTGCAGTACCGCCATTGGAATGACCAACGGCCAAACGGTCTTTTTTGGATGCATCTAAAGCGGAATTTTGTTCTCCGCGCTTTTGCCATTCATAGTGTTCATCACCATACAACTGGCGGAAAAACTTTTTGGGATAATAGGTAGCATAACTCTCCTGCAACCAAGTATCGTTGTAGGTACGGGCGGTGATAAAATCTCCGAACCACTGGTGTACAAACTCATGGCAGTTAACACCAATGTAGTTTTTATCAATGAACTGGCGTTGGTCAACGGCCATAAAGTCTCCGAAAATGGTAGCCGTGGTGTTTTCCATGGCACCGTATAAAAACTCCTGCACCATAATTTGCGAGTAACTTTCCCAAGGGTATTTCATGCCGGTTTCGTTCTCCATAAAATCTACCATACGCTCGGTGTAAACGGAGGTGAGTTCTACTTTTTCTTTGAACTCAGGGTAGTACCAAAAATGCACCGGTGTTTTGCTGGCCGTGCTTTTAGTTGATTTCACCGCATATTTACCAATGCCCAACATGAGCAGGTAACTCGCATGCGGGCGGGTCATGCTGTAGTGCCAGGTTTTTGTGCCGTCTTTGTTGTCTTTAATGCCTAAAGCCGTTCCGTTGCTTAATACCTGATACTCCTTATCAAACTTAACCAACACCTCGGTAAGCATTTTGTCGTTGGGTGTATCGTAGCTGGGTATCCAGTGGCGGTTATCAATACCCTGCCCCTGTGTCCATATCTGGTTGCGGGTGCGGTTAAAGGCGTCTCCCTTGTTGCTGTTATCGTTGTGCCAGCCGATGAAATAAATGCCTTTGCGCGGGTTACACTCGTACACAAAGGTGATAAAATGTTTCTCATCCCAGTTCAGTGTTTTGGCCGGATATACCCACACACCCTCCGCATTGGTTTTGTAACGAAGGGTTTGAGCATCTATAGATGCCTCTTGGATACGAATGCCGGGACCATCAAAAAATATAGAATCCACTTGCTTTTGAATAACGGTAAAGCTGTGGGTTACTTTGCCCTTTACCAAACCCTTGGCGGGTTCAAACTCTACCTCCAGTTTTTGACGCTCGATGTCAATGTTGTGCTCCCGCGGACTGGCATTGGGGTCGCGTACATAACAGTTGTGGGTGGTAAGCGTTTGTGCCTGCAGTTGAACAACTGCCAGCATGGCGAAAAGGGAAACAAAAAACTTCATGTGTTAAAATATAATTTTAGAAGGGCAAAATACGGTAAATGTGCGAAACAGCGAAATGCGTTTTGCCCAGGCCTTGTTACTGGCTGCTGTTAGGTTCTAATTGAATTGTGCTTGCAGGATAAATATCCTGCGAGAGGTGTATTGCTTTGTGGAGTGTTTCTTGGAAGAAGGGAGGATGAATATCCTCCCTGACTGTTTGGAACCTCTTAATTATTTTGCTTCATTATAATCTTCCTGCGTAATAGTATAATAATTCATGAAGTTGTGTTTACTTAACTCTTGCGAGATATAGCGAAAGCTGTTGAATAAGCTGATAGTGTCTGCGCGACAATTCTGAATAATAGAAGTAACTGCTCTATCATTACAGTTATAGTCTGCTTTCTTCTTGCCATCTGCAAACGTTACAACAATGGAGTCAGAACCATTAAAATCCAAAGGTGGCGGGCCGTCACCTGCTCCCTGATAATACGTGTAGGATTTACCGGGCTTAACCTTGAATGTAAACATTGATTCATACAGGGTAATTGTTACCTCCTGATTGAATGAGTTAATAATGGTAATATCATTTCTGGAAGCAGGGTCTGTGGTTGTTTCACATGCGTATATGAAGAAAAGAGACAGTACAGAAAGGCAGATTCTAAAAGCCATTGGCATTATTCTATAAAACTCATCATGTGAATTACTGTATAACAAACATACGTAATTTTAGAAAGGCAAAATACACCAAGTTTCCGAAACAGCGAAACACCTTTTGCCCACTCTAACCCATCTCATTAGCTGATGAAAATCATTTTTGCTGTTTACCTAAAATGCTCATCTTTGAACAAAGAAAGGTTATGCCCAAGGTTATTCGTTTTATATTGGCTTGTATAGTTTGTATTGCCATAGCTGTGGGTATAGCACAACTTTTTTAATTTATCAGATATGAAAAAAAACATGAGCAATGCCGACCGTATCATTCGTATACTGGTTTCAATCGTTTTTGTAGTGCTTCACTTTACCGGTGTGGTTGACGGAGTTTTAGGCAAGGTACTGCTGGCTTTAGCTGCAGTGTTTACCTTAACCAGCCTGCTCAGTTATTGCCCGCTGTACCAGATTTTCGGTATAAGCACCTGCAAGGTAAAAGAGTAGTCACCTGCTTCCTTTCATTGGTTTTGGTCTGCGTTTCAGCAGTCCCTTTCGCTGTTTTGCCCTAAAATGAGCACAAAAACAGGGCATAATCTGCATTTTCCCTATCTTTGGCGATTAGCATGAGCAACGAACACTACTTTGACCGCGTCTTTGAAACCATTGACGAGGAGACCAAAGAAAAATATATACAAATTACTTTTTCACTGAAGAAGCAGTTTCGCAAAAAACCTGATTTAAACGCAGTACTGTTTTTAATCGGGATGCGGGAGTTGGGTGCTTTGCGCGAGTTCACCAAAGAAGAAAAGATGGACCTGATGCACATTGCTACCTGCAAAATTCTGAGCTACTCCGGCTACTACCAGTTAACGGCCTTAGATCAGGACGGTTGGCCGCAGTGGGAGTTACAGAAACCTTTGCCGGCTTACGATTTGTTTAGTCAGGAAATATTTTTGAAAAAACACATAGTGCGTTATTTTGAAGAAGAACAAATACCGATAAACCCATGAGAAAACTGCTTTTCATCTTCGGCTTACTGGTGCTGTGCACGGTTGCTCAGGCACAAAAAAAGGAAAAATTCAAGTACGTGCTTATCATGACCGACTCAGGTGACATGAAAGTGAAACTGTACAATGAAACACCTTTACACCGCGACAATTTTATTTCGCTGGTTAAACAAAAATACTACAATGAACTGTTGTTTCATTTGGTAAAACCGGGCTCCATTATTGAGGGCGGAGACCCCAACTCCTACGAAGCAAGTGACGATGCCGTGTTGGGTGGCGGTGGCCCGGGCTACACGCTGGAATCAGAAATTGTGGAAGGGCTATACCTCAAAAAAGGCACACTGGTAGCCTCAAGGGTAGGCGATAAAGCAAACCCCAACAGAGAATCCAACGGTTCACAGTTTTTTATAGTACAGGGCAGAAAGTTTTCGCTTTCAGAACTCAACATTATTGAGCGCCAGAAAAAAGATACCATCAGTGAAGCGCAACGAGAACTCTATACTACCGTTGGCGGGCTCCCTTCTTACGATAAACAATACACTGTTTTTGGTGAGATTGTAGAAGGACTGGACGTACTGGATAAGCTGATGGCTGTGCGCACCCAAAGCAACGGCCGCCCCGTGTTTCCATTAAAAATGTGGATGAAAGTAGTGAAGAAATAAGCTGAGGTGAAACGTTTATCCGGTCTACTTTTTTTTAGTCTTTTTTGCCTGGTTGCCTTTGCACAGGAAACCATTGTAACGGGCAAGGTAACCGATGCCCGCACGGGCGAAGCTGTTCCCTTTGCCAATGTATTCTTTAAAGGCACTACCATTGGTGTAAACACTGATTTTGACGGCAACTACCGCATACGCACCTCACAAAAAGCCGATAGCATAACCGTAACGTTTATAGGCTACAAACCCCGTACAAAAAAAGTGAAAGCAGGGGTAACACAAATTATCCATTTTCAAATGGAAGAAGACGGTTACCTGCTGAATGAAGTGGTTGTTAAACCGGGAGAAAATCCGGCATTAAAAATTATGCGGCAGGTATTGGATCATAAAAGTAAAAACAACCCCGATCAGTTATTGGCCTACAATTGCGAAACGTTTAACCGCATTGAAATATCCGTAGATAACATCTCGGAGAAAATGAAGAACAAAAAAATATTCCGTTCCATAAGAGAATTAATGGATAGTGTAATAAAACTCTCCGGTGAAGATGGAAAACCTTTATTACCCGTTTTTGTTTCTGAAACAGTTTCTGATTTTTACTTTGCCAATTCCCCTAAACGCATCAAAGAGTACATTCGTGCCACCCACCTGAGTGGTGTAGGAATAGAAGACGGATCTCTGGTGTCACAATTGCTGGGTTCTACTTTTCAGCAGTACAATTTTTATGAAAACTGGAACCGCATTCTGGATAAAGATTTTGTATCACCCCTTGCCAATAGCGGCAATATGTATTACATCTATACGCTACGTGATACCATGTGGATTGACAACCACTGGTGCTATGAGATTCAGGTAAACCCCAAACGAAAAGAAGACCTGGCCTTTACCGGTACCATTTGGGTAGCCGATACTTCGTTTGCTTTAAAGCGTGTGGTGCTGGAAATTGGCAAAGGTGCCAACCTCAACTTTATTGAAAAAATAAAAATACAACAGGAGCTGATGCCTACCGTTGAAGGGCCCTGGGTACAAAGCAAAGCACGCATACTGGTAGATGTAGCACAGGTAAGTAAAACTACTGCAGGTATGCTGGCCCGCTTTTACAGCTCACACAAAAACTACGTGCTTAACCAACCCAAACCTCCCAGGTTTTATGACCAGAAAATAGAGGTGGATGAAGAAGCACAGAACTTCACGGATAGTTATTGGGCAACCGCCCGACACGACTCCCTGACACAGGAAGAGAAATATGTTTACAGCATGGTGGACTCTGTTAAAAAAGTACCTGCACTTAAAACCATAGCCGAGTTAGCTGACATTGCCGTAAACGGATATTATAGTTTTAATAAAGTTGATGCAGGGCCTTACATATATGTTTTGGGCTACAACATGGTGGAAGGTTTTCGTTTCAGGGCGGGTGGAAAAACCAACGCCAACTTTAGCAGAAAGTACGTGATGAAAGGTTATGTAGCCTATGGTGAGCAAGACAACCGCTTCAAATATTCAGGACAGTTCGAATACATCATGTCGCGCAAGCCGTGGACCAAACTGGTAGCCTACCGAAAGGTTGATTTAAACCCCATGGGTATAGTAGATAAGCCTGATGCCAGTGGCGATAATTTATTCAATGCCGTTTCCACCATTACGGGCATACGCAGGTTTGGCTGGACAGAGGATAACAGGGTGTGGCTGGAGCGCTCCCTGAATAAAAACTTCAGTCAGAAAATTATACTGCAAAACACCTCCTTTGCCCCTGAAGGTGATTTTAATTTCTCGTATTACAGAACTCCCGAAACACCCGGTACTTCAAGTATTCACACCAACTATACACTTAACTACGTCACTCTGGAAACTCGTTTTGCCTACGGTGAAACTTTTTTGCAAAACGACAACGAACGCATCAGCTTAGGTGTTGATCGCGGACCTGAGGTGACCCTTTCCTGGAGTTACGGTAACCGCAGTATTGCCGGTGGTGATTTTGACATGAACAGGTTGAGTGTTGATGTAGAGCAAAAGCTGGGTTTAGGGGTATTCGGTAATGCGAAATACACCGTACATGCAGCCAACTATTTTTCGCGATTGCCTTATCCTGCTTTGGAAATACACCGGGGTAATCAATCGTTGTTGTACAACAGCCAAACGTTTAACCTCATGCGCTTTTTTGAGTTTGTAAGCGACCATTATGTAGCTGCCACCTATGAACATTATTTCGAAGGATTAATTACCAACCGTGTTCCGCTTGTTCGCAGACTCAAGTGGCGCACCTTTGCCAACAGCAAAATTTTATGGGGGGGCATGCGACAAGAGAACATTGATTTGTTGCCAACATCACTCTTTAGTGACCCGAAGAAAGTGGCTTTTTATACTTTAGAATCGAAGCCTTATTGGGAAGTAGGCTATGGCATAGAAAATATTTTCCGGCTTTTACGTGTTGATTTTGTTCATCGCCTGTCTTATTTAAATCATCCCAAAGCAAGTAAATTTGGCGTGAAATTGTCGTTGCAGTTTAAGTTGTAGCATCATGTACCAACAGCTGACAGACATTAATTACTGTGGCTTTACTCATATGTTTTAATTGAGAAAATTCAAACCTCATTCTCTATTATTGTGTTGTTAAAACTTAAATTATATGAAGAAGCTTCTTTTCCTAGTCTGTGCTGTTGGTTGGATAACAGCAAAAAGTCAAACATATGTTTGGGAAAATTTACAACAATTCCCATACAGCTCTGTTGACACTTTTCTCTCTGAAATCGCAATTGATTCAAAAGATAATTTGTGGGTACGAGGAGAGCAAGGACTATTCAAAATAACGAAATCAGGAGGTCTAAAAATTTATAATTCCAGTAACTCTCCATATGAAAACTTGGGCCCAGGACTTTGTGTTGACGCAAATGATCATATTTGGATTGGAAATGGGGCTGAGTTACTCGAACTTGATGGAGATAGCGTTTGGAAGAAATATAATTCTTCAAATTCAGGGCATCCAGGGCAAAAGATACTCCATATACAGGCAGACAAGAATGGGAACATTTGGTGTGTGTTTGATATAAATGGGATTGGAAAATTTAACAATGGTACATTTACACTTTTCAATACTTCTAACTCTCAAATTCCTACAAACTTTGTAACCAGACTAACAATTGATCGTAATAATAATGTGTGGTTAATCTCATATAAGGCATTGATTAAATTCAATCAGGCATCTTTTACTACGTATTTAAAACTATCAAACGGCCAGGATTTACCAAGCGATATGACTAGCATACATGCTGATAAAAACTCACATATATGGGCAGGGTGCTTTTCAAATAAAATTGTACATTTTGACGTAAATCAAAACACTATTAAATCCGAAAGCCCTGTAAATGCAACTGGTTTACTTGGAGTAAATAAAATTATTGAAGATAAAATAGGTAAAGTCTGGTTTATTGCCGCATCAGGGGATGTTTTTAAATTTAATGGCACAGAGTGGGCAACCAATGTTGGAAACTCAAGAGCCCAAAGTGGTTGGTTTATAGAAGGTGCATTTGATAAAAATAATACACTTTGGGTTACATCTAATAATAAGGGATTGTTTAAATTGACAGGTGCTAATTCAGATACTGGAACAATAACACGCATAAAAGAAACAACTAATATCTCAATAAAGGCATTTGCAGAAGTTTTTCCTAATCCAGCGGTGAAGGGAGCAAAAGCAAAATACGGTAATTTCAAAACTGAAGTTGCTGTTCAGATATTTGACTGCAAGGGAATGATTGTACGTTCACATAAACACTTAGCAGCTCAGGGAGAAGTTCCCATTGAGATGGGGCTTCAGCAGGGCATCTATTTTGTCCGTATCTCATCTCAATATCATTCAATAACTAAGAAATTAATCATTTTATAAGTCGCAGTAAATCTTTCATTATTTTTCAAAACCTTAAAAACGTATTTTAGTTACTCCCATTATGTACCAACAGCAGCAAATCAACCACCTTCCTGTTATCTGTGCACAATACGGAGTAGAGGATGTGATTGTTTCTCCCGGCTCCCGTTCAGCACCGCTTACATTGGCCTTTTACCGATACAACAAATTTAACCTGCGGGTGGTGGTGGATGAACGCAGTGCCGCATTTATAGCTTTGGGTATAGCACAGCAAAAAAGAAAACCGGTAGTACTCATCTGCACCTCAGGTACTGCTTCGCTCAACTATGCTCCTGCCATTGCTGAAGCGTATTTTCAAAAAATACCCTTACTCGTTTTAACAGCCGACCGCCCCCCTGAACTGGTAGGTAACCAGGACGGACAAACTATTTTCCAACAGGAAATTTATGGCCGCCATGTAAAGGCAAGCTATCAATTACCTGACACCTATACGGCCCAAACAAAAGACCACATCCACGCACTAAAAGCGGCTTTGCTCAATGCTGTATTCCCTGATGCTGGTCCGGTGCATGTGAACGTGCCTTTACGTGAACCGTTGTACACTTCTGATGCGTTTGTTTTTCCCGGCACCAAACAATCGCAGGTAACCTTTTCTTTATCGGCACCCGACACAACAGAGCTGCTCGAGGCGTTAAACTTTGCCAATTCAGTGCTTGTAGCCTGTGCCTCCTTACCTGCTGAAGAAAAGCTGCGTAAAAAAGTGAAGTCCTTAGTGCAGAATAAAAAAATAGTATGGCTCAATGATGTGTGTGCTAACCTGCGGGGAATGGGTGACATGAGTTATTATGATGTGTTATTGGGTACTGCTGATGATGTCATTCGTCAACAACTTGCACCCGATGTTTTGATTACTGTGGGCGATAATCACGTATCGAAAAACCTCAAATTATTTTTAAAGAAATATTCCCCTAAAAAGCATTTTCATTTTACCGTGTCGGAAAAGGCACCCGATACCTTTGCCACACAACCCAAACATTTAAGAACAGACATTCACGGATTAGTTGCTCTTTTGCAAAACGTGGAGTTCAACAACTCCAATTACCACACGTTATGGGAACAACACAATCAACGCGCTGCAAAAGCACTTGAACAATTTACGGAATCAGTTGATTTTGGTGAGTTAAAGGCCGTAGCTATACTCCTGAAAAATCTGGCGAAAAATACGCAGCTACAGTTGGCCAACAGCATGAGCGTTCGTTACATGAATTACCTCAGCCATTCTCCAGATTATACTTTCTACAGCAACCGCGGCACCAGTGGTATTGACGGCTCTACCTCCACGGCTGTGGGTGCTGCACTGGCTACTGATGCTCCGGTAGTTTTGCTCACCGGAGACCTTTCTTTCTTTTATGATGAACATGCTTTCTGGAATGATTTTGTTCCTGCCAACCTCACGGTGGTGGTCATCAACAACAACGGTGGTGGTATATTCCGCTTGATTGACGGACCTCGCCAACAGCCGGAACGCGAATTGCTTTTTGCCACGCCTGTTAACAGAAGCGTTAAAGAAGTAGCTGAGCAGTATACGCTGAGTTACACTTCAGCAGCCAATGAATCTGAACTTACGAAGGCACTACAAAACACTACACCTTCACGCGCCCGCATCATCGAAGTAAAAACCAATCCAGATACTGATGTTGACGTTTTCACTTCATTTAAAAACTTAAGCATTCTTTAAAACAAAAAAGCTTGTCGTTTACCGACAAGCTTCAGGCAGTACAGGCTTTCTTAATAAAAAAGCTAGTCTCTTTCAGTAAGGAGTTTATTCTCCCTGTTTTTGCAGTTGACGCAGGTCATACACCTCTTTCATTTTTTCGAGGTAAGCCTTAACGCCTTCCAGCACAATACCATCATAATTTTCCGGGGTTAAGCCGAATTGTTTCATTTGAAATTCCATCCTCTTTTTCCCGTTGGGAATGGCGGTATTGATTTGAAACAACCTGTACTCTTCCAGCAATGGTTTAAATACCGCATTTGCACCGGTAATGTATTTAGAACAGATGGTCTCGTAGGCTTTGTTGTATTGTTGCATAAGTGCCCTTCCTTTGGTTATGGCCCAATCGGGTGTTCCTTCGCCATCAGGCAATTTGCGGTACTCTGCCATAATGGGTTCCAGTTGAGTAACACACTCAGCCCTGTAAGCACTTTGTGCCGCTGTTATCTTATCAATAATGGCTGTATGTTTTGCTTCGGTTTCCTGCATCAGTGTCATTTGCAATAGCTGCTCTTCCTGCATTTTACGAATGGCATCGGGCGTCATGTTCTGGTATTGGGTAGATGCTTTCATGGCCATTTGTGTGCGCTCAGCCTCCGTCATGTTTTGAATTTTTTTCTCCTGCTTTTCCTGCAGCTGAGCTATACGTCCGCTTACCTCATCGTGGTAAACCTGAACCTGTTCCGTCAGCTTATCGTTTAGGCTGTAACATTGGTTACTGAAAGCCGGCACCTTGGCCCAATAATCCTGAGCAAATACCGGAATAGTGAGAAATAAAAATGCGGCTGCAACTGCGTGTTTCATATACATCTGATTGACGGAACAAAAGTAGAGGGGTGGTAAAAAACAATTTGATGCCTTTTACTGAACCGGCTGTTTGGGCGTGTGAACTGCTGCTTTGGGTGAGTTAACGGAATATGTCATCTGTACCAATCCGCTGGGGAACGATTTGCTCTCCATAAGTGTAAGCACCTGTTGACTAAACCCTTCTTTAAATAGTCGAATACCGCTACCCAACAAAACGGGAATAACCGAGATGGTCATTTCATGAATCAACTGTTCCTGCATCAACGCATGAATAACCTCTGCACCACCGTCTACAAAAATATCCTTACCGGGTTGCTGCAGTAACTCGCGAATAAGCGCGACCGGACCTTGATGATAAAAATGAATATTGCCTTGCGGGGGTTGAGGTTTAGATGTAATAATGTAGGTGGTGCAACTGTGCGGAAACGGCATACCGAAAGAAAGTACCTTCTCGTAGGTTTTCCGACCCAACACTACGGTATCAATGGTGGCATAATGAGTTGCGTAGCCATAATCTTCACCCGGCTGTTCTACGGTTGACAAAAAATCAAGGCCCCCATCCGGTGTGGCAATGTAGCCATCAGCACTGCACGCAATAAAGAGTTTTACTTTTCTCATAAAAACGGTTTTGTGCCAACAAGACAACAGCGGGCAAGCAGGCGTTGTATCAAGAAATAAATCTCTCTTCAGCCAACTGGTTGTGAGAGTCTTTTTTTATTGAGCCGCTTGTTTGCTCTTCTCCATCCACAACTCCACAGCACTTTTTTCGCGCAAAGTTTCATTCAGTGGCGGTGTCTGAAAATACTGCGGATTAAACAATACATTCACATACACGGCATGTTGCTCATAGCTTTTACCTTTCCACTGTTGCAATGCATTTAACTCTTCCGTAGAAAATTCACAGTTGCAGTTGCTTTGCAACACCACAGGTGTTTCTTGAATATTTTTACCGTACAGTTCTTTTACCTGAAGATTACCTGTTTCTTTAAGTGTGGTGTACTTCGTCTCAGACGCCAGTGGTGCATAAGTATAGATTATTACACTATCGGGCAGCTCCTGCTGAATCTGTTTTTCCAAAGCGAAATAATTTCTGTAGGCCAGCGTGGCGTCACCCAAACATTTACCCGGATAATACCAGTAGTTGCCCAACACCAATACCACGGCTATAGAAACGCCCAACATCCACCGCGCAGGTTTTTGCCGAAATGCTTCTTTCAACGCCACCACAGCCACTATGCTCAACAAGGCACTGAACGGAAAAAAGTACCGGTGACCTGGAGAATAGTTTAACGTAGCGCAAATAAGCAGGGCTGTAACACTTAAATGAATTATCCACGAAACGGTTAGTGTATGCTGCGTTAAAAGTTGAGCAAGTTTTTTCCGCTCACGAAAAAAAAGTATCAGCAACGGCACATAAAAAATAAAGTATCCATAATCGGCCAATCGCCAAAAGGAAATGAGTACGTGTTTTATAAATCCTGCAAAGCCAACTGCTTGCCGGTGTTCCGCAAAAACAGGAGAACTGAAAGCCCAGCCCGTTTGTTGCGCATGCAAATAACCCCAACAAAAAAACACTGCAGCCGAAGGAATAAACCACCAGAGTTTTTGTTTAAAAAACTGAACTACACTTTGCCGATTTACACCGGTGTGAATATACATCTCCGCCAGAGCCATAGCTGCCAACATAAAAACAGCTTGCAAATGCAAGAGCACCATAGCACAAGAAGCGATTATAAAAATAAAGGAACGTTTCTCCAACAGTGCAGTAAAGGCGAGCAGGTAAAAAAACGTAAGCGGCATGTGGTTGGTGAGCATCGCACTTTGCGCGAGGTACGTAGCTGAAAGCGTTAAAAACAATACAGGCAAATAGGGCCACCAACCGGTTAAACACTTATTGGCCAATCGCCACGTGAGGTAAAGTGTGCCTGTTGCAAAAAGGTTAACGAGCAAATGTGCCACCCACAGTTTTTTACCCAGCACCATCCAGCTGGCCGATATCAATACCGGGAACAAGGTAGGATGACCGGGGTCATGTTGCGGAAGAAAAAAAACAGTGCTTAGTTGTTGCTCAAAAATGTGTACCGCTGCGCGCGATACGCCTGAAACAGCATCTCCAAAAAACGGGTCGTGCCGAGTTATCCAAAACAACACCGCCTGTGCCAATATAAACACGGTAAACAAATGCAGAGGTTTCTGCTTACTGTCACTCATCGTAAATCAAAGATACAGAATTTGATATTACTTTCGTGCCATGCTTCGTGCTACAGCTATTTTCAGTGCTCCCGTTCATGCTCCTTTGCAACGTTTTGTGCTGCCTGCTTTTGAAAAGGCCGGTGTTGAGGTGTGGCTAAAGCGCGATGATTTAATTCATCCGTTTGTAAGCGGCAACAAGTGGCGCAAACTCAAATACAACTTAATGGAGGCTGAACAACAAGGCAAATCACACCTGCTTACCTTTGGTGGCGCTTACAGCAACCATTTAGTGGCGGTAGCCTGCGCAGGGGCTTTGTGCGGATTCCAATCAACGGGTTTGGTGCGGGGCGATGCGGGTACACACAATTACATGCTGCACATTTGCCAAACGTTTGGTATGGAAATCATTTTTGTGTCGCGCGAGGCATACCGCGACAAAGAAGTATTGGCACAACAATATGCACAAGCACAGTCGTACGTATTGCCTGAAGGAGGTACCAACCTGCTGGCAGTAAAAGGCTGTGAAGAAATAGCCGCAGAAGTAAATCAGTCGTTCAACCACGTGTTGCTGGCTTCCGGTACCGGAGGCACTACAGCCGGTGTAGCCAAAGGGTTTGCCCGCCACCAACCGAACGCACACGTGCACAGCATAGCTGTTTTAAAAGGTGCTGATTTTTTACGCAAGGACATTCATACTCTTGCTCCCGCGCTCAACAACCTTACCCTGCATACGGAGTTTCATGAAGGAGGATATGCTAAAACTACCGACCGATTAATCACCCTCATTAAAAACACCGCTGCTCAAACGGGTATTTTGTTTGATCAGGTATACACGGGAAAAATGTTGCTGGCCGCCCATCAACTGGTAGAACGCGGAGACATAAAAACCGGAGAAAAGCTGCTGTTGTTACATACCGGAGGTACGCTGGGTTGGCTATCGCAGGAGTAGCGTAGTTTTAATTTTTAATCACCTTTTTTGTTGCTATTTGTGTGCCGTTACAAAACAGTTTTATCAGGTAAATACCTGTTTGGTGTTGGCTTAAATTTAAGGCTATGCTATTAATCCAGCTATTGGGTAAATTTTCCTGCCTATAAATCTCTGTTCCCATCATGTTGTATACCTTTACACACATTTCTGATGCGCCCTGTCTTAAAGAATAAATAAGATTTACATCATTGTTGAATGGATTGGGATAAACCTTAACATCATTTGTTTTAAATTCTTCATCTGCTGTAGTACCAATAATAACTCCTGAACAACCAGGGGTATCACACAGGTTGGTGTCAATTTTCATAACCCAGGCATCTTGCCCATAAGGTGAAGGCTCATAATCGTTTTGTGCGGTTCCTACGCATATAATACCCCCATCGCTGGTAGAAGATGCGCCCCACATGTGGCTGGGGCGACCGTCTTCATAAAAGTATAACTTTTCTCTCAAATATTGGCCGTTTGAAGAAACCTTAACACACCAAGCAATGGTGGTACCATTAAACGCGTTGACATTGTCAGTTTCACCCACAGCTATAATATTGCCACCGGGTAATTCAAAAACATCAATAAAATGACTAAAGCGTGCTAAGCGAAAGGAGTCTGCCCACATTAGACTTACTTCATTATTAAGTTTAAACTTGCCAACTAACCCATAAATATTATTCGTCTTTCCTGCTACTCCATAAATAATATAAGTGCTATCAGTACTTTTCTTAATATTAAAAGAAACGCTACTAAGGCTAGTCTCTTTACTCCATATCATAACACCTGAGGTGTCAATCTTTAAAATGGAGGTCTTACTTCCCGATTGAGAATACGTTCTGGTGGTTAATAGTGAAGATGAATCAAATAGAATAATGCTACTAAAACCTGTGTTTCCAATGCCAGAGTATTGCTTAACCCATATACGATTCCCCCACTGATCATATCGAGCTAAAAAGCCCTCCAATTTACTTGCATAGTTTTCACCGGAATAGCCGCAAACCATATAGCCTCCATCCAAAAGTTTAGTAGCATCGTAGGGAAGCATATAGCCTTTTGTGCTATCTATTGTTATCCATAACGGCTGCAAAGATGAGTCAAGTTCCATCAACAATATTCGCGCATTTTGATTTGTATCTGAAAGCGTACCGGTAAATAGATACTTTCCTTCAGAAGCTTTTGTTAAGAAATTCCGTCCAGAACCAACAGGCCCTACACCTGCAAACTGGTAAGGGAAATGTATTAGTCGCTCATTACCTTTGTTACCCGCGCTATCAAGATAATAAAGCCAAAGCGAACGGTAGTAGCTGGAATCAGGAGAAAGCAAATCGGCAGTGGTGCCTGCAACAAGGTAGTGGTTGCCTAAATCAACTACACCCACTGCATTGTCCCACCAACCCTTGTGGTTGTACATTTTGTTAAAGTGCCTAAACTGCGCCTGTGTGGTAAGCGAGGTAAGCAACGATACTACCGCAACCAACTTTTTATAGCTGTGTGTGCTCATCAGCGTTGTTTTAGTAGTTTTTGTGTTTTTAAAATACTGCCGTTATTTACTAGTTGTACCAGGTACAGGCCGGGTGAGCAGGTGGCCATATTTATACTTATGCGACAATTGCCTGTAAAAACATAGAAAGTCAGGCGTTTTGGTTTCATTTAGTGTTGTTTTTTGATACGTGAAATTATGTGTTTCAAACAGAAAAACAATACTTTAATCGATTTTTTCCTCAAAGGACTCTTTCGTCTCACTTCCATTCTCTAAAAAGGCGTAAACTTGCGCTGCAAAAAATTAAATCGCCCATGAAAAGAATATTACTCTCTTTTGCTATTTGCCTCGTATTTATCAGTTCATTAAGAGCTGATGAGGGCATGTGGCTCCCGCTTCTGTTAAAGAAGTACAACTATGAAGAAATGAAAGCCAAGGGGCTTAAACTTACCCCCGAGCAATTGTATGATGTAAACAACTCCAGCCTCAAAGATGCCATAGCCTGGTTCAATGGCGGTTGCACTTCAGAGATTATCTCTGAACAGGGTTTGTTACTTACCAATCACCATTGCGGATACGGTGCCATTGCCTCACACAGCAGCACATCCAACAACATTTTGAAGGATGGCTTTTGGGCCAAAAACAACAAAGAAGAACTGGCTAACCCCGGTATGTGGGTTTCCATTCTGGTGCGCATGGAAGACGTTACCGATCAGGTTAACGCGGCCATTGCCGGTGTTCCTGCCGATAAACAAGCAGCTAAAGTTGCTGAGGTAACCAAAGCATTGAGCAAAAAAGCCACTGAAGGAACACACTACGAAGCTTTTGTTCGTGATATGTTTCGCGGAAACGAATACTACCTGTATGTGTTTGAAAAGTTCACCGATATTCGTTTGGTAGCCACACCGCCTGAAGCGATTGGTAAATTTGGTGGTGATACCGACAACTGGATGTGGCCCCGCCACACGGGTGACTTCTCCATCTTCCGCATTTATGCCAATAAAGATAACAAGCCTGCGGGCTACTCACCGGAGAACGTTCCTTACAAACCCAAGCACTACTTGCCTGTAAACATCAAAGGCATTAAAGACGGTGACTTTGCTATGGTATACGGTTTCCCCGGTCGTACCAACCGCTATGAAACTTCTTTCGGAGTTAAATTGGCTATTGATGAAACCAACCCGTCTATTGTTAAACTTCGCGACAAACGTTTGGAGTTGATGAAAGAAGAAATGGACAAAGATGTGGCTGTACGTATTCAATTGGCTTCACGCTATGCACAAATTGCTAACTACTGGAAATACTTCATTGGCCAAACCGAACAGTTGAAGCGCCTGAAAGTGTACGAACAAAAACAAGCCGAAGAGACAGAGTACCTGAAATGGGCCTCCAACAAGGCAGAATACAACAGCGTACTGAATAAAATGAAAACCGCTACAGATGCTTACCAACCCTACAACAAACACGGGGTATACCTGCGTGAAGGCATTATGGGTTCAACACTGCTCAACATTGCTTCCATGTTCAGCGGATATGAAAACGCCTTAACCGATACCGCCATGAAACGTTTGGGTACCGATACCAGCACAGCGCGCAAAAATCTGGAGATGATTGCCAAAGGTTTTGATGCACAATACAAAACACTCAATCATGTTTCAGACCGCAAAATACTTGCTGCCATGCTTTGGTATTTTTACAAAGACATTCCTAAAAACCAACACCCGGCTTTGTTGGCTAAAATTATAAAGAGTGACGACAAGGATAAAGGCAAAGAGCAGGCGAAAGATTATGCTAAAATGATTTTTGCCAAGTCCATGTTTGCTGATAGCAATAAGGTGAAAGCCTGGTTGAAAAAACCTGATTTGAAAAAACTGCAGAAAGACCCTGCGTATATTTACATAAAGGCTTTCATCGACAACTACAACACCAACTACGCAAAATATGCTAAAGAATACAACACCGTAATTGCTGCTGAAGGTAAAACTTACATGAAGGCCTTGCGTGAAAAAAATGCAGGCAAAACCATGTACCCAGATGCTAACTCAACCCTGCGTTTAACTTATGGTAATGTTAAAAGTTATAAATCAAAAGACGCAGTGCAGTTTGATATCTCTACGCACCTCAGCGGCATTATGGAGAAAGAAAATCCCAACAGCCATGAGTTTGCCGTGCCCGCTAAACTGAAAGAGTTGTATGAGAAAAAAGACTTTGGCAGCTATGCTGAAAACGGAGATGTTCCCGTAGCCTTTATTACCACCAATGATATTACCGGTGGTAACTCCGGCAGCCCGGTAATCAATGGAGAAGGCCACCTGATTGGGTTGGCTTTTGACGGCAACTGGGAAGCCATGAGCGGTGACATTGCTTTCGACCCTAACTACAAACGTACCATTAACGTAGACATTCGCTACGTGCTTTTTGTGATGGAGAAATACGGCAACGCCAACAACCTCATCAACGAGTTGAAAATTATTCGCTGATCGTTTCAGCATCCGCTGCTAAACAAGCCCGCTGCAAAAACAGTGGGCTTGTTTGCTTTATTCTTATTGCTTTTTGTTACGACAATTCCTTATCTTGCCTATATTAAACCATATTTTTATGGCTGCCAAAGTCGCTAAATTGCTTAAAGGAGTTTTTGTTTTGCTTCTACTCGCTGGTGTGAGTTGCCGTCCGGATGAAACCACCACTCCAAAAGATACTCCAAAAAATGAAGCACATTTATTGCCTTCGAAAACACATGGCGGGTACAATACTTTCGGCTGTTTGATTAACGGCAATCTGCTCCCCGATGAAGAAATGTCTGAAAAATTTTTTTCGAAATATTACTACGAAAATTCTGGGTCATTGCTGCTTTACATGATGGCCGACAGAACCAGTATCAGTTGGGGAATTGACGAGCATTTTTATTTCAGACTTGACAACATCAGAAAACCAGGAAGGTATGTATTTTATTTTGACGATTCTGAACACGAAGTACGGGGACTTTTTATCAACTGGCGTGGCGATATGTACCGCTCAACCGATGCCCCCAACCTTAATGACTCTGTTATCCTGCACATCAGCCACCTAGACACTGCTCAAAATATTATTGCGGGTTATTTTGAAGACTTCTCTATGAAAAATGAAACCGGGCAGAAAAAAATAAATGTAACCCAATGCCGATTTGACATCAAGTTCAACTAACGCCCTTCTCTAATGCTTCTCGAGCCTTCTTGCTATAAAATAAAAAAACCCCGGAGAAATTCGGGGTTTTTTTATTTTTTAATGGGTGTGGATTATATCTTTACTGACTGATAAGACGAGGCGGTTATTCCTTTACGTATCCATCGCGTTAAATGAAAATATAATGTCTAAAACATTTTTAGAAGCTGAATGGAGAAAGTTAGCGATGGCTAACTATTCAGTTGATAGTAAAATACTGGATAAGTATCTACCCCCTAAAACAGAGATTGATTTATGGAACAACACCTGTTATGTCAGCTTAGTTGGGTTCCTGTTTAAAGACACAAAAGTAAAAGGACTTAAAATACCGTTTCACACCAACTTTGAAGAAGTAAACCTTAGGTTTTATGTCCGATACAAAGACAACGGAAAATGGAAACGGGGAGTTGTTTTCATAAAAGAGATTGTTCCAAAACCAGCGTTAACCTTTGTGGCCAATACCGTTTACAAAGAGAAATACGAGACTATGCCCATGAGTCATTCCTGGACAAATTCAAACGATAGTTTAATAATAGAATACAACTGGAGAAAAGGGCAATGGAATTCATTAAAAGTAATAACTGATCTAAAACCAACTCCCATTAAGGACGGCAGCGAGGAGGAATTTATAACAGAGCACTACTGGGGTTATACCAAAATTTCAAATGAGAGAACTTCTGAGTATGGTGTTGAGCATCCAAAATGGGAGGTTTATGAAACAAAGGATTACCTGATTGATGTAGACTTCGGTGATGTATATGGACAAGATTTCAGTTTCCTCACAAACGAAAAACCTGTGTCAGTATTTCTGGCTGAGGGCTCTGAAATAAAAGTTAAAGAAGGCCGAACGATTTAAATCTGTGAACTGAACTTGAGTGAATATTGTCAAACATTTTCATGGCGCCAACCAATAAAACAACCGTAACCTTTTTTGCAACACCGGCTGCATTCAGGCAGTGGTTTAAAAAACACCACAAAAAAGAAACAGAACTGATTGTTGGTTTCTACAAAGTGGGTAGCGGTAAACCTTCCATCACTTGGTCGCAGTCGGTTGATCAAGCACTTTGTTTTGGTTGGATTGACGGTGTAAGAAGATCCATAGATAATGAAAGTTACTGCATCCGTTTTACCCCGCGAAGACCTAACAGTATCTGGAGCACCATCAACATTAAAAAGGTGGAAGAGCTCACCAAGGCCGGGCTCATGACCGCTGAAGGACAAAAGGCATTTGATTTAAGAACAGACGAAAAAACAGCTGTTTATTCGCACGAAAAAGAGCCTGATATTCTTGACCCCGCATACGAAAAGCTGTTTAAAAAGAACAAACAGGCCTGGGGTTTCTTTAAAACTCAAACACCTTCTTACCAAAAAACAATCATCCATTGGATAATGAATGCCAAACAAGAAAAGACCAGACTTTCACGATTGGATAAAGCGATTACTACGAGCGAACAACAAAAACGACTGGAATAAAAAATAAATTAAACATGTACAAAATTAAAAGAACCGATTCTGACAATTCAGATTTTCAAAAATTAGTAACTGCGCTGGATAAAGACCTTGCCATACGGGATGGAGAGGACCATGCATTTTTTGCTCAGTTCAACAAAATTGCGGCTATTAAACACGTAGTAGTGGCTTATGAAGAGGGAGCTGCTGTGGGCTGTGGCGCAATAAAAGAGTATGAGGAGAATGTAATGGAAGTAAAAAGAATGTTTGTTCCGTTAGAAAAACGAGGTAAAGGAATTGCATCAATAGTTTTAGGTGAACTGGAAAATTGGGCAAAAGAGTTGGGCTACCAAAAATGCATTTTGGAAACCGGTAAAAAACAACCGGAAGCCATTCGCTTATACCAAAAGAACAATTACACTACTATCAAAAACTATGGCCAATATGCCGATGTGGAAAGTAGTGTGTGCTTTGAAAAACTACTCACATAAGTTAACACTAGTTCAGCACTAAATAAAAAAGGTCTCCTGAATTAATCAGGAGACCTTTTTTATACTGTATTAGTCAGGTTACTTAATTATAACCTTCTTCACACTGCTTCCTTCTGCTGAGTATACCCGTACAAAGTAAACCCCTGCGTTCAATGAGGCGGTGTTTAATGTAGCTTTCTTCGCATTCACATCGTTAACGTTCAACACCACGTTACCGATAATGTCGGTTACTACTACGCTGTTCATTTCCTTGTCTGCTGCAATGTTCAACACTTCGCGGGCAGGGTTAGGATATACATTAAATTGTACTGCGTTCAACTCTTTCACTCCATTAGGATCATTGTCGGTAATGGTGATGATGTAAGCACCGGCAGCAGGGTCAATGGTAGCGTTGTTGGTAGCATTTTGCAAGGTGAAGGCAATGGTCTCGTTGCTTTCGAACAGGTTGTCGTCAGTTATGCTTAACGTAACGGTTTGCGCTGCATTGCTGTTGGCCGGGAACGTAACGGTTTGTGTGGTGTAAGTATAATCGCTGCTTCCGGCCGCTGATCCGCCATTAACAGCTACCTGAACCGTGGTAGGTAATGCAGTTGGATTTTTAAGGCTCACACTGATGTTAACTGTACCTGCTGCTTCATTTACTGTGGCAGAAGCTGTGGTGAAACCAACTGTATCTCCGTTAATGATGTGGTTAAGGAACATAGGGAACAACTGGTGACCGCTGGTGAAAGGGTTGCTGTTATCAAACTGTCCGCCTATACCAATCATAGCAAATTTCTCTGTTGGGCGAGGTGAGCCGTTCAACGGGCTGGTCACTACAATTCTGATTTGTATACTATCGGCAGGGTTGCCGTTAACGTAAGCATACATGTTGCGACCTGTTCCGGTAAACGGAGTCACCGGCCAGTTAGCTGAAGGAGCAAGTGTAAGCGATGGGAACATTACATATTCTGATTCTGTTGCTTCACTCAGAGCACTCACAGTTACCGGTGCTTTCGTGGCTTTGTTGGTACCTGCTACAATAATTGTATCAATGGCTTCTATCTGAGCTAAACCGTTGAACTGATTCAGGCGGCCAAAAAGGATAATACTATCTCCTTCTTTAACGGTATAGCCAAAGGTGGCCGGAGTATTAAATGTACCTAAGCCACCTGTGCCGTCATGGATGGTGAACTGAAGGCCTGTTGTACGAATATTTACTCCGTAAACTATACCGCGCACTTCATATCTTCTGCCGGCTGAGTCCAATACTCCGTTAGCATCCGTTTTGTTAATTTGTCCGATAGGATAGTACGGGTAGCTGAAGTTGTTAATGGTAATGGTGTCGGTAGCGTTTACATCCAATGCAGCTCCTGTGCTGGGGCTGCTCAGTTGAAGTACAAAACTTTCGTTTGCTTCAAGTGGCAGGGTGTTAAACACTTTTACCAAAACAGTTTTTACAGAATCGGCAGCACCGCTAAAAGTAAGTGAAGTGGTGATTAAAGCATAATCCTGAGTTGCTGTAGCTGTTAACGGAGTAGCTGATACATTAACGGTGTAAGGTGCATTCGGACCCAAATCTTTCATCACTACACGTATGCGGGCGGTGTCAATGGTTTCAGCAATGGTTTGTCTGTTTACTTCAAAACCAATTTTAGTAAAGTCGTTGTCGTTGATGGTTAAGGTATGCACAGAGTCGGCATCCAGTATAGCCGGTGAAGAAATGTTTTGCAGAACAAGTACTACGTTCTCCGCACCCTCTACCAGGTTGTCGTTTACAATGGTTACTGTAACGTGTGTGGTGGTATCTGCGTTACCTGAGAAGTTGATTGAAGCAGCACCCAACTGGTAATCGCTGGTTGATGTAGCTGTTCCGCCTTTAATGGCCACACTAACGCTCACCGCTGTGTTGGTGGAGTTGGTTAAGCTAACCGGAATTTTTATAGACGTAGAATCTTCAGAAGTAGTAGTAGAAAGTGTTCCGAATTTCACTACAGGAACAACAGGATTTTGTGTGGTAGTATCACCTGAAAGTGGTGAGTTGGCATTGTAATTCGCATTACTACCGTTTCCGTTCAAGGCAAACACTTTGTAGTAGTAGCGGGTGCCGTTGGCCAGTCCGTTTACCACAACCATGGTATCGTGTCCGCTGTAAACAACTCTTCCGTTTCCTTTGGTCATTGCTGAAGCGGAAAGAATTACGGTATCTGCCTGATTATAATTGTTGGTGTTGTTGTAGGTAAAACTATCTGCAGGGTTGCTGATGGTGGAAGAGGTATTCATCACCACGGCATAACGCTGAGCAGCAGCAGAGGCTTTCCAGCTCAGGGTAATGTTGCTTAATGAGGTGCCGGCTACCGTAAGGTTGGTTGCTTGTGAAGCAGGCTCGTTAAACTGTGAGGTGAATGTAGCGAAGTCAGTGGCAAAACGGGTAGCTGAAGTATCCCAGCTGGAAACGTTGATTAAGCTGTCGCGAAGCAACGATGCTGCACCTGAAACCATTCCTTTAAAACGCACGTTGGGTTTAGTGCCTGCATGCAAATCAGCTAAAGTACCTGGTGCTTTTGAGGTATTGGTATTGGTTGAACCGCTTGTCCAGCCGCTGTTGGCAAAGTTGATACCTGCTACATAGTTATTAAATCCGGTGAAGGCAATAATCTGGTCGCCACCGGTTGAAAGGTTCATGGCCGTAGTATAAAAAGTCATGATGCCGTCTGCCCAATTGGTGTCGTCTGTTCCGGTAGTAGCAACAAAACGTACCACTGTTCCCGCAGGAACATCAGCCAGTGCTGAGGTAGTAGGCAGGTTATATACTGATTCTGTAGTAGAAAGCGCTCCGTCTGTCAATACTCCTCTGTCGGTAACACCCATGTTGCGTAAATCAAGACGCTTAAGTGTAATAAATTCCGAGTTATCAAAAACACCTGTGCTGCTGGTAGCCTGCACCTGTGTAAACGCAATGTCTCCTGAAGCCGGATTAGCAATGCCATCATTATCTACAATGGTATACGTAAACAATGAGTCGGCTCCGATAGTTGCTGCGGCTCCTCCGCTTACGTTGCGTAAGGTAAACTGCAATGTCTCGTTCCACTCGTCTGTGTTATCGTTGGTAATTCCGAAAGAAACGGTTTGTGCCGATGTGGAGTTACCCGGGAATTTCAGAACAGTGGTGTTGAAGGTGGTAGCTAAATCCACTCCGTTGGTGGCATCACCTCCGGTAAGTTGGAGTTCTACAAAGGTAGTATCGGTTACCGTAGTAGAAGGATTGGCAATGGATACGCTGATGATATTGCTCACTGCTCCTTCAATTTGCGAACCTGATTTAGCTGTGAAGTTTATGGTGGTGCGGCCTGAGCTAAACTGTGCTGTTGCGCCTGATGAATACACTGAATCGGCTGTGGATACAGTTAAAATCATTAAGTGATACGCTGTGTTGGCTTGAAGGCCGGTTACGTTGAAGTTGGTTCCTGTTCCTTTGTACACACATTTTGCTGCTGCATCGTTTTGGTAAGCTGTACCGTTGGCTGAGAAATCGCTGTTGGCGGTGTAACCTGCGGGGTTCATGGTTGGAGTACCTGCTGTAATGGCTGTACCTTGTTTCAAAAACGCTACAAACTGTTGGGTAGCTGAACTGAAATTGCCGGGTGCAGTGTAGTTAACTCCTGCTGTTGTTAAAGTAGGTGTAACGTTGATTCCTGTTACGGGTTGTGGTGTTAAAATCAACGGATCAAAAATCATGGAGAAAGAATCAATGGCCATTCCGTCATCAGAACCTGTGGCGTTGTAATCCACAAAACGAATCACCAGGGTGTCGTTGTTGTTTAGTGTAATGCCGGTGAGCATAGCTGTAAAACGGGTTTGGTTGGCGGCAATGTTGCCATCCAACGCACCGGTTGCCGTGTATGTTTTACCGTTCAACAACAGATTGGGGAATCTGCTCCAGCCGCTGTTGTTCACAGCGTTGGTATCTATTCCTCCACGGTTAATGTTGTATTCTACTATAAAAGAATCGGTTCTGTTGATTGTACCACAACGCCATTGTTCGAGTGTAAATTCTATTCTTACAGAATCCACCACTGAACCGGTAGTGTTTTTAACAAACACCCCGAAACGCGGAGCAATGCTGGAACTCAACAAGGTACCCAAGGCTCTGTCGGTTGTGCTGGTTGCACCGTAACTGATAAGGTCGCCTGATGTGCCTGCACCGTTATCTGCTGCATAACCACCGTTGTACCTGCCTCCGCTTCCGCTTTCACTGGTTTGCCAGCCAACAGGTAAGTTAATCTGGTTGGTTCCTGTAATGTCCAAACCATCAAAGTTTTGAAAGTAAGGAGTGTTTTTGGCTGAAATGGTGGCCGCTCCCGGTGTGGCCGGGTTGTTAGACGGGCCCTGCGCTCTGGTCTCTGTGCTTAAAGCAAAGAGCATTGCGCCTGCGACAAATAATCGTAATGTTGATTTCATCTTTTTAAAGAATTAATTGAACTGCAATATTAGCTATCCCTTGTTAAAAAATTGTAAACGTGTGGAAAATACGCGGTTTAATGCGACTCTTTTTATCAGAACTGAACGGCCAGGCCTATAAGATAGTTGCGCTGCTGCAAGTACCTCGAAGGGTCGTTGGGTGGGGTGCCTGATGAGCGCGGGTCGCGGGGGTCATTGTATCGGGGGTCGCGCCATTCCGTAGGAACATCATCGCCCGAGGTGTAGGCCCTGCCGGTTACCGGGTTGATAATGGCTGAGTTTTTATTGTTCAACACATTGGTTACCTCAATGGTCCACGCTACTTTTACTTTTTTGTAGTCGTACCACTTGCGGAAATTAAAATCTATCCAGAACCAGTTCTGCCCAATCTTACTCCAGCGGGCTTCCGGACGGTTGTCCTGCACCCAAATGGGCCTGCCGGTAATGGGCTCGTAACCTTCCAGTACATAGGGCGTATACCTGCGACCTGCGCGCCACACATTCTCCAAATAGAAGGAACACTTGTTTAAAAATCCGGCTCCGAACAATCCGCCTTTGCGGTCAACCTTAAACAAGGCATTGGCTTTCACGTCAAAGCGGGTATCCCAGGGCATAAAAAACTCACGGGTGTCTTCCGCAGCTCCGGTGTTTAAAATTTCTTTCAAGGCTTCAGAGGCCGAAGCACTCTGTCCCGTGGCCACCATAAAGTTTCCGCTCACCTGCCCCATAAACCAGTTGCCTATGCGTCTGATGTAACCTACTTCAATGCCACGCTTACGCGAGTAATCGGAGTTAATGGCCATGGTGCGTTGTACTTCTCTGCCGGTTACATCTTTTACCAAAATGGGTACACGCAAGATGAAATCGTAATTATCTACCCAAAAGGCAGAGATGGTAATGGCATCGTTGGAGGTAATTTGCGAACGGTAACCCAGTTCATACGAAATGGCCACCTCCGGATTAAGGTTAGGATTTCCCAACACACTGGCGGTTGACCTGTCGGTATACAACGGATTTAAACCGGCATACAAAAAGGAAGGGTGCGGCATTTTGGTGGTGTGCCCGTAGTTAAAAAACAACATCTGGTTTTCTTTGATGGGAAAACTGGCCGACACCCGGGGCAAAAAACGGAACTTGTGACGCAGACCTAAAAAGTTAACGGTACTGCTGTTGTACTCACTGCGTATTTCATCGCGTATGGGTGAGCGGGAATCTTTTACCGCATCGTCTACAAATTTTCCCGGAGCCCAGTACTCAAAACGTGCGCCCACGTTGGCAATTAAACCTTTGTATTTTATCTGGTCGTTGATGAACAGGGCGCCTTTGCGGGGTTTTACTTTCCACAAATCGCTGTAATCTCCTAAACGGAAAGACTGGGAGTAAGTGCCGTCAGGCAAAGGAATAGGCGCACCTACCCAGGGCCTGCGAATATCCACCCACTGCATATCCTGTAACACCTGCTCCACACCAAAGGTGAGTTTGTTAAAGGTATTTTTTGAATAAAGCGTTGCATTTGCATTTACGGTGTATTCTTCTACATAGTGATCGTGCCACAGGGTGGCTATGCCTCCGTTGTTGTAAAAGCCCGATGGTGCATTTACAAACACCACACTATCTGCGGGGTTAAACGGAATAACCGGATACGTTACAATGGAATTGGGGTCAAATTCTCCGTCAACAGTTTTGGGTCTCCAGTCGCGGCCGTTGGCATCCGTACGTTGTTTGATAAACAAACGCGAAACGGTGGCTTTGTAGGAGAAACGTTTGGATAAAAATTCGGTCCAGCTAAGCACCATCAGGTTAGAACTGTTGGTATACGTATTGGCATTGTCCATTTGTTGTGAAAACAAAAACGGATAACCGGGTAAATACGGTACATCGTTGCCGGTAATGCGCAGGTTGTTCATGTCCTGGTTAATGGAGAACGAACGCAAATACGTAAACGCTAACTTCTGTTTATTGGAAACATCGTAGTTCATTTTGAGTGAGGCCGACCAGCGGTTGTCCTGATAAGGCGCAAAAAAGGTTTCGTTCTCAAACAAAGAAGAGTGCAGTTGCTTCGCAGGGTTTTTAAAATAGTCATCAGTGAAATACGTGCGAAGTGAGGCGTAAAACTTCAGCTTGTTGTTGAGCAGTTTTTTCATAGCCGGGCCACCTCCGCCCAATTCCAACACCTGTGTATTAAATACCGATTTCCACTGTTGGTTAAAACCCAGGTTATCGCGCTTGTACAACACCGCAAAGTCATGTTTATCTCCGCCTGATTTTGTTTTGGCATTTACCACGCCTGAGGTAGCATTACCAAACTCAGCTCCTATACCACCCGTTAATACATCAATGGAAGAGAGCGAATTGCTGCCCAAGTCTAACCCGAAACCTGTGCCCGACAAGGGATCCTGAACCGAAACACCATCTACAAAATACCCTGTTTCATACGTGCGGCCACCACGAATGTGCACCCCCGAGGGCGTGGTAACCACACCGGGTTGTGTGTTGATGATTTGCTGCAATTGCCTCACGGGTGCTGATTCAATCTGCTCCTGACTTACCGTGTTGTTACTTTGCGGACGCTCAATGTCAACCAGCGGCCTGCGACCTATTACCACCACATCCTGGTCAATGGTGGCGGCACTGCTGCCCATTTGAATATCAATGGTGGTGGTTTGGTTTTCTTTTACTTTTACTCCCGTGTATACAATTTTTTCGTAGCCTATGTAGGTAAACTCCAGCGTGTATTCCCCGGTTTTTACGTTCTTGAATTCAAACTTTCCGTTAATATCGGTTTGAGCCACCAGCTTGGTGCCTTTAATGACTACGTTTACGCCCACCAACTCCGACTTATCTTTTTTATCGGCCACCTTACCACTGATGGTGCCCGTTTTGGCCGTTTGTGCCGCCACAAAACTACGGCTCAGTGTAAACAGCAATAAGAAAATAAAAGGTAAATGTTGGCGCATAAAATCTGCGGCAATTTAATTGTTGCCCGTTGATTTTCGAATTTAAATTATTGTAAATAAAAAATGTCCTGCGCAGTAAACCACACAGGACATCTTAATGCCGTAATTTCTTTCTGTTATACCGAAAAACTTTCCCCGCAACTGCAGGTACGGCTGGCGTTGGGGTTAATAAAGTTAAATCCTTTGCCGTTGAGTCCGTCAGAAAAATCGAGCTCCGTACCAAACAGGTACAGCATGCTGCGGGTGTCAACCACCACTTTTACCCCCTCGTCATTAAACTCCTGATCGCCCGGCTTGGCTTCGTTGTCAAAACCTAAATCGTAGGAAAGGCCTGAGCAACCGCCACTCTTCACGGAAACACGCAAAAAATAACTGTCATCGTAGTTGGACTCTTTTTTAAGGTCAACCAACCGGTGTTTTGCTTTATCTGATACTGTAATCATGCGTTCGTGCTATTCAAAATGTATGCAAAGTTAGAACAATTCTAAATAATATCCACTCCTGCCCTGTTTTCAGGTTAAATCCTGTAGACGGAACGGTTATTTTACCTCTTAACTACTGAGCGTTTACGGGCTTCTTCCCTGCCGGGGAAAGTAAACCTTGGCGGGTTTTTATTTTTTGAGGTTACTTTGCTGCATGAATTTACGCAAGATTGAACACCTGGGCATAGCCGTTAAAGATATAGAAGCATCCAAAAGCCTGTTTGCCGCACTTTTGGGAACACCCTGCTACAAAGAAGAGGGCGTGGAAAGCGAACACGTAATCACCGCTTTTTTTAAAACCGGAGAAAGCAAAGTAGAGTTGCTGCAAGCCACCTCAGCCGACAGTGCCATTGCAAAATTTATTGAGAAAAAAGGCGAGGGCATACACCACATTGCATTTGATGTAGAAGACATTGAAGCAGAAATAACCCGTTTAGAAGCAGCCGGATTTCAATTTATCCATGAAACACCCAAGCGCGGTGCTGATAATAAACTCATTTGTTTCCTGCACCCCAAAGCCACCAACGGAGTACTGATTGAGTTGTGCCAGGAGATGAAGTAACATTACTTCAAAGGCACTCAAAAAAGAACGTCACTGTCAAAACCAACGTCACTGCGAGGGCGAAGCTTAGCCTGTGTGATGAGAGCCCGTGGCAGTCCCCCAATGTGAGCACAAAGTTGTAATAGGAGGTTGCTTCCCTGAACTAAAGTTTGCTTCTTGACTACCCAACACACTACCCAGAAGTTCATCGCAAAGACGATGTGCTTAAAGTCTATCTCTCTTCAAAAAAGAAACGTCTTATTGAGCCTAGCGCGGCACCCCAAAAAGCAATGCCACCGAGACCCGATGGCTATCGGGAGAAGCAGTCTCCCAATGCGAGCACAATAATAAATTTGCACAGTAATAAAAAACCTTCTAATTTGCCGTTGAAAACCAATATGCTATGCAACCTAACCTGTTCACCTGTCTTGCAAATTCCCGTGGCCTAATTGGCCAAGATTTTCAAAGCGATTTACATCACAAAGTATTCAAAAAACAACCCCCTTTTTGAAGAGTTATGAGCAAATTGATATATTTACAAAACCAGGCAAACCTTCGCATATAAAAAAGCTGCCGGAAACCCTATGGCAACAGTGTTAACATTAAACTGACAGATGAAAAATGAACTTTTTGACAAAACTTGACACCAACGACACCTCCTTGAATTGTAAACGCTTCAGCTGGAAAACAAAAAACACCAGTACACATTTGCATTTGCAGCTCACGTACAAGCCAACCCAAAGGCGAAATCAAAAGTGTGCAATCGCCAACGCTTTATCAGCACCCGTTAACCAACAATTTTTCACATTTTAAAATATACAACATGGACATAACAGCCATACAAATATTTAAGGTTGACATTCATGAACAAGCGGTTGAATCAATTGAGCAATCAATTTATGGTGCTGACTTCAACACATACTTGCAAGGACTGGTAAATCTCATTACGACAGGCAGCAGTGGTAGAAACTTCAAGTTTGACAGCGACACAACAGAAGTAAGAGGACAGATTACGAAAATTATTGCAGGTGAAGAATTTCCTGCAATTGCATCAACAATAGTAACACGACTTTTGAAGAAAGAGCAAGAGGCACAAGCAAAAATGTTGAAACTTGGAGTTGAGATTCAAAAGGGAATTGTTGTTCAAGCATTGGTAACAGAAAACAGCGTCAACAAACTTGTAATCTGTAAAGCAGACCACAGCGATTTCTTAAACGAAATAAATTTTACTATTTCAAGAGGACTTCCATTAAAGAAAAAGGTTTTCAAAGCATTTGTTTGTTCGCTAAACAGCGACCAAACTGTAACTAATGTTTTGGTGTATGACACCAATCCAAACCTTTCTCATTATTGGTGGAAAGATTTTTTAGAACTCACCAAAGTTTATTCAGACGAGGACAATACAGAAAATGCTTTTGAAGCAATTGACAAAGGCATATTTACAAAACTGAAAAAGAAACACCCACAAGATTATTTGCATTTGCGTAATAGCACCGTTCGCTATTTCAGAGCCAACGACAATTTTGACATGCAAGAGTATTTGGACACAGCAATTGGAAACTACACTCCCTTCGATTCCAACCTTGATGTTGCAGAAATCAAAACTCAAATCCGACAATTGCCATCAAAACCAAGAACACCTTTTGACGAACAGTTCACGATTGTAAAGGCAAAGATTAGGGCAAAATTTCTAAACACTATCCCCTTGACAAGCCAAATTGATTTGCACTTGAAAGAAGATATTCCGAACCTTGAAACAATAATCACAGCGGAAAAAGATGCAGACGGAACAAGATATGTGAAAATCAAATCGGAACAAGGCTATCAATATTTCAGCAACAGACAAAACGGCAATAGCTAATGCAATTTGCTGATAAATTCATTCACTCTTTTTTCTCTACTTATTCTCAAACAACTGTTTCAGAGAATGACAAAGAATTTATTTGTGAATTGTCAGCAACAAACTTTTCATCGACAGAGGTTGCAAGCATTCAAACCGCCTACAACTTTTTAGAGCCTAACGACCAATTAACATTCACAATCAAATTTGGAGAAGCCGACCCAAAATCATTTTATTCAACCAGTTCAAATTTTACCGATTTCAAAACTGAACTTGATAAGGAATATTTGCATCAGGAAGGCGAACCAATCACAGCAACCTTCAAAATCACTAAAGGAAATATTTCAAACAATATTTCTATATATGATTTAGAAATCTTCACAGCAACACTTGAAAGTTTGTCAGTAGCAGAAGCGTATGCGGTTTTCAATCGTGTTTTATCAAACACACCTTTTGTAAACTTCAAAGTGTTGAATCTTGACAAGCCATTCAATACAGCAAATATTTTCTTTACACAAATAGGTGCTACCACACCTACTCAAACATTTGCTGACAGGCATAAACGCCTTGATAGCATTCTTTCAGCAAGTAATTACACCAACATTGAAGAACACAACTTAACGCCTGATGATTTTCAGTTGCAAATTGAAAATGCAAAACACAGCAAGCTGTGTTTGCTTTTCAATCATTATGCTGTTGTGCTTTCCGTTGTTTATTTGTTTGACATTACTTCGCTAAAAGCCAACGAACTTGAATTTAAAATCAACGGTTATAAATCAATCAAAGGAAAAGTTGATGTAAAAGCATTGCCGATAGATGGAACGAAAGAATATTTCAATATATACAATTGGGTTTATTGTGGCGGAAACCTCAATGATAAAATTGGTTTAGCCAGAAACATTATTTCACTTCACTTTGAAAATAGTGGTGAATTAGAATTGAAAGGGCATCCATTTCAATCTATTCAATCAAGTTACAAAGTTTACGAGAAGCAGAACATCAAGCAATACATTGAAATCAGAAATAAAATTTCTGACCAGTTGCTTGACTTCAACAACAGAGCAAACAAAGTCATTGAAACATTTGCAAGTGGTTTTCAAAAAAGTTCTTTGGCGCTAATCACTTTTTACTTTTCTGCAATCGCAATAAAAGTTTTGGGCAATGGAGATTTTGTAAATGTGTTTACACTTGACACAGCAGTTCTTTCAATTGTTTTTTTGTTCGGCTCATTCCTTTATTACTTAGTAGCAAAGTGGGAAGTGAAAGAGCAACGCAAAAGATTCGTTGACAGCTACACAAATTTGAAAGAACGCTACACTGACCTTTTAGAAAAAGAAGACATTCAGAGAATCCTTAATAATGATAAAGAATTCAATGCTGATGTAGCATTCATTGATGGCAAACTCAAAATTTACAGCAACCTTTGGAAATGGTTTTTGGCAATACTATTGGGAGGAACTTTATTTTTGTTTTTGACTTACAACTTAGCACAATTGTTTGATACATTCCTTTGGAAAACACTTTTTGAGAAGGGAAGCAATTGTTGAATTTATCGAGTGAATAACTATCTTTACAATATAAAATAGCAATTAAAACCGTCAAAATGAATAAAATAGTTTTAGCAGCATTACTGGTTCTCACAATCATTTTGGGAGGATGCAATTCATGCAACACTGAAAAGCCAAAAACCACCGAAGTCACCAAAGTAATAGTAGCGCAGTGGGGACAAGAGAAGTATCTAATTTACCTACCTTTCTACATTGCACAGGAGAAGGGTTTTTTCAAAGACGAAGGACTTGAAATTACTGTAAAGTTTTCAGGTAATGACGACCAGGTTTTTGCAACCGTTTTGAAAGGCGAAGCACAATTTGGAATTGGCGACCCTGTATTCACTGCCATATCACGAGAGAAAGGAGCAAAAGGAAAAGTAATTGGTTCCATCGTTGACGGAGTAACAATTTGGGGTGTAACAAACAAGGATAACATCAAAACCATAGAACAGCCTGGTGATTTGGCTGGTTTGAAAGTTGGAACATTCCCCGACCCGTCAACAAATTACGCTTTGATGAAAAAGACACTCATGAAAGGAGGAGATTTATTAAAAAACACAATCATTGTTCAAGCCCCAATTGGTTCACAGTTGGCTTTACTTGAAAATGGAAGTGCCGATATTGCGATGGACTTAGAACCAGGAACATCAATAGCTGAAAGTAAAGGTTACAAAGTTGTTTACTCCTCACCGCAGTTTTATGGAAGATTTGCTTTCACTGGCTTAACAACGACAGAGGAATACATAAACGCCAATAAGGAAACTGTTCAAAAATTTGTAAACGCAATTGAAAAGGCATTACAGTATTGCCACACAGATGAAGCAGGAACGGCAGAAATTGCAGCAAAACTTTTCCCCAACCTTGACAAAGCAGTTGTTGCAAATGCTGTAAAAAGAATGGTAGCAGATAAAACAATTCCAGACCATGCTGTAATGAGTGATGAAGCTTGGCAGAAAGCGATACAAGTAAGAGTTGATATAGGCGACATGAAGGAAATGAAACCAACATCAGATGCAGTAGATAATTCCTTTGCCGAAAAATCTATTTCAGATACCAAGACAAATTAAATATGGATTCAGGATTTTCTTCCATACGAACAAAAGACAAACTTGAAATTGCCGTATCAACTGACACGGTATTATACCTTCCATTTTATGTTGCATACTATGGCAATGATTTCCATGACACACCATTTTCGGAATTAGAAGTAGTTATAATTGGAACAAAAAATGATTTCAGGTTTGACCAGAGCAAGAAATTAAAGGGTGATGGATTTGCAACCTTTTCCGTTTTGCTTGGTTTAGCAGACGCAGCCATTTGCGACCCATCTCATCTTATCTATTTGAACCATTGCGATGCCACCAAGCTACAAGCAGAACTTAAAAAGTTTCAGGACTTGCTTGACATTAAAACAAAGAAAGATATTTGTAATAAAGAGTTTAATCTCAATCTTTCACAATGTTTAGATGTTGACAATAGTAACAATTTAGTCTTTAAAGAGAATGGGGTAAACCTCTTTAAAGAGAAAATATTAAAAACCAATACAAAGGTTATTGGTGGATTAGTTTCAAAAATTGCTTTTCTGGCTGTAGGAAGTGGAGATTTAACTAGTTCGTCTAATGACTTAGGTAGATTATATAAGAATCCACAAAATTTTCCGTCTCAATACGGAAAAGAAAATATTACTCAATCAATCATCTGTTATGATACTCCTTCAACAGGATTTTGTATTGGTCATATCTATTATGAGCAATACAAAACATCTACATCTACATTGGTAGAAGAAAGAAAAGATTTTGGATATGAACTTCGTAAAGTAAGTAAAAAAACATATAAAAATAATGGAACCATTGACGAAGAAGTAGATAACGATGACTATTGCAATAATTCTGTCTCATTCTCATGTGATTTTATAAGTATTGATTTCTTACTTGATAAGCATAATGGAGAAGCAAACAAAAAAATTATTGAATTAGAAAACTTAGCGTATGACAACGATCAAAGTTTCATGTTTACGGGCATCTTAGGTAATAATGCACCTGAAAATTCAGAAAAACTTAAAGGGTTGCTCTACGGCATTGATAAAAATTTACACAGAATTCATTCGTATCTAAAGAAAAGCGATACAACGGGCTTAATTCACTTTCTGAAAACAAAACTCAAATATGATGATGATACCCAAGACGAATTGCTTAACCTCTTAATCGCAGATGAAACTATTAAAAGTTATATCCAGTTTCTTATCAATAATAAAAAAGAGAAATTTTCACTTGAAGAAATTCTTAAATACTATGTAGATAGATTAAGAGAGTGGAGAGATATTGGCAATTTGTATTACTCAAAAACTAATCCGATTAAAGATGATTTGAAAGAATTAACGCTTTTGCGATATAGGGCTGAGGGCATACCTGTTCCTCAAACTATTGATTACAGTTTGTTCGTAGCTGATGATTTGTTAGCTGAATATCGTCAAAATGAAAAGCATTATTTTGAACTTGAAAGAAAAACGTTACACACAAAAAAGTGGGCAGGTTGGCGAATATTTTTAACACCATTGTTGCCCTTTTTATATCTCTTAAAACTGTTCACTAATAAAGTTGAAAACTTTCGACTGTTTATAGAAAGTTCATTATGGAAGCATGTAAGAAAACCCACGTTACTTTACTTTATAGGCTCGTTATTTATTTTACTTGAGATTACATCAAGTATGTTTCACATTTTACATCCTAAAACTCCAAAATTAGATGAATTGAAACATGAATTTGCAAGGCAAGAAGTTGTTCCGAATAGCGACCCTATAGAATACAAAGAAGTTTTACATACAATTAAATATGGCAATTATATTTTTTATTGTTTCTTAATTTGTTTAGTTATTGTTTTTTTGTCTTCACGGGAATTGTTTAAACTAAAACACGAAAGCAAATATTTTTATCGCAATGAATAGCAATTTGCGAAACGGAAAAACAATCGGCTCTTTTTTAGCAGCAAAAAAGATTGAGGTTCGCAAGAAACAAATTGCGGAGTTAGATAAGTATGTTAATGAAAGAGTAAAGCATAACAAGAAATATATTCGTTTCATTTCATATTGGGGCGCATCCGATAAAAAGTACCCCGACAAATACGACTTTGATGCGTTGCTAAATCTTTTCGGTTTTCTGCGAGTTATTGAAAAGCATTACAAATTGGATGCTCAGCTAACATTAATTTTTACTGACACACATGCAATGCTTAATGGCTATAAGCCCGAAGATTACAAAAGCTATTTCAAAGGGATAAGAAACGTTGTAAATGAATTCAATTACACACATGTTCTCATGTCCGAAGTGCTAATGCCTTTTGCAAAATCACATCACTTAAAAGACATGAATGCATTAATCAATGCAATTATAAATGAGAATGGAAGTCATAACATACCAGAGTTTTTAAAAGGTAGAGAATCATTTGAACTTTTAAAAAAATCAGCAGGTAAACATTCTTACAGATATTCAAACAATCAAATTTTTGGCGACTTGCGTTTTAATTCAACTGATGAATCGGCATATGCTTACATTACAATGAATCAAATTGAAAAGCAGTATGTAGAAAAGAATTTTTTTCAAAATGTTTTTCTCACATACACATCGGATGAAGAAAAAGAATTGATTGCCCCCGACCTTCCGAGTTTACAGATTTACTCTTTTCGTAAAGGAATAAGAAGCAGACCTTGGTTTTCAAATTTTAATAAAGAAGAACAAAAATAATAAAATGTGTGGTATCGCAGCAATTATTAATCCTACTCCAAAAGGCAAAACAGAAATGGAGTTTATGCTCAAAAAAATTGAGCATCGGGGAGATACTGCACCTAAACAAGTTCAAATAGGAAATTCAATCTTAGGAAGTGTTCGCCTTAAAATAGTTGACAGACCAAATGGCACACAACCTTTTTTCAATGAGAACAAAACAATAGGAGTTGTTTTTAACGGTGAGATTTACAACTACAAAAATTTGAAATCAGAATTGCAAATGAAAGGACACAAGTTTATTTCAGATTGCGACACAGAAGTTTTGGTTCATCTTTATGAAGAACACGGAATAAATTTCTTGCAGCAGTTAGAAGGAATGTTTGCATTTCTAATTTATGATTCCGTTCAAAATAAGTTTTTCGGAGCAAGAGATTTTTTTGGAGTGAAACCATTCTTCTACTGCAAGAGTGAGAATGTAGTTTATATTTCTTCTGAAATGAAATCCTTTACTGATTTGGAAGTAGAAACATTTGAAGAACTTAAACCAGCACACTACATAACCAATGAAGGAGTTTTCCAGTATTATAAAACGCCAAGCACAAAATGGAATACTGATTCAGTAAGCACAATTACAAATAATGTTCGTGAACTTGTTGAATTGGCTGTAAAGAAAAGAGTTGAAACAGATTTGCCTATTGCTACTTTTTTAAGTGGTGGCATTGACAGTTCAATAGTTCATTTATTGTGTTGCAGTTATCACAATGATGTTACAGCTTTAATTGTCGGTGAAGATTCAGGCGAAGACGTGATTTATGCAAAGCGACTTTGCAATGATTTGAATTTGAAGTTTCATCATATTAAAACAAGCAAAGAAAATTTGCTTCAAAATGTTCCTGATGTGATTTATTCCATTGAGACATTTGAACCAAATCCTATTCGTGGCTCTTTACTTTCAATGAAATTGGCAGAGTTAGCACACGACAAAGGTTTCAAAATTGTTTTGTGTGGCGAGGGCAGCGATGAAATATTTGGCGGCTATGGTGATTTTCTTTCCCTTCCTGATGAAACAGAATTTCAAAATGAAATTAAAAATCTTCTAAACGATTTATACAGGACACAACTTTTGAGAGTTGACAAAACAGGAATGAAATATGCCGTTGAAGTTCGTGAACCCTTTCTTGACAGAACTTTAGTTGAATATGCTTTGAGCATTCATCCGTCTTTAAAAGTGGCAAAGACAAAAACAGGAGATACAACAACAAAGTTTGTTTTGAGAGAAGCATTTAAAGATTTATTGCCTGACTACATTTATTCGAGAGAGAAAATGACTTTGATGGAAGGGGCTGGAATTGGAGGCGTTGAAAGAGGAAAGGGTTTGCTACATGAATTTGCAAACAACAATTTGAGTGAAGAAGAATATCAAAACATTCAAAAAAACAATTCTCAATTTTCCTTGAGAGATAAAGAAGAAACATATTGCTATAAAATATTTAATCAAATTTATTCTAAAGCGACATTTGCAAAATCAAGAGTTACAAATGCACAAAAGGAAATTGTCAAGCACTAATGAACATTGAGTTAAAAAACATAACCAAGTCATTTAGCACTCCAACGGGTAACGTTGAGGTTTTTAAAAACCTCAATCTCACTATTCGTTCAGGGGAGTTTGTTTCCATTTTGGGGCCAAATGGTTGTGGGAAAACAACTCTTTTCAACTTGATAATCGGACTTGACAATGAATATAGCGGAGAAGTAAAACTTGACCACATTGCAGACAGGAGAACTGCAATAGCATACATGATGCAAAAGGATTTATTGCTCCCTTGGAAAACAGTTTATCAAAACATAATTGTCGGTATTGAAATTCAAGGCAAAATAAATTCCTCAACAAAAGAAAATGTAATGCAGTATTTGAAACGCTTTGGCATCTCAAATTTGGTTCATAGTTATCCCTCACAACTTTCAGGCGGTGAAAGACAAAAAGTTGCTCTTATCAGAACACTGATGTTAGATTCTGAAATAATGCTTTTGGACGAACCATTTTCAGCAATTGATTACAACACGAGGCTTGAACTACAAGCACAAATACATGCTTTGTCAAAAGAGAATCACAAAACTGTTTTACTGATTACTCACGACATTGATGAAGCAATAACAGTAAGCGATAGGACAATAATTTTTAATCACAAGCCAAACGAAACATTCAAGGAATTACAGATAACTTTTGATGTAGAAAAGAGAAGTCCAATTTCAGTTAAGCAAGACCAAAAGTTTTCTAAATACTTTACTGAAATGTGGCAATCACTTCCAAAGCAAGACGAACAATGAAAAGAAAAATCATAAGTATCATTTTGGGTTTGTTGCCATTAACAGTTTTCTTGCTGTTATGGCAGTTTGTAATTTCAACTACTGAAAAGAAACTCTTTTTGTTTTCTTCTCCATCCAAAGTTTTTCATTCGCTGATTGAAAACATCTCCAATGGTATTTTACCAAGGGACATTTTTATTACAGGACAGGAAGCGATTTATGGTTTTCTAATTGGCAACATTTGCGGTGCAGCAATCGGACTTTCCCTTTGGTATTCAAAACGAGTTGCTGACTTGACAAGACCTTACATCATTGCAATTGGAGCAATTCCAATTTTTTCCATTGCACCTATGATGATAATGTGGTTTGGAACTGGTATGTATGCAAAGGTTATAATGGCTGCACTTTCAACAGTAGTAATTGCAATCACTCAATCCTATGAAGGTGCAAGACAAGTTGATGTTCAACAAATAAAACTGTTTCACTCCTTTGGAGCATCACGGACGCAGATATTTTCAAAACTAATCGTGCCTTCTTCATTGGTTTGGCTTTTTAATTCGCTTAAACTGAACATTAGTTTTGCTTTACTTGGTGCCTTCATTGCCGAATTTATTTCAGCCCACGAAGGTTTGGGACATAGGGTTTTTAAAGCTGGTGGAACTTATGATGTTTCGTTGGTTTTGGCTGCTGTAATCTGCATAATTCTTTTGGCTCTTTTGTTTTCGAGAATCATTTATCTTTTTGAAAAGACACTTCTGAAATGGAAATAAAAAGCAGCTTGCAAATAATGATTTGAATAAAGCATTATGCCACATGTATGAATTATGGGAGGTCAACCTAAGCGTAGGTTGCGCCTACGCTTTTCTTTTATGTAGCTTATAGCTAAAATAATACCCTACCTAAATAAACGCTCAGCAAACAGCAACCACAAGGTCTCTTTCAAATTATCAAACAGAAAGGCAACACAACAGCTCCCTCAAAAAACTTGCACTTCCCTGTGGTTTTTATCCCAAAAAGTATATTTTTGTCTTACCTAAATTTTAATACGTATGAAAAATTTATTCTTTGCTGCAGCTCTTTTGGCTTTGGCGTTTACCGGTTGTAAAAAAGACGATGATGATAACAACGTTACACCCACCCCAACTCCTACTCCCAACCGATATAATGTTGCCCTTACCGTAGATGGCAGTTCCCTCACCTACACTGACGGAAAAAACGGTTTTGAACAAGCAGCCGGCTCCAGTAAAGAAACCCGCCCGTTGCCTGAGTTTTCTACCGCTTACTATTATTCCAATATTTTTTCTGACAATACCGTAGGAGGTGTGAGCATATACAAGGGTGAAATGAGCTTTCAGGGTGCCTACCCTGATGATGCTGATTTTGTAGCCTATTTTGCTCCCGGAAATTACATGTATTCCACCCCTACTACCGATGGTGTAGAAATTTTGCATGTAGATGCCACCGGACAGGTGTGGAGCAGCATTAACGGTACACAAAGCGGGGCAACGTTTAACATTACCAGCACACAGCAGTTCAGCATCTTTGGCGATACCTATGTGGATGTAAAAGGCACCTTCACATGTAAGTTGTACAACGAAACAGGTACCCAGTCGAAAACAGTTACCAACGGTTCGTTCTTCCTCTCGTACGGTAATTTTTAATGCACACTGAACCATTGCTCACGTGGTGAGTTTAGCAGCCTTCCGAACTATTGCACTTTCTTTTCCTGAGGCTACAGAAGCGGCCCACTTTGAAAAAATTTCCTTTCGGGTAAAGGGAAAAATATTTGCCACCTGTGACGAAAAAAACAACAGGGCCTGCCTTAAATTATCTGAAATAAATCAGGACCTGTTTTCACTGGCTGACAAAAGCATCGTGTATCCTGTAAACAATAAGTGGGGCAAACAAGGGTGGACCATGGTGGAACTAAGTAAGGTAAGCAAGCGTCTGTTTACAGCTGCACTCACCTCAGCTTATTGCGAAGTGGCACCTGCTCAACTGGCTGCGTTGGTTAAACAACCTTAGCTGCTGGAGCGGAAATAAAAAGTATGGATGAGTTTTTCTCCTCTACCGTTAGCTAACAATGTTTGAAGTCTTTCGCTGATAATCATTTTTAATATCTTTACATCATGAGTGCAATTCTTATAAGGGCCGACAAACAGAGCAATAAAATCCTGTCTGAACTTGCCAAAAAACTTGGGGCGGATGTTCTGAGTGTAAAGGATGAGCAATTTGAGGATTTGATGATGGGAACCTTAATGGATAAAGTTAAGACCGGAAAAACTGTTCCTAAATCCACCATCCTCAAAAAATTAAAATCTTAATGATTGTCGAATTTGATAAATCATTTGAAAGGTCTTTAAATAATGTTAAGGACAAGACTATATTTGAAAAATTTCATCCAATACCATAAGGCTGATTGTGATTACTCACAGGAAAGACGTTTACAGAGTATTCACATAAAAGTTGGTTAAACAACTGTAGCTGCTGTTTCGTAGTCCGTTTAAAACACAACGGTACCAACCTTATTCCACCGTTACCGACTTGGCCAGGTTACGGGGTTGATCAACATTACAGCCACGCATTACGGCAATGTGGTATGAAAGCAGTTGCAACGGAATGGTAGTAACCAGCGGGGCCAGCGATTCTTCCACTTCAGGTATTTCAATTACGTAATCGGCCATGCCTTTTACCTTATCATCACCCTCTGTTACCACGGCAATTACTTTTCCTTTGCGCGCTTTTACTTCCTGTATATTGCTGATTACTTTTTCATAAATGCTGTCTTTGGTAGCTACTACAACCACCGGCATTTCTTCATCTATCAGCGCAATAGGGCCGTGCTTCATTTCAGCAGCAGGATAACCCTCAGCATGTATGTAAGAGATTTCTTTCAGTTTTAACGCACCTTCCAAAGCCACCGGGAAATTGTATCCGCGACCGAGGTAAAGGAAGTTGCGCGCATCCTTGTATTGCTCAGCTATGGTTTTGATGTAGTCATTCAGTTGCAGAACTTTTTCAATCTTAGATGGAATGGATTCCAACTCAGTAAGTACATCGCGCATTCGGCTTTGGGTAATGGTACCGCGTTTTTGTGCTATGCTTAAAGCCATCAGTGTTAAAACGGTTACCTGAGCCGTAAAGGCTTTGGTAGAAGCCACACCAATCTCCGGACCGGCATGTGTGTACGCTCCCGCATGTGTAGCCCTTGGAATAGATGAGCCCACCACATTACATACCCCGAAAATAGTAGCTCCTTTTTCTTTGGCCATTTGAATGGCCGCTAACGTATCTGCGGTTTCGCCTGATTGTGAAATAGCAATTACAAAATCATTTTCATTTACCACCGGATTGCGGTAACGAAACTCTGAGGCGTATTCCACTTCCACAGGTATGCGGGCAAACTCTTCAAAAAGGTATTCACCCACCAGGCCGGCATGCCATGAGGTGCCGCAACCCACAATAAGAATGCGGGGCAGGTTTTTAAACTTGTGTTCAAACTGGTCAACTCCGGCCATCACAATTTGTGCGTTGTTTAAACGAATGCGTCCGCGAAAGTTGTCAATGATGGAACGGGGTTGTTCGTAAATTTCTTTGAGCATAAAGTGCTCGTATCCGCCTTTTTCCAAAGCCTCCAAGTTCATTTCCAGTTCCTGGATGTATGGTGTGCGCACCACGTTGTCAATCGTTTTTACGGTCATTTCCCCGTTTTCGATGTAAACGATTTCGTTGTCGTCTAAGTAATAAACGTTTTTAGTGTACTCAATAATGGGTGAAGCATCGGAGGCGATAAAGTATTCCCCGTCTTTGCCAATACCCACCACCATGGGGCTGCCTTTGCGTGCCCCGATGAGCATGTTGTTGTCGTTTTTAGACAACACCACAATGGCGTATGCACCCACTACTTCAGAGAGCGCAATACGAACGGCTTCTTGTAAAGAAACCTCCATTTTTTTCTTTACGTCTTCTATCAGGTGCACCAGTACTTCCGTATCGGTATCACTTTTAAACGTGTGGCCACGCTTAATGAGTTCTTCTTTTAAGGGCGCATAATTCTCGATTATACCGTTGTGAATAATGGCCAAGTCACCATCCTGAGAAAGGTGCGGATGTGCGTTGCGGTCGTTAGGCTCTCCGTGTGTGGCCCAGCGTGTGTGGCCTATGCCCACGTGAGAGGTAGTGTCCTGACCACCTACGGACTGCTCCAGGTCAGAAACCTTCCCTGCTTTTTTATATACCGTTATCCCGTCATTAAGCAGTGCTACTCCGGCACTATCATAACCGCGGTACTCCAGGCGTTTAAGTCCTTTAATAAGAATAGGGTAAGCTTCCTGCTTACCTATGTAAGCTACAATTCCACACATAGTTAGTCAGTAATTAAAGTTAAGTAGGGTTGGTTTAGTCTGTGCTACTGCGCAGATTCGGCACTAAAATAATTGTTTTGCGATTCATAATCTAACTTTCTGCCGATAACTTGTGCCAACGGTGAGAGTTTGTTCATGAGCTGCACCAGCTGATCGGGATAGATGGATTGAGGTCCGTCAGACAGAGCCTGGTCGGGGTGATTGTGTACTTCAATAAGTAAACCATCTGCTCCGGCAGCAACAGCAGCCAGTGCCAGTGGTTCAACACGGGTACGAATACCGGTGCCGTGGCTGGGGTCGGCAAAAACAGGCAGGTGACTCAGTTCTTTCACCAACGGAATTGCTCCGATGTCGAGAGTATTGCGGGTGCTGTTATCAAAAGTACGTATGCCGCGCTCGCACAAAATAACGCGCTCATTTCCTCCTGAAAGTATGTATTCTGCAGCCATCAACCATTCCGGTATTTTGGCCTGCATGCCTCGTTTCAAAAGAACGGGTTTGTCTTGTTTACCCAGTTCAGCCAGCAAGTAATAGTTTTGCATATTGCGTGTGCCTATCTGCAACACATCAGCATACTTGTATACCTCGTCCAGTACGCTCAAATCAATTACTTCGGTAATTACATTGAGTTGGTACTTATCTGCTGCGGCCCTCAACATTTTGAGTCCTTCCAATCCTAAACCCTGAAAAGAGTAAGGAGAGGTGCGGGGCTTGTAAGCTCCACCGCGAATAAATTTTATGTTCTGTTGATGAAGAAATTCAGCAATCTCAAAAATCTGTTTTTCCGACTCTACTGCGCAAGGGCCGGCCATTACGTTAATGGTATCGGTACCTACGGGAGTTCCGTTTACGTTAAAGGAGGTGCGTTCTTTTTTCCAGCTTTTGCTGGCCAGTTTATATGGCTCGCTTACTTCAACCACCTCTTTTACTCCGTCAATTAATTGAATTTTGCGGATATCAAAATCAGCCGGAAAGTTGGAAACGGTAATAACCGATTGCCCGTTGAGGTGAACCGCATGATTCTTTAGTCCGTAACCCTCTAAGCGCAACAGTATAGCTGCCGCATCTTCTCGTGTAATGTTTTTATCAAGTACTATAACCACTATTGAATAACGCTATAGGTCAATTTAAGTTTCGGTGGAAGGGGTGCAAATTTATTGGTATTAAACACAATTCGCTCCATGCCTGAATAATTATAGGAAGGCACTATGTACAAGCCGTAATCCTTTTCAATGCCTGATTTTTTGTACGCGTTCAATATGCTTTGAAAATAAGAACTCAGGTTAACTGTAATGGCTGTTTTAGTAGCGTTGTATTTTCCTGAATAGCCGATTAAAATTCCTCCGGGTAACGTGAAGTTTTTGCCCGTTGAATCAGCCGTAACAAAGAAAACCTCCAACGGTAAACCGTATTGCGCTGTACCTGCTCCGGGAAGAACCGGCACGGTAAGTTCAGCTGCAGCAACGGTTACGGCTTTGTTCCCGTTTTTCTTAATCAGGTCAAGAATGTGGGGTACTTTAAAAAATGTTTTTACACTACCCATGGATTGTGCGTAGCAGGTATCGCGGTGTTGTTTCAAACCCAGTTGCAAAGAAAGTGCAGTACCGAAATAGTTATGCTCATAACTGCTTAAGCGCGGGGAGTTCTCATTAATGAGCAGGTCTTTGTACAGGGAGTCGTTGTAATAAATGGTAAGGTTAGAAACCGTTGACACCAAATCCATGTTCACTACGGCTCCTTCACCGGGGTTAATGGCAAAGTCGTGCGGCACAATGGCCAGGCCTTTCATGTAGTTGATAAACGCCTCGTTGGTTGAAAAGCTGGTACCTCCGTTTTTTATTTTGTCAATAAAGGCATTGTTGGTTATTCTGATGCGTAAATGCGGAGGTAATTTTCTGGTTTTGCTACCGTGTTGGAGTGTAATGCTGTCGTTAAGGTTAAACTTGCCGGTCCAGCTGCCAATTTCCTGCGGGTAATAAGCGGGGCGGGCATTGGAGTAATAAACACTGTCAATGTACAACGAGTTGCTTAACTCATACACCTTGATGGTTTGAGTAGTGGCGGTGTTTCCGTAGGAGGCTGTTTTGTTCTGGTACTTAAGCGTAAGCACAATGGAGTCGAGCTTTACCGCAGAAAAATTAAGGTTGTTCTCCGGCAAACGAATCTGAGTGTAAATGGAGCTTTGGGTACGGCCAAAGTAGGGGTCGTGTATAAAACCGAGCGGGTTAACAGAGCGTTCGTCTGTTCGTACTGAATCATCTTTTACCGTATACATCAACAATGAAAATGTATCGGTTGCCACAAAGTTAAGGTTGTCACTTGCGGGCAAAATGTCTCCCCCTATAAATCCTTCGTCTGTTTTTTTACAGGCGAAGGAAAAAAGAAGAAGTGCAAAAAGAAAAAGTCGGTGGAGTTTAGTTCTGTCTGACAAGAAGGGCATCATACAAGTCGGTGTATCTATCTGCAAAACCATCACCATTCTCAGCGTGCTCCAATACTACCGTACCTTTTTTGGTTTGTGCAGTAAGCTGTTTCACCACCTTAGGATCTATATTATCGCTGCATTTTACAATGGCATCAGCATGCTCAATAGCGCCCATGTATAAACTCTGGCAATCTCCGTCTTTGAAGGTACCCATTTGTTTAGCGTCTATGTTGTTCAAGCTGGCTTTGCGTCCGAAGTCTTTGCCCAGATTGGCTTCAAATTCGTTTTCAAATACCGAGAACACAATTTTAGCATTACGGAAAACGGGTTCGTCTTTGTAAATGGTTTTAATGTAAAGCGGAATAAGACTGGTCATCCAACCCTGGCAATGAATAATATCAGGGGCCCAGCCTAATTTTTTAACTGTTTCGAGGGCGCCTTTGCAAAAGAAAATAGTACGCTCATCATTGTCGGCATAAAACTCTTCTTTTTCGTTGGCGTAAACAAACTTGCGGTGGAAATAATCCTCGTTATCAAGAAAATAAACCTGCATTTTGGCTTCAGGTAATGAAGCTACTTTAATAGTAAGCGGGTTGTCGTTGTCGTCAATGGTAATGTTGATACCGGAGAGCCTTACAACTTCGTGCAAACGGTTTCTGCGTTCATTGATACAACCGAAACGTGGCATTAGCACACGAATCTCGTTGTCTTTTTCCTGAATGGCTTGCGGGAGACTGCGGGCTAACTCGGCTACACTGGAAACTTTTAGAAAGGGACTCATCTCTGAAGAAACGAAGAGAACTCGTTTACGATTAGAACTTTTTACCATAAGATGTGTAGTTAAATGAAATTAGTGTGCAAAAATATATAAAAATCTGCAGACTTTGCGTATAAATTTGTCAGTTTTTCTTTGGGGAGCGACCGTTTAACACCACCTTAATCATTGATAGTCTTTAAGTTAAGAGCCGATTTACATGCCCATATTGCCCGCCTTAAACAGCGTGGAAAACAGATTGGCTTTGTTCCTACCATGGGAGCCCTGCACCAGGGGCACCTTTCGCTCATTGAAAACTCACAGCGCGAGAACGATTTTACGGTGTGCAGTGTGTTTGTAAACCCCAGCCAATTCAACAACGCCAAGGATTTGTCGAGCTACCCGCGTACACTTGACCTCGACCTGCACCTGCTGGCACAAACCGGCTGCGATATGGTGTATGCCCCCGAAACGGCTGATGTTTATACGGATTCAACCGACTATTCCTTTGAGCTGGGCAACCTGAACCGGGTGATGGAAGCTGCTCACCGTCCGGGTCACTTTAGCGGAGTTATCAACGTTTTAAAACGACTGTTTGATATTGTGACACCTCATAGGGCCTACTTTGGTCAGAAGGACCTGCAACAGTGTCTGGTGGTGAAAAAACTGGTTAAACACTTTGACTTAAATATTGACGTACGTGTGTGCCCGCTCATTCGCGAAACAGACGGACTGGCCATGAGTTCCCGCAACACCTTGCTATCAGCACACTTTCGCCAAAAAGCCACGCGTATTCATGAAGCATTGCTTGGCGGAAGTCAAAAAATAAGCGGCCACACTCCGGCTGAAGTGAGGGAAGAAATTATCAGCCTACTTAAACAAGACCCTGATTTTACCCTTGATTATGTAGAGATAGCTGAAGGGGAAGAGTTGTTGCCCGTACTCGCTTGGGCAGATGCACAAAAAATTGTAGCTTGCGTTGCCGTGCACCTGGGCGGTGTTCGGTTGATTGATAACCTGGTGATAAAATAGCGAATGGCAGATCTGGAAAGTTTTCTTCGGTTAGCTGAAAAAACAGCTTTTGATGCGGAAAGGCGCCAGAAGATAGATGCTGCTTTGGCCAATTATCGGGTACAACACCACAAGGGAATCACACAGTTTGAACAGCTGGAACTGGCCAAAGAGCGCGCCTCTTTTTCCCGGTGGAGAGCCATTGAAAGCCTAGATAAGTTTTTGCTGGAGTTTGAAAACGCCTTTACCAAAAGGGGCGGGAAGGTTCTTTGGGCTCCCGATGCGGTTGCCGCACTCAGCGAAATTGAAAACATTGTTACCCAACATGCAGCCAGTGAAATTGTCATAAGCAAATCAACCACGGCACAAGAAATTGGTTTGCAAAAACACTTTACACAAAAACAGGTAGCCGTTCACGAAACTGATTTGGGCGAATACATTGTTCAACTGGCCAACGAAGCTCCTTTTCATCCGGTAACACCGGCCATGCACAAATCATTGGAAGAGGTAGGTGCTTTATTTAATCTGCCCAACAGCCACGAGACCACAGCCGAGCAACTTACCGCAAAAGGCTGCGGCAATATAAAAACACATTTACGCAATGCCCAGGTAAGCATTACAGGGGCCAACTTTCTGGTGGCCGAAACCGGTGCGGTGGTAATTACCGAAAACGAGGGCAATGTGCGTGTAGGAACTTCGGCTCCTGCGGTACACATTGTACTGGCGGGTATTGAAAAAATAATTCCGGGAATGGGTGATCTGGAAGTGTTGCTGCCCATGCTGGCCACTTACGGTACCGGACAAAACCTCACGACTTACAACTCTCTTTTTATGGGTCCGCGTTTTCAGGACGAAGGAGACGGACCTGCTGAAATGTATGTGATACTGCTGGACAACGGCCGCACCAACGTACTCGAAAAACAGGAACAACGGGCAGCGCTAAAATGCATTCGTTGCGGTGCCTGCTCCAATGTGTGCCCCATTTTTAAAACCATTGGCGGACATGGATATGAAAGCACCAACATCGGACCCATCGGCTCAGTAGTGAGTCCGTTGCAATTTGGTGCCAAAGAATTCAAGCACCTGAGCCACGCCTCCACCCTTTGCGGGGCCTGTACCGATGTGTGCCCGGTAAACATTCCCATACACCAAACACTGCTGGCCAACAGAAAAGATTTTGTAGATGAGGGTCATGGTAAAACCAGCGAAAAGCTGATGTGGATAGCCTGGAAAAAAGCCATGCTCGATCGCAAAAAAATGAACCGCGCCCCTAGCATTAAAGGTTTCCTCATTAAATCGTTGTTTAAAAGCAGCTGGGGAGAGCGCAGGGTGTTTCCTGAACTAAGTGCCAAATCATTCAATGAATTGTGGAGAGAACAACATGATAAAAAATAAACTGCTGGCGGTAGTGTTTACCGCACTTTTCCCTGTCTTCGTTTTTGCTCAACCCTCCTTTCCACAGTTAACTGTTAAAGATCCTAAGCTTACGTGCTTTGCGTTTACCCATGCCAACATACAGCTCAATGAACAAACTACAGGATTGGATTATACACTGGTTATCCGTGGCGGTAAAATTGTGGCAGCGGGCAAAGGAGTTGTTATTCCAACGGATGCCGTAGTAACCGATGTAAAAGGCCAGTGGATTTATCCTTCTTTTATTGACCCGTTCAGCACCTACGGCATCAACCAAAAAACAGATAAAAACAATGCTCCGAAAAAAGCCGCACTGGGTTGGAACGAAGCTATCCGCAGCGATGTAGATGCCTTTGAACATTTTGAACCCGATGATAAGCAATGGAAACAACTGCTCGAAATGGGTTACGGCTGTGTATCTTCCTTTGTGCGTGACGGCATTGTGCGCGGTGCATCAACGTTGGTGTTACCCGGTAATAAACCCGATAACGAACTTGTTTTGCGCAAACAATCGGCCTTGCATTATTCTTTTGATAAGGGTACCTCACCCAATCAATATCCTTCTTCATTGATGGGTTCAATCGCCTTGTTGCGTCAAACACATTTAGATGCGCAATGGTATGCTGCGGGCGGAAACAAACTGGAGTACAACTACACCCTGGAGCGTTTTAATCAGCTGCAGAATTTACCCGTGATATTTGAAGTGGAAAGCAAACAATCAGCTTTGCGTGCATTAAAAATTGCCAAAGAGTTTAACAAAAACTGGATTGTAAAAGGCAACGGTACGGAGTACCAATGGGCCGCTGAACTGAAACAAACCGGAGCCTCATTTATTGTGCCTTTACAACTTCCGAAAACCTACAACATACAAAGTGCTGAGATGGCCGAGTTCATCAACACCGCTGATTTGCTGCATTGGTACATGGCACCTAAAAACGCCTCCATACTCAAACAAAACAACGTGCCCTTTGCCTTCACTGCCGAAGGATTGGATAAAGAAACTTTCTGGAAAAACTTAGCCAAGGTACAATCAGGCGGCCTGAATGCAACCGACCTGGTGAAAGCCTTGTGTACTGAACCGGCACGCCTACTCAAAATAGAAGATATAACCGGCAGCATTGCCGCAGGAAAACTGGCCAACTTTTTTATCGCCACCACACCTTTGGGTGAAGAAGATTTTGAAATTACCGAGCACTGGATTAAAGGTGAGCAGCACGTTCTTCCCGGTAAAAACAAAAAAATGCTGGAGGGAACTTTTGCCCTTAGTAACAACGGAACTTTTACGGTTAAAGGCAACAGCGTAGAACTGAAACTGAGCAACGACAGTTGCAAAGGCACTTTGGAATATGTGCAGGGAAGCAAAGGTTTTGCTGCCATTTGCCAGTGTTCGAAAAACGCCTTGTCGGTTACCGGATGGATAAAAGAACTTACCGATGCCGCCTTGCCCGAAGCCAAAGAAATTGCTTTGGTTTACCTGGCGCAACAAGTGAACGGAACAAAAAAAGCTGCGCCCGAGGATAAAAAGAAAGTCAAAGAAAATAAAGTTGATTCCGTATTCCGCGTGAGCTACCCGTTTGGTGATTACGGCAGAACTACCCTTCCGAATTACGACAACGTACTCATACAAAACACAACCGTGTGGACCAATGAAGTGGAGGGTATTCTGGAACAAACCGATGTGGCCATCAAAGACGGAAAAATTGCTGCGGTAGGTAAAAAGCTGAATGCTGCCGGCATTTTCGGCAAGAGCAATTACACCACTCTTGACGGAACCAATAAACATTTGGCCAACGGTATAATTGACGAACATTCACACATTGCCATTGATAACGGAGTGAATGAATGTACCCACAGCAACACAGCCGAAGTGCGCATAGGTGATGTGGTCGACAATGAAGACATCAACATCTACCGTCAGCTGGCCGGTGGGGTAACGGGTGCGCAATTGCTGCACGGTTCCTGCAACCCCATTGGCGGACAATCTCAACTCATTAAACTGCGTTGGGGTGCCTTGCCCGAGCAAATGAAATTTGAAGGAGCTGATGGCTTTATCAAATTCGCATTAGGTGAAAATGTAAAACGCGGAGGTTGGAACGATCCTACATTCAGGTTCCCGCAAACCCGCATGGGCGTAGAGCAGGTGATGGTGAATGATTTTACACGCGCCAAACAATATGCGCTCGACAAATCAGCCGCTGTTAAAAACAAAACACCTTTCCGTACCGATTTGGAAATGGAAACACTGAATGAAATTCTCAACAAAAAAAGATTCATCACCTGCCACTCGTATGTGCAATCTGAAATTTCCATGCTGATGCGCGTGGCCGATTCACTCGGGTTTAAGGTCAATACGTTCACACACATTCTGGAGGGTTACAAAGTAGCCGATGAAATGAAAAAACACGGAGCCTCGGCCAGCACCTTTAGTGATTGGTGGGCCTACAAATACGAAGTAATTGATGCCATTCCGCAGAATGCGTGCTTACTTACCAAAGCCGGAGTAACCACAGCCATTAACAGCGATGATGCCGAAATGGGTCGCAGACTTAATCAGGAGGCGGCCAAGAGTATCCGCTACTGCAACATGAGCAGAGAAGAAGCCTGGAAAATGGTTACACTCAACCCGGCTAAAATGCTGCACGTAGATAACCGCGTAGGGAGTATTAAAGTAGGTAAAGATGCTGACGTGGTATTGTGGAGCAACGACCCCCTGAGTATTTACGCTAAAGTAGAAAAAACCTGGATAGACGGCAAACGGTATTTTGATGCAGAAGAAGACCTGAAACTCTACCAACAAAACATAGAGTTACGCAACTGGCTGTTTAAAAAAATGCTCGAAGCACAGGCAGCCGGAGAACCCGCCCGCGAAGGTCGCTCGCGCCCGCCTCGCAACTACCACTGCGAAGACTAAAACCCTTTCCCGCATTTATCTGTTCAACCCTTGTATTCCAATTGTATGAAACGTATTGCTTTTATAGTTGTCTTTTTGTGGTGGGGTGTTTTACACGCACAACCACCGCGCTCGTATACTTCCTCTGAAATTTTATTGCAACTTAAAAAGTTGAACACTGTGGGCAGCGTGCTCTACATTGCTGCGCACCCTGATGATGAAAATACACGCCTGATAGCTTACCTCGCCAACGAAAAATGTTTGCGCACCGGTTACCTCAGCCTTACCCGCGGTGATGGTGGACAAAACCTTATTGGCCCGGAGCAAGGTGTGGAGTTAGGTGTGATACGCACACAGGAACTTTTAGCTGCCCGAAGAATTGACGGTGGCGAACAGTTTTTTACCCGCGCCTATGATTTTGGTTACAGCAAAACGCCTGAAGAAACATTTAAAAAGTGGAACAAAGACTCGGTGCTGAGTGACGTGGTGTGGGTGATTCGCAACTTTCGTCCTGATATTATCATTACCCGCTTTGCTACAGATGGCAGCGGTGGACACGGACACCACACGGCCTCGGCCATTTTAGCTGAAGAGGCTTTTGACGCAGCCGGAGACCCCAAACGTTTTCCTGAACAACTGCAACATGTAGAAGTGTGGCAGCCCCGCAGGTTGTTTTACAACGCCACCAACCGCTTTCGCGACCCCAATGCCGACATGAGTGCGTTTATCAAATTGGATGTGGGTGGTTACAATCCGTTGCTGGGAAAAAGTTACGGAGAAATAGCCGCTGAAAGCCGCAGCATGCACAAGAGCCAGGGCTTTGGAAGCGCCAAACAACGGGGTGAATATTTTGAATACTTCAAACCCGTTAAAGGTGATACGGCAGGATTGAAAGATATTTTTGAGGGAATTGATTTTACGTGGAAGAGGGTGAAGGGGGGGGAGAAAATATCGGAAATACTAACAAGAGCAATATCTTCTTTTGACCCAAATAATCCAGCGAACTCCAGTGATTTAATTCTGTCGGCTCAAAATCTTCTTATAACAAAAGCAGACTATAAAAGGTTGGCCAAGTTTGATAAAATTCAAAATAAAGTTCTTGTTGAACCTCTAACACTAATGGCCTTGGGGGATTGTATAGCCAATCTGCATGGTGTGTACGTTGAGACAACAACAAAAAGTCATACTTTGTCTTCAGATGAAAGCCTTTTTACAATAAGCATTTTGAATCGGTCCCGTTTACCAATCATCCTTTCGAATGTTTATATTATTGATCCAATTAGTTTCTCGTGGGGCCACGGTGTGCAGCAAAGTCTTTTTCTCAGCCCAGATGACAGTATAATTAAGGAGAATAGCATTGTTTCTTTTAGTCACAAAATGGCTATTCCAATTGATAACCCTCCATTAAATCCTTATTGGTTAAATTCTAAATTAAAAAACAACTTGTTCAATGTTCCCCTTTTGTCTCGTGGCATAAATGAAGTAAATGAGCATAGTAAAACCATACCGTTGGGGTCCGTGGGTTTCAAAACACAGGACACTTATTGGGGCCCAAAAACATCCTTATTTCAATACAAATGGGTCGACCCAGAAAAGGGAGAACTGTATAGACCACTTGTGATTACGCCACCCATAATGGTGAATGTAGTAAACGATGTTGTGGCCTTCCCTATTAATGCAGCAAAAGAGGTAAAGGTTAGTGTAAAAGCAGGAAAGGACAGCCTTCGGGGGGAGGTAAAATTAAACACACCTAACGGCTGGAAATGTATTCCGGTAAGTGCTTCATACGAGCTGAAGAAAAAGGGTGATGAAAAAACATTTACATTTATGGTAACACCACCGGCCACTCAGGCTGAAGTTACCATTACTTCTTCGGCCTCTTATCTGGGCAAGTCCTACTCCAAGGGCATCAAAGAAATTAAATACGACCACATTCCTATTCAAACACTATTCCCTGAAGCAGAAATAAAACTCATTCGTTTGGATGTAAAGAAAAAACTCAAGCGCATTGGTTACATCCCCGGTGCAGGTGATGAGGTGGCACCATGTTTAACACAATTGGGTTATGAGGTAATCACCCTTACAGATGATATGCTGGCCAAAGAAAACCTCAATCAGTTTGAGGCTATTATTACCGGTGTGCGCGCCTACAACACCAACGAAAAACTACCTGCGTTCAAACAAAAACTAATGGACTACGTGGCCAATGGCGGCAACCTCATTGTGCAGTACAACACCAACAGCTGGGCCGGTCCGCTGAGCAGTGATATCGGTCCGTATAAATTTAAAATTACCCGCGAACGTATTACAGATGAAGAAGCGAAAGTAAACTTTGAATTACCCAACCATCCCGTACTGAATACCCCCAACAAAATTACCGACAAAGATTTTGAAGGCTGGATACAAGAGCGCAGCATTTACCACGCAGGTGATTGGGACAGCAACTATGTTGCCCCCCTAAGCATGGCAGACCCCGGAGAAAAAAACAACAAGGGCGCATTGATTATTGCCAAACACGGTAAAGGACATTTTGTGTACAGCGGATTGGTGTTCTTCCGCCAGTTGCCCGCAGGCGTGCCCGGGGCTTACCGCCTACTGGTGAACATGATTGAGCTGGGAAAATAGTAGATTAAAAAATTACAAGGTTTAGAAAGATTACAAGGTTAGATTGCGTACTCAACCTTGTCATCTTTCTAATCTTTTCAACCTTCAATAACCCATGCAAGAAACCCGCTGGAAAATTTGGTACACTGTTGTAGTAATAGCTTTGCTGGCAGAGGTGCTGCTTTTTTATATCTTTACTCATTATTTCTCCTAAACCAACCTCACATGAAATACTTTACTTCTTTGATGCTGCTATGCCTGTTGTGTATCGCACAAAACACCTTTGCTCAACACCCGTCCTTTGATAAACATCTGGCCGACTCCTTAGGTGCCGATGAACTAGGGATGAAAAAATACGTGATAGCTTTTCTGAAAAGGGGACCTAACCGAAACCAAGACTCCGCTACGGCAGCTCAACTGCAATCCGCTCACATGAAAAACATTGGCCGCATGGCCGATATGGGTAAACTCATTTTAGCCGGACCGTTTATGGACAACGGAGAGGTGCGTGGCATTTATGTATTTAATGTAGCCACCGTTGAAGAAGCCCGTGAACTCACCGCTTCCGACCCCGCCATACAAGCCGGACGTCTGGTCATGGAACTGCACCCTTGGTATGGGTCGGCTGCTTTGTTGCTGGTAAATGGTTTACACAATAAGGTGGCGAAGAAGAATTTTTAATGAGCAGCATTGATTGGATAGTACTTGCCCTTACCTTGATTGCCGTAATTTCTTACGGGGTTTACAAAAGCGCGCACGAGAAAAATCTTAACAGTTACTTTAAGAGCAACAACTCCATGAGTTGGTTTCTTATTCTGCTGTCCATTATGGGTACACAGGCCAGCGCCATTACCTTCCTCTCAGCACCCGGTCAGGCCTATACTGATGGTATGCGCTTTGTCCAGTACTACTTCGGCTTGCCGTTGGCTATGGTGGTGTTGTGCATCACGTTTGTGCCCATGTACCACAAGTTGAAAGTGTTTACTGCCTACGAGTTTTTGGAACAGCGTTTTGATTTACGCACCCGCACACTTACCTCTGTTTTGTTTCTGGTTTCCCGCGGACTTTCTACCGGCATAAGCATTTATGCGCCATCCATTATTCTCTCTTCTTTGTTGGGCTGGAACATTTATTACACCAACATCATTATGGGTGGTTTGCTCATTGTGTACACCATAAGTGGCGGGGCAAAGGCTGTGGCCTATACACAAATGCAACAACTGTTTATTGTATTCATCGGGATGTTTTTAGCCGGTTACATGATCGTGCATTTATTGCCTGATGGCATAGGATTCTCAGACGCTTTGCACGTTGCCGGTAAAATGGGCAAACTCAACATTATCGAAACTAAAATTGATGTAACCGACAGCGCCTGGTGGAAAGATAAATACAACATCTGGAGTGGGGTGATTGGCGGTTTCTTTCTGGCCCTCTCCTATTTCGGTACCGACCAGAGTCAGGTGGGGCGCTACCTCACCGCAAAAGACATCAAAGAAAGTCGCATGGGCTTGCTCATGAACGGACTGGTAAAAGTGCCCATGCAGTTTCTGATTCTGCTCATTGGTGCCTTGCTGTTTACTTTTTACATGATGTTTCAGTCGCCCGTGTTCTTTAACCAAAAACAATTGGACAAAGTATATGCCTCGGGTTGCGAAGACTGTGTGACTCAACTCAAAAAAGTGGAGGCTGAACATGATTCCTTATGTACCGTTGGGGCTACTCAAACACGTTTGCTTTTAGCTGCACAAAAAAACAACGCTTCCACAGAGAGCATTCAACAAGACCTACACACCACAGAAAAACAAAAAGCAGAAAAACGAAAAGAAGCCATTGCCCTCATCAAACAAGCCGACAAAACGGCTGACGTAAACGACACAAATTATATCTTTTTGTACTTTGTAGTGCACCATCTGCCCAAGGGTTTGGTGGGGTTGTTAATAGCCGTAATATTCTTAGCCGCCTGGGGCAGCATTGCCGCTGCACTCAACTCCCTGTGCTCCTCCACCATCATTGACTTGTACCAACGCGTATGGGTGAAAAACGAAAGCGATACCCACTACTACAACATGTCGAAATGGGTAACTTTATTTTGGGGAATTTTCTGCATTGCCACAGCCATGTTTGCCTCTCAGTTGGGGAGTTTAATTGAGGCAGTAAATGTATTGGGCAGTATCTTCTACGGACCCATGCTCGGAATTTTTGTGGTGGCTTTCTACCTGAAAAAAATCGGGGGCAAGGAAGTGTTTTACGCTGCACTCGTATCACAAGCAACGGTTATCGGTGTTTACTGGGCCGATATAATTTCGTTCCTGTGGCTGAATGTGATTGGCTGTTTAGTAGTGGTGGTGGTAGCTAAATTTTTACAACTGATGAGCCGCCAAACCTCTGCTAGATAACCTCGTTTTTCTTCGATACTAAAAACAACCCCGCAAACGTAAGAGCTCCGTTAATGAGCAATAGCTCTAATCCTATCTCAAAAGAGCCGGTAAACATTTTTTGGTAGGTATCAATAAAGTAGCAAATTACGGGTGAGGCCAAACAAATAAACGGCACCCATTTATCGTTGAGCGACCTTTGGGTGATGAGCCCAAACGTAAACAACCCCAATAGCGGGCCATAGGTATATGCTGCCACTTTCAAAATAACACCAATCATGCTATCGCTGTTAATCCACTTAAACAGTAACACAAACAACAAGAACACCACGGCAAAACTCAGGTGTACCCGTTGACGGATTTTTTGCTTCTGTTTGTCGGTGAGTTTCTCGTTGCGTTGTATGCCCACAATATCCAGACAAAACGAAGAGGTAAGTGCCGTAATGGCCCCGTCAGCACTGGGGAACAAGGCAGAGATTAAGGCAATAATAAATATCACAGAAACCAACGGGGGCATGTGGTGCAAAGCCACTTCAGGAAACAACTTATCGCCCGTTACAGCAACCCCTGATTGTGCCGCATACAAATGCAAGAGTCCGCCCAGGTAGAGAAAAAGTGCAATCACCACCAGCATAATTACAGAGAGCGTGAGCATGTTTTTTTGTGAGTCGCCCAATGTTTTTACCGATATGTTTTTTTGCATCATTTCCTGATCCATACCCGTCATGGTAATGGTGATAAAGGCTCCGGCCAAAATCTGTTTCAGGAAAAACTGTTTGCTTTGTACATCGGTTTTAAACACCTGCGTTAAACCCGCCTGTTCCATTTGCTGAAACCCGCTGAATAAATCAAGTTGCAGGTTGTTGAGAATATAAATGACACAAATAACCAAGCCGCCCAACATGCAAGTGGTTTGCAAGGTATCCGTCCACACAATGGTTTTTACTCCGCCTTCATAGGTGTACAACAAAATCATGATTAAAATAACCAACGTGGTGACCCAAAAGGGCACACCAAAACTTTCGAGTATAGCATCCTGCAGAATTTTTACCACCAGATACAAGCGGGCAGTAGCACCCAGTGTGCGCGATACAATAAAAAATCCTGCACCCGTTTTGTAAGCAGTAAAGCCTAAACGGGTTTTGAGGTAATCATAAATGGAGGTAAGGTTGAGCCGGTAATACAATGGTAGCAACACATAGGCCACCACTACATAACCAATGAGGTAACCGATGGTGATTTGTAAATAGCCGAAGGCATCTTTACCTACTGCTCCGGGAACACTCACAAAAGTAACTCCGCTCAGCGAGGTGCCAATCATACCAAAGGCCACCAGCATCCAGTTGCTGCTTTTGTTGCCTATAAAAAAAGAATCGTTGGTGGAGTTGCGGGAAGTAACCCAGGCTACTGCCAGGAGAATAAGAAAATAACCCAACACAAAGCCGAAAAGTACTGCAGGTGACATGAAACAAAGTTACCTCTATAAACCAAACTGAAAACAAAAGTTATCCTGTGGTGTTAGGGAAATAAGACACCCAAAAAATCTATTGGCAGTTGTTCCCATACCTTTGAATGAAATAAATAGCACCACCGTGAAAAATAAAAATCTTATCGGACTCGACACTAAAAAATGCAAAGAGCTGGCTGACGGATTAAATGAGCTGCTGGCCAACTACCAGCTGTTCTACATTAATGCCCGGGGCTTTCATTGGAACATTGCCGGAGAAAAGTTTTTTGAACTGCACCTCAAGTTTGAGGAATTGTATACCGATGCCTTACTCAAAATTGATGAAATAGCCGAACGCGTACTTACCCTTGGCCACACGCCCATGCACTCATTTACGTCTTATGTAAAAGCAGCACGTATCAAAGAAGCTCAAAACATAGTCGATGGCAAAAAAGCGGTTAAAGAGGTGCTGAGTTCCTTTGAGGTATTACTTACTATTGAGCGCAGGCTACTCGAGCTCTCAGCTAAAGCCAGTGACGAGGGTACCAACTCGATGATGAGCGATTACATTCGCCAGCAGGAAAAACTGGTGTGGATGTACTCCGCTTCCTTAAAGTAATTATTGTACTCCGCTATATTTCAACTCACAGGCATTCAGACAACCTGCCGTTGAGTGGGTTATCAAGGCCTCAACTCTTCTTTTGGCCGGTTTTGAATTTTTAATCCCCCGTGGTTTCAAAAGGTACTCAGGATTGTTAAATTTGCACCCTTAAGTACATTGTAGTATGGGAAGAGTTTTTGAAAAGCGCAAGCACAAGATGTTTGCCCGCTATGCCAAAATGAGTAAGGCTTTCACCAAGTTCGGGAAAGAGATTGCCATCGCTGTAAAAGCCGGTGGACCTGACCCGGAGGGCAACTCGCGCTTGCGGGCCATTATTGCCAACGCCAAGGCTGTGAACATGCCCAAAGCCAATATTGATGGTGCCATACAACGGGCCAGCACTAAACAGGACAAAGAGTTTGAAGAAGTAGTATACGAAGGAAAAGGACCACACGGTGTGGCCCTCATTATTGAAACTGCTACCGATAACCCTACCCGTACCGTAGCCAACCTGCGCAGTTATTTCAATAAACGTGGCGGGCAAATGGTAATATCAGGCAGTCTTGATTTTTTGTTTGACCGCAAGGGTATTTTTAAAATTAAGAACACCGGTATCAACCTTGAAGATTTTGAACTCGAAATGATTGACTTCGGTTTGGAAGAAGCAGAAGACGATGGCGAAGGTCACCTCATGTTATCTGTACCATTTACTGATTTTGGTGCCATGCAAAAAGCACTGGAAGACAGAAAAATTGAAATTGTGAATGCCGAGTTGCAACGCATACCTACCACCTATGTGGAGCTCAATGAAACACAGGAAGAAGAGGTAGGCCGCCTGATTGAAATGATTGAAGAAGACGAAGACGTTACCAACATTTACCACAACATGCACTAAGCATGAACTTCCCCTCGCATCTTATTGAACAGGCGGTAAACGAGCTGGCCAGGTTTCCCGGAGTAGGTAAAAAATCGGCTTTGCGCATGGTGTTGTTTTTGTTGCGACAAAGTCCTGATGAAGTTAATCGCCTGTCCTCCTCGCTATCCACGTTAAGAAACGAAATAAAGTTTTGCAGCCGCTGCAACAACGTGTCTGATGAAAACATCTGCCGCATATGCAACAGTGTTAACCGAAACAAAAAAATTCTGTGTGTGGTGGAAGATTTGCGTGATGTGATGGCCATTGAAAATACCGGGCAGTTTAACGGGCTCTACTATGTGCTGGGCGGACTCATTTCTCCCATGGACGGCATTGGCCCCGAAGCCTTAAACATTGATAAGTTGTTGACCCGCATAGCTGAAGAGAACATAGAAGAATTGCTGATTGCACTAAGTGCCACCATGGAAGGCGATACCACCACCTTTTACCTTTCCAAGCGGCTGCGGGAATCTCCGGTAAAATTAACTACTATATCAAGGGGAATTGCCGTGGGTGGTGAGTTGGAATATGCGGATGAGGTTACCCTGGGAAGGTCCATTATGAACCGGATACCGTATAGCGGGTAGTTCTGCGTAATTTTAAAGGAACATATGTATAGAAATTTTATTCTCTTGATTATTATACTAAGTCTTGGTTGCAACCATAATGCAAAAGACAGTACTCTGATGATAGAAGAGGTAATCAATTTACAGGAAAGCGGACAACACAGAGAAGCAATAGAAGTCTGTGAAAAAATATTGGATAATGAGCCCGACAGTTCAATGGAAATATTATGTTTAAATATGATAGCCTTTTCCTATAGTCGTTTAGAAAAATATTATGACGAAATTTCTTGGGGAGAAAAATTAACAGAAAAGTACCCTAATCTCGCAGACGGATTTAGCCATATTGGTTCGGGATTTCAAGGTCTAGAAAAATATGATTTAGCTATGAACAACTATTTAATTGCAATAAAACTAGATACGAATAATGCTATGTTGCCATTTTCTATGGCAATGTTAGAAGTCGCAAGGGAAAATCTAAAATCCGCAATTGATTTATACAAAATCTGTATTGCGAGGGATTCATTGTTCTCTAACGCATACTATAATATTGCCGTCCAATCATATAATATATGCGATTACAAAAGTGCGGAAGAATATTGCAAACTATATATGAAACTAAATCCGAAAGACACTCAAGGACAAGACTTATATAAAGAAATAATGGTCGCGCTGCACTAAAACAACGCACCCGCTCAATTGCCCATAAATCGCTGTATTTGAGACTTTTTAACGCATTAATCATTGTCTTAGCTCGAAAATTTATCGTTCCGTATTTGGCAACTAAGCGGGTGCGCAAAGCTTTACTCCACCGGCAACTGCACAAAAAAGGTAGAGCCAAGACCCTCTTCACTTTCAAACCATATTTTGCCTGCGTGTGCTTCTACAATTTGTTTTACTATGGACAAACCCAAACCGAATGGTTTCTCTCCTGATGTACCTGCTCGTTTGGCTTTGGTAAAGGTTTCAAAAATCTGACTCTTCATGTGGTCGGGTATACCAATGCCCTGGTCCTTAACCGACACTATCCAGTGGTAATTCTGTACTTCTGATCGCACCAGAATATTACTTCCGTCTTTACTGAACTTGATGGCATTTACCAGCAGATTACTCAACACCCTGCGCATTTTATCGGGGCTCATCATTATTTCCTGTTCCTGTTCCGGCAAAATCATTTGAATGGTCTGCCGCTTTTCTGCCGACTTAAACCGAATGAGCTTCACCGTAGAATCAACAAACTCATTGATTCGTACACGCTCTTTCTTCACAAAACCTTTGTTGTGTTGAAGGTCGGCCACCATCATAATCTCTTGTATCAACTCCAATGAGCCCTCGCAGGCTGTGCGCACCAGGTTGGTCATTTGAATCTCCTCATCGTCTTTGCGCTCTTTGGCCTGTTCATTCAAAAGTGTGGCCATGGAATAAATCGCTGAGATGGGATTGCGTAAATCATGCGCAACAATTCCCATAATGCGGTCCTTTGTTTGATCAAGCAACTTCAGGTCTTCATACGTTTGTTTGATGGTTTTGCTTTGGTCGGCAATTTGTTCATTCAACAACAACAGTTGTCTGTTTTGTTTGCGCGATTTCATCCACGAAAACAAAGAAATCATGGTGGCAATAAACGCTGCAATGGCTATAATTACTGACAACAACAGGCGTTGCTCTCTGTTTCTGCCTTCCTCCACAAGTTCGGTTTCCCGCTCGTTGTATTCAAACGCCTGCATAAACAAATTAATGCTGTTGGCCTGCGTTTCTTTTTCTTCCATCAATATGGAGTCTTTTAAATCCCAATACGCTTTTGCGTATTGCAGCGCTTTATCTTTTTCGTTTTTGAGCAAACTTAATTTCCAGCGGGCCTTGTACAAATCTCTTTTTATTGAAGCAACACCCGTTTGCTGTTGTAACTCCTCTGCTTCAGCAATGCTTGCTTCTGCTTCATCGAGTTGGTTGAGTGCCGCGAATACTTCAGATACTCTCAACAACGCGCTCGCAGTAAAAATTTTCTCTCTGGTCTTGGCTACCGGTGTAATTCCTTTTTTATACGCAGCAAGTGCAGCAAGTGTATCGCCTTGGTACAACAGGCACTGCGCCTGATTAACATACACCACTGATCGCGCTGAGTTTAACATATCAGAAGTAAGCTGCGTGGCAGAAGGCATGTTGTTGATATAGGCCAGAGTACTGTCGTAATAAAGCTGCGCTGAATCATATTTTTTCTGCTTAAAGTAACAAAGACCAATGTTGTCATAAATCTCCTGCACCCTGAACATGGGAATAAATGAGCTGTCGCACGCCAAATATGAACTTTTGGCCCTGTTGAAGTAACCTATGGCCTTGTCGTAAAACTCCTGGCGGTACAACACCATCGCAATACGGTAATCAAACATGGAAGAGATACAGGCATCTTTTGTTCTTCTGGCTACCTCTCCCGCTCTGCTGTAAAATTCGTAGGCAAAGTTGTATTTCCCCAACAGGATAAAAATATCCGCTTTGTTAAAAAGAGCTTCGGCATATATTTTTTGTGCGGAAGGTTTTTTCTCTGTAATTTCTATAAGCGTATCTAAATCAGAGAGGGCGAGCATCAAACGCTCATCTCTCAGGTAATGCGCTGCCCGATAAGCCAGGTGGCGCTCGCGTGAGAACGGGATGTGTTTTTTGTTGGCAAAAAAAGAATCAATTGCCCCCACTTTACTTCCCTGTGGAATGGACATTAAAATCTCATTGATGGACCGCTCCAGTGTGTCCAGTTGCGAATAAGATTGGGTGGTATCAATGCCGAAAGACGTTTCTGCTTCTTTCCTTTCGCAAGCGCTGAAAGCAAACGAAATCAACACTACCCCGATAAGGTAAAGAGGTAGTTGCCGAGTAGCTCTCAAAAAGCCGGGAAGTTGCTGTAAGGACACCGGTAGTAGTTTTTTCAAATATCGAGATAAGTTTCTAATATTAAAAACAGTTGTAAACACCCGTGTTGTGGAGTATACACGGCCCAAGTTCATATAATTTGTTACTTTTGCTATACTCAATAACACACATAGCACGCTTGAAACTATCCGTAATCATTGTTAACTACAACGTTAAGTTCTTTCTGGAACAGGCGCTGCACTCGGTAAGGCGGGCTTGTTCAGAAATTGATGCGGAGGTTTTTGTAGTAGACAACCGCTCGGTTGACGGCTCGGTGGAAATGGTGCAAAGTCGCTTTCCCGATGTAAAACTGATTGCCAATACGGAAAACGTAGGTTTCTCTAAAGCAAATAATCAGGGCATTCGTGCTGCTTCAGGAGAGTACATTTTACTTCTTAATCCCGATACGGTTGTGGAGGAAGACACTTTTTCAAAGGTGATTTCTTTTATGGATCAAACACCCGATGCCGGTGCGGTGGGTGTAAAAATGATTGATGGCAAGGGTGTGTTTTTGCCGGAATCAAAAAGAGGATTGCCTACACCTAGCGTAGCTTTTTATAAAATTTTCGGACTGTCAAAACTTTTCCCTCGTTCAAAAACTTTTGGCCGCTACCACCTGGGTTACCTGGACAATAACACCACACATCCGGTTGATGTGCTGGCTGGTGCTTTTATGATGTTGCGCAAAACTGTATTGGATGAAATTGGTTTGTTGGACGAAGCTTTTTTTATGTACGGGGAAGACATTGATCTTTCCTACCGCGTAACCAAAGCAGGTTACAAAAACTACTATTTTCCGCACACCACCATTATTCACTACAAAGGCGAAAGCACCAAAAAAACCAGCGTAAACTATGTGTTTGTGTTTTACAACGCCATGGTCATTTTTGCGCGCAAACATTATGCAGCCTCATTGGCCAACTCCTTTAGTATACTCATACATTTTGCCATTTACCTCAGGGCATTGGTTGCTGTGGTGCAACGTTTTGTTGCCGCTGCTGCCAAACCTTTACTGGATGCCTCCATTATTTTTGGCGGAGTATATTACATCAAGCGTTACTGGGAGTTAAATCACCGCTATGTTTCCGGTGGTGAGTACGGTGCCGACCTGATGCTGGTTTATGTGCCGACATATATTTTCATTTGGTTAATCTGTTGCCAACTGAATGGCGTTTACCGAGCCGATAATAATCCGGGCAAAATATTGCGGGGCATATTTACCGGTACTATTGTAATTGCCTGCCTGTATGCTTTTTTACCGGAGCACCTGCGCAACTCAAGAGCCATCATTATTTTAGGTGCAGGATGGGCGGCCTTCTCCATGGTGTTTTACCGCTCGCTGGTTTATTTCTTCAAATCGGGTTCAGTTAATTTTGGCGATGCCTATTACCGCAAAACCATTATTGTGGGAGAGGGCGAAGAGGCAACGCGGGTATTAAATCTTCTGGAAAAATCAGGTGCCCGCAACCGCTTTATCGGTTTTGTGAACTCGGGTAATCAAGTGCAGGAAAGTGATGTGTATTTAGGCAACACATCTGCTTTGGCTGAGATTGTAAAAATATTTAAAGTGGATGAAATTATCTTCTGCTCAAAAAATTTGCCCGCTCAAAAAATAATTGACTGGATGGGCTCTATACAACAACCCGATTTGCACTTTAAGATTGTTCCTGAAGAAAGTTTGTTCATTATTGGCAGCGACTCCAAAGATGCTCCCGGAGATTTTTATACCATAGACATCAGCTTGTCTTTAGCCAAACAGCAGAGCATACGCAAGAAACGTTTGTTCGATATTTTCACCAGTTTGTTCCTTTTGGTTTCTTCTCCCATTATTGCTTTGCTCAGTAAAAATCCGGTGGGCTATTTCAGAAACGTGCTGCAGGTACTGAGCGGAAATAAAACCTGGGTGGGTTATGCAGTGGCCAAAAACATCGCCTTGTTGCCTAAAATTAAATCAGGTGTATTAAGTCCGGTAGATGAGTTGGGCTCGTTAAGCACAGATGAGAAAACGGTAGAAAAAATCAACTTCCTGTATGCAAAAGATTACAGCGTGGAGCGCGATTTAAGTATTGTGTTGCACTGCCTGTTTAAGTTGGGCAGGTAACTTTATTGCCACGCCATTTTCTGCAACCTTTCAGGTGCTACCGGTTCCGGTTTATATGTGCTGTAGTTGCTAACCAATTCATTGATAATTTTTGCCGTGTCGTTGGTGTAATCAATTTTTACGGGTTGGCCAAAATGAATCCAGCTCAACAACTTCTGCAGCATGCTGCTGCTTAATTGAGAGGCAACGGTAACACCCAATTTCTTCAGCGCTTCTGCATTGCACAGTTGTTCGTATTGATTACTCATGGGAATGGAGAAAACCTTCTTTCCCAAAAATATGGCCTCTGCCGGACCCTCAAATCCTCCGGCTGTAAGCAACCCGTTGCCCGTTGCCATACTTTGTGTAAACGCCTCATTGCTGATAGGCTGAATGTATACGTTCCCTACCTTGTAGGCTCCTTTGGCTTCGCGTGAAAAAACCTCCCACTTCACATCGCGTAATACACTCAGGTGTTTCACCACCGTAGTATCACTGTGTGCGGGCAGGTAAACAGAAATGTGTCCGTGGTTGCTCACCTCTTTGTTGCGTACATCAGCGCGTATTACGGGCCGGTGAATGAAGTTGTCAAACGAATCAAAATGAAAACCGATGTGCCGACTGGCCGGTGCGTAGTTTTTTAAAACGCCTTCTGCAAACACATTCTTTTTCACTGGCCGTGGAGATTTGTCGGAAAGAAAAGACGCCTGATGGCTCAAGGCCACACAGGTTTTGCCCTTCAGTTTACAGGCCCAGGCGGTAAGGGGTTCAAAGTCGTTTATAATTAAGTCATAGGCATGAACCGGAAATTCCAGTATATCCTTCATCAGCTTAACGGGCCTGAAGTTTTTCACCGTATCTACAATGGCAATGTTCCCGTGTGTGCCGAAAGTAAATCCAAGTCCGTGTTTTTTGTATTTAATCAGATACGGCAACTGAACATTCGATTGTGTACCGCTTACCAGCAAGTCTACCTCTCCGTATGGGGTTAAGTACGGTATAATTTCTTTGGCCCGGCTCAGGTGTCCGTTACCCGTTCCCTGTATGGCGTATAATATTTTCATAGAGCACTGCTATTTCAGGTATATTCAGTTTTTCGTTTTCCTCAGCATCTTCTTGTTGCGCCACATAATCGGTGGCATAAGTAAAAAGTTTCCACTCCTTGTTGTGGTATTCCAAAGCCGTGAGGTTTTCTATCCAGTCGCCAGAGTTGAGGTACAACACACTGCCCTTATCGTTGCTATACTGCGCAATAACCGGTTGGTGAATGTGGCCGCAAATCACGTAATCGTATCCGTTTTCAATGGCAATGTCGGTGGCCGTTTGTTCAAAATCTCCAATAAACTTAATGGCGCTTTTTACGCTGTTTTTAATTTTTTTAGATAAAGAAATTTTACCCCGCCCCAGTTTACTGCTTATGAAATTAACCACACCATTAATAAGAATTAATGTATCGTACCCCACAGCGCCCAGCTTAGCCAACCACCTGGAGTGTTTCATGGTTACGTCAAAAATATCTCCGTGAAATATCCAGGCCTTTTTGCCGTCAATGTCCAGTTTGAGTTTGTTGTCAATCTCCAGATTACCTACGCTGAACTCGCCAAACTTGCGCACCAGTTCATCGTGATTGCCGGTGAGGTAATGCACTTTAGTGCCGGTGGCCAATAATTTAAAAATGCGTTGTACCACCTTCATGTGCGAATCGGGCCAGTAGTATTTGCTGAATTGCCAGATGTCAATGATGTCTCCGTTAAGTACCAGTATTTCGGGCTCAATGGATTTAAGGTAGCGGTTGAGTTCTTTGGCGTGGCAGCCGTATGTTCCTAAATGAACATCAGAAATTACTACCAGTTGGACTTTTCTTTTTATCACCATACAGATAGTTTAAGCTATCCGTATACAAAAATGGGTTGCCCGTGTTAGCAGTACATTACTTCAACATCATGCTTTTATTACTACTTGTTTCGGGTAATGTAGATTTTGGCCTTGCCCCGGTAATCGTATATGAGCAAGCTGTTTCCATACTGGTCAATGGGCAAGTCAGCAGGTTCATAGTTGTACATGCGCTCACCCGGAGGGAGCTGCAAAGTAATTCCTTTGGCACGCACAGGTATGTTTACTTCAATGGTATCCATGGTTCGGCTGAATTCTACCTGGTCTCTGGCACTCCACCAATCGGCAAAGTTTCCGAGTGAACCAATCCAGGCAAACTCTTTAACTGCATCCACCAGTTGTTGTTGAAACTGCATTTTTACTGAGGTATCGGGGCGTAATGAAAGTACCATCATACCTCCGTAGTTGGCAATACTGTATGCCATGTCAATGGTGGCCGATATACTGCTTTGCAAGCTTTTTATTCCCTGGTCATCATCAATGGTAACCGGAAACTCAAAAGTTTCTACTTCCTGGCTGATGTCGTAGTTATAGTTAAGTCGGTAGGGCAGGTGAGAAAGCACCTTATCGCTGGTAATGGATGAGCTGTAGGCAAAGGAGTTGGCTTGCAGCAACTGCGGCATAGAGCGCGGTATCTGATGATCGGGCGCACGGAAAGATTTCATTTCATAGTTGCCCAACAATTTTTCAAGCAGGTATTTGGCTACCCGCGTTTCACCCATTAAGGTGGCATTGTAGGTTTTTTTCTCGCTTTGCACAAACGGGGTATAGTCGGGGTATTTTTCAATTCCTTTTCCCACTGAGTTGTTGGCAAAACGGTTATTGGCTGATACTCCCTGTGTGCCTACTTCCATGTTCCAGCCAACCAACAGCTTCAGAATATCGGTAAGGTATGGGCGCAAATATGCTTCCCCGTTATAATCATTAATGTATTTAGCCTGCACAAAAAAGCTGGAAGTAAAACCTTCTCTTCTTTCCTGCGCAGCCACTTTAACGGCATGCAACAACTCCTGTTTGGTGTTGATGTTGTGGGTGAGTATAAGCGACATCTGTTTGTTGTGAGGTACCGTGCCCAAAACAACCGCGGTGGTGCATTGGGTAAGGTAAATGTTTTTGATAAGGCTCAGCAACACATCAGATGAGGGTTCAAACTTTCCTTCACCCAGTGGAGAAATAGTATACCGTGTATTGCTGTACGAGCGTTGTAAAAAGTACCCCAAATCAAACCCGATAAGGTACGAGCGACCAATGGCATAGGGTTTTACTATGACAGCCGGTGTGTTGTCTTCGTAATACGCTATGGGTTCGTTTTTTACATTGTAATAGGTATTGGTGGCAATGGGGTCAACCCCGCGCTCTTTGTTGCCCAGCCTGATCATCCAGCCACTCTCTGCTTTCAGGTACTCGTTTTCCTTCGCTTTGCGGTTAAACCTGATTTCGTAACGTTGAATGGAAGCCTTGCTCTCTGTGTAGCCAAATACTTCTTTTAATCCGTCTGAAGGAGTGCCGGTGGCCATAAGCACACCTCCGTTGAGCGGGTGTTGTGCTATGAGCTTCAACGCATCCTGCCGCAGGTATTTACCCGAAAGCTCCGGATACACCATTACAATCTGGTGCCTGAGTGCGGCCTTGTAGTTTTGAGTAATCAAAAAAGGAACACCAATGGATTTTAATCCGTGAGCTAGGGCCAGCCAGGAAGAGTTGGTGTCGGTAACCAATATGGCTATGCTGCTGGTGCCGCCTTTGGCAAATTTTTTCCAGGAGGTGAATGACTCGGCCGGTAATGCGGTACCCTCAGCCGGACCAACAATAGTGTCATAGCTGATAATCTCTTCTGTTTTTACTTTGTAGATGCCCGTTTCATCCGGATGATACATTTTACGGTATATCCACCAGAGGAACAAAATAACAAAGCCGGAATAAAGTACAATTTTCTTAAGCACGAGGTGGGGTGTTTTGTGACAAACTTATGTGGTTTTTATGTTTATGGCCTTGTCAATTCGACCAATTTTTTACTTATGGTTTCGGATAAAATACTTTACGTTGTCAATTAAGAACATGGCGGGAATAGCGTGTTGGTCAATTTCGTGGTCTTCATTCATGTTGCTCCATATACTGAAGGTGAGGCGCATCATAGACCCCGGAATGCGCTCATAACTCTGATAGTAAAGCTTTCCGTCAATGTACCACTTGATGTATTTCCTGCTCCACTCTATAGTATAAACGTGGTATTCTTCTGCGGCATCAAACGGAAGAAAATAGCTGTTCCCATTCTCCATCCTGTCCTTTCGTTTAAAGTAATTGAAAAAAACACTCCGGGTTTCTGTGCCCCTGAACTGTATGCTCATTTCATCGTGCGGTTTCAAATCGGCTCCCACCAATGAGGTGGCTATAAAAGCGCAGGCAACTCCACGGCCCTTTGGTACGCGCATTTTTACATCAATTTTTCCGTAGCCCACATCTTTTAATCCGGCTACCTCGGCTCCCGTAAAGGGCTTGTCGTTATAGTTTGCGGTATCCAGCACCAACACCAAATGGCCGTTGTCGTTGAACACGTGTGCCGGACTGTATCCTGTGCTCCCTGTGCCTTTATCAAAATCACGCACGTACCACAATGACCCGTCTAACCGCTCCATGCCATCGTTCCACTCCAGCTTCCACTCTTCCTTTTTAGGTTTTTGCTGTGCGGGTTTAGCGCCTTTTTTGGTTTTGCTTAATGACGTATCAGCCGGTGATGTGCTTTTTTGAGCATAAATCAACTGTTGCCCTGCAAAACAAAAAACAAAAAACAAAAAAAGTATTCTCGTCATATTACTGGTTGTCGAAAATAAGGAGCATTGTTGTATTTAACAAGGTGAGGGAATTAACTACTTTTGCATATATGACCCACACCATAAAAAAGGTTGCTGTATTGGGTGCCGGTACCATGGGTGCCGGAATCGCTCAGGTTTTTGCACAAAGTGAATACGATGTACTGCTGTACGATATTCAGATTGAAGCGTTGGAAAAAGCCCGGCAACAAATTGAACGCAGCATTAATGCGGCAGTTGATAAAGGAAAACTGACTGCCGACAAAGCCTCCCAAGCCATTAAGCGCATTACGGTAAGCAATGATTTTAATTTACTGAAAGTTGATTTGGTTATTGAAGCGGTAGTAGAAAATTTGGAGATAAAGCGCAAACTTTTCAGGGACATTGCTGCTCAAAATCCTGTTACCACCATACTGGCTACCAACACATCCTCTATTCCTGTTACACAAATTGCAGCCGGAGTACCTCACCCGGAAAGAGTGGTGGGCATTCACTTTTTTAACCCGGCCCACATTATGAAGCTGGTGGAAATTATTTCGGGTGCACAAACCTCACCTCAGGTGGCACAAACTTGTCGCGCACTTATTGACAGCCTGGGCAAAACCACCGTGCATGCCAAAGATGCTCCCGGGTTTATTGTGAACCGCGTAGCCCGTCACTATTACGTAGAAGCGCTTAAAATGATGGAAGAAAACGTGGCTTCTTTTGAAACCATTGATGAGCTGGCCGAGTCTTCCGGTTTTAAGTTGGGCCCATTTAAACTGATGGACCTGATTGGTGTTGACACGAATTTTTCGGTAACCACTTCGGTGTACCATTTGTTTCACCAGGACGGAAAATTCAGACCTAGTCGCATTCAGCAACAAAAAGTAGATGCCGGCCACTGGGGCAGAAAAACCAAACAGGGATTTTACAGCTATGAATAAATTCAGCACGTTTTTTTTACTCACGCTATTTCTGCTCTCTGTATCATGTAAAGATGAGAAACGCAACAACCTGTGTGTGCCCGATGTGTTTGTAGATGCTTACATCAACACCACATTGCCGCAATACCAACAGCTTACCGTAATTGGCGGATGGACCTATTTCAGCGGTGGTAACCGCGGACTTTTTGTGTACCACAACGCAAGCGATGAAATTGTAGCCTTCGACCGCAACTGCAGCTACCGCCCGTTGGATTCCTGTTCTATTGTGAGCCTCAACAACTCCGAAGCCTATTTACAATGCGGTAGTTATGTGGGCGGACAATGGAAAGCCTGTTGCAATACCAAGTTTAATCTGGATGGTTTTCCTTACGAAGGTTTTGCCCAATGTGCTTTGCGCAAATACTACGTGTCGCAAAACGGCTCAGTAATTCGTGTGTCGAGCTCTCCTTTTTAACTTACTTCTTCAACTCCACCAATATCGGACAATGGTCGGAGTGTACCACAGAATTCAGAATATCGGCACTTACTAATTTGTCTTTCAGTGGCTCGGTGATGAGGTTATAGTCAATGCGCCAACCTTTGTTTTTAGCCCGTGCTCCCGTTCTGAATGTCCACCATGAATATTTTTGAACGGCACTGTGCTGTGTACGAAAGGTGTCAATAAACCCTTTGGCTAAAAACTGCGTGAGCCACTCGCGCTCTTCGGGCAAAAAGCCTGAACTCTTTTTGTTGCCCACCGGATCATGTATATCAATGGGGTGATGCGCAATGTTGTAGTCTCCGCATATCACCAGGTTGGGCCGTGTTTTACGCAACTCTAAAATATACTTTTCAAAAAAATCGAGCCACACCATTTTGTAGCCTTGTCTTTCTTCACCGGTGGTTCCAGAAGGAATGTAAACACTGATAACCGAAAGGTCTCCGAAATCAGCCCGAACAATACGGCCTTCGTTATCGTACTCCTTGTTGTTGAAACCAAACTCCACGTGGTCGGGTTTTATACGCGAGAAAATTGCTACTCCGCTGTATCCTTTTTTTTCAGCCGAAAACCACCAGCTTTTGTAGCCGATTAAATCAAACAGGTTTAAATCCACCTGATCGGGTGAGGCCTTGGTTTCCTGAAGGCAGTACACATCAGCAGCATACTCCTGCATCCAGTTCACCAAACCCTTGGTCATGGCTGAACGTATGCCGTTCACGTTGTAGGAAATGATTTTCATTTTTACTCTTTTTTAAAAATTCAAGTTTAAGCAATGCAACTCTTAATTGGTAACTTTGTACTGCTAGTTATATGAACAAATTTATAATCTCCGCGCTTTTAGTTGTTGCTTTTTCGGCTAACGCTTTTGCACAAAAATTTACGTATGCCGTTCACTTTAAAGACAAAGGACAGCACAAAAACATGGAACAGGCCGCTCGTTTGGCCCTGAGTGAATACAGTATAAACAAAAAAGGGGAACGCCACATTCCGCTTACGGTAAGTGATTTGCCCGTGAATGCAGACTACCTCCAGCAACTTGCACAACAAGACATTGACATCCTACTTACCTCCCGCTGGATGAACCTCGCAGTAATCAGCACCCACATGGAACAGGAAGTGTTGTTGAAACAATTCAGCTTCATCAGCAGTGTGCAAGAGCTAACCAACACATCGCCTTCCACTGTTAATCTATCGGCACGAAAATTCAACGCTGCAAACAACGAACCCGCCACCACTGCGGTTGATTACGGCAACACACAGGCACAAATCGCACTCATGAATCTCGATTGCCTGCACAATAAAGGTTATCAGGGAACGGGTTCTTTGGTGGCGGTATTTGATACAGGCTTTTTAGGTGTAGATACCATCAGCGCCTTTGATTCCATCCGTTTGCAAAACCGTTTTATTGCCACCCGCAACTTTGTGAACCCCGCGCAAAGTGTATATTCTACCGACCTGCACGGAACAATGGTGTTCTCTACCATGGCCGGTAATCGTCCGGGTAATTTTGTGGGTGCTGCTGTTAATGCTTCGTATGCGTTGGCCATTACTGAAAACCTGGGAACTGAAACGCATCAGGAAGAATACAACTGGCTGGCTGCTGCCGAGTGGGCCGATTCCATGGGGGCTGATGTAATTCAATCGTCATTGAGCTACAAATATTTTGATGCAGGACAAGGCGATTATACCGAAGCACAGTTAGACGGCAAAACCGCCATCATTACCAATGCCGCGCGCATGGCTGCCTCCAAAGGAATTATTGTAGTAAACAGTGCAGGAAATGACGGTACACTTCCGCCTCCTTTGTCTAAAAAAATATCTCCGCCCTGTGATGCTGATTCTATTTTAGCTGTGGGCAGTGTGGATGCTAACGGCTTGTATCACGACATCTCATCCATAGGTAACACCGCTGACGGAAGACTAAAACCCGATGTGGTGGCCATGGGGCGCAACACCTGGATTCTGAACAACCGCGGTACTGCGCTGCAAAACAGCGGCACCTCCTTTGCTGCACCACTCATCAGTGGTTTGGTGGCCTGCCTTAAACAAGCCAACCCGCAACGCAGCTATTGGGAAATAATGCGGGCCGTTACAGTAAGCGCCAACCGCTTAAACAACCCCGATGTATATTATGGGTACGGCATACCCGATGCCTGCAAAGCCGATTCCTTACTCAAAACATACAACAGCGTAAACGAGCCTTCTTTTTCGCTAAAGAATAAGTTGCTGTTGTTTCCTAATCCCTCCTCCTACTTCACCACCCTTACTTCGGTTGACCCCTCGGTAAAAATTTCACAGGTAAACATTTTCTCCGTTAACGGACAGCTCATACAACACCATTCCGCATCTTCAGCTTTTGAAACCACTATAGACCTTCGTTCATTGGCTTCGGGTATTTATTTGGTTGAGGTAAAAACTACTACAGGACTTGCTTCCGTGCTTAAGTTGGTTAAAGAATAGGCGGTTAATCAAACACATTGTTTTCTCAGCTACTCTTGTGTATTTTAGCTGTATGAAAAAAGGACTCCTGTGCGCACTGTTTTTTTTGCTTTTATTGTGCCGGCATGCTACGGCACAATACCATTCGCCTTATGCCTTCCCGCGTAAGGAAACAGTTCCTCCTGATAAATACACAGAAAGGTGGTACAGTTATGCTCAGCTACAATTTGAGCTCAATAATTTTAAACAATATGCTTTGCCGCTTTTTCCTGATTCAGCCGTAGTAAACCTGTACCGCGATAGCGGGGGCTATTCTGTTGCGCCCAACCACTGGTATGCAGCCGGCATTTGTTTTGACCCCAAGGACCCCGAGTATTCCTTTGGCTCTAATTCATTAGAGGTGTTAAGTAAGTTTAAAAATTTCTATTTGGATTCAATTCTCATTCGCTACCTGTATGAAAGACAACTACACGATGTTACCGATACTTTAATTGTACACCTTTTCAGAGAAAAGTTCGGTATGCGTTACGGGCAACACGCCCCGATTATTAATGTATTTGGTACTGCACCGTACAACCGCTCAAAACAAGAGGCGCAAAAAGACTCCGGTGTATATGAATTCAGAATCCTGCTCACTGCAAAAGATTCAATCTTTACACAGGGCAAGTGGGGCGCGCTTACTATAAATCATCAATTGCCCATTGGTCTTGTAGGGGGGGCTGAGTTGGCGGTAACCGTATCTTTTAAACCGGGCTATTCTTACTCCGTTGGAGACACGTTGTACAGCGACTCCCTTTTGCCCGTTAAAAAAAGAAACCTGTTTTGCTTACGGGCCGTTTCTAATGATGTGGTTGTTGAGCATGCCTACTATAACAACGGTTTGTTCATTGACCGCAAACAAGCCTACAGCGACCAATTCCAAGACAGTGTGCTCAAGAGTTCCTTTATCCCGTCTTCGTCTTACGGCACTTCGTATTTTCCTGATATCTCCTTCCGCCTTTCTTACTTAACCGGTGTTGAAGATATACTGCATAAAAACACCCTGTTTTATCCCAACCCAACCAACGGAACAATACGCCTGGCGGGTACCAATACGTTTCCGCTGCTGCTTGAGGTTTTTAATGCACAAGGTACAGCCGTATATAGCGCTCAACTAAACACCCGTACAGAAGAGCTGAGCTTGGCACACTTACCTGGCGGTATTTATACCGTAAAAACAACCGGTACCGATGGGACGCTTATCACCAAACTGATTAAATTTTAGCACAAAAAAATCCCGCAACTGCTCAGCTGCGGGATTCTATTTATGTGAGTTGAAAAAGCTTATTTCAACACTTCCTGTACGTCTGTGTACTTTAATTTAAACGCATCGGCAACACCTTTGTAAACCACTTTACCATCCACTACGTTAAGGCCCAGCAACAACTCTTCGTTCTCTTTGCAGGCTTTTTTCCAGCCTTTGTTGGCCAGTTGTAAAGCATAAGGCAAGGTAGCGTTGGTTAAAGCCAGTGTAGAGGTGTAAGGCACTGCACCCGGCATGTTGGCCACGCAGTAGTGAATTACACCGTCAACCACGTAGATAGGGTCTTCGTGTGTGGTAGCCTTAGAGGTTTCAAAGCAACCGCCCTGATCAATGGCCACGTCCACCATTACCGTACCGGGACGCATGGTTTTAAGCATGTCGCGCACAATAAGTGAAGGCGCTTTTGCACCCGGAATCAATACTGCACCTACAATAAGGTCGGCCGTTTTAATGGCTTCGCGAATGTTGTACTCGTTAGAGAAAACGGTTTTAACGTTCTTAGGTAAAATTTCGTCTAACTGACGCAGGCGAGGTAAAGAGATGTCCATCAAAGTAACATCAGCACCTAAACCGGCAGCCATTTTAGCGGCTTGTGTGCCTACAATACCACCACCCAGTACCAGTACTGATGCCGGACGAACACCGGGAACACCGCCCAGCAGAATGCCGCGGCCACCCATTGGTTTTTCTAAATATTTAGCGCCTTCCTGCACACTCATGCGGCCGGCTACTTCGCTCATTGGAACCAGTAAAGGCAATGAACGGTCTTTTTTCTCTACGGTTTCGTATGATAAACATACTGCTTTGCTCTTAATCATGGCCTTGGTTAACGGCTCGTGCGAGGCAAAGTGGAAATACGTAAACAACAACTGTCCTTCTTTAATCAAAGCATACTCCTGCTTGATGGGCTCTTTCACCTTAATAATCATTTCGGCTTTTTTGTAAACCTCCTGAATGGTTTTGAGCATGGTGGCACCGGCTTTTTTGTATTCAGCATCGCTGAAACCGCTTCCTTCACCGGCAGTAGCCTGTACAAATACTTTGTGGCCGGCTTTTACCAGCGCTGAAACTCCTGCAGGGGTTAAACCTACACGGTTTTCGTTGTTCTTAATCTCTTTGGGAACGCCTATAATCATAAATATGGTTGTTTGTGTATTGAGGGTGCAAAAATAGCTGAATTGGGGATTAAACAAAATGATGCGGGAATGTTAATTCATGGCTGAAAAAAGCCATTACGAAATTAAATTCCGGGAAGGCTTAAATCGGGTTTGCGCAAGTCGAATTGGGGGTTTGCAAAAGCTAAGACTGTTTATGGCTGATTTTCTTTCTTTGTCTGCTGTTATACCACCAAAAAGGTAGCGGTAAAAACCCAAACAGATATGTTAGTAATGCGCTGACAAATCCGCCCTTCCACGAGTAGTTGTTTGTATCATAACTGTCGGACCACGAAAAATAATATTCTGTCCATTCACCTCGCCACACTCCAATTGCAAAGTCTTTTGTCCAGTCCGCATTTTTAAATTTGCTGTAATCTTCACTCAACACATCATTCATTTTTCTTATGTATTGTTTTGTTCCCGGTCCGGCTATTAATGAATCAACTTGCTGTGTCAGGTCGCTCGAATAATCTTTGTGATAATCTCTTTGCCAAGTATAATATTCTCTTTTTGTAGGAAGTCTGTTATTTGTTTCTTTGAAGTTTTTAATAAAGTCAACTGAGGGCTTTATTTCTTCTTCGATAAACAGCTTGTCTCTTTCAATTTGTAATGGTGTTTCTAAAAACATTAAAGTCCCAATAAATAGCCAAAATGCTATCCATAGAAAGGTCAGTGTTTTTAGAGTTGTCCTCATTGTTCTGCCATTGCAGTGTATTGTTAATGCTTCGTTACTATTCCCTGTCCACAGTATAATTCAGTTCTGTTACACCGCAGGCAAATTGTCTGGTGGTGGGCAACAGATTGAGTTTTATTCGCTCTTTGATGCCGGCAAACAAGGGAATGCCTTGCCCCAGAATAATGGGATTAACAAACAGCCAAAAGCCGTCAATCAGGTTCTGTTGCATAAGTGCGTGGGTAGCGGTGGGGCTGCCAAAAAGCAAGATATCTTCACCCGCCTGCTGTCTTAGTTTATTTATGTTATCTGTCAGGTTATCGCTGATGATGCTGGTGTTGGGCAAAGCCTCTCCTTTCATGGTTTTTGACAAAACAACTTTGTGGCTTTTTTTATACCAGGCTGCGTGTTCAATGTCGTGCTTGGTTGCCGTGGGTTGGTCTGCTGCGGTGGGCCAGTAGCTTTCCATCAACTCAAAGGTTACCCGTCCATACATGGCGGTGTCACCTTGACCTATTCGTTTACCAATGTAATCGAACAATTCTTCATCAAACTTAATCCAGTCCATTTCTCCGTTTGGTCCGGCTACAAAACCGTCAAGCGATAGGTGCATAAATGAAATTATTTTTCTCATAGGGGGTGTTGATTTGTTGCGGTTTTTATAACGTTCCGAAGCCTTATGCCGTGCCGGATTGCGAAACGTTTATTTGTCAGGCTAAGATAATAAAAGTACGTAAACGAAAGCTACAGTTTTAGGAATATAGCCGGCATGGCCTAAGGGTGCTGTTAGGCGCTGGTGTATATCCGTGATTAATAATTTCAGGATTTCACATTGTCTTTAGTCGCATTATTATTTCTTCGCTTTTTGTAATCTCGAAAGATTTTTCTTTTATAACTTCGAAAAGCTCTGTCGTGAATAAAATCGAATGAATTATATATTGAAATTTGTTCGTTCGCTATACTTCTTAAAGTTAACTGATATTTAACTTCCTTTAATTTTTCCCATCCTTTTACTGATTTAAAGACGTATTCATTGTCAGCCTTGGTAGGTGGTGAAGCGTTTAATGAAAACTTATACGATTCATTAACGTGTTTTTCGTCCCAAGATTTAGAAATGCTATCATAATAAAATTTATAATAACTTATCTGAATGATGGAGTCTTTAAAATTCAATTTGTATGTAGCATAACTTTGTGGATTCATACATGATCCATAAGGGAAGTACTCAATTGTATCATTTGTGTTGTAAATTTCAAACGAGTTAACATCAAAGATTAATTTATTTTCTGGAATGTACTTTCCCAAAGAGTCATAGAATGTCCTTTCCCAACGATTAAATAGAATACTTTTAACCTGACCTGAGCAACTTGTCGAAACAAGGACAATGAGTGTAATTATATTTTTCATTTAATAAACTTTAACATAAATACTGTCATAGTCACTAATTGCGAATTGTCCCAAACACTTGCGCCCAACTTGCTTATATGCGATATAAACCTTCGTATATATCTTCAATACAGGAAAGCACACAAAGGTTTTTCGCAATTCAAGTTTACAAAAAATTGGGGAGAAAACAGTGGGGTAGCATTACTTCTTAAAACACACCCAATCCTAGTGCTAAGTTAACAAGAAAGTTGGAGAGAATAGAAAAGGAAAACAGCGCCATAATTACACAGTTGGCGGATTATCAAAACAACGTTAAAGCCATGCTGCTGGACTTTAAACTAAAAACCGGAGAAGAAGTAACCAGAATAGATACAGAGCTGAAAGAACTGGACTCAAAATAGTTTGCCTTGTCAGTTATCTTTTATCAAATGGCAAACCAACTGTATCATCAACTCTTTTTCTTCAGGTGCACTTTGTGCCACCAACAATGCAATGGCGGTAAGGGCGTTGTCATTGATTTTTAATTCTCCTGATTGCTTGAAACGGTGTTTGTTTTTCTCTAAAAACCAGATAAACAAAAACGCTCCGATACGTTTGTTACCATCATTAAACGAGTGGTTTTTTATCACAAAATAAAGCAAGTGTGCCGCCTGTTCTTCAATGCTTGGGTAGAGGTATTGCCCGCCAAATGTTTGCACAATACTTTGCAGTGAACTTTTAAATCCATTGTCCTTTTCTCTGCCAAACAGGTCTGTTGCCTCCTTTTTTGCTATCAATTGCTTTTTCAATTCGGCTATAGCTTCTTTGGCTTCATTGTATTGAATTTCGTAAGTGATGTTTTCGTTGAGCTTTCCGGTTTGCAGATTGTGGCTGTCGTATTGGTTGAGCAATACAAAGCTTTTCGTGTAATGGCTCAGGATATCTAAAAGCCCTTTGGCTTCATGCAGCTGCAGGTTTTCAATTTTACCCGACTGCTCAATCATTTGCACCATTTTGCCCAATTCATCCAATCGCTTTTGGTTGATGGTAATACCCTCAATAATGTGTTGTTTTAATGTTTGTGTTGCCCATTGTCTAAATTTTGTCCCTTTAACAGTGTTTACTCTGTACCCAACAGAAATTATCATTTCTAAATTATAATAATCAACACTGCGTTTCACCTCTCTGCCGGCCTCCATTTGAACTAGTTCCATTTTGGAACTAGTTGCTGTCTTTTCTAATTCATTGTCTTTGTATACATTATGAATGTGCTTGCTGATGGCTTGAGGATTTACATCAAAAATTTCTGCCATTTGCATTCTGTTGGCCCAAATTGTTTGGTGTGTAAGGTCTCCCTTTAATTCTAAAGAACCGCTCTGGGTTTGGTATACTACAATTTTGTTCATGAGATATTAAGTGGGTTGTCCGGTTTAAACCCTTACCCTTTTTGCATTCAATGGTGTCATTACCTTTAAGGGATGTGGGGTGGTCAAGTTTTGGGTTTTTAAAACATCTATCCGATTCTCCATAATTGAGCCTTTGTTTTTCGCAATTCAAGTTTACAAAAATTTGGGGAGAAAACGGGTGAAGCAGAATTACTTCTTAAACAACCACTCTTGCGGATCGAGGCGCATTTTACCTTTGTAAATTTCAATGTGCAGTTCGGTTTTTTCTTCTACCTCATTGCTCATTACGGTGCCTATTTCCTGCTTGGTGCTTATTTTATCGCCTACACGTACAAACACATCTTCTAAGTTGGTGTACACGGTGTAATAGTCGCCATGCGATACAATTACTGCGTTGCCCATACCCGGTACAGAAAACTTCATTTTTACCTCACCCCTGAATACTGCTCGGGCCTTGGCATTTTTTTGTGTGGTGATATCAATTCCGGTGTTGTTTACCGTAATGTTTTTTAATGTAGGGTGCGGGTGGGTACCAAATGCTTTGGAGATAAAGCCTTGTTCCACCGGCCAGGGCAGTGTGCCTTTATTGCGGCTAAACTCATTAGCCAGGTTGGCGGCCTCAGGCGTAAGGGCCAGTGCAGTGGCTTTGGCGGTGCTGGTTTTTTCTTCTTTTTTGCCCGTAGCCGCTTCGCGTTTTTTACGCTCCAGTTCTTCGCGCTTACGGGCAGCTTCTATTTCTTTGGCAATTAAATCTTCAATGGCTTTTTTCAGTTTGCGGGCGGCCTCTTCTTTTTTACGTAGCTGAGCCACCAGTTCTTTTTCTTTTTGCTTGAGGGCAAGCAACACGCGGGCTTCTTCTTGTTTGTCCTGCTCCAGTTCTTTTTTCTCGGTTTCTTTGTCGCCCAACAATACTTCTTTTTCGTCTTTTACATTCCTCAACTCATTAAGACTGCCCAGCAAAATGGTTTGTGTTTTCAGAATAAGCGATACCTGTTTTTGCCTGAACACCGAAAACTGCTGCACGTATTTCATGCGTTTGTAGGCTTGCTCAAACCCATCGGAAGCAAGAATGTACATGAGCTTATCGAGTGTGTTGCGGTTTTTATAAGAAGCCACCACCAGTTGCGCATATTGTTTGCGCATTTGTTCAATCTCGCGTTGCAGGGTGTTGATGGTGCTGTTTAATTCCGTAATGCGGGTATCCACCACATCAATTTCCTGGTTAATGGTTTGTATGAGCTGGCTGCGGGTTTTAATTTGCGTATTGAGAATTTCCAGTTGATTAAGGGTAGCCTTTTCCTTCTTTTTAGTCTCCAGCAGCATTTTGCGTGTGAGCTTTATCTCTTGCTCCTGTTGCCTGCGCTTGCGCTCCAGTTCACTGCGCGATTGTGCCTGTGCGGTATTGCACAAGGCAACACACAGCAGGAGCAGCAACAGGCTACTTAGCCGGCTTATACGAAGCGGGAATGCTGAACGAAATTTCGTCAAAAGGCGCAAAAGAGACATTTTGGTAGTCAAAGGTAACTTTCATTTGGGCTTTTGAGGCTGTGTGCAGCGCTATTTTACGCGGTATATTTTGCACATTTTCTTTCTGGTAATCGCTGTAATACACGTGCAATTGTTGCTGACGTGCGCTGTCATTCAAGTGCTGCGCGGTTGCTTTCATATTGTCCTTATTTACATACACCCCGTATACAACCTGTTGAAGGGCGAGTGAAAAAAACCAACCATCGGCCGTATTGGTGTCTGATTGCAAAGTATCGGGCAATGGAAACAGGGTATTGCCCACCAACATTTGTTGCACTGTTTTTAAACTGATGGGTGCTCTGGAAAATTGCTGAAAATAGGCCAGACTTTGGGCCACGTATTCTTTCTTGAGCCGGTTAAGAATAAACACGGAATCCTGGGTCATATAAAGGCGTGCTGCTTCAATACCCAGCATTACGTTTACAGAGGCCCACAGGTACTTATCACGTTTCATGCGAATGTGCAGCGTGGCTGAATAGTCTTTGTCTCCGTCAGGCGCAATTTCTGTTTTAGCCTTTGCTGAAAAGTGCTCATAGGTCACCTCGCCTGAGTTTACTTTGGTGATAACGGCATTAACCTCTGCTCTGGCCGGTAGTTTTGACGCACCCGGACCAACTACTTTTTTGGAACAGGCCGATAACAAAACGACCAAAAGCACGAATAAAAAATGGGGATTATTTGATTTTGCGTTCACGTATTTTCTGATCTAATCGAAGGGCATCTCCTCCTTGTTCTTTAGCTTTTTTCCATTGCTCAACAGCCTCATTTATTTTGCCTGTTTTAAACAGCGCATCAGCATAGTGTTCCGTTACTTCAGCACTTTCTGTATCGCGTATTACTGCCTTTTCAAGTTGCTCCAAGGCTTCTGTGTATTTGCCCTGCTGAAACAGTATCCAACCGTAAGTATCCAGGTAGGTAGCGCTCTCCGGACTTGTCTCCAATGTTTTGGCCGACATTTCCAAAGCACGGTCTAGCTTTACTTTGCGAACGGAAAGGAAATATGCATAATTATTCAATACATAGGTATTGGCGTTGTCAATGTTCAACACCGCTTCATAGGCTGAATCAGAAAGTTGGTGGTCACCGGTAAAGTGTGCCGCATCGCCCAGTTGTGAGAGCATTTGTACCTGCTGGCTGATATCGGCCAAACCAAGCGCGAGGCCCGATTTGCTGTGGTTGATAGTTTTCTCGTATTCTTTAATCTGGTAGTGCGCTACTCCTCCCCAAACGTACAACTCAGGCATGTTGGGAAAAAGCTCCAGCGCGCGGTCGCAATCTTTGGCCATGCGGGAGAAATCATACACTTCGGCACTGCACATAATCAGTTGCTGCCACACGCTAAACTTGTCTTGCTCGGTAAGTAAAGCGAGGTTGTAGTGGTCGCGGGCCTCTTTGTATTGTTTATCGGCCACCAGCAAGTCTCCGTAAACCACATGTGCCGATGGTTCATCCGGATGTGTTTCTGTGAGAATCTCTACCAGCGTAAAGGCCTCTTCTTTTAATTCTTTGTTGGTGCCTATCACATTAAGGTAAGCCACCAGCATGTTGAGTTTGGGTTTTACATCCACGTTGCTGTCAGCAAAACCTTTGCGGGTAGCTTCGAACGCTTTTGCCAAATCCCCTTTTTCTCTCCAGTAATCAGCAATAGCAAAATGAGCAAAGCCGTTATTGGGTTCATTCTGAAGAATTTTTTGATACAATTCAAACGCCTTATCCTGTTGTCCGTTGGCTGCATAAATCTCGGCCAACATGCCCACGTAGCGCATTTCTTGCGGGTAGGCGTCTGACAGGCGCTGCATTTCGGCAACCGCCTTTTTAAGTTTGTTTTGAGCCAGGTACAGGCGCTCCTTTTGCAGGGATATCTCTTCGTTAATGCCTGTAATTTTTTCCAACTCGTCCATCAGCTCCAATGCCTTGCTGTATTTGGCGGCTGAGGCATACATGAGCGATGCTTCAAAATACAGCTCTTCACTCATGGGGTCTAACTTTATGGCTTGTTCGTAAGCGTTGGCTGAGGCCTCGTGTTTATTCATTTCGGCCAGTAAGCGGGCTTTGTGTAAAAAGTACCACTTGTTGGCTTTATCCAATTCTATAGCCTTGTCAATTTCCTGCAAGGCATCGTTACGCTTTTTGCTCTTTTGGTAAAGCTGGCTCAGTTTGTAATGAGGCAAAGCACTCTCTGGTAAAAGCCGTGTACATTGAGCGAAAAAATCAATGGCCTTGTCTTCATTACCCAACGCCATCTCGCGATGTCCGCTGATGAGTGCCTGCTCAAAGGCGGTTTTGTTTCCTTCATCAATCGTTTTTTTCTTTTGAGCAACAACACCGGTTGTTCCTGCAAGTAAAAAAAGTACGATTAGTGTAAGAAGGTGTTTAAGCATGTAAGGATGTTATTCGTGTGTGGAGTAGTCGCCAATGCTTAAGTCTTCTGCCTTTCCACTGTACACCACATGGCTGCCCAACATGGAGTTGCTGATATTGGATTGGTTGATGACCGTATTGTTTTGCACTATGCTGTTGCTGATAATGGTACCGTTTACTTTGGTTCCTTTACCCAATGAAACGTGCGGACCAACCACAGAATTGTTCAGCTCTACTCCTTCGCCTAAGTAACAGGGCTCTATAATAACAGAGTTGTTGTTTTTGGCTGAAGGGTGAATTAACTGAACCTGATTTTTCTTAATCTCAAGCATGCGCTGGTTGGTGTATACGGTGGAGTTCTTGTTGCCACAATCGAGCCACTCTTCTACCTTGCCGGGAACAAATTTGTATCCTTTGTTCTTCATGTTCTCCATAGCATTGGTAAGCTGGAACTCTCCTTTTTCTTTGATGTCGTTGTCCAGCAGGTATTGCAACTCTTCTTTCAGGTACTCCCCGTCTTTGAAGTAATAAATACCAATAATGGCCAGGTCAGACACAAACTCCTGCGGCTTCTCTATAAACTCGGTAATTACTCCATCGCTGTTTACTTTTACCACACCAAACTGGCGAGGATCGTCAATTTTTTGTACCCAGATAATAGCATCTTTGCTACGATCAAGGGTAAAGTCGGCTTTAAACAACGTATCTGCAAATACAACCGACACGTTACCCTTCAACGACTCCTTTGCACAAAGAATGGCGTGGGCCGTTCCCAGTGGTTCATCCTGGTAATATATTTTTCCTTGGGCACCCACTTGTTTGGCGATGTCCAACAGGTTTTTTTCTACTTCCTCTCCAAAGCGCCCGATTACGAAAGCCACTTCGTTCACTCCTTCTCCGCATATTTTTACAATGTCTTCAATTAACCACTGAACAATGGGTTTACCGGCAACAGGAATCAATGGTTTAGGAACTGTGAGCGTGTGGGGTCTCATGCGTTTGCCCATGCCGGCCATTGGTACAATAATGTTCATGTTTTTTTTCGTATTAAATGGGTTGGTTATTTGTTTCCGGTGTGTCCGTATCCGCCTTCTCCCCGTTGTGTATCTGTAAGCGACTCTACCGCCTTCCAGCTTACTTTTTCATGGCGCGACACAATCATTTGTGCAATACGTTCGCCCGGTTGAACGGTATAGGTTTGGTCAGACAGGTTAATCAACAATATTTTTATTTCTCCGCGGTAATCTGCATCAATAGTGCCCGGTGAATTGAGTACAGTTAAGCCGTGCTTGAGCGCCATGCCGCTTCGAGGTCTTATTTGCGCTTCATGCCCTTCAGGCAATTCAATAAACAAAGAGGTGCCCAGCAAGGTGCGTTGCAGGGGCCTCAGCTCAACAGGCTCCTGTATATCGGCACGCAAATCCATACCCGCTGAATGAACGGTTTCATATGCCGGTAAAGGAAACGGACTCTTGTTGATTATTTTTACGGTGACGCTGGCCATGTTTATTAAGCGGGCAAATTTAGCATTTTATTCTTTCTTTCTGCTGCATAACCAATGCCGGCAAACAGCAACAAAAGAACCACGTTGATTACCCAACGCAAAGGCCCGTCAGATAACAGGTGAGCATGAAGGTAACCTGCCCCGAAATAAATAAGGAAAGCCAATAGCGTATATAGCGCCAAGCGCCAGGTTTGGTAAGGGATGGGAAAATATTTTGCCCCGGTAAAATACCCCATTAACATCATGCTGAAATAACAAAACAATGTTGCCCAGGCCGCACCGGTATAGCCGTAGAGTGGTACCCACCACAGATTAAGCGAAATGGTTATGAGCGCACCCACTGCGGATATGATGGCGCCTACTGAAGTTTTATCGGCCAACTTGAACCAGATGGAGAGGTTGAAGTAAACCCCTAAACAGATGTTAGCCAGCAACAAAATTGGGACAATATTCAATCCTTCATGGTAATCTGGCCCTACAAAATTTTTGAACTGCTCAATAAAAAGCATTACCAATAAAAAGGTGCCCAAACACACCAACACAAAATAGTTCATCACTTTGGCATAAAGCGTCTTACGGTTGGCATCTGTGACGCCCGAGAAAAAGAAGGGCTCTGCAGCATAACGAAAGGCCTGTATGAACAAACTGATAAGAATGGAAAGCTTATAATTGGCCCCGTAAACCCCCAGCTGGTGCATGGCGGTCTCTTTATCGGCAATTAAATGCTTCATTATGGCACGGTCCAGTGTTTCATTCACCATCCCGCCTAAACCCACAATGAGCAAAGGCGCACCATAGCGTAACATTTGTTTCCAAATGCCAAAGTCGAAACCACTGAACACCAGACGTATTTCCTGCGACAACAGCGGTAAGGTAATCACGCTGGCCAGCATATTGGAAATAAATACATAACCCACCCCTATTGACGGGTCGTAAAGCGGGGCCAACAAGCCTTGCTGCAGCAAGTAAGGGCAGAGAAGTAAAAAGTACAGGTTGAGCAGTACATTGATAAGGATGTTGATGTTTTTAAGCAGCGCAAACCTTACGGGGCGGTTCTGTTGGCGCAGCATAGCGAACGGAATGGCTGCAATTGCGTCACAACCCAAAATTACGGCAAACCAGGTAACGTATTCCGGATGAGTAGCATATTGCAAACTTGCCGCAAGGGGTTCAGCAAGCAATGTCGCAGCAGTGATAAAGATAACCGAGGTGACCAGCAAGGAGATAAGCGCAGTAGAGTACACCTTCCGTTCGCCCGGAAATTTTTGGGAAAACCTGAAAAAGGTTGTTTCCATTCCGTAAGTGAGCACAACTATAAAAAAGGAAACATAGCTGTACATTTCTGTAATGGTGCCGTACTCGGCCGGATCATGAAAAACCCTGGTATGCAATGGCACCAACAGGTAGTTCACCAGCCGGCCCAAAATGTGGCTCAGCCCGTAAATGGCGGTTTGTGAAAGTAGTTTTTTTAGTGCGCTCAAAGGTATACTGTGCTCGTGTGCTGTTCCGCTTGTACTGTCTGGTACTTGCAGGAATCATTTAACAAAAATACCCGCCTGTTTAGTATTTGCTGCCCTTAGTTTTTAACGTTTGTGCCATAATTGGAGCTTTCCGTACATTTTCGTATACCTTTTTGCTTTAAGCTTTGTTGTATATTCGCAAATACTAGCCTTTATTTTGCTGCGTTTTTGATTTACACATGATGCGTTACCTGTATTTACTTCTTTCATTATGGTGCTTGTCGCACTTGGTTCAGGCACAAACTCCTGAAAAAGAGGAACTCCTCGCTGCCCAATATGTAAGTGCCGGAGAGTATGAAAAGGCGGTGGAGGTATACAAAAAACTGCTCGCCAATAAGCCTGATGATATTTACGTTTACGAGAACCTGTTAAAGTGTTTATTGCTGGTAAACAATCACAGCGAGGCTGAAAAGCTGGCCCTGCGCATGCAGAAGAAAAACCGCGAAAACCCTTCATTTACGGTTGATGCGGGCTACATTCAAAGCAGCAAAGGAAACAAAGCAGAGGCAACAAAAATTTATGACGATTTGCTTAAAAAGCTGAAACCCGATGAAACCTATGCCGATTTGCTTTCCAGGGCTTTTGAAAAAAGGGGTGAATACCATTATGCCGCAGAAACCCTGCTCAAATACAGAAAGATAACAAAAATTAACCGCGTCTTTTCGGCACAACTGGCACAACTGCTGGGAAAATTGGGCCGCGAAGAAGAAATGATAGAAGAGTACCTGAACATTCTTTCGGAAGATGATTCGGAATTGGATGAGATAAAAGGATTCTTGCAGGCGTATTATGCTGAAAAACAAAACGGCCCGGATGGGTTTAAGAAGCTGTTGATGAAACGCATGCAGGAAGAGAGCCAAAAACCTGTTTTCCCTGATCTGCTGGTTTGGTTGCTTACTGAAAATAAAGAGTACGAGGGCGCCTTTGTGCAATGCCGCGCGTTAGACAAGCGATTTCGCTACAACGGGCGTAAATTGTTTGAGTGGGGAGAACAACTCAAAGAAAACGAAGAATTCACTTATGCCATAAAAGCTTACATGGCCGTGTTGGAGCAGGGAAATGAAAACCCTTATGCTGTTTCTGCCCGCTATGGAATTGTGGAGGTAAGAAGGTTAAAAATCTTTTCGGGCAAATACACCAAATCAGACTTGTTTTTATTAGAATCTGATTACCTGAGCAACATTAGTTTGTTGGGAGTAAACTACTTAAGTGCGAACTTTATTCGCGACCTGGCACACCTGCAGGCTTTTTACCTGAACAAACACGATTCTGCGGTATTGCTGTTGAAACAACTTACTTCTATGCCTCGCCTTAGCCCCATGCTACAAGCAGAAGCAAAACTGGAGCTGGCTGATGTATTGGTATTAATGAATGACGTGTGGGAGGCCACCTTGTTATACGAACAGGTTGACTATGATTTCAAAGAAGAACCGATCGGGCAGCTGGCCAAATTTAAAAATGCTACTTTAAGTTATTATCGGGGAGATTTTGAGTGGGCACAGGCTCAACTTGATGTATTAAAAACCGCCACCACCCAGCTTATTTCCAACAACTCCATTGAACTTTCTTTGCTTATTCAGGATAATACTGGTTTAGACAGTACAGAAGAGGCGATGAAAATATATGCCTTAGCTGATTTACTCAACTACCAGCAGCAAACCGACAGCGCTTTGTTGGTATTGGCATTGTTGGAGAAAAAATTTCCTGAGCATAGTCTGGCTGATGAAGTTTTGTATTTAAAAGGCAAAATATTCCTCAACAAAAAAGAGTACAAATCAGCCTTGGGGTTTTTTACTGAAATTTACACCAAATACCCCACCGATATTCTGGCAGATAATGCTCTGTTGGAATCCATACGCATTTACGATAGCCGCTTAAATGATAAAGCCAAGGCCCTTGAATTATGCGACAAGTTTATAAATTCATATACCGGAAGTATGTATGTGAATGAAGTGAGGATAAAATTTCGTCAACTTAGAGGAGAAAAATTTGCACCATAACTAAATATTCATTTACATTTGCACCACTATTCAACTAGTAATTGGGTAGTGGTTTTAGTTTGGTTTACAGTCCCCGCATACTCTGCGGGGATTTGTTTTTTAGGACAGTGGTGTAAACTGATCCAAAAACCGGACATCATTTTCAAAGTAGGTGCGCAAATCCTTCACATCATAGCGCAACATTGCTACTCGCTCTACCCCTAATCCAAAGGCATAACCGGTAAATTCTTTGCTGTCAATTTTACAATTCTCCAACACATTAGGATCTACCATACCGCACCCCAATATCTCTACCCAACCACTGTATTTACACACGTTACAGCCTTTCCCCTTACAAATGCGGCAATCAATATCCATCTCAGCACTCGGTTCGGTAAAAGGAAAATAACTGGGTCTGAAACGAATCTTTACTTCTTTACCAAAAAGTTCCTGCACAAAATAGTACATCGTCTGTTTCAGATCAGCAAAAGACACGTTTCGATCAATATAAACTCCGTCTATCTGATGGAAAAAACAATTCGCCCGGGCTGTTATTGCTTCATTGCGGTAGACTCTGCCCGGCATAATTACTTTTATGGGGGGCGATTTTTTTTCTAATAATCTAACCTGAACTGATGTTGTGTGTGTTCTTAAAGCAGTTTCTTTCTCTACGAAAAAAGTATCCTGCATATCTCTTGCCGGGTGATTTTCGGGAAAATTAAGTGCGGAAAAATTATGCCAATCGTCTTCTATTTCCGGGCCATCTGCTATGGAAAAACCCAGCTTCATAAAAGTGCTTATAAGTTCATTTTGAATTAATGACAGGGGATGTCTGCTCCCTTTAGCCATTGGTTGTGCCGGTAAACTTAAGTCCTGTTCATTGTTACTATTTACTTCTGAAACTGATAGTTTTTCAACCAAGGTATCGTACTTTTCTTGTATCTTTTGTTTCAGTTCATTTAGTTCTTTGCCTATTTGTTTTTTTTCCTCGTTTGCGGCAAGTTTAAACGATTCAAATAATTCAGACAATACGCCTTTTCTTCCCAGGTAGTGAATTCTGAATTCTTCAAGCGCCTTTTGATTTTCAATCGCTTTTTCTTCTATTTCTTTTCCTAAATTTTTTATTCTTTCGAGCATTTCTAAATTTTCAATGTTCAAAGTTATTACTTCCCGCTTAATCTTCCTTTTACTTTTTAGTCAGCTAAGTATTAAAAGGTTTTAAATAATTATATTAGTTATTATATAGTGTGTGAATTGTGAGGATATCTTATTTCATGAGGTGATGTTTTATTGGTTGTTAGTATTAAGTACACACTCTCCCCACACAAAATTACACTTAAAATCAGCCGTGTATCAGGTTATACACATAGACGAATTTAGTCAATCAACAGGTGAATGGGGGTAAAGAACAGATTCATTTTATGTTGATGTAATGTAGGTAAGTGAGGAGTTGTTAGAAGTAATACCCAGTCAAAGTTTATGCACATGGGGTTTTGACTATTAAAGGATACATAAACGGAAGTAGTTAACATTTATAAACAGGTAAGTGTAGGAGGTTATTGTCTATTTAAAGGCATCAACATCAATGACATTACCTTCAATAAACCAGTCGGGCCGCAATTCGAGCGGTGTTGATAAGTAAAACACTCTTTCGGGCTGCTTTCCTAAAATGATGTTTCCGGCATCCCAACGGCCATTTTTATTTCTATCATCTACCCACCTTACTGTGTATGAACCGGGTATGATTTTGTTGATTACTATTTCTTTCTGATCCTGAACCGGAATGCTGTAAGAAATGCCGCCTTTACTGTCTAATAGCTGCAGTAACCCGTTTTTCTTAGCAGAGTTCTTAAGTAAAAACTGTACTCCTCCAAAATCAATGTCTTTTGATACGGTTATAAAGAAATCCATTGGTTTAGATGTGTTTCCATACACATCAGTTATTGAATAATTACCCAACCTAAGCTTTAACAAGGCGCCAATAACCAGGTCCTTTTTTATTAAGAGTCCTATTCGGTTGCTGCCTGAATTCCAGAGAACATCGGCCCGATGATAAGAGGTATCTGTTTGAAATCTGATACTATCAATTTTTACACTTTTAATAGCATTTGACGTAATGAGCCAGCAAGTGTCTCCCGGAAGATAATCTTTTGTTATATTTTCTATATGTAGGAGCGGAGTGTTGGTTTTACTGGCGGTCAAGAATAAGGAGTTGGTTTTCTCTCCTATGGTGTATTTAAGTTCACTACTCCCAGTAGAAGAAGTATCCTGTATAAACTGCACCACCAGTGTGTCGTATTTATCATTAATTCTGTGGTAGCTAAAGAAGTTTTTACTTTCAACTACAGGTGTATATTCGGGCTGATAAAAGACTAATTCAAACTGGTTTTTTGCAGAGTGTATGGTGTCAATCAGTTTACCGGGTGTGTAGAGAGGTTGAGTGAAACTAAGCAGTTTCACGTTTTGTACGGTGTCTTTTCCGGAGTGTTCTGAAGAAGAAAAAGCGACCTCCTCACCTACGTCCAGTCTGCGGTTATTATTTTTATCCTCAAAAGCAACTAAATGATAAGCCCCAGCACCAATACCTTTTATGCGGTAAATACCTAATTGGTTGGTAAGTCCTAAATAATCAGGCTTGGTATTAAATGCTGAAGAGTCATTGTATCTTTTATACAACCCGACACTATAACCACTCATTTTTTTTAATGTGAGTGCATTTGAAATCACTCCGTTTATGGACAGTGTATCAAGTATATTTCCTGTTGAAAAAGAGAACACATAATTGCCCAACACAGCACCTTCGTGTATGTCGGCAATCGCACCCAGAAACTGCAAGGTATACGTTGTGTTGTTTTGTAAAGTACCCTCTTCAAAAATAATGTTTATGCATCTTCCGGCAGCTTTTATTTCAGGATTCTTCTCCAGTGGCGGAGAAATGATAATGTTTTTCTGAGCTTCTTTAATTTGAACGTATTCATCAAAGCACAACTCAATTGTTCTTCCGGAAAAAGAGGTGCTGTTGTTGACCGGATTTTCATGAACAATAGCGGGAGGCACAGTATCCACAGCTCCCCCCGAAGGTTGAACAATATTGGCACAGGAACAGGCAAAACAGATAAAAAGTAAGAATAGTGTATTCCTGTTAAGCATGTTTTATTACGTACAAAACGCTTGAATAGTCTTTATTTCTTCCGGCTTTCCAGTTGGAAATCTGCCCCAGAATCATGGCCCTGAAGAAACCAAGAGGATTTTTTTTGTGAATTTCACTTCGCCAGGAGATATAATAAGAATCAAAAATCATGGGTTTTTTAGCCACCACTTTTAGCCCACAGATTTCCATTAGTTTTTCAATGGAGGTGTGGTTGAAATGGTACAAGTGTCTGGGAACATCAAAACCATCCCAAAACTCTTTGTAAAAACCTACTTCCCAGGCATCAGAATTAGGTACTGCAATAAACAGCGTTCCGTCCTTTTTTAGCAATGTTTTTAATAACTTTACTCGTTCTTGTAGCAAGTGTACATGCTCTAAAACGTGCCACATGGTTATTACATCGTATGAGGCCGCAGGAAGTTTATCTAACTCTTCTTCCGGCAACACATTTAACCCGAAAGATTCGGACACAAAATTTCTTGCTTCTTCAGATACATCAAGCCCCTTGGCATCCCAACCACATTTTACCATGTGGTTCAGAAAGTACCCAAGACCGCAACCCACATCCAGCAAGCTTCCACCTGCATTATACACTTCAATTACTTCTTTTTTATTCCTCAGGCTGATGTTTCTGACCACGTCATAAATGAGGTAAATAAGCCCCTTCTTACTTCCGGCATGAGACACATAGTTTTCTGTTTGGTAATACCGGCCTATACTGTCTGTGTCGGGTCTGGGGTTGGTAAAAACCAGTCGGCAACTGCCGCAGCGCACCAACTCAAATAATTCTCCTGTGGCTACAAAGTCTTTGCAGGTGTAGAGTTGTGTAAAGGAAGAATGATTGCAGGCCGGGCAAAATTGTAAAGTTTCATTGCTCATGGTGTTGCGAAAATACTATTTTACCTGCCGAAATGAACTAACAGCACAGAAATATCAGCAGGAGAAACACCACTGATTCTGCTTGCCTGTCCTACAGTAGCGGGTTTTATCTTGTTCAGCTTTTCTCTTGATTCTGCAGAAAGCGAGCCGATCTTACTGAAATCAGCACACTCGGGTATACGCATATTCTCGAGTCTGGTAACTTTTTCTGCCTGCTCTTTCTCTTTATCCAGATAACCTTCGTATTTAATCAAAATTTCTGCTTGCAGCTTTTCTTCCTGTGTATAGTTGCTCAGCTCTTCTTTTATTGACGGAATGCCGGTCTCTAATTCCTCTATTCCAACCATTGGTCTGGAAAGAAGTGTATTTATCTTTACTTGTTGGTTGATGGGTGCTGAATTTAATGGTTCCAACACCGGATTGGCCTCTTCAGGGGTGACACCGGTTTTGCGTACGTATTTCAAGAGCCTTTCGGTTTGCGCTATCTTTTTCTGCACGGCATCAAATCGGTCTTGTTTTGCCAACCCAAGCCTGTAGCTTTTTTCTGTTAATCTCACATCCGCATTATCCTGCCTTAACAATATCCTGTACTCAGCCCTGGAAGTAAACATACGGTAAGGCTCATCTGTTCCCTTGTTTACTAAATCATCAATTAATACTCCTATGTAAGCTTCCGAGCGACTTAAAATGAAGCTATCCAAAGAGTTAACTTTTTGGTGTGCATTTATTCCAGCCATAAGTCCCTGACAAGCAGCTTCTTCATATCCAGTTGTTCCGTTTATTTGACCGGCAAAGAACAGGTTCTCTACCCTTTTGGTTTCCAAAGATTGTTTGAGTTGTGTGGGCGGAAAAAAGTCATATTCAATGGCGTAACCTGGTCTGAATATTTTGGCGTTCTCAAAACCCGGAATTTGTCGGAGTGCTTTTACCTGTATATGATCAGGAAGTGAAGTAGAAAATCCGTTTACATATATTTCTACGGTGTTCCATCCTTCAGGCTCTACAAAAATCTGGTGTCGGTCACGTTCAGCAAAACGGTTAATTTTATCTTCAATAGAAGGGCAATACCTTGGACCCAGGCCCTGAATTCTTCCTGCATACATGGGCGATTCATCGAAACCGGTTCTTAGTGTTTCGTGAACTTGTTCATTGGTATAGGTTATCCAGCAGGAGCGCTGAGTTTTTGGCGGTGTTGTTTGGTCGCTATAGGAAAACTTTGACGGCTGTTCGTCACCCAGCTGTTCTTCCATCTTGGAGTAGTCTAAACTTCTACCGTCAACACGTGGCGGAGTTCCCGTTTTCATCCTGCCGGACTCAAAACCTAATCCAACCAATTGTTCGGTTATTCCGGTTGAGGCAGCATCGCCCATTCTTCCACCGCCAAATTGTTTTTGACCAATGTGGATGATTCCATTCAGAAAGGTACCGCTTGTAAGTATAACTGATTTTGAATAGATGGTTTGGCCCATTCCGGTTTTAACCCCCCCTACCATTCCGTTTGATACGATTATCTCCTTTACTGAGTCTTGCCAGAAATCTAAGTTGGGCGTTTTTTCCAGTAACTCTCTCCAGTAGGCACTAAAAAGCATTCTATCATTTTGACTTCTCGGACTCCACATGGCAGGACCCTTCGACTTGTTCAACATTCTGAACTGAATGGTACTTTTGTCGCTCACAATGCCAGAGTATCCGCCAATTGCATCTATCTCTCTGATAATCTGACCTTTAGCAACACCTCCCATCGCAGGGTTGCATGACATCTGGGCTATTTTACCCATGTCCATAGTGATCAGTAACACAGACGTGCCAAGGTTGGCGGCAGCGGCAGCGGCCTCACAGCCGGCATGTCCTGCACCAACAACAATGATATCATATTCCTTAAACATACTTTTTTGTTCCACGTGGAACACCCAGTTCCGCCTACAAATATCAGCCAAAGTAGCGGCTTTTTCAAGCAGGAAAAAGCAGGGTAATATGAGGTTGAAGGGAGAAGAAAGAGTCGCAAGCTTTGTTCTCCCGAATTTATTTTCGAGAGGCTTTTCGTTTTGCTTGCATTATTGGTTCTGGTGCGCTAAGTTACAGTCACACTAGTCGGTGTTCCACGTGAAACAAAAAAAGCCGACACGGGGAGGTGTCGGCTTTTTTTGAATTTGAACTTAATTTTTGTTTTATTCTGAGTTGAACAAGAAAACGTGACCGGAATAAATTCTGGTTGTTCCGTTTAGTGTGCTGTAAAGGTTGGCCACATAAAAATATACACCTTCTTGCATTAGTTCATTTGAAGGGCCGGTTCCATCCCAGCCAATTCGCAAGTCGGGAATCTTCTTAACAATGCCCCCCCAGCGATCATAAATGACCATGTACGATATTCCAAGATCAGCAAAGGATATAACCGGTCTAAAGTGGGTGTTGACTCCGGTGGGCACAAATGCGTTGGGAAAAAAGGCAATGATGGGTTGTTCCGCACAGGAAACATTAGAGTTGCAAGAGTCAGAATAACCGTATTGATTTGGCCCGTCTTCAATAGCGGCTATTTTGTAGCAGAACCCTTTTTCACCCGGCTCATCTGGAAGTTTAGTGTCTGTAAATAAAGTGTCGCCCGACTTGAAAATATTTTGCCAGTTGAAACCTGTGCCCAAGTCGACCGCCCTACTTATTTTGTATTCTTTTATATTCTCATCAAAGCCCGCATAGCTACCCCACTTTAGTCGAACAGATTCGATCTCAAACGATGTTGTTTTGAGGTGAATAGTTTTTACTATTCTGCTGGATATTTGTAATCGGTTGCACAAATCATAAGCCTTAACACAATAATAGAGTGTCGATCCATCGGCATTTACGCTGGCATCGGTGTATGTTTTCTCAGATACATTATCGTTGTTCAGGCTATCAATTTGTGTGAAATTTACACCATCCACACTTCGAAAAACTTTAAAGTAAAGTGTTTGTCCGCTCAGGTCAAAATACCAGGTTAGCTTTACGCTGTTATCAGGCTCAACCACATCAGCACACCTTACATAACAGAATTGTGGCAACGCAACCCCGTTTATTTTAACCGACCAGGTATTGGATGTTGAAGATGCCTGTGATTGTGAACTAAAGGCACGTACAAAGAAAGTGACGCTGTCACCCAAAGGAAGGCCGGTGTAAGTGTAAGAGGTGGCAGATCCCGGAAGCTCAGCAATGAACCCGAATGGCCCTCCGTTTATTGAAGCCCAAACCTCCTGTTTACCGGTAGCCCAACCATCGTATTTTGACCAAGATAAAGAAGCTGTTTGAGGACAGGTGTCAACAAGACCCTGAAGGAAAATGGTTCGGTGTGTTTTGCTTATTCCACCTACAAGGTTACAGCTGTCTTCGGCAGAGAGGTTGTAAGAGAAGGACTGTGTTTGCGGATTCTCAGGAGTGGAAATGAAAAAAGTATTAGTTACAAAAGCTTTGGGGATGTTAACAGAATTGACCTCAATGTTTATGCGATAACCCTTAATGTCTTTTTCATTGTTTGCTGTCCAGCCCAACAAAATGTTATTACTTATAATATCGACACTCACAGAGTCCAACTCGGGTTGTAATGGTGAGGAATCTATGCGCAAAGTATCAGAAGCCGGAGATTCACTGTTGTCACATTGAAAGCGAACAACTATAAAATATTGCCAAAGTAGTGAGGTGGTTTTGGCGTTTACGTGTGTGTATTGACTGGTTCCGTAAGTATAAATGCTATCTAATGGTCGGAATGGAGTACTTGGATTTTCCCTGCCCCAGATTTGATACGAAACAAAGGAGCCACAATTGTCAGTAGGAACAACCCAGCTCAGAATAACGTCATCGCCACTAGTCTGCGGGCAAGCACGCAAGAACTTCACAGGACCGTCTACCGCAAGTGCGCAGAAGGATAGTAAGCTGAAAAACAGCCAAATAAGTGCTAATTTTCTCAAAATCAATTATTTACTGCTTCCCACAACTGTGGTTAACATGTCATTTTTGTTTAAATACTTGTTAGACAATAACTTAACATCACTCGCACTAACAGACAAAATATTACGAATAAAATCATTGTAGTAGCTGTATGGCAGATCAAAATCGTGAAGAATTTTAAAGCGGTCTGCTTGTGCAAAAGGACCATCAAAACTTCTCACAAATGAGCCCAACAGGTAGTTTTTAGCTTTGTTTAGCTCCTGTTCGCTTACCAACTCATTACTCAAGCGATCAAGTTCCTTTTGAATTTCTTCAACGGCAACAGCGTGGTCCTTATTGTTTACTTCGGTTGCAATACTGAATACCCCTACACCATTGTGTGCCTCCACAGACGAGTGTATGCCATAAGTCAAACCTTTCTCTTCCCGTATGTTCTTCATCAATCTGGAGCCAAAATACCCGCCTAAAATTAAGTTGACCAATTGCAGGCCCCGGTAATCCGGGTGGTTGCGCGTAATGGTTGTTTTTCCCACGCGTATAGCGGCCTGTAACGAATCGGGTTTTTCAACGAATTCATACCTAGCTTTGATGGGTTCAGCTGAAAGACTTTCCGGAGGCTGAGGCGCAGCACCAGAAAGGTGGCTAAACGCATCTTCCAGATCCTTCAAAATAGTATCATCAACTTTACCCGAAAGCATAAGCACCGGCAAGCTGCCACGGTAGGATTTTTGGTAAAACTCAGTTATTTGTTCAGCACTTAATAAATCATAATCTGCGGGTGCTGCAAACATTCCCAACAAGTGCTTTTTTCCGAACAGTGATTTGTAAAAAGCCTGTCGGGCCAGCACAGCATTTTTTTGTAAGCTGATTTGTAAGCGTTGTTTTTGTCCGCGTTGGTATATTTGTGTTTCCTCTTCAGGAAACACAGCGCTGTCAAGCATCTCCTGTAACAGCATCACGCTGTTTTTGAAGTGTTTGTTGAGGGTGAACAGTGTGTAAGACGCCTCCTGAATTCCGCAACTGTTTTGTATAAAGGCTCCGTAAAAATCAAACTTATCTGCCAACTCTGCTGCAGAATAATTTTTGCTGCCCTCTTGTATCAACGCATTCGTTGCCGCAGCCACACATAGGCTTTGTTGCTGTTTTATGCCGGCAGGAAAATACACGTCCAGTTTTGTCACCTCATCATTGCCTACATTGATGCTGAACAAATCAACCCCGTTTTTAAAGGTTATTTTTTCGGCTTTCGTAAAAGTGACACTATCGATGACCCCGGTATCGGGTGCTGTTTTTCTGTCCAACATCAAGTGGTTATATTGTAATAGAGGGTTGAACAATTCGTTTCATTTAAAATCTCTGATGCTATACGTTGAATATCGGTTGCATCAACGGCCCTGTAAAATTCGAGTTCTTCATTTATCAGGTTTGCATTGCCCAGTAAAGCACCATAACACAACGCCATGGCCTTGTTTAAAATATTCATTTCTCCAAACACCAGTGTTGACTCTGCCTTGTTTTTTACTTTCTGCAATTCAGTTGTATCAATTGATTCAGCGGCCAGTTTTTGCAACTCTGCCTGAATAGCTAGATCCGCGTCTTTTAAATCAACCCCATCACTCAGTTTTCCCTCAATGATTACCAACCCAGGGTCAATATCACCGCTAATGTAGGCGTTTATTTCAGTGAATAGCTGTTGGTTTTTTACCAACTGGTTGAGTAATCTGGAAGAACGTCCGCGCGACAAAACATCCGTAAGCAAATCTGTGGCATAATAATCTTTGTGTGTTCGTGCACAACAATGATAAGCTTTGTAAATAGCTTTGGCAGGCACATCGGCCGAGATTTCCAAAAAACGGGCCACTGTTTGTTTTGGTTCTACGGGTAGGTTTCGGGTATTTTTTGTTTGTGTCGGAATGGGCGAAAACCACTTTTCACAAAGTGCTTTTACTTTATCCAGACTTATATCACCAGCTACGCACATAATTGCATTGCCCGGGTGATAGTGTTGAGCAAAAAAAGACTTTACGTCATCCAACGTGGCGTTTTCAATGTGGCTTATTTCACGACCTATGGTAGGCCACAGGTATGGATGCACTTTATACGCCAACGGCCTTAATTTAAGCCAGGCGTCTCCGTAGGGTTGATTCAGGTAGCGTTGTTTGAATTCTTCAATAACCACCTGTCGCTGCACTTCCAGCGATTGAGGACTAAACGCCAAGTTCAACATTCTGTCAGACTCCAACCAAAAGCCTGTTTCTATGTTGTGAGAAGGAAGGGTGAGGTAATAATTGGTAATGTCGTTGTTGGTAAACGCATTGTTTTCGCCACCCGCCTCTTGCAGCGGGGTGTCGTAATCAGCAATGTTAACAGAGCCCCCAAACATAAGGTGTTCGAATAAATGAGCAAAGCCCGTTTTTTCCGAATCCTCATCACGAGCCCCCACATCATAAAGAATATTCATTACCACCAGTGGGGTCGAAGTGTCCTGATGATGCAACACGCGAAGGCCATTTGAGAGTGTAAAGGAGTTAAAATGAATCATAAAGCGGTTCAAAAATAAACGAAAAACCAATGCAAAACGCAAGAATAGCCGCACGTTTAACTACCTTTGTCAAAAACAATTACATGCAACGAAAGAATACCGGTCCGCGCAAGGCATCTCGTTCTGGCGGAAATACATCACGCTCCTCATCATCCAAAAAGAAATTTGACGGGCCACGTTTTGCCCGCAATGACGGAACATTATCAGACAATTACTCCAGGGGAGAAGACGGTCGCCCCGCCCCTTCAGGCGGAAGAAACAAACGCATTTCAACGGCAAACAAACCACTAAAACGCAGAACGGAAGATAGCGACACAGGTAGTTACAACTCACCTAAGCCGGAATCGCGCGGCAGAAAAAAACCATTTGAACGCACAAGTGAGCGGGGGGATGCTTATGGCAGCAGAGAGCGCAAACCATCGGGGCGTGCACCGCGCGAAAACTCAGCAGACTCTTTTGAGAAAAAAGGACGAAACCCCAAACCATTCACCAGAGGTTCAGGTGAGGATAAAAAGTACAGCGAAAGAAAACCATCAGGCCGCAGCCCGCGCCAAGGTTCAGGTGATTCGTTTGAAAGCAGAGGAAGGACCCCCAGGAAGCCTTTCAGAGACAGTGCTGAAGGAGACAAGAGGTTTAGTGAAAGAAAACCATCAGGTCGCGCGCCACGTGAAACAACCGACAGACCATACGCTAAAAAAGAAGCAGGCTCAAGAAAGCCGTTTACCAGAGGTGGTGCAGACGGAGATAAAAAATTCAGCAGCGAAAGAAGACCATCCAGCCGCCCTCCACGTGAAACAAGAGACAACTCATATGAGAAGCGTGGTGCAGGATTAAGGGGTGAAGGAAGACCAACCCGAGATGCAGACGAAGGTGCTTTTGAGCGCAAACCACCACGCAAGCCTTACGGTAAACCTGAATCGGGCAGCGATAAAAGAACAACAAGAGGAGGCAGTGCACACGCACCCAACCCATACGGACGCAGAAGTGAACCAACCGGTCGGGAGGCTGATAAAAGGGCCGCACGCCCATCTTACAGAAAAGAAACGAATGAACGTAAACCTGCTTCTGAAAGAAGATACAGCCGAGATCAGTCGGAAGAAAGACCATCGCGAACTCCGCGTAAAACATTTTCTGAGAAACCGTATGAAAAACGTAGCGGTAAAAAGAACGGAAAAAAAGAAATAGCGGGAGAAGAAAAAGAAGGCACAAGATTAAATAAATACATTGCCAATGCCGGCATATGCTCGCGCAGAGAAGCCGATGAGTATATAAAAACAGGAGTAGTAACCGTAAATGGAAAAGTAGTAACCGAAATGGGTTACCAGGTACAAGGCGGAGATATTGTGAAGTTTGGAGAACGCAGCATTCGACCTGAGAAACCGGTTTACATTTTACTTAACAAACCCAAAGATTACATCACCACTATGGATGACCCTGAGGGCCGTCATATTGTAACAGAGCTTATCAACGTAAAGGAGCGCGTGTTCCCGGTTGGTCGTTTGGATCGAAATACCACAGGTGTTTTGTTGCTTACTAACGATGGTGATTTAGCAGAGCGTTTAATGCACCCTAAATACGAAGTTCCTAAAATTTATCTGGCTATTCTGGATAAGAAAATGGATAAGAACCACATGGAACAACTGATGCAGGGTGTTGAGTTAGAAGATGGTGTAATTGCAGCCGATGATTTGGCTTATGTGGAGGGCGACAAAAAGAAAATAGGAGTGGCCATACACAGCGGCCGCAACCGCATTGTTCACCGCATGTTCAACCATTTGGGCTATACGGTAGAGAAGCTGGACAGAACAAGTTATGCCGGCCTTACCAAACAACAATTAAAACGCAGCGGTTGGCGCGCCCTTACACCCGAGGAAGTTATTTCCCTGAAACGTTTAGTGAAGTTGAAAGGAAAGTACTAGCTTAACAAAAAGGGTTTTAGCCCCTAATTTTTACAGAACCTTCCGGTTAACACACCTCCACTATAAGCGACCTTTAACAGATATAAACCATTCGGTAAGTTCATAATGTTAAGCTCTTGTTGTGATTTGCTAACTAACTCTTTTAATACCAGTTGCCCTCTGCTGTTGAATACAGAAACAACCCCCTGAGCAACGGGCAGGTTAATTGTTACTGTTTGCTGAGCAGGGTTTGGATACAGGTTAAGTGCCGGATTGTTTTGTGCATTTACACCACTAATCAGAACAGATAAGCAGGCTGTTGTGTCTGAGCAGCCATTTTGAGTAACAGCAACGGCATAGTCGCCACTTACAGCAGGGGTAAATTGTTTTCCGTTTGCACCGCTCACGGGAGCATAACCCAAATCACAATTCAGCCATTGGTATTGAGCATTGTTGGCCGAAGAGGTAAGCGTTTTGCCGTTTAACGTAACCACTACATCAACCGACTTAATGGTGATATTCATAGTGATGTTGCTATCACATCCGAAGTAATTTGGAATGGTGATGGAGTAAGTTCCGGTGGTAAAATATTGCACCCCGTTTGGTGCGGTATAATATTTACAAACCACCGGGTCAATAGTTGAGTTGGTAGCCAGACAAGTAATGGGAAAGCAATCAGAGGTATCTATACAGCCGTTTTTTGACACAATTACTGCATAGTTTCCCGTATAGCCGCTGGTGAAACTACGCCCAGATGCATTGGTAATTGGCGAAAAGGAATTGCAGTTTATCCACTGATATTGAGCCCCTGTGTTATTAGCGGTTAATGTTTGGCCGTTTTGGGTTACGCCACTATCAACCGAAGAAATAGTTATCTGCATACTTATGATGCTGTCACAACCACCTTGATTAGGAAGGGTGGCGGTGTAGTTGCCGCTGGTATAATATATTTTACCATCAGGTGCCGTGTAGCGGTTACAAACAGTTGCCGAAAAAGAAGACATGGTATTGCTGCAGGTAGAATATTTGGCCACAAAAGCATCTGATTTATACGGTCCGACTGTAGGGCGAAGCACCACACCTGCCTTAGGGTCAAAATCGCAAGTATCGCGGTATTCTCCGGCCAAATAAAAGGCACCGTTTTGCAGAGGGATTATATCGTAAGCATAATCAGGATAATTGTTACTGCCCAATGAAAAGGCGCGAATAAATATTCCTGCTGAGTCCAACTGAAGAAAAAAAGCATTGGTTACAGGTCCGATTAATTTGAGGCTATCGGGCCCGGGGTTAAAGTCAACGGTATCTCTGAAGTATCCGCTGCAATAAAGATTGTTGTCGACACCACATTTTATTGAGGTAATGTAATCCGCTTGCGAACCACCCACGCGTATAGCCCACACAAAATTTCCGGCAGGGGTAAGCTTAACGACAACAGCGTCTTCAGTTCCTGCCGAGGTAAGGTTATATACAGCCGCTCCAGGGTTAAAGTCAGATGTTCCCCTGAAATATGCGCTGCAATAAAGATTACCTGCTGCATCAATATCCAAACTATTCCCTTTGTCGGTGTTACTGCCTCCCATGGATTTTGCCCACAAGTAATTACCACCGGAATCCAGTTTTAGCACATAAAAATCAGCACTTCCTGCTGAAGACAGGTTGTTCACTCCGGAGTTCGGATTAAAATCTACATTTCCGGCAAATTCACCCGTAATGAACAAATTATTTGCTCCGTCAATTAAACTTCCACCCACAATGTCAACACCGGAGCCACCTATTTTTTTGCCCCAGATATATTGCCCTGCCGAGCTTAGTTTGATGATAAAAAAATCGTTGATGCCCGCTGCGGTTTTGTTGTCAATTCCTGCCCCCGGATTAAAATCCATTGACACCCGAAAGTTTCCGGTAAGGTAAACATTACCCGTTTTGTCAAGCCCTACAAACTGGCCATTATCAAACTCAACACCCCCGAAGCGGTGTGCCCAGATAAAGTTTCCTGAGGTATCCAGTTTAATCAGAAAAGCATCCAGCCCACCGGCCGAATATAGATTGTAAATACCGGTACCGGGATCTGCATCTAAAGAATCCTGGAAATATCCTGTGATGTATACATGACCACTATCGCTCAGTGCAATACTCCAACTCATTCCCGCCTTGGTAAGGCCCCAAATCTTTGCCCAGAGATAGTTTCCGTTGGCATCTAGTTTTTGCAGAAATAAATTTCCGGAGTGTCCGGTAGCAAAAAAACTCACCCCACTACCCGGGTTCAAGTCTACAGAATCACCGACTGTTCCGGTGCTGTATAAACAACCCTGTTTGTCTGTTGCTATTTTTCTAATAGCAGCACCTCCGGCTTTGCTACCAAAGGTGAGTGCCTGATCAAGCTTTTGAGCATTGGCACAAAGAGTAAGAAACAGGAAGGGCAAGAGGTATATGAATTTTTTCATGGGGATAGCTGGTTTGGTTATATCAAATATAAAGAGAATTCACCAGTCTCTCCTAAACACCACATTTTTAATGAAATCGTTTCGTTTAAGCGTAAGCAGAAGAAAGGAACAAAGCCCTGGGTTTACTACCGTTGTTTTTGTGTTGAGAGGCTACTTTACCACAACGATTAGTTCGCCCGCACAAAGGAAGAGCGTATTAGACTAAATAAGCAGAGGGTAAAACTATTTTTGAGTAACACTGCCCAGCACCTTCAAATAATACGCCTCGTACTTGGGCAATATTTTGTTGAGGTCAAATTCTTTGGCGCGGGCCAGTGCGTTATCTTTGAACTTCCTAAGCGTTTCCGGTGTTTCCAAAATTTTGAGGGCGTTAGCGGCCATATCATCCACATCACCCACATCGCTTAAGAAACCGCTATATCCATGTATATTCAACTCCGGAATACCACCGGTGTTTGAAGAGATAACCGGCAACTCACAAGCCATAGCCTCGAGTGCAGCCAGCCCGAAACTTTCGTGTTCAGAAGGTAAAATAAACAGGTCGCAGATGGAAAGAATTTCTTCCACAGCCTCTTGTTTTCCTAAGAACGTTACGCGGTCGCACACATCCAGTTCGCGACATAACATTTCAATGTTTATGCGTTCGGGCCCGTCACCTACCAACAATAATTTGGAGGGTGTTTGCTGATTTATTTTCTGAAATATTTTTACCACATCATCCACCCGTTTTACTTTGCGGAAGTTGGAAGTGTGCACAACCAGATGTTCGTTGTTGGGAGCAATTACCTGTTTAAAATGCTCACGGGGTTTTTTGCTGAAACGATCAAAATCAACAAAGTTGGGAATAACTTCAATAGGGCGTTTAATCTCAAACAGCTCCAAAGTGTCTTTTCGCAACGATTCTGAAACGGTAGTAACCCCATCGCTTTCGTTGATGGAATAGGCAATTACAGGCGTGTAGGTTTTATCGCGCCCCACCAGGGTAATGTCTGTGCCGTGCAGGGTAGTAATTACCGGGATATTGATGCCATGTGAAGCCAGAATGTGTTTAGCAAATACTGCAGCTGAAGCGTGTGGGATAGCATAATGCACATGCAACAAATCTAACTTTTCAAATTTCACCACGTCCACCAGGCGACTGGCCAATGACGTTTCGTAGGGTGGGTATTCAAACAGCGGATAAGTAGAAACATTCACCTCATGATAAAACAGGTTTTCGTTAAAAAAATCCCAACGGGCAGGTTGACTGTACGTGATAAAGTGTATTTTGTGTCCACGGCTGGCAAGAGCTTTCCCCAGCTCTGTAGCTACTACACCACTGCCACCGTAAGTAGGATAACATACTATTCCGATATTCATTTTGTGCATTAAACGAGTAAACAAAGATAAGGGATAGAAGTTGTGTGTGGGTTAAGTTTTGTGTGTTGTTTGACCCGGATATTACGCGTTTCGACCGCCTACTTCAGCATATCATACAACAAGTCATGGATGTTGGTGCGAATATTCTGCTGAATGAGCTTAGTGTTTTCTGCGGAAGGGTGAATGCGGTTGCTGAGAAAGATAAAAAGTAATCCATTTTCGGGGTCGGCCCAAGCGCAGGTACCCGTGAAACCGGTGTGCCCGAAGGTGAGGGGCGAGGCATATTTGCTGCAAGGGCTGTTCTTTTTAGGGCGGAACTCCGCCTTGTCAAACCCCAAACCTCTTCGGCCCAACTTGGACGAGCGCTGGGTAAACTCATCTACAATGGACGACTTAAAAAATCGGATGCCACCATATTCTCCGCGGTTGAGCAACATTTGCATTATAACAGCCACATCGCTGGCATTGGAGAAAAGACCGGCATGGCCCGCCACGCCACCCATCATAGCTGCACCGGGGTCATGTACGTAACCGCGCAGCAGTTGTTTTCTGAATAAGCTGTCGGTTTCAGTGGGCACTATGCGACTTTCATCAAAACGCGACAACGGTTTGAAGCCGATGGTGGCCAAGCCGAAGGGTTTGTAAAAAACAGAATCTACGTATTTTTCTATGGGCGTTTCGGTGATTTTCTCTATGATTTTTTTAAGCAGAATCATGTTCAGGTCAGAGTAAACATAGCCCGGTTCTTTGTTGAGCGGGCAATCCATAATCTCATCATAAATCACTTCGCTGTAATCTTTGTGCAGCCACAGGTTGGCTGCTACAGGTATGGTGAAATTACTGTCGCTGGTTTCGCTGTACAGCAAAGGATTCAGATTGTTGCCCACCAGTGTTTTTTTGTAGAAAGGAATAAAAGGCGGCAAGCCCGACTCATGCAACAACAATTGCCTCACAGTAATCTGCCGTTTGTTGGAACTCTTTAATTCCGGCAGGTAAAAACCAATTCGCCTGTCAAGGTCAAGTTCATGTAGCTCGTGCAGCTTCATAGCCACCAAGGTTGTAGAGAGCACCTTGGTAAGCGAGGCCAAATCGTACAGGTGATGTTCTGTAACAAGCTCCCCGCTGGTGTAGGTAGTTGTGCCGAATGATTTGTGGTATACCACGTTTCCGTTTTTGGCCACAATAACCTGTGCCCCAGGCGTTGCGCTGTCGGCAATGGCTTTGGTTACCACGGTGTCAATAAAAGCAAGTGCTTTAGAGTCGAAGAGGGCCTGTTCCGGCAGCACATATTTCAAACGCCCCAGGTATTCTCCGTTTACACCCGAACCTAACGAATACTCATAAACCGAAACGGGTAAACGCCCGAAAGATGTGCGTGCGCCAAAGAGCAGCTGTGCCGCAATTTCATTGTTCCAGGGTTGATCTTCATAAGAAATAATCAAGGACTTAATGCCCGGAAAACGCTGCATGCTGTATGGGTTGCCGTTATTTACCAGGATGAGTTGGTTTTGGTTGTTGAGTCGGTTAATGAAACGCACCTGAGGTTCGGTTAAACCAAAGTTGCGCGACACAAAACGACTGGTGTTGTGCAAAGCGGTAATTACCAAATCGTACCCTTTGAGTTTGGTGAGCAAGCTATCGTGCGCGGCATCCGGTTCTGTTTTGTCAATAAAAAAAACATCCATGCGCGCATAGCTGAGTGCAAATTCTTCAAAAGGTTTGTAGTCTTTTGTACCGCTGGCAACAAGTGCAACGCGTTTGGTGTGCAGGTTTTTAAGCGGAATGAGACCTAAATCATTTTTAGCAATTACGGCTGAGCGTTCAATTACTTCGCGAATAAGTAAATCTGTAGCGCAGCAGTTGATATCTGTTATCAGGTTGTTGAGGTCAACCGGGCTGTAGTTGTTCAAACCGGCCCAGTATTTACTAAGTAATATTTTTTTGATGCGGGAATGAATTTCAGTGCTGTCAAGCCAGCCACTGTCGAGTGCCATTTTGATTTTTTCAATGGAGTAGGGTACCTCTTCAGCAAACAACAACACATCGTTGCCGGCTTTAAGCGAAAGGATGTTGATGTCCCAGGCGGCATTGTATTTACTTACACCCTGCATGTTGAGCGCATCAGTTAACACCAGCCCCTTAAAGCCCATTTCTTTTTTAAGCAACCCGTTAATGATAATAGGCGAAAGGGAGGAGGCCAGGTTAGGAGTAGAATCTAACTTAGGTATAGAAAGGTGCGCATTCATTACGCTCATTACCCCGTCATTAAACAACTCCCGGAACGGATAAAGCTCCATACTGTCTAACTCTGCTTTACTCTTTTTAATTACTGGCAGGTTGTAGTGTGAATCGCTGTCGGTATCCCCGTGACCGGGAAAGTGTTTGGCGCAGGCCATCACTTTTTGGCTTTGCATGCCACGCGTATATGCTATCCCTAAGCTGGATACAATGTGTTTATCTTCCCCGAAGGAGCGATCGTTAATTACGGGGTTGCGCGGATTGTTGTTAATGTCTACTACAGGAGCAAAGTTGAGGTGTATGCCCATGCGTTTACAATGTTTGCCAATCTCCAGCCCCATACGGTACATAAGCGTGTCATCGTTGGCTGCTCCCAACATCATTTGCCGCGGGAAGGTAGGCGTACTGTCCAATCGCATGGATAGCCCCCACTCACCATCAATACCCACCAGCAAAGGAACTTTGGATATAGACTGGTAGTGGTTGGTAAGTATGGCCTGGCGAACGGGCCCGCCTTTGAAGAAGATTATGCCACCGATTTTATGGTCGCGTATGAGGCACTGAATTTCTTTTACGTGAGCTGAATCTTTGTTGGACCAGGCGGCTACCATAAATAACTGACCGATGCGTTCAGCCTCCGTCATGGAATTGAATACTGAATCTACCCACGGATTGGGTGTACTCCAGAATGCAGCATTGTTACTTTGTGCCTGCGCGGCAAGGCCACACAACCACATAAGAGCAAAAGAAAACAAACGAAAAAGGCGCATGTGAACGACAATAAAACGCAAAACTGGGGAATTAATCTGTATTTTTGCCTTACTAAAAGTTAACATACGTTGGCTGTTTTTTGTGTATAGCTACACAAACAGTTCCAACTCCGCCAACCCGCATGAGTGATATAATCCATTTGTTGCCCGACCATGTAGCTAACCAAATAGCTGCCGGAGAGGTGGTGCAACGACCCGCCTCGGTGGTAAAGGAGTTGCTCGACAACAGCATTGATGCCGGAGCCACTGAAATAAAGTTGTTTATTAAAGAGGCGGGCAAGTTACTTATTCAGGTAAACGACAACGGCAAAGGAATGAGTTCTACAGATGCACGCATGTGTTGGGAACGCCACGCCACATCAAAAATTGAGCGCGTAGAAGATTTATTCAAGCTGCGCACGATGGGTTTTCGCGGAGAGGCCATGGCCTCCATTGCAGCCATTGCGCAGGTGGAAATGAAAACCCGCACCTCAACCGAAGAGCTGGGAACACATATTGTGATTGAGGGCTCAGAACTGATTAGTCAAGAGCACATTCAATCACCTGCAGGAACACAGATTCTGGTGAAGAACCTGTTTTTTAATGTACCGGCACGCAGAAATTTTCTTAAATCCAATCCGGTTGAAACGCGCCACATCATTACAGAGTTTACCCGCATTGCCCTGTCGCACCCGCACATAGAAATGTGGATGTTTAATAATGACACTGAAACATTTCACCTGCCCGCTACAACACCACAGGAAAGAGTGTTGCAAATTTTCTCAGACAAAAAAAGCGGTGATATCATTTCGTTTGAAGAAGAAACCAGCATACTTCGCGTGAGCGGATTTGTGGGCACTCCGGGTTCAGCCAAAAAAACACGTGACGAGCAATTCTTTTTTGTAAACAACCGTTTTGTAAAAGACGCTTACCTCAACCATGCTGTAAATGCGTGTTATGAGCAACTCATAAGCAAAGAACAATTTCCGTTTTACCTCATCAACATTGATATTGACCCCAAAGAAATTGACGTAAACATACACCCCACCAAAACAGAAATTAAGTTTCAGGATGAACGGAGCGTGTACATGATTTTAAAGTCAGTAATCAAAAAAGCCTTGGGAGATTTTTACCTCGTGCCCATGTACGATGGCTCTTCCGTACAAAGCTTTATTCCCTCAGCACCACTGGAGCCGGGCGAGGTAAGCAAGGCTCCGGAAATACGCTCCTCACGCCCCATCAACATGGATATACCGGGCAACAGTACGTACAGAAGAGACACCACGTACGGTTGGGAAAAACTGTTTGAACAAAAAGGAGAGGTGGTGGAGTTTAATCCTATTAAACCAACGGAAGAGCTGCGTTTGTACGAAGACGTTGTCTTATTCACTACACCGGTGCAATTGTTTGGCAATTATGTTTTGAGTACTACCTCCAAAGGCACCGTGTTAATCGACCAGCAGGCTGCACATGAACGCGTGTTGTATGAACGTTACATGACTGCAGCAGACAACCAGCGCGTGCTGTGTCAGCAAAAACTTTTTCCGCGGGTAATAGCACTCAGCGGCAGTGATTATGAGCTGATGGAAGAACTTATTCCTGAGTTGCTGCAAATGGGTTTTGATGTTGCGGGTTTTGGTAACAACAACATGATTGTACACGGAGTACCGGCCGACCTGCAACATGCCAACGAAGAAGATTTAATAGCGGGTATACTGGAAGACCTGAAACAAAATACAGCCAACAATAAAACCAATCGCAAAGAAAGACTGGCCTGGTTTATGGCCAAACGTGCAGCCGTAAAACGCAACCAAAAACTTACTGAAGAAGAAATGCGCAACCTGCTGCAGGATTTATTTAGAACACAACAACCCATGCATACATCATCGGGCAAAAGAACATATGTTGTACTTTTGGAGGATGATTTGCTCCGCTTATTTTTATAACAGATGAACAACTTTGCCCGCCCGGGAGGCTTTCAGGCTATGCCGCCCGTAGTAAAAAACCTGCTGATTATTAACGGCCTTTTTTTTCTGGGCACGTTGTTGCTGGAGGAGAAGTTTCGTATAAACCTTACGCAAATTCTCGGTTTACATTTTTACAAGTCGGCACTGTTTGAACCGCATCAACTGGTATCGCACCTGTTTATGCACGGCAACTTTCTGCATCTGTTCTCCAATATGTTTGCCTTGTGGATGTTTGGCAACCTGATGGAAAACGTGTGGGGCAGCCAGCGATTTTTTGTTTACTATTTTGTAACCGGCCTGGGTGCGGCACTGCTGCATACTTTGGTCATTCAGTTTCAGTACTCAGAACTTGCCTCGCAGCTGGATGCTGCAACGTTGAATCTGGTACTCAAAAACGACATCAACGCACTGGAGCAAGTGGCCACCTCATCCAACATCGAACAGATAAAGGGACTTTTGTCGCTGCTCAATATACCCACCGTGGGTGCCTCTGGCGCGGTGTTCGGGGTTTTGCTGGCCTATGGCATGTTTTTCCCTAACAACGTGGTGTACGTTTATTTTGCTATTCCGCTCAAGTCAAAATACTTTGTAGCCCTGTACGGTGCGTTTGAGTTGTATGCCGGTTTTGCCAATAACCCCGGAGACAATGTAGCACACTTTGCACACTTGGGTGGCATGCTGTTCGGGTATATTTTGATCAAAACCTGGGATAAAAAAAGAAGGTACTAGTATGACATTCTTTCAACAACTGAAATACGATTTTATTGATACCGGCAATGTGGTAAAAAAAATCATTTTCATTAATGCCTTGGTATTTATTGTTACCAGCCTGGCACACGTTGTGTTTTGGCTGGCCGGTGTAAACCGCGAAGCCATTCAGGAGGCGTTACACTGGATATCTGTTCCGTTGCAGGCCAGGCAGCTGTTGTATCAGCCTTGGTCAATTTTTACGTACATGTTTTTGCACCAGCAGTTGCTGCACATTATTTTCAATATGTTGGTGTTGTTTTGGTTCGGGGGTATTTTTGCCGAGTTTAATAATGGCAGGCGCACGTGGGGATTTTACCTGCTGGGTGGTTTGTTCGGGGCGGTGCTGGCTATGGCTGCTTATGAGTTTATACCCGCTATTCGTGGAAGCGTTTATCAGCCGTTTATGCTAGGCGCCTCGGCCTCTATAATGGCTTTGGTGGTGGGAGCAGCCACGCAGTTACCCAACTATCAACTCAACCTCTTATTGTTCGGGCCGGTAAAGCTTAAGTACCTCGCCCTTTTTTATGTTATAGTTGACCTTATCAGTCTGCCCGATGCCAACCCGGCTGGCCATACCTCTCATTTAGGCGGGGCATTGTTGGGGTTTGTTTTAATGCGGCAGTTACAAAGAGGCAATGATATCGTTTTATTAATTGACGAAAAATTGAATAAATTTGTCCGAATCTTTCGACCTAAACCTAAACTGAAAGTAGTACACCGAACAACTTACATGAAAACCGGTCCGGATGTTCCCTCACAGGAACAAATAGATGCAATTCTGGATAAAATTTCGCAATCGGGCTACGAAAGTCTTTCGGAAAAGGAGAAAGCGATTTTATTTAAAGCAAGTAAAAACGACTGATGTACATTCTTAATAAAATAATGTTCCCCATTAACATACTGGCTATACTGGTATTGTTGTGTTCTTATTTTGCGCCTCACGTGTCTCCGCAAGACCAGTGGTACTTTGCCTTTGCGGGCATGGCTTATCCTATTTTGCTGGTTGTAAATATTTTCTTTTTTCTTTACTGGGGTTTTCAAATAAGAATGAGTGCCCTGTATTCTATGGTGGCTATATTGATTGGCTACAACCACCTGTTTGGTTATTTTCAAACCGACCCCAAAAAAGCGAAAGTAAAAAGCCGCACCATCAGCATTTACAGCTTTAATACACACAACTTCGGGGCACCGGAGAAAAGAAGTTCGGCCAGCGTTTCTTTTACCGAAATGTTTAAAACTGACAAGCCGGATATTATTTGTTTGCAAGAGTCGTATGAGTCGGGGGAGTTTAAAGACTATGATCTGAAAAAGGAACTTAAGGATTATCACTTTGCTTACGCCAGGTTGGTTGATAATAAGATTCAGTGTTACGGAGTGCCCATTATCTCGCGCTTTCCTATAGTTGACAAAGGGCTCATTATTTTTGATTCCAACTCTACCAATTTTAGTTCATATGCTGATGTGGTGATTAACAACAACGATACGGTGCGCATCATCAACACACACCTGGTATCCATTCGTTTTGAAAAGTATGATTATGCTTTTGCCAATCAACCCAAAATGGAAGACGATACGGACGTGGTTTCTACCAAAACCATTTTGCGCAAATTAAAAACAGGCTTCATTAAGCGTGCAGGACAAGTAGAACAACTGGTAGAGTTTATGGATCAAAGCCCTTACCCTATGGTGTTGTGCGGAGACTTTAACGATACGCCCGTGTCATATGCCTACGACAAATTATCTCTGGGTATGAAAGACGCATTCAGAGAAAGCGGCAGCGGTATCAGCACTACTTATACCGGTCCTTTTCCTTCGTACCGCATTGATTACATTTTGTTCAATGAAAACTTTGACGGCTACAATTACAAGGCGGTTGAAACGAGTTACTCCGACCACAAGTTGGTGAAAACACTTATTGATTTAAACAGCCGGTAAACTATTTGGCCTCGTTGTACTTTTTGTAGAGTTGAATTTGTTTGTTCTCGTTCAGGTCAACGTTAATTCCGTTCAGCAGCACCTCTTCTATTTTCCCGCTTTGCATATCGAAAATATCTCCCCCGCAAATGATAAGGCTGGCCGATTTCCCCTCTTCTATTGTACCCAACACATCACCCACACCGGCCATGTTAGCCGCCTGCATGGTAACGCAAGAGAGTGCAACTTCTTTATCTAAGCCGTAGGTAATGGCAGTACCCACAGAGTAGGGCAGGCTGCGCACTTCCCATGAGCCTGAGTAGGTAATGGCAAAAGGGATATTGTTTTTGGCCAGCACGGCCGGTAATGCATACGGCTCATTTACGGAAGATTGTGAAACTGACGGCAATCGGTGAATGGAGTTAACCACTACGGCCAATTGTTGTTCCTGCAAGAAGGGAATAATTTCAGCGGCACGGTTGGCAGATGCCCATACCACAGCAACGTTGAGTGATTTAAAAAACAGCGCGGCATCAACCAAAACATCGGGTTGAGTAACGTGCAGAAAAAGTTTCTGGTTACCGTTGAACAGTTTTTTGCAAGCTTCAAACTTGAGTTGTTGAGGTTGCGGGTTGTTCATTTTGTGGTAAGCAGCAGCCTCAGTAAAAAAGGACTTTAAGGCAACTATTGATTGTTGAGTATGTTCTTTAGCCTCACGAATTTTATCGTTGCCCATGCGCGCATGGGGCGTAAACTCGGGCCAGCGGATGTGCATGGCCGCATCGGTTTTTACAGCTGCTGCGGGCCAGTTGTTGCAAGAGGTAGCCATAATGGAAGAAGTACCTGATATACTCCCACCTTGTGGAGTGGGTTGTGTAAACAATATGCCGTTGTACAGCATGGTAGGTAAAATTTTTGAATCACAATTGTAAGCCGGTGCGCTTCTGATGTTGGGGTTCAGGTTACCTACCTCGGCATAATCATGTGTTGGTTTGGCTGCATCAATTTCGTTGAGGCCGGCAATGTTGTTCAGGGCAATTAATCCGGGATACAGGTGTTTACCGGTTACGTCTTTCACTATGCCGTTTTTACCTGCACCCGCAGTGTTTTCGCCCACGTATACAATTTTACCACCCTGGCAAATAACCATGCCGTTGGGTATTATTTTGCCGTTGCCCACATGAATTACAGCACCCTTGTACACAAGGGCTTGTCCGTTGGGTTGGGCAGGCAAGTTGTTTGCGCCAAACAAAAAAGCACAGCAGGCTATTATTACTTTGTTAAACTTCATAGAGGGTATACCTTTGTGATTCCTTCAAAAGTACAGTTAACTCAATTAAAAAACATATGATAAGAAAAAACACCATGATGATGCTTGTTGCTGCTATGGCAACAGTGAACGTGACTCTTGCCCAGTTGCAATTGCCACAACCCAGCCCTAAAGCACAGGTTATGCAAACCGTAGGTTTAACCGACATTACCATTGATTACAGCAGCCCGGGAGTAAAGGGCCGCACCATTTGGGGCACACTGGTGCCTTTTGAAAAAGTATGGAGGGCAGGTGCCAACTCGGCCACCAAAATTACCTTCAGCAAAGACGTGAGCATTGAAAACACCCCCGTGGCTAAAGGCAGCTATTCTGTATTTATGATTCCTTCACCAACCGGGTGGACGGTTATCCTTAACAAAGATGCTTCTGCCTCTGAAGAATCATACAAGCAGGAAAACGATGTGGTACGTATCAAAACTTTCCCGGCCAGCATACCTAAAAGAGAACGTTTGATGTACAGCATCAGCGGATTTAGTGATGATATGGCTAACGTAGATATGGAATGGGACAATGCCCGCGTATCTTTTGTGGTGAAAACTGAAACTGAAAAACAGGCTTTGGACAACATTAAAAACGCTACTTCAGGCACCTGGAGAATACACGCCAATGCCGCCCGTTACCACCTTGAAAAGAAAAACCTTGATGCCGCTAACACCTACATTGACCAGGCCATTTTGCTGGCAGGTAACGAGTGGTATGCGCTGTGGATTAAAGCACAAATTTTAGCTGAAAAGAAAGACTACAAAAACGCACTGGTGTTTGCTCAAAAAGCCAAAGACAATGGCGATAAAAACCCCAACAGTTTCTGGTACAAACAAGACGTTGAAAAAGCGCTGGTGGAGTGGAAAGGAAAAAAATAATCCGGATATTATAGTACTATAAAAAAGGTCGACTGATGAGGTCGACCTTTTTTATTTTCAAATAGTTTGAGTGCCTGCAATCGGGCGGTTTATTTATCACACTTCTTTTTCATCAATTTCATTTGTTCCTTCTGCCAGTATGTTTTCTTAGTAACGCTTTTATATTTTTCTAAATAACGTCTCCCGTTCAAACAATCTTTTGTTAAATGATATAGAGAAGCCAATTGCCAATATGTTGTAGAAGCACCAGGTTTATGATAATCTGACAAAAGATAGTAACCTATCGCACTTTTAACGTGTATGGTATCTTGGGTATGAAGAAAAAGCCGGTAATAACTCCATCCCAAATCAGAATAATAAAGATTAATGTTTTTATCAAAAAGAGTTGTGTCTATACACATAAGTTCAGAACAGGCTTGAACCACACTGAACGAATCGGCCGGCATACAGGACAGTTTAGTTAAACCCTTTCGGAATAGCTTGTAATCAAGGTTCTGAGAATAGGCAGATGTAGCAAAAGTAAAAACTAAAAGAAGTGCAGAGAATTGTTTCATGGGTATGTCATTACAATACCATTACCAAGAGTGTGAAAACCCATTCACCTTTTGCAAGGTAAAACTGGCGATAAAAAATAACAAAAGCAAACATAAAAACCCTTATTTGCAGTTTAAGGATAGCGTTGGTATTTTCCTAACTATCTTTTCATATGCCGTAGGGAACATCATCTTTTCGCAATTTTATTCCCGCTGATGTTTCTTTGTCTGGAACACATAAACCGCAACATGCCTGAGGGTGCCTTGCGACTATGTTTAACGCCCACACCGGAAGAAACCCTTTTGCGCCACCGTATAAAACCGGAGCGTTTGAGTTCTTTTCGCATCAGTTTTTCTACTTCCCCCTGCGACAGGCCAAATTGTGCTTTAATGGCATCAAAAGTGGTTCGGTCTTCCCAGGCCATTTCCACAATTCGGTCTTTCTCGGTTTCACTTAATGCTTTCAATTGTGCGGTGTGTTTTATTATCCAACTTTTCTGTTTAACAACAGTAAAAACAGAGTTAATTATTCAACACGTTTCGCGTTAATTTGTTTAGGGAGGGTAGACTAAAGGGTTGGATTGTTGGATAATCTTTGCAAGCACATGACATGTGGTGTTCTTTTTTTGAAGAGAAGGGGATGTGCATACAAGAAAGAGAGGGTTTGCGGTCTGCTATTCGATTAGCAAAGGGCTATTGTTTTCTATTAAAACTCACTGTCCAACTGTATTGTATTGAACGATAACTTAAGTTAAGTGTATCATCAACGATTGATAATTCATAATTATATCCATCAAGTTTAACGGTAATGGAATATTTTGGTTTGTAATGTTTGATTCCGATTATTTCATAGGGTTTTAATGTGCCTGTATTACCAACCCTAAAGTATCCGTTTTTATAAAATACAATTTTGTTTTTAGCTTTTAGTCGGTATGGAAGGTTGTTTTGATATGCCGTATCAACAATATGCCCGTCTTCTAGAATTGCAACTTCATGATCATCCGGCATCCATGTGCCCACTAAATCTTTTTTAAACTTATTAATAATGGTTTCTTTATTTGTTGAATCAGTGTTTTGACCATAACAACAAATATTTATTGAAAGTATCAGCACCACAAAAAGAAATTTTCTCATTCTTAAGATGATTTTGCATTTAGACAAAAGTACGTAAATACTGAATATCAGAAAACCGCTCATAATGCTGACCTTTAAAACTCCCGCTAACGGTGAAGTTCAGTATGCTGTATAGCCGCGGGGATAATACAAACGAATAACCAACAGCATTAAAAGGTTAATTACGTCATTCGCTATTCCACCTGCGCCAATCCGTAACGTATGGCCGCTTCAAGTGTTTTTATGTTTATATCTTTGAGCGCTTTGAACTTAATGCAATACCCCGTTACACTTGCCTTGCCCAGTTCTTTCCCATACGTTTGGGCTAAGTAAGCCTTATCCTTCAGGCCAAGTATGTACACAGAAATTCCGGTTGTGTTGGCACTTAACCCGATTTGATAAAACTCACGCGTTGTACCATCTGCATATTTTATGGTGTGAAGTCCATACCCGATGTTGGGGTTAGAAACCGTTTTGTTCTCACTGTTTTTACCATCCAGAAACCACAATTTACAGGCCGGCATTAGTTCCATAATGGTATGGTGCAGCACTTGCATATCGCTACGCTTTGGTTCAGGTTGAGCGATAATATATGCTTTGATTTGTTCCTGTACGTTCATGCGGCTGTTTATTGTCTTGTGTTTTTAAGACACTTTTGCAGTGGCTAGTTCTCACAAATTTCTTTCAGCTTGTCGAGTGCTTTGGGGTAGTGCTCGTTCATGTACTCTAAAAAATCTTCAACGGTGTCTAAGTCAACTGTAACGGTTGTCCCCTGATAGCCATCGGGACTATTGTTTTCTTCGAAGGTGTAGTTTTCAAATCCGTTGGCCCATTTTTCTACTTCCGGTCCTTCTGTAATTTCCTGGCCGGCTTGTAAAAGACCATAATGTTGAATCGAAACAAATTTGTTGGGAATGTTTTCAGCTATCCAGGAAACCATGCCTCCCTTTTCTCCTTTCTCATCTACTCCAACAAACAGAATTTTAGTTCCCTTGTCCCAACTTCCTTCATAGGTAGATGTAGGGTTAAACAAAGCAGTCCATTGCTCATAGGTTGATTTGTTGTTTATACCAAGCATAAAATCATATATCCTGCTCGCAGGTGCTTTGATGCTTACTTTGAATTGTAACTTTTTCATGCTATTCATATTTGTTTAAATTAATCTTTCGAGTGGTTGTTTTTCGTCATACTTAGCAAGACCACAATCGGAGAGAAAACTATTCGCTTTTTGTTCTGTAAAACTGGCGATAAAAAACAACAAAAGCAAGCGCAAAGAGACTATAGTCACACACGAAGGATAGCCGTGTGCCTGTTGTGATTTCATAAATCATCAGCTAAAAACTTAGTTAGTCCCTGTCTTTACCTAAAATCCGTCAGACCGCCAATTGCTTCACAATAGAGCGGTCTGATGGATAGTATGGCTAGTTGAGGTTTTAGTTCTTTAAACGTAGTGGTATAGAAACGCCTATCGTTAAAAATTAAATCCAAAATGCAGCCCCGGTTCAGGCGTGTATTTTGGCCACTTGTCATCTTTTTCTTTAAATCCATCGGGCATTTCCGTGTAAAAAGCACGACCGGCAATACCCAGAGAAGGTTCTATAAAAAGCCTGTCCTTAAAGAGTTTAATGTGATAGCCAATTCGATTAGTGTTGAATATAATGAAACCACTACCAACCTTATCACCGTTTTCATTCTTAAACGTTTGCCACATAGGTGTTGCGTGTACTGCTACGTAAAGGCCTTTCCACAGATACCTTTGATAAGCCAGGCCAACCCCATATTCTCTTATATAACCGGGAAATTTTTCTTCAGGTGTTCCGTATGCCTTATTATAAAATGGGTTAATACCCAGAGGCCAGGCATGTTTCCAGGTGATTAGTTCAAGTGAAACCACATCTTTTCCTGTAATGCGATAGCCTAAGTTGAGTTGAGCGAAGCCGGGTGGGTTTACCGGATCCAAATTACCTACCAGAAATAAAGTACTGCCAACAAACCACCTTTTGTAAGTGGTGTCTGTTTTATCATATTGTGCTTGAAGATTAATAGAAAGGGCACCTAAAAGTGCAACGAGGAGCATAGTTTTTTTCTTTTGCATAGCTGTTTTTTATTATTGTTAAATGATGGGGCAAAAGTATATTGGTGTGATGCCGCAACTCGTTCACTTAAGTTAAGAAACAGGTTTTAGCGGTGAATGATGTTCTTGTTAGTACTGCTTTCGTTTATTCCGTTTAACATTAAAATTATACCCAAAATCAAACCCGGGTTGAATAAAGTAGTTAGACCAATTTTTTTCTACTGCTTTAAAAGATTCCGGAACACTAGTTCTTAGAGGCCAATAACTAATTCCAATAGCCGGTTCAAAAAAGAAGCGGTTTTTTAAAAACTTAAACTGGTAGCCCAAATAGAAGTCCAGATATAACGTGTATCCGTTTCCCATCTTTTTATTATCCTCATCTATATATTTTTCAAAAGCATTCATTGCATAAACGGATGTATAGACTCCTTTCCACCAAAACCGCTGGTATCCTAATGTAGGTGCAAGTATCCGTGCGTGTCCGGGATAGGTGTCTTCAGTCCCATCAAATATTTTTTCCCAAGGTGTACCCAAAGGCCAATCATAAACGGATCTTTTAAATCTAAAATGAACAACATCTTTAGGTGTTATTCTATATCCGGCATTTACTTGTATATACTCAGGATTGTGTTCTTCAGTAAAATTACCTAACAAGTAGAGGGTACTACCAACAAACCATTTTTTGTAGGAGCTGTCTTGTTTGTCATATTGAGCGTTAACGTGTATAGTGCTTAACACTATGGCGAGCCCCAACCATAAAATTTTCTTTTGCATGTCTATTGTTGCTAAACGATAGCGCAAAAGTAGATGGGCGAGATGCTACAACTTGTTCACTTAAGTTAAGTAATGCACATGTTACCCTTTATCTTTCTCTATAATCCGTGCTCTTAACCTGCTTAATGATTGTGGTTTTATGCCAAGATAACTGGCTAACTGGTGTTGCGGCACACGTTGAATAAGGTCAGGTCTTTTTTGCAATAAGTTTTGGTACCGTTGTTCAGGAGAAGAGGTCTTGAACTCGTCAAAGTCTATTCGTTGTTTGGCTAACAATTCTTCCGACAATTTTCTGCACATGATTTCAAACTTTGGAAATTTGCTGTTTACTTCTGCTTCCATATCAGCATTTGAAACAGTAAGAATAGTGTCTTCTATACAACTTACATAATATTCAGAAGGCGCTTTATTTAAAACACAAGGAGGTGTTAAGGCATCCATTTCTGTATAGAAAGCGGTAGTTTTTTCTTCTCCATCTATTATGTAATACGTGCGAATGCAGCCCTTTAAAACAAAGTAGCTGTCTTTCGATTGTTGTCCTTGTTTGAGTAAAGTAGTTCCTTTCTTTACCGAGCGAAATATATCCGAAGAAACGATTGCGTTCTTCTCCTCTTCTGTCAGCGAAATGTATTTTGATATAAAGTCAAATAGTATATTTTCCATTGTTTTGTTGTCTGTTACACGTGCTACCGTTTGTGTTTCTGCAGAGGTGCCTTTCCGAAGCTGAGTCCTGTGCCACGAAACTAAACGTTGAACGAAGATAAAACCTAAAACCAACTTGTCACGGAACCATTGCAGAAACATGCTGTTAGCAGCAGCTCTTCTTTTTTCTGTTATAGTTTAAATCTCTCAAATGTTTGTCCGTTAAATTTATATGCTCCGTTCTCGTGTGTCCCAAGCCAAAGGTCGCCATTATTGTCTTTGTAAATAGAAAACACTGTAATGTCTTCGCCATTATATTTGATTGGGTAATGTGTTATTTGTTGTCCATTATAACAATATACACCTTTGTTGTATGTTGCCATCCATAAGTCATTATTATCTTTTTCCATAGAGATAATAGCAACTAAATCACCACCCTTCTTTCCATCTAAGCTACCTATTCCTTTTTCTTTTGAGTAATTATATTTATTGTCTTGTCCGTATACATTGAAGCGATGCAACGAATTACTGAACCAAAACTTGCCATTGCTGTCTTCAATAATTGAACGAATACCAAAACCTGTTTCAACATCAAATTCCAGCTCTTTTTCAGAAAGCCAGGTAAAAGTTTCTCCGTTATACAGGCATACACCCAGCGCCACTGTACCAAACCAAACATTTCCTTTTTTGTCTTTATAAGTGATGTAAACGTCATATGGACTATAATTCACGTTAGGGAATTTTGCAATTTGGTCATAGCCTTCTTTAGTTTCAGGAAATTTAAGTCGGTGTAAATATTTGCCATCATAACGATAAACCAACCCCGAATCCTGAGAGCCCTTGAACCACAAATCATCAGGTTCTAACCTCCATTCATTATTCGAATTACTTGCGGTGCTGACCGTGATGAAATTTTGCCCATCGAATTTGCTTATTTCTCCACCGTTATTGAAATAAATATTTCCCAGTTTGTCTTCCTTAATTTCATCAATTCTATTATTTTGCAAACCATGTTTTGTAGTGTAATTTATCAAAGTCTTACCGTCATATCGATACACTCCAGTTTCCCAACTTCCAAACCAATAAACGTTTTTCTTGTCTTGGTAAACAACCATAATGTTGCTTCCGAGTTCTTTAACGGTGTCGCCCTTTGCAGATAGGTCAGAGTATGTTTTCTTATTCGAAGTCTGTCCATTGCAAGAAGTCAGTATGGTCAGAATGTAAAAAAATATAGCTGTTTTTATTTTCATTGTCTGTCTGTTTTTTCTGTCATAGAATAACGTTCCCACGCCTTGCGGTCGTTGCCGCAAGCGTAATTTTTAACTATCAAATTAGTATTAATCATTATGCGTAGAATAAATTTTAAATTACCACTGAGCCGGCAATGGCGCAAGACGTGTGTTAGCACCAGGTTTTTTGCCCGTGTCAACTGCTTCCTGAACCGTCACAAGATACAAAACGGTGTTTGCGAAATATGTCAACGCAGATTCGGTGTTCCTAAAATGCGAAATCCACCAAGTCCTCAACCATTAATTACTTTTTTGTCTTTGGTGGTGGTGATGGGTTTCTCATCTTTGGTACATCTCCTCTCACTTCACCTCCCGGTGTGCCTTTTGCTGTGCCTTTTGGTGTCCCAGCTGGTTTGTTTGTCTTAGCCATAATTTTAAATTTTAAGAGTGGTATTGTTTAATATAATCATTAGTTCTCATGTCAGCTTTGTCTTGTAAGGTAGAAATTGTTTGTATGCTGAGTTTTGTGTCAAGGGCTTCAATGCTTTTTGCAAACTTTCTTAATGCAAAAAATCGCGCTGTCGCTTGCTTCTCTGTTATTTCTTTTGATTGGTATTCAATCCAAAGTTTTTCAACGTTATTCCAATGTTCAAAATACATATTTCGCAAAATAGAAACTTGCTCAATGTCTTTGTCTGTGACCACGAATTGGTTTTCCAATAATTTAAAAATTTGTATTAAAGCAATTACACCACTTGTCACAGATGGCAAATACAACCAAATTTTCCAACTAAAAATACCAGTTGTCGAGAAGACAATTGTCAGAATATTTATTATCTTACGTGTCCGCTTGAGCCTACCTAAATATAATACCAAATAGTCGTCACCATGCTTTGTGTGCAGAAACTCATACCATATTTTATCTTTCATGTCTGTCATAAACTTGGTGCTAACGTTTTGCCTTTAGTTTGCATAAGATTAAAAGTCTTAACTTTTACCGAAAAAGGAAACGGGTGAACTCAAACGTTTTGTAGGAATAAATTCCTTTAAGCTGCATAAGTCCCGTTTCTC